>NZ_CP129683.1:1213899-2427799 GCF_041080835.1 Bifidobacterium sp. WK012_4_13
GATTGCTGCCTTGGACGGCCGGCATCGAATCGCTTGTGTTGTCGGCTTGTGCCTGGTCATTTCCGGGCTGACCCTGCGAAAGGGCCGACGATGGGACTGAAGGATCTGCTTCGCCATCCTGGTTGTCGGCACCGGTCGAAGATTTCGCAGAGGACTCGGATGACGACTGCGCATGCTCCTCCGAGAAATCGAAAGCGCCGAAGGACTTGGCAAAGATGGAGCGAAGATCATCGACACGAGCGGTTATGGTGGCTTCACGGTGCTGCAGCTTGGAGATGCTGGTCTTGAGACCCTTCAGCTCCTGCTCAGCCGCATGACGGCGATTCTCCACTTCGACCTGGGCATCCGCTGAAGCCTTGGTAAGAATCTGATCCGCCTGACGCTCAGCTTCCTCACGCTTGTGTGCAGCATAGGAATCGGCCTCTTCGCGAGCGCTCTTGGCCTGTCCAAGGAGCTCCTGCGTTTCCTTCTCGGTCTGGGCGCGACGCTCTTCAAGGTTCTTCAGCAATTCATTGACCTTTGCCGTGGCCTGATCCTGCTGCTGTGAGATGTCCTTGCGAATCTGCTGCACCTCAGCCGAAACCTTGGACAGTGTCTCCGCGCGGCTGACGACAGCCTCATCCGTGATCTGCTGAGCCTTGACATGAGCCGCATCGGTGATTTCACCGGCCTTGCGCTTCGCTTCGGTAAGATTTCGGGATACCTGCTCTCGAACGTCGGCAAGCTTCTTGTTGGCCTCCGCAAGAGCCTTCTGAATCTGATCGTTGGCTTCGCTCTTCAACTGGGTGATCTCCTGGTCGGCGACCTGACGCTGGTGCGCGGTTTCCTTGGTCGCCTCTGCTCGCATGGCAGCGATGTCACGCTCCTGCGAAGCCCTCTCGGCAGCCATGCGCTTCTCATGCTCCTCGCGCGAATTGCGCAATTCCAGTTCGACTGCCTGGCGCTGCTCGGACACCTTCTTGCTTGCCGTTGACTGAAGCTGATCTGCCTGCTGACTCGCGGTCGCCGTGACGGTTTGCGCCTTGTCCCTTGCCGAATCCAGCAGCGACTTCGCCTTTGACTCCGCCTCATCGAGGACGCGCTTGGCATCGATGTGAGCATTGTTGATGGTGGTATCGGACTGCTCCTGGGCCGATGTCCTGATCGTGTTGGCATCCTGCTTTGCGCGATTCAGCAGCTCAGTGCTGGTCTGTTCCGCCGAAGCCAGAAGCTGCTGGGCATTTGCGCCCAGCGATGCGAACGAATCCTTCGATACCGTTGACTTTCGAGCCTTTTCATCCTGAAGTTCCGCTTCGAGTTTCAAGACCCTCGTATCATAGGCCTTGATCTGCTCGCGTAGACGGACGATGTTCTGACGCATGTCAGAAAGCGCTCCATCAACCTTATCCTTGTCATAACCGCGCAATACAACGGGGAAACTATCGACCATCGAAACTCCTATTCAACGTAAACCGGCTCTGTACGTCAACCTCACCTCTTACGACTCTATATCCAATCGTGATGGAAAAGTCTGAGTGTCAATTATTTCACACACTCTCAGCGCAACATTCATCATATTCACAGATACATCTCAGACAATTACCACATCTCGGGCAGCTGGTTCACGATAATACCGTAGCGTCTCCTTCACCACGTCACGCCCTGCGGCAATCTGCTGTTCAAGCGGCAGACCGTAGAGGTTGTCGCCATGCTCGTTCACGAGTGGGAAACTCACGAACCCCGAGAGCACTTTCGCCTGATGCGATGTCCAGTTCAGGAGATGGTAGAACAATGAATTGCATACATACGTTCCAGCATCGGAACTCAGCGTGGCGGGGATGCCATGGGTCGAGAAGTCCTCGAGTATCGACCTCAGTGGCAGCCTCGTCCAATACGCTGCGGGGCCATCCTCGACGATTGGAATCTTTCTCGGCTCCACGTTGTCGGCATCCGGACGGGCTGCATCCATGAGATTCGTCGCGCAGCGCTCCAATGCAATGCCTCTTGCGGCATGCTTCAGTCCTGTGGCAATGACGATGTCGGGTCGATATCTGTCAATTCCCGCCTTCAACGTCGGCCACGCCTTCGTGAAGCTCACGGGAAGGAGCACGCTGTGAATGTCGATCGCACAATCGAAACCGACAGCCGCATCAAGGTCTGCATCAAGTTCTGTCGTTGGATTCGTCTCATCTTTCGATCCAAATCTCAATCCTTGAGATTCCAAAGCCTCAGGAACTTCGCGCGAAGGGTTGACGTCAACGCCCTCATACCGGTCAAATCCGGATACAATAACAGAAAATCGCTCCATGCACCCAGTGTAGACACAGTCCGTGCGCCTAACCACGGTTTCTTGAAGATTATGCCTTCGAGTCATCGTTCATCCAGACTCCAAGGCAATGCACCCCCAGGGACGCGACCTGCACCATGGAGGAAAACGATCCGAGTGAAGACTGCGAAGACTGCCTAGTCGCGCTGCTCGATAAGTGCAAGCATGCGACCTTCATGCGATTTGCCAGCGAGCGCTGAGCGGCGATGAGAATACCAGAGCGGATTCTCCAGCGTGCACAGACCATGACGCATGTCGGCGACTCGCTTCGAAAGGGAACTCGGCCCCTCCCCGTCATTGGAGCACAGATCGTCAAGCTCCTGATCATGCTCCAGATACTGCGTCGCGGCATTCACCCGAGACAGCGAAGACACAAGATCGTTCACTCCGGCATCGTGAAGCGCCATGGTTGCCGCACCAGCTATGTCGATGCCGCGTCCGCCAAAGCGGGTTTTCGTCGCCGTCCCGGGGAATTGCGCGTCGAACTCGGATGCAATCCCATCTCCGACCTCATAGCAGTCACCGCAGATGCACGGTCCAAGCGTTGCGACGATGTCTTCGACCTGCGCGCCGCGCGCCTTCATCCTTGCTACGGTCGCAGCGATGATTCCGCGCTGCAATCCCTTTCTACCGCAGTGCGCGGCAGCTATGATGCGGTGGCGCGGATCGGCCAGAAGGACTGGCAGACAGTCGGCTGCAAACATGCCAAGAGCCAGATCGAACTGCCCGGAGACCTGACCGTCCGCCTCGATGACCATGCCTGCGATGCCCTGCACGGATGCGTCCGCCTGATCGGGCGTCTCCCCGTCTCCGCCGACCGTGCCGCTGGCATCGAAGCCGAACTCAGCATTGCGCTCGCATGCCTCGTCAATGTCAATCGCATGACCGGAATGCACCTGGCTGACCAACGACAGCGGAGCATGCAGCGAAAGTGACAGCGCCTTGCGATTGGCAAGCACATGCTCTGGATCGTCGCCACCCTTGCCACCCAGATTGAGCTGAGCGAAGTCTCCGGATGAGACACCGCCAAGCCTCGTGGTATATGTCACGCGAATTCCGGGAGCCAGATCGATCGGTATGGTCACCGGAATGGGGTTGCCCGCCTCATCATGATCGTCGATGCGCGTATCGTCAAGGATCCGAGCCGATGCGTCCATTTCAGTGTGAGGGTTGAAGGATGATTCCTGCATTATTCATCTCCTTGCGCGCCTGTTCACCCAATTCCTGGCTCACGGGGACAGTCAGGTCGGTGAAGACGCGCACTCGTAGGCCATATTTTTGAGCATCGAGCGCGGTTTCCTTCACACAATGCGATTCCGCGATGCCCACGACATCGACGTCGGTCACGCCGCGCCGATCGAGCTCACCGTTCAATGTGTGCCCTGCCTTGCTCTGCTGGGCGAATTCCTCACGCGATGGTATCTGCGGACCGCCAAGGTCCTCGATGCCCTGAAAGCCTGAATACGCGGCCTCGTACTGGCCTTTCTTGAAATGATGTTCGATGCCGAGCGCGGCGATCAGCGGATGAAGATTTGCATTCGTGGTTCCTGCGACACCATGTCTCGGCCATGTATCGACAAAATCGGGCGTGTCCGAGAAATGGCTGCCCGGCTCTATGTGCCAGTCCTGCGTCGTGGCGATATAGCAGTAATCGTCGCGGTGAGCGCTCACAAAGTCGTGGATTGACTGCGCGACGGCATTGCCTCCCTCGACGCCGAGTTCACCCCCCTCACAGAAGGTTGGCTGCACATCGACGACGATCAGCGCCCGATGGCCTTGCGCTCCTTGATGCTGTTCATGGTGCAATAATGCGCCGAATGGTTCTTCCACAGTCATTGATCCTCCTGCCCGTGAGAAGCATCGCATGGTTTGCCAGCTTGCTATTGGCATAGCCTAGCAGCCCTGCATTGCAAAAGCCGCGGTTTCTTCTCAGCCGAGAATGGCAAGCTCATCATCGCTGAGCTCAAGCTGCCCGGCATGCAGCGAGTCAACGATGGTTTCTGGACGGTGAGCGCCGGGAATCACGAACATGTGATCGCCCTTGCTCAGTTCCCACGCGAGCACGACCTGCTGATAGCTGACACCGTGAGCCTTGGCGACCTTCTTGAACGGATCGAACATGCTCTCGTCCCTGGTCTTGCGGAAACCGCCGAGCGGACTCCAGCATACGAATGCGAGCCCGAGCTTTTCGGCATGCTCCAAGGTATCTTGGGTGCCGCGGCTGATGGGCGAATATTGGTTCTGCACAGCCACCAGCCTGTCTCCCAGGATTGTCCGTGCAAGGTCGATCTGCTCGATGTCCACATTGGAGATGCCTGCCGCCCTTGCCACGCCATCATCGATCAGCTGCCTGATTGCCTGGATGGACTCGCCATAGGGCACTTTTGGATCTGGACGGTGGAAATACAACAGATCGATGCTGTCTCTTCCCAGGGCCTGCGCTGACTGTCTGCCATTGCGCATCAAGGTTTCCGGACGCCCATCGACATCCCACGTCGGTCTGCCCTCGGTGAAGTTCCTGAAATGACCGACCTTGGTCGCCACCAGAACATCTTCACGCGGGCCACTCCAGGACTGCAGCGCCTGGCGCACGAGCTTTTCGCCGGTTTCCTCCTCGCCGCCAGATTCGTAATAGGCCCAGGCGGTATCTATGTGACGGCATCCCGCATCAAGCGCAGCATGAATGGTCTCTATCGCCCGTTCATGGCTGGGTTTGCCCTCGATCGTCAGCGGCATTTCCCCAAAACCAATGGCAGTGGTCCTGAACTGCCCGATTGTTCTGTGCAGTAGTTCCATCAGGAACCCCTTTCGACTCGACGATGGTCACTCCCACCCTACACGCTGCCGAAGTCGTTGAAGGCAGCCTATCTGCCGCCGAAGGAACCGCCTCCTGAACCACCGCCACCGCCCGCGAATCCACCACCGGAGAATCCGCCGCCGGAGGATGATGAAGGGGCAGCAGCATGAATCGTTGAACTGATTGATGAGAAGCTGGATGTCAGCTGGCTTCCGATGTCGCCGATGCCAGGGTTGAAGTCTGCTCCCGCTGGCATCCCCGGAGCCGCTTCGCCAAAACTGCCCGCCATATAGCCATAGGTCATGAATGTCCACGGTCTGAACGACCAATAGAGCATCGAGCCGGAAGCGTTCGAATCAAGCCATTGAGGGTCGCTCAGCTTCGGATTGGCACGCGCGAGCTGCTGCAATGCTTCGTTGCTGATGCCGAATGCCGCGGCATAGACGAGGTAACGGTCCCACAGAGCGAGGTCATCGACCCCACGGTCTTCGAAGGAGCTGAAATCGAGCAGGTATCGCTGCAGTCCCTGGATCTGACCGGCATATTCCTGACCGGTGTCATTGAGCACCGTGACCTTGCCATACATGACCGCGAAGATGGAGCACACGAGGAGCAAGAAGCCGCATAGGCTGGCGATGACGAAGGTTCCCCCACCAAGCGTCATTCCGGCTGCAAGCGTGCCGACCAGCGCGACGACGATGCCCAAGATTCCCAGGCCAATCGAACTTGAACGCGTCTGCGTGGCCCCGAGCAAAGCGAATTCTCCACTCACCGCATTGGTGAACTTCGCCTGTTCCGTATAGCCCGACTCCCACTTCTTGAAGCTTCGCTGCATCTGCTTCAGGTCGAATACCGGTGAATCGAGTCGTTGCGCCGCGCATTCCAAGAGGTGCAATGCAGCATCTTCCGATGAGCTGAGCTTAAGAGAGTCGCGATCATGCGAGCAGACTGGATGAATGACAATCGTCGATGTCGAAGCAAGATCTTTTTGGAGGCGTTTGTCGCCGCTCGAAACCGCACTCGAAATCTGCACTGAATCTGCCTGCGTCAAATCAATGGTGCCATACGCGGCGACCGAGCCTGGATAAATTGAAATGGCATGCTTGGATGCGAGCGACAGCACGCTTGCCGCCATTTGCCGCGAGGCCTTGTCCGAGGTTTTCCTGAGGACGATGTCATGCATGCCTGCTGCCGAGGCTGGGCTCATGTTCGGCGGTTCGCGCCAGTACTCCACATCGCCGTGATAGCGCGAGGCTCCATAGGTCTTGAAAGCGGCACGCACAGCGAAAATGCTGAGAATGATTGCAACGATGCCGCCAATGATCCAGGCGATTATCGTGAGTCTTGCCTTCGACCTCGCTGCGTCTCTTGCTTTCGTCTCCTGCTGGGTCTCATCATCGATGATGCTGTGCTTGGCATTGGAGCTGCTCGTTCGCGCAACGCCGCTGCTGGCCGAGGAATCGAACATCGCGACCAGATCGAGATGCTCGCCTGCACTCACATCCTGCGCCGTGAACTGCAAGGTGCCATCGCTTTTTCGCGATGTCTCGGATTGACCCGCGTAATGCAGCCATGCCCAGGAATTCTTCGATGAAACGCCCTCAGGGAAGCTGACGGTTGCATTGACCGTGCCGATTGGAATCTGATTGGCGTCGCCGAAAGGCTCCCACTGGAAGTTGGTCACATCCGGGTGAGCAGTCGAAACGCCGTGGAACGTCATCGTGATGTCAAAGACCATCGCCTTGGCAGAATCGGTTTCAGGAATGTTCCACCCGATCTCAACAGGATATTTGGAATCCTTGTCTGCACTTGAGGCATCATATTGTGTTGGATTGTCGGAATCGGAGACATTGGCGATATACCAATGATTTGCCTCGGTTGAATCCCAGTTGCTCGTAGAAGAGACATCATCGGGAGGAATGGGCTTGGTCTGCTTGTATGTGGTGCCGTCCGTGACATTGCGAACCGAAACGTCGGAAATCGAAGTCAGATTTTTCGGATTGATCGTATATTGCTGATACATCTGACGCCATGGCCTGGTATCGCCATCGTCATCTTCGCGCTCGTTCAGCTTCATGGACACGCGCTGCTCAATTTTCAGATCGCCGTTCTTCAGCACCTGCGTCTTGTAATCGAGCGAATTATATGAGAGAGGTGCTTCGTTGAGACTCGACACACCAATCCCCAGGAGCAGGGCGACTGCCACAGCCGCGATGATTATCGCCGCTCCAAGGCATAGAATGAACCGTCTCACATTCCACTCACGCTTCGAAGCCGGTGCTTCACCGGAGTCCGTGTGCAGAGATCGTTGAGTTGGTTGCATCACATGTTTCCCTTCGTGTGCGCAATATGGAGCAGCGTCGCTGCGGCAACGCGCAGATTTCACCGAATTTCCCAGAATTTCGAATTTCCCAGTGCGCAGTAATGCGCCATAATGCGCCGCAGTAAGCCGTTTGCTGGGCTTCGCTCGATCATAGGTGTGCGTGTGAATCGTTACGGCACTGCGCCAGGCATTCGAATACGAGCTGCCTGGGTGTCAGAACTTGACCTGCGGCACCGATCGATCCTGTTCGGCCACTGCAAAGAATTGCGCTTCCTTGAAGTGGAACATGCCCGCGATGATGTTGCTCGGCACCGACTGAATCTTGATGTTGAACTTCTGCACGACATCGTTATAGAACTGCCGCGCATAGGCGATTTTCTGCTCCAGCTGGCTCAGCTGATTCTGCAGGTCCATGAAGTTCTGATTCGCCTGCAATTGCGGGTATGCCTCGGCAGTCGCACGCAGATTCACCAGAGCATTGCTCAGCTGGTTCTCGGCCTGCGCGCGCTGCTCCGGATCGCCATGCTGCGCCGCTTCGACTGCCCCGGCCCTGGCTTCGGTGACCTTCTGAAACACTTGAGACTCGTGAGTCGCATAGCCCTTCACGGTCTCGACAAGGTTTGGCACCAGATCGGCGCGCTGCTTGAGCTGAACATCAATCTGGGCCCAGCCATTGGCAACGCGGTTTCGCAAGGCAATCAGGCCGTTATATACCCCAATCCCCCACAACACCAGCACGACGACAATAACGACTATCACGAGTACAGCGATAAGTAATCCGTTCATATCGTCCATTGTCTCATGGACCGCGAATCTTTCGACTGCAGCGCACGCTAGCATGGTGTGCAGGATACATCACGAAGGGACATACGCATATGGAAGATAACGGCATCCGCTCGGCAAGGGAACTGAACAAGCATCAGGTCAAGCAGCTTCGTGCGCTTGGCAATCACCTGAATCCGCTCATCATCATCGGCAAGAGCAACCTCACCGAGACGAGCATCAGGCAGGCGGACGAAACCCTGGAAAATCGTGAGCTCATCAAATGTTCGGTGCTGAACGGCTCAGACTTGACAGCCCGCGATGCCGCTGCCGAGCTTTCAGAAAAGCTAGGGGCCTCTGTGGTCCAGGTCATCGGCAACCGCTTCGTCATATACCGTGAAAGCCATCGCGATGACATCGAAAGAATAAAGCTCGTTCGTTGAAGATCTGCGTTGATCTTCGATTCTCAAGATTCTCAAGATTCTCGAGAGGGACCGCAAATTCCAAGCAGCTGAAATCCCGATGAGGCATCGGTGGCTGCGAAGGATGCGCCTGCAGCCCCAGCAGCCCCAGCAACGAAGCTCGCCACTCTCCGGCCGAGATATAGAACTGCCATGCAGCCCCGGGTCTTCCCTGGGTGCATGGCAGTCGTCTATTCAGCGATTAATGGACTCGTCCGCACATCAGTCCTCGAATGGCTCGAAATCCTTGCGAACTCTGCGGCGTGGTCGCTCAGTGCGCTCTTCGCGGTCTGCACGATACTCGTCATAGTGCTCGTCTGGAGCATAGTGAGGGACTTCGCGGCGTCCACGGTAGCCACCGCGACGGTCGTTGCGATCGTTGCGATCGCCACGATCATGCCGACGGTCATTGTGTTCGCTACGATCCGAACGGTCATCATGGCGGTCCCTGCGGTCGTATCCGCGATCGCCACGATCGCCACGATCGCCACGATCGGAGCGGTCAGAACGATCATCACGGTCATCGCGACGACGACGTGGGCGGTCATCGTTGCTGTAGCGTGAACGATATCCACCACGATCGCCACGGTCGCCACGACGATCGCTACGGTCAGAACGGCGGTCACCGCGATCGCCGTGTGACTGGCTGGCGCTCTCCTGGTTCTCGAATCCTGGGATGGCAAGCGAAATCTTGCCGCGGTCGTCAACGCCCTGAACGATGACCTCGACCGTGTCACCTTCCTTCAGCACGTCTTCGACGGCGTCGACGCGCTCACCGTTGGTGAGATTGCGAATCTGCGAGATGTGAAGCAGGCCATCGGTTCCTGGCGTCAGGTTGACGAAGGCGCCAAAGCTTGTGGTCTTCACGACCTTGCCGTTGAAGGTCTCTCCGGCTTCTGGAACGTGCGGATTGGCGATCTGATCGATCATTTCCTTGGCCTTGGCCGCGGCTTCGCCACCCTCGGAGGAGATATAGACCGTGCCGTCGTCCTCGATGGTGACGTCAGCTCCGGTGTCCTCCTGAATCTGGTTGATCATCTTGCCCTTCGGACCGATGACCTCGCCGATCTTCTCGACTGGAACGGTGGTGCTGATGATGCGAGGTGCGTATGGGCTCATCTCGGCCGGGCTGTCGATGCACTCATTGATGACCTCAAGGATGGTCGTGCGCGCTTCCTTGGCCTGCTGCAGGGCGGCTGCAAGAATGTCGGCAGGAATGCCGTCAAGCTTTGTGTCAAGCTGCAATGCGGTGATGAACTCGGAGGTTCCGGCAACCTTGAAGTCCATGTCGCCGAAGGCATCTTCCGCACCCAGGATATCGGTGAGGGTCTTGAAGATGTGCTTGCCATCGACATCACCGGAAACCAATCCCATGGCGATGCCGGCAACAGGAGCCTTCAGTGGAACGCCGGCTGCGAGCAGCGACAGCGTCGAAGCGCAGACGGAACCCATCGATGTCGATCCGTTGGAGCCGATGGCCTCGGATACCTGACGAATGGCATAGGGGAACTCTTCACGCGAGGGCAGCACGGGAACCAGTGCGCGCTCCGCAAGGGCGCCGTGACCGATCTCGCGGCGCTTCGGCGAACCGACGCGGCCGGTCTCACCGGTCGAATATGGAGGCATCTCGTAATTGTGCATGTAGCGCTTCGAGGTTGGGCCGGAAAGCGCGTCGACCTGCTGCTCCATCTTGAGCATGTTCAGCGTGCTGACCCCAAGAATCTGGGTCTCGCCACGCTGGAAGAGAGCCGATCCGTGAACGCGAGGAACGATGTCGACCTCGGCGGACAGGGTCCTGATGTCGCGAAGACCGCGGCCATCGATGCGGTAATCCTGCGTAAGGATGCGCTGACGAACGATCTGGCGCTGCAGTTCCTTGAATGCGTTGCCAAGTTCCTTGTCCTTCTCGGCATCCTCCATATCGGTGAATTCCGAAGCAAGGGCAGCGCGGACGCCCTCCTTGATCTCATGAATTCTATCCTGACGCGGAAGCTTGTCGGCGATGGAGAGCGCCTGATCCAAATCACCATGGGCGATTTGGTCGATGCGGTTGTACAGATCCTCAGTGTATTCAGGGAACAGAGGGAATTCCTTCGTCTCCTTGGCGACCTTGGACTTCAGCTCGTTCTGGGCTTCGCAGATTGCCTTGATGAAGGGCTTGGCCGCCTCAAGGCCCTGCGCGACGACATCCTCATCGGGCTTGATCTGGCCCTCGTCATAGATGAGCTTCCAGGCGTTCTTGCCTGCACCTGCCTCGATCATGGCGATGGCTACATCACCGTTGTCGATGACGCGACCTGCAACGACGATTTCGAACACTGCACGCTCACGCTCGCTCCAGCGTGGGAAGGCGACCCACTGGCCATCGATCAAAGCCAGGCGGACGCCGGAAACCGGTCCTTCGAAAGGCAGACCGGAAATCATCGTGGAAGCAGATGCGGCGTTGAGCGCGATCATGTCGTATGAGTCTTCAGGATTGACGGCCAATACGGTCTCGACTACCTGAACCTCGTTGCGCAGCGTGTGCGGGAACAGCGGGCGCAGAGGACGGTCAATGATTCGGCAGGCCAGAATGGCCTCCGAGGATGGACGGCCTTCACGGCGGAAGAACGAACCGGGAATCTTTCCGGCTGCGTACATCTTTTCTTCCACATCAACGGTGAGTGGGAAGAAATCGTAATTCTCCTTGGGGCTTGAACCAGCTGTCGTGGTTGAAAGCACCATCGAATCATCATCAAGATAGGCTGCCACTGCACCGTCGGCCTGCTGGGCGAGACGGCCAGTTTCAAAGCGCAACGTGCGCGTGCCAAATGAGCCATTATCAATAGCCGCTTCTGCGGCTTGTATTTCGGGACCCTCCACGGGTTCCTCCTTCACTATTTTTTTCATCAATTCGCTAGACAATCTAGCTAACAACCTAGCGCCATCTAGCGCTTCATCCATCTTGTGCATCCCGGACGCGGTATACCTGACCGCGCGCTCCTTGCTGGAGATACCTGCTGTGTCTGCATTATTCGTCATACCCTGAACCGTCTGGCCTTTTTCAAGCCATCGCGACTCATCCGTCTAACCACCTGCCGTGCTCAGCATCTACCGTATTCACATGTTCCGAATGCCGGTATGCAAAAGCGCCCGAGCTATATGCTCGGGCGGAAGTATTCAATTATCGACGCAATCCCAGACGGCCGATCAACGAACGGTAACGTTCGATGTCAACACGCTGGAGGTAATCGAGCAGACGACGACGGTCGCCAACCATGAGAAGCAGGCCACGACGTGAATGGTGGTCGTGCTTATGCTCCTTCAGGTGCTCGGTCAGGTCGCTGATGCGCTTGGTCAGCAACGCGATTTGAACCTCGGGAGAACCCGTATCACCTTCATGCGTCGCGTACTTGGTGACGATCTCTTGCTTTTCCTGTGCCGTAAGTGCCACGGCTCCTCCTTGATATTGCTGCGCGGTGCTGCGACCCAATGTCGAAGCGCTCTCTTTCCGCGGGCGGAACACGCCAAGACAAGAGTATACACTTACCCTGCTATTTCACCGCTTCATCTTTTCGCAGACTTACACGATGGTCAGAAGACCACCGAAGAGGACGATTCCCAACGCGACCAACTCAATGACGAAGAACAGAGCCATGGCGGACCAGCTGTGCGTGAGTGCATTGAGAGGCGAATCCTTGCGCACGATCACGAGAATCGCGACGAAGAGAAAGGCGAACGCCGCAGCCCCGAGCGCAGCCGAGATGACTCCAAGATTCGCGGCGTTGGCGAGATAGGCATATTTGCCGAAAACGACATAGGTGCCGTACCAGAATGACATCTTCAGGAGGCATAGACCTGAGATGAATTGCTCGGAGGACAGCGCAACGATGAATATCGTGCGCCACCACCATGACTTCGATTCCAGAACGCACATGGCAAGTGCGATCAGCGTCACCACAGTGACCATCCAACCGATCACCGCTATTCCTGGAGCCTCGATCATGTTGAGTCGGGATATGATGCCCTGCGTGTGGCGGAGCGCGATGTAGCGGCCATAGCCATACGGGGCGATGATGGCGACGAGGATCAGAGCTATGAAAGCAATCCAGCTCGCAGGATTGGACTGCCTGCGCTCAATATCCGCCAAAGATAGCCTTGAGTCGGGAATTTCACCTTTGCTCTTCTCACTCATATTCGCATGTGCCCGTTCGCTGCCCTGTGTCTGTTCGCTGCCCATTGTCACCAACCGTTTATGCATCACACATAAGTATAGAGGTTCATCAGCAAAGGCAAACCCTCGTTTCCCTCAAAGGGGCACCGAAGGGCACTGAGGATCACTGAAGGGGCGCTGAATTCAATCGATACTCCGGCTTTCTCCGCAGACTGGGTGAATATCATAGGCACATTATGCGAGATTCCGAGTTTTGCGGCAATTCCAAAGTATCAATGTCCGAAAACGTTGATATTTGATTGCCAGTAAGCCAAAAAGTGGGTGCGATACTTTGGAATTGCCGCAAAACTCGGAATCTCGTCGCAAATTGAGCGAATCGAAGCTCAGCGCCTGCGTAACAGGGTCACGATGGGCTCGGCCAAACCACAGAGCACACCGCCGATCACCCACGGAATCCAGAATGGCAGCGTCATACTTCCAATCTGCAATTCGCCACGTCCTCCAAACAGAGCAAGCAGGGCGATCACGGTTGCGGTGAACATGATGATGCTGCAGATTGAATTGACCATTGCCCTTTTCCTTTTTCTCTCTTCGAGGGCTTCTGCATCGTGCCCGCTCACCGCAGTCAAGTCATCCTCATCTTCCTTGGCGTTATATTCATTGATGTCGAGCAAGCCATAGGAGATTCCGTAATAGACGAATCCAAAAACCGCAGCTGCCACGCAGAGCAGCATGAAGGATTGCGTAAATGGATTGTCTTCGAGCACGAGGACTGCCACGCCCAGCAGTATCAAGGCGATGCCGCCAGCAACAGCGAAGCCAAGCCTTCTGGCAGCGTTCGAACGATCAGCATCAGAATAGAAATCCTCGACATAGGGATGTCTTCTTCTAAAGCCGCCATGCGCCAGACCGGCCGGGACAAGAAATGCCAGACCGAGAGCGACACCCGTGAACACACAGATCACCACAAGAAATTCAGAAAACGATGGGCTTGCGATCAGCCATCCGCCATCTTCAACGTCAAACAGTCTGCAGACTGCAACACCACAAAGAATCAGCGCCACTCCAGACGCAATCTTCAAGGCAAAGGATCTGCGTTCCAGATCGTATCCGGTAACGTCGGCGGGAAGAGTCGGCCCATCGGCACGAGACAGCGCGACGCTACCGGCACCTGTTCCAGGGCCATGCTCGTTTTCTGACTCCTCATGATGGCTGCGAGTCGATTGCCGAGGATCTGCAGCCGACTGACCTGGCCTGTTCACATCGCCAAGAACCAGGTCATCGAGCGTGCATCCAAAGAGATCGCAGATGACCAGCAGCTTATCCATCTCCGGATATGCCTTCTCGGACTCCCACTTGGAAATCGCCTGACGTGAAACACCCAGCAGCATTGCAAGCTGTTCCTGAGTCATGTTGCGCTGGGCACGCAAGGACTGCAGGTTGGTCTTGAAACTCATGTCTTCTCCTCATAACGGTGAAAAGCATGGAAAGCTTTTTCGTATATCCTCACCCTTGCAAAGAATCTGGCATATTGCCACCATCTTTGAGTTGCACCCGACATTGCAACCAAAATTCTCGCGCAACCTCCAGTTGCGTCACCGGTGCCGCTCTGCAAAGGCAACGGTTCACCACTGAACCTATCCGTATGCGAACCGATATCGTATCCATCCATTCTAAGGTTTCAAGCTCGACTAAGATACGAGCAAGATGGAACTTTTCGGACTCGATTGATTAGGAATTTATGAAAAACGCCGTAGAAAACACAGAAGAAGTCGGAACAGAAGCAATTATGGCCGCTCTTGAGCAGCTGCCGAAGGCGGAGCTGCATCTGCACATCGAAGGCACCCTGGAACCCGAGCTGGCACTTGAACTGGCGCAACGTAATGGAGTCGCACTCCCCTATGCAAGCCTTGAAGAGCTGAAAGGCAAGTATCAGTTCACGAATCTGCAGTCATTTCTTGACCTTTATTACGAGCTGATGGGAACGCTCAAAACCGCACAAGACTTTCGCGATCTCGCCTTGGCCTATTTCGCCAAAGTCAGCACGCAAGGCGTGAGACATGCCGAAATATTCTTCGATCCACAGGTGCACGTTGCCAACGGACTCGATGTAAACATGGTGATGGATGGATTGCTTGAGGGCATGCACATCGCCAAGGAACGCTATGGAATCACAAGCGGACTGATTTTGAGCATCGTACGCGATATGCCGCTCGAAACCGCCCAATCGGTAATCGATTCAGTAAAGAACAGAGCCTCGGACATACTCGGCATTGGTCTGGATTCCGCCGAAGTCGGCTATCCTCCACATCTGTTCACCAAGCAATTCCAAGAGGCCAAGGCGCTTGGCTGGCATCGGGTCGCCCACGCCGGCGAGGAAGGGCCTGCGTCATATGTGATCGATGCGCTCGACAACCTGCATGCGGAACGCATCGATCACGGCATTCACTCGGTCACCGACCCAGAGTTGCTGAAGCGCCTGGCATCAGAAAGAATCCCTCTCACCACCTGCCCACTTTCGAACAGGCGGCTCCAAGTCGTGGGCAGCCTTGACGAGCTGCCGCTGCGCAACATGATGGACCAGGGCGTGCTCATCAACGTCAATTCCGACGATCCTGCATACTTCGGTGGCTACATCGCCGATAACTACAAGGCACTTTCAGAAATCGGCTTCACACTTTCCGAGCTTGCAAGCTTCGCCGAGCACTCGATCGACGCCTCATTCATCGGCGATGACCAACGCAGGACCTTGCGCCAGCAGCTCGACGAATGGAAGACCAAGCATTCGAGTCTGCTCAAGGCTTAACCCATATACGGTCGGCACGCCTTCTCCTGACTCGTATATGCAGATTTCAATCCAGAATTCAGTCAGCTTCCAAGAAATTCCCAGCAGCATGCTTTTATCTGAAACCAACTTGGTTCTCAGGCATCGCATGCGGGCATGCCTCGACTGGGATTGATCCGGACCCGTCCGTCAGCCCACGGCCAAGACGACCGATGTGATTCGAAACGCCTGTCAAGGAGCCGGGAGGGAAGCCATGCGTCATACGAGTGACAGGACACATGCGCTGCGACGCCGCGCACTGGGAATGGCGTTGGCGGCCCTCATCGCCGTCTCGGCGGCAATCGATGTCGTCGTGCTCATTTTCAGACCAACCACCGAAAGCAGCCTGGCGACGAACGCCACGGATTCCACCGCGATCGGCAGTCCATCCGAAGACTCAGCGCAGTCCTCGCAATCCACGGATAGCTCCGCAAGCCCGAGCGCAAGCGCTTCCGAAAGCTCGGGCAGTTCCAGCAGCAGCAGCTCATCGAAGTATGCCGATGGGACGTACACAGGCGAACTGATCCAGACGAATCGTGGCGACGTCCAGGTGCGCATCACCGTCTCGAACGGAACGATCACGAATGTGACAGCCATAACATATCCGACGGAGACACAGCAATCGCAGACGATAAGCGCACAGGTGATTCCCACATATGAGTCCGAGGCAGAGAAGGCGCAAAGCGCCAGCATCCAACTCGTGAGTGGCGCGACGGAAACGTTCACCGGTTTCACCGGGTCTCTTCAGGACGCAATCAATCAGTCGATGGCAGGCAGCTCGACCAGCTCCTCACAGGGCCAATCATGATGCCCGCAGCGATGTTCGTCAGAGTCATCCACATGATGGACATCCCGTTCACGATAATGATCAAGCCATGGGACCGCAGATCGACATATAGGGAAGAAAGACGAGACAGAAGAGACGGAAGTGAAGGAAGTGAAGCACAGAGATGGCAAGGGGAGTCTTCGCCACATATCGAGTCGGTCGTATCAAGCATAGGAGAATTGCTGAACGATATCGATGAAAGGTTCTCGCCATATAGAGCCGATTCCCTCGTTTCCATGGCTCGTCGAGGAGACTGGAACGCATTGCTCTGCGACCCTGAATTCCATGAAGTCTATGCGCGGTCTGCCTTGGCGAGGCAAGTCACCCATGCATCCTTCGACGCCTTCGCCCAAGGCGCCTACGATCCGACTGGAATCGTAAAGGGGTGGGCGATAGAGAAGGCCTTTCGACGCTTTCTCAGACCGTTGACATACACGAGCGGCAACGGGTCCCAGCGTCCCTTTGCCGAAGCGGTCGCCTTGAACGGCGGTGGCGACATGCAGCTCGCCGTCGCCCAATGTTCGGATTTCAGATGGGACATCGGGATCGAGAGTCCTGTCGCCCCCGGTGAGCTCATCGCCCGATGCCATCTCCAGGATGGCGCCGTCGCCACGTCGGGGTTCAGCAAGCGCGGGCACCACATTGTGACCTCTCCGGAATTCGACGTTCATCCACTCTCTCAGGTCACGATCCTGTCGGAATCACTCACGGATGCCGACATGTGGTCGACCGCCTGCCTTTCCTCAGGAGAGCTCGGTGCCGTCGACATGGCTCGCCGCAATGGATTGACGATGCTGGCCATAAGACCGGATGCCAGACTCGTCGCATTTGAGCTACCGTCCCTGGCACATGGCACTCCCTGCTTCGAGGTGAGCGATTCCATGGATTCCGACCCATCCCATGCACGCATGTCCACATCCATCCGAAAGGAATGACACGATGCCAAGACGACTGCATCTGCCCATGACGATCACCTGGTTCACCGTCATATTCGTGGTTCCCATGCCCTTCGTACTGCTACTCAGCCGCGGCCTGCCGACACTCTATGAACCTTCGGCGCGGATCATTCTTGTGGGAGCCATCGCATACTGCTGGATGCTGTCGGCAATCTACATGAGCACTCGCCCGAGATGGCTTGACCGTCTCATCGGCCTGCCAAAGATCTACATGGTGCATGGCATTCTCAGCCTTCTGGCCATCATTCTCGCCTTCGCGCACAAGTCCCTGATGAATTCCTATGGCCTGATTGCCCTCACCGGAAATGCAGCCTTCTACATCCTTGCCTTCCTTGGCGTCTGGTCCTTGGTTTTCATGTCGGGCTGGCTGTCTTCCAGATTCTCGATTCTGGGGAATGCCCGGCGAGCCTTGGAACGCATATTCCACCATGAACTCAACGTCTGGCTTCATCGCATCAACGTCATCGCCGTCGTCCTGATCTTCGTCCATGTCAATCTCATCAGCTACATCAGGGCGATCACGCCTTTCATGGTTCTTTTCTATGCCGCTTCGGCGCTTGTCGCAATCGCGTATGCCTATGAAAAGCTCTATCAGAGATTCGGTTCATACCGAGGTGAAATCGAATCGGTGCAAGGAATCGCGCCCAACACCGTCGAGATCACCATGAAGGTTCACGGTCTTCGGGGCAGATGGGAGAACGGCGACTTCGCATTCATCCGTTTCCCGAGGGAGAGAAAGCTGCACGAGTTCCATCCTTTCTCCATCGTGAGCGTCCAGGGAAGGACCGACATCGTCAGCTTCGCCATCCGTGGTGACGGGGACTTCACTCGGACATTGGTCGCCAATGCCGCTCCCGGCATGCAATCTCGAATGATTCCGCCTTATGGCAGATATCAGCGTTTCATAGAGGAGCATTCCGCGAACAGACCGATTGTCATCTTTGCCGGTGGCATCGGAGTCACTCCCCTGGTGCCTGTCGCTATGAGCTATGGAAATCAGGGCAGACGGATGCACTTCATGTATGCCGCAAGGAGCGGCGATCAGCTGCTGTATGCGGATCAGATTCGACGATGGGCCCAGACGGAGAGCTGCGACGCGCAGCTCAAGGTCGGGCGCTTCTCTTCCGCTGAGATGAGGCATGCGATGGAAGACGATGCCCTGTATCTCATTGCAGGTCCTGCAACGATGCTCCGGTCCATACGGCGCATGCTGCTTGCCCATGGAGTGCGCTCGGACGACATCTGCTACGAACCATTCACCTGGTAAGTCCCCATGGAGCAAAGAATGGTGGCAGATCCCCATGACGCCGCTCCAATGATGCCGACTTGGAACGGCAGACACCTCGCGGCACCGTGCAACGAGCGATTCCTGCGACCATAGCGAGCTTTCAGCATGCGATAATCATTTCCGAGTATCGTACGGGATGAATATGCTGCAATCGATGTCGCAAACGACGAGAGGAAGATATGTCACAGTTCCTGGGTGTGGTGCAGGCCTGGCTTTCGAGCAATGCGAACCGAATCATCTTCCTTGCGATCGTTTTGGCCGCGACCGCGGCAATCGCATATGCGGCATCCAAGGCGCTATGGAGGCTGCTCGAGCATTCGCAGATTCCAAGTGCGACCTTCTTTGTCAACATCGTCATTGGCATCATCTGGATCATCGGAGCGATGATGGTGCTCGAGCCAGTGTTCGGCATCAATCCGACGACCTTGACGACCGCTCTTGGCGTTGGCGGCCTTGCCGTGTCGTTCGGCCTGAAGGATACGATTTCCAACATCGTCGGAGGATTCGGGCTTATGCTTGGCAAGGTCGTTCAGCCAGGAGACCTGATTTCCATTGCAGGAATCACCGGCACGGTCAAGGACGTGACATGGCGTCATACCATCGTGATCGACCGTGCCGGCGAAGAGATGTGGATACCCAATTCCCTGCTCAACACGTCATCGCTCGAGAAAATGACGTTGGCTGGCGAGGCTCTGACACGCGTCCCGTTCGTGACGAGAGGCGACGTGGACCCAGCAATCGTCGAACAGACCATCCTGGCCAAGGTCTCCCGCGTGACCAACGGATTGGTACTTCCCGACAAGCCAGCATTGGTCAAATTCCAAGGATTCGACGTGACTGGGATCAAAGGCGAGATATGGGTGTTCGCCAAGCCCGAGGTCCTGCCGTCAACATTGCAGGATCTGGTCACGCGTTCCATAGCGGGCGAGGACTTCCTTGCGGGCTGACACCCACGGCGACGTCGCATGCCTCGCCGCACCCTTCGCCGCATGCTTCGACGACCTCGGCCGTGCAGCGAAGGAAGACGGGCCTCAGACGGCGAGAAGCGTGGCTGCTCCGATGGACACTGCAGCGACGTTGTCGGCGCATGGAAAGATATCCAAATGTCTGTTTCCCAATGGTGGATTCACCGAAAGCTCCCTGCGCACCGACTCCTCAAGCAGATCCCAGGATCGGCACACTCCACCGCCAAGAACAAAGGTCGTGATGTCCAGCAGCCCCGCCTCCATCGACATTGCCTGGGCTATGGCTCTGCCTGCCTCCTCGAATATGAGCTTCGCATGAGCATTGCCGCCACGCGCCAGATCGGCGACATCCCTGGCGCTGCCTACGCAAGCCGACGAAATCTCGCTATACCTTCTTGCAATCGCGTTGCCAGATGCCACGGTTTCCAAATGCCCATGCCCGCCACAGGTGCAAGGCGCATTGCCAAACCCGGATATGTGCCCGATTTCACCCGCGGCGCCGGTCTCACCCTGGAACAGGGCATCATCCATCCAGAGGGCTCCGCCCACTCCTGTTCCGAGCATGATGGCGAGGACGTTGCTTCTTCCCCGCGCGTCACCTGTGGTCACCTCGCCTCGGACGAAAGCGTTGACGTCGTTGTCTATGGCGCAGGGAACGCCAAAGTGGTCGGCGATCACCTTCGTCACCGGAAAACCCGCCCAGCCACGGAAGGAATTGCTGGCGACGGTGACCATGCCCTTGCTTGGATCCACCATTCCCGCCGCACCGACCCCAACACCGCGCAATGACGCATCGGTGTCCTCCAACAGCCGTTCGACAAGGGCGATAGCCGCCGAGACCATGCTCGAACCACCCTCCTTCGCGGGAGTGCCTACCGAACCTTGCCTCAATATTCGATAATCGGGAGTGCATATGATTGCCTGCGTCTTCGTACCACCAACATCGATTCCAGCAAGTACCTCGCCCATCGACTGTCTCCTTATATGCTTACCGTTCAACTTCCATGACGTCACTGCACGAGACGCCATCGCTCGAGACGCCATCGCGCATGGCTCATGACGTCACCTCGCCATTCGCTCTCGTCTCTGCCGCTGCACGATGGGATTCGCAACAGGCACTGCATCCAGAAGCTTTCTTGTGTAGTCCGTCTTCGGGTGCGAAAGGGTGGATTGCGTCCTTCCCGACTCAACTATTCGCCCGGATTTCATGACATAGACGCGCTGGGTCATCTGCTGAACGACCGCCAGATCGTGAGAGATGAACAGACATGAGAAGTGGAGGTCATCACGAAGGGATCCAAGGAGGTCGAGGACGACCTGCTGCACGCTGACATCGAGCGCGCTGGTAGGCTCATCGGCTACGAGCAGCTTCGGCTTGAGAATCAAAGCCCTCGCTAGGCTCACGCGCTGACGCTGGCCACCCGACAGTTCCCTTGGAGCGCGGTCAAGCACCGTCGACGGCAGCTGGACCGCGTCGACCATCTCTGCCACCATCGCGCGCTTCTCATGTCGAGACAGACGCATGTGAACGTCCAATGGCTCAGAGATGCAGCGGAACACACTCATTCTCGAGTCAAGCGATGCGACCGGATCCTGCAGGACGACCCCCACGCTTGCTCGCAGATGACGCTTGGCCCTGCCACGGAGCTTCGCCGTATCGTGTTCGAAGAGACGGATCGAACCGCCGTTCAAGGCGTGCAAGCCGAGGATGGCCCGGGCCGCCGTGCTCTTCCCCGAACCTGATTCGCCCACAAGACCGACCGTCTCGGATTCGCCGACCGTGATATTGACATCCTGCAACGCCCTGACGGCCTGCTTGCCCTTGCCAAAGGTGATCTCCATATGGTCCGCCTGAACGATCGAACCATCTGGACGATCGACGACTGACGTTCGAGAGCTGTCCTTGCCCTCGACCTCGCTCTCGCCCTCGACGCGCAGACGCGGCACTGCGGACAGCAGAAGGCGTGTATACGAATGCTGCGGATGCAGCAGCACGTCATCGACCGAACCGGATTCGACGATCGTTCCATGATGCATCACGGCGACGCTGTCGGCGGCATCCGCGACGACGCCCATGTTATGGGTGATGAAGAGCACAGCCATGGAATTGCGCTTTGAAAGTTCCCTCAGCACATCGAGTATCTCTGCCTGCACGGTGACATCGAGGGCTGTGGTCGGCTCGTCGGCTATCAGGAGCTTTGGCCTGTTGGCTATCGCCATCGCGATGACCACGCGCTGGCGCTGACCGCCGGACATCTCGAAGGGATACGACTTCATTCGCTCCCGAGGATTGGGAATCCCAACCTGCTCGAGCAGCCCTTCGGCGCGTTCCAAGGCTTCCTTGGAATCCACCTTCGCATCATGGTTGCGAATGGTCCATGCAATCTGTTCGCCCACACGCATCAGAGGATTCAGAGCGGTGGCAGGCTCCTGGAACACTATGGACATCAATGAGCCACGGAATTCATTCATCTGTCTTTCGGAACAGTCAGAAAGCTCATGACCATCGACATTCATGCTTCCACTCACATTCGCAGACCCTGGCAGTAACCCCATGACGGACAGGGCCACGGTACTTTTGCCCGACCCGGATTCGCCGACTATCGCCAGCGTCTCACCCACGTGGACCTGAAGGTCGACACCACCTACCGCAGGAACCAGTCCCGCTTCCGTCGAAAAGGACACTCGAAGATCGGAAATCCGCAGCATGCAATCCCTCTCATCACCATTGCCGCGACCATGCACTTCGCTCATTATCTCCCCCTCACTTCGAACGCGTCTCGCAATCCGTCACCGACAGCATTGCACGCAAATACAACGAGAATGATTGACAAGCCAGGCGGAAGAATAAGCCACCATCTTCCGCTGTACATCGAGGTCAGACCGGAGCTGAGCATCCCTCCCCAATCGATCTGGGGAGGCTGCACGCCCAGACCCAGATATGACACGTAGGCGATCAGCAGAATGGCATCGGCGACCTGGAACGTTGCCGCCACGACTATCGTGCTCATCGCATTGGGAAGGATATGATGTCCTATCGCACGTCCATGGCTTCCCCCGAATGCCCGAAGCGTCGCAATCGAATCGGCCTCCTTGAGATGCAGGGTCTCTGCATGAAGCAGACGCGAGGGTACAAGCCAGGATGTGAATCCGATTATCAGAATGAGTCCGACGACGTTCGGCGTCACGATTGCAGATATCACCAGCAGCAGGAACAGTGCGGGAATAGCGATCCCCGCATCGACGAGTCTCATCATCGCACTTTCGACGATTCCTCCGACATATCCCGCTATCGCACCCCACAGCACTCCCAGGATCGTGGCCAGGATTCCAGCGGAGAGTCCGACGGTAAGGGAAATCGCGCCACCATACATCAGCCGCCCGAGTTCATCGTGGCCAACCGCATCCGTGCCGAGGATATGGTCGAGGCTTGGCGGAAGGTTGGCGCTGGCCAGATCGGTGACGGTCTGGTTGGTTCGATACACCAGCGGACCAATGAGCACGAACAGAACGAACACGATGATGATGCATGCACCGACCACGGCGACTCGATTGCGCATGAATCGACGAAGCAGCAGATGCTTCACCCGCCTGTCCTCTTGCGCGGCAGCAGCGCTTGTGGCACTCATTTCATGTCTCCCTTCACTCTCGGATCGATCAACAGCTGCGCGATGTCAGCGAGGAAGGTTCCGCATACGGTCGCTATCGAAATAACCAGCACGCAGCCAAGCAGCACCGGGAAATCCGATGATTGCGCCGCATTCCAGAACAGCAGGCCCATTCCCGGAAAGTTGAACAGCTGCTCGACCACCAGGGAACCTCCAAAAATAACAGGGATGTAATAGCCAAGCATGGCGACGACGGGGGTCAGCGAATTTCTCAGCACATGCCTCAGCAGAATCGCACGCGAAGGGGTACCGACTGCGCGGGCGGTTCTCACATAATCCTCCTGCAGATTCTCTACCGTCGCCGAACGCATGTACCTTGAGAAAACGGCCAGAGTCCCGGCGGCACCCGTGACCACAGGCAATACCATTGCCGCAGGGTTCTCGAAGATGACCGCAATGCCATCCCCCTGAGGTGCCTGTGAGGACAGCAGCGGGATGTCCTGCGAGAACAGCATGATCAGCAGGATGCCGAGGAAGAAGACAGGCGTCGAATACAGCACCAGTGCCACTGTCGTGGTGACGTAGTCAGCCGCCCGTCCCCGTCTCCATGATTGCCACATTCCCAGCGGGATCGCGATTACCAGTGCGAGGATCGTTGACATGATGGTGAGGATCAGCGTTTTTGGAAGGCGCTGTGCGATAAGCGTCGCAACCGGAGTGTTCAGCGTGTATGAGGTTCCAAGGTTGCCATGGATCAGCGTGCCCAGATACATGAAGTATTGCTGGAACAACGGCTGATCCAAGCCCTGCTGCCTATTGAATTCGGCTATCTGCGCCGCAGTGGCCTGCGCACCCAGAATGCCGCGGGCGGGTCCTCCGGGCAGGGCCCTGAGAAGGCAGAACACGACGACCGTCACGACGAAGACGACGAATATTGCCTGCAACAGCCGCCGGACTATATACCAGAATGTTTGCATGATATTTGCTGCTATCCTTCCCGGGCCTTCTCCCCTTGATGACTACTTGCTCCACGACCACCGAGCGGGGTGGAAGTTCGCCAGAGTGTCCTGGGGAGCCGTGATCCCCGACTTGATGACCGAGATCTGGTAATCAGGCTCAGGAAGCCATACGACTGGCAGCTCCTCCGCTCCAAGCTCGCTGTATGACTGAATCGCGCTGTTGTCCTTCGACTGAGTCGTCGCATCGATGGCGGCATCCATCGTTGCATCGGAATAGTTGCCGAAGTTCGATCCGCCACCGGTCTTGAACAGTGAGTCTCCAGTCGGATACGCCGGGAAGTACCAGCTGCCCATGGTCCCGAAGTACGACAGCTGCCAGGAGCAGATGGCCTCGGACGCGGTGCACTGAGGCGTCTGGGCAAGCACCGTGTTCACCGGGGCCTTCTTGATCTTGAACTCTATGCCGCTCTTCTTGAAGGACGATTGCAATGCCAGGAGTTCGTTGTCCGTGACCTCGGATCCCGATTGGGCAAGCACCTGCATCGAGAATCTCGTTCCGCTCTTTACTCCTTCGCCGCACTGGTCGCTTCCGGTCCCCGCGTTCTCACAGACCAGGATTCCATCGCTTCCCGCCTTCCAGCCATGCGCGGTGAGCAATGCCTTCGCCTTGGAGTTGGAGAATGGGTATGGGTTGCTCTTCTGCTTGGACGAGACGAACGACGATGAGCTGGATTGGGGAATCGGGCCATACCCCGCCGTGGCCATTCCTGAGAACACTGTGGAGATCAGACTTTTCTGATCGACGGATTTCTGAATCGCCTGTCGCGCATAGAGCTGCTTGAACACGGCTCCCATGGTCGGATTGTTGAAGTTGTATGGGAAGTAGGTTATCGCCCACCCATTCCATGGAACTACCTTGTATCCAAGCTGCGTGAACTGCGACTTGTTGGCGACGCTGGTCGGGCTGATGTAGCCATAGTCCACCTGCCCACTGCGCACGGCGTTCTCCTCAGCGGAGACGCTGGTGAACGGGAGGAGATTGACCGTCTTGATCTGTGCCTTCTCTCCACCGTCATATTTGGCGTTGGCGACAAGGGTTACGTTCCCCGAGGTGCTGAAGGTCTTGATCGTGTAAGGGCCAGACACCACCTTCCACAGCTTGTTGGTGGCGTAGCTGCTCACGGAGTCGGCCTGATCGTTGAGATAGGTCCAGACCTGCTTCGCTCCTGCGGTCGTGGTGTCATAGTCGCCGACCTTGCCGGAATCACTTGTCTTGTCCCACGCGTGCTGAGGCAGCGGCGTTATCATGCTCAGCTGGTTCGCCAACATCCATTCCGAGTTGTATGTGCGGTCGAAGGTAAGCGTGAAATGCGTATCGTCGATTATCTTCAGGCTCGTCCAATTGTCCGGAGCGAAGCCTTCGTTGTAGTTGGCCCAATCGGCCTTGTTCGCCTTGACGAGGTTGTACCAGAATTCGACGTCACGGGAGGTGATCGGTTCATTGTCGCTCCACGTGCGATCGGCAAGGGTGATCTCGGCGCTCTTGCCGTCGGACGCGAACTTCACATCGTTGGCGATGCTTGCGTCCTTATGCCAGGCCACCTTCCCCGTCGAACCGTCATAGGCGACCAGAGGCTCCCACAGGGATGCGGCAATCGATATGTTGTTGGTGTTCAGCTTGCCTGCCTTGCCGATGGGCAGGATCCAGTTGGGAGTGAAATCCGCGGGCAGGGCATAGTTTATTTCATCTTTCGAGGATGCTTCCTGGCTGGAACCGTTGCTCCCGCCACATCCGGACAGCAGCATTGCGAGAGCCGAGACAACGGCTGTCGCAATTGCAATTTTCTTGTTTCCCTTCATCTTTCATCCTTTTCTTCAGTCTGGGCTTAAGGATGAATTCAAGATATCGTCCATACAAATCGAACAGCACCCATTGCCGTAAATTGCAAGTTTCTACGGAATTGAAGAAACCAGCCACGCTTTTCACGGTTACAAAGAACTGTCATCATTGAAATATGACAAAAAGGCGAGCCGTGGTCAAGAACAGTTCGAAGCATATTCTCTTCCTGCTCGCAAGCGGGCAGGCCAACACAAGAACGGAGCTTGCCCATCTCACCGGATCGCCGCTCTCGACCATCTCGGACACCGTCCAGTCGCTCATCAGACAGGGTCTGGTGAGCGACGAGGGCTCCGTCTGCTTCAGCGGCGGAAGGCCGAGACAGGTTCTTGCGATTTCCCATAGCGACGAATTCGCCCTGGTCGCCGATATCGGCAGGCATCATGTCCGTGCTGGCATCGCAAGATACGGCGGTTCTACCGAACTCGTGCGAACCAGTCAGTTCGATACCTTCAAAGGGCCGGAACCTGGGTTGCAGGCTCTGGATTCCATCTTCGAATCAGTTCTTTCGCAGGCTTCGGGATCGTTCCGAAGCATAGGCATCGCACTTCCGTCACCGGTGAATCTAGATACAGGTTCGCCGAACCAGCCGGCTACCATGCCAGGTTGGGATGGATACCCAGTTCGTCGACATTTCGAAGAGCACTTTGGCGTTCCGGTCACCGTCGACAACGATGCCAATCTTCTGGCGGTGGGTGAGAGCTCATTCCGTCGGCTCTCGCATTCCAACCTCATTGCGGTCAAGGTGGGCACTGGCATCGGTGCGGGGGTGATAGTGGGAGGCAATCTCTATCATGGCGCATGGAATGAGGCAGGCGACATCACTCATGTCAGAGTCGTCGACTCGAATCCGCTGCGTTGCTCATGCGGACAGATGGGCTGCCTTGAAACGGTGGCTTCCGGATATGCCTTGGTGCGAACGCTGTCCGAGGCTGGGATAGCCGTCTCACAGACCATGGATGTCGTGGATCTCGCAAGGCGGGATGTCCCGGAAGTCGTGTCAGCACTGCGCCGGGCAGGGGCATACCTTGGTCAGGTTCTGGCCGTATCCGTCAATTTCTTCAATCCTGAGGCAGTCTACATTGGCGGCATCTTCTCGACTCTCAAGCCGTTCATATCCGCTGTCCAGCAGGAAATCAGACAACGCTGCCATCCGCTCGTGATGAAGGGCCTTGCCATCGAGCGGACGCAATCCGGCATCGATGCCGAATTCATCGGTGCCGGCGTCTTCGCGCTTCAGCAGGCGTTGCGCAACGACATGCAAACGTTCATGCGGCAATAATCATCCAAAAACAATCATCCAAAGACATGGGGGAACCATAGACAATGGAAAAACACAACATTCCTGAGATTGCCATCGCCGGACTTGGCATCGAAGCCAGCACATTCTCGCCGGCGAGAACCGACGCTGCTGCGTTTCATCCTCACCGTGGCGATGAGGTTTTTGACCTGTATCCATTCATGTCACCGGGAAGCCCTTTGCGGGAGGCGGCACATTGGCATCCTGCCCTGGTCGGCAAGGCCCTTCCTGGAGGAATCGTGACGCGCGAGGGCTTCGAGGAGCTCACGGCTGAAATGGTCCAGCGCCTTGAAGCCATGCCGCATCTTGATGGACTCTGGTTCGACATCCATGGTGCGATGACGGTGGAGGGTCTTGATGACGCGGAATCCGTGCTGCTCTCACGCATACGTGACTGCGTGGGGCCAGATACGCTCATTTCCACTTCCATGGACCTGCACGGCAATGTATCTCAACGCTTTGCCCACATGATTGACCTGATAACCTGCTATCGCATGGCTCCACACGAAGATGCCATGGACACCAAGGAACGCGCGGCGAGGAATCTCGTGGAACGACTCGAATCTGGCAAAGGCAGGCCAATCAAGGCATGGATACCAGTTCCCGTGCTGCTTCCCGGCGAGAAGACGTCCACCCGCATAGAGCCTGCAAAGTCTCTCTATGCACAGGTACCGCTCGTCGAACAGCAGGAGGGAATTCTGGATGCGGGCATCTGGATAGGCTATGCCTGGGCTGACGAGCCCCGAAACCATGCTGCGATCGTGGTCACCGGCGACGATGAGCGCACGGTATGCGAGCAGGCGGAACGACTTGCCAGCTCATTCTGGTCGGTTCACGATTCCTTCCAGTTCGTGGCACCGACAGGCACGCTTGAGGAATGCGTAGACAAGGGTCTGTCCAGTCAGGTCTCTCCATACTTCATCAGCGATTCCGGCGACAATCCCACCGCCGGAGGAGCGGGCGACGTGACATGGACGTTGCAACGCCTGCTCAACGACCCACGCATCATTGATGGCGACAAAACGACTCTGTATGCTTCGATTCCGGGACCACAGGCAGTGGAGACGGCGTTGCATGCCGGAGTGGGCGCGACCGTCACGGTCACGGCAGGCGCAGAGGTCGACAGCATCCACGAGGGACCGGTGACCTTTACGGGAACCGTCCATTCCATTCACGAAGGCGATGTCGACGCCCTTGTCGAAGTCGTCATCAAGGTCGGCAATCTATACGTGATCGTCACCGAGCTGCGCAAGCCGTACCATCATGAGAGTGACTTCACCGCCTTGGGTCTCAGCCCTCGGGAAGCGGGAATGGTCTTCGTGAAAATCGGCTATCTTGAGCCGGAGCTGTTCGAAATGGCTCGGGACTGGATCATGGCGCTGACTCCAGGTGGCGTCGATCAGGATCTGCTGCGTCTCGGGCACCACCGCATATCGCATCCGATGTATCCCTTCGACCAGGGTGATTTCACCCCCGATCTTCACGCGAGAATCATTCCCCCGTCGAATGAGGGCGATACGGTACATGGCGATGAGTGAATCCGCCACAGCTCGATACGAGCACATATTGCAAATCGCCGTCACGTCCTCGCATGGGGCCGCCATCGCATTGGCGAACGGAGCCGATGAGATAGAGCTATGCAGCGCCCTTGAACTTGGCGGCCTCACGCCGTCGGATGGCATGCTTCGCCGGTGCGTCGCCCTGGGCGTGCCAGTTCACGCTCTCATCCGTTCGCGTCCGGGCGATTTCCTATATTCCCAGGACGAGATGGACACCATGGGAGAAGAGATCCGTTCGGTTCTCAGATCGGGAGCTTCGGGAATCGTCATCGGTGCATTGGATGAGCACAGGCATCTCGACATTGAATCGTTGCGCACACTGATAGCCGTTGCCCATGAGTGCAAGCCCGATGTGACGGTGACCGTCAACCGAGCGATCGATCGAAGCGAGAGCCCTGCTGCAGAGGTCCGCCGTCTGGCGAGTTCCGGCCTTGACGTCAATCGGATTCTCACATCCGGTGGAGGCGCATCAGCCGCAGAGGGCATCGCCACCATCGCCTCCATGGCCCGTTCGCTGAGCGGCAGCACGATGACCATACTGTGTGGCGGAGGAGTTCAGGTCAAGGACATCGCCTCCATCATGGAGGCGGGAGCATGCTCGATTCACCTTTCCGCCAAACGTGGCATCCGGCAATCTTCACAGCACGGCGCCACCTATGTTTCCTTGGGATATGGCGACAAGCCCACCGCCATCGATCATTTCTCGACCGATGGCGGCATCGTCCATGATGCCCGCGTGTCGTTGGACTCATATCTGCATTCCCAGAACGCCTAGGCAGCCATCTCCCCAGATCTCACCAGATCTCACCAGTGTGATGCCAACGCTGCGCAAGGGCGGCACGGTCTCTGGCGCGGCCGAGTGAAGACCATGCCGGGGCGCATGGCTCATCGAAGGCCTGAGCCTCAGATGAGCCTAGGCGACGGCGAGCGCAGGAATCGCCTTGGGAACGATGCTCACGATGGATCCGCGTGCAAGCCCTCGAGGCAGATCTCCGGAAGGAACCTGAATGGTGATCGTCTGATCCTGACCGACATCGTCCGGTCTGCGCCGTCCACTCTCGTTTCCCTGCATACGCGCCTCGACGCGGACGATCGCTCCAAGAAAATGAATCGCGACGACCGTTGCCAGCGCTCCGGCCGACGAATCGTCTCTCTTTCCCTGAAGCTGACCGACGGATTCGACTTCCTGCATCAAGCTCACGCCTAAGGTCTCAGGCCTTGCAAGCACGGTGACGCTGTCGCCGTCAGATCCTGAAACTGAACCCGGAACCAGAGGAACGCGCTGTCCGAGCACCAGCGCCTCGCCTGCATTGGCCTGGAGTATTCCAGGCAGTCGATTGGTCAGACCGATGAATGTTGCGACGAACTCGGTCTTTGGCCGTTGATAAAGGTTGCGAGGAGCATCGATCTGTTCGATCCGCCCGTCATTCATCACGCCGATCCGATCGGCCACGGCAAGGGCCTCTTCCTGGTCGTGCGTGACGAAAAGCGTCGTCGTGCCCGTCTCCAGCTGTATGCGTCTGATCTCCTCTCGCAGTGAAACCCTGACCTTGGCATCAAGCGCCGAAAGGGGTTCATCAAGCAGCAGAACCCGAGGCGATATCGCAAGGGACCTCGCCAAGGCAACACGCTGCTGCTGACCGCCGGACATCTGGCTTGTGTACTTATTCGACTGATCCGACAGTCCGACGAGCTCAAGCATCTCGCCAGCCTTGCTGCGACGTTCCTTCTTGGAGATTCCGCGTATCTCCAATCCGAATTCCACATTCTGCAATGCCGTCATATGGGGGAAAAGCGAGTAAGCCTGGAACACCATCGCCATGTCCCTTTTATTCACCGGAACGGATGTGACATCGTGACCACCGACGAGAATCTGGCCCGAATCAATGTCTTCCAGACCTGCGAGCGCCCGCAGTGCAGTCGTCTTCCCACAGCCCGAACGTCCAAGCAGGACGACCATCTCTCCTGGCTTGATGTCAAGGTTGAAACCATCGAGAGCCTTGGCCTTGCCACCGAATGTCTTGCAGACATTGCGAAGCTGCACGCCACCGCCCGTGGAATTCGAATCGTTAAGCACGCTCAGGGCCTCGCGTATGGTTGCCGCCTCATGCCTGTGCTCTGGAACGGCGAACGCCCCTCGATTCGACGAGAACGACGTCTCCGTTTGCGTCTTGGTGTCCATGGGTGAATTGACCCCGCTATCTTTTACGGTCATGATGCATTCCTTCGATTTCTGATGGAATCAGCGATGATGTCAAGCACGACGAGCAGCACTATGCCGAACAGCAATGCAAGCAGTGCCATCGCCGTGGATATTTGAGAATTCGATTGTCCGAGCTGATAGAGCGCAACCTGGAGGTTGACTCTCCCGAGCAGCGATGCGACGGTATATTCGCCGAGAACGACGGCAAGCGAGATGAACGAGGCCGAGAGGATCGATTGCCAAAGATTTGGTATGAGCACCCGGAAGAACACCCTGCTCCAGGATGCGCCAAGGGAACGAGAGGCCTCGACGAGAGTGCGTAGATCGATGGATTTCATACCCACCGCAAGGGCACGATATGCGAAGGGCATCACCAGAATCACATATGCGAAGCAAAGCCATATCGGATTCGTGGAAAGCAGGTCTGCAGAAAGCCAGCGATAGATGGGTGCAAGGCCAACGACAAGAACGATCGCAGGAATCGTAAGGGGCAGGGTGCTGACCCATTCGACGACCGTCGCGAGCATAGGCGAATTCAAATAGGTCATTACCATGACCGGAAGCAGCAGAACAAGCATGATCGCCACGGTGATGAGACACAGCGCGAGCGAGATGCGGACTCCTTGCCAGAGCACCGTCATGTCGGTTCCAAGATCGTCACCATTGCCCGTGAAAATGGCATGCCAGGCAGAGAAGCTCCACTGACCGGAAAGCGGCTGCCGCACAGTGAACAGCAGCATCGCCAAGAGTGGGACAAGCAGAAACAGCAGCGTAAGCGCGATGATGACGAATTTGATGATATTTTGCTGCCTGAGCCTCCTGGCCCTCAGCCGAGGAACGTCGCGTCCCAACTTCTGTCTGTCATTCCTCCCTGTCGGTACCAAGGTGGCCGCCCCCGCGCCGCTCACGTCTCGCTCTGCCGCATGGTCCGATTCATTGCGCACAGGGCACGAGGATTTCTGTGCAATTGCATGTGCCACGGGTTTCACTGCCATCTTGCGAACCTCTTTTCCACCAGCCGACTTGCAACCATTGCAAGAGCGACGACTACGACCATGGCGAACGCCAGCACCTGAGCGAACCCCTGCTGGTTCGGATCCATCTCATTACGGATTGCGCCCTGAATCATCAGCGGCACCAGGAACGAACGCTGTGAAAAGAGCGCAGCCGCAGTCGCATACGCCGAAAACGCATTGGCGAACAAGAGCAGGAACGAGCTCAGGAGCCGCGGCAGCAGAATCGGGAATGCGACCTTCGTCCAGTATTGCCACGTGTTTCCACCCAGGGATTCAGTCGCCTCTCTCCACTGCGGCTTTATCGAGTCCACCGCCGGAAGGAATGTGATGATCATAAGCGGAATCTGAAAGTAGCTATACACCGTGATGACGCCTGGCAGGCTTGACAGCCAGTTCGGATTGACGGTGACATGGAAGAACTGATGAAGCATGATGGTGACGATGCCATTGATGCCGATGGTCGCAATGAATGCGAATGCGAGCATGACTCCGCCGAACTGCGCAAGCACAGAGGAGGTGGCGACGATGATACGTCTCAGCGCTCCATTTGGCCGCGAGCCTATGACAAGCGCATAGGATGCGAGCGCGCCGACCACCGCACCCACGATCGCGGAGGTCACGGAGACTGCAATCGAAATGCCGAAGGCCTGCATGGTGTTGGCTTCGGCCAATTTCCGAAGATTGTTGACGGTGAATGCACCTGTCGGCGACCTGAAGGCGCCGACGATGACGATGACCGTCGGCAGCAGAAGGAACACGGCGACGTAGGCGAAGAATGGCAGCGTCACCGCTGCCGTGCGCGCATTTGAACGATGCAGCAATGAGGTCCCAATGCCACCAGACCGCGCAGGCTTGTCTTGCCTTCGCGGTCTGGCAGGTGATGTGGAACTCGTTGAAGAAAATCCACTCATGATTGCTCAGTTACCGATCGTCTTGTCCCAGTTGTTCTGCAACCATGTGGTGATTCTCGTGGAATCGTCATTGGTATAGGAGATTGCCTTGCCGGTGAGTTGTGGCTGGTCGGCCAGGATCGTCTTGTTGACCGTTCCATCCTTCTTCATCTGCGTCAGGAGCACTGGTGTGGAGCCGCCCTTGAGCCAGAGATTCTGAGCCTGTGCGGAATAGAGGAACTCCTCCCACAGACGTGCAGCGGCTGGATGAGGCGCCTGCTTGTTGATCGCCTGGTTGTAGTACGAGACGACCTGTGCCTTCGGGAACGTCTTGTATTCCCAGTCGATGCCCTTGGCCTTGAGACTCTTCTGGTAGGACTCCTGGTTGTATGTCCAGTCAAACACGACACCAGTCTGTCCGGAATCGATCGTCGCATCGGTAACATCGACCTGTGTGAGGTTGCCTGCGGTTTCCAGCTTCTTGAAGAAAGCGAGACCTGGCTTGAGATTGGTGAGCGTGCCTCCGGACAGCGCATTTGCCATGAGGAAGCCGTTGAACGCAGCGCCCGCCTCGGCTGGCTTGCCGTTCAGGGCGACAGTCCCGGCGAACTTGGACTTCAACAGGTCGCTCAGCTTGGTGATGCTGCCGTATTTGGTCTTGTTCCAGCCCACTGACATGATTCCCGTATACCCTGCGGTATACAGTCCCGATTTCTCCTTCAGGCTGGAATCGATCGAGCTCCAGGCCTTGACCTTATATGGCGCAAAGTACTTCGTGCTCGTAGCGGCGACTGCCAGACCCACGTCAACCGTGTCAGGAGCGGCATCGGTTCCCGCATTCGTCTTGATGGCGTCGATCTCCTCTTTCGAGGAGGCATTCGGATTGGCCTCGTTGACCTTGATCTTGGGATACTTCTTCTTGAACGCTGCAATGACCTCGCCATAGTTTGACCAGTCATGAGGCAGAGCGATGACGTTCAGACTGCCTTCGGCCTCTGCCGCCTTTTCAAGGGCTGACATCGACCCGAAATCACTCAAGGATGTAGCTGTTGAGGCTTCTGCATTCGAACTCGTCGATGAACTGGTCGTTCCACTTGCCGAAGCCGTACCGCACGCAGCAAGGCTGCTCACACTGAGCAGAGCTGCAATTGAAACCGTCATAATCTTGCGAAGCGATGACACGGTAATCCTTTCATATGAGGAATTCCCGGACGGCATCCGTACACAACGGACTCTTCATATTCAACCCTGTGACCGCCCGAGCCTGATTCCTGCACCGATTTGTGCTTCTCACGAACCACGACATCCCACGGTAGGGTCGAAAGGTAAACCCATGCACGCATGAAGATGAACGGAGCATGATTCCTCTGCGAATTTTCATGTCACCATGATGTTGCAGTCGCATCCTCGGCATCACAGACGCGCCATCGCAGCCTCAACATCACAAGCCTTAACATCACAGACGACTTGCATCCCGATGCCCGGCAGTGGGCATCAGGATGCAGTGAGCTAGCGGAGAATTCCCTCGATCAGCATGGTGATCAGCTTCGAGTATTCGACTCCTGTGGCCTCCCAAGCCTTTGGATACATCGAAATCGAGGTGAAGCCAGGCATTGTGTTGATTTCGTTGACCATCACGGAGCCGTCTGGCCTGACGAAGGTGTCGACCCTGCTCAGACCCATGCCGTCAACCGCGTCGAAGGCCTTTCCGGCGACGGAACGCACCCGCTGAAGCACATCCTGTGGAAGATTCGCGGGAACTTCGACATGCGATGCCGATTCATCCATGTACTTGCTGTCGAAATCATAGAAGGCATCGTCATCGCCTTTGCTGCGCGAGTCAAGCACGACCTCGCCCGGCAGACTTGTGCGCGTCGCTTCGGAAGGGACGTCGCGCAAGACGGCGCATTCGATCTCACGGCCGTCGATGCCTTCTTCGACAAGTACCTTCCAGTCGTGGTGCGAGGCTTCGAAGACAGCTGCCGCAAGCCGCTTCGCCGCATCCTCGTCCGAAGCGTCGGAGCCTTCGACCTTGGTCACTCCAAAGCTCGACCCAGCCCTTGAAGGCTTGACGAACAGAGGGTAATGCAATCCTGCCTCCCGGACCTGGGCAAGCATGGAATCGGCACTGTTCCCGAACTGTGAATCTGCATCGAATGTACGGGCGTCGAAGGTAACCCAGGGCGCGACGTCTATTCCCGCGGCGCGGAGCAGGATCTTGGTGAAATGCTTGTCCATGCACACCGAGGATGCGAGCACGCCGCAGCCGACATAAGGCACGTTCATCATCTCAAAGAGGCCCTGAACCGTCCCATCCTCGCCATAGGGTCCGTGCAACACCGGGAACACCGCATCGACATGGCCGAGCGTGCATACCATATTGTGCTTGCCGGGATCGATGTCGCTCATGCTCACGAAGTTGGTGCCGTAGCCGTTGGCGGGATTCTTCAGATCGTCATGCTCGCCGGCGAAGAAACCATCCGAACCAAGTGCAGGATCGAGCAGCACCGGCCTTGACCTCTTCGTGATCTCGACGCTTGGAAGATTCGAATCCCCTAGCTTCCAGCCCTTGGGATCCTCTCCGTCGACAATCCACTGACCTTTCCTGGTAATCCCGACAGGAATCACATCGTAGCGATCCGTATCGATTGCGCGCAGGACGCTTGCCGCCGAAATGCAAGAAATAGGATGCTCGTCAGCCACGCCTCCGTACAGCACAACAATGCGTTTCTTCGCCATGTCTCTCCTTCACACCGATAATCCCAAAACTCACATCAGTCCAACGATCCGCCAGTCAAAGCTCGCATTGATCCTGACCTCGCCTTGGCTGGTTCTATCACATTTCGGATGAGCCAAGCAGTTCCGAAAGCATATCTGCACATGAAATTCCATTGTTGAGCACATCGCTCATCGCGGATGCCAACGGGGTATTCACGCCGAGCTTCCTGCCCAGCGCGAGCATCGCATCGGTCGTCGGAACGCCTTCGGCGACCCCATTGCTCAGCTTGGTGGCCTCATCGACTCCCATGCCCTTGCCAAGGTTGAAGCCAAAGGTATAGTTCCTGCTCAACGGGGAACCGCAGGTGGCAACCATGTCTCCGACTCCCGCAAGTCCGGAGAAGGTCGCGGCGATGGCGCCCTGGGCCCTGCCGAGAGCCGACATCTCGGCGAGGCCACTCGTCTGGACCATTGCAACGGTATTCTCACCGTATCCGGCGCCACGGCACATGCCCACCGCAAGCGCGACCACATTCTTCAACGATCCGCACAGTTCCAGCCCGACGACGTCCTGAGAGGTATAGGCCTTGAAATAGGCGGTGGTACAGGCATGGGCGACTGTACGAGCGGCATCGAGATTGGCCGAGGCGATAACCGTCGCAGTGGGCTTTCGATCGGCGACCTCCTTGCTCAGATTCGGTCCCGATACCGCTGCGAACCTGTCTTCGGGAAGTTGCAAGGCCTCACGAACGACCATGTCCATGCGCTTGCCCGTCGAGCGTTCGATACCCTTCATCAGGGAGACGACGATCGCCCGATCGGGAATGAACTGTGTGAATTCCTGCAAGGCGACACGGGCGAATTGCGCCGCGATTGCAACGACTATTATGTCTGCATTCTCGACGGCGGCCCTTCGATTCCCGGTGGCCGTCATCGTGTCAGGCAGTTTCTCGACACTGGGAAGCCGGGAGGCATTACGGTGGTTGTCCTGAATGTCAGACACGATGTTCGGCTCCTTCGCCCACATCATGACCTCATTGCCGGCATCAGCCATAACCCTGCCGAAAGTGGTTCCCCAAGCTCCTGCTCCCAGAACGGTTATATGCAAAATCCTCTCCTTACCTTGAGCCCGATCGGCGGATTCGCCTTGCGTGATCCTTCTCGCCAGAGCCCGATGTTCCATGCGCATGGATGCATCGGGCTTTTACTCATTCGATGGTATACCTCTTATCGACTTTCGGGCGGGGTTTGCGTGACATGGTGGGATAATCCCACAATCCCTCCTCGGGAGGCTCCTCGCCACGAATCTCCTGCATGACGATTTCCATGCGCTCTCGTAGACGCTGTGATAGTTCGACTATCGCAGCCTTTGGCGGTTCGCTCCCCCAGGAATCCATGTCCTTCAGGAGATCCGCATAGTCAAGTGGACGGTCATAGCGCATGACCACATTCTTTCGCGGCCAAGGCCACCAGTGGTTTATTGATGCAGCACCCCATGTGACGGCAGGAAACAGCGGAATCTGCCTGCCCAGACGTCTTGAGGCTTCGAGAGCGATGAATCCAATCCCTGGCTTGAGCGTCATCGGCCACTTCAATGGATCTCGGGTCACGGTACCTTCGGGCCAGATTGTCAGCGGACGCCCGGATGTGAGGATATTCACCGACTCCTCTTCGATCAGCTTCGCCTTGCCTGTTCGTCTGGGGACGGGCTGCATGCCGACAAGCTGGAACCATCGTCCGATTATCGGCCACCTAGCCATTTCGGCCTTGGCCATATATCTTGGCCTGCGGCCCATATGGAATAGCGACATCATCGGCACGAATACATCGAACTGAGTGGCATGCGTGGCCGCGGTAATGAATACGCCACTTTCGGGAACTCGTTCCAATCCCCATGCCTTCACCTTGCAACTTGCGCGAATCACAAGAGACACTCCCGCCAAGAGGCGGTCCGTCGACCTTGGATTCTGCGCATCGATCTCGATCATGTTCGGTCGACGCTCTCCGGTCGGATAGTACCGAGTCGGATCGATGAGCCTGTGATTCTTGGATAAGTGTGCAACTTGCGCATCAGACAGCGCCTTGACCGCCGAACGCGGTGAGGGTTTTCCCTTTGAGACCATATTCCTATTGTCCATCAGACCCTGACAGACTCATTGCCGGCGACACGGCGAGATTGTGAGTTTTGCGGCAATTGCGAAGTATAAATCGCGATTTTTGGCTTATTGCCGTGCGCGTTTCAAGCTTCTTAAGCCCTGCTACTTTGGAATTGCCGCAAAACTCACAATCTCGGTCTGCAATCAGGAAATTTGAGCGCCAAGCGCTGCCAATTTATCTCGGAAGTCCTCATATCCGCGGTCAATCAGAGAAATTCCATGCACCGTCGAAGGGCCGCTTGCAGTCAGAGCAGCAATAAGGTGGCTGAAGCCGCCGCGCAAGTCAGGAACGTCGATATCCTGCCCCTTGAGTGGCGTCGGTCCGAAGATGACCGCAGAATGCTTGAAGTTGCGCTGACGGAAGCGGCATGGAAGCGATCCAAGGCATTCACGGTACAGCTGAATGGTGGCTCCCATCGAAACGAGGGGCTTCGTGAAACCGAAACGGTTCTCATAGACCGTCTCATGCACGATGCTCAAGCCCTTGGCCTGCGTCAGGGCAACGACCAGCGGCTGCTGCCAGTCAGTCATGAATCCTGGATGCACGTCAGTCTCAATGGCCACCGGCTTCAGATCGCCACCCGGATGCCAGAAGCGAATGCCGTTGTCACGAACATCGAATTCACCGCCGATCTTGCGGAACACATTCAGGAAGGTCATCATCTCGGGCTGACTGGCACCTTCGACGAAGATATCGCCACGCGTTGCAAGCGCAGCGGAAGCCCAGCTGGCGGCCTCAATGCGATCAGGCAGTGAGTTGTGCGTGAATCCCTTGAGAGACTTGACGCCCTCGATTCGAATCGTGCGATCCACATCGACGGAAATCTGAGCGCCCATCTTCTGCAGAACGGCCACGAGGTCCATGATCTCGGGCTCTGTCGCAGCACCCGAAAGCTCGGTCTTGCCTTCTGCAAGAACGGCTGCAAGCAAAGTCTGCTCGGTTGCTCCGACCGATGGATAGGGCAGGTGAATCTTCGCGCCGTGCAGACCATCGGGAGCCGTGATATGTATGCCGGCCTCGTGCTCCTTGTCCACAGTCGCTCCAAGACGACGCAAGGTCTCAAGATGGAAGTCGATCGGTCGGCTGCCGATCCGGCACCCTCCGAGGGCCGGAATGAATGCCTCACCCAATCGGTGCAGCAGGGGACCGGAGAAAAGAATAGGAATGCGCGACGATCCCGATAGCGTGTCCACATCGGCGACGTCGGCGAGTTCGACGTGCGATGCATCAATGGAGACCACACCATCCCTGGCCTGCACGTCGACGCTGACTCCGTGAAGGCGCAAAAGATCAGAGACCACCTGCACGTCACGGATCTCAGGAACGTTCTTCAGAACAGACACGCCTGGTGCCAGCAACGCGGCGACCATGGCCTTGCTGACGAAATTCTTGGCGCCTCGAACCTTGATGGTTCCTTCAAGAGGACTGCCCCCAACAACTCGCAACACATCATCTTCCGGCTTGACACTGGTCAACGTCGACTCCTCTTCTATTTCATTTACCCCATAAGTCTGCCACACACGATGTGGTGAGCGCGTGAAATGTGCCTGAAGCCAAAACGGTATTCACAGTTTGCACAACATGCCGTATCACCGGGGGCATGCAACCGCCGGCAATGCCTGTGAAACCTGGCTGGGAGACCTTTCCCGTCCGTCCCAGCTGAGAACCGCTGCATCTTCTAGACGCCCAGCGGAATAGCTCAGCAGGATATCTCAGCGGGATATCTCAGCAGCCAGCTTCGGATTCCACATGGACGCCGTCGCAGCCTGTACGGCATCGGCGCCATTGCTCCGGTACCGTTCGTAATCTCCCGCATCGCTGACTCCGCCGACCCCGATGATCGAGAAGTCATACTCGCCGCGCCTGCGAATGGAACTGAGCCTGGCCACCATCTCGAGCCCTGCCTGAAGAATCGCATGCCCGCACACACCGCTGCGATCCCGCCCGGCACCGGGGAGCGCCTGTCTTCCTTGAGCATCGACCAGGCGCGCCGAAATCGTGTTGATGGCGACGATGCCCTGCACGCTTCCGCGTCCGACGGTCACGTCAAGCATATGCTTCAATGTGTCGTCATCGGGGACATAGGCGAGCTTGATCATAAGCGGCACGTCTCCGATCTCATTTTTCACCGACTCGCATATCTCACCGACCAGATCGGGGTTGTCGCAAAGCAAGCGGCCCGGACCTTCGTTGGGGCAACTCGTGTTCATCTCAAGCAGTTTCGCGCCGGTTTCCATAACCAGCTTTGCGGCAGTCACATGGTCATCGACATATTCCGCTGTGCTCATATCGGACGTGCGCGAACCTTGGAAGCTTGGAATCAGCAGCTGTCCCTTTCCTGAGTGCTCCATCGCCAGCTGCATGTCAGGCTGCCACACATCTGGATCCTGCGAAGGCACGCCGAATGAGTTCGAGATGGAAAGCGGCTGTTCATACCTGGTATCGGCGATGAGCCCCGCTTCGGTCTCAGGCGACCCTGCAGAGATGAAGCCAGTGGGTGTCTTGGCATGAACCGCCAATACGTTAGGAAAGGGGTTGCACGCCCACGCCCGTGAACGCACCGTCTTATAGGTGCACATATCGAAGCCGAGACGGAAAGCCGCGTCGGTGAAATGGCTGTTGAGCAATGGCCCGGCCGGAATCCCAAACGGTTTCCTCACTTCGAAACCGAGGAATGACGACAGCTTCGATTCGCCTTCTCGATTCCCATCAAGAACCCTGTCGTTCGAATCCTCTCGCTGCAACGCCTGCGCATATGCGCCGAAAGGCCCGCGTCGATAGTTCTCCTCATAACTGAGATTCACGTCATACATCGGAGTTTCGAGCCTTCGACCCATTTCATTGCACCTTTCGAAGCCATCATTCACGTTTTGAGAACTTCGTCAAGTATAAATCACTCCAAAACCTTGAATCGGCAACACAATTCCAACGATTCCTGGCAGTCTATACCTGACGAAGCGCTCAGAACCTGAAGTCTGCTATCCGCGTGCGCTTAAGGGACCCGCCCAGTCGATGCTTTCCTCATGTGCGGACTTGACCTGCTCTTCCGGAAGGTGCCTTGCAGGCAGAGTCTTCGGCTTGAACGGGAACTTCACGGCGCGCATCTTCTCGTAGGCGGTGATGTCCGCTTCATGCTGCAGGGTGAGATCGATGTCATCGAAGCCATTCATCAGTCTCCAGCACGTATAGTCATCGACTTGGAAAGGCAAGGTCACATCAGCGCATTGGACGGTGCGGGACTGCAAATCGACGGTGATGCTGCGTCCAGGCTCCTCTTCGAGAAGCTTCCATAGCAATTCTATGGATTCCATGGGCATGATCGCCGCCAGAACGCCGTTCTTTGCGGTGTTGCCATAGAAGATGTCAGCGAAGCGAGGAGCGATGATCACCCGGAAACCGTAATCGTGCAATGCCCATACGGCATGCTCTCGCGATGATCCGATGCCGAAGTCCGGTCCGGTGACGAGCACCTTTCCATCTGCATATTCCTTCTGGTTCAGGATGAACGAGGGGTCGCGCCTCCAGGCGTAGAACAGGGCATCCTCGAATCCGGACTTGGTCACGCGCTTCAGGAATACGGCAGGGATGATCTGATCCGTATCCACGTTCGAGCGCCTCAATGGCACTCCTGTTCCCGTGATTACCGTGAGCTTTTCCATGAACGGCTTCCTTCACATGGTCTGATGTGTGATGAGTGATGAGTGATGTGTCTTTGCAGTTATAGGTCCGCTGGACTGCTGATCGTTCCACGAATCGCAGTCGCCGCAGCGACGATTGGCGAAGCGAGATGCGTGCGGCTCCCCTTGCCCTGACGCCCTTCGAAATTGCGGTTGGACGTCGAGATCGCCCGCTCGCCGGGAACCAGCTTGTCGGCATTCATGCCCAGGCACATCGAACATCCCGCGTTGCGCCATTCGGCACCGAACTCCTTGAATACCTTATCCAGACCTTCGTGCTCTGCCTGCAAACGTACACGAGACGATGCGGGGACCACAAGGACACGATGGATGTTTTTCGCCTTGTGATTACCCTTCATGATGTGAGCCGCGGCGCGAAGGTCCTCGATGCGGCCATTCGTGCAGGAACCGATGAACACGGTGTCGACGGCTATCGACTTGATGGGGGTTCCAGGCTTCAGACCCATATACGCCAACGCACTCGTCGTGGCACGCCGCTTGTCCGCATCGGCAATCTTGTCTGGAACGGGAACGGCATCGTTGATGGGCAGGCCCTGCCCGGGATTGGTGCCCCACGTCACGAATGGTGAGAGGTCATCCGCGTTGAGATCGACGACCTTGTCGAAGACCGCATCCTCGTCTGTCTTCAGCGTCTTCCAGTACTCTACCGCCCTATCCCACATCTCACCTTCCGGAGCATGAGGGCGGCCCTGCAGATAGTCGAAGGTGGTCTGGTCAGGCGCGATCATTCCAGCTCGCGCGCCCGCCTCGATGGACATGTTGCAGATGGTCATCCTTGCTTCCATCGAGAGGGCTCTGATGGCACTGCCACGGTATTCAATGACATGGCCCTGGCCGCCGCCGGTACCGATCTTCGCGATAATGGCCAGAATGATGTCCTTGGACGAAACCCCTTGAGGCAGCTCCCCGTCCACGTTCACCGCCATGGTTTTGAAAGGCTTCAGGCTCAGGGTCTGCGTGGCCATGACATGCTCGACCTCGGACGTCCCGATGCCGAATGCCAAGGCGCCGAATGCGCCGTGAGTCGAGGTGTGCGAATCGCCGCAGACAATCGTCATTCCCGGCTGCGTAAGACCAAGCTGAGGTCCCACCTGATGGACGATGCCCTGGTCCGCGTCGCCCAAAGGATGCAGCCGCACGCCGAAGTCCTTGCAGTTACTTTCGAGCGTGGAAATCTGCTTCGCCGAGGTCTTGTCCGCGATCGGCTGGTCAATATCGACGGTGGGCGTGTTATGGTCCTCGGTGGCGATGGTCAGATCAAGCCTGCGCAATCCACGGCCTGCCAGACGCAGCCCTTCGAAGGCCTGCGGACTCGTCACCTCATGCATCAGCTGAAGGTCGATGTATATAAGGTCCGGCGACCCTTGCTCCCCCTTGCGAACCAAGTGGTCGGCCCATACTTTCTCAGCCAAAGTCGTTCCCATCTCAACCACCTATCCTGCGCCTATCCTGCATTGCTTCATATGCACGCGCATCACGCTCAATGCTCATGTCTATCTCCCGAGTATGGAACGTGCTCCAAAAAATGGACTTTTGCATTTCACATACTGAGATGGCATAATCCAAATATGACTTCTCCATCAGCTGACCCCAAAGAAAAAGAACCTAACGACTATGCCTCTCCCTCAGTCTCCACCGAGAGTTCCAGAACCATCGAAAGTTCCAGAACCATCGAGAGTTCCGAGAACGAAGGCGAAGCCATTCATTCGGGAGTCGGCGTTCTGGACAAGACGGTTCGAATTCTTGATGCCCTGGAGTCTGGTCCGGCAACACTGGGTCAGCTGGTTACCTCGACCGGTCTCGCACGCCCGACCGCACATCGTCTGGCAATAGCGCTTGAGCGCCACCGTTTCGTATTGCGTGACGCCCATGGCCGATTCGTCCTCGGTTCGCGATTCGCCGAGCTTGCCGCCGCTGCGGGCGAAGATCGTCTGCTCACTGCAGCCGGACCGATTCTGCAGACGCTCCTTGACCGGACCGGCGAATCGGCGCAGATCTTCCGCCGTCAGGGCGAGCAGCGCGTCTGCATTTCGGCAGTCGAGCGTAGCAGCGGCCTGCGCGATTCCATCCCCGTCGGAGCGATGCTTTCGATGGAGGCCGGCTCCGCAGCTCAGATCCTTCTTGCGTGGGAAGACAGCGACCGCATCCATCGCGGACTTCGTCATGCACGATTCACTGCCGCAAAGCTTGCGACAGTGCGCAAACGAGGTTGGGCCGAATCATCCAGCGAGCGCGAGCAGGGAGTCTCTTCGATATCTGCGCCAATACGCAATGCCAGCGGCAACGTCATCGCCGCAATCTCGATCTCTGGCCCGACCCAGCGTCTGACATCCACGCCTGGGCGTCATTTTGCGCCATTGGTCATGGCAGCAGGCAAGTATCTCAGCGACAGCCTCATCAAGGCCTCGAACAACAACTGATCCGCCCTCTGACCTTGTCGAGCGATCGTCCCCGTCCACCCAAGTCACGACGGTCTTGCTCGACCATCGAAATCCGGCTATTGCTTTCGTCCGGCAGCGCGCAGCGAAGCGAAAAGCGCTGCGATCGTAGCGGCGGCGCCCGCCAGGAAACCTGGTTTGCGCAGCAGATTCACGGCGTCTCCCGTCGATGTAGGGATATGGCTCATGGCAAAGGTATAGACACGGTGAGAACGAGGCTTGCCGACCAGGTCGCCGAACTCCAGGAGCTGCGTCCGTGGATTGTCCGGATGCCGAATGTCGAATTCAAACATTCTGGCGGCGCGCTTGCGCGGAACCGGGCCATAGGAACCGAAACCACAGGTGGGCGTGGCCCCCAGCATGATTCCCCCATCGGTGCCGACAAATCCATTTCTGTGGTCATGTCCTGCGAACACTGCAGCGTACCCCTGCGACCGCTTCATAATGTCAAATTCCCCACAATCCCTGTCAGGACAGCTGATGCCCTCTCCAAGGTAGCTCCCTGGCAGGGTCTTCGAAGGATCGAGAACATAGCACTGCCGGTCATAACCTCTGTATCCCTGAACGGCGTAGGCTGTCGTGGACGGCACCTCTTTCAGCAATGAATAGAACTGGGGCAGCGGAATATGCTGAAAGACCGTGGATTTCACACCTATGGAGCGAGGAACCTGCTGCAGGAATCGCAGACTCTCGACACTCGGATTGCCGTATCCACCCTCCTTCGCATAGTCTCCTGAATTCAGCAGGACGATTCCGATCACATTGCTGTGCCCATCCACGTCGCTCACGGGCAGTGCAAAAGTGCCGGGCTCGCAGGCATAGGCAATCTGATCTGGAAGACCGGCGCCAGCCAGAGAACGCGGTCGCTCAGGCTGTGCAACCGTTGATTCCGGATTCAGGCATCCTGGAAATTCGCGGTACAGCGCATCCATCTGCGCCGTACCCAGGCCGCATTGGAAATCGTGATTGCCATAGGTCACAGCGAATGGAATGCCGCGGTCGATGACCGGCGCGAGGAACTGCTGCATGCTTCTACGCACCATGTCGCGAGTGCGGGCGATGTCCCGCTTGCGTTCGGCATCCTCCAGATTCGCCGCATCGGCGTCCAGTCCACCTGAAGCACTGCCAGGATTCTGAGTGTCGTATTCGCCCTGCTGCATCTGCGATGCTCCCTGGATCGCATTGCCCACCCATGAACTCACGCTGCGCCCTGCCGCATATACCCCATCCCATGCCGTCGACCATCGACGCTTGCGGAAAGTCCGAGAATATGCCGCGTCATAACCAGCTATCTGATTGCCTGAAAACACAACGAGATCGGGCCGTGCAGCATCGCATGCGGCCTCAATCAGGCTCACGGTATCGGGAGAGATCGTCGGCCCGTCCTGGATGTCTGCAAGCTGCAGCACTCTGAACTTGCCGGAATTATGAAACTGCAAGCGTCCGAGTCTCGCAGAAATCGACACCGGAACCCTTCCATCATTCTGCTCAACGGCTTTGGCATGAGCACCCGAGAGACGATCTTCAATCATGTTTCCACACTACTTCACTTCGGACAGCCATGCGAATATGAATTCCAAGAACCCGATCGACCACGATTCCGTGATTCACGCTCTCTGCATGCCTTCGTGCATGCATGTCGCGGCAATTGCCCGCATCACGCAGAGTTTTGTGACGTGGACCGGCGGCCAGCTGCCCGTATTGCAAGTTTTTGGCACTTGCCAAGGTATAGACCCATGAAATCGTTGCAATGTGGACAGCCAACATGCCGTTTTCATGCCCTGCTACTCTACGGAGTGCCAAAAACTTGTTAACTGGACGATTCACTGGACGATTCAAGGCGGCACGGAAAGCACGATGCGCGCATCACCATGGTGATGCGCGCATGAATGTGTCACTGAAACGAAGCCGTCGCAGCCAGACTGGCTGGGAGCAGAAGCCTCGAATCAGAAAGTGATTACGAAACGGTAGTCTTTCCCGCTCAGCACACTGCTGATGTACTCGTCCAAATCTGCCTTGGTGAAGTTCACCCCAATGTCATGAAAGCCGCGAGCGGCCTTGGTCTTCAACTCGTATGCGGGAACTTCAGAGACATTCGCCCTGAAACTCTTGTCTTCGGCGCTGATGCTTCTCGCCAGCTGCCACTTCTGTACCTTGTTTGACTGAATTCTCATACCTGTATGCATTATTTATGTCTTTTCTCATCCACTATCTATCGATGCAATCGTGCATCTATATATAATCTGAATAATTGTTCCAACAAACCTCAGTGTCGGTCCCTCCGGCACATCCCTCTGCTATCAGCCCCGACTATACACTCATTTGTTCATCATGGGAATAATCGATGTGAAATCGCACCGTAGCGAGGATGAATTCCCTCTGAACGGCTGATCGTTTCACGCTAGAAGCGCAGAGCCGTGTTGATGCTGGACAGACAGACGCTTCCGTCTAGCATTGTCTGGGTAAGAAGATGTCAGTCAATTGAGAGAGGTGCATGTTTGCATGACCGAGAATACAGCCGAAAACGCATCGGGTAGCAACCAGAAGAAGGTTAACGGAGTGCCACTGAACAATGCTCCGGTCCCCTCGAATCCTGAAGTGCCGACAGTGAAGCACTCGAAGAAGGACACTCCAATAGAGACGCCCGCCACCGCAAATCAAGTCAACTATGATGTTCCACCTGCAGATCAGGATGCAGCAAACCAGAATTGATCGCAAGGACGATTTATTCATGCTGCGTCAGCCGCTGATGGAATGCATCTGGCATACGAACCTGATGCACCCTACGCACGAGCAGCTAGATTCGGTTTCAAAGCCAACGAGCATCGTTGCCATAATATGATCGGATCCGATCCGATACAGGCGACGTCACCGATGAGTCCCGAATGACTTCACCGGATGAACAGTCCGAAGCGCCATCTGCCGTATGACCGGCAGATGGCGCTTCCTTTCATATGGTCGAAACTTCCATCTCGCCAGATGCATGAATCCACAGGTCTGGGCACATGGATATCGTGCTGGTATGCGGAGAGAGTTCAGAGAATCGGCGATTCAGTTCACGGGAAAAATACGCAGCGCCTCACACCACTCCGTCTCCCCGCGGCTCGTCGGCTGGTCAGTCGTCGTCGGTGCGGCCGCAGGGTTCGTCGCAAGCGTTTTCCGATTGATTCTGCAGACCATGTTGCATGCGGTCATGCATCTTTACAGGTACGTGATTCCGGGCCGCCCCTGGATCGTCGCCATGGAAATCGTCATCTTCATCGCTTTTGGATGGTGCATAGCGGCTCTGATCCGCTCCGACCCTCTCATCAAGGGATCGGGCATCCCCGACGTGGAGAAGCGCCTGCGCTCTTCGGCTCCTTTGCATTTTCCCTGGTTCCGTGTGCTGTGGAAGAAGATCGTCGGAGGAATCCTAGCCATTGGACCCGGAGCGTTTGCAGGCAGGGAAGGCCCAAGCATACAGATGGGTGCATGCGTAGGCATGGGCTTCTCAGCCATCACCATGACAACGAGAACATACAGGCGTGAACTGGTCGCCGCCGGAGCCGCCGCAGGTCTTTCCGCGGCGTTCAATGCTCCGATCGCCGCGGTTCTCTTCGTCACCGAGGAGATATACAGCCGTTTCACCTTGAATATCGGGCTGGCATCATTGGCCGCTGCTCTGAGCGCGAATGCCGTGTCAAGCAGCATCTTTGGGATTGAACCGGTATTTTCACTGCCCCATGTCATCAAGCCGCCAATCTCATCGTATTGGTCCATCGGTGCGCTCGCCGTGTTGCTGGGCATGCTCGCATGGGCATATGAGTGGACACTGCTGCGTTCCAGCAAGGCATACGATCTTCTTCATCTTCCACTCGCGGTTCGCACCTTCGTTCCGCTGCTTCTGACCATTCCCGTTGGTCTTCTTGCCCCTGACCTGCTGGGTGGAGGCAATGCGACGGTCACCTCGATCGGAAACTCGCACCATGCCCTATGGGTTCTGCTCGTTTTCTTGGCTGTGAGATTCGGCATTTCCCAGATCACCTATGGCTCAGGCAGTCCAGGAGGCATATTCCTGCCCATTCTCACCCTGGGCGCGCTGGCAGGTGCCTCATGGGGCGCCTTCCTGAATGTGCAGCAGCTGTGGTCCGGAGGGACCGATGCGGCGACGCTCATGATCATCGTAGGCATGAGCGGCCTTTTCGGCGCAGTGAGCAAGGCCCCGCTGACCGCAATCATTCTCGTCACCGAGATGACCTCGTACGACCTTCTGATGCCGCTTGGCTTTGCGACCTTGATTTCGTATCTTGTCTATGACGCGATGGGTGGCAAGCCCATCTATGATGCGCTCGGAAAACCTGTGGATTCAGCCACGCTTCGTCCCTCTGACTGATTTTTGGCTGGGGAAGCCAGCGCAGGGAACGGATGACAGACGGGCAAACCGACGCTGACTTGCATATCATACAAAGGAATGAGTGTAAATCACCCCGGCGAAGGATTCGCGCCGGACACCGGTCGTTTACAATCAAGACCATGGATTGGTACCAGATTGGCTTTTGGATTGGATTGGCGGTCACGGCGACGGGATTCGTTGTTCTTGCCCTGGCAGGAATGAGCTTCAGACTCAGAGCCTATAGAAACCTGCCCGCATGGGATGGAGCGACGAGACCACTGCTCAAATGGGGGCTGCTCATCCTGTTCATCGGATTGCTTGTGTTCGCTCCGATGCTCTATCACCTCTATACGGCTGCATCCTGATTCAGCGGCAGATCCGCATCAGTGCTTTTCGATGCCTTTGAGCCAGCTCTGGAAGAGCATACCGACCATTCCGGGCTGCTCCAGGTGGATGTTGTGGCCCGCTCGGGGAATGCATGCGTACGTGCCCTCATGCAAGGTCTCATAGAGGTGGAAGGCATCCCGATACCCCACCATCGTGTCGTGCTGCGCAGTTACGATCGTTACGGGCTCGCGATACTCCCTGAGATAGCTCTCCGGCGCATGGGCCAGTGAGGGATGTTCCATCACAGCCTGCACGTTTGGATTGTCCGCGTTGATCGCAAGACCTGGATAGACATAGCGACGGAAGGCCTCGAAGCTCTCTGCGCTGTGGACGATCGCCGTGGTCTCGTACGCTTCACGCTCGTCTTTCGTCGCAGTGCCAGGAAGCTCAGACACCTGGTATGCGGCCTTCGTCGCCAGGCTTCTCTTCTCTTGGACAGCAATGGTTTCCGGAGCCAGCAGAAAGAGGCCGATGATCTGGCTGCCATACCTTGCAGCGAGCGCCGATGCCAGCAGGCAGCCGAACGAGTAGCCTACGACGGCGAACTGCCGCCCATGGAATTCACGGTCGAGATACTCGACAAGCTTTTCCAGCACATCCTGTGCACCTCGGATTTCCGTGTCTGCGCCCTTCGCCCCCAATCCGGGAAGATCGATGTAGTAGCGCTGCCACTGACCCTTGTCTGCCAGAAAGTCCTCGAATGGCAGGAGCGAGCGGTGATCCAAAGGAAATCCATGCAGCATCACCAGGGGCAGGCCTTCGCCAATCTTGTGCACGAACATATCATTCCCTCCAACTGCATATAACCGACTCGATACGTCACAACATTCAACATCAGCGTTCAGACACAGGCCATCGCCCTGGCATTCTCCGGCTCTTCGGGAAGGTAACTGTTGACGCACAACGATGAAATTGATTGATCCGAACAAGATGAATCGCCCTGTGACCCATAAGGTGAGATAGTTCGACTCACATGATGAAAGAGTCCGGTACCCGACCGTCACCAAGGCTGGCACAATGCGATTGCCCGCTCGAGTGAAAATGCGCGCGACTTGAAACAAAGCTTCACGGGAGAAGCCGGCACAGTAGGCCATAGTGAATGTAATACATTGAAGAAAATCATCAGAGAGCTGGGGTACCTGGACTCGAACCAAGAACAACTGAACCAGAATCAGCCGTGTTGCCAATTACACCATACCCCAATATGAGCGTTCCACTCACAAACGTGGATGATACGCCTACGTACCCCCAACCGGATTTGAACCGGTGTTACCGCCGTGAGAGGGCGATGTCCTAGGCCGCTAGACGATGGGGGCGTATTCCATAATCATTCAATTATCCGCTGGCCCATCACACAGCCGATGCGACACCGACAAGCAAAAAGCACAGCGGATAAAAAATATACATGCTCAGAGATGATTTTGCAAGCCACGCAATCTTGCGAGTGTCACATCCTTGCCGATGATTTCCATCGATTCGAAGAGCGGAGGCGAAACGCGTCTGCCTGAAACGGCGACGCGAATGGGACCGAAGGCAAGTCGTGGCTTGTATCCGCCCTCGTCGACCAATGTCTTGGTGAGCAATTCGTGCAGGGAATCCGTCTTCCAGGCTTCGGCATCCAGTGCTTCCAAGGCATCGATCGCCTTGGCAAGGACCTCGCCCGCGCTTTCCTTCAGCTGCTTGCGTGCATCCGCCTCTGGTTCGATGTAGCCAACCTTGCTGAGCAGACTCGAGACCATGCCGGAGACCTCACCCAGCAGTCGCACGCGCGTCTGGACCAAAGGAGCCGCAGCCTGAAGAACCATCCGTTCGCGATCGGTGAGCGCATCCCATGAATCGGCTGAAACCACATCGTCACGATGCAGGTAGGGAATTGAACGGTCGAGGAAGTCCTGAGGATCGAGCATGCGAATATGCTCAGCATTGATGGCTATGGCCTTGTCAATGTCGAAGTGCGCAGGATTTGCCTTCACATCTCGCACATCGAAATGCCTGACCATCTCATCCATCGAGAATACATCCTGCTCGGCGCCGATTGACCAGCCAAGCAAGGCCAGGTAGTTCAGCAGACCTTCGCGGATGAATCCATGCTCGCGATGCAGGAACAGATTAGACTCGGGATCGCGCTTGGAAAGCTTCTTCTTGCCCTGCCCCATGACGTATGGCATATGCCCGAAAAGAGGCATCTCCTTGGCTATGCCAAGCTTCATCAGATACTGATAGAGCACGATCTGACGTGGCGTGGAACTGAGCAGGTCTTCGCCACGAAGCACGACGTTGATGTTCATCATCGCATCATCGACTGGATTGGTGAGCGTATACAGCGGATCGCCGTTCGGGCGCACGATCACATAGTCTGGAACCGAACCAGCCTTGAACTCGATCCGGCCACGAATCAGGTCATCAAATGCAATGTCTTCTTCAGGCATGCGAATGCGCAATGCAGGCTTGCGCCCTTCATCGCGGAAGGCCTGGCGCTGCTCGTCGCTCAGTGTGCGATCATAGCCGTCATAGCCAAATGCCTTCGGACGCCCGTTGGCAACGTTTCGCGCCTCGATCTCTTCCGAAGTCGAATAGGATTCGTAGGCGTAGCCAGCCTTGAGCAGTTTCTGCGCGACGTCGGCATAGATATCGCCGCGCTCGGATTGCAGATACGGTCCGTTCGGGCCGCCAACGTTGACGCCCTCGTCCCAGTCGATGCCCAGCCAATCCAAGGCCTCAAGAATCTGGTTGAAGCTTTCCTCGGTATCGCGCGCAGCATCGGTATCCTCGATGCGAAACACGAAGGTTCCATGCGTATGGCGCGCCTCGGCCCAGTTGAACAGCGCGGTTCGCACCATGCCAACATGCGGCGTGCCTGTCGGCGAAGGGCAGAAACGCACTCTCACATGTTCGGGAAGCGCGACTTTTCCATCATTTGTATCATCAGTCATGCGTCCCATTGTGCCGCGGCAACGGGACTGGACCATATGCAAACACGCAGAGCCTGAAGCCTGGGTCATTTGTCAGGCAGCATTGCGGCAAAGGCAGCTTCCTTGACACAGTTCCCTTCGAATGCTCCCAAAACCGGGACCGAAACAAGGCACACTGAAAACTAGGAAGCCGTGCCTTCTCCGGCCGCGCGATCCTTGTTGTACATTTCTGGAATGAATCGTCTCTGGTCATGCAGTCGTGGCCAAATAACGATATGGCCCTGTTCCTGCGACTTCGGGACATCGATGACTCGTTGGTTGCTTGAACCGCGGAACTGCAGCAGCAGGTTCTTCTCTGACTGGATGAAGCGGCCATCGACCAGGATATCGAGGTATGAAAGCAGCTCGGCCTTGTCCGGAGTCTCCTCCGGGCGCTGCAGTTCCTCCCATGTATATCCCGTCCAGGACCAGATATCCTTGTCATGACCGAACCGGGCGCGAATCTTTCGTGCCAGGGGGTTGAGAATCGGCGTATTCAGGAATGGCTCACCACCCAGGAACGTGATGCCCTGCACATATGGCAGAGCCAGATCCGCCATTATCCGATCCTCGAGCGCGGCGGTATATGGCTTTCCTGCACGGAAATCCCAGATCGAGGAGTTCCAGCAGCCCTCACAGTGGAATGGGCAGCCGCTGACATAGATCGAACAACGGATGCCCTCGCCATCGGTCACCACGAATCGCTTGTAGTCGGCGACGATCCGCTGGCTCATCTTCCGGCCATCCCATTGCCCGGCCTTGGGATTGTTGCTGCTTGCGCATGGCACACCAGGACCGCGCCCGGACTCGCCGCGAGCGAAGTCGCGGCTTCCGGGCACCGCATGACGGAAGGCGTGTCCCGGCTTATCGGTGAATGAAGTTGTGAATGTGTCCATCGCGTTCACTCCGCGTCTTCCCACCATTCCTTGGTCGTGCCGTCCTTAAGCACGACATGCCCCGTCTCTCCCGCCATATGCTTGGCGCGATGGGCAATTTCCTCATGCCGTCCATGAACCATCGGACGCTGGACGGGATTGCCAAGGTACCCGCAGGTGCGCTTTGTCACATTGCACTTGTTCGGGTCGCTGTTGCCGCATTCGGGGCATTTGAACCCGTCTTCGGTAGGCTCGAAGTCACCTTCGAAGCCACATTCGAAGCAATGGTCGATCGGGGTGTTCGTGCCCAGATAGCCGATGCCGATGCTTGCCGCGTAATTCCATACGGCTTCAAGGGCCTTCGGATTCTGCTGCAGGGTCGGGAACTCGCAGTAGTTGATGAACCCGCCTGAGGCAAGGTATGGGAAGTCACGCTCATAGTCGAGCTTCTCCATGGGAGTTGGGCTCAGCCAGACCGGATAGTGGAAGCTGTTGGTATAGAAGTCGTGGTCGGTCACGCCTTCGACGACTCCGAACTTATCCTTGTCAAGCCGTGCAAAACGGTCGGTAAGGCTCTCCGCAGGCGTTGAATAGACGGAATAGTGATACCGTTCCGCCCTTTCCCACTGCTGGCACAGCTGGTTCAGACGCCGAACGATGCTCAGCGCGAATTCCTTGCCTTCGGGATCCCAGGAATGGTTCTTCATCCAGTCCTTGCCATAGAAGACGGCCGTTGCCTCATACAGACCGATATAGCCCAGTGATATCGTGCTGCGGCCGTTGCGGAAGAGGGTATCGATGTTATCGCCAGGCTTGAGTCGACCGAATGCGCCGTATTCGAAAAGCGTCGGAGCATTGATCGGAGTTGCCTGCTTGCAGCGCATGATGCGGAACTGCAGAGCATGGTGGGCGGTGTTAAGACGTTCGTCGAATATCTTCCAGAAACGATTCTTGTCTCCGTGCGATTCCAAGGCAATTCGAGGAATGTTGACGGTGACCACACCAAGATTCATGCGGCCGTCCTCAACGTCCTTCCCTGTCTTGGGATCCTTCCAACCCTGCAGGAAGCTTCGGCATCCCATGGGGGCCTTGAAGGATCCTGTTATCTTCACGATGTTCTCGTAGAAGACCACGTCTGGATACATGCGCTTCGTCGAGCATTCGAGCGCGAGCTGCTTCAAATCGTAATTGGGATCGCTCTCGTCCTCATTCACTCCGTGCTTGATGGTGTAGACCAGCTTCGGGAAGATGGCCGTGTGCCGTTCCTTGCCAAGGCCGCGAATCCGGACGAGGAATATGGCGCGCTGAATCTCGCGTGCGAACCAGGAAAGCCCCAGTCCAAATCCAACGGTGACGAATGGTGTCTGCCCATTGCTGACACGGTTGGAATTGATCTGATATTCCATGGTCTGCATGGCATCATAGATGCTTTTCCTGGTCAGGATCTTCGCATAGATCTCACGCGCCTGTTCAATGTGAGAGGCGTTCCTGTCAAATGCAACATCCGCAGGAAGTGGTGCCCTGTCTTCGAAATGCAGCGACTTCGGCTCGCGGGCCTTGAGGTTGTCGATGATCGTGTCGGCGACCTCGTCAGACATGTTGTCGGGCATGACCATGCGAGCCATATCGTGGTTCTTGTTGTAGTCAAGCTTCGCATAAGGCACAAGCATCTCATCGCAACGATTCACGGTCTGCCCGCCATACTGGCTTCCTGCGATGTCCTTGATTATCTGCGTGATCTGCGTCGTCGCCGTGCCTATGGACTTTGGCGAATCCATCATCGCGTTGCCCAGAGCGAAGCCGTGCGCCAGCATGTCGCCGAAATCAGGCAGCGAGCAGTTGGTCATGGGAGTGAAGGGGGAATAGTCGGCATCGTGAAAGTGGATGTCTCCCTTGAGATGTGCGTTGGATACCTCTTTGGGCAGCATCTTGAGCGCGGATGCCTTGCTGACGGCGCCTGCAAGGAGGTCTCGCTGCGTGGCATAGACGTTGCTGTCCTTGTTCGCATTCTCCCGCACTATGCTTTCATCACGGCTGGTGAGCTTCTTGACTGCCTCATTCACATCGGTGGCCTGCGAACGCTGGATGTCACGGTCGAGGCGATACGTCGTGTATGACCGGGCGATGTCATAGAGATGCTCGTTGACAAGGGCATGCTCCACAAGATTCTGAATGTCCTCTATCTTCGCCGGCTTGGTATAGCGGTCGCGAATCTCAGACTCGACCTGAGAGGCGATCTCCTCGATGATCTTATGTTCCTGAGGCCCGACGGTGTCATCGACGTCCTTGAATGCCGATGCGACTGCATTGACTATATTGACCGCATCAAAATCAACGATTCTGCCATCGCGCTTCTCTACCTGAAGCGTGCCCTCCAAGCCATCGGCGGCAACCTTCAGCCCGGCATCCGCCTGATCATCCAGCAGCTGTGTTTCCATAACCTTCACCCCAAAACTACATCAGTGTTATTTATTCTTCCATGGCAACCTTACCATCAGAATCACTATATAGATGGTCTTTTTGCAAAGTAATCACTAGATATAGTGTTGACCGCTACTCTCAAAACCCTTCAGCGGAGTGTCGCGACATGTCACCGAGACAAGCCCCATCCCGGCCATAGTCCAAGGCCGTGCCTGGCACTATACTGTAGAAAGTTCGCGCGGTTGGTGGCAGCAGCCGTGCCATAGAGTGCAGATATAGATGATAGCCATAGGCGTCGCCCGGCAGACCGGTCCGATGCATGGCTCGTCATGTATGCATGTGAATCGTCGCGCGGGCTCCTCACCTTCCCACGTCACGTCTCATATGTCAGAAGAGTGCGCGCAAAGGCGCAGGAAGCAAGGTGTACCGATGAGGGGAATTTCAACTAGGGCGTTGCGAAGGGCTCTGGCCTGCATGATCGCCGTGCCGGCGGTTGCGGCGCTGACAGCCTGCGGAGCGGCGTCAGGCGATTCTTCAACCGGCTCAGAGGGCGATGCCGACATCTCGTTCATGCTCGACTGGACGCCGAACACCAACCATATAGGGCTGTATGTCGCACAGCAGCTGGGATACTACAGCGCCGAGCACGTGAGCGTCGACATCCTCCCGACCGCCCAGGCCGGAGCTGAGACCTCGGTTGAAAATGGCGTGGCCGACATAGGGTTCACCACATTGAGCAATGTCGCCGCATTCAATGCCCAGGGCAGCTCCCTGAAGTTCGTGTTCGACCTGACGCAGAAGCCGGTCGCGCGTTGGTGCTCGCTTGCCTCTCGAACCGACATCAAGACTCCCAAGGACCTCGACGGCAAGACCTTCGTAAGCTTCGGCTCTGCAGAACAGACAGCCGTGGTCAGGCAGATGATCAAGTCAGCCGGAGGCACAGGCAAGTTCCAGACCGCCACTGCCGGCACCAACACCTTCGACACGCTCACAAGTGGGAAAGGAGACTTCGGAGGCTTCTATGTCACTTGGGAGAACGTCGAAAGCGAGCTGAATGGCCCTGCCCTCAACTGCTTCGTGGCTTCGGATTGGGGGGTTCCAGGAAATCCCGACCAGCTCGGCTTCGCCGTCAAACGAAGCTGGCTTGCGAAGAAGGGCAACGCCAAGGCCCTGCAGCGCTTCCTCGATGCCACGATGAAAGGCTACGACTATGCACTCAAGCACCCCGACAAGGCTGCGGACATGCTCGTAAGTGGCGCGAAGGAGGCCAATCTCAGTTCAAAGCTGGTGCATCGTTCAATGGAGAAGATCGCATCTCAGGGGTATTGGACGACCTCGAAGGGGTCGACCACCCTTCCCGGAACCACCAACATGGCACAGGCGCAGGAATATCTCGAGTTCCAATACAAGGCCGGAACATACAAGGATTCTCAAGGCAAGATCGGCCGCACAGCACCGAAGGCGACCAAGCTGGCCAGCAACGAATATGCGAAGGCGGCGGCGAAAGTCGCCGAGCAATAGGCATCGGCATGACAGTGCACTCGGATCGGCACGGATCGAACGCCAGTAACCATCCACGCAGATGGCAGGCCCACACCTGGCGCACGCGCGCTTCTCACGGCAGGTCATCGACCGTCCGTGCAGCCCTTACTGCGAGCGCGACCGTCGCCCTGCTGCTCGGCCTATGGCAGCTTTGGGTGTCAGGCGGTTCCATATCGCCACGGGTGCTGTCGTCACCGAGCCAGATTGCCGATGCGACCGTGGAATCGTGGTCGACCCTGCTGCCGGCTACGATGCTGACGGCGTATGAAGGATTTCTTGGATTCATCATCGCCGTGGCGATCGGCATGGTTCTTGGCATCGCAATGTTCTTCTGGCGGAGCGTCCACGATGCAGCATATCCGTTGCTAGCCATCGCACAGACGATTCCGCTGATAACCATCGCGCCGCTGTTCATCATCTGGTTTGGCTTTGAACCGACGGGGAAGGTGATCATCACAGCCGCGTTCGCCCTGTTTCCGATCACAGTGCAGACCTATCGCGGACTCATGGCCGTGCCACGTTTCTATGAGGACGTGGCGCTGACATGCGGAGCAACGCCATGGTGGACGCTGTGGCATGTGACGCTGCGTGTGGCTGCACGGCAGATCTTCAGCGGTCTGCGCATCAGCGCCGCATACGTATTCTCAACCGCGGCAACGGCGGAATATCTCGGCGCGCGCAATGGCCTTGGGATATGGCTGCAGGCTGCGTTCAACTCCTTCCGTACGCCGCTGATCTTTGCCGCGACCTTTGTCATCGCCCTGCTCACCGCTCTGCTTCTCGGCCTGATCAGCATGACAGAGCGTCTGTGCATCGGTTCGAGCGACGAATGACGACTGACAGCGTCATCCTGACACTCCGCCTTGCTGTACTTAGCCGTGCGAAGCTGGGAGAATGGGTGCGTAGGGACAAGCTGGGCATATCGAACATAATGTGAGGAGAACATATGAGCAACCCGTATGACAATCTGGATTCCGATGGTGGTTCCTCACCGCAGGAACGTCCCGGACATCAGGAATCGACACCGGATCAGACCGGTGCATCTCAACCGGCAGAAGGCGCTCAGCAGACGCCAGGCCAGCCAGCGCATGGTCTTCCCCCTGAGGGCGGCTACCGATACGGTCAGCCACAGAACCCGCAGAACGGTCAGCCACAGTACGGCGCATCTCAGCAAGGCCAGCAGCCGCAGTATGGAGAACAACCACAGTACGGGGAACAGCCACAGTACGGTCAGGCCTCGCCGAACTATGCAAATGTCAACTACGACAATCCCGGATTCCAGAACAACGGCTATGAAGGCAGCAATCAGTGGGCTCCGAATCCGCAGTTCCCGCAGACTCCCCCACAATTCGATGCGCAGGGGAACAGGCTTGGCTTCAATCCACCGCTCGACCGCCCTTGGTATGGCATCAGCCTAAAGGATGCCATCGTAAGATTCTTCAAGAAATATGCCACTTTCACAGGCAGGGCGTCGCGCAGCGAATATTGGTGGGCCTACCTCTTCACCGTTCTGGTGTCGTTCGCAATCTCGTTGATATTCGCGGCGGCAGGAGACCGCCTTTCCACTGGCTTGAATCTTGTCTGGTCACTTGCCACCCTCGTGCCGTCGATCTCCATAGTGGTGCGGAGGCTCCATGATGCGAATCTGAACGGCTGGTGGTTCTTCCTGCCATTCGCCCTATCCGTCATAGGTGGGATCATCATGTTCGTTGCGATCATCGGTGGCGTGATGTCATTGGGAAGCATGTCCGAGGCTTCGATGGGGTCCGAGATGATTGGCCGCGTTCTTGCCGGAGTCGCTCTTCCCGTCCTGGTGAGTCTGCTTATACTTCTTGCCGCAACCGTCAGTGGCATCGTTCTGATGTGTCTTCCAAGCAAGCCCCAGGGCGCACGCTTCGACCCCATGCAGAATCGGGACATTCCTTTCTCGTCTGATCAGCAGTACCCTCAGGACGGCCAATACCCTGCATATCCTCAATATCCCCAGGCTTCACAGCCTCAGCAGGGTCAGCAGTCCGCACAGTATCCACAGAACACACAGAACTGGCAGAACTGAATGAGTCCAGTCTCTGGACGCGTCTGATTCAGGTCGCATGCCTTGCGACACCAGATTCCGCGTCGATTCCGAAGCATCCTCGAATGGAATCGACGCATTCCCATGGGCTGGTGCGGCATATCAGCGAGAATGGGTCACCGGATGCTTCACATGCCTCACATACTTCACATGTCTCATATGCCTAGCGACTGCGGCGAACTTGTGTTGCCACAGCGCTATAGCTCGGGCGCTATAGCTCGACGGATTCCTTGCCCTCGTCATCCTTGACATGGGCGAATTTTGCGGCCAGTGCCTCCCTGTTCTTCCGCTCATCCTCTGCCTTGGCATCTTTCTTCGCCTGATCGGGGTCCCAAAGCACCTTGTCGCGATGACGCTCCCATTCACCTGCGATGAGAGGGGCAAGATACTGTGCGGCGTCGACGGCCTTCTGCTTTGAATTCCCAAGCACATCAAGGAACTCGTGCAATTGCTCTCCGCTCAGGAAGATCTGTGGCAGTCCGAGGCGCTCATCGAGCTCATTCAGGAACAGGACGCATGGCAGAACCTTTGTGCATTGCCTTTCGTCCGAAATGTCGAGCAGCTGGACCATTGCGCTGAAAGCCACAAGGGAACTTGCCAGCCGTTGGGATACAGCCTCGACGCTTGCGACCGCATCCAATGCATTTCCATCCGGCGTCAGATATGCGCCGATGACCTCGATGGCCTCGGCGATCTTCCTGATCTCGTCCTGAGACCACTCGACGCCCAGCTCTCCCGCAGAAGCCATGACCAACTGTGTGTCTGCGGTCGAGGAATACTCAGACATCCTTTCGTATGCCTCGTTCGCCGCCAGAGTCGCGTCAACGATCGACTGCGGTCTGCCGGGAATGCTCGTCGCGCCTTCATAGACGAATTCCGCATCGGCAATCGTCACATCCTCACCGGTGAGCACGCGGGCGACCTCGCGGGTGATCCGCACCTGCAGATCCTCGGTGTATTTGGCATCGTTCTCCAACGGCAGCGCTGTCTGCAATGGCCAGAGTTCCAACAGACCAGCCCCCTGGGCAGCCACGTCGCGAATCGATCCAAGCAACGCAACCCTCGCGATATCGGTATCTTTAATAACGAATGTCATTTTCGCTCCCTTGCCCAGCAACCTGACGGTCATATGCCTTCAAGAGTATCGCTACATCAGGGCCATGGACAATAACGCCATGCACTTTATTGAGGTCGAAAGGATTTACCGAATCATCCCCGCCGCGGGACTCGCATACGAAACATCGATCAAAGCGCATGTGTCGCTGTCGAATCTGAGCGAAGTGATCGAAGCGAGATCCGTTTTGCGACGCAGCATATTATGCTCTGGATGACCGGTTTCCATCAAGTGCCGGAAGGTCCAGATTGGCGACTCATGGCTGACCACGATAATTTCCTGGCCCGGATGCTCACGAACCTTCTCGAAGGTGAAATCCTTGACACGCGATGCAATCTGCTGATATGTCTCTCCCCAGCTTGGCTTTCTGAGGTTGCGAAGCAGGACGATGTTCTTTCGCCGCCACAACGCTCCCTTCCCATAGCCGATGCGTGTGCCACGGAACTCGTTTCCCGCCTCGATCAAGCGTGGATCAAAGGTGATCTGAAAATCATGCATGCCCAATGACTCACGCACGGGGTCGACGGTCGCCTCGATGATTTCCGCGGTCTCGCGTGTGCGATCAAGCGGCGAAGCATAGAGCGCGGCTGCAGCGCGCATGCCTTCATCATGGGCGATGAACGTTGCGCTGGCCTGCACCATCTCCTTGCCACGATCTGAGAGATGGAAGCCTGGAAGCCTCTCATAGAGCACATGCCGGGGGTTGAAGACCTCGCCATGTCGGACGAAATTCACGGTTGTGGTTGGCACCGTTGACCTCCAATGAATATGTTCCAACTGCCTTGCTGCATGCCCTCACCACTTCCGCGGCATGCCTGGATGCCACTCGAAACGCATCATCTGCAACCTCGGAACTTCAACACGCCCAGTGGGGTCGGCGAGAGCGAACATGGTCTAAGCGTACGCGGAACATAGTATCAGACAACGAAACGGGATTCGAGACAGGAATCCCGCGGCATGCATTTCTTATAATCCATGGTTCCAGGAAGGGGCATGTAGCACCATGAGCAACAACATGAGCGCTGCGATACGAGATATCAATCATCGACTGTTCGGTGGATACGCAGAGCTGCTTCGCAAACCTCATACGGCACGGTTTGCTGTCGGTTCGGTCATAGCGTCGATGCCTTTCCCAATGGTTGGGATGACGATCACGATTTCCGTCCAACATTATTATGGAAGCTATTTCCTGGCAGGCATGCTCACGGCGATACAGGCCATCGCCCTTTCGATCGCGAGTCCACTCCTCGGAAAGCTCGTCGACAAGTTCGGACAGCGGCAGATCGCGATACCGACCGTGGTCGTCTGGGTCATCGCTGCGATGCTGCTGATCACCTCGATCACGTCGCGAGCTCCAATCTGGGTGCTCTATGCGATCACTCCCTTCCTTGCGGCGATACCGCCGTGGGGTGCCATGAGCCGCGGCCGTTGGACATATATCCTTAAGGGAAACCGCGAACAGACCGACCGTGCGCTCTCGCTTTCCGGCGTATTCGACGAATGCATGTGGGTCATCGGAAATCCCCTTGCATCCATCCTGGCCGTCGCCTCAGGAATTCTCGCCTTCTCCTTCACTGGCATGTGCGTGGTCATCGGAGCCATCATGGTGCTTTCCGAAATGACCACCGAACCGCCCTCGCAGACGCAGCACGCTCACGAGAGTGGCATATCGCGCAAGGAATACCGCGATCTGGAGGCCACCAAGGCGGCCCTGCTCCAAGGTGGCAAGAAGCAGAAGTCCATCTGGGGTCCCGGCATGATCGCCATATGCGTCACCTGGTTTGGCCTTGGTGCATTCCAGAGCGCCGCTGCCATTTCGATCATCGCGTTCACACGCGAACACAACGCAGAGCAGATGACTGGCTTCGTCTTCGCATGCTTCTCGCTGAGCTCGCTGCTGGGCGCTTTGGTCTATGGTGCGAAGAACTGGCTCATTCCATTGTGGAAGCGCTTCTACGTCTGTCTGATCGTCGTCAATCTTGGCATCGGCTGCTTCCTCTTTGCCAAGCATATCTGGGTCATCATGATCATCTATCTGCTTATCGGCGTATGCCAGGCTCCCACGTGGATCAATGGCAATCAGCTGATTCTGCACCTGGTCTCCCCCGCTCGCTTCACCGAAGGCGTGTCTTGGATGGGAGCCATGAATTCGATCGGTGCATCCGTCGGTTCGGCAATCGCTGGACAATTCATCGACATGAGCGGATCGCATGGCGGCTTCATCGTCGTGACTGTGCTCGCGCTCACCTCATTGCTGCTCGCTTTCACAGGATTCAGGCAGATCAAGGAAGGTACCGAGAAACCGGTGCTGACCCAGATATCCATCTGACGCCAGTGAAGGACTGACCAGGATAGGAATGCCATGCGCGCGTCGCACACGATGCCGTGGATTCACTATGCGACATGTTTCAATGCCTAGGCATTGAAAGTGTGAGGATTCCCCATCGCAGGCATGCTCTGGGGCATTTTGTGTTTGAATTGGGACTCGTGAAACATCTGATAGCCCAAATAACAAAGTTCGGCATCGTTGGCGTGCTTGCAGCGATCATCGACTTTGGCATATTGCTTGCCCTTGTAAGATACGCGCATATGAATAATGTCGTCGCAGGAACGATCTCGTTCCTGGTCGCCCTGGCGTTCAACTACGTGCTGAGCATGAAGATGGTATTCACCCATAGGGATGACATGGCCAAATGGATGGAAGTGAGCATCTTTGCGGTTTCTGCATTTGTGGGGCTGCTGATGAATGACGTCATTATCTGGCTCGCAACATCCGGGTTACCCGCTGGTGCCGTGCACACGATGCACGAAAAATATGCGCTATATACCAGCATCGGAAAGATCATCGCAACGATAGTCGTCGCGATATGGAACTTCATCATCCGCAAGGTGTTCCTGGACGCGCCGAGTTCGACCAAGTCCGCCGGACGTCAGCAACGCAGCATTTCGCACCGGATAGGCATGTGGTCACTGAACCATGATCCATTCAGCCCTCATGAGTGACGATCATGAGTGAACGCTTATGATTGTCTCCGCGATCGGAGGAAGGCATCCGCTCATTCATTCGATTGTGCCTCGCTCACGGTAAATTGGTCATTATCACAAGCATTACCTTTGAATCGAGGATGTCATGCCAGTTATCCACACCCATGTCAGCACTGCCCTGTCACAGGAGCAGCGGGAACATCTCAAGACGGCCTATGGCAAGGCGATCACCGCAGTGCCAGGCAAGTCGGAAGGTTGGCTGATGTGTCCCTTCGAGGACAACATGCCCATCTATTTCGGTGGAGACGATTCCACGCCCGCTGCCTATGTCGAGGTGAATGTCTTCGGAAGAACAGTTCCCAAGAGCTCTTGGGAACAACTCACGGTTGCAATCATGGAGGCGCTCAGCACAGAGCTCGGAATATCGAAGAACAGGACATACATTCGCTACACGGCGACCACGGACTGGGGCTGGAACGGTTCGAACTTCTAATCCAATGCTTTTCCCGACCGAGATCTTGAGTTTTGCGGCAAACTCAAAGTAGCATCGCCAATAATCGTTGAAATTTGACCGCCATGAAGCCAATTTCGGCACCGTATACTTTGGAATTGCCGCAAAACTCAAGATCTCGATAATGACAATGCCCATCCCGATGAATAATCACGGAATGGGCATTGTCATATGCTCAAATCAGGCAGCTATTTCAGTCAGCGACAACCTTGACGGTGAAGTTGGCGGAAATCTCTGGATGAAGCGCGACCTTGGCCGCGAATTCACCAGTTGTCTTGATCGGATCGATCTGAATGGCCTTCGCGTTGACCGCCGCCTTGGCTGCAAGGGCCTGGGCGATGCGATCATTGCCGATTCCACCGAAGAGCTTGCCAGATTCTGAAACCTTGGCGCTGATCTCGACGGTGGTTCCTTCAATCGCGTTCTTCGCTGCAACGGCATCCTCGCGGGTGGCGAGTGCCTTTGCACGACGCGCACGCTGCATGGATTCGATCTGCGCCGCGGCTCCCTTGCTCCACAGGAATGCCTGACCTTGAGGAATCAGGTAATTGCGGGCAAAACCGGACTTGACTGTTACGACATCACCGGAATGACCGAGACTGGTAACGGTTGTTGTGAGAATTACTTTGGTTTCTTTACCCATGATAGGCTCTCCCCTCAGCGACCGGTCGTTGCATAAGGCAACAGGGCCATTTCGCGGGCATTCTTGATTGCCTTTGAAAGCTCACGCTGCTCTTGGACGGACACGCCTGTGATGCGACGTGAACGAATCTTGCCACGATCAGAGATGAACTTGCGAAGCAAGGCAACATCCTTGTAATCGATGGTCGTGATTTTTGCTGCCTTCAATGGGTTTGGCTTCTTCTTGAAGGGCTTGACCGGTGGTTGCGGCCTCTTGCGTGACATATTATTACTCCTCTGAATCGAAATCTAACTGTTCCGTACGTCCATGTTCTTGATAATTCTTACAACGCCTATCTTGAATCCTCTATATTCCTTAGAACTCCGGCTCATCGCCGGAACCTCCGCCGAAATCATCCGACGAACCAAAGGAACCATAGGAATTGCCAGAGCCTTCACTGGCACTCCAAGGATCGACTCCCTGCTGTGCCGGAGCAGCACTCGCTCCACCCTGGTACCCGGCTCCTCCGCGATAGACCGCGTTGGCGTTGGCATTGCCGCCGCCATTGGAGTTGCCGCTGTTGCCAGCGAATCCTCCACGGCCGCCATCATTTGAGGTTCCGGCGCTCTTGCTGACCTGCGCGGTGTTTCGTGTCAGGCCTGGGCCGATCTCATCAACCCTCAGCTCCACAACCGTGCGGTTGTTACCCTCACGGTCCTGATATGAGCGTTGAACGAGCCTGCCCTGGGCGATGACGCGCATGCCCTTCGCAAGACTTGCCTGAATGTTGGAAGCCATCGGATTGTAATTGGAATCCCATGCGGAGCAGCGCATGAAGAGGGCATCGCCGTCTTCCCACTGCTGGGTATTGCGGTTGTATTGGCGCGGTGTGGATGCGATGGTGAAATTAGCCACCGTACCGCCGTTCGCAGTCGTGCGTATTTCCGGATCTGCGGTGAGATTGCCCACCACAGTGATAACGGTATCTCCTGCTGCCATAAGAAAGCCTTTCCAATTCACGAAAGCGCATCTCGAATGCACATTGCTGCGAGATGCTTTCTGACGAATGTAAGAATGAGCTTCGACAAGAATCGAAGATCATGAGACGTGGCGGTTTACTCGGCGTCCTTGCGAAGAATCTTCGTACGGATGATTGACTCGTTCAAGTTCAACACACGGTCGAGCTCTTTGCTGGTCGCTGGATCGGCAGTGTAGTTCACGACGGCATAGTTGCCTTCGTTCTTACCTTCGATTTCGTAAGCGAGCTTGCGACGACCCCAGAAATCGGTCTTATCGACTGAGCCGCCTTCCTTGGTGACAAGCTCGAGATACTGATCGGCCAACTTCTTCAGACCGCGTTCGTCAAGCTCAGGATCGGCAATGAACATCAATTCATATTTATGCGCAGACATCACCCACCTCCTTCGGACTTATCGGCCGCGGACTTTCCACGGCAGGAGGGTGTAGCGCGTGATTTCACAGACCTCTCCCCACCTTAGGGAGAGTCGTGAAAGCAACTTCATAAGAATACACCGAGTTCGGGACTCATGGGTCCGCATGGTCAGGCACCGGTGGGCGGCACCCTGTCCGAACTCGATTTCAGCGTGACCCTTGGAGACTCTCTGACGCACCACACGAACTACCGCACGCCGGTTCTGATCCAATAATTCCCGGAAGTCCTTGACAGGTTGGGATTATAGTAAGGGTCGTTCCTGATCAGTTCGGGATATCGCCTCCGAAGCTTCTCGCCTTCGGCATCCATCCTGGACTTCTTCTGCTTGCTCTTGGTGTCATAGCCCCTGGTCACGGATTCAAAGTGATAGAGCAGCACCTCATGCGCCCATACGTTGTTGCGTCCAAGCTGCTCTATGCGCAGGCACAAATCGACATCGTTATATGCGACTGCGAGATTCTCGTCGAACCCGCCGACCTTGGCAAAGTCACTTGCCTTGACCATGCAGCATGCGGCCGTCACCGCCGAATAGTCTACGTTCTCTATCAAACGACCGAAGTATCCCAGATCGTCTCGTTGAGCTCCGACCTGGATATGCCCGGCAACGCCGCCCAGACCGAGGACGATGCCTGCGTGCTGGATGGTTTCCGTCGGATAGATGAGCTTCGCCCCTACCACTCCGACACGATCAATCTGGCAGAACGACACCATCTTGCTCATCCAGTTCGGGCCGATCACTTCCGTGTCGTCGTTGAGGAACAAGAGAAAACGCCCGTGCACCCTGCTCGCTGCGATGTTGTTTATCCTTGAGAAGTTAAACGGTATGTCGATATGCTCAACCCTGAATCGTTCGCCCAACTGAGCGGCAAAGGTGTCGTACAGCTCGGTCATATGGGGATTCCTGCTGCCGTTGTCCACGATGACTATCTCGTAGTTCTTGTACGTCGTCTTCGCAATGATCGACTGCACGCAGCGATCGACGTTGTCATATCCGTCCTTGGTGGGAATGATCACACTTACCAGGTCCTGGTTCGAAATGGCATAGTCGATGTCGTATATGCCATTCGGCCCAGCGGATTTGACCGTGGCAGCGAGCTCTCTGCGGGCGATCATGGATTCAAGAGCATGAAGGCCTGCATCGGAAGTGTAGCTTTTGGCACTGCCAGCAGATGCCGTTGACGTGGCAAGGGTTCTCCAATGATACAGAACCTTCGGAATGTGGCAGATTCTTGCCGGAGAGGTGAGCTCGATGAAACGCAGGACGAGATCGTAATCCTGAGAGCCTTCGTAGCCGACCCGGAATCCTCCGATCTTGTCTACGATGCTCTTCCGATACACACCAAGATGACTGATGTAATTGGTGCTGAGCAATAGATCGGGAGAGAAGTCCGGCTTGAAATGCGGCTGTGACCGAGATCCCTTCTCATCGATCTTGTCTTCGTCGGAATAGATCATATCGATGTCTGGATTTGCGTTGATCCTCTTTACGACCTCGTAGAGAGCCTGTGGCGCTAACATATCATCGTTGTCCAGAAGTGCGACATAGGATCCGGTCGCTAACTCCAAAGCCGAATTCGTCGCCCGGGAGATATGCCCGTTCTCTTTTCTGAACGTGACCTTGATACGCCTGTCACTCTGCGCGAGCTGTCTGAGCAATGGAGCGACCCGTGAATCGGTCGAACAATCATCTGCAAGGCACAGTTGCCAATTTGGATAATACTGCCGTTGCACGGACTGGACGCAGAGTCGAAGCCAATGCGGATCTACGTTATATACCGGGACGACAATCGAAATCTGAGGTTTCAGCGAGAATTGGGAGATTCGCCGCTGCACCTGTCTGAGGTTATAGCGCTCGGTGCGAGCGATGAGTCGTCGGTAGTCATTCCTCTGCTTCCAAGGAGAGACATATCGAATGAGTAAGGTCTTCACCGTGCCACGCGGATGGCGGAGCAACTTTGCACGTCGAAGGAACGTGCTCATTGCGCGGGCCGGTGCCGACGTCGAAAATGATATGTTCCTATGCTGCCTGTCTGATGTCGTGACGAACTCGATACCGAAATTCACCTTCGATGTCTGTAGTTTGCCTTCATCCAGCTTCAGTATGATCTCAAAGCCAAGGGGAGATTCAGGAACGACAGGGTATTCATATGCAACGTCGGGCCGCGCAAAGCGCTTCAGACTCTTGAGCGTCATCGCCTCGGTGATCTCGACCGAAACCGTCACATCCTCGTTGTCATGCAAGTCTGCGGCCCAGCCCATGATCCGTACGGTGCCATTGCTGCGTTTCCAATCGACGCTATCGATCGCATACTTGATTCCCGCCTGCTCTTTTTCCGCATCTGGAAGGAACGCAGTCGCAAAAGGATCGGTGACATTGGCATGCAGCTTGAGATAGTTCAGAATGTCTCTGGAATCGATGGTCATATGGGATGGCTTGACGTCTGTGAAGACCGAATAGGGTTCCCAGACAGTGGTTTCCCCAGCCTGACGAGAGAGGCGAAGGCATGCGTCGATTCCTTGAAGTCCCGGAACCAGGGTTTTGTTGAATCCGCCGATGTCATTGAATTCGTGCGTTCGCACAAGCATGCATTCCTCGGTTACCGCGAAGATATCCCGGGGCAGCAGATCGCGGAAGTAGTAGCCGATGCCCTCATCCCAACTTCCGCGCATCTCAAAGGGCTGTCCGCTCTTCAATGCGCGCAGGGTCACACCCACATTGAGCACACGCCGCTGTGCATCGAAGACCTTGCCCCCGACGACGGCGACGCTCTCCTCCAAGGAATAATTCACCATCTCACGCAGCCACAGAGACTTCTCGGGCATCACACCATCAAGGAACACGGTGTAGTCAGATGTGATGGAGGAAGCATCGAATCCTGCGGAAGGAGCGCACACGAATGACACGGCATCATATTTGGTATTTCCCTTGACCGAAGCAATCTGCTCCTTCGAGTAACCAGACAGAACCACGGTAACAGAGGGCTCGACGAACTCGTAGTCGACCTTGTACGTTCCAAGATTCTCGAGCATCGTGACACGGGCCTTCCTGCCACGTCGTTGCAGAGCGCTTTCAATCGCTCTCTGACCCGCCTCATATGCGTACATCTTGCTGCGGGGATCTCCGGCCACGGAACTTGCCAACGTTCTCCAGTGATACAGCATCTGTGGAATGTGATGGACCTTGGTTGCCTGCTCGGTGGCGCGAAGAACATAATCATAGTCCTGGCTTCCATCGAATTCACTGCGAAGGCCGCCCACCCGCTCACGCAACTTCTGACTCATCACGACAAAATGAGTGATGTAATTATGGCCCAGCAACAGGTGCGGAGAATAGTCTGGCTTGAAGAAGGGATCGAAACGCCTTCCTTCCTCGGTTATCTTGTCTTCATCGGAGTAGAGAAAATCTATGGAAGCGTCAGAGTCGATCGCCTTGGCGACCTCAAGAAGGGCATGGGGAGGCAACTCGTCATCGTTATCCATGAAACCGATGAAATCGCCTGTGGCAAGTTCGAGCGCCGAATTCGTGGCTTCGGAGATCCTGCCATTGGTGCTTCGATAGACTACCTTGATTCTTGAATCCTTCTGTGCATATTCTTCAAGAACAGGCTTTATATGCCTGGCCGACGAATTATCGTCCGCTATGCACAACTCCCAGTTCGTATACCACTGAGCGCGAACGGATTCAATGCATGCGCGAAGCCAACGCTCGTCCACATTGTATACGGGTATGACGATCGAGATCAGAGGCCGATGGCCGAGCTTTTCGATCTGCTCGACGGCATCCTCATGGACGCCTTTCTCATTGTTGCGAATCCATCGTTGATACCAATCAGACTCTCCCACTATTCGTCGTTGAACGGCGTTGAAAAGAGCCCTTGCATAGCGAGGAGAACCGATGTGCGTCACCATCTGCAGCAGGTGACGAAGCTGCGATTGCCTTCTCTGCCTGTTCAGGACCCTCATCCACGAATGCAGCGCGATGCGCTTACGCTTGCGTTGACCGTTTGATTCCAAGACAAAGGTCGCCTCTTTGGTTTCAGCCGGAATCACTATGGTGAAGCCCGCAGTATCTGCAGGGTCGAGTTCATATGCCTGCACCAGATCCGGTCTGTTGGTTCGGGAGATATCCGCATGCACATCGTCGACGCTCACTCCCATGATCCTGTTTCTGAACTTATCGACCGCCCAGCCCTGAATGACCAGCACATTCCTCCCATGCTGATTCGCTGGTGCTATGGATTCGATTTCAGCATGGTAATCACGATTATTTATTAGCGCCAGCACAGGCGTCCTTCCTCTCTCTGCAATCGTCTCTCATGCATCACATTGAATCGCCATCAATGGAGACCTTGGTATGCGGCACCATCAGGGGCATGGCCGAAACGGCGTATCCTCTCATATGGAACTGGTAGGCGGCGGCCTTGATGACAAAACGCTTCGTTCCATTGTCGAATACGATATCTATGTGGAAATCGCCGAAGGCAAGGGTGTTCTTCACGGAATACACAATCGTATGGCTGCCTGGCTGAAGCACACGCGCTTCGCTATCCCTATCGGGAAGCGAGAAGGCAAGCCAACCGCGGCCATCGACGACGTCAACGCGCAATGCCGTGCTCTCGACAGGCTCGGTGTTATGAATGGTCACCGCAATGTCAAAGTCCTCGTATTTTTCGATGTATTGCTGTTCTACCCCATTGACCGTAAGCCTGATGCCATCCAGCAGCAGCGAGGATTCCTTGGCGCCTTCAGGATGTTCATTGTCCGATCTGGTCGTGCCTAGGAAGGAATTCGAATAGGCGTCGGCAATCTTCTCCGGATCTCCTATCTGAGATATCTTGCCATCCTGAATGAACATTGCACGATTGCAGTATCGACGTACGTCACCCATTGAATGGGTCACAAGAATGATGGTCTTCTTGTTTCTCTTGGCTTCGAAGAAATAGTCCTGACATTTCTTTTGGAAGGCCTCGTCTCCCACAGCAAGGACCTCATCGAGAACAAGTATGTCGCCCTGAGATTTGATGGCCACCGAGAATGCCAGGCGTACCTGCATGCCGCTCGAGTAGTTCTTCAGCTTCTGTTCCATGAAGTCCTCGAGCTCGGCGAACTCGACGATGTCATCGTACATTGCGTCGATCTCATCGTTGGTGAAGCCCAGCATTGCACCATTGAGATAGACATTTTCCCTACCCGTGAGCTCAGGATTGAATCCGACACCGAGCTCAATGAAAGGAACCAGTTTGCCCGTTTCACTCACAGTTCCTGAGTCAGGAGCATAGATTTGCGAGATGATCTTCAACAATGTTGACTTACCGGAGCCGTTCTTACCGACAATTCCGAAGAAGTCTCCCTCATACACATCGAAGGAGATGTCATTCAGCACTTGCTGAATGCGGTATCCGGTGCGCCCATGGAGCAGGTTCAGCAGGGAAACCTTGAGACTGTTCGCCCTATCCACTGGTAGCTTGAAGCTCTTAGACACATCCCGAACGCTCAGCGCGACCTTGCCCTTGCCCGTCACCGGAGTTTCCTTCGAGTTGATCGCATCTTTGGACATACTCGTCATACTCATACCAACTCCGCAAACTTATTTGATCTAGAAGAGAAATATGCGATGCCCCAGACAAAGAAGATAACGCATATGATAACAGGAATCAATTTTATCAATGGGTTGCTGAACGAGTCCCATATGATCGGATTCTCTGGAGCGATCAGGATATGTCGGGCATCTTGAACGATCTGGGCCAGCGGATTGAGAAGGATCAACCGACTCAGCAGCGGACCGTAGTGTGGGCCAAGATTCGTCGCAACCAATGACACTGGATATATGATGGGCGTCGCATAGAATCCTGCTTGAATGACGACTTCCCAGATTGGACTCAGATCTCGGAAAGTGACATAGAGGGCGCCGAGGAAGAATCCGACTCCCAGGGAAAGAACGAAGAGCTCCACGACCAACGGGAAAATCAACAAGCCCCACCAACTGGGCTGAACTCCGTTGATCAGCGCGAAGATGATCACTACGATGAAATTGATTCCGAAGTTAATCAGAGCGCTCATACCGGCTGAGATGACCACGACGAACTTGGAGAAATTGATTTTTCTCATCAAATCGCCGTGAACCACCACCGACGACATCGCGCCGGATGTCGTTTCAACGAAGAAATTCCACATCGTGATGCCAAGAAGCAAGCCGACCGAGAAGTGGGGGACATCCGCACCGAACTTCAAGAAACGGATGAACACCAGATACATTACGCTGAACAGCAGCAAGGGCTTCAGAACCGACCAAATATAGCCAAGGAACGACTGCTGATATCGTAACTTGAAGTCTGTGGCAACCATGGCCTTAAGAAGCACACGGTTCTTTTCCGAAAATATCTCAAAAATCTGCAATACGGACTCCTTGTGAATAAACGTACTTATAGTAGCTCAACACAATGAGCCGCAAGCCATGGAACTCAGTCATCTGGTCTAGAGATGATGCGGTTTTCAGCCACTTGCTTGAGATGCTGGCCGTATGGCGACTTGCCATACTTGCACGCAGCCTCCACAAGCTGGTCGCGATCGATCCACTTGTTCTCGTATGCAACCTCTTCGACGACCGAAATCGGCAGGCCTTGGGCCTTCTGCACGGTTCGAACGAACTCCCCGGCCTCATAGAGACTGTCCATCGTGCCGGTATCGAGCCAGGCATAGCCACGGCCTAGCGTCATCACGTTCAACGAGCCATCCTTGAGATACATCTCGTTCAGGTCGGTGATTTCCAACTCGCCACGAGGCGAAGGCCTGACCTGCTTGGCCATTTCGGTCACACGCGAGTCATAGAAATAGAGACCTGTCACCGCATAGTTGGATGCCGGATGCTCCGGCTTCTCTGCTATGGAGACGACTTTTCTGTCCTTGTCGAACTCCACAACGCCATATCGCTCGGGATCGTCGACATAATAACCGAATACCGTCGCACCATGCCGTTCGGCGGCAGCCTTGCGCAGCACGTTGCCGAGACCATTGCCATAGAAGATGTTGTCTCCAAGAACCAATGCGCATGGTTCGCCAGCGATGAAGTCCTCGCCGAGAATGAACGCCTGCGCCAGCCCCTCCGGCTTTGGCTGTTCGACATAGGAGAAATGCACGCCGAACTGATCGCCCGAGCCCAGAAGACGCTTGAAATTCGGAAGGTCCTGTGGTGTTGAGATCACCAGAATGTCCTTGATCCCAGCCATCATCAGCACCGAAAGCGGGTAATAGATCATCGGCTTGTCATATACCGGCAACAGCTGCTTCGAAGTGACCGTCGTCAACGGGTACAGCCTTGTTCCCGAACCGCCGGCCAGAATAATGCCCTTCATACCGATCTCCTCAGAATATTCGTTTTGCGCCTCAGGCAAGTGTACGCACAAAAACCCGTACGCCTTCATACGACTGAGAGAATTTTACCCTTTCCCTTACAAATCTAGTCATGAGCTTTCTGCTACTCTGATGCGTATTGTTCATCTCATGAGAAGGAACGATGAAGGTATTTCGACTCACTAAGACACGGTCATGCACCGTTGCGGTTCTTTTCGCTGCAATACTCATCTATTCCGGCGGCGAGCTCTGGCAGACCTTGACATGGCCTCCGTTCTTCAGTTTCGACGAAACTCTTGAGGTCGATTATGTGTACCAGCTCACACAAGGTCATTTGCCGACCTTCTTCGGCGGAGCGCAGTTCAATCCGCTCAAGCTTGCCTACCCGTACAACGTGCAGTGGAGGTATCAGCACCCGCCCCTCTTCTACCTTCTGGAGACCCCGTTCTTTAAGCTGGGAGACACGCTGAATCATCCAATTCGCGGAATCTGGCTTATGCGAGCTTTCGTGTATCTTCTGGGCATCACGCTCATTCTGGTCTCATTCTGGGTTGCGCGTTGGGCTTTCGGCCGAAGCAGCAAGGCAACATACATCGTTCCACTACTCGTCGCATCGAATCGTTGCCTTCCTTCCGTGGTCTTCAACTACACCCTTGCAACCCTCTGGGTGGCTCTTCTCTTCGGCTGCACGTGCAAGATCATACGCACGTTCCCACGAAAGCTTTCCTCGTCCACGAGATTCTTCTGGGTGGCAGTCGTGGCACTTGCACCCTTGACGCGCCTGTCAACGATTCCGATAATGATGCTGTGCTGTGGCGCAGTAGCAATCCTGATGATAATCCGGCACTCGCAAGCCACACTGAGGGACTGGCTTCACTTGGTCATCCTTCCTGTGGTCATCGCAGTGCTGTCATCATCATGGTTCTACATTCGTCTTCACAGAATGTCGGGCAACTTCACGGGATCCCAGCCAGCCTGGTCGGCGTCTCATCTTGGCCGTACGACTGATATAAGCCTTCTCAAGGCAATCCACCACGGCCTCGTTCTATAAGAATTCCCTGGCACAATATCATAATATGAGCTCGATCAATTCGACCCGCTACGGTTGGCTTGCTGTCTTCTCTCTCACGCTCATTCCCCTTCTTCTTGGGGTCATGGCATATGTCAGAAGAATCGTCTCCAACGTCAGGCAGCACGATCAACGGAACGGATCGCTGACCGAGAACGCTCTCATCATCTTGCTGTGCACGTTTGCGTTCTTCGGGACTACGGTCCAGCAGCTGCTGTTCTACAAGCAGGGTGGCAGCGATAACTCAGTATACTTCAGCCTCATCAGCATCGTCTTCGCACTGACCATCGCTGCTGGATTCTGTCAGTTCAAGAAGCTCTACAGGCTGCTCGTCCCGGCATGGCTCATCATTCATCTTGCGTTCTTCATGCTCGAAGTGCGGATCAAATGGCCGTTCTCCACAAACCAGCCTCTCCATGGTTCAGGATTCGTCACTCATGCTCTGGTTTTCATTGGACTAGCATTGGTCGGCGTTGGCACAATCATGGCTATATTGTTAGTAGCGAAAAACGCGAACGCTGCAGATACCTTGACCGAGAACAATGACAATCCCAAAATTTCAAAGGAACAGAATGAAGCTCTTCATACAAATTCCATGCCTTAATGAGGAGCAAACGCTTCCTCTGGTATTGAAGAAGATTCCCAAGGCGATTCCAGGAGTCGATGATATCGAGCTCATGATCGTAGACGATGGCTGCTCCGACAACACCGTCGAGGTGGCTCGTCGCTTGGGTGTAAGGCATGTCGTCCACCATGCGAAGCCTATGGGACTGGCCCGGGCCTTTCGCGATGGCGTTGACTACGCATTGAAGCATGGTGCTGACATCGTCGTGAACACTGACGGCGACAACCAGTACCCCAGTGAGATGATTGGCGAGCTGGCGCAGCCCGTGATCCGTGGCGAAGCCGAAATCGTGGTCGGAGATCGTCAGACTTCGAAAATCAAGGAATTCTCAATGTTCAAGCGTCTGATGCAACGCTTCGGATCCTGGGTGGTGAACAAGGCTGCCGGCACGCATATTCCCGATGCCGCAAGCGGTTTCAGGGCCTATTCCCGCACGGCGCTCATGCAGCTGAACATCGTGACCGAATTCAGCTATTGCATGGAAACGATCATCCAGGCGGGCAACAAGCGTCTGGCAATCACCAGCTATGCGATAACCACCAACCCAAAGACCCGCGAATCGCGTCTCTTCACCAACATATTCGAGCACATGGCGAAGTCGGGCGGCGCCATCGTCCGCAGCTTCCTGATGTTCAAGGCCCATGTAATATTTCTGTGGTCGACCGTGATATTCGGCATCCTCGGTCTCTTCCCCTTCGTTCGCTATCTTGCGTATCTTGTCGAGGGTGAGAGCAGAGGTCACATCCAGTCGCTCCTTGCAGGAACCACTCTGCTGACGTGCGCCCTCATCTCACTCGCGCTGCTGATCATCTCTGAGGTGCAGCGCATCCAGCGCAAGCTTGTCGAGGACGAACTCGAACGAACCAAGGAAATCATGTACTCGAAGCCTTACCAGAAAATCTGGGAGCAGGAGAGAGCGGATTCGGCACGACCCATTGACGAACCGTCTTCGTCCACGGTCTGAATCGGAATCCACACGCTAAGGAATCACACGCATAATGACACGGATACTCGCCTTCGGCACATATAACAAGCGAAAGCACCCCAGAGTCGGCATCATTATCGATGGACTTCGGCAGCATGGGTGCGAGGTCAGGGAAATCAACCATCCTCTGACGCTTTCCACCGCAGGTCGTGTGGAACTCCTCAAAAAACCGTGGAATCTCCTCGGCTTTGCCGCAGATGTCATGGGTCTATGGATTCGATTGCGCCGTGACGCCAAGCGATGGATTCGTGACAATGGCAGGCCAGATGCCGTTCTCGTGGGATACATGGGCCATTTTGACGTATTGCTGGCGCATCATCTGTTCCATGGCATTCCCATCCTGCTGGACCACCTCATCTTTGCAGGTGACACGGCAAGGGACCGAGGTGCCTCAGGGCTGAAGGTCAAGCTGCTCAGGCATCTCGACCGCATGGCGATCGACGCATCCTCACTGGTGCTGCTCGATACGGAAGAGCATAAGGCTATGCTCCGTCCAGGAGACCATGGAATCGTCGTTCCCGTCGGGGCGAGCGAGGAATGGTACGAGGCACGTTCGAACGCCCATAAGCGCGACAAGGGCATCATATTCTATGGTCTCTATACGCCGCTGCAGGGAACTCCGGTGATTGCAGAGGCAATCCGCCTGCTTGCAAAGCGTGGCGTGACTCCTCATGTGACGCTTGTCGGTCAGGGACAGGACTATGACGCCGTGCATTCACGGCTTGAACGACTGGAAAACGTTGAATTCATCGATTGGGTCGAGCCTGAGGACCTCCCCCGCCTCGTAGCCGAATACTGCATAGCCCTTGGCATTTTTTCAACGACCCCCAAGGGCCTTCACGTGGTGCCGAACAAGGTCTATCAATCCATGGCGGCAGGCTGCGCGGTGATTACGAGCGACACGGCGCCACAGCGTCGTGAGCTGGGAGACAGCGCACTCTTCACGCAGCCAGGCAGCTCCGAAGCTCTCAGCGAGGCAATCCTGCAGCTGTTGGAGAACCCTTCGAAGCTGGAAGGATTGATGAAGGATGCCGAGCGCAGCTCACAGCGCTTCACCGCCTTTGAGATAACACGTCCGATCGTGCGATGGCTGCAAGCGAGGCATGAATTCGCGGTTATCCACACATCGCGCATCACTGACCAGCGCGAAGGTCGATAGCGACAGCAAGGGATATATGTAGCGAACCTGAAATCCGCCGAGCCTGTCGGCATTCAGCGCCTGGAGATTATTCCACGTCAGCGCGAGCGCCCCATACATCATGAAGATCGAAATGAAGCACAGAACCAGCATTCCGGCAAAGTATCGATTCTCACTCAGCCACTGCCACGGACCTCGACGATATGCCGCGACCGATTGATTCCGAGACAGAACGCAGATAAGCGAAAAGAGCCAGGCCGCCAGAAGCACGATGAACTGTGGCAGGAACCATATGGGCTGATGTACGAACATATGTGGCAGATTGGTCATGGATCGCAATATCACCATCGCCGTGTGCAAGGGATGGGCAATCATCTGATGCGTGTTGCGGGCGATGTTGCCTATGGCGAGCATGCCGCCAAAATGCATCGACCACGGCATGTAGGTCGCGGCGAAGACCGCCATGGGGACAAGCAAGATACCCGCCTTTACCTTTGCCGTCATGAGCCTGTGCGGCAGCAGCAGAAGTACGAGAACCGGAACGGCATACAGAATCTTCGAATAGAGCAGCAACAGAAACAGCAGCCCCACGATGAAGCGCCCTGATCGGGCGAGAGGCCTGTTCGTCTCGATGCATTTCAGAACGATCGCAGCGAATATCCCACACAGTGCGATGATATTGCCGTCCGACATCAGGCTTGAGGCCAGGAAGACGATCGAAGGCATGCCGCCGATCACTGCCAGGACCCATTTGCCTCGTGGAATCATACATATCGCAGTCCCCCACAGGAGCATGAACACGATCACATTCGTGATTCTGGCCATCTGCCAGCTTGAATACGGTGTCATGCCTGACCACATCGCAGTCCTCAAACCGATCGCCTGTGGCAGATACAGCAGAGGAAAATACTGGTTCGACCTGTTGGCATGGTGTCTGTCGGGTATGCTGACCTGCTGCCTTGGCTGATTGTTTGAAAGCCGCTGCTGCCATGTTCCGGGATCGCCTTTGAGAGACAGCTGAATCGCATCCATATCGAGTATGTTGCGCTTGCCTCCCAGAAACAGGAACTGGGAGTCACCGCTCAGACTCTGCCGCTTCACTGGGTTGCCGAAAGCGTCGACTTCCCTATGCACGGGTGAGAAGATCCTGCCCGTCGCCAGAGAATAGATCGTGGGGCCATGCATATCAGGATCCGGCGATGTCAATGGACCGAGCCTGGCCATGAACCATGCCGATTCGCTCAGACAGAGCATGACGAAAACAAGCACGGGAATGGCTCGCATAAGCCTGCGATGCCTGTCACGAAAGGACTGCGAACGGTCGTGGGACCGGGCTGGCTTGATTGCCAACCCTGGACCTGCCCCGGAAGGCATCGTCCGCTCGCTCCCCTGAGTATCCGCTCCCACGTCGTGTCAGTCTTCCAGAGAGTTCACATACTTCTTCAGAGCCTCTTCCCAATCCTCGGGATGGAAGCCTGTGGATTCAATCTTTGCAAGGTCAAGTGCGCTGTTGACCGGACGCGGTGAGACCGGTCCCTTCGCATTGGCCATGTACTCATCGGTGCTCACTGGCTTCGCGCGCTCGGGGTCTGCGCCCGACAGTGCGAACACGTCTTTCGCTATGTCGCACCATGTTGCGATCCTGCCTGAACCGGTGAGATCATAGGTGCCATATTCCGCGTTGCTGTCCAAGAGATGGAAGATGCCTGCTGCCATGTCCTGCGTGAAGGTCAGGCGGCCATGCTGATCGTCGACGACGGTGATCGACGAATCGTTTTCGGTAACCTTCCTGGCGAGCATGTTCATGGTCTTCACGAAGTTGTGTCCTTCGCCAATGACCCAGCTTGAACGAACGATGTAATGCCGTGGAACGTTCGCGACGGCAGTGTCTCCCGCAGCCTTTGCCTGACCATATACGCCCAGGGGCGCGAAGGGCTCTTCTTCCGTATGCTGTTCGGCGACGCCATCAAAGACGTAGTCACTGGAAATGTGCACGAGCGTGATCTTATGCTCAGCGGCGACCCTGGCAAGCAGCGCCGGCCCCTTGGCATTGGCCTTCCAAGCGGTGACGCGCCCCTCTGGGGTCTCTGCCTTGTCCACTGCAGTATATGCGCCCGCATTGATGATGGTTCCGTAGAGGGCCCAGTTGATCTTGTCGTAGCTGGCCGGATCCGAGAAGTCGAAGGTGTCAATATCGGTATATTCGAAGCCTTCGAGATCATGGGATTCCGCATATGCGCGAATTGCATGGCCGAGCTGACCGTTTGAACCGGTGACCAGGGTTCCGCGCGGCCCCATGGGTTTGGCATCCTTGAGCATCGGATGGTGCAGATCGGCTTCGCTGCGCTCGCTCTCTTCAAGTGGGATTGGCCATTGAATGTTAAGCTCGGGATCGGCGAGATTCACAAAGGTGTATGTCTTCTTCTGTTCCAAGCTCCAATGCGCGTTGACGAGATAGGTGTATGCGGTGCCGTCAGTGAGTGTCTGGAAGCTGTTGCCCACTCCCCTCGGCACAAAGATTGCCTTGGAAGGATCGAGCTTGGTGGTGAACACCTCTCCGAAGGTCCTGCCTGGACGCAGGTCAACCCACGCTCCGAAGATCTCACCGGTTGCGATGGAAATGAACTTGTCCCAGGGCTCGGCGTGAATGCCTCTGGTGACGCCTCGGGTGGTGTTGAAACTGATGTTGTTCTGAACCGGTCCGAAATCAGGCAGGCCGAGCTCGCTCATCTTGGCGCGCTGCCAGTTTTCCTTGAACCAGCCACGATTGTCGCCATGCACTGGCAAGTCGAAGACAACCAATCCGGGGATGTTTGTTTTTGTTGCCTTCAGTTCCTTTTCAAATTCCATTGTTGAATTGGATCCTTTCACCACACATCAGTCTTGACCTGTTGCTTCTCTGTCGAAAACAATACTCGCACAACACTGAGCATGCCCATGCAAGACTTGCCGTGTTCTGCACGAAATCGGTCGTACCCGCACAGGCGAATCGCCGTCATGCGGGTATTCACGGAAACGTCACTGGCCTTGTGCCTTGTAGCGCTTCTCAGTCGCCGCCTTGGTCTTTTCCCACCATTCCTGATGATTGGCGTACCAGTCGATTGTCTTGTCCAATCCCGATTCGAAGTTCGTATGCTCAGGCTGCCAGCCGAGCTCTGTGCGAAGCTTCGTGGAATCGATCGCATAGCGACGATCATGACCGGGACGGTCCTTGACATGGTCGAAGGCATCCTCCGGCTGGCCCATCTGCTTGAGAATCAGCCTCAGCACGTCGAGGTTGTTCTTCTCGCCGTCTGCGCCGATGAGATAGGTCTCACCCAGACGTCCCTTGGTGAGAATCGTCCATACCGCTGAGGAATGGTCGTCGGTGTGTATCCAGTCACGCACATTCAGGCCGTTGCCATAGAGCTTCGGACGGATGCCACTGAGAATGTTGGTTATTTGCCTGGGAATGAACTTCTCGACATGCTGGAACGGCCCGTAGTTGTTCGAGCAGTTGGAGATCGTCGTGTGCAGCCCATAGGTTCGCGTCCAGGCGCGCACCAGCAGGTCGGAGGATGCCTTCGTCGACGAATACGGGCTTGAGGGATGGTATGGCGTCGATTCGGTGAATCGTGCGGGATCGTCAAGTGCAAGGTCGCCATATACTTCGTCGGTGCTGATGTGATGATAGCGGATGCCGAACTTACGGACAGCCTCGAGCAGTCGGAAGGTTCCTTCGACATTGGTCCTCAGGAAAGGCTCGGGGTCTGCGATGGAATTGTCATTATGCGACTCTGCCGCATAATGCACGATGGCGTCATGCCCTGGCACGATTCTGTCGAGCAATGCAGCATCGCAGATATTGCCATGCACGAAGTCGACGCGATCCTCGGGAAGTCCCTTGATGTTGTCAAGGTTGCCGGCATAGGTAAGCGCATCGAGCACGGTCACATGGACCTCAGGATGATTGTTCACCACATAATGCACGAAATTTGAGCCAATAAAGCCACAGCCACCGGTAACGATGATGTTCTTAGGAGTAAATGCTTCAGTCATATGGCTCATCTTAGCGTTGCAAGGGGAGAATGCCCATCAACTTCAACCTACCGATTGCAATGCTGGCCGCTGCGCTGCCTTTCAGCGCTTTCACCGCGCCCAAGCCGCCAGTTCAGCAATAGCGTGGCGACACCGAGAAGCAAGGCGACATCCACAAGAGGTCCGGTCGATCCTGTGGCATAGAAATAAGTGACATAGTCATTGTCGATATATTGCGTGAACCATGTCACGGAGAAGCAGTACGCGAGCGCATACAGCATCAGAAGCACTCCGAGCGACAGAAAACGCCAATGAGCTCTCTTTCTCAGGACGAGTCGGCAGAGCGAGGAGACAAGCGCCAGGGCAAAAAGCAACAGCAGCACCGTATGCATCCATACATACAGGTGGTTCACCTTCGACGCCAATCTTATCGCTCTGTCGCGGGTCAGGAAGGAGCAATATTCCGGGTTCGGATCGGCGATGTTCACCCCCATCTTCCTGAGACCAAGCACGTTGGCTGTGGATTCTGCGGTGCTGTTGAGATTCTTCGAAAGCGTGTATTCAGGACGAGGGTCGAAGTTCCATCTGAATGCCTGTGCGGTCGGACGGACCAATTCCAATATCTGATGCTTGCTTCGCGGCACCAGACTTGGAGAGAGCGAGATTTTCTGGGTTTTCTTCAGCTTGCCCGTTGCAAAAGCTCTGTCCAGTTCCGCATTGACTCTTGCAAATAGCCGCTGAACTGAAGCCTCGTTCTTCCAGCCGTGCGAGGAATGGGTAACCGCTATCCTGATCTGCCATGTCAGGAAATCCCCCCTTATGGGCTTGAGATCCATGTTCGGAGCGGCAAAGCCGCCGTGCCAAAGCGCATCGATGAGTTTCGGATCTGATCGCAGCGTCGGCGAATTCGCGATGGCCGCTTTCAACGAAGATGGCGGCGCCCATGTCGTCGTATTCTGATCGGGACTATCAATGGCATAGATTCTATTGGTGAAACCGGCAAGCTCCCCCTCGGTTCTCGTATTCAGGAGATATACGCCAAAATAGCGCTGATTGACTGCCTTGTTTATCGAAACCGCTCCAAAGGTGACGATCGAGGGCAGCAGAGAGACCATGATGACCATGATCCTCAAACCCATTTCAAGCTCATGCCGCATGACGAGGAAAAGCTTGTAGAACAGAACGAAGACGTAAAGAGGCACCAACCATAGCGAATCCTCCTTGAGCAGCAGCAACTCCGCCATCCCAAGTCCCATCACGATCCCCGTGACCGCATACAGAACAATATGCAGACGCGTTGAGAGGCCGCTTGCCACCATCACTTCATCCGCGTGATGGGGAACCTCGGTTTCGACTTCCTTCCGCCGTCCGTCACGGGAGTCTGCCAACGGGGTGAAGGCGTTCAACCAGAGAAGAATCAGCCCCATAACGAAAAAGATCAAAGGCGGATATAGGGAATTCCTGTACATTCTCAGTCCAAGCCAATTTTCGAATGCCAACGGATTCCAAAGAATGTACCCATAGGTGAAGCTTGCGAAAATCGCGTTGTGAAAGATCTTCCAGACAGCCATTCCCATGACGATCGAAGCGGCCATCCATATGCAGAATTGTGCGATATCAGCGTTAAGGCCGATTCCTGAGAAAAAGTTCACCCAAAAGCTGTATCCCTGATTCTTCGCAAGCGTATCGCTGTTGTCATCGATGAAATGCGTGGAAAAGGATTGATTCATAAGAAGCCGGTCATCTGCCACCTGACTTGAGGGATACCACATATGCAGGGTAAGACTCATCAGCAGACGTGCAGCTGTGGCCAGTGCGATGATAATGGTGAGCAGGATATGCGTTAAAGTCGTCCACGATTTCGTGACCGGCATGATGCGTCGCACATTGAAACAACGATCGGTCAGTATTCTCAATTGCCAATTCCTATGTTCACTATGGGATTGCCAAGGCAGGGCATGCACGATGTGCGAGACTTCTCAGAATCCACCAAGCTTACTCTCATGATTCGTAACGGTAGCACCCAGCTTAAACCATGCTTCGCATCCACAAGCTTTCATCTGTGCTGCAAGGTGCCCATGTGTGCCCATAAGCAGCTCGAAGACCGTGTCATATGCCAGGGAACGACCATGCCTTGGGTATCAGGCGTCTCACACAACGGCTGCCCCATCGATCGGTCTCGCTTCTTTTGGAATTATTCTTGCGCTGTTTGTAGGCTGAGCTTGTGCAAAGAAGAATAAGCAAAGGTATGAGTTTCAAGACTGCTGCGAAGGATGGCGCTGCATGGATTTCTCACCATGCCATTGCCTCTGTCTCGATGCTGTTCATTTTTCTTTCCACCGTCGTCTGCCTGATCCAGCTTGCACCGATAAACACATACTATGTTGTCACGCTTTCGGATACTGCACAGGCAGGCGAGACGGTGACCTTCGCCTTCGATGCGAATCCCGGATACACCGAATCAGCCGTGCAAAGCGCTGACATCATATTCAAACCCCAGGCAGAGGCAAAGCTGCGAGTTGATCCCGTGAATCTGGATTCCAAGTCGCTGAGAATCTCCATTCCTGGAGACAACGTCACGATGGAGAAATTCTCGTCAGTAGTCAGCGTCAACGGCACCGTGCTATACCAGAATGCTGCGATAAACGGCAGTGACATATCCCATGTGGCCGAAGGCTCGCAGCGCACATACCAGCTCACCGAGGCACAGCTCAGTTCAATCCATTCCCAGGCAGGATTGAAGTCAGAGGTCAAACTGATGCTTCTGGCAGTGCTGATCTTCATCTATATCGCTGCCATCATGCGACTGACCGCGCTTCGCGGAATGAAAAGACTGCATTTCATCGTTACCATGCTCGCATCCGCTCTCACCCTTGGCTTCATTGCCAATGCACTGTTGGTGAAGCAGCCCATCGAGATACAGCAAAGCGTGACATCGTCCTCGCCCACGTCAATCCAGCAATCCGCGGCCTTCAGTGCAACGCAATCCTTCGATCCGGTGGACGATGTTTCACAAATAACGCTTCCCGTTTCCATCACCGGAGACGTGGATCCCAACGATTCCACGAACGCAAACTACTCGTCGGTATATGAGAGCAATCAGGAATTCCATGACTCCTACGAGATAACGGTGGTTCAGGGATCCTCGCACACGATGCTGTTCAAAGGAAGGGTGACGCCCAGCATGCTGGATTCCGAACTATCCAGCATCACGATCGCCCTGCATGCCTCGCCAAGGGATGGTCCCCTCGAAATAACGTTGTCGAAGAATGCCGAGACTACGGTTCCCACACTCCAATTCCAGACCTACCCTTCCGTGACGAATGCGAGCTACACAAGACCGGCAAGCGTCCAAGGCCTGCAATACGGATCTTCCGTCTACCTGGCGGTGAACGCAAGCTATCAAGGATTCGATTACAGGACGTTAATCGCGTTGCTCGTTCTTGGTTTCTGCGTGCTGCTTATTCTCAATCTCTGGTGCTCACGAAGAGCGAGGCTCAGACTCAGCAGGGCACTGCCCGTGACAAACTATCTTGTCTTGCTTGGCTATGCCATCATGCAACAACCCATATATGCCAAATACGTTCAAGGCTTCCCGGACGAGCTGGCACACATCTCGTATGTGGCATATCTGCAGCAGCACGGAGGGCTGATTCCGGACTTCAAGCACATGGTCGTATACGCCTTGGGAAGCTCTTCTCAAACCTTTGACCTCTCGCATTCACAGAGCTTTAACTATCTGGGTCACCCCCCTCTGTACTACCAGATCATGAAGCTGCTTGGCGGCGTGACGATCAATGGCAATGTGGCCTCGTACAATCTCAGCCTCATGCGCATGGAATCCTTCGGGATCGGGTTGCTGGGCGTCGCCCTGCTGTTCTACATCGGTCTGACAAGACTTCCCAAGATACCTTTGCTGCATCTTCTGTTCGGGCTGCTGATCATCAGCCCGCCAAACCTCATCTACGGCATGAGCGGGGTCAATAACGATTCGCTTACAATCCTGTCAGTCTCTATCTGTCTACTGGGTCTTGTGCGCTTCTACGAAAAAAGATTCGGCTGCATGACATACCTGCTTATTGCAGTCGGAATCACAACAAGCCTGCTGACCAAGCTCACTGCAGGCATGATAGTCAGCATCGCCGCCATATGCATTCTGGCCTATTCGATTGTCGTCGAGAGGCAATGGAGGAATCTATGGAATTGGAGATTCCTTGTCTCTCTCCCGGTCTATCTACCCATTCCCGCCTATTTCGCCACTATGTATATGAAATATCATGCGCTTCAGCCGAGCTTTGCCAAGCTGGCGTATCACGAATACGTTCACAGCATCTGGTACACCCCCCTCGGCCAGCGGTCTGAGATGGGAGTCTGGGGATTCATCACCACCTATCTTTCAAACTTCATGAACACATGGTTCAATCTCGCTGGAGCTACGACTACCGGCCGCGATGCTGCGTGGCCATTCTTCAGCCTCGACCGCATCGGCATCGTGCTCGTGCTCCTGATACCGTTCGCCCTGTTCTTCATCACAATCAAGAGCACTGCCAAGATGTACCTGCAGTTCGGAATGATTGCTGTCGGCATCGCCATGCTCATGCAGATGAAAGGCACCTATGCAAGCGTCATGATGAATGGGAGATTCGGGGGCTACTCAAGCAGATATTATCTATGCGCGATTGGTCTTTTCGCCCTTGCCATCATGCTGCTGATCTGCAGATACCTGGTGACGCGCGAAAGCCACGATCCGAGTCAGCTGCCGCAAGGAAACGGTGCTCGGCTGGACGATTCCACCCGAGCGGGAACCGACATCACGCAGAGACTGACATCGTCGGGCATGATGCTATGCTCGCTGTTCTGTATGCTTCTGTTCTTTGACGGCTTCATTTATTCGGTTCTGTATCAAGCCACATCGATAACAGGATTCACCTTGGGCTGACCGTCGCATTCATCGGCATTCACCGTTTGGCATGAATCAGGACATCGTACGCAAGGTTCTCAGCTCTCCGTATGCTTGCCAGAACCCAGCCGACAAGCCGCTGGGGCGCCGTCATCTTTCCCAGCATCCTTCTCATGCCTAGCCTATCGGCCTGAACGAGGGATCTGTCATCATCACGCGCATGCGAGTTCCCGGCCAATCCCCGCAGCTCATCTCTGACACTCGCCGTCAGCCCGAAATAGTTTCGATATGGCACGACGCCCCGCTTCAGCGTGAACTCGAAGTTTTCCGCGGCTGCGATGACGTTATCGTGCCAGAAGGCCGGCGTGCGCTTTGAATGGGTCACCGAGTCCGGTTCCTGAAGCCAGTAGTAGAGTACTTCGTTCACGTCGACCACGCGTTTCATGCGCGCATAGAGCGGCCCTGCCATGCGAATGTCCTGCGCAAAATGACCTTCCTTGAATCGAAGGCCGTCCCATAATTCACGTTTGTAGAGCCTGCACCAATTGGCCTCATTGAAGTATCTTGCCTCGGTTCTTGCCCCTCCAAGAATGCGCAGGGTCTTGCAGAACACGCTTTGATACGCATTGAGAGGATCGTCGATCAGTGTAAGCGCTCCCATCTTCTGGGCTGCGGATGCTGACTTGATGGTCGAGGGCAGCTCGGACACGCCGATCTGGTTCCACCTGCCCTTGGCCATGTCGGAGCGGGTTCGCTGCAAGGCCATCAGTAGATGCTCGATGTTGCTGCTGTGCATGATGTCATCATTGTCACAGAATGCTATGCAGTCGCCCGTGGCAACATCCAGTCCTGCGTTCTGCGCGCTGGCGATGCCCCCGTTGGGCTTGTGAATGACCGTCACCCGGGCATCCTGTGATGCGTATTCGTCGCATATGCGTCCCGACGCATCCGTCGCACCATCATCGATGAGCAGTATCTGTAGATTGCGGTAGCTCTGGCCAAGAATTGAATCGACGCAGTGTCTCAGATATCGTTGCGCGTTGTAAACGGGCACGATGATCGAAACGAGCGGCTTGTTTGCAGGCATGGTACTCAGTGTACTTCCTCGGAATTCCTATGCCCTCCGCGCTTGCGAATCGCCTTCAGCAGATCCTTGGGAATGACGACGACGTGTGTCACGAGCATGACAGATATGAACACGCCATATATGACGGCATATATCAGTGCCATGATTCCCAGGCCTTGGATATCGAAGAAGTGGAAGAGCAGCTTGACCACGATCCAGAGGACTGCATTCGCGCCGATTGCGAGGATTGCGTTTCTCGTGATCACGTTACCGGTTTTTCGGGCCAGCATCAGGTAGGAAATCACCATGGTGATGCCCGTGCAGATCATGCTGGCCAATGCGATATGCGTGATCCCGCCAAACTTGGCAGCGAGGATGAAGATTGGAATGACGATGACCAGCGAACAGATAGACAGCACATCCGAGAACCTGTTTGAACTGAACGAAGTGTGCACCATGTTCAGCATGACCGTCATGCCCATGAAGAAGCTGGAAAGCGACAGGAAACTGAGGGTCGTGCCCGCTATGGCATAGGCCGGATGATAGAACGAGACCAGCAACGAGGCGCTCGACGCCGAGATCACGACGGGAATCGGCAGAATGAATGCGAGTACGAGAAGGATGAACTGCTTGACCTGCTTGACGGCTCCATGCACGTCGTTCTGTCCTATGGCCTTGGCCACTACCGGCAAGATAACCGTGAAGAAGGCGGTCATCAGATAGTACGAAAGCTTTCCAAAGTTCACCGCACCCGTGTAGTATCCTGCCATCGAGGCGGGTTCGACGACGGATTTCACAATCAAGGTGTCAATGCTCAGCACGAGCGAAACCATGATGAAGAATATCGAAAAGCTCAGAGTGTTATGCGCTATGGTTCTGAACGGGATGACCTTGGTACTGACTGACTTCAGTTCCTTTCGATATCTGAAGAGGAATACGCAGCCCAGTGCGATTGAAAACAGCAGCGCCAGAAGATATCCGATCTCCATGCCCGCGACGGGATCCTTCTGGAAGAAGAAGATGATGAGCGGAATGACCGATAGCTTTGCGATCGGATAGATGGTGCTTAGCAATGCGCTGGTGCTGAAGCGTTGGATACCGTCACTGATTCCCAGGAGCAGAACGAACAGCCCATTGGCAGGGACGAGGAATGCTGCAATCCGGAAATATATAGCAAGAGATGGGTCGTTGAGTATTGCGCTGAACAGTGGGGCGCCAAAGAAGTTGATGCAGAAGAACACGAGGATGAGCAGCAACTGGAACAGAAGGCTCTTTCTGATGACGTCGCCGACGTCAAAGCGCCGCATCGAGATTTCCTTCGCAAGCGACTGCCTTGCACCATTGGAAAGAAACATGTATTCGAAGTCGAGAACTGTCATGATGGTTCCGACGATGCCATAGCTTGCGGCCGGCATCGTGTTTCCAAGGAAATAGTGGATGATGTACCCGGCGACGAAAAACACCACATTGCTGACAAGATTCAGAACAAGGCCTTTTCGCATCTCAACTCCTGGTGTATGGAACAGTACGGCGGTCAAATATACGCTGGTTTCGTGCAACCATTACCATGAAACTGTCGAATTCGTGGAAGTTCTACACACGGGTCAGATCCAGAGGCGCTATCAGCGACGCACCGCGAGGGTGTCGGTTCCGTTTCCGTCCCAGTCGCCGACAAGCACAGAATCGGTCGATCTGCCATATACGAGCACTTCATCGGCCTCGCCACTTCCGGTCAGCGAATTCTTGAAGTAATAGGTCCCTCCACGACGTACGGCCAGCGTATCCTTGCCATCACCATTCCAATCACCCACCAGAACGACATCCGAAGGCTTGCCATATGCGAACGACCCATCGGCGACTCCTCCGGTCAGCGAATTCTTGAAGTAATAGGTCCCTCCACGACGAACAGCCAGCGTATCCTTGCCATCACCATTCCAATCACCTACCACAACGTCATCCGTCGCCTTGCCATAGACCAGGGTCTCGTCAGCCTGACCGCCCGTCAACGAATCCTTGAAATAATAGACATTGCCACGACGAACAGCCAGCGTATCCTTGCCATCACCATTCCAATCACCAATCAGCAGGACATCCGAATCCTTGCCATAGACCAGGGTCTCGTCAGCCTGACCACCCGTCAACGAATCCTTGAAATAATAGACATTGCCACGACGGACGACCAAGGTATCCTTGCCATCACCATTCCAATCACCCGAATAGACCGCATCGGTCGCCGCACCGTATACGACGACGGAACTGGCGACGCTGCTCGTCAGGGAATTGCTGAAGTAGTAGGTTCTTCCAACCGTCGAAGGAGCAGGGGTTCCGGTCGGACTTCCAAACCAATCCGAGTAATACAGGAAGAAGTTTCGATTGCCATAGGACGAACAGCTGTTGCCCGTACCGTAGCCAGCTTCCAAAGCGGCCTTGTTGGGCTGATATGGAGTGTAGTTATACAGTCCGGCCGTCGCCTGATTTACTATCTTTACGACGGAAGACCCACAGGAAAGCGTGGGGCTCCAATAGATGGAATTATTCCCTATGCGGTATTGATAGTCGGAAGGGTTTGCCTTATACAGCTTGTATTGCCGGGCAGCGGCGTATGTCTGGTTGAAGAAACCATAATATTGGCTGTTGCATGCCGCAGTATCAGGGCATCCGAACCCCATCGCAGTCGTGTATCGCCAAGGGCTGGGGTCAACGTGCGTCACAAGACCGTTTTCCTTCTGCAGCAAGACCAGAAGCACCTTCTGACTCACCCCGCAGCTACGTGCGACCCCATCGATGATCTGCGCGGCAGTCTGCTTCACTCCCCCGGTATAGCCGTTGCAATAGGAGTCCTTAGACTTGGCAACCGTTGTCGCAGTGTAATTCTTCAAACACACTATGGAAGAAGGGTCTGAGTCGAGCTGAGGCTTGCATGTCGGGACTTTCGCGTTCAGGAATGTCTGGACCTCCGCGGCCGTCATCGAGTCCGAATCATAGAAATTCGCATCAGAGATAATCTCGCCAGCGTTGAACTGAGTGGCATCGGCAGCCTGCGCCTGAGAATTCACACCCGCCAGTCCAATGCAGAAAACGATTATGGAGACCACCAGAAACGCAAATGGCCTCAAGCTTTTACGCACTCTAGATTCACCCTGTGGACGCAATATCGTGAACCTATTCAACATAATCATCTTCCCATTGACGAAATAGCCTATTCAAACAGTATTCCATCGAACGATCAATCTGCAACATTAACTGTTTGCGAACCGGAGACTCCTTGCGACTTGGACGAGGAATAGCTTAGCCGGATCGTCCAATTGCCCACGGCAAGCTGACTGCGAGGAATGGTGATTTCGCCGCACGAGGTATTCGTCGCATTCACCGTGGCCTCACGTGAGACGCTGCGCGACACTGAACCTTTCGTCGCTGTCAGCGTACAGGTCCCTCCCGTTTCGACGACATTGTTGACGGCGCCATTTGCCTGGATACCGGCCGATTCGGCATCCCACCATGTCAGCTGTACCTGAGCGACCGTCTTCCCGTTCTTCGTTGACTGAGATGTTGTCGTTGGATCGGTTGCGACTGCGTCATCTGAGTCTGATGCTGAACTCTGGGAACTTGACGCCGTCGAATCCTGGGTCTGTGAAGTCTCATCCGAAGATGACGAAAGCGATGCGTCAGTCGACGTGGACGACGCCGTATCGCTTGATTTGGAAGAATTCTCTATCGAGGAGCTCAGCGAAGCCTCGCTCGAAGTGCTGGCCTCCATCGCGGCCTGGGTACGTTTCCAAGATCCTTCGGCCCACCAGATCAGTGCAACCACAACGACCAAAGCAACTATGGAAGCAATACCGGCAATAATCAATCCATGTTTCCTTTTCACAACTGTAAGATTACCCTGTCCTGATCATTTAGGTCGGCGATCTGCAATCAGCGTCCGTCCCAATTGCCCACGAGAACAACGTCGCTGGCCTTTCCATAAACGACTACCGTATCCGCCTGTCCACCAGAAATTGAATTCTTGAAGTAATATGTCGATGTTCTTCTGACCACCAACGAATCTATTCCGTCACCATCCCAATCACCTGCAAGAACCGTATCCGTTGCCTTGCCATATGCAATGACCCTATCCGCAACCCCACCAGAAATTGAATTCTTGAAGTAATATGCTGCGCCTCGACGGACGGCCAGGGAATCAGAGCCATCCCCATCCCAATCACCGACTAGCACTGAATCGCTCGTCCTGCCATATGTTATGACTCTGTCAGCAGTTCCCCCCGCAATGGAGTTCTTGAAATAATATGCATTGCCACGTCTGACGGCGAGAGTGTCAACCCCATCACCGTCCCAATCTCCAACAAGAACCGTGTCGGTCGGTCGGCCATAACGAATAACCTTGTCAGCCGTTCCACCTGATATCGAATTCTTGAAATAATACTCATTGCCACGTCTGACGACCAAGGTGTCCTTGCCATCACCGTCCCAATCACCGGTAAGAACAGCATCCTTGGCTTTTCCATAGGAGATTACTGAATCGGCCAATCCTCCAGATATCGAATTCTTGAAATAGTATGTGGCATTTCTTCTCGCCGCCAGAGAATCACCTGCGAAGCTCTCATATTCGGGGGGCTGATTCTGCTCTGGATCTGTGACGGTGAAGGCATAGGTGCCTGCCGCGAGCGCATTCAACGCAGTCGTGCTCACACCGTCGCTCGGCGTTCCCATGAGTATGGACGCATCCGTGTCACTGCTGAGAGAGGCTTCGCTTGACACCTTCGGTATTCTCAGCTGAGCGTTCAACCCGGATGGAATTGTGATGATTATCGTTCTGGTATCACCAGTTCTTGCAATCTTCGTGCTGATCTGGCCCTGCTTCGTGCTGATCGTCGTCGTGACTGTCTCGCCGATGATCCCATTCGCATCGATTCGATACATCTGCGAACCCTGATCAGTTGCATCTGGCATGGCAACCGTGCCGCCGACGCCTTGTATCATCGCGGAGCCCCCGCCACTCCCCCAAGGATGGGAGAAGGTCATATTGGGCTTCGAACCCGTCGACCATGCTTCGGGAGTAATCGTGGCATGAAGCTTGTTGATGACTGAATCGTACGTTCTGGGGTCATTGCTTTCCGTACTTTCCAAGATGCCGTTGGCGAGGTCGCCATTCCCGCTGTCGTATAGCCCCTGATAGAAGAAGTACGCAGAATAGATGCTTCCTGACGCCTGTCTGCCGTAGTGAGTTATCTTTTCCGCTATGGCATTGGCATCCCTCTGGGAAGGGTAGACGCCATAGGCTAGCGCGACGTATGAGTTCTGCGGAGAAGTATGTTGCACGCCCTGCTTCGCCGCATTGAGTCCATCTATGAAGGTATGGGTCTCGGAACTGTATAGCTTGGTGAGGATCGCCGATTTGATTGCTGCCGCCCGGTCACCGTATGCCTTCTGATCCTGGGGGTTGTGCAGCGCGCCTGCGAGATAGGAAAGGTTTGCGTATGCCTCGTATGCAAAGACGTTGATCGCAGTCTTGTACGTCGTATTCTCATAGTCAAAGCCCGGAGTTTCGGTTCGCGGCCAGTCAACCAGATCTTCTTTCGAAGAGGCGCCTTTCACCAGATGCAGCTTCGAATCGTAATCGATGACCTTCCCACTGCGAAGGATCTCCTGCAACTTCGAGTAGACGCTCCTTACATATTGCACATCACCAGTATGGATGTAATCCTGGTAAACGCCGAGCACCGGCATCAGTCCGTATTCCGTATACTGCGATGGGTTGTCAATGAGCCAGTTCCAGGTGTTTCGCGATTCCAATCCCTGCGAGCCCATTGAGAATTGCAGGCTCTGATAGATAAGGTTGTCGCCCTCATATGGTCGGCGTTCACGGGTTATCGAATCCGGAACCGTGTCCATGGTCGTTGCCGAATCAGTATGCTGCGTGAGGGAATAGATTGAATTCAGCAAGGAGTTCTGTGAAGTGAACGATGTCGCCTGTGCAGGGTCCGAGGGTATCGAGGTCTGCAGGCCCTGAATCTTGTCTGCGGTCAGCTTCTCAGGATAGTTGTAAAGGGTGACGTAGCGGAATGCCTTCAGACTGTATCCGGCAAAGGTCGTGCCTTGGCTTGGGAACTTCCAGGTCTCACTGTACGTGTTGCCGGTACGCATTCTATACACGGCCTTGCCGCCGGAAATCTCCTCACCCAAGGTTATCCGAACATTCGCCTTTGACGAGGAGGTGAGCTGGATGTCTCCGATGACCTCTTGAGGGAAGGTGACCGTATAGGTTCCACCTCCTAGATCCACTATCGAGGCAGGGCTGACCTTTCTTCGAATGGTGTTCGCGGTTATCGATGGAGCGAGTACGGGATTGCCAGAGATCATCTGGCCGAGAGCCTTATATATGCAGGGAGAGGTCGTGGATGCGGAACATGATGTCGTGTCGATGAAACCGTTCGATTCCCTAGGCACGCTGTACTCGCTCCCATTCAGCTTCCACCAGTCGTACGGGAAATTGCCTGTATCGGCGTTCTGAGCGAGTTCAGTGTAATATCCGGTGCCGATTGACTGTCCCGAGGTTCCGTACACGATGGAATCCATCGGCATGATCTGCTGTTTGTTGTCAAAGGTTGCAGCGGCATTGTCTGAGCCATTACCGTCAGTGGTTTCTGAAGTTGTATTTGGCCGAGCCGAGTTGTAGACCACGATGGGCGTTCCATCTGCGGAAAAATAGCTCAGCTGCACCAACACCCCGGTAGTCTTGGCCTGTGAATAGCTGTACAGTCCGACAGTATTGGGGCTAGAGGGCGACTGAGACAATTCGTTGGTCACGTCGAAAGTGTTGTAATACACGGTCGGCGTGCCTTCACCAGCTTTCGGGGAAGTTCGCCGATTGGGACCGACACCTACCTCGACTCCATTCACGTAGACATTGGAGACGTAGCGTTTGGATGCCTCTGTGTCCAAGGCGGTCACTGTCAGCAGAGCCTTACTGTATGCAATGCCACCGTTCTGCATGGCCGGCACCTGAGCTCGGAGCAATGTGGAGACGCTGGCCGGATGAAGCCACAGAAAGTTCGTGTCCGTAAAGCCAGTGTTCCCCATCGCTGTGGCAAACTCATCTGTTGACGAACGTTGAGCGCCCTGACCATAGGTAACGGTCAGCTTCCATGAGTACAGGGTGCTATCTTTCAGACTGTTCTCTAGATTCGGCAGTTCCTGCGCAGATGCAGAAGCGGAATACTTGACACCCGTATCGAAGACAGGGCTGCCTTGAGCCACCTCTCCCTGATATATAGCTATCTGGTATGCCTGCTGCGCCTGGGAATTGGAGTTCTTCCAGGAGAAGGCGATACTGGCCCTGTCGACATTCCACGCTTCTCTCAGACCATTGACCGCTAGGCTGTATGGGTTCGTGCCTTGAATGCTTTCCTGATCAGAGGCATCGTCATCGCTGATCGCCTCCGTCGCATCTGTGGAAAAGTCCTGGACTGACCTGCTGCCTGTCGACGGCGACGTAAGTTGCGGAGCGGGTGTCTCCTTGGGCTGAATCGTCTCTGGCGTCGTTTCAGCATCAAGCCGCTGCTGCTGCTGCTCGAGTTTCTGCGTCTCTTGAACCGAATCTTGAGTGTCTGAATTATCTGTGCTCGAAGCATCCGAAGAACTTGGCGATTGTGACGAAGCTGAAGAATCATCCGTCGATTCTTCAGCTGAGGCTGCCTGCGAAGGAACAAGTAAAACCAAGCTGACTATTGTGCAGCAAATGGCTGCAAATATTCTTCTTCTATCTCTTCTCACAAGCTAATACTAAATGAGACTAGGTACTCTGAACTCAATAACCACTCAGTTTTAGCTAATGCTAGTCCCGCTTGAAAAGATCCCTCGTGTAAACCTTGTCTGGCACATCCGAAAGATCGGCATTCCATCGGTTGGCGACGATGACATCGCTTTCCTGCTTGAATGCCTCCAAGTCGTGAGTGACCTTGCTGCCAAAGAAGTCAGGATCGTTCAGCGTCGGTTCATACACCACAACCGTGATGCCGCGTGCCTTGATTCGCTTCATCACGCCCTGTATCGCCGATTGCCGGAAGTTGTCGGATCCCGACTTCATCGTAAGGCGATAAATCCCCACAACCGGATTCTCGACTCCCCGCACACGTTGCTCAATCTCGGTCGCTATGAAATCCTTACGAGTCCGATTCGCGTCGACGATTGCGGAAATCAGGTTCTGTGGCACCTGATCGTAGTTGGCCAGCAGCTGCTTTGTGTCCTTGGGCAGGCAGTATCCGCCGTATCCGAAGCTCGGATTGTTGTAATCGGCACGAATGCGAGGATCAAGGCATACGCCATCGATTATTTCCTGGGTCTGCAACCCTCTGGTCTCGGCATAGGTGTCAAGCTCGTTGAAGAATGCCACGCGCAAAGCCAGATAGGTATTGGCGAACAGCTTGATGGCCTCCGCCTCGGTCGGACCGACTACGAGGCGTGGAATGCCAATGGTTCCATCGGCATTCTTGCGCCCGGTCTCGCCGTCGGCCGCACCATGAATCAGCAGGTCGGCAAAGCCTTCGGCTGCCTTGCGAGCTTCGGCGTCATCCTGCGGGGCACCAACGACAACGCGTGAGGGGTGCAGGTTGTCATACAATGCATGGCCTTCGCGTAGGAACTCAGGGGAGAACAGCAGGCGGTCATCCTGCAACTTTCCGCGCAGATCGACCGTGTATCCCACTGGAATCGTTGACTTGATGACAATCCAGGCAGTCGGGTTGACCTCACGGATCGCAGCGATCGCCGCCTCGACGCTTGAAGTATCGAAATAGTTCTTCTGAGAGTCATAGTTCGTCGGAGTGGCAACAACCGCATAATCCGCACCCGTGTATGCCTGACGAGGATCGAGCGTCGCCTGAAAATCCAGTGGGCGCCTGCCTGAGCTATTACCATCAAGAAAATCAGTGATTTCCTTATCGACAATCGGGCTCTTCCCATCATTGAGCATCTCCACCTTTTCGGGGATGATGTCCAAAGCATGCACTTCATTGTGCTGAGATAGCAATAACGCCACGGAAAGACCCACATAACCTGTTCCGGCCACTGCAATCTTCATCAATTAACCCACTTTCAGAGTAATAAAGCCTTCAAACACTGCCAATAGTAGTCCATGGAAAATCCTTGTCTCAACTACAGAATCGAGATAAGCCACGAAAATATGGAAAAGCCAGGCCGCCTGACGAATCGAGCAATCAGGCATCCTGGCTTATTTCCTTCTCACACGATTGAGTGAGCGAACAGTCATCCGGATCAGATCTCAGGCGAAATCAGAATCTTGACTTGGCTCTTATCGGTGGCAAGGGTCTTGATGCCATCTTCCAGCGCATCGTCAAGGCCGATGCGCTTGGTGATGATGGACTGGAATTCGTCACGATGTCTGTTGATGATTTCAAGGACCTTCGGGAAGCTGTTGTTGTAGCAGAGTGTGGTAATCACGTCGATGCCTTGCATGATGAGATCATCGGTGATGTTGACATTGACCGGATGCCCATAGAGAGCGACAATCTGGACGATTCCAGTTCTCTTCGTTACCTTGAGCGCGGTATCGAAGGTGGTCTGAACTCCGGCGCACTCAAAGCTGATGTCAACGCCATCGGAAACGCACTCCCGGATAGCAGCATTCACATCATCATGCGCAGGATTGAGCATGTCCTTGAAGCCAAGCTTCCTTGCCTGATCGAGACGCACTTCAGATACATCGGAGATGAACACTCGGGTCGCTCCGGCAATTCGAGCGAGCAGCGCCGTGACCAGACCGATGGGACCGGCCCCGATCACGGCAACGGTCTGGCCCGCATGCAATCCGCTCTTTTTCAAGGCTTCGAAGGCAACCGCCGCCGGCTCGCACACTGCCCCCAGCTCAGGTGACATGCCTTCCGGCAGCCTATGTGCAAAGACATCCTGAATATTGGCATATTCTGCCATGCCGCCATCCTGCGAGAAGCCGAGGAAGTTTCCCGCACCATCCTTTGCGAGCGCCTTGTTGCAGAAATTATAGTTCCCAGCTCTGCAGTTCGCGCATCTGCCACACGCAATCAATGGCTCCACGGCAACGAAATCTCCGACTGCAAGATCATCGACTCCGCTGCCGACCTTGACGACCTGACCTGAGAACTCGTGGCCGAGTGTGATGGGAACGGTTTTACCGGTAATCGGGTGAGGCTGCGTAGGCAATCCCCATCCTTCAAGGAATGCGTGAAGATCGCTGCCACATATGCCGCAGTCCTTGACCTTGATCTGAACCTCATCGTCTGCAGGATCGGCAATCGCAACATCTTCGATGCGAATGTCGCCCTTTCCATAAATACGAACAGCTTTCATAAGAAGCATTCCTCCCCGAACGTTTCCCCAGACGGACGCTATTGTCCGTTGCCATACCCATTCTATTCCTTTCTCTACCAAGTGGAAACTTTTCGCGGTGACATGCCTACTGCACACCAAGGTTGGCATTTACGCATACAGCAAGCGAGTGACGGGAAACATGCGCTCCCACCACTCGCTTGCTGGTGATTTATAAACAGAAGACACCTATCTCATGCCATGCTCTCAGCGCTTGCCCATCTTCCAAGTCAAACGCTTCAAAGCCGCACCGCAGGCAGCCATCATCATCACAGCCAGGGCGACGATCGAAACGTTAACACCTGTTTTGACAAGCTTGTCTCCCTTGTATACCGACTCGGTGGAACCGGTCTGTGTCTTGGAGTCTGGGGTGTCGTTGCCATCTGCGACGTGTGATCCACCCGGCGACCCTCCATTGCCTTCATCACCCGTGGTGTCATCTGCATGGCTGTCAGAACCCTGATTATCGGATCCCTGGCTGCCACCATCGGCTGGAGCCTTCTTCTCGACAGCCTGCACATAGCTGACTGGCGAAGTGACGGTTCCTCCATACTGATTACTCACGACCGCATACCAGCCATGCGTTCCGACAGATGCGTTCTTCCAGGAGACCTCGGCGGTCAAAGGCAGGCCATTTTCAGTATCGGCCGTTTGCTCGGAGAGGCTTTCAACCCCCGATGCGAGCCCTCGCACGAGACCGAGCTTCTCCTGGCTGACATGCCTCGTCTGCGACACGGCGTTAGCACTCGCGATCAGGGTGCTGCCCTGCAAGTCCGCAGCGAACTCATCCGTGGAGATGCGCTTTTCAGAATTCTGCGCCGTTCTCGGCTTGATTCCCAGCTCGGAGAGATCGACAGTGAATTCCTCGTCAGAGGGTTTGAAACTCGACGAAGCAACAGTCTGAGAGCCGTACTTCTGAAGCGATGGCGAATACGTCCTCACCTCCATCGTGCCGTTCTGCGTATTGACGTGCATGAGCCGAAGGAAGCCCATGCCGCCCTCATCCAACGCCTGGTAGTCGAAGAGAAGATTCAGAACATTGCGGTCAGGCTTGCCGTCGCCATCGGAATCGATGCGTGACACGGTTTTCTGAGCACTGTGATAATGACCGGAGAACACCATCTTGACGTTCTTGTTGGGAATGACCACCTGCTTGTATATCTCCTGAGGGATGAGCCCCAAGCCTCCGGACGCGAGTAGGTACTCATGGAAGTTGAGGATGGCGACCCGGTTCGGATACTGCGCGAGAATCTGATTCGTCCAATCGATCTCATCCTGTTCGACACCCCAGCCCACGGAAACGACGATGAAATCGATGCCGCCTGCAGAAATGAGATCGTAATGGCCGCGGTTGTCTTCGAAGCTTCCGCCATACCAAGGGTTGGAGTCATATCTGCTTTCTCCGAAGTTCTTCGAGAAGTTGACATAGTTCTCGTCCTTGTGATCGACGTCATGGTTTCCCGCCAGCACACCATAGGGGAAATTGGCATCGTCAAGCTTCTTGTACTGAGCATCGGCGCGATCCCATTGAGCCTGAATATCCGCATCATCTACGATATCGCCGGTATGGAACAGATACTGGATGTTCATTGCCTTGCGATTGTTGATCAGCCAGTTGTGAATGTTCTCCTGATGCTGGTAATACCCGTCATCATCGTAATTGGCGTTGTAATACTGCGTATCCGACTCCCAGGCGAAGGTGAAATCGTAATCGCTGCGGGCAGTTGCCTCCTGCGATATCGCATCATCGTTCATCGTCACCACAGGATTGCCGTCAGCTCCATCGATGGTGGAGGTCGTGGCAGATTCGGGACTCTTCAAGCCATTGGGATTGGTGTTCTCGGACGATGCGTCGTCGCTCAGATTACCAGAGGCATACCCAGCACCATTCTGAACCACCACACTCATCTGATTGTCTGCAACATGGTCCTTGTTCACCACATTCTGCGCTATGCTCACCTTCCCATCCTCGTCCGCGCAAACACGTGAAACCTTGTCCCATGCACCGGTGGCAGTGTTCTTCACGAAGGCATAGATGTCAGCGTTCGCCTCGGCAGTGCCACTCCAATGAAGCGTCGTCGTGGCATCCGCATCCTTCGCAATCGCATCGGGAATGCTCACGGTGAACGACTGGTAGGGGAAACCATTGTCGGTCGCTGTCGTCGTGACCACCTTGCCATCGGCATCGTCCAACTTCGCCGCATCGGAGGCAGATACCGCTTCGCCAACGGTTGACGTGGCAAGTCCTGACTGAGTCGTTATCCCCGCAGCTACCGACACCTGCTTCGAATTTCCAGGCTTGTACTCCTCGCCGGCATAAAACTTCACATTCAACTCATCGCCAGGATTGCCCTGAGCAGTTACGCTCAGCTTCGGATCGCTCGTGGCGCTTCCATCAACTGAATCGGTCGCGACGATGGTGGGATTCTCGGCATAGGTCATGAAGGAGACCGACTTTGTGGCCTCGTTGCCAGCCTTATCACTTACCGTGAAGGCCACCGTGTGCAATCCTGCCGCCAGACCCGCCGAAGCGGTCTTGTAGGGAAGAGTGATGCTCTTCGCCTCACCGCTGCCATCCGTCAACGTTGCGCTCAGCGCACCTGTCTCGTCTGCGGCAGGAATCCCTGACGTTGCATCGCTCGCACTCGCGTTGATGACGATATTGCCGCGAAGCGTGTTCGATGCGCTTGCGTCCGCCGAAATCTCCGGCTCGATGGAAGGCTTGGTGTTGTCAACGATGACCTGAGATTTCGCCTCGCCCGCCTGCGCATGTGCCTCTACGTCATGCTCTCCATCGGTGACCTTCGATGTATCCCATGAGTACTGGCTGGACATCACCGACGAGGGGTCAATGGTGAAATCGAGACGTATGTATTCATATTGACCCGACGAATCACCTATCTTGATCGAACTCTGCGCATTGGCGACTTCGTCGGTCACGTCCTTTTCGGTCACTGTGCCCGTCGCTCCAGGGCTCACCGCCGCGACAGCCTTGCTGACCTTGAGATGCGTGCCATCGGGCAGCACGAGTCTGATATTCGAAGCCAGATAGTTGTCTGCGTTTTCGGTGTTGACGTTGCCTTGGTCATCGAGAATGTCGGTCGCGCTCGACTTGGTTCCGGAATTCATATACAGCGAAAGAGTGTTGTCGTGGATTTGCTCCAACGGCACTGGGAAGGAGACCGTCTGGGTATCCCCATACGTGCCGTCGTCAAAGCTTCCGATGACGTTGTCCTTCCAGTCATCCTCTGTCGGAGTTCCGGTAATGACCGTTTTCGTTGTGAATGAATTGAAGAAGAAGATATCAGTCTGCGTAATCTCAGCCGCAATGTATGGTTCCGATTCCAGTGACCCGCTCACGTCGCTTGAATCGATGGCTTGAGAGTCCACCGACATCTTCGGTAGGTCGGAAGAGCTCGTCCCCGTTGCGCGAAGCGTGACTTTTCCACGAAGGAATTGCCCTTCCTGCACGTTCAGGCGCACCTTGGCATCAGAAAAGTCAGTATTGACGATGGACTTGGCCGTCTCAGTGAACACCGGATTGATGCCGTCAGAGATTTCAAGATAATAGTCGACATCCTTCACGCCGATGAGATCGATCTTATTCTCGGTGTAGCCGTAGGTATCGCTTCCCGCAGGCTTCGTCAAGTTATGAGACGTGTATGTTTTCTCTCCCGCATGTCGAATAAAAAGTGATACTCGATTGAGAGCCACTTTCGAAGTGATGTCAAAGGAGAATGCCAAATCCTCATCCGATCCGAACGAAGTTGGCGTGTTGTCTTTCACATCTGGAGCTGACGGCGCCGCAGGATATGAATATGGCGTTGCACGAATGTCGTCATCTTGCACCGATCCGGGAGTCGGGGCCTGATCGCTTCTTCCCAATTTGGTCTCATTTTGCCCTGCAGAATACACATATTGCAAGGAGTGGGTGCTTCCGGTGAGATTTGTCGAAGCGTTGTCAGGATATGACGCACTGGAGATAAGCGTCTTGGTTTTCGTTTCGATCTTAAGCATCCGGGCCGAATTGTTGGCCATGCCGGCAGAGGAGATCTCGAAGAGATTCGTTCCCAGAACAAGGGCTTTATCAGCTGCAAGGCCGAAGTTCTTGTTGAAGTCTGCAGCCGTCATCTGGTCATTCGGGCCGTTCTTGATCCAGAAGACAATCGAGGTACCAGCAGGAATGGTGATGTCATTCTGCACTGCTGGCCATTCGACGTCACCGCTGTCACCCTGCTCCGGGTAGCTGTAATACAACGAATAATTATTGGAAAAATCAATTGTCCTATTTGCTATATTCGTAACCTCGATGAATTCATACCCATCGGCACCGCCAACATTTGCAGTATCAGGGGCAATTTCAGTGATCACCAGCGGAACAGTCGCCTTGTCATACTCATTTGCAGGCTTCGCAGACAACGCAATGGTCGCTCCTTCTCCCACGGTTTGAACGCCGTCAACGTCAGTCGCGACGAATTCATAGGAGATGCTCGTCTTCCCTGTCAGCTTCCCGGCAGGAATAGTGAAGACCCATTCATCACTGCTCCGATTGCCGTCGAACGATGAATCGGCAAAGCTGGCATCAACGTTGGTTTTGGTATAGAGACGAACCGAACCTATGGAATCCAGACCATCCGATGACGATGCCTTGACTGCCAGCTTGATCGCATCCGAGTCGTTCGCAGTGGCAGGAGCATCGGAAACATCGGTGAGAACGATCTTGCGAGCGCTTGTCTGCGGCCAGGAAGCCGGAATCTGCCCCTCGACCGTCGTTCCCGGAGTAGCCGCATTGTTGATGGAAAGCGTGCCGATTCCCTGCTCATCGTATGCATAGTTGATGGTGGTGTCGGTGTCGCCGCTCGTGGAATAGCTCACCGAATTCGTCGCATGCGTGGATCTTTGAGTCAGCACAAGCGTTCGCTGACTCGTGTTTGACATACCAGCTCCCTTGGAAATGGTGAACAATGTGGAGTTCATGACAAGCTGGGGGTCGTTCTGGGTGCGATCCTTCCAGAATGCGTTGAAGTCCGCGTCTGTGCTGAGCGCGGGGCTTATGCCTTCGGCCGTCACATTCGCATAGTTATCCCACAGGACTACCGAACCCTTGGCAGGTATCTGTGGATTCTGGGCATTGCCGCCGGCTGCCGCATCGAAGGCTTCAGGCGTCCAGTCGACGCCGTTATAGGTCAGGCTCAGGTCGCTCACACTCACGGGCTTCTCGCTGACGTTCGTAAGCTCTATGAATTCACCGATATTGACCGACTGCTTCACGCCATTTGCATCGGTGAATGAACCGTTTGCGGTCTTTACCGCAAGTTCGGTCATAACCACGGGCATTGCTCCTGTGATGCTTGCCTGGCTTGATTCCGCCGCCGCCGGCTTGGCGACCAAGCCCGCAGTAAGGGCCATCACCGATGCAATCAAGACCGACACCACCTTCATGCCGCCGTATCTCATACGCTTCTCCCTCATATTCTTCCCTTTTCTCTTGCCGCTGATCTCACTATTGCGATCGCAACTCCCTGTGAACGAGCATTGCTCACGATACGGGAGCTCGATATGGCGGCATTCAGGAATCTTGAAGATTTCATCAAGTATTGTCGTAGATTCATCACGGATTCACTGTGAATTCATTGTCGCCGTGCTGTCGCTATGAGAGAGTGGCGACGTGCACGACCTGGGTGCGTGCAGTTGGAACTGGCTGCGTCCAGATTCAGCCGACAGTCAGGCACATCTTGGTATCCCATGACCATGAAACGAAAAGACTGCAGTGACACGGTGCGAGGTTTTCGAAGAAACGAACGAGTGCGAGGATGATTTCAGAAAAGCACACGCCTACGCATTGCCCATTCATCCATGACATGTGTTATCGTGTTCAGGTTGCATAAAACGGTTCATCTGGATTATGCTGGTTTTTTTGTGACACTGGAGGATTCGCCTAGTGGTCTATGGCGCACGCTTGGAAAGCGTGTTGGTGTAACAGCCTCACGAGTTCGAATCTCGTATCCTCCGCTCTCAGGGTTTCGATTGATTCACGAAGCCTATCCCTCTGCGTTTGTCTGAGAACGCGATGCTATCGCCGGCTGTTCCCCATAACTTCCCTCACCGAATTGCTCAAAGTCAGACGAGACGATTGCCAGACTGAGAACGCTCATGGTTTGATAATATACATAATGTATGAGATAGCATCGAATCGGTAAGACGGCTGCTCTGACAAAATCGGATCCGCCTGGCACGTCCTCACGAACACACCGAAACGAACATTATTTTTGTTACATATCTCATATCCATTTCGCAGGAATACTAGAGTATCCGAGTTCGAAGAATGGTATTTTGAACAGGCAGAGGACCACAGTCGCCGTGATTCCCATGTGCACGACCCTCTGCGGAGAGGGAAAATCGAATGACATTGTTGCCCGACAACCGCTGGACCCGTGCCGTTGCACCCGCACTATTGCTCCATATTTCCATAGGAACCGTCTATTGCTGGAGCGTTTTCAAACAACTCATCGCCGACGAGCTTCAGGCATCGCCGGGAGTCATCGAATGGGGATTCTCATTGGCCATCTTCTTCCTGGGAATGTCGGCTGCATTCCTTGGACCGATGGTTGAAAAGGACCTCAGAAAATCCGCCCTCATATCGACCATCTGCTTTGTCACCGGCTTTGTAGGAACTGGCGTAAGCATTGCCACGCATTTCGTTCCCGGCATTTTCATCTTCTATGGCGGAGTGATGGGCATCGGTCTGGGAATCGGCTATCTCACCCCAGTCAAGAATCTCATGCTCTGGTTCTCGAAGAACAAAGGCCTCGCAACGGGCATCGCAGTGGCAGGCTTCGGCCTCTCCAAGGCCATTGCAAGCCCGATCATGGAATATCTGATCGAGGGAGTCGGCCTTGTCAACATGTTCTACATTCTCGGCGCCGTGTATGCGGTGCTGATGCTCCTTGGATTCGCGCTGATCAAGCGTCCTGAAGGGTATGTCTATTCCGCGCCGCCAAGGGAATCACGTCGTGGGGCATTGCTTCGCAAACCACTGTTCTGGGGAATCTGGATCGCTTTCTATCTGAACATCACATGCGGTCTGGCTCTGATCTCGCAGGAAAAAGACATTCTCAAGGACATTCTGCACCAGCTGCCGCAGTATGCTCAGCTTTCACCAAACGATTTCTCGATTGCCATTGCTGGCATCATCGCAACGGTTCTTTCCGTCGACGCAATCTTCAACGCAGCCGGTCGTCTCGGCTTCGCTACACTGTCAGACCACATGAAGCGCCGCGAATCCAGCTATGTCATCATCTTCGTCATGTCCATCGCAATCTGCGCGCTGCAACTGGTGACCCACAGCATCGACAACGCACTGCTCTGGGTGGTCCTGGCAATGCTGTTCCTGATCAACGCAGGCTACGGCGGCGGATTCTCGACACTTCCGGTGCTGCTTGAGCAGCACTTCGGAATCAAAAGCGTGTCAACCACGCACGGGCTCACGCTCAGCGCATGGGGGTTTGCCGGTCTGTCCGGCAACCAGCTCGCCTCATTCGTCGTAACGCACACATCCGACCAATCACACCGCTACGCGGCAGTGATCCCTGTGATCACTGTCCTCTACGCAGTCGCGCTGATTTCCATCTGGCTCGTTTCGCGCGCCAGACCCGCACTCGCCACCGAACGAACCATATAGCGTTCGTTCACAGGGCGCGTCCGTGACGCATCAGCAAGCGTGTCACGGACGCGCCTTCTCCATCATGACCGGCAATGACTATCCTTGCCGTATGACCTTCTTGGCATTTGCAGCCTTCACACTGTTCGTCGTACACGAATTCGAAGAAATCATCCGGTGCAGACCCTGGATAGAGCGACACGAGTCCGAAGCCCGATATGCGCGTGACATGTGGATACGAAACCGCCGTGCATACCCCTCGACCGAAACGATCGCCGCGATGATTCTCGAAGAGGTCATATTGGCCGCGATAATTCTGCTGATTGCATCATCCTCCGGTTATCTCTCACTGGTATTCGCAGTGGTCTTTGGAAATTCCTTGCATCTTGTGGGTCACATCATCTCTGCAATGGCATCAAAAGCATGGAATCCTGGTAGCATCACCGCTGCCATGACGCTACCGTTCAATATTGCAATACTTATCATTGTGTGGATGCATACGATTGCACGAGTGAGATTCGGAGCCTTGCAGATCTTCACCGCATCGATTATCATCACAGCCGTCCTCGTCGCGAACCTGAGTATGCTCCACCATATTTCACCAAGGCTCGACGCGATGATTCATCGAGGATAGCCCACAGCGCGTCGAAGAGACGCATCCTTGCATGGCTGAACGGCTAGACAAATCGGGCAAGGTCTGGAATCAGATCGTCATCGATGAAGGGACGGACGGTTTCGGGGTTCAGTCGGGTATCCGGGAACACCTGCACGCCGCTGGAAGCCAGAAGCCTTGCCGTGACTCCCATTCCCTTGATCTTCGCACCAGTGAACGTGCCATCGTATATCACGTCCACCCCGCATGACGGGCTGCGGTCCTTCAGAAAGGCGACGGTGATGTTGTTGCGTTTCACCATGTTCAGCACGCGTTTCGCACCAAGCTCGTATGGAGCGGTGACATCCTTTCCCGTGCATTCCCTGACCCTACGGAACGAATGGCCATGCTCCCCATGGACGATTTCCGCCGACGGGCGCGGAATCGCGAATCCGCCAAGAATCTCGGGGCAGGCCGAAACGGCCTGGCCGCGCTCGACCAGCCATTCAGCCAAGCTGTTACGAGCGTCAGAACCGTCATATCTGACTGCAAATCCAGCCAGACAAGCGCTCACCAAGATCATCGTCCACTCCCAAACCGTGCATGCAGGGAATCATCCCCGAGGATTCCGAATAGTGCATGACCATACAATCACACTGCGTCAACTTTTCTCATCACATACCAGGTGTGTTGCATATTAGGTGTGTTGCATATTTATGATACGACCGTCCAATCGTGGATCGACCTCCCATCGTCGTCCTTGAGCACCAGCCAGCTGTTCGTCCCGCCAAAGTAAAGGAAGAGTCCGACCTCGTTGACGCTTTTGAGAAGGATGTCCGTGGTCGTCTTGAAACTCTTGAACTCCGCTGCGTGATCACGTCGCATCTGTTCAGCAAAGCGTGCCGAGAATCCAAGCGAACCGTCCTTATTCAAGGGAGCCCTATCGAGCATCGTCGCCCCTTTGAGCACGAGCATCTGGTTCCTTGCAAGCCAGCGGACCGTTGCCCTGACGCCTTTGTAGTCTACATGGAATCCAATGGTGCTCACCTCCTTCGACCAACGATGACGCGCCTTGGCAGGCGCTGCTGGCCGACGGACCCTGTTCGATGCGGATCCCGGCACCTTGATGTCAGCAGCGACATTCGTGGCAGAATCTGAATCCCCGCCGTTCCCGCAGTCTGCAAAATCAGCTTCGTCACCAAGCAGCGCATCCAAAAGACCGAGACGGCTCAGAACGGCGACGATCACTCTCCCCACATCGTCCACGGAGCCGGAATCATGTTCGTCCTCGAAAACATGCGGATACCGCGCCGAATCCCTATCGTCTCGCATCACATGTGCGATCTTGGCAATCCGCTCGCGAAGCTTCTGCGAATCAAGTCCCTGAGGTGGCTCGACAATGATGATTCTATGGTGTTGTTCGTCTCGAAACAGAAGCCGCGCAGCACTCACGCCACCATCGTCATGCACATCGTTGTCATGCACATCATCGTCATGCACATAGTCGGATACGGTCACCGTGAAGCTCGGACTGACGCACCTGACGACAGTGCTTGACTCACCCAATTCAAGCGTCAAAGAAAGCATGGCATCTTTCCTCTCCGGCTATGCGCCCTTTTCCGATTACTCGCTTCCACCGATTACTCAGACAAATATCAGAATAGCCTAGAGAAGTCAGCCCATCCACATCACATTGAAAGTCGGAAATCTTGAAGATTCACGGATACGATCCCATGCTCGCCAGGAACGCTAGATCGTCACTCCAGATTCGAGAATGATATTCGAAAATGGGGTATCTTCACCGGTACGAACGACCGCCTTGCACTGCTTCGTCATTTCCTTCAGCTCTTCATGAGAGTAATAGACGACACTCACGCCTTCTGGAAGGAGTGCCTGTATCGCTTGAAGCTGTTCAGGATTCTGGGTCCGAATCTCATCGGCGAGGAAAATCTTTTGGACCACGATATTGTCGAGATATACCTTGAGCACGTCGATGAACCTCGGCTCACCACGTTTCAAAGCCAGGTCAATTTTCTGGATTCCCTTCGGCACCGGCAATCCAAGATCGCCAATGCACACCAAGTCCGTATGGCCCAAGTCATCGGCCACTTTTGCAAGATCGCTATTGAGAATGCCTGTCTTTTTCACCATAACTCCATTGTCCAAATTGCTTTGATATATCGTTATATCGATTTCTAGGTATATCCTTCGCCTGCAGTCTTGTCAAATCTATGGTCAGAGCCACATCCCAGAAATCACTTTCTCTCTGTGTCAGGGCGGCAGATCATCGACCAATGACGTCATCGAATCAAGCGACGGTGCATGTCTCGCCGACGGATTCGCGGTCGATGAACAGAGTCGGGATCCTTATCCGACCGAAGGCATCCTCCGTCTGCTCACCGAGCGCCCGACCCTGCATCAACGACGACAGCATCCTGACGCCATAGTCGCCCATCATCCCCTGCTGCTGCGAAATGACGGAAATGCTCGGTGCCGTCAGTTCAAAGACCGGGATATCGTCAAAACTGATTATCGATACGTCCACTCCAATTTTCAGTCCTTGCAGACGAAAATATCGAATTGCCTCCAACGCATCAGGCGAGTATCCGAACATGAAGGTGTCCACCTTCCGGGACAGAGGCTCGCGTATCGCAGACAAGGCGCTCACATGTTCCGAAACGAGGGCGTTTCGGTTTCCAAGACGAGAACCTGCAATATCCACGAACATCTGCTCACGCTCCAGCAAATTCGGTGACTTGGCGGTCGGCCCGTGAATGAATCCAATCCGGGAATGACCCCGCGCCTTCACACTTTCAATGGCAGCCTTAATTCCCGGCCTCGGATCCGCGTCAATGACTGGGATTCGCCCCGCATCCGGCAGATCCCTCACCTGTCGGTCAAGGATTACGAGAGGCAGCCCAGAAGCAACGAATTTCTTGAGACCTCGCGATGCCGTTCCCTGAGGAATCAGAATCGCCCCATCGATTCTCTGCGTCAGCAGCGATCGAAGAAATCTGTCCTGCCCTTCCAAGCTTTCCGAGGACGAGCCGATCATGCAGACATATCCCTCTACCAGAAGCTCGCGGGTAATCAACGAAATTAAATATGAAAAATATGAATTACTGATATCGGGAACCAGGATTCCCACGGTCTTGGTCGAACTCGACCTCATCGAGATGGCTGCCGAATTGGGAATGTAGTCAAGTCTTCTCACGGCTTCCAGAACGCGCTGACGCGTCGCCGCCGAAATACGACCGGTGTCATTCAGCACTTGAGAAACGGTGGGAACGGACACGCCAGCCTCATGGGCAACGTCCTTTATCGTGACGTAATTCATCACATCCCTCAATCCACTCCCTCAACCAACATCCTCATGCATGAACAAGGCAATCACACGCCAACCGTACGGATTGCGAACGGTCAAGGATTTTATGCTAGATTGTCTCACAGGTACAATCCCTGTACCAACTCCATGCACATGACATTTCGTTTCTGCCATATGCTGACGCGGATGTCAAAGAATTCAAGCTGTATATACAGGTCGCATTGCTTCTCACGATGACTAGCATTCATCAGCGACTCTTGGACTGGAAGGACACCATTTATGGAGAACGAGAAATTGATAGTCGTCCATCGCCATCTTTACGGCGAGGACGCCGAAGCAAAGACCCAGGCTGCGAACGAAGTTGCCAGGAAGTTCGGCATCAGCGATGACGCACTTGCACAGGTAGAGGACTTCAAGGAAGCATTGACCTATCACAAGGCATGGGACCTGCCATTCTTTGGATATGTGAATGAGGACGGCGAAGGATTCGCCTATGTTCCGGACTACGCAATCGCAGACGATAAGTGGGACGCGCACAAGGCATTCCGGGACTTGCCTCTTGACGTTCAGACCGCATTCGCCATCCGAATGCTCTTCACTCACCGCGATGTTGACCGATATGGCGCACGCATGTTCCTCCATTACGATAGAGGCTTCATCGTTCAGCATGATTCGCTGTGAAGCAGCCGGATAGCCGCGCACACGAGCGAATGATGCGGATCCCGCAAACCCGGTGAATAAAAAACGACGGATGGGTTATTTTTGTCTGCTTTCCCGACAAAGATGGCCCATTCGCCATGTCTGAGCCCTGTTCAGCATAAGATCCGTATATTCCTGTCCTCCCAGCAGCGCAATTCGTGAAATACTTGGCACTGCGTCTCCACCGTTCCACTGTCATGCATCTCCATCATTCCTGGTTGCCATGCGTCATTGCCATTCCTCGTTGCCATGCGTCACAGCCATGCATCAGTGCCATGCTTGTCGTTGCAAGCCCCAGTCTGGATGAATGCCGAGAGAGTAATCAGGCCCGTGCCTCAGGTATTATGATTGATGTTGGATATTTGGACAGTGTCCCAATACATCGCATCGTGCGACGATTCTCAGTGGGCAGCAAGAAACGAGTAAGGCCGGTCATGATCTCACCATCCACAGACTTAGGTGGAGTTTGGCGCAAGAACAGTTATCTTTTCCTCTTCAGTCAGTTCGTCACTGGCATCACCTCAATGATCGTCCAATACGCAATCATCTGGTATCTGACTCAGAAGTCCGGTTCCGCGACCATCCTCAGCGTTGCGACGATTCTCGCGATGCTCCCCATGGTGCTGGTCAGCCCCTTCATCGGCACCTTCGTCGATCGGTGGAACAAGAAGGCCCTGCTCATCGTCCCGGATATGGTTGCCGCAGCGGTGGCAATCGTCCTGTGCATCGTGGGAACAGTCAACGAGACATTTCCACTGTGGCTTATCTTCGGTTCACTGCTCATACGCTCCATCGCGCAGGCATTCCAGATGCCGACGGTGCAATCCATCCTGCCGACCATGGTTCCGCCCGAGGAAATCACCAAGGTCAACGGCCAGCTTGGCATGGTCCAGTCCGGAACCCTGATCATCTCTCCGGCACTCGGTGCGCTGCTCTATGCGATAGTCCCGATCAACTATCTGCTGCTCATCGACGTGCTGGGCGCAGCATTCAGCTTCGGCTCCCTGATGTTCGTCCATATCATCTCGAACACCGTCGAACCTGAGAGCAAGGCCCATCCCTGGACCGACATGGTATACGGGCTCAAACGCATCGGCACCGCACCAGGCATGTGGTCCATCCTCGCAATGGCGGCCATTTCAACGCTGACCTTCATGCCTGCGGCGAGCCTGTACCCCCTGATGACCTTGGGCTATTTCAAGGGCACGATCTTCCAAGCCGGAGTGGTCGAGGTCATGTGGTCGGTCGGATCGCTTGCAGGAGGGGCTTTGATTGGCATGTTCGGCAAGTGGAAGAACCGCATACCCCTTATCATCGCGGGCCAGATAGTGCTTGGCGTTGCCTTCATGGCATGTTCGGTCCTTCCCGTTTCCATGCCTGGATTCGTGATGTTCGTAGGCCTGAACTTCATCGCAGGCTTGGCGACGGCCTTCCCATCCACGCTTTCAATGGCGTTGATCCAGCAGTCGTATCCCGCCAGTGAACTTGGAAGAATCTTCGGTGTCTGCCTTTCCATCACCGGAATCGCAGGCCCGATCGGCCTGCTGTTCGTAGGACCGGTCGGAGATGCGATAGGCGTCGAATGGATTTTCGCAATCTCAGGATTCGGAGCCGTGCTCTGTGGCCTGTTCATCTTCGCGGTTCCCGCTGCATTGCAATATGACAGACGACTGAGAGAACGCATCGAACGGGGAGACATTCCCGGCGTCTCCCTGCACTCGGATATTCCGTCAAGCGCAAACTGAGCGCATACCCCCGCCCACGAATAGACTGTATGCATGGGGAAAGCAGAGAAATCAAAGAATAGCAGGACGACACGTTCAAGCCGGGCGATGGTTCATCATTCCGGCAGAGGCTTCCGGGCATTTGCCGCAATCGTCACCACCTTGGCGATTGGCTGGGCCCTGGTCGGCTGTGGATCGAGCGAGTCCGCAGACTCGACTGCGACCTCTGGAGAAGGCAATCCATCGACGACGGCGAGTTCGTCTCCCGACAGCGACTCATCATCGGCTTCCGGCACTTCGTCGACCTCATCGCCCGCAACGACAGCGGACGGCACATGCGCGACGTCGCAGCTCACGGCCACGGTCAGCACAGGCAGTGGCGGCGGTGCTGGGAGCCTGTATCCATATATCGTGCTGACCAACCACGGCAGTGCCTGCGCGATCGGCGGATATCCCGGGGTGTCACTCGCCGCTTCCGGCAAGCAGATCGGCGCCGCGGCTGTCCGCGAGTCGGGAAGCTCGACGACATTGACCTTGCAGAGGGGGCAGTCAGCCTATTCGGCATTGCAAATCACCCAAGCTGCGAATCTCTCGGAATCTGCATGCAAGCCCACTCAGGCAGACAGCGTCGTGATATATCCACCTAATCAAAAAACCTCGATATCCGTTGCGAACAAAGACTTCACGGGTTGCGCGAACGCCGGTACGGCGATAGTCCGCGTCAAGCCGCTTCAGGCTGGAACCGGTCAGTGAACTTGCCGACATTGCTCGCTCTCAGGATTCATTCAGCTTGCAGACAGCATTATTGTAGGTAGAGACCAGATAAATCACACACCAAACGTGCATAGTGATGTGTGGGGTTCCATGCCGAAGCATTGGCATGAAGGTTGGTACAAGTAGCATGTTGGATTTTTCGGCATCTTGATATTGGAGTAGACGGTATGTTCATTCTCAAAGAGGCATGGGGTTCAATCGCACGCCATAAGGTTTTGAGCGTGGTCTCTGTGACGACAACGGTCGTTGTCACCGCGGCGACGCTGATGGGATTAGCCATTGTCCAGGCTGACACCAACGCGCAGACGACGACGTACAACGCTCAGAAAGTCAATGCGATCATCAGCCTCGACAAGGCAAAAATCGAGAAGGCGAACAAGACAAAGAACGTTGACTGGAGCAAATACGAACTCAGCTGGGAGAAATACAGCACCTATGCCGAGGCCGCAGGCGTGACGATCAACGCCTATTACTATGAGACCGCGGATGCCAAGCTGTCGGGAGACACAAAGACCGTTTCCGGCACCAGCGACACGAAGAGCAGCGCCGAGCGCGGACAGATTTCGATTGTAAGCACCTCGTCCAAGGCAGCGACCGCATCCTTGCCTGACTCAGGATTCACCCTTGTTTCGGGAAAGACGGTCGACTACACCGGAACCACGATAAGCAACAAGGCAGTGGTGTCTCAAAGCTTCGCAAAGGCCAATGATTACAAGGTCGGCAGCAAGTTCAAGCTCGTGAACCCAAGCAATGCCAAGAAGACGATAGAGATGACCGTCAGCGGCATCTACAAGGACCATGCGAGTTCATCAAAGCTTTCGACGAAATACTCAGATGCCAGCAACGCGAACAATGCAATTTATGTCAGTTCATACACCTTCATGGGCAACGGATTCTATTCGGCCACGAAACCCGGAAGCATAGGGCATGTCTTACGAATCGTCTTTGAGCTCTCGAGCCCGAAGGACTACAACACATTCGTGAAGAAGTCCCGTGCAGCAGGGCTGGGGAGCAATTACATCATCAGCTCTCCGACGCTCGCACAGTACCAGGCAAAGGTGGCCCCGCTGACGACCCTGGCAAAGGTGATGAAGGTCACGGTCATTGCGATCGGCGCACTTGGAGCGATCGTTCTTCTGATCTGCCTCATTCTCTCATGGAAGCGTCGCAACGAGGATATTGGCATGCTTGTCGGCATCGGCGTCGGCAGGGCGAGGATTTCCTGGCGCTATTCAGTCGAATTGCTGATGATCACCATCCCAGGAACCATTGTCGGTTTCGGCATCGGCGTCGGACTCAGCTTTGCAATCGCCGGGGTGCTGCCAGCATCCGGCATCGTCCGCGCAACGCCTGACATGACATTGATGAAGTATGTGGCAATCGGCGGCGTCGCATTGTGGGCGCTCTGCATCATCGCAGCGATTGTGCGCGTGGCATCGTTCCGAATGAACACCTTGCTCGGGCCGGCAACCTATGAATCGGTTGCAGATCATGAAGTCGCCGACGGCGAAGACACGGATCATGAGAGCGGAATCGAAGATGACGAGCCGACAGAATCCGAAGACAAGAACAGCGAAGACAATCACGCAGCAACCACGGGGACTCACAAGGAAGGGGTATCCGCATGAAATCCGAAGAAGTTGAAGACGACAATGGTTCATTGAACGATTCACTGGATGAGAAATCGACTGACATCAATGACACTGATATCAGTGACTCCGAGAAGCTTGCCGACGATTCCGTCGGAGAGCCAGTGCAATCCGACGATGGCGAGGAATCGGATGACTCATCCGCAGCCGACGATGGCGAGGAAAACGACGAAGAGGTGAATTTCTCCATCGTATTTGAGGATGATGAAGAGGACGAAGACGCAGACAAGGACGAAGACGAACATTCTCAGGATGCTGATGGCACATCGGCAGAACAGCCAGAAGCCGATTCAGAGAACGATTCAGTCAGCATCTCAGCGGCGTCGAAATCCCTGAATTCGAAAACCGTCTCCAAAACCCCTGAGGAAGCCGAAAAGCCTGCTTCGGATAGGAATGGGCACACGATCGCTGAATCATCTTCAGCGCCGCTCTCCACCCAAGAAAATCGATCCAAGGCACAGACTCAAGCACAGGCGCATACACAGACACACACGAAGCCGAAACCTTCCAGATCGAGAGACCTGTCCGAAGATTCCCTCCATGTCGTGTCACAGAAAATCAACAGACGCATCCGTCATCTTCGGCGAACGCGATTCGAGCAATACCCGATTCTTGCCTTCAACAAGGTCACATACACACTCAGACACGAACGATTCGATCTCTTGAACAAGGTGGATTGGGCCTTCTACAACTCGCGAGTACAGAGTGTGCTGATCCGTTCAGATGACGAACGTCGCGCGGTGGTGGCACTGGGATCTGGCATGAGGACACCGAATCATGGAACGATTACCTTCCATGGCAAGGACATCCAGGAAATGGAACCGAATGAGTTCCGCCGCCATAACATCGGCGTGCTGTTCGAACACTTCAATCTGCGGAGTGAACTGACGGCGAGCGAAAACATCGTGCTGACGATGGATGTTTCGGGTCGCAACTTCCTCAAGCCAATGCCGGTTCTGGCTGCAGAACTGCTCAATCAGGTCCAGTTCCCGGACGACCAGTTCGACACCCCTGTCGGACAGCTCAGTCTGCTGAATCAGCGCAAGGCTCAACTCGCTCGGGCTCTGAGCTGCGATGCCAGCATCATTCTTGCCGACGAACCGACGCTGGGTCTTGATGACGAAGACACGGAAACGATTCTCGATGTGATGCGATTCCTGGCCGACAAGAAATCAAAATGCATGATTATCGTGACCGCCGATGAGGATCTTGCCGCGCAGACCGACGCGATCATCTATACCGATGACTGATCTGCGGCTCTTCGACGCATGTGCCCTGTCAGTCTGGTCAGGTTGTTTCTTGCCAGACTGACAGGGCACATGCGCATTGAAAGGTGATTGCGCTGCAGCGTTTCTCTCCACGTGCCCCCTGCATGAGTTCTGCTCAGAATCAGGGGGCATGCTGCATTCCACAGTCCGTGCATTCCACAGCCCGTGCTTCGCGAGCTCTGCGCTTCAGCCTCGGCATGGCGAGTTCGAGAATTCATGATCGGTTGAAACGCCAACGGAGATGAAAGATTCGCAGAGAAGAGGACAATGATTCACATGAAGCCTTCGATACGGAAATTTCTCGATGCAGCAGGGACATTCCAATGCCCCATATGCGGCGATGCCCTGGCTCCGTCAGGAACAAGTCTGCGATGCTCCCGCAATCATACCTTTGACATCGCTGCAAAAGGCTATGCTTCATTTCTGAATTCTCACCGTGGGCATGACGGTCTGTACAGTCAATCATTCTTCGAAAATCGCAGCCAGGCACTGAGCACTGGACTCTACGACCATATAATCCGCAAGGTTGCCGAGGCAGTCATTCCGTGCATGCATTCGGATGGTTCAGCGTTGCTTGACGTTGGCTGCGGCGATGGGACGCTGACGAAGCAACTGCAGCGACTGGTCAATACAGCAGACGCAGCGGCGCCAGCAGTTCCCGAAGCATCGCTGTATGCCTGTGACATTTCCGCCCCTGCGATTTCGATTGCGGCCCGAGGCGGTGGAAACATCCGATGGTTCATCGCAGATCTGGCTCAGCTGCCACTGTCAAATGGCTCAATGAACGTGATCACCGACATTTTTTCACCCGCGAACTATGGAGAATTCAAACGAGTTCTCGTGCCCGATGGAAGACTGGTGAAAGTCGTGCCGGGAAAGAATCACCTTGTTGAATTGCGAGAGACGATTGCCCATTCCCACCAGGAAAAGCCAGATGTCTATTCCAACGACGACGTGTTCCAGGGGATCGAGCGACACTGCACCATTCGGCAGGTATCAAGCGCAACCGCAACGATTCCTCTCAGTTCCAAGCAGTGGGAACGGTTCCTCGCGATGACTCCGCTCATGTTCCACGTACGTCGGTCCTCAATCGATCTCGCATCGCTGCATGAGCTTACCATCGAGGCTGAAATCGTAGAGGCGACAATGAGATGAGGCCATCACCGACCGCAATCCCAGGCCATTTCTGAACTCCAACGTCACGACCGGCAACGGCCGGCATGGATGCCAACCGTGAGAGCCTGCACCCACGCATCCTCTTCATCTCCTATTCGCCTCCAGCCCGTTGCAGCCTACGAAAGCGCAGTGCCACCTTCGTCATTGAGCCGCGTAACCCTGATGCGCCTTGCCGCCGAAGCGCCGAGTGCGACCTTTGCACCCGATGGCAGAACCAGGGTAACTATGTCGGAATACGGGGTGAACTTGCCTATTGTGGCGCTGCCGTTGATGGAAAGCCCTTGCTGCTGAAGGAAGCGCAATAATTTCGGATCTTCGTCGCTGACTCGTTCGATACGCACCTTCACGCCCTCCGGCGCATCGGTCAGCAGTATGCTGCTGTCCTCTTCCATCTCTCCATTTGGTCCGGGAATCGCATCACCGTGAGGATCCTTCGTCGGACGGCCGAGACTTTCATCAATGCGCTCAATCATGAGATCCGATGCGGCATGTTCCAGCTGATCTGCCTCCTTATGGACTTCATCCCATCGATACCCGAGCTTCTCTACAAGAAAGGTCTCGAGCAGCCTGTGTCTGCGAACCATTTTCAAGGCGTACTGCTCACCTAGCGGCGTCAGGATGATATCTCCATATGGAGCGTGGGTGACCAATCCCTGCGTGGTCAGACGAGCCATCGCCCCGGACACCGTTGACGGCTTCATGCCGGTCTTTCGAGCAAGATCCGTTGGCTGAATCGCCTTGTCGGACCATTCGCGCAGATCCCAAAGCACCTTGAGATAGTCCTGCGAGTTCGTAGATAGCTCTTGAAAAGTCATGCTGTACAGTCTAACCAATGTCGCCGTTTTGATGCTGAAAGGTTCATATCTCAATGCATTCCTTACAATTTCTGCATTGAGACTCCTATGCGCGAAAACCCCTGTGCGAGGTCCTACAGGGAAGCGTCCACGAGCCATCTCCCATCACGATGATCCCGCAGCGAAAGGCATGGTCAGACTTGATTCGTGGATGGTTACGCGAAATCGAAAACTTCGTTAACGGATTGTGTCATCACTCGCATTCCATGCATATCCGTCTATACTTCGAGGGGTAGAACTAAATTGTTTGAGGGCTACGATTCAGGGATGGGGATAATGAGCGACACGTCAGCGGCAACAGAGACTTCTACGAAGGAACGAAGCGGGAAATTGGGCGGTTCCGAATCAAGGATCTTCAGCAGAGGCAAGTTGATTGAGACGGCCAATGGCCTCTCACTCGAAGAGATCAATGCAACGGTAAGCATTCCAAAGGCAAGTCACAGCTTCTGGAAAAGCCTCATTGCATTCTCGGGACCCGGCGCACTGGTTGCCGTCGGGTACATGGATCCAGGAAACTGGATCACGTCTATCGGCGGTGGCGCACAATATGGCTATCTCCTGATGTCAGTGATTCTGCTTTCCAGCCTCATCGCAATGCTGCTGCAATATATGTGCGCAAAGCTTGGCATCGTCGCAGGCCTTGACCTGGCTCAGGCGACGCGTCTTCATACCGGTAGAAAGACGGGAATCGTCCTCTGGATCACCACTGAACTGGCAGTCATGGCAACCGATATCGCAGAGGTGATCGGTGGCGCAATCGCCTTGAACCTGCTTTTCGGCATTCCACTTGCCGTCGGCGTGGTTCTCACCGTGTTCGATGTGCTGCTCCTGCTGCTGCTCATGCAGGTCGGGTTCAGACGCATCGAGGCAATCGTCGTGACCCTGATCCTGGTCATCATGGCCGTCTTCGTCTATGAGGTATGGCTGGCACAGCCGAACGTCGGCGCTGTGTTCGCCGGCTTCATCCCGAACTCACAGATTTTCGGCAATGGTCAGCTCACCATGGCGTTGGGCATCGTGGGCGCAACCGTGATGCCGCACAACCTGTATCTTCACTCATCGATCGTTCAGACACGCAATTACGACCGCAAGGACGATCGGGAGGTCAGCAACGCGCTTCGCTTCGCCACCTGGGACTCGAACATTCAGCTCACGGCAGCGTTCGTCGTGAACTGCCTGCTGCTCGTTCTTGGCGCGGCAATGTTCTTTGGCCATGGTGATGGCCTCGACACATTCACATCCCTCTACAATGCTCTCGGCGACAGCAGACTCGCAGGCCCCGTCGCCAGCGGTGCTCTCAGCACGCTATTCGCAGTCGCGCTGCTCGCATCCGGTCAGAATTCAACGATCACGGGCACGCTCACCGGGCAGATTGTGATGGAGGGCTTCATTCGAATGCGCATTCCAATGTGGCTTCGGCGTGTGGTTACCAGAGTTATTTCGATAATCCCAGTGCTTGTCTGCACCTTCGCGTTCGGTGGGACGGAGTCTGCACTTGACAACCTGCTGATCTATTCCCAGGTGTTCCTCTGCATCGCATTGCCCATCTCCATGGTGCCTCTGGTCTGGTTCACCTCATCAAAGAAAATCATGGGCAGGAAATATGCCAACCCGCTTTGGATGTCGATTCTTGCCTGGATCGTCGTTGCGGTGCTGTCAGGCCTGAACGTCTGGCTGATCGTACAGGACATACAGCAGCTGATTGCATTCCTGCGACCACTTCCGCTGTAACCACTCCTCTGTGACCACCCCTTTGTGATCGCAAAGCAGCGGCGCAGATCAGGTTAGAACTTCTCCCGAACCTGGTCTGCGCCGTTTTTCTTACATCTTCTTCAGAGAGGACATATGTTCCTAGAGGCTCCCACCTGCGGCAAGATGCATCAGCGAACTGCCAAAGTCAAGGCCCTCACTCGCATCGGTTTCATCGGCATTATCATCGACTCTGGCCTTGAAGGTGCGCGTATATTTTCCTCCAACCGAGTCAAGAAGATTCTGGTGGACATCAGCCACGACCAAAGCCGCCAGCTCTGCGGCCACTCGATCCTGATGCGTCGCAAGATCGGCAGATCCCCAGTCACCCGTGGCAGCCATAACACCGGTCGGAACGATCAGCGCACGCATGAATGCGAACAACGATCGCATCGCGGTATCCGGAACCAAGGCATGGCGTTCGCTGCCGCCAGTGGCGACGACGGCCAGGGGAAGCCCAAGCACGATATCGGCATCGGCAATGTCCCAGAACGACTTGAACAGACCAGAATACGTGGCCTTGTATACGGGGCTGGCAACAATAACGGCATCACTGCTCTGAACGGTCTGCAACGCATCCTGCAAGGCAGGAGAAATCTGCAGAGAGACCGAGGCGATTGCGATGTCATTCGAAAGATTCTTCAATTCGATAAGCGCAATGTCGCTGTCTGTGCCATATTCCTTGAGCAATTCGCTTGTCTTGAGCGCAATGCCACGCGCAAGCTCTGTGGTCGTCGACGGATTGCCGACACCGGCACTCACGATGGCAATGCGATGAGCGCGCCGCTCCCTATGGGATGACGGGCCTCCCCGCGATGCCGATGAACTGCCAGACGCTGTTTCCAAAGAACTCTCACTCATGCATTCACTCCCAACGATCCCCCAAAGGTATCAGTACAAACTCGGCATCGTAACCCTTTGATTCGGGTCCGAATCAATATATGGGCTGGTTCCAGTCACATTGTCGCCACGATTATCGTGAGGCTTTGGCTGACGCGCGGGCTTGTCACCATATTTCGCATGAACCATATCATCGTGAGAGGGGGCTGCGACAGCTCGCGGGCTACGCTCTGCGGCGAATTCTTTACGAAGGACGGGGAGAACGTCCTCACCAAGCCTGTCAAGCTGCTCCAAGACCGTGCCTGATGGCAGGCCACCGTGATCGACGAGAAAGAGCTGGCGCGCATAGTCACCGTAGTATTCGCGCTGCTCAAGCACGCGATCGATGATCTGCTGCGGCGATCCGACGAGCAACGGTGTCTCCTCAATCATCGTCTCCAGCGGAGGGCCGCCCTTGTAGACCGGAGAGTTGTTGAAATAAGGGCGATATTCGCGAATGGCATCCTGCGAGTTCCGAGCAATGTAGGTCTGCGCAGCAACCCCGACGATCGCCTGCTCAGCCGTGCCGTGGCCCCAGTGCTGGAAGCGCTGGCGATACAGACGAACGAGCCTGCGGAAGTGTTCCACCGGCCAGAAGATGCCGTTCGCGAAGAATCCATTGCCATAGAAAGCGGCCTGCTCAGCGATTTCGGGAGTGCGAATCGACCCATGCCAGACGAATGGAGGCACGTCATCAAGCGGTCTCGGGATTGATGTGAATCCTTGCAGAGGCGTTCTGAACTTGCCCGACCAATCGACCACATCGTTGTGCCACAGCTCATGGAGCAGATTGTATCCCTCGAGCGCCAAGGGCAGGCTTTGACGAATGTCCTGGCCAAACCACGGGTATACAGGTGCAGTGTTTCCGCGTCCGAGCATGAGGTCTATCCGGCCATCGGCAACATGCTGAAGCAAGGAATACTCCTCGGCTATGCGAACCGGATCGTTCGTCGTTATCAAGGTCGTCGATGTGGAAAGCGTGATCCGCTTCGTTTTCGCAGCTACCGCCGCAAGGAAAGTGGTCGGAGACGATGACCAGAATGGTGGATTGTGGTGCTCGCCGACGGCAAACACGTCGAATCCCGCCTCTTCGACCTTCACTGCCTCCTGCAACGATGCCTGAATGCGCTCCGCCTCGGATGGAACCGAATTGCTCACAGGATCGCGCGTCACATCCGACACAGACATGACACCGAATTGGATTGGGCCTGGTCGGGCCGACGAAGGCTTGCGTTTGTTGGCCTCGATGATCTCTTGAGCGTCCTGCGCCATGATGGCTTCCTTCCTCGAAGTAACACGGTTCTTGAGATATGCAGTCTTTTGTGAATGAAGTTTTGTGAATGAAGAGTCGCCTGCATGACGATATGAGCAAAGGGAGAGTCCCCAAACCTTCGCTTCAGGGCCTCGATGCCCTGCGGTCAGAATCGGGAACGATGGCTGGCGATAACGAGCAGACCCCAACGCCATGTGAGGTTGGCTTGCCCTCGCCAGCCGCGAAAGAGAGCATCAGTTCTTGTGCCTGTCGATGAAGGCGACGAAGGCGTTCACGAAATCAGTCAGGAAGCCTTTCGCGTCGTCGGCCACTGAACCGTCTTCCTTCAGACCGGTCGTTGCGTTGAAATAGACCTCTGGCTGTCCCATGATCTCGGTATTCAGGTAGATCAGAACGTTACGCAGGGCAGCCTGTGCCTGGGTGGTTCCCAAAGCGCCAAGCGAGGCGCCGACGATGGCAGCGGGCTTGCCATTGAACGAATTCTGGCCCCATGGGCGTGAAGCCCAGTCAATCCCATTCTTCAGGACACCGGAAAAGCTTCTGTTGTATTCAGGGGTGACGAAGAGCACACCGTCGGAGCGCTCGATCAGATCCTTCAACGCCTTCGCATCCGCTGGGAAATCGGCCTCGAGGTCTTGGTTGAAAAGAGGAAGGTTCAAGTCGGCCGTTTCGAAGGTGACTCCTGCTGGAGCCAGCTTCTCAATGTTTTCAGCCAGGCTCTTGTTGAAGGAATCTCTGCGTAGCGATCCCACCAGAACTGCGATGCTTGTCATAGTGTCTCCCTTATGGGTGTTGTGAATGGAAAACGGCCCCCTGGCCGCCACACTTCTTCTAAAGATAAATCATTAAAAAATTCCTGATTTATGCTTATAGATTATGAAGGCCTCAGCTGAGAAAATCCATGGTGAACAGGGCGATTCCCCTGCACGCGATTTCCATATAGTGACGGATTTGCAATGGATATGGGAGTCTTTCAAGAGCGGGGAGGAGTTGCTTTCCGGGCAGTGGAATTTCGAGCATGACCTGGGATTGTGGCCTATCCCACATTTGGGAGAGAACGATGCGTTGTGGATAGATCCAGCGAGTCTGGTCGCGAACAATGCGTGGCGCGCGCACGATGGCCAGCCACCGATTCTCCTGCTTGCTCCCCCGGATCGTTGGCTGGATGGATTGAGCCAGCGGCTTCTAGATCGACCTGTCGCGTTTCGGAGTGTGGCCGAAATCCTGGATATGCACAAGCTACCTGAAGCGTTCTCAGAGAGACCATGGGCTCAGCCAGCCGAGGGCAGGATATCGGGATTCAGGGCTGCACGCCGAAGCCTTGCACAGCTGCAGCACGACCTTCTGACTGTGTCCGATCATGGTTCTGGCAGCAGAGCGAGCACCGGCCCAGCACACCGACGGCAGGCACCAGAGGAATCGATCATCAGGCTGGAGGGACACATCACCGACATCACAGAGGAATGGATGGTCGCGGTCGCGGGTGGAGTCGCTCTTGCAGCCAGTCCGTATTGCATTCACCAGGGCAGTCCCGATGGGGCAAGCTCGGAATCCGAAGAGATCGTCACGATTTTCGATCTCTCGGCCACCCGGCAAGTCGCATCCTCGATCGAGGCTGAGGGCATAGCGGGAAAGAGCGGCATGCCGCATTTTGACGAAGGCCATCGCAGCATGGCACTGGGCATTGTTGGAGATGCGCTCACGCAGTCACACGTTCAAGACGACTTTGCTGGAATGATCGATGTCGCCTTTCGCGCAGAACGCCCTCCAGTGATTCTCGAAATCGCTCCACTATGGTGCTCTGGGCCATACGGCTTCTCTTCCACGGAGCAGGCTTCAATCCTGAAGGCCATCGCATCAGGAAGAGTCGGCGCTGCCGAAGAGTCCGGATGCCACGCAGGCGCCGATGAACGAGCCATGCGGAACGAACAGGATGGCACGATGAAGGTGTTTACCGCAGGACCCTGGATGAGGCAACATTATGCCCAACGCTATATTCGTTAGCTTGGTCAGGCATCGTTCACGCGTCACCGCACGACGCAGCTTCCTTCATTTTCAAGGCTTCACGTGCTCTCTAGCCGCCTTGTAAGGATTTGGCCAGTCAATCCGACATTTGTACGTTCAGTACAAACTCGGCCTAAATGGCTATTCTCGATAGAATGAGGAGCTAGGGGATAAATACAAAGCTACAAATACGAGGTGGTATTCATGACCGAAGGATATATCCAGCATCAAAAGAAGCAGGCCGAGAAGATAATCCAGGCTACCGAGGAGCTGTATCTCAAGGGCGGCGTCGACAGCTTCACGATGGGAAACATCGCAGATACCGCGGGAATCACCCGCGCGACCGTATACAACTACTTCACATGCAAGGAAGATATCCTTTGGGCCATCTTCTTCGGGAAGATGGCGGAGCTGCTCACCCGCGTCGAAGAGAAGTTCAAGAAGTCAAAGACGACCTTGGACCGGCTTCACGCATATGCGGAGGCGAATTATGAGTACTATCTCGAAGACAAGACCTTCGCGATCTTCTTTGACCTGTTCCTCACCATCTTCTCCACGGCCAGCGAAAAGCCGAAGAGCTTCTGGGACAATCCATACAATGTCGCGCATTGGCAGCCGGGAAAGACAATCGCGATGTTCAATGAGAACTTCGATGATGGAAGCGTCCGCGCGGGGCTTGATGCGAAGACCACCGTCCCAGCCTTCTACTACGCATTCCTGGGAACGATAAGCTTCGATTTCAAAAATAGAAAGGACCTCGAGAAGATCTACAAGCTCGATCTGAAAGAGGTGCTTCAGATGCAGGTTGACTGGATCCTCTCCGGCATCAAGTCCTGAGCGCAAGCTTGAACTCTCACCGCCGCCATGGCGGCCGAGACACCTGAAATCATCAGCCGCACTGCCCTGAGAGCGCTGCGGCTGATGATATCGGACGTCTATCGACGGATCGGCTGATGATATCGTCTGGCCAGAGCCTCGATGTCAGGCAGAGAGTATTTGGCAACGAGACTTCTCCAACGACGGTAATTCTTTTCCCCAAACTTCGCGGCACGTCTGTCTTGCCTGCCTTCGGCAATGAATGACGATGGAACGGATTTGCTGTTGAACTTGTCCGCGTACATCACCAGTTCCTGTTCATCATTGCGTGGCACATAGTCTTCTGGCGGCAATGGAAGGCCCTCGTCGATCACATCCTGCCGATAGAGCCCGACTCCCGTATGGTTTCTTGCGAACTGAGCGATTTCCTCGCCGAAACCCTCGTGCAGAAGCAGCTCATAGCCAAGAATCCCGTGAAGAATGTATCGGTTGCGGTCGAACTTGAGCGGCTTGCCGTCGGCCCCATCATGCTTGAAGACCTGATACGTGCCGATGTCGTGCAGCCAGGCACCAACAAGCGCCAGCTGCAGGTCAAAGCCGTCATCTTTCCAATGCGCGGTTGACTTCTGAGCCAATTCGAGTGTGATATCCGCCACAATATGACAGTGGGTGTGCACCACACGGTATGCCGCCTCGGAAGGCGCGCATCTATGGTGAATCTCATCGATTGCTTGCTGATTTGGTAATTCTCGGACCATACCTGCATCGTACCCAGCCCCATGTCTAAGACATCTGGCGGCTGTTCGCACGCCACGCTTATACGTCATTTGTGAACTTCAATGCATTTCTTCGAGTTCAGAACGTAGAATCGTCTCGTATGAATAGCGAACTAGGGGGCAATATGGGCAATTCGAGCAGTAACCATGGTTCCACACCCGACACTGAATCCGACAAGCCTGCCGAGCATGCGGCTGAGGCACCGACCACCGCGATTCCATCTGATCGGGCGCAGACGGACAGTCAGCCAGGTGAGCAGTGGAGCAATCCACTGAGAGATCCAAGCGATCTGAGGCTTCCAAGAATCGCCGGGCCATGCTCTCTGGTCATCTTTGGCGTGACCGGCGATCTGTCGAAGAAAAAACTGCTTCCGGCAATCTACGACCTTGCAAACCGCGGCCTGCTTCCCGCAGGATTCGGTCTGATTGGATTCGGGCGGCGTGACTGGTCCGACGAGCAGTTCGGCAACTTCGTCAAGGAGAACATGCAGGCTCATTGCCGGACTCCTTTCAGGGAATCGACATGGCATCATCTCTCCAAGGGCTTCCGCTTCGTCAAGGGCAACTTTGACGATGAGCAGGCCTTCACCAACCTGTCCAAGACGGTGTCGGAACTCGATCGAGATCGTGGAACGATGGGCAACCATGCGTTCTACATGTCGGTGCCGCCCAAGGCGTTCCCCGAAGTATCACGTCAGCTCGCGAAGTCGGGACTTTCCCACTCCACCAAGGGCGCTTGGCGTAGGGTCATCATCGAAAAGCCCTTCGGACATGACCTGAAGAGCGCCAAGGAACTCGACCGCGTCATCTCAAGTGTCTTCGATCCCGATTCGGTGTTCCGCATCGATCACTACCTCGGCAAGGAGACCGTGCAGAACCTGCTTGCCCTTCGCTTCGCGAACATGATGTTCGAGCCAGTCTGGAACGCCAACTATGTAAGCCACGTGCAGATCACGATGGCCGAGGACATCGGCATCGGTGGACGCGCAGGATACTACGATGGCATCGGCGCCGCCCGGGATGTGATTCAGAATCATCTCCTGCAGCTCATGGCGCTCACTGCGATGGAAGAGCCCGTGTCGTTCTCCGCCCAAGATCTGACGTCTGAGAAGACGAAGGTGCTGTCCGCAATCCGAGTGCCCAAGGATCTCGCGAAGTACACGGCGCGCGGCCAGTATGCCGATGGCTGGCAGGGCTCGGAAAAGGTGCTCGGATACCTCAACGAAAAGGGCATTGACAAGGCTTCCACGACGGAGACCTATGCCGCAGTCCGCCTTGACGTCGACACCCGCCGCTGGGCCGGAGTTCCGTTCTACCTTCGGACAGGCAAGCGCCTGGGCAAGCGCGTCACCGAGATAGCACTCGAATTCAAGCACGCACCCCATCTGCCTTTCGAGACCACGGCAACCCGCGAACTCGGTTCGAACGCAATCGTCATCCGCATCCAGCCTGACGAGGGCGTGACCTTGCGGTTCGGCGCAAAGGTTCCTGGAACCGCAATGGAAGTGCGCGACGTGAGCATGGACTTCAGCTATGGCCGCTCATTCACCGAGGCTTCCCCGGAAGCATACGAGCGCTTGATTCTCGATGTTCTGCTTGGCGATCCGCCGCTCTTCCCGACAACCGAGGAAGTCAACCTGTCATGGAACATCCTTGACCCGATCGAGGAATATTGGAGCACCCTCGGTCAGCCGCAACCATATGCCTCAGGCACATGGGGGCCTGCCCAGTCCGATGAAATGCTAGAACGCGATGGAAACCACTGGAGGCTGCCATGATTGTCACACTGTCACAGACCACAACATCTGCCATTTCCTCGAAGATAGACAGTCTGCACACCGAGCGCGGCGAAGTCGCGCTCGGCCGAGTGCTTACGATGCTTATCACGACGGATTCCGAGAATCTCGAAGCCACTCTCGAGACCGCCAACAGCGCAAGCCGCGAGCATCCCTGCCGCGTGATCGCCATCGTCGATGCCGATCGCAACAAGCACGAAAGCTCGCATCTTGATGCACAGGTTCGGTTCGGCGCCGATGCCGGAGCTGGCGAAATCATCGTCCTCAAGCCATACGGAGACCTGACCCGTCACCTCGACACGCTGGTGATTCCCCTGCTGGTTCCGGACGCACCCGTGGTCGCATGGTGGCCTACCCGCGTGCCAGAGGATCCTTCGAAGGATTCACTTGGCGCGATGGCGCGAAATCGCATAACCGATGCCCTGCGCGCACCTAACCCAGAGGCAGCGTTCACCGCGCTTCGCGCGCATTGGTCCCCGCAGGACGTGGATATGTCATGGACTCGTCTCACACGCTGGAGGGCCTTGGCTGCGGCCCTGCTTGACGAACCACCGCACCTCGCCGTCGTCTCTGCACGCGTAACCGGCCAGTCGCATTATCTCCCGGTGGACCTGCTCGCTGCCTGGCTGGCAGTCAGGTTGAACGTTCCAGTCACCCTCGATCAGCAACCGACGGAGCATGCGATCACCGGAATCTATCTGACGCGCGAAGACTCAAGCGTGGTAAGCATTGAGCGCCATAATGACGAGGACCAGGCGATGATCACGCAGGCCGATGAACAATCGCAGGCAATCGCCATGCCCATGCGCACGCTCGACGAATGTCTGAGCGAGGAACTGCGAAGACTCGATCCCGACGAGATTTACGCTGAAGTCATCAACCGTGGCTGGAGCATGATCGACCATGACTGAAGCTGCGAACGCCTCGTTGCGAACGGTCATCCAGTATGCCAGTCCCGAACTGATGCATCGCGCGACTGCTGCAAGGTTTCTGCTTGAGTTGGGCGACCGACTTGCCAGGGGGCCTCGAGTCGATGTCGCCCTTACCGGTGGCACCGATGGCACGGCTGTGCTCAAGGCCATTGCGGAGAGTCCATTGAATGGTGCCGTGGACTGGTCCAGAGTGCATCTGTGGTGGGGTGACGAGCGCTTTGTGCCCGCCGATTCGCCTGACCGCAACGCCAAACAGGCTCGCGACGCATGGTTTGGCAAGCTCCTTGATGATGGCCAGATGCCGGCTTCGCATGTGCACGAGATGCCGGCTGACACGCGTACACGAAGTGAAATCGCGGCTGCAACAGATGAAGAGGACGTTGATCTGCTGAACGGAGCCGCCGCTGCATACGATCAGGAACTGGTCTACGAACTGGGCACCTATCCCAAACTGGATGTCGCGATGTTCGGTGTGGGGCCAGATGGGCACTTTGCCTCACTCTTCCCTGATCTTGCGGAAATTCGCATCGACGATCCGCTCAAACGGGTCGTCGGCATCACCCATTCGCCAAAGCAGCCCCCACTGCGCCTGACGCTGACTTCACCCTTCATTCGCAGCAGCGACAAGGTGTGGCTGCTCGCAGGCTCAGCAGGCAAGGCCGAGGCCGTTGCAAGCGCGCTTTCCGGCGTGAACAACCCGCACGTGCCCAGTTCATTCGCCGCCGGCAAACAAGAAACCCTGTGGCTCATCACCAAGGCGTCCGCGAAACTCCTGTAATTTCGATTTCAATCGTTTCTGGAGATCAGATTCTGAGTTTTGCGGCAATTGGAAAGTATAGACGCTTATTTTTGTTGAATTCACGTGTCGTTTTCAACGTTTTTGACCTTCTATACTTTCCAATTGCCGCAAAACTCAGAATCTCGAAACAGCATTGGAAATTTTGAGATGCAAAACCCCTATTCTGACCACATGCAAGAGCGTGTGTCCAGAATAGGGGTTTGCGTTTACGTACATCTGCTGTCTTTAAGCCACCGATGAACGAAGGCTTTGAATCCTGGCTTATGCCTTGATTTCCTTCTGGTCTCCGGCCCAGAGGGTGTGGAAGGCGCCTGGTTCGTCGACACGGCCATAGGTATGGGCACCGAAGAGATCACGCTGGCCTTGGATCAGTGCTGCAGGCAGACGCTTGGAGCGCAAACCGTCGTAATAGGCCAGGGAGCTTGAGAACACCGGCACTGGAACGCCAGCCTCTGCAGCGGTGGAGACCACGCGACGCCAGGATCCCTGAGCGTTCTCAACGGCCTTCTTGAAGAATGGGTCGAAGAGCAGTGAGCCAAAGCTTTCGCCCGAACCATAGGCATCGGAGATGCGGTTGAGGAACTTGGCTCGAATGATGCAGCCACCACGCCAGATACGGGCGACGGCACCCAGATCGATCGTCCAATCGTATTCCTTGGCGCCCGCCTCAATCTCGGTGAAGCCCTGCGCATAGGCGACAATCTTCGAAGCATAGAGTGCCTCGCGAATATCTTCGATGAAGGCCTTCTTCGCTTCTGCATCGTTGGCGATCCTGGAGAGGAACTCGGTTGGATCAGGCCCTTGCAGCACCTTCTCCTGAGCTTCCTTGCGAAGCCCGGCCTCGGAAGAGAGCCCGCGGGCGAACACTGCCTCGCCGATGCCGGTGACCGGCGTTGCGAGAGAGAGAGCCGTCTGAACCGTCCATGTACCGGTGCCCTTCATGCCAGCCTGATCGGTGACGATGTCAATGAATGGCTTGCCGGTCTTCTCATCGACATGGCTCAGCACCTGAGAGGTGATCTCTATCAGGTAGGAGTTCAAGTCGCCCTTGTTCCACTCAGCGAATACGTCGGCGATCTCCTTCGGTGCCATGCCCAGCCCACGGCGCATCAGGTCGTAGCTTTCCGCGATGACCTGCATATCGGCATATTCGATGCCGTTATGCACCATCTTTACGAAATGGCCAGCGCCGTCGGTGCCGATATGCGTCACGCAGGGCTCGCCTTCGGCAACTGCTGCGATTGATTTCAGAATCGGTCCGAGGGTCTTCCAGGATTCATCGGTGCCGCCAGGCATCATGGAAGGCCCGAGGAGCGCGCCCTCTTCGCCGCCGGAAACGCCGCAGCCCACAAAGTGCAAGCCACGTGCGCGAATTTCCTTTTCGCGACGAATCGTGTCCTTGAAATAGGCGTTGCCTGCATCGACGATGATGTCGCCCTTTTCCATCACATCCGCCAGCTCGTTGATCACCGCATCCGTCGGAGCCCCCGCCTGCACCATGATTATTGCCGTGCGAGGCTTTGCAAGCGAATGAACGAACTCCTCCACGGTCTTCGAAGGAATGAAGCTGCCTTCTGAACCGTGTTCATCCATCAAAGTCTCAGTGCGCGAATAGTGACGGTTAAACACTGCGACGGTGTTGCCGTGGTGAGCGAGATTCCTCGCCAGACTTGCCCCCATAGCAGCGAGTCCAACAACGCCAATGTTTGCCTGTTCCTCTGTCATCGCATCCCCTTTCCTCTGTCAGCAGCGCGCGCGACGCGGCTCAATGCGAAGACACGTCGCAAACCACCGAGCTGCCAAACCTTCGACGAGGCATTCCTTTTCCAGTAATACCGAATCGATTCTATTGCCTTAACTTGACCACAGGCTGGATATTCGCTCGAAACTTCACAGCGAGCGGATTGAATATTCTCCGGTTCTGTTCGATATGGAGATGAGTTCGTTGTTCTGCAGTTCGACCCAGCCATCTTCCGGTCGCTGGGTGAATCCGGACGATGCGACTACAACGCCCACGTGTTCCCCCTGATCGCCCTTGATTTCGCGGTAGCGTATGGCCCTGTAATCAAGCGCATGCCTCTCGACACCGTATTCCCGATATATCTCTGTGATTCGGGGAGGGGTCTCGACTCTTCCCGAAGCCCGCACGCAGACAAGCTGGTCGCGACTTTGGACAAGGCAGTTATAGGATGATTTCGGATAGACCTTGCGAAGCTTTCCGATCGCCTGGCTCACCGCCTGCTCAAGAGAGTATCCCTCGCTGAGTTCCTGCAGAACGACCGAGAAATACATCGCCGTATCGCTTTTCCCACCAGTGCTGAGAAAAAGGTCCCTATCGATCGGAAAGTCGGAATTCTCGACGATGTTGCGGCCTTCGTCGTCGCTGATATCGCCATTATGGCTGAAGGCAAGTCCTCCACTGTAGAAAGGCTGCTGATTCTCCATGATCAATGGGATGTTGGAAGATGCAAGACGCAGATGATATATTGCGCCGCGTGCAGGCTGTGCGGCGAATGCCTCGAAGGCAGAATCAAACTCTGCGGCAACGGTGGAACGATAAAAGCGATTTTCGGTCTCCGGACTCGGCGCTCCGCCATCCTTGCTGAATGGCTCCTCCTGGGTTGCAGCGAGTAGTGCGGTACCCCAGCCATCGTTGTGGATCTTGGAGATCTCCCGAAACTCCACAACCGCCTCATGCCCGAGCACTTCCTCCAGACTGAGATTGCGGCCGTCCGTTGCATACCCTAATAATCTGCACATAATTCGCATTGCACCTAAACGTAAAAGCAGAGTGTCAGATGCAGTGAGCACGAAGCTACATCATGCCCATGGCAGCTGACACTCAGCATAAATGGTCACCGATGCTCTACATTATGCCAGTTCTTTGAGTTGGCTGTGTAAAAGGTCTCACAGCGAAAGATCGCGCAGGCAATATGGGCGGCATCATATCCGGTGCGATCACTCCTTGGGATTATGCCGAACCGTGCTCGAGTGACGGCGCGAGCGCCGCAAGGCAATGCGCTTGAGGCGCGGGACCGGGCGCGTGGAGACGAAGAGCGGCTGGACCTCAACCAGTGGGTTGTATGGCGCCAGCCCGAACCACTTGACGGGAGAACCGGCGACATGCCTGATGGCATACTTCACCTGCAGCGAGATTGCGCCGCGCGTCGTTATCTTCGATTCGGGCATGAGGGCCTTATGCACGAGGACGTACTTGATGGTTCCTATCTGCGGATCCTCGTCCACCTTGGGGTAGAGCGAGGTCTGCTTTGGCAGCTCGCCGTTGTCTATCAGCTCATGCATGATCTGATGCAGATAGGTTGCAACGTTTGGGTCCACCTTGAATCCAAGACGGATCCGGACACGAAACATATGGTTCGTATCGAAGTTCTCAACCGAATATTCGCGGGTGAACGGGTCGTCAGTCGTCTGCACCGACACCGACCACCACGCGCGGGCACGCTTTGGATGATCCGCGAAGATCGAGAAGAATATGTCCGTATCCAGACGTCCCATCTCCGAGTCGGATGTCAGATAGACCAGATTATCCGCGAAGTACGGGATTCTGAAATCCTTGTGCAGCATGTCCAACGCCGGAAGGAATTCCTTTGGATTCATGTGTCTTCGCTGCGAGCGCTCGACTCTCGTCCCCTCGTCCCAGGTGTACATGATGAACAGGCTGGCAATCGTAAGCAGCATGGTGAACCAGCCACCATGCAGGAACTTCGCCATCGATGCAAGGAAGAACAGCGTCTGAATTGCCAGGAACACAACCGTGAATATGATTGCAAGCACATGCCTGTGCTCGAACCAGATATATACGCCTAGGAGCACGGTTGTCGTGATCATGGTGATGGTGAGCGCCAGACCATACGCGGCGGCAATGTGTTCGGAGTCCCTGAACAGCCCCAGAACCACAAGGGTGGCCGTGCACAGTACCAGGTTGACGACCGGAATGTAGAGCTGGCCGCGCGTGCGAGCCGGGTAGCGAACCTGCAGATGCGGCATCCAATTCAGACCGGTGGCTTCGGAAACCATCGTGAAGGCACCCGTGATCAAGGCTTGCGACGCTATGACGCCCGCGGCGACCGAAAGCAGGACCGCAGCGTAGCGCACGCTTGGGTTGAGCATCTGGAAGAACGGGTTGAGATTCGTCAGGCCATGCAACGCCTTGTTGTTCTGGTTTCGCAGCATCCAGGCACCCTGGCCGAAGTAGTTCAGGACGAGGGCGACCTTGATGAACGGCCATGTGGCATATATGTTGCCACGTCCGACATGCCCCATATCCGAATACAGAGCCTCGGCACCGGTCGTTGACAGGAAGACCGTTCCCATGATGGCAAGACCGGCGGCATTGTTGTGGCTGAATAGAAATTGAATGCCATACAACGGATTGAGTGCGGCAAATACCGACCAGTCGTTGCCAAGGTTCACGACCCCGGCAATGGCAAGGAAGCCGAACCAAACCATGACGGTTATGCCGAATACCTTGCCGATGCGTTCAGTGCCTCGCGATTGCACCGAGAAGAGAATCAGAATGACGACAACGGTTATCATAAGAGTGAGATTCTCATTGTCGCCGAACACAGATGTCAGCATCGGCAAGGTTTTCAGACCTTCGACGGCCGAAGAGATGGAAACCGCTGGCGTGAGCACCGAATCCGCGAGGAATGCCGCGCCGCCCAGCATTGCAGGAATGACCAGCCAGCGTGCATGTCGGCGCACGAGGCTGTATAGGGCGAAGATGCCGCCCTCTCCCTTGTTGTCGATGCGCATGGCGATCAGAACGTATTTGACGGTTGTGATAAGCGTGATCGACCAGAACACAAGGGAGAGCATGCCCAGGACTGCAGGGCGGTTCGTGTTCTCGAGACCTCCCTGACCGGCGAGGAATGTCTGCGCCATGTAGAGCGGAGATGTGCCGATATCGCCGTAGACCACGCCGAGAGCGACGATCGCCATGCCAAAGGTGATCTTATCGGGAGACTGTCGCGCGCGGCGCAGCAGTCGGCCGAATGGCCCTCGAGGCTTCTTCGCAAGAAGAGACGCCTCACGCATGGCCTCCTTGCGAGCTCGCTTCATCGCCGCCTTTTCTTCGCGGGTCCTGCCTTGCTTGGAGACCTTGGGGGCCTTGGTGATGCTCTCCGCCGGAAGGATGGATTCAGGAATCACATCATGGGTGACGCTGTCCTCCACCTTTGTCTTCTCTGATGTCCCAGGCTTCCCGGAGATCTCAGACTTCTCTGATGCCCCAGACTTCTCTGATGCCTCATCCTCGACATCCTGCTTTCTGATGATCTGGGTAACTGCGGTGTCTTCGGCGAAATCTCTCGTATTCGAATTTCCGTCCATGGATTCAGTCGACTTGCCGCGCGAACCATGGGAGTCCGAACTATGATTCTCCGAAGCGTTGTCATCGATGCTTTCGGCATGTGAATGGGATCTGTTGATATCCTCGTTCGTGTCGTTGCTCTCAGCAGATGAATCATGCTGTGTTCCAGCCATACACCCTCCAATGGCAGTCGATTGGTAAGGCTGCCTCACGAGTTAATTACGCGTCCGATACACGTTAGCACCTTTCATATCCATACTGAACTTTCACGCTTCAGGTTTTGCGCGAATCGGATTGCCCTGTCCCCTCTGCAGCGATCGACCAAGTCTGGAGCGGCATTCATGCGAATTGGTTGCGGCCTATGAAGGTCCAAGAGAAACCACGCGCGGAAAGGAAGGATGCCGTCTTTTCCATGTCTGAAGGCTTCTCTCCATCCAATCCGGCACTCTTCTCAGATGCCGTATACCGCCCGCGTGGTCCTGCGCGTGGCGCGGGCGACCTCCGCCACGGGCAGGTCGACGGCGTCTGCCATTGCTCCAAGCGTGTAGGGAATCATATATGGGGCGTTGGTGCGGCCGCGGAAGGGCATCGGCGACAGGTACGGGGCATCGGTCTCGACCATCGCATGGTCCAGTCCGACGATTCTGAGCGATTCGCGTATGCCGTCGTTGCCCTTATACGACACCGTTCCCGAAAAGCTCAGATACCAACCGTGGCGCCGGGCAATCTCGGCCATCTCGGCATCGCCCGAATAGGAATGAAACACGGTTCTTTCCGGTGCGCCATCCCTGAGCAAGGTCTCGACCACCTCCTGGTGGGCGTCACGGTCATGAATCTGCATCGGTAGATTCAGCTCCTTGGCAAGGGCTATATGGGCGCGAAAGGCTTCGCGCTGCATGTCGATGGCAGCCTCGCCAGTCCTGAAAAGATCCATCCCGGTCTCCCCTATGGCTACGACCTGTCGGGGGTAGGCCTTGGCAAGCTCGCCGACCTTCGCGAATGCTTCCTCGAAGCTTGCGTCGTGCCAGGGTTGATATTTCACCGGCAATCCGTCCGGGCCAGGGACACCGCGATGCCCGTGAAGTACAGCTTCGTTGGGGTGAATGGCGACTGCAGCATGCACCGAATCTGGATGCTGCAGAGCCATCTCTATTGCCGTCTGCAGATGCGGCAGCTCACAACCGACATCGATGATTCCCTCGACGCCAGAGTCCTTGGCTTTGTTCAGCAGCTCGTCGACAGAGAATACGGGCACATCAGCCTGACCTCGCTCGTGCGCCTGGCGGTTCATTTCGCGCGCAAATGGAACGACGGATGCCACATGCGTATGGTCATCGATGACGGTGGCGTCCTCTGGGAGTGGCTGCGGAGCAGGCGCCCAGCTGCGATTGCGATGATGTTTGCTCATATATCCCATTGTGTGCGAAGTGCCGACCGATGAGGCATCGGCCTCGGCGAACCTTCACCATGCTGGGCATTCAAGCTGGGCGTTCAGACTGGGCATCCATGCCCGGCGTTCCAAGCGGGCCATAAAAAGAAGAAACCCGACGGGGGGAACCGTCGGGATTAGAGAAGAGAGAAGAAGGGATTCAGTTAGGGGATTCGATTGGGAACCTCATCAGCGCTACCATCTGCTGACAATTCATATATAACCAGCCGATCCTTGGTAACATGATGTGCTTTCCTAAAAGTTATCTGAGAATCATGTGTCTGGATTGTGACCAATCTACATTGCAGACAGCAGGCCTTCACCTGCAATCCTGAAGCCGACAGGCAGCCGTCACGCTTCCTGCGTCTTCTCCTTCTCTTTCGCAAGATCCGCCTTGGCCTTGGCCAAGCGCTCAGCCTCCTTCACTCGTCTGGCATCGAGCTCGGACTGGAATCTGTCGAGTTCCTCTTGAACGGCTTCTTTGGGAATCTTCTGGAAAATCGGGGATGGCTTGGAGATGGGCGTCCCATCGACCAAAGGCTCGCGCTTCCAAGGATGCACGTTCACGCCAAGCTTGTATGTGCCGGTTATGATCTGATACTCGAATTCAGGCTTATCCAGGTCATGGACCTGCTCGAGATGCGGCAATGGCGAGAACGTGCCCTTGCCACCCATCGTCTCGAATACCTTCTGAGCGGAATGAGGCAGGAAAGGCGCAAGAAGCACGTTCGCGTCGCTTACGGCCTGAGCCGCCGTGTGAAGAATGCAGGCCACACGGTCTTCATCGTCCTTTATCTTCCAAGGTTCTTCGGCGGAGATATACCTGTTGATTTCACCGACGATGCGCATCGCCTCGCCCAAGGCCGCCTTCTGCCGATGGCGCTCGATCAGATCCCCGACAGTGTCGAAGGCCTTCGCGCTCTCTTCGAGCAATGCGGTGTCTTCGTCGCTGAGTGTCGATTCATCGACCTCTGGGATTGCGCCGAAATGCTTGAACAGCAGATTCGCCACGCGATTGACCAGATTGCCCCAGCTCGAAGCAAGCTCTTCATTGTTATGGCGCACGAACTCGGACCATGTGAAGTCGGCATCCGAAGTTTCAGGACCTGCGATCGATATGTAGTAGCGCACGGCATCCACCTGATACCGTGCAAGAATGTCCTTGACATAGATGACGATGCCCCGCGAAGAGCTGAACTTCTTGCCTTCCATGGAGAGGAACTCGCTTGCCACGACTTCCTGCGGGAGGTTGAGCTTTCCGAACTCTCCGGCTTCGCCACCCTTGGAACCCTCGCCGTTGTATGCCAGCAGCTCGGATGGCCAGATCTGGGAATGGAAGGTGATGTTGTCCTTGCCCATGAAATAGTAGCCGGGCGCATCCTCATCATTCCACCATGCACGCCATGCATCAGGGTCTCCTTGGCGACGCGCCCACTCGATGGAAGCTGAAAGATAGCCGATCACGGCATCGAACCACACATACAGGCGCTTGTTGGGGTTGTCGATCCAGCCATCCACGGGGATGGGAATGCCCCAATCAATGTCGCGGGTTATCGCGCGTGGCTTCACTTCCTTGAACAGGCCGAGTGAGAAGTTGATGACGTTGGTTCTCCAACCCTTGCGGGTTTTCAGCCATGCAAGGTTTGCCTCGGCAAGTGCCGGAAGGTCAAGGAAGAAGTGCTCCGTTTCCTTGAAGATGGGAGTTTCGCCGTTGATCTTGGACACGGGGTCGATCAGTTCATCGGGGTCAAGCTCATTGCCACAGTTATCGCACTGGTCGCCTCGAGCGCCGGACGCCCCGCAGATCGGGCACGTTCCCTCGATGTAGCGGTCTGGTAGCGTGCGCCCTGTCGATGGCGAAATGGCGACCTTCTGCGTCCCTTTATATATGTATCCGTTTTTCAGGCACTGTTCGAACATCTCCTGCACGACATGCTCGTGATTGCCAGTCGTCGTTCTGGTGAACAGGTCGTAGCTCAAACCCAAGTCACACAGGTCCTTCGATATGACACGGCTGTAGCGATCGGCGAGCTCCTGCGCGCTCACGCCCTCGGCCTCCGCCTGAACGAGAATCGGGGTTCCATGCTCGTCTGTGCCGGAAACCATCAGGACGTCATTGCCTTTCATGCGCTCGTAGCGCGCATACACGTCGGACGGCACTCCGAAACCGGCGACATGACCTATATGACGTGGACCATTAGCATACGGCCAAGCGACCGAAACAAGGATATGACTCATAGTCCTTGATTATTGGTGTCGGCGAGGACAGCAGACAACATGTTTCACAGGCTTATCCACAATCCACCGACTGCTGGGCGAATATCCACAACTGCACCTGCTGAGCCGACCCTTGCCACATCGCCCTGAGCTTTCGCGTAGTTTCTTGGCATGAAAGTCATTCAGCAGCGATCATCGCAACATGCCGCAAGCCGAAGGCGGCCCGACACATTCATCGACATCGATTCCCTGCCAGGGCCTCTGAGCATGAGGTATCTGAGCACATTGAGAATCGTTACGAAGATGGATGACCATAGCTGCTTCTCAAATGAGAACCTGCATACCCTCTATGGTCGAGCGTCAATCGCGGCCCGCCTGGTTCCGATCGGCGCCGCAGCATGCACATACCTTGCGCGATGGATATGGTCCGGTGGGAAATTCCCCGGGACCATTGACATAATCTCGAATTCGCATTTTCGCGCCGCCGTCCACGGCCACCTGATCCGTGTGAATAACCGACGAATCGGGGCAGACCATATGGTTCAGATAGGAACCTTGCTGCTCACTTCACCAACGAGAACGGCGTGCGACATCGCATGCAACGAAGACACGAGCGAAAGCTTCAACGAGTCGGTCGAGACCATCAGCAGGATGCTGGAGCTCTATGATGTCGAACCTGAAGAATGCATGGAGCTATTGATCGACAATCAGCGTTGGCCGGGGCATGCGAAAGGCTTGGAAATCATGAGAATGATTGTTTTCCTGTCCGGCTCCCGCACGCTCAGGACACACATGTCGCATGGCAGCGGGAAAGCCCATGTTCCGGAAGATGAAATCGAAGCGGTTTGCCATGATGGACCGCTGAATGAGCATGGATCGGGAACCAATGCTGACGCCGCGCACATGGCGAAACGAATGAACGGCCGAATTCCAAGAAGCGCACCGACCGAGTGTCTGGCTCAGGCAAGGCAATGACCCGACGCGATGCGCACCGAACCGCAAGACACTCGCGGCGCTTCTTCACATCTTTCCGAAAGCCCTGCGAGCAAAGGCTGCTGCCCATTCACCCGAATGCAGGCGATGACTCTGCCTTGCAGGGCAATGCCCTCGATCCGCCCAAGCCTCCGCTTCCCCAGACCGCGTTGACTGCATGCGATCCGGCAACGCCACTCGACGCACTGTGGTCGATTGCGCACGAGCGTCCGGAGCTGCGTCAATGGGTCATCGCAAACACATCGGCGACTCCTGAGCTGCTCGAATACATCGCCCAGGCTGGCGGCCCAAACGTCGCGCGCTGCATGAGAATTCTATTGGATTCGCTGGGCTCCTGATGCTGAATGATGCTGCGCGGCAGTCAGGCGACGATAGGCGACGTTAAGCCCCATTCGAAAGGCAACGCCGCCCTAGGACTTGAGTTCCAGGACTGCGGAATAAATCTGCTTGCGGTTGGGCAGCGAACCATCGGGCAATGGGTGCTCCTGCGCGACGACGGCGATGGCATCCTTTATGCGGATGCCGTCTTCCAAGGCGCGATCAATGGCCAGCACCGCCAAATCCTCCGCCGACAGATTCGAAGGCGCAGCGGCCATCGCCTCATCCTCACTTGCGCCAGCGATGACGAGCACCATCTCACCACGAGGCGGATCGTCAACGATCGACTGCCGAATCTCGCCTATGGTCCCACGCCGTATCTGCTCGTAGTCCTTGGTCAGCTCTCGGCACAACGCCATGCGCCGATTGGGGCCGAAGGCGTCGAGAACGTCAACGATCGAATCTGCGATGCGGTGCAGCGTCTCATAGAAAACGATGGTGCGCTGCTCGGACTGCAACATCCGCAAGTGCTGAACACGTTCGGAATGACGTCTTGGGAGAAAACCTTCATAGCAGAAGCGGTCGGTCGGCAATCCCGAAAGCGCCAAGGCATCAAGAACCGCACTCGGACCTGGAGCGCACGTGACTGGCAGTCCACGCTCAATCGCCCGTCGAACGACCGCCAATCCAGGATCGTTGATCGTCGGCATTCCCGCATCGGAAACGACCAAGACGCATGCTCCGGATTCGACCTGGTCAAGTATGTCGTCAGCCTTGTCGCGCTCGTTGTGGTCATGATATGAGATGACGGTTCCTCCCACATGCAAGCCCAGTCGGTTCGCCAAGTCATACAGCCTGCGGGTGTCCTCGGCAGCAACGAGATCAGCGTGCTCGATAAGCGATTTCAGACGCTGTGAGGCGTCAGATACATTGCCGATGGGAGTTGCGGCCAAAACCAAGGTCCCGCGTGGAACGATCCTCGCCAAATCCCCTTCGGATACCGCTTCTGCAGCGCCTGCGCTGCGTTCATCCTCATCTTCGTATTCGCTTTCCTCTCCCTTCTGGAAGGCTGGGTCTTGTGATAATTGGACATTGGGCGTTTGCATAGTTCCAGTATCCTCTACTCTTAGGATTGATGCGTTTACGAAATAAAAACACTTGGGGACACGCTTCCACAGTGCGGAAGCTTTCATCATTCATGCCTGCCGCTGGATCGCGGGCGTATGCTGCGTATACCTGGGCATTGAGCATACTCATGGCTGTCTTTGGCGGAATACTGCGATTCGCACGCCTTGGATCGCCCCATGCCATCGTCTTCGACGAAACTTACTATGTCAAAGACGCCTGGACGATGCTGATGACCGGCGAACCAAGAAACTGGCCCAAGTCGGTTGGCATCAACAACACGCCCATTGACACCTTGTTCGCCCATGGAGATACGCAGGGCTGGCTGCAATCAGCCGAATACGTGGTGCATCCTCCAATAGGCAAATGGATGATTGCAATCGGCCTGAAATTCTTCGGCGGAGCAGGCGACGCATTCGCATGGCGCTTCTCCACGGCCTTCGTCGGAACGCTTGCGATCCTGGTCCTCTGCAGGGTTGCCCTGCGAATGTTCCATAACCTTCCCATTGCACTTATCGCGGGATTCCTGCTATCAATCGATGGTCTCGGCATCGTCATGAGCCGCACCGCCCTACTCGACAACTTCATCATGATCTTTGTGCTCATGGCCTTCGCATGCCTGCTGATTCACAAGGACAAGGCATATGAGCGGCTCACCGCGGCCTACGCGCAGGACTCCCAGCGTCGGAGTGCAAGATTCATGCCGGTTCTGATCCGTTTCGGCAAGAACCGGGGAAAAACCAGACTGACGCTCGATGCACGGGGACCGTGGATTGCCTTCTCATGGTGGCGTGTCGGCGCGGCCATTCTGCTCGGGCTTGCAACGGGAACCAAATGGTCGGGCATATACTTCTTTGCGGTCTTCTCCGTGATCTCAGTGCTGTGGGATGCGTGGAACCGTCGCGAGGTAGGATACCGCAACTGGTTCTCGCACGGATTCCTGAAGGACGCTCTTCCGACCGCTGGCTTCATGTTGCCGATCTGGGCTGGCACATACCTGGCTTCCTGGACGGGATGGTTCCTGCATTCGGACTCATATCTGCATAATTGGGCCGCGGACAACCCTGGCCAGGGCGTCACCTGGCTGCCGGAGGGTCTGAGATCGTTCGTCGAATACCACAGAGAGATGTGGGACTTCCACACCACTCTCGACACGCCGCACAGCTATATGGCGAACCCGCTCACATGGCCATTGCAGATACGCCCGACCAGCTTCTATTGGGAAAACGTCAACGGAAGCCCGGGACTATGCGCGCTGTCGCCCTCGTCGCAATGCGTCGTTGCCGTGACTTCATTGGGCAATCCGTTGCTATGGTGGCTTGGATCATTGTGCGTCCTGGTCGGAATCGTGATCGCTTGCTTCATCAAGAAAGGCGATTGGAGAATACTGGCCGTTGCGGCTGGCTTCATCGGAGGATGGCTGCCTTGGGCGCAGTATTTGCACCGGACCACCTTCACCTTCTATTCAATAGTGATCTTGCCCTGGATCGTGCTGGCGATCTGCTATGTCGCCAACTGGCTCAGAGAGAACGTCGCCGCGGTCAACTACCGGGTCAGCGTCGGCGCGGTCCTGGTCGTGCTTTCGATCGTCTCTCTGTTCTTCTACCCAATATGGACTGCCATGCCAGTGCCATACGAATTCTGGCTTGCCCATATGTGGCTGCCGAGCTGGATATGACCGGAACAATATAACCGAAGCGATATAACCGAAGCACGGCCGCACAGAACAACGATGGCAGAAGCTCGCGGCCGATAACGGCCACTCACCGAAGCTACGCGAAACGCACCGCGCTTCACGCCATACGCTTCAGCCGAGCACAAGGTCCCGCCTTCGATAGCATTCGATCGCAATCACGCAGAGAACCAGACTGAGACCGGTCATCCAAGAGAACGTCGCCCAATCGACGGTTCCGGCAGGAACGGAATTCACCCAGCCATATGGTGAAAGGCGGCGAGTCCACTTCGGCAGATTCATCAGGTCTGCGAGATATAGGGACATGAATCCATATACTGGGACGATCCATATCACTTTCTGGAAGCGTGGAGCGCACCCTGAAAGCAGTGCAGCCATAGCGCAGACAACCATTACGGCAGGCCAGAAGCCAAGGAATCCACGCATGTATGTGGACAGCGCGATGGGCTGGTCCATTGCCTGATTGCCGACGAGTCCCAAGCCCAGCACTGCGGCTGCAAGGCAGACTGTACCTATGAAAGCTGCGAAGATCAGAAAGACAAGGCTGAGATGCCGACGAGATAGGCGCTTCGCATGAAGCATCTCCAAATACCCCTTGCCTTCGTCAGCGTTGAGACGGAGTATCACCAAAATCGCAGGAATGGAGACCACGACTGCAAAGATGCTCGTCAGCGTACCTGACAGGGACAGCACGATTGCATGAATGCCCGCAGCCTTGGAGGTGCCTGCCAGAAAGTTCCCAAGGACGCCGCTGGATGAAGCCAGATCTCCGACCGTTCCAAAGATCGAGCCATAGCTTGCACCAAGAACGAACATGCCCAGAATCCAAATCACCGCGCTCACCCGCTCCAAGCGGACGAGCAGGCTCATCGGTCCTCGCAGAAGCATGCTCGCAGCGCCCCGCCCAGCCCTCGCTGGAATCAATCCAGCACCAAGATCCTTGACCGAGGCAAGCGGGACCGTGACCAGAAGCATCAGGACGCACACTGCGGCCATCCACAGCACTGGCATCCAGTCATTGCCCACATAGGGCTTGGTAAGCTCGATCCACCCATAGACCGTCCATCGAGTCCACTGTGGACGCTGAACGTCGGTCACCATTCGCAGGACGTAGAGGGCCGCGAGAAGAAGATAGCTCACCATGGTCGTGCCTCGCGCATTGCTGGCGAGCTGAGCGATAAGCAGCGTGAAGGTGCCGAACATCATGCCGAACGCAGCGAGCGAAAGCCCAAAGAGCCAGTCTCCCGAAGCATCCGAACCTGGGACCGAGGCAGCCATGAGGCCGAGGCTTTCAAGGACCCCGGCAATCAGGTTGACGGCTGCAAGTTCAAGGATCGCCGCAAGCAGCGGGCTCTGCCTGCCTGTGGATCGCGACAGAACAAGTTCCACGGTTCCGCGGTCTTCCTGTGCGCGAGTGGCACCGACTGCGATGTGAATGTTCATCATCGCGGAGAACATGCCCATGAAGACGGTCATCTCGCTGCCATAGATCATTGCACTGCGATACGGCTCAGTGCCGAAGAACGGTCCGAACATTGCCACCATCGAAGGGGTCCTCAAGGTTTCGACTATGGCCTTCATGGCGGCTTCGGTGCCATAGAGATCGCCGAACTTGGCCGCCGCCGCAGCGATCACTGCGACGAGACCGACGACCCACAGCGTGATTTTCAGCCAATCATCATGCAGATTGATGCGTAGCAGCTGACCGACATTCGCAAAGCTAGCGCTGCGCATGGTCGTGCGATTCCATGTTTCGTGACTCCGTGGCAGCAGGGCGGCTGTCTGATGAGGAGGGCCCATCGGACGGGGTCTCGTTGTAATACCTCATGAATAGATCTTCCAAGGTCGGCGGCGTGCTTTCGAAGGATGTGATGCCAAGCGGCTGAATCGCGGCTATCAGATTCGCAATCGAGTCGGAGTCGACCGAGAACACGGCCTCATTCTCTGACTTCGCATCGAAGTGCGACACGAATGGCAACGAACCGATGCGATCGAGCGGCTGAGCAGTCCTGGCTCGGATGATGCTGCGGCTGAACTGCCTCATCTCGTCAAGCGTGCCTTCCTCGATGATCTCACCCTTGCGAACGATGCCGATTCGGTCGCATATCCGTTCCACTTCGCTCAGGATATGCGAGGATAGCAGAACACTTTTGCCCGCATCCTTCAAGGCGAGGACATGATTTTCGAAGATGCCGATCATCAACGGATCAAGGCCGCTGGTGGGTTCATCGAAGACATAGAGATCGGCATTGCTTGAGAATGCCGCGACCAGCGCAACCTTCTGCCTATTGCCCTTGGAATATGTTCTCGATTTCTTGGTGGCGTCGAGGTTGAATTCACGAATCAGGTCATCGGTCCTTGAACTGTGGCGTTCGCCATTGAGCCTGAGCAGTGTGTCGATGATCTCTCCCCCGGTGAGATTCGGCCAGAGGAACACGTCTCCGGGAACATATGCGACACGACGATGAATGTCAACGGCATCGTTCCATGCGTCCTGGCCGAAGATCTCAGCTCTTCCTTCGTCCGCCTTCAGCATGCCAAGAAGAATCCGGATGGTGGTTGATTTTCCAGCACCATTGGGACCTATGAAGCCAAATGTCTCTCCTGTGCGAACCGAGAAGCCCACCCTTCTCAGGGCTTGAAATCTGCCGAATTTTTTCCCAAGATTCTCAACCGTTACCACATCAGTCATAGCTCCTCCTATCAGAGCTCTGTGATCCAATGAAACAGCAACTGCAATCGACTCGGAATCGATTCGGATTCAGTATAGTGCTTTTGGTCGGCGTTGCACCCATCTCACGGGTGAGATGATGAGGGAATTTGCAGACTGCGATTTTCAGCATGGCAAGCAACATGATAAGCGAGATTGCAGCCGCTTCCGCATACGCCTCACGGCCTCTGTGATGCATCTACTCTGCTCCCGCGCTCTCCCCCGCTCTCAGGCTGCTTCATGCTCAGCTGGTATTGTGTTATTCGGTTTCGAAAGTTCTACATACGATTCAGCTTGGCTGAAATCGTGATGTGTTGGGAATTCATGCGCGCTGCGCGATGAGCAAGGGGTTTTGCAATATGGCTGTCATCCGTTGGTTTATCGAATTGCTGAAGGATCCCAGAAGCGCGATTGCATCATGGATTGCCCTTGGCCTGGTGCCAACGTATTCGTTCATTTTTCTGATTGTCTTTATCGAGACGGGCATAGTGTTCATGCCTTTCCTGCCAGGTGATTCACTGCTGTTTGCCGCAGGTGTGTTCACACATGATCCGAAGAGTGGCATGACACTCGCTGTGCTTCTTCCAGTGGTGTGGATCGCACCCATTCTTGGCGATCAAAGCAATTTCTTCATCGGGCATTTCTTCGGACGCAAGATCATCGAATCCGGCAAGGTCAAGGCGCTCACACCGGAAAGAATCGCCAAGACAGAGAGCATGATTCAAAAATGGGGTCCGCTTGCCGTCTTTCTTGGCCGTTTCTTCCCCATCATCAGAACCTTCATGCCATTCATCTCAGGAATTTCAGGCATGTCATGGTCACGCTTCACGCCATACAGTGTGCTTGGGGGTCTCGTCTGGTCAAGCCTGTTCACCTTCCTGGGCTACTTCTTTGGCGGCATACCTGCCGTTCAGAAGCATTTTGAGCTGGTCATCATCCTGATTCTCGCAGTCTCCCTCCTGCCCACGGTTATCGGCCTTTTCAAGGCAAGATTTGGGAAGAAGAAGACGGCCTCGCACGCCAAGTGACTATCTGGCAGTCATATCCGATTTGGATTCCACGCAAATTTGGCTGCTGTCAACAACCGCAGCGGCATGAGGGTCTTCTGGCGAATCGCTCTGTGATTCGGCGATTCGATGATTCGGCGATTTGCGCAGGATCACGTGGAATTCTCCTCTCAAATTGCGAAAGAACAGACCCTGCGCTAAAGTGGCATTCGTTGTCTTGCAATGCACGGCAACATCCACTTGGGGCTATAGCTCAGTTGGTAGAGCGCTTCGTTCGCATCGAAGAGGTCGGGAGTTCGACTCTCCCTAGCTCCACAGTTCATTCTGCGTCGCGGTTCATTCCGATTCACGACTCATTCCGATTCACAGCTTGCGAGCTTCTAGCAACCTCGTTCTTATCGAAACCATTGCAATGAGCGCGTACACCATCTGTCGGTCCCGCTCCGAATTCGACTGACAAGTCCACACGATCGCCATGCGTGTCATCGTCCGCATCCAAGATATCTGCAGACAGTCCGGGCCACGTCTGAGAAGCATCGGCAAAGGCACTTCAAACGCCTGGAATACAATTTCTGGGCATTTCGGTCCTCATCGACCTGCTTCACAAGTCGAGATTGCAAGTTTTTGGCACTTCGTTGAGTATATACGGCCGAAAACGGCATGATAGCCACCGCCAGTGCACCAATTCCACTGTTTTGTACTTTCATGAGTGCCAAAAACTTGCAATTCCAACAGAAAACTGACGGTCAGCATGAAAAACCGCGCGTGCAACAGAGCAATCACCGCAATGTGCAGCACACATCAAAAGCATACGAGCCTCTCCGTGCGACCTTGCTCGGTTTCCTCAGGATTTCAAAGCCACATCTGCCGAATCGGCAGCCCAGCACGCGCGAAAATCGATTGTTGCGGTCTCTTCAGAGTGTTGCCAACGAAAACGTTGAAACCACGGTTCGAATTCGGGCATTTTGAGACATGCTGTGGGAAAAGGCCGCACAATTCGGCATCCGGATTTCAATGGCTCACCATCGTGCCTTGAAACCAGATGAAATCGACACCTCGCCCCTCCACACACGACACAGCTCATCACAGGGTACTCGGGGATACGGCAAGGGGCCGGTCTGCCAGACCGACCCCTCATGCAACCTCATGCACCCTTATGCACAGTCAATACCTACTTGACGTTATCCCTGCACAGCGGAAGCGTTGCACAGCGGAAGCCTCCGGGGAACTTCGTGACTTCCGAGAAGTCCAAGGGAACCGGCTCGACGTCGTGCGCCCGAAGCGCATCGGCCAGTCGCCTTGCCCGCGAATCGATGATGATGCGGTCTGGTGCGAGCGCGACTGTGTTGACCATCAGCGAGCGGGCCTCGACGTCGTTGGCCTCGATCAGTTCGAAGCGCGAGGCTATCTGGCTGCGCGAATATGGCGTCAGCGACGATGAATGGATGTATCCGAGCTTCGGCCCCACCATCGTGAACTTCGTGTCGAGATGCACGACTCCGCGGCCTGAGAACTCGATCGGGACTATCTCCCGGTCGATGCCGGCGCGTGAGAAGCATGCCCTCAGCGCGCTGATTCCCTGAAGATTCGTTGCCTCGCTCAGACCGACGAAGACGACGTCGTCGGTCACCATCACATCGCCACCCTCGATATGACCGGACTCGATTCTCTCGACCTTCGAGAACTCGGTGAGATACGGTTCGAGAGCCCTCTGCTCCTTCTTCCTGATTGGATCGCGCGAACGGGACAGGAAGATCGTGTCATCGACCGCAAACGCGATGTCCCTCGGATACAGCTGAATGTCAACGTCCGGCAGCGATGCGAGGGTATGGACCTTGACGCCGGAATCGACCAGGGTCTGCACGAGCTTGTCATGCTGACGTCGCGCGATGTCATGATTGGGCACGCGAACCGTATTGTTCTCGACATATCGAAGGCTTGCCAGATCCGGGTAGCGCAGAGACCCCCAGATCAGGTTCCACCAGTTATATGTCTTGTATGGACCGACTATCGCCTCGTGCAGCTTACCGATATCGCTGGGGTTTGCAATCTGAATCATGATGCTCCTATCGTCCTTCGTTGCCGTCGACGCGAGCCGCAAACCTATTTCGCGGCACAGAACTTTCAACAGGCCCAACCCTAACGGCAACATTGGCCACATGTCCAACATAAACGAATTCCAAAAATGCGTCAAGCTCCGCCGTGCTTGCGCGGTGATACCCGCTCGCTATGCTTGCAAGCATGAGCAAGATCGTCAATCACTCGGCACGCCGACTGGAAATCGTCGACGCGTGTCTCAGGGTGGTATCGAGAGTCGGGCTTTCAGGGGCGACGACACGCGAGATCGCAAAGGAGGCTGGGGTCTCCCATGGGATCATCTCGCATTATTTCAACGGGAAGAACGAAATATTGCGAGCCGCATTGCAACGTTCATACCAGCAGCTTGCCGATCGCATCGACGCGAATCTCAATGGCCTGTCCGGTCTGGAAGCACTGCAACGAGCGGTGTATGACGCTCTTCCAGTCGATGAGGAAGGCCGGATTGGAGAGCAGATCGAGCTTGCATTCTGGGCATATGCAATCGGGAATCCCGAATTGGCAGAGGAGCGCTGGCGCTCATACACCGAGTGGAGACGCGCGCTCGAACTGCTGATCAGAGGCGCGCAGGCCCAGGAACATCTTGCCGGTCCCGATCCATCCCTTGTGGCAGAGACGATCATTTCGGCGCTCGATGGACTCGGCGCGCAGGTCGCGATGTATCCCGATCGCATCCCCGCGGAACGCATGGTCGAGATCATGGATGCCCTGCTTGCCGGTTTCGGCTTCGTTACGACCAAGAACACATGAGGTAAATTCCAGAGACTTTTGAGCAAACTCGCAAGAATGATGATTTATATTGGCCATATGGTCAATATAAATTCGAGCTCAGGCATCGTCACTCAAGCGCTAGGCAGGCGCCAATGATGACGATGGAGAGCACAGTGACGGCTCGGCCTGTCATCGGACGCGCATACTATCCCGCACTCGTGGCCGCCAGCACCAGCATGTGGGCAATCATCCTCGGCCCGGTCCTGAGCACGATTCCCAATCAGGTCGACAGCATCGCACCAGGGAACAAGGTGTTCGGACTCGCTCTCGTAACAGGCATCGCTGGCATCGTCGGCATCGTCACGAATCCACTCATCGGACATCTGAGCGATATCACCAGAACCCGTTTCGGTCGTCGAATCCCATGGTTGGTGGCCGGATTGGCGGTCATCCTTCCCGTATCGATCATCATCGGTCATTCGAAATCGATCGCCGAGCTCGCTCTGTGGTGGACCCTGCTCCAAGTGGGCGCGAACATGCTCATGGCTCCGACATCGGCCACCATACCCGACGTGGTTCCCGAACGGCGCAGAGGCATGGCATCGGCATGCCTGGGAATCGCCGCCGCGGCAGCCCCCGTCCTAGGGACCGGCATTCAGACCCTGGTCTCATCGCCAAGCCTGGTATACATGATTCTTGGCGGGCTGATCTGCCTCGCACAGCTATGCTTCATCGCCACGCTTCGCAATGACCACACCCTCCCACAGGCCCACCCCAGAACGAGAAGACGCATTCGCTGGGAACACCTGATTCCACGCAGCAAGGATTTCTGGCTGGTCTGCGCGCACCGGATTCTTTTCGGCCTCGGGCAGAACATGGCACTCGCCTATCTGTTCTACTATCTTCAGGATGTCATTCACTATGCCGCGCAGCACCCCGGCCAGACAACGGACGACGGAGTGCTGCTGCTGACCGCGATATATGCGCCATGCGTCATCGTCGCCGCCATATTCGCGGGCTCGCTGACTGACAGAACCGGCCGCTTCACCTGGTGTCTGGTGACCGCCACACTCGTATTCGCGGTGGGAGCGGTGCTTGGTGCGGTGACCGCCAGCTGGATTGGGGTAATCGTCCTGGCTGTGCTCACCGGACTGGGGTATGGGGCATATGCGTCCACAAGCATGGCAATGGCAGTCCATCTGCTCCCCGACGGCGAACGCCGAGCCCGCGACCTGAGCCTGATCAACGTCGCCGACCTGAGTGCAATCGCACTGGGACCGATCCTTGCAGCGGCAGGCATCTCCCTATCCGGCTACTCGGCGGTGTTCATAGCCTCAGGAATTCTGGTGGTCGTCAGCGGAGTCATCGTCACAGCCATCAAGGGCGCCCACTGAGCTCACAGCGGTGTCATCGGCGTCCGCAGGCACCGTCATGTCAGTGACGCCACTCTCGATTGCGCCGGTTGGCGACAACCATCTCCGAGCCACCTCATGCTCTCATCTCTCACCTGCAGCGCCCGGCGACCATCAGGCCCTTTCCTCCAGCACGGGATACTCATTCTTGATGACGAAATACGATCCTCGAATGGTTCCGGCCAACTTTGACTTCTGTCTGGCAAACTTGAATCTATCGGCGAGTTCAGCAGGTACCTCCATGCCTTCGCACAGCTTGAAACCGACGGCACGCTTCCCTTCCGGATCCAGCGAATACATGACATTGACCGAAAGCCCGCTCTGATAGAACACATAGGCCATGTTCAGAGACGCAACCTGAAACCGCGAGGTCTGCAATGGCAGCGAAGCAAATTTCAATCCTCGCTCCTCCTCAAGCACATGGTTCACGTATTCCAGCGTCTCTTCGCTCTCCTCTGCGGGTGTGACCGTGAAGCGATGCTGGTACTTATTCCAATAGTATCGAGCCTCGTTCGCCCTGACGCCTGCCAAGGCCTCTGCATATGGCGATGATTCGAGGCCCTCGACCGACACTTGCTTAAAATCAACGATCATTGACATTTCAATCCTCCAACGAAGTCCAGGAACTCCCCCGGCACAGAACTGACCCAACCCGAAGGATTCAAGTCTAAACCGTCACCATCGAATATGGCAACAGCGAACGGCATGCATGCCCCGTCCGATGAAAATCGGCAGACAGCTAGGGATCCCAGCGACGGTGGGCATGCGAGCACCCAGCATCGGACCCGAGCGAACACCCCTCTCCAAGGGCCTGTTCTCTACAATGACCTGTTCTCCATAATGACCTGTTCCCTGCTATGAACTGACTCTCAGAGCATGGCAAAATCAGCGATTCATTCCTCAGATGTCTTCAAAGATACATGAATATTAATAGATATATACATAATATACCTATTAAATTTAAAGCAAATTTCTGAGATAAAAAGCCACAATCCCCATTCTTGAGCAATGGCAAAGCACATAAATCATCAATCCTTATAGTTCATAATTAATGAATATACATAATATTTGGAAGTCACAATAATTTATGATAAATTCATTAAGAATGCAATGGAGCACACAGAAAGTTTGGTCATGATTATGGCTACGTCATTGGGATATATAGAGTCACAGGTATTTCCGCGGGTCCGGAATTCAGTGCCGACACGCGCCGCAGAGATCTTTGAGAACTGCTTCTCGGACACTCTGCAATCGACGGTCACGGTCGATGAAAACGATTCCGCATTCATGGTGACCGGCGACATATCCGCGATGTGGCTTCGCGATTCCACCTGGCAGCTCTATCCATACCTGCGTTTCCTGAACGCCGACAAACACCTGCAACGCCTTGTCGCGCAGGTTTCTCGCAGGCAGCAGGCCTATGTACTGATAGATCCCTACGCCAATGCATTCAATCCCGCGTCAAACGCAGCAGGGCATCAGGATGACCATACGATGATGAGCCCTTGGATATGGGAACGCAAATATGAAGTGGACTCACTATGCGCGCCGATATATCTGGCATACGCCCTATGGTCCAGAACCGGGGAGACCTCTCACCTGCATGATTTCGAGCAAGTGCTGCAGACCATACTGACGGTGTGGAGGATCGAGCAGCATCATGATGCACAATCCACGTATCTCTTCGAACGCGATCACCCTTTCAAACCGTCGGACACGCTGGGAAGAAACGGCAAGGGCCCTGAATCGGGATTCACCGGAATGACATGGAGCGCCTTCCGACCAAGCGACGACGCCACGGCATACGGATATAACATACCCGACAACGCATATGCGGTTCTTGTGCTCAGGCACGCGGCTGCAATCGTCCATGAAGTGCACCATAACGAGGCCCTGCAGCAGCAAGCCCTTGAACTCGCAGATGAGATCGAGCAGGGCATACTGACGCATGGAATCGTCAGCGTGCCAGGCATCGGTGACATCTATGCCTATGAAGTCGACGGACTGGGGAACTCGATCCTGATGGATGACGCCAATCTTCCCAGTCTGCTTTCACTGCCCTTCCTGGGCTGGGACATAGACGATGACACGTACCGCAGGACTCGTGAATACATACTCTCACCATCAAACCCATTCTGGTATGAGGGCGCATGCGCGCAAGGGATCGGCAGCCCGCACACCCCTGAGAACTATGTATGGCCCATAGCCCTGAGCATCCAGGGACTCACCAGCAACGATGCGGGCGAGCGCGAGCAGATACTCAAGACCCTGTCCCAGACAGACGCGGGGACTGGACTCATGCACGAGTCTTTCGACGTCAACGATTCACAAAGCTACACGAGACCTTGGTTCTCGTGGGCAAACGCAATGTTTTGCGAATTCGTGCTGAATTATTCCGGATTCGATGCTGATTGATCAGCTCGATCAGAGAGAAGGGGGAAGTTGGGGTGACTACTACAAACGATCTCGCGCTTGAGATGTCAGAAATCAAGCAGACCCATGTCGATGAGGACAGGGCGCGACACCCGGTAACGGAAAATCCCAAGAATGAATCGGTTCGCAGACAGTCTCGTGCAGCCTGGATGTTTCTGGCGATACCGCTGCTGTTCTTTGCGGTCTTTGTCATCATACCGTTGCTGCTGGCGGTGGGGACGAGCTTCACCGACTATTCAATCGTCTCAGCGCCGCATTGGATCGGTCTAGCGAACTTCCGTGCAGTCTTGAGCGACTCGTTCTTCTGGGTTGCGATGCGAAATACCGTGTACTACACGGCCGTCTATGTGCCGCTCGGCCTGGTGGTCTCATTCGGCACTGCACTGCTGCTGAACAGAAGGACATGGTCGGCAAAGGTGTTCAGAACGCTGTTCTACATTCCCGTCGTCTCGTCGAGCGTGGCCACGGCGACCATCTGGGTGTGGGTGCTGAACAAGGACAAGGGCATGCTCAACATGGTGCTGGGCTGGTTCCATATCAACGGACCAAACTGGCTGAATGATTCTCAATGGGCGATGTTCGCGATAATCCTGATGAGCATCTGGGCTGGATTCGGCGTGAACATGATCATCTTCCTTGGCGGGTTGCAGAGCGTCCCGGTGGATCTCAGGGAGGCCGCGAAGCTTGATGGCGCAAACTGGTGGCAGATAGTCTGGAATGTCGTCATTCCGTCCATTCGACCGACGATGTTCCTGGTGACCATGCAATTGATCATCGGCTCGTTCCAAGTCTTCGATCAGGCGTATCTGCTCACTGGTGGCGGACCGGGGAACGCAACCATCACGATTGTCTATTACATATATAATTCAGGATTCGGTTCGCTGAAGATGGGCTATGCATCAGCCCTGTCATTCGTCCTCTTTGCAATCATCCTTGTCTTTTCGCTCATTAACATGCACTTCACCGATAAGGAGGAATCATGATCGGCAATGACCATTCGACCGCCGTTGCGATGAATCGGACCAATGGACTGACGCCGCGAAGGATGCTGACCGAGCTTTGCTGGTGGGCCGGCGTCATCATCATCAGCATATCGACCGTCTTTCCACTTCTTTGGTCGCTTGCGACATCGCTGAAACCGGCCAATGAAATTCTTCAGAACACGCTCTCGCTCATTCCCATGAGTCCGACCTTGAAGAACTATGCGGCGCTTTTCCAGACCATTCCGTTCGCACGGTATATCTTCAACACGCTTGTCGTGACAATTGGCGGAATTCTCACCAACCTCATCTTTGGCTCTGCGGCGGGGTATGCATTGGCCAAGCTCAAGTTTCGCGGCCGTCATACGGTGTTCCTGGCCTATCTTGCATCGATGATGATCCCTGGAATAGTGACGATGATCCCCACTTTCCTCGTATTGCGTCACATGCCCTTGGTAGGCGGAAATGACATCCTTGGTTCAGGCGGCACCGGTTTCATCAATTCGTATTGGGCGATCATTCTGCCGGGTGGCATCGGCGCGCTTGCTGTGTTCATGATGCGCCAGTTCTTCCTGAGTCTGCCCGATGAGCTCGGCGAAGCGGCGAGGGTGGATGGGGCGAACGAATTCCAGATCTTCTGGAAGGTCTATCTCCCCTTGGTCAAATCTGGCCTGGCAGTGCTTGGCGTCCTGACCTTCCAAGGCGGTTGGAACAACTTCATGTGGCCTCTTATCGTGCTGAACGACCCCAACAAGATGACCATTCAGGTCGGATTGGCGTCATTCAGGGACGATACCTACGGCACGGACTATGGAGCGCTGATGGCAGGCACGGTGGTGACGATGCTTCCGGTGCTCATCGTATTTCTGCTTTGCCAGAAATGGATCATTCAAGGAATAGCGAATACAGGAGGCAAGTAATTCATTCAATCTGTTTCTCAACAATCAAACAATGGAGTTTAGAAGGGGAGGAAGAAGAAGATGTTTACGAAAAAAAGAATAATGCAGGCGGTGACCGTTTCCTTGGCCGCCGGGATGCTCCTTTCAGGATGCTCGGCAGGCTCGTCATCGTCAGGTGGCCGGGAGCAGCTGACGTTCTGGGGACCGTGGAGCGGCGACCAAGTCGCTCAGATCAACCAGATGACCAAGAAATACAATGCCTCGCAGACAAAGTATACGGTCAAGTACACGGCTCAGTCGAGCGCGATGGAGCAGAAGCTTCTCACGAGCATGGCAGCCGGCGACTCCCCCGACGTGGTTCTGTGGGATAGCTTCAACACATCGACCTATGCGCCCAAAGGGGCCTTGCAGCCACTCAACGACCTTATCAAGAAAGACAAGATCGATACGAGCACATACTACCCAGCGGCATTGGACCAGTTGAAATATGACGGAAAGACCTATGGGCTGCCTCTCGTTTCGGATGTGCGCGCATTGGTCTATAACAAGACGATGCTGAAAGATGCCGGAATCACGACATTGCCCACGACATGGGATGAACTGCTTGCAGATGCGAAGAAGATGACGGTCTACAAGAATGGCAAGCTCGAGAAGTCCGGCTTCTCTCTGCAGGGTGTCGGCTTCTTCCAAATGTTCCTATGGCAGGCTGGCGGAGAGTCCGTCAGCAAGGACGGCAAGAAGGCGACATTCAACAGCGCGCAAGGCTTGGAGGTGCTGAACTTCTGGAAGCAGCTGCTCGACAACCACATCTATGAGAATGGCTATGACACCAATACCGACGAATTCTCGGCTGGCAACGTAGCCATGAAGATCGATGCGCCGTGGGACATCCCAACGCTCGACAAAAGTGGTGTGGATTATGGCTTCGCCGAGCTGCCTGCAGGTCCGACGGGCATCAAGGCATCGCAGACCGGCGGATTCGGATTGGTCATTCCAAAGGGCGCCAAGCATGCCGATGGCGCATGGGACTTCATCAAGTGGTTTGCCGCCAACAAGGACAACGAACTTGCATTCTGCAAGATCGCACAGTGGCTTCCCGCCGATACCGAGGTCGCGAAGGATGCCTATTGGAAGAGCGAGAAGTGGACTCCGTTCATCAAGAGCCTCGAATACGCCCGACCGCGCCCGACCATAACCGGATGGTCAGATGCTTCCTCGAAGACTCTCGACCCGGCACTCCAGCAATTCATGGCTGGTCGTCTGACCGCGAAGCAGGCGCTCAATCAGGCCGAATCCCAGATCAATCCACTCTTGGAAAAGGCCGCCGCCAATCAGTAGCAATCCATCGATAAGGGATATGGAAGAATCATCATGAGCAAGACACAATGGGCACTGCGTGCCGATGTACTTCAGAACAGTCTGGACGATTACTTTTCGGCACCGCAGCCCCAATATCTGCATAATCGCTATCCTCATACCAAGGAAGATGACGCGCTGTTCAACTATTGGTGGCTCGCTCATGTGATTGACTGCCGGCTCGATGCGTATCAACGCTCTCATGATGCGCATCGTCTCAGGCAGGCCACGCAGACACATGACAATCTCATCGCGAGGAATCATGGCTCGCTCTTCAATGACTACTTCGATGACATGCTGTGGTTCGCACTGGCCGATCTGAGACTGTATGAAGCGACTTCCCAACGAAGCTATCTGCAGGAGGTCCTTCGACTCTGGGATCACACGATCGAGAACGGATGGAACGACATTCTCGGACCATCGCTGTCCTGGCGAAAGCAACAGCCATATTACAAGAACACTCCGGCCAATGCTCCGCTGTCCATTCTTGGAGCTCGTCTGCATAGGATCACGGGCGAACAGCGCTATCTCGATTATTCACGGGCAGCCTTCGACTGGATAACCGACACGCTGGTTCGTTCGGATGGTTTTGTCGGAGACGGCATCAACAGACACCAGGATCTCGTCAAAGACGATCAATGGAATTTCACGTATAACCAAGGAACATATATTGGCGCTGCCATCGAAATCGCCGACTGCACCAATGACCCAGGCCTTCCCCAGCTGGCCATTCGGACGGCAAAGGTCACGCTGCAGGAATTGGTACGCGATGGAGTCTTCGTCGTGGAAGGGGAGAACGGCGACGAAGGACTGTTCAAAGGCATCTTCTATCGCTATCTAGGCCTGCTCATCGACCATCTCAGTCCGGAATCACATGCCATGCCTGAGCTCATCTCCTTCATCGTTGGCAGCACGGACAGAATGTGGGAACATGCCAGACGCAACTCAGACGGAGCTCTGCTCCTCGGCAACGATTGGAATGCGCCGTCCCAAGGGCAGCAATACTATTCAACGGAGCTCAGCGGCATCATGGCTGCAGAGCTGCGTTCACACGTCGAGACAGACTGACAGAAGAGAAGCCATCCAGGTCAGGCAGCCGCAGCATGGGCCAGCCTGACCTGACCGCCAAGGCAAAAGCGCTCCTTCGACAACGCTTCGATGATTCAGGCCCGCGCCCGAATCATCGATGTTCCAGGGAAATCTCTCGAGTCGACTGGCCAAGCACGAGATGGGTGGGCAGCAGGATCTGCTCAGTGCTTGGCCCTTGCCGTATCTGCCGCAACGTCAGTTGAATCGCGAGCCTGCCAAGTTCCGCCTGCTGCTGCTCGACATGGGTGAAACGGAACAACTGCGAATCAAAGGCATAGCTGTTATGGTCAAAGCATATTACCGAGATATCTTCGGGAATGCGTCTGTGCAGACGCTCAAGGGCCAAGCGGGAAAGCAAGGCGATATTGTATTCCGCCACTATGCACGCCGTGATCTGGGGATGCTCGCTGAAGAAGCGGATGAGCTTCTCGACGTCTTCTTCCTCCTCGGCCTGCGACGAACCGGGAAGAGTGGATTTGAGATTGCCCAGGAAGAGCTCCTCGTCCAGCGAAATGCTTGCACTGGCGTGGGCCAGCTCCCATCCCCTTCGCCTTGAGATATTCGACGATGCATGTCCTCCCGATGAGATGAAGGCGATGTTTCTATGCCCCAGAGAGAATAAATGCGAGGTTGCATCCCTGGATGCCGTGAGATTGTCACTGGATACGGTGGCAATGGGAACATCGTGGAAGACCCTGTCAATGATTGTGACGGGGAACTTCTGAGATATCAGATTAAGGATGCTCGCGGGGATGAATTCGGAATCGCTTGGGAGCAGAATCAAACCATCGACCTTGGCCTGGATCGCCGAATCGATCTCCTGCTCCTCGATCGCATCGCTTCCCGATGACTTTGAAAGCAGGATATGCGCATTGTTCCGAGCCTGTTCCAAGGCCCCTTCAAGGAGAGGAGTTCCAAAGGAGTCTGCAAAACCTGTCATTATCACTGCAATGGTGGGGAGTCGCTCAGGATCGACGAACCCATTCTCTGGGTTTGAACTGATCACCGTGGTGCCGATTCGAGGCTGACGCGTTATGTATCCCTGCTTTCGCAGCAGATCCAATGCCCTTCGGATGGTGATTGCACTGACGTCGTACTGTGCACAGAGTTCCTGAACGGTTGGCAGCTTTGAGTTTTCCGGGTATTTTTTCGAAATTATCGCTTCACGCAATTGATCCGAAACATCCTTGTAGAGCACGTGCACTCCTCACCCATCAATATTCTATATAACTAATATGAATATTCCTATTATACGATATGGAATCCACACTGCACCGGCAGCCAGACAACTGAACCGATCATTCCCGCATCTCTGTTGGCTGCTTCGCTCCTGCCACCCGACATGTGGATGTGATTGGCACGGTTCGAAGCTCTTCATCATCATTATGCCCTCAACCGAGGCATGCAACCGGGATCGCCTTCAGCAGCCATTCCTGATTAGAACAATGATTACAAGAGATATATTAGTATCATATGTATATTCTTAATATATCTATTTTACCAAGCTTCGAGCAGCAGCTTTCGCACATGACTCTCTTCCAATCAACAGACAGGGGAAGCATATGAACGACATCGACTATATGCGAGTCCAGACTCCATCCGGATGGCATGACCTGCAGCAGGACTCCCTCGATGCATGGACCTTCGCAGACATCGACGTCTCGACCGCGCAGGGCCATATCACATTGCGTGCACACGAAACCGGCGTTCTCCGCATCCAGATCGGATGGCACATGTCGTTCCCCGAAGGAACGAGATTCGTTGGCGACAGCTTCGAACGCGACTATGGTGACATCGAATTCACTGGGTTCAATCCCGACAGAATCTATCATTGGTATTGGTGCGCAAGACTCGATGGCGGTCCTGTAAGTTGCTGGGGTGTCGCAATCAGACCACATGCTTGGTGTGCCTGGACGGTTGCCCCTTCCGTGGTCGACCTGTGGATTGACGTCCGCAACGGCGACGATCCGCTGGTGCTGCACGGCCGCGCACTCGATGCCTGCACCCTGGTCATTCACGATTATGACTGCGATGAATTCGAGGCCCTCCGTCGACATTGCGCGGCGATGTCACAGGGAAGCCGTCCGGTCCCGAAAAGAAAGGTGGCTGGCTTCAACGACTGGTATTTCGCCTATGGCCGGAACTGCGCGGATCTGGAATATCGTGCAGCCGATTTCCTCGCCTCGATATGGCCCACCGAAGGCAAGACCCGTCCATGGGTCGTCATCGATGATGGGTGGCAGACGTGCCATGACGAATCATATAACGGCGGCCCTTGGGACAAGGCCAATGCAAGCTTTGGCGACATGGGCGAGGTCGCATCGAGGCTGAGACAGGCTGGAGTGGAAGCTGGCATCTGGTTCCGCCCGCTCCTTACGCGAGACGAGGTCGATCCTGAATGGATTCTGCGCGGCAATCCCGATGGAACCAAGGTTCTTGACATCAGTCACCCGGCAGTTCTCAGGCACGTCAGCGAAGACATCAGAAGGTTCACCGAGTGGGGATTCGCATTGATCAAGCACGACTTCACCACCTACGACATACTTGGCTGCTGGGGAAGCGACATGGATCTGAACTACCAGGCCGCCCCTCTGCACTTCTGGAACAGGAGCAAGACGACCGCAGAGATATTCAACGATTTCTATGCAGCCATCCGCAAGGCTGCAGGTGACGCATTGCTTATGGGGTGCAATACCGTAAGCCATCTGTCAGCCGGCGTATTTGATCTGATGAGAGTCGGGGACGACACCAGCGGCCACGATTTCAATCGCACGAGGCGGACTGGCGTCAACTCTCTTGCGTTCAGAATGCCGCAGAACGACCTTTTCTACCAATGCGATGCAGATTGCGTTGGAATAACCGACGCCATTCCATGGGAGCTGAACCGTCGCTGGCTGAAGCTTCTTGCCGCCAGCGGCACTCCTCTGTTCATATCCTGCAATCCCGATGAATTGGATGCCGGGCAGCGCAACGATATCAAGAGGGCATTCGAACTGGCCTTGAGGGAAGACTCGAAGGCAATGCCGACGGACTGGGCACATTCACCGTATCCGGAGCACTGGAGCACCAGTCATGGCCCGATGGACCTTGAGTGGTACCCGACACCAAGATTCTTTCCCGCCGAATAGCACCGTCCTGAATCGGATACGGGAAGATTCGAATCGCCCCTGGCCCTTACCGCACCGATGCGTCAGGACCAATCCGATGCCCCCATGACGATCGGCCAGCAATGTCCCTGACGCGCGCGCTGCCAGACATCGCCCTGCCAGACATCGCCCTGTTCATGGAGTTTCTATATTGCGAAGGAGACATGCCGACGTGAGAGCGAAACAGACGGCTGAAATAGAGAGGGTTGGCATAGCCGACCATGTCGGCGACTTCACCGATCGAGTAGCTCGTCGTTTCGAGAAGCAGCTTGGCCTCGCGGATTCGAATATCGATAAGGTAGCGCAATGGTGATTTGCCCGAAGCTTCCCGGAAGCTTCGTATGAACCAGCTCACGCTCATGCCATGGTCGTGTGCATAGGCATCGATGTTGATGTCGCTGGGATAATGGCGATGAAAATACGTTATGGCACTCTGAATCTTCCCCGAACGTTCCCTGCCTGACTCTTCGCCAGGCCCAAGACGCTGACGCCTTATCAGCAGGAGCAGCCTTCGGAGGTTCATCTGGACGATGCTCTCAAATCCGAAACCTTGCAGTTGCAGCTCATTGATGGTTTGCGAGAACAGCTGCGCGTACTCCGGCAACTGGCCTACCCGCATGATTCCGCTGCACGGCGATTCCCGGGCACCCCCTGAAGCGCCCCTACCGGCTGCCCCAAACCCGGCTGTCCCAAACCCGGCAGCCTCCAGAAGGCGCGAAGCCTGCGTGCCCGAGAAATGAATCCAATAGACGTCGGTTCGGTCTTCGGCGCCATATTCATAGCGCTGGGGCTCATCAGGGAAGAACACGACCATGCTTCCTGCAGACAGGCGGTGTGGCTCTCCCCTCTTGTAGAAGACGGCTTCGCCGCCGTGCACATACAGCAACTGGAAGTCCTTGCGCCCATAGGGCCGCAAGGTAGAGAATTCATTCCGGGTCACCATTCGGTAATGGCCGCAAGCGCTCACCACAAGGGGAAGGGTCGTCGAGGCAACGTCATTATCCATGGCATACAGATAGCCTGCATACATATCCATTCCACTGGAGGATATGTTCACCACATTGCGGTCAGTATATCTGCTTGAAGTCATTTTGTGCATATAAACACATAATAGCTATGGCATCAGTGCAGAACAACAGGGATAATGATTACGGATTGATGCGCTCATATTCATGTTATTCGAAGGAGAATAATAATGTTCATCCCTGATTATCACGAGAATCCGCATATGCTTCATGTGGGAACAATGCCAAATCGTGCATATTTCATCCCTGCTTCAAGGCAGATGGACACGGTGGGAGAGAAAAGGGTCGACTCTGACCGCTTCACGCTTCTTGACGGGAGATGGCCTTTTCGATATTTCGCGAGCATATATGAACTGTCCGGCGAGATCGAAGCGGCACGGAGCAAGGGCGATCCTGCATTTTGCGACCCTCACTTTGATTGCGGCTCATTGGCGTCACTCGGCTTCAGCGACATCCCCGTGCCAAGCGTGTGGCAGAATCATGGATTCGACCGGCATCAATACACGAATTTCAACTACCCATTCCCCTTCGATCCGCCATACGTGCCATATGACGATCCATGCGGGGCGTATGTACGCCAGTTCGAGCATCATCGAAATGGCGCGGCCCCGAAGACATTCCTCAACTTCGAAGGCGTCGATTCCTGCATGTACGTCTGGCTCAATGGATCGTTTCTCGGCTACTCGCAGGTAAGTCATTCAACGACCGAATTCGACATATCCGAAAGCCTGATCGATGGGATGAACACGCTCGCCGTCGTCGTCCTGAAATGGTGCGACGGCAGCTACATGGAAGATCAGGACAAGTTCCGGACAAGTGGCATCTTCCGCGATGTCTACCTTCTCGATCGCCCTGAGAAGTCCATTCAGGACTACTTTACGAGAACCACGCTCAGCTGGAGCGAAGACAGGCCATCGGCATGCGTCTCGGCACGAATCTCAGCGGAATTCAACTATTTCGACGAACAGACGGCCCCCACTGAAATCAGACTCTTCGATGCGTCGGGCAGACTGGTCGCGAAGACCTTCGCAGAGGCAGTACAAGGCGATTCTGGCGAAACGTCCGACAGCACCTTCGAAACTCAGGCTCGCGCCTCACTGGTCATCTCCAACCCGCATCTATGGAATGCAGAGGACCCATATCTTTACACGATCGTGTATTCAACGCCCGATGAGACGATAACCGACCATATCGGCATTCGCGACATCACCGTCAAGGGCAACGTCGTTGCAGTGAACCACCGTCCGATCACCATTCATGGCGTGAACAGGCACGACAGCGATCCCATCACAGGCCCGGTCATCAGCGAGCGCCAGATCATGCTGGACCTGACACTGATGAAGGCCCACAATGTCAATGGCATTCGCACCAGCCACTATCCGAATGCTCCGCATTTCTATGATCTATACGATCGTCTTGGCTTCTATGTTGTCGCGGAAGCCGACAATGAAAGCCATGGCACCGGTTCAGTCATTGCGCGGGATTCGAACGGTCACACGAGCAGCGCCGGGTGGAACGTACAGAGCATTGCAAACAATCCGGAATATGTGGAGGCGACGGTCGACCGCACACGTCGCAGTGTCGAGCGCGACAAGAACCATCCAAGCATAATCATGTGGTCGATGGGCAATGAATGCGGATACGGCTGCACATTCGAAAGGGCGCTGTCTTGGACGAAGGCATTCGACGATACCCGACTCACTCACTTTGAAAGCGCTCGATACATAGAGGATGGCTCCAGCGCCGACTTCTCCGACCTGGATGTCTACAGCCGAATGTATCCGTCCCTGCACAGCATCGAACGGTATTTCTCAGACGAGGGCCCGGAAAAGGACGAAAGCAACGGCGATGATGGAAATGGCGGTGCCAAGCCATATGTCATGTGTGAATTCTGCCATGCAATGGGCAATGGCCCCGGCGATCTCGAGGACTACTTCTCGCTCATCCAGAAATATGACGGCTTGGTTGGCGGTTTCATCTGGGAATGGTGCGACCATGCGATTGCCGATGGCCTTCTGCCCAATGGCACACAGCGCTATCGGTATGGAGGCGATTCGGGAGAATATCCGAATGATGGCAATTTCTGCATGGACGGCCTCGTATATCCAGATCGTCGGCCTCATACCGGACTCCTGGAGTTCAAGAACGTCTTTCGCCCGGCCAGAGTCAGTGGATTTGACAATGCATCACGATCCCTGACGCTGCATAACTACATGGATTTCACTTCGCTCGACGACTACCTCAGGCTCAGCGTTCAGGTGATGCTCGATGGGCGTCCCGTCGAGGAACCCAAGCAGGTCGATGCGCGTTACCTCAACATCGCCCCTCACGGCGAAGGGATGATTCCCATCGACGATGTCTCGATGCCGGATCAGGGAAAAGTGACGCTCCTCGTAAGGTATTCGCTGTCGAAACCAACCGACGTGCGACAGGAGGGGCAGGAGCTTGGCTTCGATGAGGTTCCGGTCGCCACAGGCAGTTCCAGGAATTCAAGCGTGGCTGGCTTGCTCGATGACTCACGGCTGGCTGCCCATCGCGTGGACAGCACCGAGGATGATAGGTCAATCACGATATGCGGCGATGACTTCACCTACGTTTTCGACAAGCATAGCGGCTTGTTCCGAAGCTTGAACTTCAAGGGCACGGAGCTGCTCGATCGACCCATGGAAGTCAACATATGGCGAGCGCCTACCGACAACGACCAGAACATCAGGCATGAATGGCATCAATCGCAATACGATCGCGCATATGCCAGAACATATGCGGTCAGGATGGAAGCCGTCGGTTCAGGAAATGGCCCAGACCCGATGAATTCGATTCGCATCACCGCGACCATGGCCGTGGTCGCACCAATCGTTCAACCGATCGCCAGCATCGAGACAGTCTGGGTGGTTCGAGCCGATGGCCTTGTCTCGGCCGACATGAAGGTCGACCGTGATCCTGCCTTTCCGTTCCTGCCGCGTTTCGGCATCCGCATGTTCCTCCCCCGCCAGATGGACCGCGTCGCATACTGCGGTCTCGGCCCTAACGAAAGCTATATCGATAAGCATCGTTCCAGCTACCATGGGGTATTCCACGGCACGACGTTGACGATGTATGAGCCTTATATCAAACCTCAGGAAAATGGGAATCATCATGATTGCGACTGGGCCTGCGTAAGCGATCCGACGCTTGCCATGGTATTTCTAGGCGCATATGCTCAAGGATCTTCGCCCGCCAGACGCTCTGGCTTTGATTTTCAAGCTCTTCCCTATACTCAGGAGGAACTGGCCAGAAGCATGCACAACGATGAGCTCGTGCCATCCGATTCAACCGTGGTCTGCATGGACTGCCTTCAAAGCGGCCTGGGATCGAACAGCTGCGGCCCAGAGCTCGCCGAGGCCTATCGTCTGGATGCCAAACACTTTGATTTCACATTCTCCATCAAGCCATCCTCGGTGGAAGATGCAAGCTCAGGGTTGGGAGACATGGACCTATAGCCCTGCGCTCTCCCTATGTGATTCATTCTGCTGAACGCAGCCGCATATCCCCCGCCTTCATGTGTGGGTCCCAGATGCACATGAAGACGGGGATATGCGGCACATCGTGTGGGCACGCCTCGATTGCTGCCTCGTCGATGGACCTTCAGACAGAGATCCCGGGACGGTCAGTTCCCTCCTTCAGCCTTCGAAATACTCGAGCTGACGCAGATCGAGCCTGGCATGGCCCGTCACGCGGAATCTGACGTATGTCGCCGCTTCCGGCTCTGCGATCATAAATGCCCGAGTCTGCTCCTCCCAGCGATATGAGGGATCGTTCTGCTCGTCGATCACCCTCCAGTCAGAGCCATCGTCGCTGACCTCCAACACCCAGCCGAATCCGAGCTGCGCGCCCTCCTCCGCATGGGAGCCGCGAGCAATGGGTGCCTTCCCAAGGCTTACCGTATATAGCCCGACGCTGCGTCTCTCGGTAAATTCGTAGCTCACCCAATCCGACGGGTTCAGAGACAATCCGCCATCGAAGCAGTCATCGAATGCCGATGCGGCAAGGGACTGCGATTCCGAGTCCTTCGGCATGGCACTTTCGCGATGTGACGATTCGAGTGACGTCGAAGCATTGTCAGTCGCATCCTTCGGATCCGTCAGATCGCAGACCACAAGGGGGGAAGTGCCACGACGCGTCAATGAATACAGCGGTGAATAGGCCTGTGAATACGCCGGTGAATCCGACGTGGTTCCCCATGAAGACGGCTCTGGCCCAAGATGCACATCGATGGTGACTCCTTCACGAATCACATCGATGGGCATGCGCAGAGAGTCCCATGCCTTTCCATTGACTTGCACGGACTGAATGTAGACGTTCTCCTCAGACCAGTCGTGGGCTTGAATCGTGGTCTTCACCCCGTTGGGGAAGGCGATCGTGGACCGTGGCACCGACGGGGACGTAATGAGCATCTCTCCACTGGCAGGGGTCAACGGGTAGAGGCCGATGCTGCTGAATACGTACCATGCGGACATCTCCCCGTTGTCCTCGTCGCCCGGATACCCCTGACCGATGGATGATCCGAGGAACAGACGTCGCACGGCTTCCCTGACTATGGCCTGCGTCTTATATGGCGCGGCGGTAAAGGCATACATGTATGCGATATGGTGCGCCGGCTGGTTGGATAGGCCGAACATGCCCATGCGTATGTCGCGAGCCTCGACCATCTCGTGGATGACCCTTCGATAGCTGCCCACGAACTTTGCCGTCTCGGGAGTAGAGAAATAGGCGTCAAGCTTCTTCTCCAACCCGTCGGGCCCACCATAGAGCGACGCGAGACCGTTGCCATCATAGGGAACGGAAAAGGCCATGCCCCAGGCATTCGTTTCCGTGTAGTCGTAGCCCCAGATACGCGGATCGAACTCCTGCGGAAGGCTGCGGAAGTCACCGTCGTCATTCCGCCCCATGAAGAATCCGACATCCTTGTTGAACAGCCGTGGGTATGCCATGGCTCTGTTGCGGAAATACGACGCATTCGACCGATACTCGTCTCGACGCGGATCGTTCGCGTCCGCGTGGGCAAACAACCACTGGGATGCCTGTGCGATGCCGAAATCATTGAGATAATCCTCCAGAGACCACGACATCCCCTCCTCGGTCGAAGTCGATGCATACCCACGGAATATCGCATGTCCATTATCGAATCTGCCGACCTGCATCCTATTGGAAACCGTCGTTGCGTCGCGCAACGACGCATCGTAGGACGATTGGGCATCAAGAAGGTCGACGCCGGAAATCATCGCGTTTGCAATGACGATATCCGCACTTGAACCCACCATGCCTCCGGTGGGCCCTGGCGCGCACCAGCGGTCTATCCACCCACTGGCGCGATAATGATCGACGAAGCCATCCAGCAGGCGGGCTGCCGCCTTTGGTTCAAACAGACAGTAAGCTGGCCATATCGTTCGATAGGTGTCCCAAAAGCCATTGTTCACATATGACAGGCCGTTGCGAAGATCGCATCCGGTATGAACATCCGAGTGATCCCAATCACGGGGGTCGGAAACGTCGGCATAGACCCATTCGGGGGTTTCGTTGCTTCCCGCGTTTTCAGCGGCATTGTTCGGATACATGAACATTCGATACATGCTTGATGCAAAGCTGATCCTGCGCTCATCGTTCGCACCATCGATGGCGACAAGGGAGAGCTTGTCTTCCCACAGCTTCTTGGAACGTTCAACGACATCATCGAATGTCATATCCTCTGGCATCTCAAGCGCCAGAGAATGCAGGGCCTGGTCGAGACTGATGAAAGAAGTCGCGATGCGCAGCACGACTGGTTCCGAAGTGTCGAAGGTGACGACTGCAGAGACATTCTCACGATCAGCGATCACTCCAGACTTCACCGATGCAATCTTCCTATCGCACGATATTGCGAAGAACATTCTTGGAACCGTTGGGTTATCTCCGAATTTGGATTCGTTATATCCAGAAATCTGGAATCGTGGATTTTCGACATCGAACGCGAGAGAGCCCCGTGAGTCGAATTGATCGAGGATCAGCCCCCCACCCGCAGGCATTGAAAAGCGCATCGCAACGACATGGTCCGTGGATGTCATCTCGGCATGCACATGCCGTTCAAGCCTCACGCCATAGTAATAGGGCCGCGCCTGCTCATCTCGATGGCGGAATCCGAGCGCGCGTTCCCCACGCCCACAATGCCCGCTGGCAGCATCGGGCGTCGGCATGACATGCAGCACATTGCGTTCAGAGCCCCAATTGGTTGCCGTATGCGATATCGCAAGCGCCTGCAGCGGCGTGAGGTTATCATCTCGATTGTCGGCATGGTACTTGTATGCCCATGACAGATCATCTGCATCCGTTATGGGAATCCCAAAATTGAAGCCATGCGGAACGGTCACTGCAGGAGCGCAGTTTCCGCGGGAGAAGGAGAGCGACGAGTTCGTTCCGCGCCTTATGTCAATGAGTTCGACCGGATTGTCGCTCAGCTCACGTCCTGGCTCGATCGAGACATCGCTTATCCACCCATGAGGCATCGTGGAGGATCGGCGGCTGCGCCAACAGACAATGTCAGCCTCCACCACCTTTTTCCCTTCAGCGGCAGTGAGTTCGATGCGCTTGTCATTCCACTGGTTCAGACTCAGCACCTTGGACTCATACTGGACATTGGGTTCGATGCCATACCCAGCCTCATCGCAGACCTGCAGCTGCGACAGCCATGATCCATCGTCAAAGAGCAGATCGATGCCGACGGCCGTGGCCTCGAAACCATACCCTGCCTCAGCGTCAGAGTCGAAAACCGGGAAAACCGCATATCGTAGAGTGTCGTGAGATCCGACGATGCGGTCCAGGCTTGCCAGAGGAGTCCTTTGCAGCGCCTCACCCTCAGCGCTGATCTGATATGCGGTATTGTCCACGCTTTCCAACCCTGTGAAGGAATTGGCGGTCGGCGCACCTTCGGGACCTTGAATGCCTGCATTGAATGTCATTGAACCCACCTTTGAATATCAGTTCCCCATTGTCACTGAAACGATTGCCGGAATGTGATCACTCGCCCAGGCACCATTGACCTGGAACGGATATACAGACATCGAATGTACCAGCACGTCTGAAGATACCAGAATCCAATCGATGCGATCCCCACCCTCCACGGGAGCGCGATAATCTACGAAACTGCCATATTCGGGGGAATCGTGACGTTGTGCAATGCTCCACGCGTCCTTGAACCCGAATGGTCCTGCCATCGCCTCGAACTCTGCCGAGCGCCCCGCAGCCTCGTTGAAGTCCCCGCACAAGACAATTGGCAGCCCCTTCGAAGCAGCCTTCAGACGCTCACCGATGAGCTTCATCGATGAGATGCGTGCGAGTTCAGAGACGTTGTCTGTGTGGGTATTGGCAACTATGAACGTGTCTGCTGTCTCCACATCCCTGAGACGTGCCCAGACCGCGATGCGGGTGCAGACATTTCCCCAAGTCGATGAAGCAATGACATCAGGCGTGTCGCTCAGCCAGAATTGATCCCATGCATCAACACGGTATCGACATGAATTGATGAAAATGGCGGAATGCTCGCCTTTGCTCCCTCCTTCCCGACCATAGCCAATCATTTCGTAATCTCTCCCTAGCCCTCGCCTGACCGCGTCTCTCTGATGGAAGAGCAGTTCCTGAGTGCAGAGAATGTCAGGTCTGACGTGGTGGATCAGACGTGTCAGCACTGGCTCACGTCTCCCCCAATTATCAGGGCTGTCTGATGGAGAATCCGCATCCATGCGAATATTCTGGGTCATGATCGTACATCTGCTAGTCACTGTGAGACCTCACTGGTTTGGTTGCTGCACCCTGCGCACAGCTGCATGATTGAAGACGCATGATGCATGCAGGGATATTCTGTTCGTTCGTGTCGATTTCGCAGATCGTCTACTGGACCGATTGCGATTGCGACGATTGTGCGAGATGGAGCTTCGTCATGGCCTTTCTCAGCACGTGCGTGCATGCCGTTATCGGCGTGAGATGGCTGTTCACCAGATATTCTCTGATGGAGCATATCCCAACTGCAAGAAAATACAGCACAAGCAGCAGCAGCGCCTGGATGATCATTGGAATTGGATTCGGCACCGGATTCGCTATCGCAGCGAAGGTGAAGCACGCGACGACCGCCCACCTCCAAGCCTGAAGCATCGAATGCACCTTGAGGGCTCCAGCGAAATTCAACGCCACCAGTATCTCCGGTGTAAGCAGAGACAGCCCGAAGACAAGGATGAGCTTCATGCAGAAGGCGACGAAGGTGTTGGCCTGAAGGAGCATCACCGCATCCTTGGGGACGAATGAATTGAGCGCGGACACGGCCTCTGGAATGGCACGCAATCCGGTATATGCGCCGGCAGCGAAGAGCGCGATGCCGATGATTCCGAATACGGCGACGTATCGCTTCTCGCTGCGCCGCAGCCCAGGGCCTATGAACATGCAGATCTGCAGTATCCACCACGGACTTGAAATCAGGAATCCCAGCTGCAATGCAAGGTTGAACTTGAGGTCAAGCGCCCCGCCGATGGTCTGGAAGTTGAGCTGCGCGCTTCGACCGCCGCTTTCCATAAGCAGTCGTTGAATGTAGGACAGCACCGGATCAAAGAGATACCATCCTGCAACTGTGCCCACGCCGATTCCTGGCAAGGTCCACAGCAGTCGTTTCCGCAGCTCTCTCAGATGCTCGAAGACACCCATGTTTCGCTGCGGATCAGGCTTCTCTTTCACGGTCGTCATTCCCCGAAACTGTCACCTGAAGGAACGCGCTCCTGAGTCATGTTCGTTTCAAGAACGCGCTCCCTTGGTTCCACGTCGATGCGTCTTCGAATCGTCTGAGGCGAGGATGCGGCCGGATCGCCAAGTGGCGGAGATGTCTTCTGCACCGCGGGCGACGGGGCTTGTGTCACTGGAACGGTCGCAGTTTCTTCATCGCCTTGAAGATCCTTCAGCTCATGCTTCAGGATCTTGGCGGACTTGCCAAGCGAATGTGCAAGGTCCGGAAGCTTCGATGCTCCGAAAAGAAGCACCAGAATCAGCAATAGTACAAACAAATGAATGGGTCTCATCTTGTATCCTTCCATGGAAACTATGTTTGTTGTGTTTTGACGTTTCAGGCTTGATTCACGGGATCGCGCTGAGCGCCTTGATTGCCATCATTCGAAGGACCCTGCGAGTCCGCCGGGGAAGATCCCTGCGAAGCTTCCTCGGCGGATTGCGCTGGGTCGACGACGACATTCTTGGATTGCGCATTCGACTTGGCCACCTCATCGACCCACTCAGTCATCTCTTCGCGGACAGCTCGGCGAATGATTTCTCGGGGATCGTAATCATCCAAGTTGAACGTTGGAAGATTCACCTCCGGCATTTCGGCATGTGGCATGTCTCCTTTCGTTTCCTCACGCAGCTTCGCGCTCCAATGCCTGAGGGACTCGACTCCTGACTTGAAGCCCTTCAACGCCTTCACGACGCTGTCAGGCCCGATGACGGCTGCGACCAAGATGAGGAGGACAAGAAATTCGGAACCACTGATACCCAGCACCTCGCATCACCTTCTTTCTGATTCGTGGGATCTCACGATTCATGCCACGCAATATGGATCCAGCTGTGGCTGAACGCGTTTTTGCGCCGTCTCAAGAGCCTGTCTCGGCGTTGCAGAACCCTGCTGAAGCGACGATGTCGCCGCATCCAGCGAATTCCAGAGGAGATTGCCGACTGGTATCGCCGGTCGATGTGAGGAATATGCCAGCGCATCCGCGAAGAAGCTGATGCTTTTCTGATAGGACTTGTCCTCAAGCGCCTTGTGATCGGCCGGAAGGGCGATATATCGCTTCAGGGCTGTGCTCTCACCAGGATCACTGCAGTAATACTTCATGAATTCCCACATCATCTTGGACTTGTTCGCGCCCTTCGGCACACATAGGCCGAAGCCTCCCGACCATGTCTTTGGCTTCTGTCCCTTCTTCTTCACAGGCAGATAGGTCACCCCGTATTTGAGATCCTTGACATATTCCATAACCGTCGACAGGGAAGAGGGAACCATGACCTGCATGGCAAGTCTTCCACTGTTGAACGCGGACTGTGCAGGCGGATGATTCGGCGGTTCATAGGTTGCCGTGAACGTATCGACCTTCTTGTAGTTCAATCGCTTGATCCAGCCTGCAAAGTCGTTGGCGCTTTCGACCAGCTTCGGGTCGAGCAGGGTCACCGAGCATGAGTTGCGATCATAGAATTGCGCACCGTTGTTGTTCGCCCACGTATAGAGACTCCCCTGATCCTCCCATGGAATGAATCCCATGTATGTGTAGTTGCCCTTGGAGTCAGTTCTGGTGAACTGATCGGCTATCTTCCAGACCTCCTCGAAGGTCGGAGCGCCGTTCTTCGGATCGAGCGCACTGATGTCAATGTTCGCCTTTTCCAGAGCCCCCTTGTTATACACAAGCACACGAGAATCGGTGGTAAACGGCAGACCATATAGCTGATTCCTGTAGGTCATCTCGTCGATGGTGAAGTCAAGCCACTGACCGGTGACATCCTTGACCGAATCGGTGTCATATTTCTTGATTATGGGATTTATCGGCTCCAAAAGACCTATCGCGGCATACTGGACGGTCGTGAATCTATCCAGAAGCCACAGATCTGGGGCCGTTCCGCTCCGGACCGCGGTGATGACCGCCGAAGCGTCTCCCTGCGTGGAAGTGGGTACCTGGGATTGCTTGACCTTGAATTCAGGATGGATCTTCTTGAACTTCCTGATGATCGCCTCCTGACTCGGCAGGTCATTTGCCCATAGTCCCCATAGATTCACGTAGTTGGGATCGGCTGCGCTGCCACAGCCTGAAAGGGTGAGCGCGCCTGCTCCCAGTACCGTCGCTCCCAGCGAGAGTCGCAGAAAATCACGGCGTGAGACCATCATGACACCTCCTTTGATTCGTCAATGCGAGTTGATGGATGCAAGGCCTGACCCTTGTCGGATGCTGCTGCGGTTCGTGTCATTTGAACGCTCCCATCGTGATGCCTGAGATGAAGTAACGCTGGAACACAAAGAAGAGCAGCACAAGAGGCAGCAGCACCAGCACACTCGCCGCCATGAGCAGCCCATAGTTGACGTTCGTTCCCCCCGTGCTTTGGAAGAACTGCAGACCGATTGCCAAGGTCTGCACGCTTTCATCGTGCAGATAGATCAACGGACCCATGAAATCGTTCCACGCGCCCACCGCGGAGAAGATTGCGATGGCCGTGAGCGCCGGCCCTGTCATCGGGAAGACGATGGACCATGCGAGCTTCCATTCGCTGGCACCGTCGACTCGAGCGGCATCCAGCAGATCTCGTGGAATCTGTGACATGAACTGCCGCAGCAGGAATATGTTGAATCCGCTTCCAAACAGTGCCGGCACAACAAGTGGAATGAAGGTATTGATCGTGTGAAGCCCCGCCCAGAAATCGAACATGGGAATGAGGGTGATGGGCATGGGAATGAACAGGGTGGCAATGACGACGAAGAAGATCTTGTCACGCCATGGCCAATCGATGCACGAGAATCCATACGCAATCACGAAGTTCGCGACAACGTTGAACAGGGTGCTCAGCGCAGTGATGATGACGGTATTGCGGAAATATGTCAGGAATGGCATCATCTTCGTTGCGTTAAGGAAGTTCTCCCAGTGCCATTCCCTGGGCCATAGTGTGGGTGGGTATTGCGCCAGCTCTTGCGGAGACTTCACCGCCGAGATGACCATCCAATAGATTGGGAGCAGGAACAGCAGCAGCACGAGGAACAGGATTATCCTCGCAGCCCATGCGCTGTACCAGGGCGCCCTCGATCCATCCGCCCTCTTGTTGTATTTGCTTGTTTTTCTTATTCCATCGTTGCCGCTCTTGCCGACTCCCGGCTGCGCGATTTGAGCGACGGGCGAAGCACCATGTGTCATGATGAGTCCTTTCAGTCAGCCGAAACGTCGTAGTTAACGAACTTCTGTGAAATCCAATACACGAAGTAGGCAAGGATGATGCCAAAGACGAAGAGCAGCAGCGCCATAGCCGACGCATAGCCCAATTGTGCATACCCGAATGCGTTGTTGTAGAGATACAGCATGTAGAACAATGTGCCATTGTCAGGACCGCCGTTGGTCATGATGAATGACTGCGTGAAGATCTGCAATGCTCCGGAGATTCCGGTTATGAGGTTGAACAGAATCGTCGGCGTCAGCAGGGGCAGGGTTATCGAGAAGAACTGCCTTATGGGACCGGCGCCATCAACACGGGCCGATTCATACAGCGTTCCTGGAATGTTGTGCAGACCTGCCAGATATATCAGCGCGGCATTTCCTGCGCCCAGCTGAGCCATGACGACCATAACCACTTTTGCAGTCATGGGATCGCCCAGAAGATTCGAGTTAGGAACCCCAAACCAGCCCAGGAATATGTTGAACAGACCCATCGTGGGATTCGTGAACACGATGAATATGAACGACAGCGCAAAGGCCGGAACAAGCGAGGGTATGTACAGCGCCGTTCTGTAGAGGGCCACCTCACGGACATTCTTGTTCATTGCGAATGCCAGCAGCAAGGCGACGACCAATCCTATCGGAACTGCCATCGCCGCATATATGAGCGTGTTTTCCACTGACTTTGCAGTCAAGGGATCCGTGAATGCGCTCTTATAATTCTGCAGACCTATGTATTCCGGATTGTTCATGCCGGAATATCGGGTGAAGCTTATGACTGTCGAGTATACGATCGGATAGATCATGAACACGCAGAAACCGATGATCCACGGGGAGATGAAAAGCAATCCTATCCTTGTGTTCCTTTTTTCATGTTCGGTCCATCTATGCCGGCGCTTCACTCGTTTCTTACCACTGGTGAGTGAAGTCTCGGCCTCGTGGATGTTCTTCGGAGCTAGACCCCCAACCCCAACTAAAGTAGACACCTTTGTCCTCCTTCATTTTTCTGACACCGAAACCGTGAGAAGATTATTCGACTTCCTTTCTCAAACGCAAGGTACTGATTTGGAAAGGCTTCATGCTCAGGAATATCTGATGGTCCTCATTCGCGAGAAGCTTGGGTGAACCATTCGACGAATCCTGCCGAGGCCATGACGAATCGTTGGAAAGCGAAGATTCAAGGGCATCACACCGATCGGCGCCCATGAATGTTCGATCGAGCTGGATCTGGACTGTGCCACGGCCGCCATGGGACTCATAGAGGCGGACGATGACGTCGCCCGACTCGTCATCCGCGAGTTTGATCGCCTCTATCACGGCATTGCCATCGACGATAGACGCAAGAGGCGCAACGGTCCGCGCACCATTGAGATGGTGGACTGGCGCGTTGAGTCGGTAGCCGTCCTCGATCGCATCCTCCACATCGGCACCGACCAGAAGATCGGTCTTCATCATGAAACTTCCCTGATCGGCATGTGGGTCAGGGGCCTCGGGGCCGCGAAGCAGCGATTCGCCGATGACCGTATACGGTCCCTTGCGTCCCGTGGCGCGGAATATCCCATGCCCATAGGTCTGATCGTTGGCGATGGCGACTCCGAAGTCGCCCTCTTCGACTCTGACCCAGCGCTGGGCCATCGTCTCGAACCGTGCCTTCTGCCACGAAGTGTTCGTATGTATTGCACGCGTGAGATGCCCGAACTGGATTTCAGATTGAGCGAAATCAGTCATCAGATCCAGTGGGAACTCAAGCTTCAGGAGCTTTCGCTTTTCATGCCATTCGATTGCCGTCGTGAAACCCACCTGAGATGCATGGGGAGCAAGGCAGATGGTCTGTCTATACGAGCTCTTCCCATGGTGACGTGTAATCGTCGCAACGGCAGCGCCGCTGTCGTCATGGGTCACGCTGACGCTGTCGCAGGAATCGATGACCTGCTCATGGCGACGGTAGTCATCGTCTATGTTCCACGCATCCCATTGGTTTGGAATGTCTCTGGCGATGACCAGCTTCCCGAGCGACTCGTTTTCAGGAATTAGCTGGCGTGCCCTTCTCCTGTCGACAAGCGAGTCCACCATGCCGCTCCCGCTCAGATGCAGTTCGAGAATTCCGTTGTCAATGGTCCACCCATCCCCATCGCAATCACGAATGTCCACCCGATCGAGGCTCTCGCTTCGCGCTTCGCCTATCTCTCCGGCACGGACTCCATCGACCGTGAAGGCTCCAGGATTGACGGCAAGTGTGAGATCCCCCTCTCCCACAAGTGCCTTCAGACTGGCGTCGATGATGCGTTGGGCACGGTCCATGAGATCCGCATACATTCGTGTGGCATCCTCGTACACCCATTCGATCGCAGACCCCGGAAGGATGTCATGGAATTGAAGCAGCAACGCCGTCTGCCACAGATCGTGCAATTCATCATACGGGTATTGATCCCCCTCTCGGACAGCAGCGGTGGCAGCCCACATCTCAGCTTCGCGCAGCATATGCTCGCTGCGTCTGTTGCCTGCCTTCATGTTGTGCTGTGATGTCAGCACTCCACGATGATTCTCCAGATAGAGTTCGCCAACCCATGTGGGAGCGTCGGGATACTCGCCTTCAGCCTGTTCGAAGAAAGCCTCGGGAGAGGCAAGCCTCACGCGAGGAGATGCCTCCATGTTCTGCTGCCTATGTGCAAGTTCAAGCATGTCGCGGGTTGGACCACCGCCGCCGTCGCCGAATCCGTAAAGCAGCATCGTTGACCTTGCCGAACCCAGTTCCTTGAAATTCGATTCTCCCCTTGCCAATTCCTCCGGACTGAAAGTGGCACCATACGTATCCGCAGGAGGAAAATGAGTGAACACTCTGCTGCCATCGATGCCCTCCCACCAGAAGCTGGAATGAGGGAACACGTTGGTGTCATTCCACGACAGCTTCTGAGTGAGCATCCACTTCATGCCAACGTGCCGAGCGATTCCTGGCAGTGCCCCGGAATACCCAAAGCTGTCGGGCAGCCAGACTATCGAAGGCTTGACGTTGAAATACTTCTTGAAGAAGGCAATCCCCTCGCTGAATTGACGGATGTATGCTTCCGAGCCGATCATGTTCGCGTCGGCTTCGACCCATTCACCGCCCACGACAACCCAGCGGCCTTCCGCAACGCGTTTCTGAATTCTCTGGAATATATCGGGATGGTCTTCCAGCAGCCACTTATATTGCACGGCACTGGACGCGGCGAAGGTGAACTGTGGGTCCAGGTCCATCAGATACAGGACGTTGGAGAAGGTGCGCGCAACCTTGCGACGCGTCTCCCGCAGAGGCCAAAGCCATGCGGAATCGATATGCGCGTGCCCAACGGCATATACGTTGGTCGCCGATGCCACGGCCGGACTGTCCAGCGCCGGCTTCAAGGCCTTGCGCGCGGCCTGCACGCTGCCTCGGACATCGTCGGGGTCAAGCGCATCTATCGCCAGACTCAACGCGTGGATGATATCCGCCTTGCGCGTGCTTCTCTCTGGCAGGACATCAGCCCATCCACGCAGCACCATGACATCATAGACAAAGCCATCGGCCTCACTGTCTATCGAAAGGAGCTGGGCCTTTCTCAGACGATAGATGGGCTCCTTGCCGGCCGTCTTTCTCGAGCCAAGAGGCATGGGAGTGGTCCACCCAAAGCTGGCAATGTCCGGATTCGAAGCGGCCTCTACATAGAACTCAACATGGTGCTCAGCCGCGTCAGAGAGCTCACCCTCCAAGGGGATGTTCAGATTGCGTGGCTCAATGCCCTTGACGACGGTGCCATCCGGGCGATATACGGTTCCCTCTGCCTGGAATCCCGGCCCGCCGCCTTGGAATCCAAGATCGATGGCCAGCTCAATCCTCTGATTGGCAAGGTCTGCGCGATGCAGCCAGTGCGCCGGTATCGTCCCGGAAATGTGAAACCAGGTCGTGCCCCATGGGAATGACCAGTTGTCACCAACCGATGTGGGCTCGAACTCGTGTGCGACTGCCTCCTTGAATGTGACGGGCTCTCCAGGAGCTTCCCATCTCGAAACGCTCACGGCAGTGCTTTCAGTAATGCGACCGGGAACGACCCAGTCTTTTACCAAATGATCGATACGCTCACAGATTGCATTTTCTTCTAAGAACACAGGTCAAACCCCTTTGCTTGACGGTGATTATATATTTATTATATCTTCCGATGACTATATTGCAACTTCTTTCGATTTATTTTTATTATATATATTTTATATATTGTTTACTTAGCTTAAATATCCTTACATTCTCGGATTCCTGAGAAATTCCTATGAACCGTCTTCCCCATGCAGGTACATTTCAGTGATATATTGCATCAGCACCATCAATGATTTCCCTTACTAGAGCGTGTAATAGCTACTGGAAATAATCAATCTAACGAGTATACTTTTTGTATTATCAGAGTCTTGTGCCGGTACTGTTTCACAGAGGAGTCGCGATGTTCGAAGCTCATTGTTCCAACGGCTCACAGACCTGCCGCCCCATGTCGAAAGCAGTCGGACACGGATCTCTCTCCAAAGGCGTCGAGGATGAACATCGTCGGGCGAGAACGGAGGCCCTGTCAATGGGCCACCCTCCCATGCACGCCATCTGAGCGTCGCCGGAAATGGTGGGATTCATATCGTGCAGTTTGGTTCATTACACTTAAGTCAAATAGATCGTCTTCACAGGCTTTATCCAAGGAGGATAAGATTCTCTACCATCAGATTTATGAAAAGATTCGAGCGGACATACAGGGCAATGCGTACGAGATCGGCAGCAAGCTCCCCTCGGTAAAGCAACTCTGCGAAAAATACTCGGTGAGTGCAATAACCATCCGGCATGCACTCGACATGCTTCGCGACGAGGGCTTCATCACCCGCCAGCCCCGCATAGGAACGACGGTAACCAGCTTGAATCCAGGCACGGTCGCGAAGCCGACCTCGCCGTCAAATCTTCCTACGATCGCCTTCCTGACCACCGATTTCTCAGATTCATTCGGGACTCTCGTGCTGATGGGGGCATTGAAACGAGCTCAGAACAGGGCGCACATATTGCTTGGCAGAACTTCGGCAGACGACACTCTCCAAGAGAGCGAGATCGCCTCGGCACTCAGCGCGGATGCGGATGGGCTCATCCTGATGCCCTCCAATTCGACATTCATTCCAAAGGCGATTCTTGATCTGATATCCCGCGGTTTCCCGGTCACGATTCTCGACAGGCTCTTTCAAGGCATTCCTGTCGCGACCATTTCGAGCGACAACGTCCAGGCGGCGAAGGAGGCGACGAATCATCTATTCGATCTCGGACACAAGAATGTCGCATTCATCGGATCCAAGTCGCACATATCGACGATCACCTCACGGCATAGCGGCTGGGCTATGGCCTATGCAAACAATGACATTGTGCTCGATGACGAGCTGAGCTTCACAGAGGTTCAATCCACGATCCCCGACTCCACGGCGGAGGAACGGGAAGACGACATCCGTAAGCTCGAAGAATTCATAACCGCCCATGGCTTCGTCACCGCATGCCTCGTTTCGGAATACAACATCGCGCTTCTGCTTCGAGAGGCCCTGCGAAGGGTCGGCAAATCCATTCCAGAGGATATGTCGGTCATCTGCTTCGACCACGCAAGCTACGCATTCGATCATGAGCTCTTCAGATTCACGCACGTCGAACAGGAGCAGAAGGCATTGGGCGAGAAGGCGATCGACGTGACGCTGCGACAAATTGAGAACGGCCCCAGCAGCGAACAGATCCTATTGCCAACGTCACTGGTGACAGGGAATTCGACGGCAGAACCGCGGAAACGCACAGTGGCCACCCAGCCATGCGAATGACACGGCTCAGATGGCTCCGGGTGCCTATGTCAACGCAGTTCGAAGCCGGACGCGATCGCACGCTGGCCTCCATCGGCCATGGCCTGCATGGATTCGTACGGATGAATCAGCGTGACCTGACGATGTCATTGAGCGAATAGCTGAGTTTGACCGAGGCATTGCTCGATACCGTGATCTTGGATTTCGAATCGGTCGTGTACCGTGCCATCGAGTATGACTTTCCGCTTCCCTGAACGAAGAATTCCACGCTGCTCTGATCCTGGATAATATGGAAAGTCAAGGTTGCCGGGGATGCGATGCCGCTGTTGGCAGTTATTTTCTTCGTGTATTCATAGACACCGCCGCTGTCTTGGATGCGGGTGGTCGTTCTTGAGACTGAATAGTCGCCGGTCGCAGCGGAATATTCAATTGTCTCCGAAGCGTCCTTATGCGTAAGGGACACGGTTATGTCACCGCCGAGCCTGCTCTCACCGCTCACAGTCGAGAACCGCAGCACTGCATTTTGGCTTGTTGACCGAGTGACGTCAAGCAATTGCCGATGACTCCGAGACCCATAGGCAGTGCCCTTCACGGCACGCGCATAGAGAGACGATGGTTCGACGAAGGTGTTGTCAAGGGTGTAGTTTCCGGCCTGTCCCCTCAGTTTCAAACGATGGGCGAGGCTCAGCGATCCCAGTCTGTAAGCCGTGCCATTCTCGTCGGCAATCGTCTTGTCGGAATAGCCCCAGTTTCCCATCCATGCAAGCGAGATCAGTGCAGCATCGCCTTGCTGCATGAAATTCGCGCCATAGTAATCCGAACCATCATCCACGCGCTTGGGCTGCTGCTCTGGCACGAAAACATTCTTGCCGTCCAGATGACCGACCATGTAGTACGTCCCAGTGGTCTGACCATATTGGTATCCATTCGCGCCAAAGAACAGGATCGTCTTTCGCTCTCCGGTCTGAGGATCATACAGGGTCTTGATGTTTGGGCATTCGATCGTTCCCAGATCCTTGCCGCCCAAAGCCTCGGCATCGAGCATCGTATCGCCGACTTCAGTGAATGCAACGCCATCCTTGCTCGAATAGGTACCGATTCTGTCACCTTCAGCCAGATACATCATCAAAGTCTTCGATCGGGCATCATACGAGATATACGGATCTCTGAAATTGCTGCTCGCATCGGGAGCCGACATAATCGCAGCATCGCGATAAGGCTCGAAGGTCCTGCCGCCATTCTTTGAATATGCAACGAACTGCTTCTGCACACCATCGATGTAGCTGGTGAAATACGCCACGAGATCCGTCTTGGACAGATCCCCATAGAATCCGTTCTCATTCGTGATCACCGAACCAGTCGCCATCCAATACCAGACACCATTGAACTTTGGAATCGAAACTCCGACATTCGTGTAGTGGACGAAGTCTTTGGTCTTGACGTGATACCAGACGGTTCCATCATCGTCGTGCCGGTAATTGGCATTCTGCAGATACATGAAGTGATAGTAGCCGTCACTGCCCTTCCAGATGGTCTGGATATCGTTCATGAAACCCTGCGACGCTTGATAATGATAGAACTGGTCAAATTGTGTCTTTGTCAAACTGTTGCTCTCCCCTGTGGCGTCGACGGAATCGGCAGCATCGACCGCGTTGGCCTGTGAGGAAAAGCTCATTCCCACTCCGGTCGATAGGACGGTGACAAGGCAGACCGCGGCTGCCAGCATGCGCCTGGAACAGCGGTGAAGAAACCGCGTCTTCTGCGTGATCCCAATATTTCGCTCCCCATTGTCAAATCTCGGCTTATGCACTCTCATACACATTTCCCCCAGCAATCCCGTAACTGCATTGTTACCGTGACTTCGTCGTACTGGGAAAGAGATTATTACGTCAAACGTTTGACGTCAAGTCGGAGAGAATCCAATGTAATCGTCCTCAACGACGGCATGGCACCCATGCCAACAATGTGGCATGGGTGCCATGCATATATCAGACAGAGCGCCGACCGTGCTGAAGAACTCCCCGACGCGGCAAGAGGATTGCAATCGTCAGGCAATCCCTCATGCCGTGTCGTTCATCCGCGCGACAGTCTCTTTGACCGTCAGTGCTTTCTTGTCGAGTACCTCGACCTCGCCAAGACCGAGCCCAATCCAAGGAATGCAAGCACGACCGCAACGCCCGCCACACCTGCAATCGCGGTTCCTGTCTTTGCCAGTGGAGATTCGCCGGAGGATTGCTGTGCGCCTGCAGGAATCTTGTCGTTCTTGGCATTGACCGTCGCATCTATGCTCTTGACCTGCAACTCAATGGTGAACTTGAGCTTGGCGGCGTTCAACCTGTATCCCTTGGGAGACTGGGTTTCCTGGAAGTAATAGTCGCCGGGCTTCAAGCCATCGACCGTTACCTTGCCATCAGCGCCTGTCTTGAGACCGGACTGAATCTTCGTGCCGTCAGCCTTGTAGAGGCTGAACACAGCTCCAGCCAGCGTCTTGCCGGTCGCTCCATCGGTCTTGGTCAGGACGACAGACCCAGTGATCTCATCATTGGTCACGGAAACATTCGCAACCTTGGCAGTCGTCTGAAGATCCACCGTGAAGACCCACTTGGCGCCGCTCTTCACATAGCCAGCAGGAGCCTTGGTCTCAACGAAGTAATAGTCGCCAGGCTTCAAGCCATCGACCGTCACCGTACCATCCTCACCAGTCTTGACACCGGTCTGAATCTTGGTGCCATCAGCCTTGTACAGATCGAACGTTGCACCGGCAAGAACCTTGTTCGTATCGCTGTCGGTCTTCGTCAGCACCACCGAACCAGTCTTCTCTGCATTCGTTGCGGAGGCTGTGGCGACCTTTGCAGTGGTCTGAAGCTCGACCGTGAAGTTCAGCTTCGAATCATTGAGCACATAGCCAGCAGGAGCCGCAGTCTCGACGAAGTAATAGTCGCCGGGCTTCAAGCCATCGACCGTCACCGTGCCATCGGCGCCAGTCGTCAGACCCGTCTTGACCTCCGTGCCATCAGCCTTGTACAGATCGAACGTTGCACCGGCAAGAACCTTGTTCGTATCGCTGTCGGTCTTCGTCAGCACCACCGAACCAGTCTTCTCGGCGTTCGTGGCCGAAGCCGTCGCAACCGTCACAGGACTCTGGAACGCAATCGTGAACGGAACATGATCGCCGCTCAGCTCATAGCCAGCAGGAGCCGCCGTCTCGACGAAGTAATAGTCGCCAGGCAGCAGACCATCGACCGTCACCCTACCATCAGCGCCAGTCGTCACACCAGACTTCACCGGAGTGGCGCTGTCATTGGACGAATACACATCGAACACCGCACCAGCCAAAGGCTTGTTGGAATCACCATCGGTCTTCGTCAGCACGACCGAGCCGGTCGTTTCCTGATCCGAAACTGTGCACTTATTGGTGTTGCTGGAGGTATCAACCGAGCAGGTGACATCGCTTGGCGAAGAACTTGCGGCAGCGGTTGTGTACGACACGGTAAATGTCACGCCGTTCTTCAAATTGTCAGAGATGGTGTATCCCGCAGGAGCAGAGGTCTCGACAAGGATGTATTTGCCGGAAACCATGTTGCCCCAGGTCAGATTGCCATCGCTGTCCGTCGTGCCTGTCTTGAGAAGCGTGGCCTTCTGGCCATTGGAGTCGACGCTGTAGAGTGCGAAGGAAGCGTTCGACAGGGCAGCCTTGGTCTCGGCGTCGATCTTGTTGATCTCGATAGTGGTGTTCTTGCCGTCTGCCGAACCGTTGTTGTTATATACGGCAACGTTATTGGACTTGCTGGTCTGCGATTGCTCCAGATTGTCAGCGGAAATTGTCACCGAGTTGCTGACCGTATCATTCTTAAGCGGCGTGTTCACCAACGTGCGATATTGCAGGTCATATGCAGTATGAATCGTATTGCTGAAAGCAATGGTCAAGGTCTGTACGCCAGTCGCGGCCACTGTCTGCAGATCGACGGTGTAGTCCTTGCCGAGCGTAAGAGCTTTGCTGGTATCAGGAGTATATGTCTGCCCATCGGCGGAGACACTCACCGGATAGATCTTGATTGAACTCTGGTCGACGATCTGATTCGACGTTGGATTATCGACAATCTTCGCATTTTCCAAAGTGGACTGCGATTTATTGATCCAGACATTCCAATTCACATATGAGCTATCCGTGGAATCAGCGGTGCCAGACTTGTCAACATAGTTGCTGCCATTGGGAACGCTGATCGAAGCGTCAAGTTCGTTGTCGATCTTGTTATTGGTGTATGTTGCAGTGTTGCTTTCCTTCGTATCTGAAAGTACCTGATTGTCGAGACTCGTTTCGAACTGCAAGACGTATGCCTTGGTGCTGTCATCAGGAAGCTTTGCGGTCACCGTCTTGGAATCAGAATCAAAGCTCGGGCTGATCGAAGAGGTGACATCGCTGCCCAGGGAATATGATCCGTCGGCATTGATCGTTGCCTCGAACACCTTGGCGCTGTCAGGGACATAGGTCTGTGTGGAAGGAATCGGATCGGTGATCGACGCGTTGCTCAGCGTCCGTTGATTGTAATTTCCAACAACGGTCCAGGTGATGTCCTTGGTTGTCGCGTTATAGCTCCCCGACTTGCTTCCATCGTTTTGTGCACTGTCATTTGGGGAGAAGTCTGCCGAGCCGGTATTTGTATGCGTGGAGCCACTAGTGTCGGTCCACTGCGCTTCAGCGCTATTTTTCCAATCCTTATTGCTGGGCAAGTTCAGTGTGTCGAACGAAGTGTTGTAACTGAGGGTGTACCAATCTGGTGCGGACGTCTTCAAGTCACCAAGAAATTCGAGTGTGAATCCATCAGCAGTCGCCTTGACTTCATAGTCTGTACCATTGACGTAGGTAACGTTCTTATCTTTATCTTTAAGCACGAACGAACTCATGTCTACGGTGAGGCCCTCGGGGACTGTATCTGTCAATATCCAGTTGCTCATATTCTGACGAGCTTGGTTAATGTCAAAATGCCATGCAACCTGCTTGGTATTGTAATCAACGGATCCACGGGTTTTGGTGAGGCCCTGCTGTCCCAATGAGCCGGAGTTCGTGGTCTTCGTAACGTCATCGCTCGAAGCCGTATTGGTAATTCCATCCTTGTCGCTGTCATCAATCGCACCGCTGATGGTTGACTGATAGGCGATTTTTACGGCCTTGTCCAATCCATTGACGAAGGACACCGTCATCTGGTTGTGGTCTGCGTTATAGGCAATCGTGTAGTCTGCAGGATCAACCGTGCTTCCATCCGCATAGGTGAGCACAGGAGTTCCGGTGAACGTCCCCTTGTCGAGCGTATCGGTGATCACTGCATTGTCGGCCGACAGAGTCGCGTCCTGACCATTGTAGTCAATATGCCAGTTATATTTCTGGCTTCCGTCATTGTCCGCACCATCGAAGCTCTTGTCGAGGAACTTGCCATAATTTGCAGCCACTGATGCAGAGGCTGGCGAATCTTTCCCGTCATTGTTCAACGTGGCCGTGTTCTTGAATGTTTCGGTCCCGCCGTCCTTTGGCACCTTGGAGGTGTCGATATCGGACTTATATTCGATCTTGAACGCATCCCTTGTAGTAGCATACTTGCCAATGAACGTGACCTTGCCGGCGGCATCCACGGTATAGTCCGTGCCTTCTGTAAGGGCAGCTCCGGTTGACGTCACGTTGCCTTTCGTGTCAACGGTCACTGGGTATACGGCAACGCTTTTCAGCGTGGAAGCAACGGAATCCTCGGTTGAGCTCGGCATGGGGTCAGTGACCGTCGCGTTGGTCAGGGTCTGCAAGCTTGTATTGATGGTGACGTCCCATGTGATGCCCGTAGGGTTCTTGCCGTTCGTCTCTCCGTTCAGCGTTCCGGCCTTTGCGATGTCGGTGCCGCCAGTTGGCTGCACAAAGTATGGGATGGCAGGTTCGTTGCTCGTTGTGGGAATGTCGAAGCTCTGTTCACCTGTCGTCGTCTCTTGAGAAATCGAGGAACTGTATTCGAAGGTTCCAGAAACGTCGTCCACTCCGTCAACATTGTCATTGAAGGTGAAGGTCACATTGCCTGAGGCGTCAACGGTATAGGTGCCATAATCGCCAAGTTTTCCATTCGTGACGGTGTGATAGTCAATGTTCGCTGGCATCTTGAAGGTGAAGGTGTCGCCACCCTTCAGTCTGGTGCCGTCTGCCAACGGATCAGGAACGCTCCATGTATATTTAAAATCAACGTTGGTCCCAGCATTGACCTGCGATGAATCTACCTCATTGCCATTGGCATCGGTGAATGTCGCCTTTGCTGTGTCAATGATCGTTCCGTTCGAATCATCGGGAAGATTGGTGTTAATGGTGCCAGTTGTTACCCCTGGCGTCGTGTCATCTGCCAGTGCCGTTCCGCTTGAAGTCTGGAATACCACGAGCAATGTGGCCAAAGCCACCAGGAAAGTCACGATTCTCTTGACTATCCCTGTCTTCGCTAAATTTGAAGACTTTTTCATACATCCCCCTTGACCCTATCAATCCGGTCGGGGCCTTAGCCTTCGAGTATCGATAAGGTGTTTCTAACAATGAAGCCGGCCAGAAATGCCAGCGTCCCCCAGAAAGTAAAGAATAGCACAAATGGCACTTCAGAAAATTATATTTGTCAAGTGCCACTAGGCATTTTTCCGATGTCCATTTGGCATGGAAAGTCCATGCAATGCATGTTATCCCTCAGTCATCAGGGATACGCGTTGAACGATTCATCATAGGGAATGAGACATAGTTCACTATATTGATTGTCCGAAATGACCAATGGCAAGCTAGACTAGCTTGCATTTCATCATCTCCAAGTCCGAAAAAACGATTCAGCGCCTTGCACCTGCCCAGTCTTTCACACTCGTTGCCGTCCTTTCCGGGATGGTCGGTCACCTGACCGTGAATCATGCACATCACCCCTTTGCATGCAGCATGGCGATCGACATGCGTGTCAGACGGCAGGCCGGATGCGAATCGATGGGGCGGATTGAATCCGCATTGCTCGCCGCAGACGCATATCAGTCGAATAATCCACATGCAAAGAGTGTGGGAATGTTTGATGGGCCGGATGACCACCGTCATTTTTTCTGTTTGAATATCATGTGGTTGCGGATTGACTTCCTGAGTTGCACTGCACGACGAAAGGCTTGCGCGTATCGCTGACGTCTACTCCGATATGTCAGGGCTGTCGGATGAACCGCATACCAGCGGGCATTGGCACAGGAACCAATGGAATTCATGCCTCGCAACCATCGAGGATAGGGAGGACAGCGTGAGCACAGAGCCTCAGGGCTGGGGAGAGCAGCCACAGCCGTTGCACCCCGCAAGAGATTCCCGCCTGCTGACCATCGCTTCATCGAGCGCATGCCTGTTGCTCTCCATCGCACTGTTTCTGCTGTTCATCCCAACAAAAAGAGCGATCGCATACGAGGCGCATCATCTCGAACGTCTCGCCTCTGCGTCGTCTCGGATCATGGCTGCCCACCGTCTCCACGCAAGGACTCCGAACGAGCTCCAATATGCAGATGGGTACCACCCGATTGGCGAGGTGTCTGTTCCGAACATGCGGGACACGGACCATGTCGTCCGAATAGCCAAAAAGGGCGCAACCGATAAGTACGTCTGCTGGACGACCGGCACGAACCTGGAAACCTCACTTACCATGCCGGGAGCGAAGATCGACGGCATCAGCGGTTCGAGCGTGACGATCCCGCTGACCCTCAGACATTCCCCGCGAGTGCTGTGGGGAACCCCATACGTCGGCGACCACCATGTCATCAATGCTCTGGATGCCGGACTGGTAGCGAACGGAATCAGGAACAACACGACGCGGCTGAACCTGATTCTTGACATGCTGCCCACCTCGGTGGAGAAGACCCTGCTGTTCCCCGCAGGCCATTTCGCCTTCAGGGGAGTCATCAACATGGTCAGCAACATCACGATGCTCGGAATCAGAAATGAATCATTCGTCCAAATGCCCAAGGGGGTTCATGGCGGCATGGTCATCTGGTACCCGACAGGCGGTGCCACAGGATACGACGGAATGCATGATGTGACGTGGAGAAACATCACCTTCCGAGGTGAATACCATGACCTGATTCCGACGCAGACCATCTATCAGCCTCTTATTCACGCCAATCGCATCACTTACGATTCATGCACCTTCATGATGGTTCAGCGACCATTCGGACATCTTCTGGATGTCGATGGAAGTACCAATGTCACGGTTCGCAACAGTGTCGTGATTGGCTCGCCAAACCGCGGACAGACATTCAAGGAAGCATTCCAGATGGATGTCGCAGCCCTCGGTGCAAGCGGCTACTATGACAGACAGACCGTCTTTGACAATCTTCCGACCACCAATATGTCGATCATCCACAACCGATTCCTGCCGCTTCGCAGCAAGACGGGCCAGCTGCTGCTTCCGGCAGCGGATCCTTTCGGAACCCATATGGCATATGCAAGGACGACGGCACTCAGCAGCTATATTCGCCACGGCCTCTTTGCGAACAACTACGTCGAGGACCCCGCTGCCTTCGAGGGCGCTGGGGGATATAACAGCGCAGTCATACACTTTGACGCTGCCGACGACATCACCATCATCGGCAACACCTTCAAATGGACAGGCGAGACGCCCCAGCCGTCCTGGGGGGTGGCGTTCTACGCCCGCTCCCATCGGATGGTGAAGCCTTCCGGCTGGCGAGGCATCACCATATCGGATAATCTCTTCGAGAATTTCGCTCCCAGGCGAGGCGTGTTCGAGCTCTATCAGGAACGAAGCAGTATCGATGTTCCTGGCAGATCAGTCTCAGCCGTTCACATTCAGGGCAACCGCTTCAATGGAACGCCGGAGCGCCTTGCATACCTCTGGCTTCGGGATTATTCAAGACTATTCATTGCCACGCACGATCAGCGCATTCGTGGTCTAGACAACGTGGTGAACGGCACCATATATCTGGATTCCCACCCATCCACGAGATCGCGAGGAACCGTCGCCTAGCAAGCCCACGCAGGGTTCGGCGCAGCCGCCATTCCCGAGATCGATGCAACGCGCTGCCACGAATTCCCGGTTGGTTCGCCTGCGTGGACTGCTCGGCATCGGTGCCAGCCCCGGTGCAATGGCACAGCATTGCATTTCGCAGCATGATGGGGCGCGCAATCAATAACAGCATTGCGCGCCCCATCCATGAATTCTGATGCTTCGAATGACCGGATTCGCATTCAGACATGTCGAAGAACCGATGAATCAGTCAAGAATCTGCTGCACTGAATCGCGAATCTTGGAAGTCGCGCCATCAACCGCAGAGCCTGCGCTCCTGACGGTCTGATCGACGGCTGTGCCTGCATTGCTCAGCGTCTGATTCACCGCCTTGCGAACCTGCCTGTTCCCGCGATCTATGGTCTTCTGCCAATTGTCTGGAATCTCGACCTTCGCGTCACGGCAGTACTTGAAGTAGAAGAACAGAGCGATGCCCGCAAGCACCGCAATGATGCAGAACATCTTCAGATGCCCATGTCCCTGCTCTTCCTCATCACCCCAGCCATAGGTGTCAGCGTTCTGCTCGGACTCCTTGAAGTCATCCTCATCGTTGTGTTCAGTGGTCGTATCTATATTCTTGTCGCTTGCCATAGTCATCCCCCTTTAGCCCAAGGTTACTCCACACGCGAGCATTTCCCAGGTCCCACACCCTTGGAGCGATATTTTTGTGACATATTTCATTGAAAGGAATCACAGGGATCCACCGATCGAAGGAATCATTTCAGGCACCTATGATCCGCTCCGCCCCGTCCCGAATCTCGATGGCCTCATGATTTGAGATTCCCTGAAGGTCGTGGCTGCTCGAGTACTCATCCTGAATAGCCTTCGCAGCTGCCTTGAATGGAAAGTTGCCCACATGAGGCACCAGATAGAAGTCAAGAACGCCAAGTCCCGTATAGTCCCCGGCGAGCTCGGGAGCGGCATCCGTGGAATCCATATGGGAGATGTATCCGATGTCAGGAGCAAGGATCACCGAACCTGCTGACGCACCAATATAGGTTTTCCCAGCATCGATGTGATCGACGATGGCCTTGTCCGCTTCACTGCGACGCAATTCCTGAAGCAGATAGAACGTATTTCCCCCAGTTATCACAACATAGTCGCTCTGCCCGATGCATCTACGGATCTCCTGCGGGCTGGCGGTCGAGACTTCAAGGTCAGCAACGCGAATACCCAAGGATTTCAAAGCCGATCGATCCGCATTGACATAATGCCTCACCTTCTGCCTTGAACTCGCAGTCGGTATCAGACACGCCTTTTTACCAGTGCAGTCACCTCGGGCAAAATCATGGAATCTGGCGGCCATCGGTGCAAACATCGAAGTTAGAAAAAGCGTATGCATGCGTCCTCCATCTGACTCAGACCATCCTATTACTTCCAATGCAGTGACGTGTGACAATCAGCCCACGTCTGAATAACGAACGTGGGCTGATTGGCGATTGACATTCAGTGCAAGGCACCGATTCGGTTCAGTCTCTTCCAGCTCGTGATCTGCCTGAGAATCTCAATGCCGCTCCCAGCGCTCCGAGAAGCATCGCAAGGGCAATGATGATGGCGAGTGGGCTTCCCGTCGTGGCCAAATCGGCATTCTCACTTGCGGACTTGCGTGAGGCATCCGATCCAGGCTCTCCGACCTTGCCTGCCAGACCGCCAGCCTGAGACCCAGCCATTCCCGTATTGGAACCGAACGATCCGCTGCCTGGCTGCGAACCCGAATTCGAACCTGCGCCTGTGCCACCTTGAGAACCCGATGACGACCCGCCTGCCGTTCCTGTCCCCGTTCCCGAGTGCGACCCCGAACCGGAATCGTCGCCACCGGAGTTGCTCCCAGCCACTATGGAGAAACCGACTGAAGCGGACCAGTCTCCCGCGCCCTTTGCATTGCGTGCACGCACCTCGACAGTGTGCCGGCCTTTGGAAAGATTGCCTATCACGAGCGAAAGCTGGCTTGCATTGGTCTGCAACGGGGTCTTTCCCCCATCGATGCGGACATCATAGCCAGATATCGCGGAGTATCCGTCCTTCTCCGGTACCTTCCATGAAACCGTGACCTCGTTTCCCTTGCTCTTGGCGCTCACTCCCTCCGGAATGCCTGGAATGGTGACATCCGAGAGAAGAATCAGCGCATTCTCCGCTCCGACCAAGGTCCGATCCGCCGCATTCAAGGCATCGTCAGACGACGTGCTGATTCCAGACACATTCCTTGCGTTGGACAGCGCGTCATCGAACACCTTCCAGGTGTCCGCAGTGTATTGAGCCGAGTCGAGATCAGCTGCATCCGCTATATCGTATTCCAACTGCAGCCGTGCCTTCGGAATCAATTGCCGAATCGCTGCCTTCATCTGGTATGTCGCCTCGTCAACATCCGCCTGCGTCGCCACCGAGTTGGACACGGTCGCCTGCGACGCGGCAAGGACCTTTGCGAATGCGGCGTAGTCGACATCCGTGTACCGAGCCTTGTCCTTGACATATTGCTGCGCCGAATCAAGCTGCTGATTGAGTGCGGTCACGTCAAGCGTCGCCGGCTTCTCCGAGAATGCCAGGCTGTCGATGTTGGCAACGTAAGGATGGCTGCTGTCCGCAGTGGTGACCAGCTTGAGATACACGGTGTGCGTTCCTGTTATCGAGCTTGGAAGATCCACCGTCGTGGAGCCCTCGGTGTACCAATCGCTTCCGGTCGCAGGCAGTGCGATGGTGGCGAATGGCGTTCCCAGATCACTTTCCGAGGCCGCATCGAGATACATTTCGATACTTGAATTCGTCCCGCATCGATTGCTGTTGTTGACATAGTTCACCGTCAGCCGCTGCAGGGCGGAGGAACCGAAGTCGACGTCGTCGTATCTCAGCCAGTCGCCGTTGCTGGTCCCCTTCAGAACCGTCTGCGACTTTCCAGTGTTGCTCATCGTATCGGTTTCGACACCAAGATTCGTACCACCACCCTTGTCTTGGAAGGATTCGGCTTCAAGCGTCTTGGTCGCTGAGCTGTCGTCCGTCTGCGTCCCAAATCGGAAGTAGTCGAAGTTCGATGCCCACGTGCGCCCAGAAGGAGCATGGAACACGAACGAGACCGTTCCCGCTGCGGCGAGCTTTGCGAGCGCATCGGCGCTCAGTTCGGTTTCGACACTCGCATACTTGTCGTATCCGCCGGTTCCTTGCAGATCGACGGTCGCTACGACCGGGCTGTCCTTGTCCCCTGCATGGACTTCGACGGTGCTTGGCGTATCGCTCGCCGCATAGTTCGCGGCATATCGAACCGTGATCTGCGTCGTTTTGCCAGTCTTCGCGGCTGCGACAAGCGAATCGAAGTCCATGTCATTGTATTGGATCCAGGCACCGTCAGCGACGCCTCCCAGATCACCATCCGAGTAATATGCTTCGTTCTTCAGGTCACCGCCAGACCACGCATCGCTGCTCTCAGCCTGCAGGGTGCGCAACGCGGATCCATGTATCGCCAACGCGGATGCTGCGGATTGCAGCTTCTCGCCGGCCGACTGCACGTCGCTGGAGGTTGCGGCTGCGTCGGCGAGCACCTTCTGCGCCTGCTTCAGGGCATCGGAGAAGGCTTGATGGCTTTTGGTCGTGAAACTGACATCCTGTTCGATCTTCAAGTCATCGACGATGCCCTGCAGATCGAGCTTCTCCTTGCTGGTGATGTCGATGCTCAGCGGTTCCTGCACGCTCAGGCCTGGGCCGGAGAGCGATGAGGAAAGCGCTCCGTCCGAGAATGCGGCATCTGTCAACCCGATGTGGAAGTTCGTGGCTGCCTCGACGGTTCCATCGAGCTGCACAGTCAAGCTGTGATCGCCGGTGATCCGGGCCGTGACCTTCACTGTCCCAGGCAGACCGACAACGGTCATGGCACCGCTTGACAGCGGATCTTCGCGCACGACTTGACTCGTGGCGAATGCTATGCCGTTGGGCAGCGTGAAGTTGAACGAGCCCTTGATCCTACCCGTTTCATCGGTGGTTATCGATGTCTTGTCAACCATTGCACGGTATGTCGATTCGTATGCTCCCGTGCTGGTTGGATCGCTCAGCGAATATGCCGCCGCACCATTCGAACCCCAATCCGACGCGGTCGACTGCATGTCGAAGGACAGGCTTCCACCTGCAAGCAGTTCACTGTAATCCACCCAGGTGTTGTTGTAGGCCTTTCCGTTCAGTGTGGCTCCACCAATGTAATAGTTGGACGAGGAGGCGCCCTTCGCATTGATGGTGAAGCTTCGACCATCGCTTTGCTTGATCTTCACGCTGTCAAAGAATGGGCTTCCGATCTGATACTGCGACGATCCCGCTGTCACGGGGAACAGCCCGATGGCAGAGGCGACGAAGGTCGCCGACATCGTGCCTGCATCATTGTCCATCGTCGGCAGGAATCCCTGCGGCGACAGCTTATAGACGCTGGCCTTTATCGGTGGCGTGAATTCGCCATTGCTGCTCGAATACTCATCGGTGCTGCCAGTTGCAATGTATCGGTTCCACGAGGGCTCGGTGAATATCTGACGCACCCATTTCTGCGTGCTGCTCGCCTGACCTACGTAATTGAACAGGTATTCCGTCTGCAGATCCACCTCATTGGTATTGGAATGCAGGATGCTGGAAGGATCGTCATTGCCGTCTTCGCCGAACATGTGGTGGAGGGCATCGGTCATTGCGGTCTTGCCACCCATGGCAGTCTGAAGACCTGCCATGTCATAGGCGTCATACCAATTGTATTGCCACAGCGTTCCTTGATATGCGTTTGCTGCCTGGAACTGTTCGAGATCGTCGTTCGCGAATGCACCCGAGCTGTTCTTCGACGATAGGACGTTCACCTTGGTCCCATCAGCCGCAGTCCACGCATCTTCCTTGTATTGGTTCGCAAGGGGAAGTGCCGCGAGCTGCGCATAGTTCTTGGCGTCATCAGCCTTGTTCAGCCGCGTGGCAATGATCGACATCGCCCAGTCGTCGTAACCGCGCTGCAGCGAGTCAGTCGGGTGATCGGCGATATAGCCCGCCTTCAACTCATCGGCGGTGTAGCTGCCGACAAGTCGCTGCAATGCAGGATACGCCTGCGACAGATTTTCGAAACCTGTGTATCCCTTTGATATGGCATCCGCGATGATAACCGCGGAGCGTTCGAAACGGACCGTTGGCACGGACTGCATCAGATCTCCCGGCAGCTTGGTATCGCTTGCGGCCTGCGTGTCCGCGAAGATATTGATGAGCGACTGTGCCATGTCTCGATAGATTTCAGGGTAGAGATACGCGATGACCGAGAATTTTCGGAAGTCGTCCCAGCCTGACCACCCATCATATTCCGTATAGCCATTGGCCTTATGCACAACGCCGTCGACTCCTCGATATGTTCCCGATGTGCTGGTCGCGTTGACCGGCACAGCAAGCGTACTGTACAGATGCGTATAGAAGAGGCGTTTGAGCGTGCCGTCAGGGTCATTGGTCGACGATGCCGTGACGTCGATGCGCGAGAGCAGGCTCTCCCAACTGTCTGCAGTATTCTGGCGCACCTGGGTGAAGGTGCTCGATCCGACCTCTGCCTTCTGGTCTGTCTTTGCCTGCGCTGCACTTATCGGGGACAGCGTGATGCGCAGATCGACCGGCTTGCCTGTCGACGTGCCGAAGTTAAGTACGGCGCCCGTATCCACACCGGATTGCTCCGTTGCGGAACTCGAATCGGCGATGTCTTGGAGAGAGCCGCCATCTCCCCAGGTCTGCACCGAATCGACCGGCTGATCGGTCGTCGCATAATAATACAGCGTGTAGTTCGGACCGTTGAACGAACCTTCAACCTTGCCGGATATGGCAATCGTGCCGTCATCGAGCTTCTGCACGCTCAGCGAGGATGCGATGCGCGAGGTGAAGTTATTCTTCAGGTCGAACACCACTGACTGGCGCTGACCTTGGGGGAAGGTGTATTCGTGCATTGCCGTCCGCGTCGTCGCAGTCACCTGTGCATTGATGTATCCATCGGCTTGCTTGAAGTCCGAGTCGGTTCCTGAGCTGGAACGCAGATCGACGGAATAGTATCCCGGCGTTGCGCTTTCCTTGTCATGCGAGAAGGAGTGGGCATACGATGCCGTCGCAGGACGCTTGGTATATGAAACCGATGTCGGAACGACCAAGATGTCTCCGCCGCCACCCGATCCGCCGACTCCGTCAAGATTGTCATTCGTGAAGCCGGATATCTGCGTCGACGAATAGTTATACCCCGTGTGGTTGCGGTTGGAGGTGCTCAGAGGATTCACCTTTGCCAATCCATTCGGCGCCTCGGCTCCAGGCATGTCATTGCCATCGTCATCGGCTGTCGATACGAATGGGTCCACATACTGAGACATTGCACCGACCTGAACCGCCTCCTTCAACTTCACGACATAAGTATGGGAACTCGATCCATCAGCTGCGGTCACCACGATGGTCACTGCGCCGCCGCTGACCGAGGTCTTCACCGTAGCCTTCGAATTCGCCGTGGTCGCCTTGACGTCGTCTGCCGTTATGCCTGCAGCGCCGTTGACCTCGATGGTTGTGCCATCGCTGCTTGACGCCTCATCCACGTCTGCTGAAACGCCCTTGACCTGAATCGAAGACAGAGCCACATTCGTGGAAGGCAGCTCCTCGACCGTGACCGAGCCGTCTGCGTTCACCGTTACATGCGCGCTGAGGGCGGCGGCAAGATTGATGCGTTCCCAGCTTGCCTCATTCTCATTGGAACGATCGAGTGGATACCCCGAATCCAATGAGGTCTGCTCGATAATCGACTTGCGTTGCGCATCGCTCAGATTGGGGTACTTGGTAATCAGCAGATCCTCGGCACCGGTCGGAATGATCAGGGAAGCCCCACTCGCCTGAACCTGGGGGAAACCATAGGTAAGCCTGTCCGTGTACGTCGACGTCGCCTGCGTGTCCGTCGCGACATCACCGGCGCACGATGCGATCGAATCGCCATACCCTGCGATCCTGCACTGGCCCAGCAGCACCGATTCCATCTCCTGATGGGCCTCTTGGAAGAGCTTCTGGAATTCAGGATCGCTCCAACGGTATCCGATCATGGCCTGCGCTCCCATGCGGCCTCCCATGACATCGATCGGGTAGTGGAAACCGAGCACGATTCGATTGTTGCCATATTCCGAGGTGCGTTGAAGCATCTGAGGCGCCAGTTCAGACAGCAGAGTCGCCAGAGTGGTTCCGGCAACATAGCCCGCCGTGGTGTGTCCGCTCGGGAATGAGTCGTTCGAGAAGCCATAGCCGATATTCTTCTCATCGATGCGACCGATCAGCCGCTGATACGGTCTGGCCTCCTTATATTCGTTCTTTGCGGCGTCATGGCCGTCGATGCCGCTCGTGACCATGGCAAGCACCTGCGCCGTCTTGGGCAGCTTGCCTGAAGACATGGCCTTGAGATAAAGACTGCCTAGATTCGTCCCATATGCGTCACTCATGGTCTGGACCGGCGAATTATTCGCATCGTTTATGGCCTTGTCGACCTGTGCGGTCGATGCGGTGTTATTTATTTGGACGATCTTCTTATCGTTCAGCGCTGTAAGCTTTTCACCGGGTTCAACCGTCTTGCCGCTCCAGACGCTCGGCGAGTCACTCAAATCGGTATAGCCCTTGAGCAGATCGACCCAATAGTCCTTCCCATCTGATGTCGCTGGCCAGGTACTCGAAGAATATTGAGCCGTGTATTCCGAATTCGTGTATGAGAATGACAGATAGTCAGAAGTCGCATAGAGCTGCGGCATGTCAAAATAGGCATCCGAGCTTGTGCCATTGCATTGATGGACCTCCACTGCAATGACATTGTCGCCGGCTTTCAAGACCGAGGCCGGAATGCTGAATAGGGCGGTCTGCGGATCCTCGCCCCCACCGAAGTTCAGAGGGGTGGTGTTCGAATCGACGTCGCCGTCATTGAAACCGGCGACTCGAGTGCCGTTGACATAGACCGTCGCTGTGTCGTCAAAGGTTATCTGTCCGATCAGGCCACCGATGCTGGCAAGTTGGGTGGAATCGAGGGCGAAGCTACGCTTGAAGAAATAGGCGGGGACGATTCCGTCAGCGCCGAGATAACGCTTGATGACCGTATTCGCGGTGAATCCGTCTCCAAGGTCTGCGGTATCGCTGTTATTGCTGTTCTTCACGCCGAAGGAAGCGGTTCCGCTCTTCCAGCCCGCCGAGGCGTCTGCATCGGAAACGCTGGTCGTCCACGACGTGCGATCACTCGCACCATGCGTCGGATCGCTCGTCGACTTCGTCGAATCCGTGGTGTCCCAGTATTCCCAATCCTCGGATTGCAGACCTGAGACATCCATTCCCTGCTGCTGGCCAACGAGGGTCCAGTCGGCCATCTGAAGCTGGTTGGTGCTGGTGCCGTCACTTTTATCGGTGATTCTCAGCTGGTAGTACTTGTATGCCTGGGGCTTGGCTATCGGGAATCCCCTGACCTGGTGGCGGTCGGAGAAGCTTTGACCGCTCTGTGAATCGAGCTGCTTCCATGAGGACGACGAAGCGTCCGCCGCCGCGGCATCGTCGTTGCTTCCGAGGACCGTCCAGCTTTTTGGATCCCTGTTCTGAGAGTCATTTCCCGATGTGATGGTGTATCCGTATGCCGAAGACGCCTTGCTCAGCGAATAGATCACATATACCGGCGATGCCGAAGTCGGGGCGGCCTCGCCCTCATACCACTTGGTGCTTTCGTCGTTGTCCTTGACCTGCGAGACCGATTCCGAACCCGATCCCGCATGGTTGGAGCTTGCAGTCGAAACGAGCTCCTGTATGGATGTGGATGAGGCATCCTTCAATGAATCCGCCGTTTGGCTCAACGCATTCTGAGCCGTCGTCTGCGTGGACGACGTATCGTCTGCGGCCATTGCCGATGCTGGCATACCTGCAAAGAAAGTTCCTATCGTTGCAATCATCGCAACGCATAGCATGCCTGTTCGTGAATGTTTCATGCTTCCCCTCACACCTCAAACCGATCGAATTCAATCAGCGAATCCCCTGATCCGGTAAAACCCCAGATAAGGCTATAGGAAGACACTCTTGAATCGACGACTTGCAGATGAAAGGAGGGATAAGGGAACATGAAGTTTAGGTAAACACATGATAGCGCTTACAGAATTGATGCTTTTTTAACATGAACCAGTTACATATCTATGTGTAAGCGCTTTCAATCGTACTTCGATCACAGACTTCTTGCTTCACATGATCCAAGCCATGATGCCAAGTCGCAGTCGAGATTCCGAGTTTTGCGGCCGACATGAACAACCCCTGCTCATCTCTGGCTATTTCCCGGTCACATTTCATGGATTTGAGATCCGTCTGCCCAGAATCTGCCGCAAAACTCGGGGTCGATGAAAAACCGCCGCGCTTTGGGAATCATCGCTCCTCGGCATTGGATGGGCTGGCTGCGAGATGCCTGCGAAGATACGTTCCCGTGACGCTCCGGGGATTTGCGGCTATCTCCTCGGGCGTACCGGTTGCGACGATGCGGCCGCCGGCCTCTCCGCCGCCAGGTCCCATATCGATCACATAATCCGCATTCGCAATCATGTCAAGATCATGTTCGACGAAGACGACCGTTGCCCCCTTGTCGACCAGTCTCTGCAACACCGCCAGCAGCGTGCGCACATCGAGCGGGTGCAGGCCTGTCGTCGGTTCATCGAGCACGAACATCGTGCTCGCGTGCCTCTTGCCCAATTCATTGGCCAGCTTGAGCCGCTGGGCCTCTCCGCCGGAGAGCGATGGCGTATCTTCCCCAAGCTTCACATAGCCCAGACCGAGGTCCTCAAGCGTGCCCAGAGCCTTGCGAATGCGGCGAAGGAGCGCATCGGAAACATGGTCATCCACGATCGGTCGAGCAGCGAACGATTCCGCCAGCTCGTCCACGCCCATATCGAGCAGCTGAGGCAAGGTGCATCCGGGTTCCTGACGGTCCGCGCCAAGATGCAGATGGACCTTATCGATGTCATCCCTGTAGCGCGACCCGCCGCACGCGGGGCAGGTAATCGTTACGTCCGGCAGGAATTGCACGTCGAGGCTTATCTGGCCTGTGCCATCGCATTGCGCGCATCTCAGCGATCCAGTGTTGTATGAGAAGTCGGAAGGTCCATATCCCAGTTCGCGGGAATCATCGGTTGCTGCGAACGCACGCCGCAGCATACCCATGATGCCCGTATAGGTCGCGACCGTCGAGCGCACATTGATGCCGATAGGCGTCGAATCGACCACGCGAACGCGCGTTATTCCCGCATGCTCCAGCTCACGCACATGCTCCGGCAGCTTCTCGCCATCAGCGATTGCCTGCAGGCCCGGAACCAGCGATTCAAGCACCATCGTGGTCTTGCCGGAACCCGATACGCCGGTCACGGCAGTCATCCTGCCCTTCGGCATCCGCACATCCAAGGCATGCACCGTATGCAGCGGACTGGTTGTCATATGCACGCATTCCCGGTCATGCAGATGAGAAGGATTTCGGACACGGCACAGCACTGGCTCTGAGCCGTTCAGAAAGCCACCGATTCGGGAACTCGGACTGGCGGCGACTTCACTCGGCGTCCCTTGGCTGATGACCCTTCCACCAAGTCTCCCCGCACCCGGACCCATTTCAATCAGGTGGTCGACATTCCTGAGCACGCCGACATCATGATCTACCAAAACGACCGAATTGCCATCTGCCAGCAAATCGCGCATCACACCCATCAATCCCTCGACGTTGCTGGGATGCAAGCCCGTCGATGGCTCATCAAGCACATACAGCACTCCTGTGGTCTCGTTTCGCACGGCCCTGGAGAGCTGCGCCCGCTGACGCTCACCGGTTGAAAGCGAGGCACTGGAGCGGTCGAGGGACAGGTATCCAAGTCCCAGCTGCACAAGCCTTCTGCTCATCAGCATGAAGGCTTCGACAAGGTCATCCGCCATGGCACGCATGTCCTCCGGCAAAAGGGCGGGCACCGTCTGCACCCATCCCTGCACCTTCAGCAATGGCCACGAAGTCACCTCCGCCAATCCGCTTCCCTCGATCCGAGGTGCGCGGGCCGCATCAGACAGTCTTGTTCCATCGCAGGCAGGGCATCGGCGTTCAACCACAAACTTTGAGACCTTTGCCAGACGCTTCTCGTCATTGGCGCGCCTGAGCTCGTCCAAAACCGTGAGCCGTGCGTTGCGGAAGGTGAAATCCAATTCATGGACGCCTTTCACCGAAGTGAAGGTGATGTGCTTCTTCTCTTCAGGACCATTGAAGACGATGTCCTTTTCACGCTTCGTCAGCTGATTCCATGGCACGTCGATGCGAACGCCGAACTCACGCACGATGGCCGGCTGCACGTTGAACCCGAAGGTTCGCCAGGGAACGACCGCACCTTCATCGATGGTCATCGTCTCGTCGGGAACAATCGTGGAGTCATCGATCTCCCGCACGATTCCCGTACCCTGGCATTTCGGGCAGGCTCCCAGGGAGTTGAATGCCAGCTCCTCTGCACTCGGAGCGTGCATGGCAGCACCGCACACCTCGCAGTTGAATGGAATCTCGGCGGCGACATTCAGCGTCGGCTTGTTGTAGTGTCCATTCGGGCAACGATGCGATGCCAGACGCGAAAACATCAGTCGCAAAACGTTCAGCAGCTCGGTGGATGTCCCGAACGTCGACCTCACGCCGCCGATGCCCGGTCTCTGCCGCAGAGCCAAAGCCGGGGGAATATATCTGACGGAATCCACCTGAGACCTCGCGGCCTGCGTCATCCTTCTGCGCGTATAGGTCGACAGGGCATCGAGATACCGTCTCGACCCCTCCGCGTAGAGGATGCCCAGAGCCAACGACGATTTCCCAGAACCCGACACCCCAGCGATTCCGACAAGTCGGTGAAGGGGAACCGAAAGACTGACGCTGTTCAGATTATGGTTGCGAGCGCCTCGTATCTCAATCGCGGATGGAATGCCGCTCCCACCAGATTCGTTCGATTCTGTCATGTTCCGATCAACTTCTTGCCTGTCCTCGAAGATGTGGCGCGCATTTCAATCCACACGCCAATAGAATCCACTGTGCCCAGTCACAGAGACAAAGACAGCCCCATCGGGGCGCAGCATCGCAGAGGGGAATGCGCATGTCGCATGAGTCCGCGGCCGCATTCCCGATTCCAGTGACTCATGCCTCAGATGGCCCTGATCAAGCGGCATCGTCCTTCACCCATTCACTCCCAATCTCAAAGGCTGCAGGAAAACTGACGTGCCAACTTCGCCGTTGGCAAATAAATGTCTATTGCATTACACTTCATCCTGATTCTGGTCAAATGGGTGCATAATGAGTTCAGGCAAGGGGGCCAGTGATGCATCTTTTTCCATTATTCAGTTCCCCGCCGCAGACGATTCACATGCTGCGTCGGGCTTGTCAAGACCGCGCACAACACATGAAGAATCTGACCTTTACACGCGACACAATCGCCCAAGGAAGAGTGGCTCATGGCATATAAATCAATTAATCCGTATACCGGTGAACTTATTGAATCGTTCGAGACGGCTACTGACGATGAAGTCAGAAATGCCATCACCAAGGCAGATGAAGCATTCCAATCATGGAAGGAGACATCATTCGCGAAACGCGCTGAGATTCTCGCGAACATTGCCAGAATTCTCAGAGAGAACCATACCGAATACGCACGCATTCTCACCACAGACATGGGTAAGCTTCTTGGCGAGGCTGAGGCGGAAGTCGAGCTCACCGCGAAGATGCTCGACTATTACGTCGAACATGGCGAAGAGGAACTGCAGCCTCGCACGATTCATGTGGAGGGATTCCCCGATGGCAAGGTCAAGCTTGACTACGAACCACTTGGCGTGCTCTACATGGTCGAACCTTGGAACTTCCCCTATTATCAGATCGTTCGCGTTGCCGCGCCGCAACTCATTGCAGGAAACACCCTGCTGCTCAAGCACGCTTCGAACGTTCCCCGTTCAGCCGTGGCCTTCGAGAAACTGTTCAAGGAGGCGGGACTGCCAGACGGCGTCTTCACCAATCTGTTCGCATCTCATGACCAGAACGAACTGATTCTTGCAGATTCACGCGTCAAGGGCGTTGCGCTCACTGGCAGCGAAGGCGCTGGCGCTGCAGTCGCATCGACGGCAGGCAAATATCTGAAGAAGAGCACGCTCGAGCTTGGCGGCTCGGATCCATTCATCATTCTCGAAGACGCCGATCTGGACAAGGCAGTCAACTGGGCAGTCGTGGGTCGTCACTGGAACGGTGGCCAGGTCTGCGTCTCCTCGAAGCGCATCATCGTGGTCGAATCACTATACGATGAATTCCTTGAGAAATACCGGGCAGGCGTCGCCAAGCTCAAGATGGGCGATCCGCTTGATCCAGACACGACGCTCGCACCGCTTTCGACGCAATCCGCCGTTGATATTCTTGACAGGCAGGTCAAGGAGGCCGTCAGGAATGGCGCCCATGCAGAGAAGGTCGGAGATCCGGTTCCACAGACAGGAGCCTTCTATCAGCCAACGATCCTGACCGACATCACACCTGACAACCCAGCCTATACAACGGAGATGTTCGGACCGGTGAGCTCGATCTATCGGGTCAAGGATGAGGCCGAGGCGATCAAGGTTGCCAACGGCACACCATTCGGACTCGGCGGTTCAGTATTCACCAAGGATTCCGCTCGCGCCTGGGACGTCTCGCGCAAGATCACGACCGGCATGATGTTCATCAACCATCCAACCGGCGTGAAGGCCGACATTCCATTCGGTGGCGTGAATCGCTCCGGATACGGCCATGAACTGATCGATCTCGGCATTCACGAATTCGTGAACATCAAGGTCATTGCCGAACCGAACATAGATGATGCCTTCTGAGTGCAGACAGGCTCGAAAAGGTGCGGTGTTTCTCAGCTAACCGCTGATAACACTCCAATAACAACCAAATCCGACACTTTTGAAGGCTCAGCCTGTATATTCAAAAGTGAATTATTCAACAAGCGAAGGGGGTTTGCAATGGGATTAATGGATGATGCCAAGAAAGCTGCCAAAGACGCCGGTGATAAGGTTTCCGAAGCTGCAGCAGACTTGAAGGATGCAGTCAGCGAAAAATTTGCAGATGCAAAGAAGACTGGTTCTGAGAAGGCCGATGAAGTGAAGGACATCGCTTCGGATAAAGGCGATGAATTGAAGGCCAATGCCAAGGTCGCTCAGGCCGAGGCGGAAAAGAAGGGCGTCGAGTTCAAGAACGACGCAAAGGATGCAGCCCGCTGAAGCATCACGCGTAGCCGGAAGGCGATCGGCGCCACATCGGTGAATGATCGATGAAAAGCTGCTCGACGCCATCCGACGAGTGATATGAGAGTTCCCCCACCCATCTCCACAGATGGGTGGGGGAACTCTTATATGCATTGCGTTGCGCCGCCGCACAGACTCCTGCGTGTTCTCTCGGAATCTCGCCATCGCAGAGTTACCATTGAATATGCCTACACGAAGCCGAGGTGATCACGATGAAGTGTCAGCCTTTTTACACCAGAACTGGTGGCCGATGCCGTTTCTATCATGACGATGACGATTGCCCGTTTGGGAGGGCGATACCATCTGAAACCAGGTGCGAGGGGAAGGGCGACCGTCCGCACTGCTGGCTTTGCGCAGACCTTATGCGAGATCAGCAATGCGTCTCGCGTCCCGATCCGAACATTGTCGAAAGCTTTTCCTGATTCCGCAGGAATCAATTGGGGGAATCCACCACAGCAGCCAGCCCGCAGTGGCGGCACTGCGCGTCGTCATCCACCCAGCCTGTCATCGGATTCGAGAGCCACGCATCGTGATGAGCTCGGACATCATTGCCACACTGATCTGGGAATATGTTTCAATCGATGCGAACTGTGGTCCATCGGAATTGGAATTTCTTGAGTACCCTGTAATCGCAATCGTCGTAGCGCCCGACGCGGCCGCCGATTGCAAGCCCGGTTTCGAATCTTCAATGGCGATGCACTCGCGAATCTCAGACAGTGCGACCTCAGCCACCTTGCACGCCTGAAGGTAGGGAGCGGGATCTGGTTTCTTGGGCAGATCGTCATCTCCACAGACAAAGCCAGCAAACGCCTTTTCAGGAGCCTGACGAACTGCCGCTTCGGCCATGCGACGTGGGGAAGCCGTCACCAGAATCGATGGTATGTTTTGTTGCGCCAAGGCAACGAGAAGCTCGAGCGTACCTGGAATCCAAGGCATGCGCTCCTCTTCAAGCTCAGCGACCCGTTCGACCATCATCGTGGCGATCGTAGGCGCAGGAAGCCGTGTCCCGTGGTCTATCAACGCCTGGGCGCACACCAAGACAGGAAAGCCTGAATGCTGCCAGCCAAGTTCCTCCGTCCACTCACCACCATGCGCATGCGCTATTTCGATTTCAGCCTGATGCCAATATGGCTCGGAGTCGATAAGGGTTCCATCCATATCCCAGAAGACGGCCTTGGGCTTCATCAATCGTGCCTTTCTCGATCGTATGCACCGCGATGGTCGCGGTCTTGGCCTGTCAGGCTCTGGACTTGAGTCCAGACCCGCTCAGACCAAAGGCCGTGACCTGCGGCATCATGCATCTTCGTTCCATTCAATCATCACATCTTGGCAGGAAACGACGATGCCTGAGTAATCAGCGGCCAGAAATCCTGAAGGGTGCGCGGTTTTTCTTGGCGTGTCTGCGTGGTGCAGAGCCTCGAGAGTCATTCCCCCGCATCGAGCTGCGCTCGGAATTGTGCTGATGCTCGGAACGACGGCTACGGGAATTCTCGCCCCGTGAACCTGGCCTTGATGAAGATCCGTTCTGCCCGCCATGCCGACGTCCAGAACGCTCGCCCCGGCCGCCATGGCGATGGCTGCCCGATCCGTGAACAGGCTCGAGTGGCTCCAATGTCCAACCATCGATGCGTTCGGCATGCTGCCCTACAAGCGATTCGACAGCCGGCGAGTCACTGGTGACAGAGATTGGCTTGCTCGTGATGTTGGCAATGCGAAGCATGCGACGCACGTCTCTGCGCTGCTCCGGAAGCACAAGCGTGACGACATCGCCCTCATGACCGGCACGAGCGGTTCTGCCCGACCGATGCAGGAAGGACTTCGCATCTGCCGGCGGGTCGACCTGGACGACCAGTTCGACACCGCTCACATCGACGCCACGGGCAGCCACATCGGTTGCCACCAGTACCTTGACCGAACCGTTGCTGAATGCGTTGAGATTCCTGTCTCGTTGATTCTGTGACAGGTTCCCATGAAGCTCTGCGGCTGGAATGCCGCTGTTGGTGAGGTTCTTGGCCAGTTTCTTTGCCTGATACTTCGTTCTGGTGAAGAGGATTCGCTTTCCCTTGCCGGAAGCCAGCGTGCGGACCAGCTCATGCTTGGTCGCCTGCGTGGTCTCGAAGATATGGTGCGTCATGGTTGACACATGTGCCGTCGCATCGTCGATCTCGTGCACCTTCGGATTGTGCAGGAACCTATGCACAAGCTCATCGATGCCGTGGTCAAGCGTTGCAGAGAACAGCATGTGCTGAGCCTCAACGGGTATCTGCTCAAGAAGCCGTTCGACGGCAGGCAGGAAGCCCATGTCTGCCATCTCATCAGCCTCGTCAAGAATGGTGACCTCAACCGCGTCGAGAGAAAGCAGGCGCTGTCTCAGCAGATCCTCGAGCCGTCCCGGGCATGCGACGACGATATCGGCACCGGCGCGCAACGCGTCAACCTGACGCTGCTGACGAACGCCGCCATAGACGGTTGTGGTCTGCAAGCGGCACAGAGCCGCCAAAGGCTCCACGACCTCATTGATCTGGTTCGCAAGCTCACGCGTTGGTGCAAGAATCAATCCGCGCGGCTCAGGCAGCGGCATGTTCCTCTGGTTTCTGCCGGAGCGGCGGCTGCCGCCGCGATTCCTTCCGTTGCGTCCCTCGTCCTCGAATTGGCCGCCACGCTTGCGCATCGCGCGCTCATAGCGTCCAAGCGTCTCATCGTCCTCTGCGCCTCCCTGCATGCCAAGTCGGACGATCAGCGGAATCGCGAATGCCAGGGTCTTGCCGGAGCCGGTCTTGCCGCGGCCAAGGATGTCTCTGCCAGCCAGGGAATCAGGAAGCGTGTCCTTCTGGATGGGGAAAGCCGTCGCCTTGCCCTCAGAGGCGAGTGCGCGGCATATCATCTCGGGCACGCCGAGCTCAGAGAATGGAACGTTCGCCTCATCGCCATGCTGCGAATCGTCTTCATAGGACTTGAAATCCTGCTTTGAATGTGTTTGTACTGTTCTATGTTGTGAAACCGAAGTAGACACCGGTTACCTTTCGTATTTAGGCATGAAAATATATATGCAGCAGACATGCCGAAGCCTTGCCGCGTAGTCGCAAGCAAGGCAGAAAATTCGTGAATTGGATCCCGAGAATCAAAGCGTTCCAGCGACGGGGACTGAATGCAGTCCCAAACGAGTATCGACTATACAGCAACGTCCCTATTTCGTGTCATTCAGCTGAAAAATGAATGTTCAGGCGCATGGTCAGAAGCCAACACGCAGCAATGCGCCGAACCGACGCCACGCGGAAGTCAGCGGAGATCGAAACCGATGGAATGTCTGCACCGAACAGGCGGCAGGATGGATGGAGCCGTCAGAGATCCTGATCCGAGCCCCAGATGATCAGCGAACGTGACGAGTCGAGATCTTCGACATCTTCGAATGCTACGAGCTCCTCATGCTTGCGGTGCATTTCGTGACGCCACAGCCTTGCGCGCTCGGAACGCTGCACCTCGATGACCTCGCCATTGCGACCGGCGGCGAACACGCTCGATCCGCTTGGGACTCGCATTCGGCTGATTTCACGCCGAAGCTGTCGGTTTTCCTCTTGCAGGGCCAGAATCCTGGTGACACCGGCAAGGTTGATCGACTCATCCTGACTCAGGTGCTGAGCCTGACACAGCCGGTCGATGTCACGCAGCGAGTAGCGACGGGCACCGCCTTGCGTACGCCTGGGCACGACAAGGCCCAGACGGTCATACTGCCGCAGTGTCTGAGGGTGGATGTTGGCCAGGGTTGCGACTTTGCCGACGGTGAATACTGGAAGATCGCTGTCGAAGCCGGAATCGTCGACATTGTCAAGATCGAGTCTGCCTTCGACCAGCGAGCGAGCGCAGATGATGTACATCTGTCGCATGTCTCTCGTTACCTTCTGCACACTCGCTCACCTTCCTTACCCAGTCCAGGCCGCACATCAGAATCGATGCCGGCAAAGTCTCAGCGCTGCACGATTCCTAGCGCCTCAGCCGTTCCTCGGCAATGCCCTTCGAGAAGTTTTCGCTAGCCTTCTCAAATTCCTTCAATGCCTTCCGTTCAGCTATGCTCAGGCGTCCGGGCATGCGGATTTCGATCCTTGCGACCAAATCACCATTCCCACGCCTTGACTGCACACCCTTGCCCTTGATGCGAACGGTGTCTCCGGCGGAACTTCCCGATGGAATCTTGAAGGTGACCTCCTCGCCCTCGAAGTCAAGGGCTTGTATCTTTCCTCCAAAGGCCGCCTCGGAAACGGTCACCGGCAACGACATGACGATGTCACGGCCATCCATGTCGAAACGGGAATCCTCGCGCACATGCACACTCAGATACAAGTCTCCGCGTGAACCGCCGTTTTCGCCGGCTGCACCTTTGGCAGCCAAGCGAATGCGCTGCCCATCGTGCACTCCGGCTGGAACGTGGGTCTTGAATTTCGAACCACCCACGCTCAGCGATACCGTTGCACCTTTCACCGCCTGACGGAAGGTCAGGGTTATGTCCGACTTGAGGTCCTTGCCCTGAACCGGTGCGGCAGGACGAGCCTGTCCGTAGCCGGAACCGCCGAAACCAGCATTGCCGAAACCGGCACGCCGGTGACCGGAGCCCCCGCCGAATGCAGAGAAGATGTCGGAGAAATCGCCCTGCTGGCCGCCGCCGGAGGTGCTGAAGCGGATGTTTCCTCCATTGCCTGCACCGGCATTGCCGAACATGGTGCCAAACATATCCTGGAATGAATCGCCAGAGAATCCGCCCTGACCGGATCCACCCGAGAACCGTGCGCCTCCCATGCCAAACTGCCGGATCGCATCATATTTCTGACGCTGCTCCTTGCTGTTCAAAACATCGTAGGCTTCCGAAATGTCCTTGAACTTGTCCTCTGCCTCAGCGGTCTTGTTCAAATCAGGATGATACTTTCGGGCGAGCTTGCGATATGCCTTCGTGATCTCTTCGGCACTTGCGTCCTTGGAGACACCAAGGACACTGTAGAAATCCTTGTTCAGCCATTCATTCTCAGCCATGTAATCTCCTTTGTGGACTGTTCGAACGTGAATTCAATGCTGGAAAAAATCGTTCCGCCGCAGTCACTGCTCCTTTGGGGACGCCACCACCACGCGAGCCGCGCGAATCACGCGGTCCCCGATTCGGTAGCCTGCCTCGACAACCGTATCGACGGTTTCCTTTTCAGCATCGGCATCGGGCCTGTGCAGGATCGCCTCGTGCTTGGTGGGATCGAAGTCCTCGCCTTTCTCACCGAACTTCTCGACGCCAAACTTCTTGAATGTGGCATCGATCCTCGATGAGACAGCCTTGAACGAATCGTCGAGCTGTCCATGTTCCTTGATGCGATCAATGTCATCAAGCGCTGGCAGCAATGCCGTAAGCACATCGGTTATTCCGTGCTGGCGGAACAGCGTCTGCTCCTTGAGGGCGCGGTTGCGATAGTTGACGAACTCCGCACGTTCACGCTGCAAGGCTTCCAGATACTGCGCCGCTTCCTTCTTTGCCTTACCCAAAGGCGTCAACTCCCCGTCGTCGGCATCTGACCTGTCTGATGTTCCCGGATGATCTGCGCCATCCGATGCGTCAGACTTGGCAGACTCGGACTTCCCATCTTCCGAACCCATGTCATCCGAGGACTTTGCATTATCGGAACCGGTCGAAGGCGCATTCGGATCCACATTCGTCCCAGCTTCCGGCGATGGACCTTCGGCCGCATCGTCGGCGGCCGCGCTTGGCGCATCGCCCGATGCCGGTGTCTCCACACCTTCACCGGCATGCTTCCCCGATGTACCGGCAGATGCCGGGCCATGCTTCAATGACTCGACATCCTCCATGTTTCGCAAGTAATCGTCCTTGCCAAAATCGGACATCACTCGCCATCCTTCTTCTTGTCATCGTCGTCAACGACCTCGGCATCGACGACGTCGTCATCGGAGGATGGGCTAGATGCGTTGCCTGCGGCCTGACCGGCGTCTGCACCGGCAGCGCCTGCCGCACCAGCGGCCTGCTGCTGGGAGTAGAGCGCCTCGCCAATCTTCTGCGCGGAGGTGGTCAGCTCGGTCTGGGCAGACTTGATCTTCTCGATGTCATCACCCTTCAGGGCTTCCTTCAAGGCATTCACCTTGTCGGTGACTTCCTTGGCGACGTCATCGGAGAGCTTGTCCTTGTTGTCCGAGACGAGCTTCTCCGTCTGGTATGCGAAGGACTCGGCATTGTTGCGGGTCTCAGCGTCCTCGCGACGCTGCTTGTCTTCACCCTCGTGAGCCTCGGCCTCCTTGACCATGCGGTCGATCTCATCCTTTGGCAGGCCTGAACCACCGGTGATCGTCATCGACTGTTCCTTGCCCGTGCCCTTGTCCTTTGCAGAGACGTGCACGATGCCGTTGGCGTCGATGTCGAAGGTGACCTCGACCTGAGGTACGCCGCGAGGTGCAGGAGCGATGCCGGTCAGCTCGAAGGTTCCGAGCGGCTTGTTGTCGCGGGCGAACTCTCGCTCACCCTGATAGACCTGGATCAGCACGCTTGGCTGGTTGTCCTCAGCTGTCGAGAAGACTTCCGAACGCTTGGTCGGAATTGCCGTGTTGCGGTCGATCAGCTTGGTCATGATGCCACCCTTGGTCTCGATGCCGAGGCTCAATGGGGTCACATCGATCAGCAGAACGTCCTTGCGGTCGCCCTTGATGACGCCCGACTGCACTGCCGCGCCAACGGCCACGACCTCATCCGGGTTGACGGACTTGTTGGCTTCCTTGCCGCCGGTGAGTTCCTTGACGAGCTCCTGCACGGCAGGCATACGTGTCGAACCGCCGACGAGCACGACATGGTCGATGTCGTTGACCGAGATGTTCGCATCGGAAAGCACATTGTTGAACGGTGTGCGGCAACGGCCGAGAAGATCCGAGGTCATCTCTTCGAAGTGTGCGCGGGTCAGCGTCTCATCCAGATGCACCGGGGTGCCGTCCTGGGTCATTGCCAGATACTGCATCGAGATGTTGGTCGAAGCCGAGGAGCTGAGCTCCTTCTTCGCCTGCTCGGCTGCTTCCTTCAGACGCTGCAGCGCGATCTTGTCCTTGGCAAGGTCGACGCCATACTTGTTCTTCACTTCGCTGACGAGCCAGTCGATGACCTTCTGATCCCAGTCGTCGCCACCGAGGCGGTTGTCGCCGTTGGTCGCCTGGACCTGAATCGTCGAGAAGCCGTCGTCATCCTTGCCAATCTCCAGCAGGGACACATCGAAGGTGCCGCCACCAAGGTCGAAGACCAGAATGCGCTCGTCCTCCTTGCCCTTTTCAAGGCCATAGGCGAGGGCGGCCGCAGTCGGTTCGTTGATGATGCGCAGCACGTTCAATCCTGCGATCTTTCCGGCGTCCTTGGTCGCCTGACGCTGTGCGTCGTTGAAGTATGCGGGGCAGGTGATGACCGCATCGGTCACCGGGCCGCCGAGATAAGCCTCGGCATCCCTCTTGAGCTTCATCAGGACCTGCGCCGAAATCTCCTGCGGGGTCCACTTCTTGCCATCGATGTCGACGGTCCAGTCAGTGCCCATGTGGCGCTTGACCGAACTGATGGTGCGATCGACGTTGGTCACTGCCTGACGCTTTGCGACCTCGCCGACCAGAATCTCACCGGACTTGCTGAATGCAACCACCGATGGTGTGGTGCGAGCGCCTTCTGCGTTCACGATTACTGTTGGTTCGCCACCTTCGAGCGTTGCGATGCAGGAATTCGTGGTTCCAAGATCGATGCCTACTGCACGTGCCATGTTATGTTTTCCTTCTGTTGTCGTGTGGCGCAGCGTTCTTCGCGCAACGCCTGTTCTATGGTTTCCCGCTCATGTTCTCAACCAGCTGCTGAAGCTCTCACCCAACAGCCTTTCCAAAACTTGAGCCTACATCACTCAAGTTCTGAACGCAAACCATTATTCCCGATTCCTGAAAAAACATCGAAATCATTCGTGCGAGATTGCACAGAAATCATCAGAATCATTGAAACGGCAGCGAACATGAAAGCGCCGCGCCCGGCGATGCAAACGCGGCGGCTTCGACGCCAGGGCAAGGCAGCAACTGAGAAAACCGACAATCAACCCTCCACCGCGCCTGGCAGGTAGAACCATGACGCAACCACCAAGGCGACATATATCACACCGATAAGAGCCATCGCCAAGGCCGCACCGGGGGCAATTGCATGTCAGGAAGACGGCGTCGCGATGCCTCTCCACGAACGCAGACTTTCAGAAGCTGAGACGTGTCCTACGAATCGTCATTGGTTCCAGAACTGGATCACATTATCACCCTTGTATTGGGATAGGGTCGAGAAATGTGCCGTATCCATCCTGAACAGACGCGCAGCGGCAGGGTCAAGCCCCAGCCAGCAGGTCGTAAGGATCCTCAATATATGCGCATGGGCCACCAAGACGACCATCTGTCCGTCCGCCACAAGCGGTTCGATGGCATCGATGACGCCCTGCGCCCTGTTCGCCACCTGTTTCAGGGTCTCACCCTCACCATTGTGAACGGAAACGTGTTCGCCGCCTGGCAGAACGGCATCCCAGTCCCCCAACAGATCGTGGTTGATGCCCTCTGTCCCCTGACGCCACAGATTCCAGTCCTTGCCGTTGGCCTCGCGGATATCCGCCCTTGTTCGTCCCTCTGCAGGGCCGTAGTCCCACTCCATGAGACCATCAAGAAGCTGTGTCGGATGCAGTCCTGCAAACATTGCCGTCTGCCGTGCACGCCTGAGGGGGCTGCTGAAAACATATTCAGGAGTTCGGTCATCGAACTGGGCGCGCAATCTCCTGCCCGCTGCGAGAGACTGCCGTTCTCCTTCCACCGTCAGAGGAATATCGGTTCGGCCCGTGTGCTGACCGGAAAGGCTCCACGCCGTCTGACCATGCCGCAGGAGAACGATGGCTCCTGATCTCGAGGCTTCCTTGCATTCGACATATACGGAATTAACCATGTCTATACTGTACTCTCCAACTTTGCATGTGGAATAATGACACCATGAAGGATTCAGAGAACACGGAACTTTCCGACCTTGCAGACAAGGTCGGCAGTCAGTTGGGAACCATCGACAGTAAGGTCAATGACATGCGCAAACAAGTCGAGAACGACCCGGAAACGGTAGGAGACAAATTACTCAAGGTTGCAATACCGGCGGTGTCAGCATTGATTGCAAGCCAGCTTTTCAAAATATTCTGGAACAAGACCACAGGCAATTCCAAGGACGATGTCGACGACAGCCAGCAGGGCATATTCATGACGATTCTCTTTGCCGGGCTCTCTGCCGCACTTTCCAGTGCGGTAAGCCAATTCTCTGGCATCGGATCGAGCACCTATGTCAAGCATCGCCAGAAGAAGCGCAGCACCCGCTGAAATGGCTTAGCATGCTCCGCTGTCTGAATGCACAGACCGCGTAGCCAACACAGCCTACGCAGACCGCACAGACCGCCCGACTTCGCCGGATTGCCCATGACCTCATCGGGCGGTCCGGCGAAGTCATCATCCCTTGATGGCTTCTGCCATCACGCCCTTGATGATGTATTTCTGACAGATGATTGACAGATGCTGCAGAACACGACAATAGGCACTTTGGCGCGCACCAGGCATCCCACATCACCGCTCCCCCGTCGACGACCTTATAAAGCATCAACATCACCATCCGGAATGGCACGATCATGTTGAGCAGCAATAGAAGCTACAGTGTCTTCGCCGCCATGTCGTCGACGCGTACGATCCACCACGCGCACATCGAGGCACACAGCAGAATCAGCCCCACGGAACCGACGGTCACGAAGACGGTCCAGCCGAAGCTTCCGATCAGGTCGGTTCTTTCGATGCCGCGAGCGCAGTTCTCCAACCCGACGAATGCCTGCCCGACGGGGATTGAGAAATGAGTTCGCGAGCATCCGAAGAATCCCTAGATTATGAAAACGTTGTATGTAGGAAAAATACATATATCACAACATAAATCTAGAGATTATCTGCATATAATGATACCGTTGTCATTCTGGGTTGTCATCGGTTCGATACCGAATTCATCCCGAACGACGAGGTTCACTATGCCGGCAACAGTCCTCGTCTCAGACTATGAAAGGCGCCGGATCCACCCTACGAGGAGAAAGAGACCATGACAGACAACAACCTTAGAGACGACTGGTGGAAGCAGGCTGTGGTGTATCAGGTCTATCCACGCAGCTTCAAGGATTCCGATGGCGATGGACTTGGCGACATTGCGGGCGTGACGGAAAAGATCCCCTATCTGAAGGCTCTCGGCGTGGATGCCATATGGCTTTCGCCCTTCTATCCCTCTGCCCTGGCTGACGGTGGATACGACATCATCGATTACCGCAATGTGGATCCACGGCTCGGAACCATGAAGGATTTCGATGATATGGAAAAGGCAGCCCACAGGTCAGGCATCAAGATAGTCGTGGATATCGTTCCGAACCATACCTCAAACGAGCATGTCTGGTTCAAGCAGGCTCTGGCCGATGGGCGGGGCTCGGCCGCCCGCGAGCGCTACATCTTCAAGGAAGGCTCTGGGCCCAATGGCGAGTTCCCCCCGAACGACTGGGGTTCTCTCTTCGGTGGACCAGCATGGGAGCGAGTCGATGATGGACAATGGTATCTCCATATCTTCGCCAAGGAACAGCCTGACCTCAATTGGAACAACCCCGAAGTGCATGAGGAGTTCAAGAAGACCCTGCGTTTCTGGGCAGATCACGGAGCTGACGGATTCCGCGTCGACGTTGCCCACGGCTTGGCAAAGAAGCTTGATGGCGCATCCATGAAGGACCTGTCACGATGGACCGTGCACGACTCGCTCTGCCATGACGGCACCCATCCACTCTGGGACCGCGCGCAGGTTCACGACATCTATCGCGAATGGCGTCAGGTCTTCAACGAATATACGCCGCACCGCTTTGCAGTAGGCGAGGCATGGGTCGTGCCGGAGCATCAGTATCTCTATGCCTCCCCGGATGAACTCGGCCAGGTCTTCAACTTTGAGTTTGCCAAGGCGAACTGGGACAGTTCGGCGATGCGCACGGCTATCACGGAAGGTCTCAAGGCAGCCGAACGGTCAGGGTCGACTCCGACCTGGGTCATGAGCAATCATGACGTTCCACGCCACGCCTCCCGATATGGCCTGCCACAGGTTCCCAGCCAGGCGCACCATCAGCTCGCCAAGGATTGGCTGCTCAGAGATGGCACCAGCTACTACGAAGACCGCGATCTGGGAACCAAGCGTGCACGGGCTGCCATCATGATGGAAGCCGCACTTCCCGGCTCCGTCTATGTCTATCAAGGTGAAGAACTCGGTCTGTTCGAAGTGGCAAACATCCCATGGGATCGGCTGGAGGACCCGACTCCATTCAAGACCCGCTACAATTTCACCGACAAGGGTCGCGATGGATGCCGTGTGCCGCTGCCTTGGGACAACGCCGACATGCCCCGTGCCGCAACCTGGGATGCTTCATTCGGCGCAGGTGCATCGTTCGGATTCTCACCCAAGACCAAGGCCGATGGCACCGTCTCCGCCGAGGCTCATCTTCCGCAGCCACTGTGGTTCAAGGACTTTGCGGTGAATGCCGAGGATGACGATTCGGGATCCATGCTCAACCTCTATCGCCGCTGTCTTGAGCTACGCGCCCAGATGCTCACACCGACCCAACTCAGTACGATCGATTGGCTCGATCTTGGCAGCCAGGTCATAGCATATGCGCGCAAGGCATCCGACGATAGCGGGTTCCAGCAGATCGTCTCCGTAACGAACTTTGGCAATGAGCCAGTCGAACTTCCGAAGGGCAAGGTGCTTTTGAGCTCGCAGACATTGCCACAGGATGGAACGATTCCGCAGGATGTGACCGTCTGGATCGCTCGCTGAATTCTGAGTTCCGATTTTTGTGCGCTTCACTGAAGTGCACAAAAATCGCATGGACGCGGCACAAGACCCATCTTGCCCTTGCAAGTAGCTACGATAGGTAGATGCCGACCAGACCCGACAGCACGATGGGTAAATCGGCCGACGGGCATGGCAACGTTGCTATGCTGCATGAGGATATTCGGAACCAATTCCGCGAGATAAGAAGGATGCAACGATGAGCGCAACCATTCATGACGTCGCTGACCGGGCTGGCGTATCGATTTCGACGGTCTCACGCGCATTCACCCACCCGGAAATGGTCTCGGCGGCGACTCGGGAAACGGTTGTCCGCGTCGCAGACCAATTGAATTTCTCCATCTCTCGCTCAGCCGCGGCACTCAAGTCGGGCATGTCCCTTCGCATCGCCCTGCTGCTGAGCGACCATAGCAGCACATGGTTCAATGCAACGGTGAACGAGGGGTTGAACGACATATTCCACCCGGCAGGATACGACCTTTCGATTTTCCAGATAGACAGCCGACAGGATCGCAAGATATTCTTCGACACCCTCCCGACTCGCAGCAATGCAGATGCAGTCATCGTGAACTCCTTCGACGTCGACGAAAACGAAGTCGCACGACTCAATTCCTTGCATGTTCCCCTGATTGGCATCAATTCCGCCAGCATGAACGCATTCTCGGCTTCGGTGTCGATCGACGACCGCCAAGGCGAGACCATAGCGGTCAGGCATCTGATCTCTCTGGGGCATCGCCAGCTCACCTATGTGCAGACACAGACCGCGAACTCCCTGCTGTTCAGCGTCCAACAACGCATGGAAACCTTCATGGAGCTATGCAAGAAGCAGTCGCTACCAGCTCCACGAATCATCATGGCCTCGCAGTCCCGCAATCAGGTCGCTGACGTCGTCTCGCAGATTCTCGCGATGGATGCCCTGCCAACCGCAATCGTCTGCCAGGAAGACAGCATTGCCATTCCACTCATCTTCCAGCTCAAAAGAAGCGGCATCAGCATTCCCGAGGATGTCTCAGTCATCGGATTCGACGACAGCACCTTCGCGGATGACATCGGCCTTACCACCATCCGACAGGATCCCCTGAACATGGCAAAACTTGCGGCACAGATGACATTGAAGCTGCTCAACGACGAGGAAATCGACAAACCGCAGCGCATATTCACGCCGCAACTGATACTCCGCTCCAGCACCGGAGCGGCAAGAAGGGACGCCTGATGCTGCCTTGGCTGCGCGATGCCATATTCTACGAGATCTACCCACAGAGCTTCTATGACTCGAACGATGACGGCATTGGCGACATCAACGGAATCACCGAGAAACTGGGCTACATTCGGGACTTGGGATGCAACGCCCTCTGGATCAACCCTTGCTTTGACTCGCCTTTCAAGGACGCCGGCTATGACGTTCGCGACTACGCACAGGTAGCATCTCGATATGGGAGCAATGCAGATTTGGAGCGACTCTTCAGGCAGGCACACACGATGGGCATGCATGTGCTGCTTGACCTGGTTCCTGGCCATACCAGCGAAGAGCATGCCTGGTTCGTGCAGAGCAAGCGAGCTGAGCCAAACGAGCTTTCAGACCGATACATATGGACGAACTCCACTTTTGCCAATGCTGATGGAATGCCCTTCATCGGAGGAGAAAGCCCGCGCGATGGCACGTACATCCTGAACTTCTTCAAGAGCCAGCCTGCCTTGAACTACGGTTTCGGCACGCGCAATCAGGTCTGGCAGCAATCCCCGGACTCCTCAGCCGCGAATGCCACAAAGCACGCGATGATTGATATCATGCGCTTCTGGCTTTCGCGTGGCTGCGATGGATTCCGCGTCGACATGGCGGACTCGCTGGTAAAGAAGGACGACGAGGAGAAAACCGAAACGATACGGGTCTGGCAGCAGATGCTTCGCCCAATCCGGGCAGAGTTTCCCGAGGCCGCATTCGTCTCTGAGTGGGGGCGCCCATGGCAGGCTTTCAAGGCTGGATTCGACATGGACTTCTATCTTGATTGGCGCTGGGATGGCAAACCCAACGGATACAGTCTCCTTGCCCGCAACACCGACCATCCCGAGACGAGATCCGGCGACATGAGCTATTTCGCAAGCGATAGCCCAACAACCATCGATGCCTTTCTCGCCGACTATCTGCCGCAATATTATCGAGTCGATGGGCACGGAGCCTTCTGCTTCATCACCGGCAACCACGATTCGCCAAGGCTCGCTCCACGACTCAGCATAAGCGAGATTGCCGTCGCATATGCGATGTTTCTCACCATGCCAGGCATTCCATTCATCTACTATGGCGATGAAATCGGAATGCGGTACCAGTCCTTGCCCAGTGTCGAGGGAGGATATCGAAGAACAGGCTCAAGAACTCCCATGCAATGGAATAACGGCAGAAATTGCGGCTTCTCCGATGCAGATCCGGACAGGCTCTATCTTCCGGTGGATCATTCGTCCGGGGCTCCTACCGTCGAGCAGCAGCAAGGCGATTCGCAATCCTTGCTGAATTCGGTCAAAGAACTCACGACGCTTCGCCACCGGTCCGTCGCCCTGCGTCCAGATGCACCATTTGCCGTCATCGCGGCTCCGCTTGGCAGCAAGACATTCGTCTATCGTCGTGGCGAGGGAGAGCACTCGCTCATCATCGCGCTGAATGCCGGAAACACCCTGCAGCGTTTGAGCCATGACGCTCTCGGGCTGCTCACCTCACCCACCTGCGTCGTGTCTCGGAACGCGCGATTGACCGATTCCAGCCTGGAGCTTGGGCCTTCGAGCTATGCGATCATGGCCCGATAGCATAATGCTGACGAACTTCGATTGGACAATACGATGTTCAGCGCCCCATTCTTACTATGGAACAGATAGCGAGAATCAATATATAGACCACCACAAGGGCCATATACTGACGATTCTGCGATGACAAGGTTCCTTGCTCATCTCTGCGAAAATGCACTGCGAGCAGGCCGAACGATGGGATCATGAAACCGACGAGCCCAGCAAGGGTCGCGGACAGCATCATCGTGTTCTCATGACGGGAAACGTATCGGAATACCAGACCGTACAGCAGGAACAGCACACCGCCCTGCATGATTCCCAGCCGAACTCCCACGTTCACCAGCCACATCCATGCAAAGCCGGCAATGACGACGATGCCTCGAAGAAGCGCCATACGCATGCCAGTGCTCCGCTTGCAGTCCTCCGCATCGGAGAGCCGACGGCGAGCAGGTGAAAGTGCGTCGAGAATCAGCAGAACGATCATTGTGATCAGCACTGCAAATGCCGGATTCTGCGAGCTGAAGTCCCAAGCCTTGCCTGAATTCGCAACATCGTATGGCACCTCGCTCACCACGGCCGCAACCGCAATCGTAAGCAAGCCGTGCCATCTGCCTCGATTCGCGTCAGGCCCTTCGAACGAGCTCATCCATGCGACAAGCATCCACGCGATGATCGGAGTCGCACACCAAGACAGCGCCTCAAGAACAAGCGCGACCGTCAGCGAACGCACTGGTGCGTGCATCAGATTCCCCAGGCTTGGCACGATCATCGAAGAGCTCAGCATGCCGCAGGCAATCAGCATCAGACTGAGGGTACCCAGCCGCAGCGAATCAAGACCCTTGAAATGTCGCCTCTTCACGCGTCGTGACTCCTGATCCGCCGCATCTGAATACCGATCCATCACACTCATCAGCCCTTGACCGAGCCAGACATCGACTCCTGATAGAAACGCTGCATCACTATGAACAGCAACGCAATCGGGATTGAGACGCACACAGCCCCCGCTGCGAACCGTGCATACCAATCTTGAATGTATTCCTTCTGCAGCATCATCCACAGACCTAGCGACACCGTGTAATTCTCCTGCGTTCGGGCTATCGCCTTCGCGAGCACGAAGTCAAGCCACGGAGTCAGGAACCCCACGATTGCCTGGTAGACGATCATCGGACGCGAAACTGGAATCACGATCTTCGTGAAGACCTGCCATCGTGAGCATCCATCGATGTAGGCCGCCTCGTCAAGAGACATCGGGATCGTATCCATATATCCCTTCATCACATAGAAGGTGGCCCCGCTACCGGCCGAATACACGATGATAAGCGCTAGGTTAGTCATGCCGCCGCCGGTCAGCCCCAGCGCCTTCAAGATGAAATAGATCGCCACGACGGCCATGATTCCGGGGAACATGCCAAGAATCAATGCGATATTCATGAATGGCTTGCGGAATCTGAACCGCAGCCGACTCATGCAGAATGCGACGCTGAGCACGAAGAAAGTGCTGATGATGCAGGTGAAGATCGCGATTATCAGGGTATTCATGAACATCCGCGGAAAGTTCAAGACATCCGTCTGGGTGAACAGCTCCTTGTAATTGCTCAATGTGTATCTTGTCGGGAAGAAGGTCGACGAATAGGGCGCTGTGTTCTGGTTGAAGCTTTCGGCGAGCACCCAGATTATCGGCGCGAGCCAGATCACCGCCATGATTGTCAGGAACACGTGCGTTGCGGTGTCTCCCACTATCCGCTGCGTGCGCGTGGATCTGAACAGTTCGGAATTCCTGCCACGCGAACGCTCCGCCACCTTTCTGCCAGAGCCCGCCCCTGAACCGTCTGGAGTATTCAGGGAAACGCCCTCAGACGGCCTTGTGGCGACGCCCTTCGCTGAATGCTGTGATGCCCTGCTCACTGGAATCCCTCCTCGTTCTTGTACGAACCGCTGCTTCTGTAAGCCACAAGAGAGACCACGGCAAGCACGATAAAGGTCAGAATGCCGATGACGGCACCGAGATTATAGTTGCTCTTGTCAACGGTCAGCTTGTAGAGCCACGTGATAAGCAGGTCTGTCTTGCCGGCCGAAGCGCCCACAGGCGTAGGATCACCGTTGGACAGCAGGTAGATGACGTTGAAATTGTTCACGTTCGCCGTGAAGGTGGTTATCAGATATGGCGTCATGACAAAGAACATATATGGCATCGTCACGTTTCTGAAAAGCTGCCATGAATTAGCTCCATCCAGACGTGCAGCCTCGTACAGCTCGCCGGGAATGTTCTGGAGAATGCCAGTGACCTGCATGATCGTGTATGGGATGCCAACCCATAGATTGATTACGATGACGGTGACCCGAGCCCATGTGGCATCAGTGAAGAAGGGCAGTGCGGAATCGATCCACCCCCACTGCTGCAGGAGACGGTTGATGGCGCCCGACGGCTGCAGCATGGTGTTCATCACCAGAAGAGAGACGAATTGGGGAACGGCGATGGACATCGAGAAGCACGCACGCCAGAATCCCTTGAGTCTCGTTCCTTTCCGTTCGATGATCATGGCCATGAACATTCCAAGGAAGTAATTCAGGAATGTTGCGAAGAATGCCCAGACAAGGGTCCAGGCCAAAACCGACATGAACAGCTGAATGTTGACGTCTCCGGCACCGCTGCCAAAGACCTTGGCGAAGTTCTGCAAGCCAACCCATCCGAATCGGGTCACATGGTTGGAATCGTAGCTGGTGAATGCCATCGTGATCATGAAGACAAGCGGGAGCACGGTGAAGACGGCGATGCCCGCAGTCGGCAGGGACATAAGCAGCGTCTGAATGTTCACATTCGTAAGACTGCGCATATCCTGCATGAAGTTCGGGGCCTTGCCATCATTCTCGGCAGCCAGCACCTGCGCCTTGTATGCGCTGCGCACCGCCACCCAAGCGACAACGAGGAATGCCAGACACAGAACAATCGTGGAAATTCCATAGAGCAGTATGACCACTGAGGGCTGGCCAGCTTGGTACACCCAGAATCCGTTTACCTTGGTCTTTGTCTGGCCAGTGCCTTCAAGCCTGATCAGTGCACCGATCTTTGCAGAACCCTGAGCGGCCATGAAATAGATGAAGCCAACTTCTATGGCGAGGAAGATGGCGCCTTTCACAAACTGTCTATGCGCGATGTTGCCCAGTCCGAAAATGACAAGCGACAGCCGTGTGAAGATGTTTCCCCGGCTCATTCCCTTGGAAAACGAATAGGGCGATGGCTGAATGTAGTCTTTCTTTCTTCTGCGTGGCTTGGGCGAAGGCTGCACGATCTCACGCGATTCTATGGTTACTGACATCAACCCTCCCGATGTCCTTCACGAGTGGCGCCCTGCCTTGAATGGGGCACTCATGATTCATGAAATATCTTAGCGAAGCATCATTCACCGGTGCGCGTCAACGATTGCGTCATGGCACGCACCGGCAAACGACCATTGCGAACACTGATCAGTTAGAGCTTGCGTACGCGGCATTCCACGCTTCGGTCTTGGCGACTGCGTTCGCAGCAGTGACGTCTCCGTTCATGATTGCCTTGCCAAAGTTCTCGGCAGGGGTCCAGAAGTTCGACATGGCTGCAACCGTCGGCTGCAGGATCGACGTGTTGTTGATCGTGTCATTCTGAGCGACCGCGACCGGATCGGCTGCGACGGTCTTGTCGGTGAGGAGAGTCTGATCTGCAGGAATGATGCCTCTCATCGTGTAATGGAGCTTCTGCGCCTTGGCGCTGCCCAGATACGCCGCGAATTCAGAGGCCGCCTGCGGATATTTTGTGTTCGGATTGTAAGCGACGGCCTTGGATCCTGCAAATGACTCCATTTGAATCGACTTGCCATTCAGATCGTAGGTTGGCAGTTGAGCGGCAGCGTAGTTATCGCCCAAGGCCTTTTTGACATTTGCCGAATCCCATGAACCGGAGAACAGCACGTCAACCGAACCATTGCCAAGTCCCGCAAGCCCTGAGCCATTGGCATCGGATACGAAATTGGAATTTTTCGACAGACCCACAAGATACTTGGTCACATCACTCGCCTTGGTTCCGGAAAAATCTACTCCTGCCTTGGCATTGGTACCATTCTTGCCATAAAGCGTATTGCCGTTGCCGAGGTAGAAGGCAGGCATGTACCAGGAGTTGGTGATCGGGAACGATACCTTTCCCTTCTGAAGCATGGAATCAAAGGATTTGACGTCGCTCGAAGAGAATTTGCTCTTGTTGTAATACATGAACCATGTATTGCCCGTGTAGGGAACGCCGTAGACCTTACCACCCTGGGTCACGGAAGTGATCATCTGCTTGGTGTTCTGGCTCTTCACCTGAGCGAGGGCTGAATCGCTGAGTTCACCGATGGCATCGGCGGAAACGAGCGTTCCGAGCTGATCGTTCGAGAACATGTACACATCCGCCGCGGCGCTAGGATCCTGCTTGACGGTCGTTCCTGCGTCACCTTCGGAAACCACTGAATTCTTCCATGTGATCTTGTATTCAGGATGTGCCTTCTCGAATGATGCCTCCAAGGTTGGAAGCCACGACGAGGAATTCTGCTGATCCTCCTGCGGCGCCCACACCGTGAGCTTAACCGCCGACGTGCCGGTAGACGTTGAATCACTTGAAGCTGACGAAGACCCACATGCTGCCAATGAACCCACCAGCATTGCTGCGGCAATCCCCAAGCCACTTATTTTTCTGAAATCAGTCATCGTTGACCTCTCCATTGCTTTCGTTATAGGTTACGGGACGAATCTCGCTGCCGTCCCTTGCAAACCCCCATGTCTGCAACCGTTATCAATGGTAACGCATTTTTACCAAGGCACGCAACCACATCAGGTATAAGTTTCTATGTTTGCGCGTCATGCAAACCTTGTCATTTCATAATCTTGCACAGCTTGCAGAACATTCGTCCAGAGATAAATCGCGCCCTGTCTTCTCATTTTCAGCAAAGCTTGGCACAATGTATTCAATGAACCAAAACAATCACACTCAGTCTGATTCTGAGACACAATCGGAGACACCAGCACAACTAGCCGAATCTTGGCACGGCAGCGATGCCACCGCCCATAACGACGCGATGGACACTCTTCTGAATCGTAGATCGATACGTCGGTTCGAATCCACGCCGATTCCACCCAAGACCTCTGAACTTCTCGAACTTGCCGCGCAGCGTGCAGCCACCAGTCAGTTCTTGAACGCGTGGTCAGCCATAAGAATCACCGATCCTGCGCTCAAGCAGCAGCTGGCTGAAATTGGCGAGCAACCCTATATCGCCGAGGCGCCCCTGCTGTACATATTCGTTCTCGATCAGCGCCGGAACGCACATATCGCCAAAGAACAGGGAATCGATGTCTCTGCCGACGGCTTCAATCTTGCCTCCAGCTACCGATTCCTTCAGGCACAGAACGATGCGGTCCTTGCCCTGCATGCAATGGAGACTGCCGCAGAGTCCCTCGGACTCGGCTGCGTGATCCTCGGTTCGGTCCTGAACGACATTGACAGGCTCATCACGCTACTGCATCTGCGGCAACTCACATTCCCGGTCCTTGGCCTTGCCATCGGCAAGCCAGCCCAGCAGCCCACTCTCAAGCCACGCATGCCCCGGTCGATGCAGTTCTTCGAAAACGCCTATCCGGCTGATTTTGACAATGAGGAATTCTCGCAATCGCTCATCTCCTTTGATGCCACGGTTCATCAATACTATGATCTGCGTCATGCCGACCGTCCCGTCGCAGCATTCAGCGCCCAAATCAAAAAGGTATCGTCAGCCAAGCCTTCGAGGCTGAACGATATCGGACGATTGGCCCCAAAGCAGGGATTCGATATCAGGACGCAGCCAGAGCAGGAACACTGACCTTGCACGCATCCTGAGGATCGTGAAGGCCTGGAAACACCGGATTGGCATCGACATAAGTCCGATCCGTGCGCCTTATCCTCGAAGATCGCCAGCACGATCGAACCATCTATCGTCTTGGCTTATACCCCTTCTTGCGAGAATGCGGCTTGCGAGAGCGTTCCAGATCATGGTGTGGCAGGCTGGTCGAGGGATCTCTGCTTGTCAGATGCCACATTTCGCAATAGTCGCATCTATACACCCACAACCTCACCCCACGGCTGACGAAGCTCTCGTCAGCCGCCCGCTCTGCAATTGCCTTGTCATGATACATGATCTTCGACGTCGCGCGGCATCGTTGTGGGGTGAAAAAGTGCATACTGCTATCGTAGGTCCACGTTTCACTAGGGCAGGTCGTTGCCTGCGGAAACATAGAGATCGTACCATTCCTGTCTTGTCAGCTCGACATCCGCGCCGGCAATCATCTGTGTGAGTCGCGACGGTGTCATCGACCCGAGGAGAACTTGCATCCGCGCAGGATGGCGCAGAATCCAAGCCACTGCAATGGCGCTTGCATTGACTTGGTACTTGGCCGCAAGTTCATCCAGCTTCGCATTAAGCTCAGGAAACTTGGGACTGCCAAGGAACACTCCCTCGAAGAATCCATATTGGAATGGACTCCATGCTTGAATCGTCATCCTATGAAGACGCGAATAGGAGATAAGCCCACCATCGTGGTCGATGCTCGCGGAATCGTCCATGTTGACATGCATTTCCTGCTGCACCATGGCAGTGTGACCAAGCCCGAACTGCAACTGGTTGACCTCGAGCTTCTCGTCCAACGCACTTTGCAGAAGATCGATCTGACCGGGGTTGACGTTGCTTACGCCAAAGTGGTGGACCTTGCCCTGATTGCGTAGGGTTTGGAACGCATCCGCCAGGTCATCGAGCTCAACCAAGGTATCTGGCCTGTGCAGCAGGGCAAAATCGACGTAGTCAACCTGAAGGTTGTCCAATTCCTTGTCAAGAGCGGCGAGCAGATGCTTCTTTGAAAAGTCATAGCCGACGATGTGTCCATGATCGTCTCTCGCAATGCCGAATTTAGTCTCCAAGACAATGCTCGTCCTCTGAACGCCAAGATCCTTGATTGACTGACCGAATCTGCGAGAACTCTCGCCGTCCGCGTACACATCCGCCGTGTCAAAGAAGTTGATGCCCCCATCCAAGGCTGCCTCGACGACAGCGTTGGCCTCAGCCTGCGACTTGTCTGCGATTCTCATTACACCGAGGGCGGTGCGAGAAGCATGAACGCCAGTCGTACCAATATCCAAAAACTTCATTGTCTCTCCCTGTCTTGGAATTACCGTTCGGTACAACAATATCGAGCATGTTTATGAAACATGAACACTTACGGAAAATATTCACTCAGCTAAACACGATAAGCGACGGAGGTGTGTGTGGGTATGGTTCGACCCCGGGGAGCTGTGCTCTACCCGGGGTCTCCCCGTCGTGTGAAGCGACGACGCGCTACTCTCCCACACCCTGACGAGTGCAGTACCATCGCCGTGCTAGGCCTTAGCTTCCAGGTTCGGAATGGAACTGGGCGTTTCCCCTAGGCTATGGTCGCCGCAAATCTTCGAATTATCACGCGCACTCTCATGCGCATGGCCTGTGGTCGCTTGGGAACCGGACAGTGGACGCTATACTTCATCGATCGCTGCAGTCAACAAGTGCTCCTTGCTGCTGGGATGCCTGCTAGAAGGACCTGCATATCCACCCACCACCAGGGATGAGTGAAGTATGATTGCCTTTCGACTGTTAGTACCGGTCAGCTCCAACCCTCGCGGGTCTTCCACATCCGGCCTATCAACCATGTAATCTTCATGGAGTCTTCAGAAACTCAAGGTTTCACGGAATTCTTATCTTGGAGAAGGCTTCCCGCTTAGATGCTTTCAGCGGTTATCCCTTCCGAACGTAGCTAACCAGCCGTGCCGCTGGCGCGACAACTGGCATACCAGAGGTTCGTCCACCCAGGTCCTCTCGTACTATGGGCAGGACTCCTCAAAATTCCAACGAGCGCAGAGGATAGAGACCAAACTGTCTCACGACGTTCTGAACCCAGCTCGCGTGCCGCTTTAATCGGCGAACAGCCGAACCCTTGGGACCTGCTACAGCCCCAGGATGCGACGAGCCGACATCGAGGTGCCAAACCATCCCGTCGATATGGACTCTTGGGAATGATCAGCCTGTTATCCCCGGGGTACCTTTTATCCGTTGAGCGATGCCGCGTCCGTACACCGGCACCGGATCACTATTTCCGACTTTCGTCCCTGCTCGACCTGTCAGTCTCACAGTCAAGCTCCCTTGTGCAATTACACTCAACACCCGATTGCCAACCGGGCTGAGGGAACCTTTGAGCGCCTCCGTTACTCTTTAGGAGGCAACCGCCCCAGTTAAACTACCCGCCAGGCACTGTCCCTGACGTGGATAACACGTCGAGGTTAGATATCAAATGAGAACAGAGCGGTATTTCACTTGGCGACTCCACTCAGGCTGGCGCCCAAGCTTCGAAGTCTCCCGCCTATGCTACACAGTTCGCACCTAATACCAATACCAAGGTATAGTAAAGGTCCCGGGGTCTTTTCGTCCTTCTGCGCTTAACGAGCATCTTTACTCGTACTGCAATTTCGCCGAGCTCCTGGTCGAGACAGTGGGGAAGTCGTTACGCCATTCGTGCAGGTCGGAACTTACCCGACAAGGAATTTCGCTACCTTAGGATGGTTATAGTTACCACCGCCGTTTACCGGGGCTTAAATTCACCGCTTCGCCGAAGCTGACGGATCCTCTTAACCTTCCGGCACCGGGCAGGCGTCAGTGCATATACAGCGACTTTCGTCTTCGCATGCACCTGTGTTTTTGGTAAACAGTCGCTACCCCCTGGTCTGTGCCACCCGCTACGGCTCGCCGCGTGAAGCGGTCCACCATGACGGGTCTCCCTTATACCGAAGGCACGGGAGTAATTTGCCGAGTTCCTTGACCAGGATTCTCTCGATCGCTTTGGTATTCTCTACCTGACCACCTGTGTTGGTTTAGGGTACGGGCGGCAATGGATCTAGCACCGAAGCTTTTCTTGACAGCCTGGATCACCGGATTCGAGCCTGAAGGCTCCCATCATCACACCTCGGGCTCACGCACGACGGATTTGCCTATCGTGCACCCTGCGTGCTTGACCACGGAATACCACCTCCGCAGCCGGCTACCATTCTGTGTCACTCCTGTGCTGTCCTACTGTAAGGAAAGGTCGAAACCACGACGCCATCCATGACCCGAAGGTCACCTCAGGCACCGCAGGATCTTAGTACTCCAAATCTCGGATTGGGCGATCCAAAGCCGGTAGGAGAATATCAACTCCTTCATCCATTCGACTACGCCTGTCGGCCTCGCCTTAGGACCCGACTAACCCAGGGACGATGAACGTGGCCCTGGAACCCTTAGTCATCCAGCGTGGGAGATTGTCACTCCCATTTCGCTACTCATGTCTGCATTCTCACTTCCGTACAGTCCACGGCCGAGTTCCCTCGCCGCTTCGCCCCGTACGGAACGCTCTCCTACCCATCAGCACTAGGCTGATGCCGCGTCTTCGGTGGTGTGCTTGAGCCCCGCTACATTGTCGGCGCGGAACCACTAGACCAGTGAGCTGTTACGCACTCTTTCAAGGGTGGCTGCTTCTAAGCCAACCTCCTGGCTGTCTATGCGACTCCACATCCTTTCCCACTTAGCACACGCTTTGGGACCTTAGACGACGATCTGGGCTGTTTCCCTTTTGACTACGAAGCTTATCCCCCGCAGACTCACTGCCGCAATACACTTCACAGGTATTCGGAGTTTGGTTGCTGTTGGTACCCTATACGGGCCCGCAAGCATCCAGTAGCTCTACCCCCTGGAAGCAATCAAACGACGCTGCACCTAAATGCATTTCGGAGAGAACCAGCTATCACGGAATTTGATTGGCCTTTCACCCCTAACCCTAAGTCATCGGCTCAGTTTTCAACCTAAGTCCGTCCGGTCCTCCACGCAGTCTTACCCACGCTTCAACCTGCTCAGGGCTAGATCATCCCGCTTCGGGTCCAGGACATGCGACTAAAACGCCTTTTAAGACTCGCTTTCGCTACGGATCCCCCACTCGGGTTAACCTCGCCACATATCACTGACTCGCAGACTCATTTTTCGATAGGCACGCCGTCACCCCGAAAGGCTCCGACGGTTTGTAAGCACATGGTTTCAGAAACTATTTCACTCCCCTCCCGGGGTACTTTTCACCTTTCCCTCACGGTACTCGTTCGCTATCGGTCAGATAGAAATATTTAGGCTTATCCAACGGTCTGGACAGATTCGCACGGAATTCCTCGAGTTCCGTACTACTTGGGAGAAACGATCGACAGACAGCGCGCCTTCGACTACGGGGCCATCACCCTCTACGGCCAGGTCTTCAATCCTGTTCGTCTATCACGCTGTTTTATCACTGACGCCAGCCCTGTCAGAGGCCGGACACGTCTTCCCACGACACCCAATGCGCAACGCCTGACAGCTATCACGCGCACTCGGTTTAGCCTGATCCGCTTTCGCTCGCCACTACTCACGGAATATCTTTTCCTGCAGGTACTGAGATGTTTCACTTCCCTGCGTACCCCCCGCACAAGGCGGTACCGCCCCATGACGGGCGGTGTGTTTCCACATTCAGAAATCCTCGGATCGAAGCCCTGTTGGCGGCTCCCCGAGGCTTATCGCAGCCTCATACGTCTTTCATCGGTTCTATCTGCCAAGGCATCCACCATATGCCCTTGTAAGCAACACATACGAACAACATATGCCCTACTACAAGCCTCTACTAGCAAATTCCCAGACAACAAATCATCACACTAAAATTGATCACAAACGATCGACACAAACTCCAAACGGAGTTCGGTCTGAAATATACAGCAAGCAATAAATGCTTGCTCGCGTCCACTATCCAGTTCTCAAGCCACCACCGCACTACCAGCATCAACCACCGAAAACGACGGCATCCACCGGAAGGCATCGAATCGCCGAGTGGCAATCCGGGAGCCCAAAAGCGTATCTGCACTGCAAAGCCAACCACTCGTTCCACGCCAGCATGCCCACGCGACCACCGCAATGATGGCCCGAAAGGCTCGTTCGCCACAAACCGTGGCATATTCTCCGTAGAAAGGAGGTGATCCAGCCGCACCTTCCGGTACGGCTACCTTGTTACGACTTAGTCCCAATCACGAGTCTCACCTTAGACGGCTCCCCCCAAAAGGTTAGGCCACCGGCTTCGGGTGCTACCCACTTTCATGACTTGACGGGCGGTGTGTACAAGGCCCGGGAACGCATTCACCGCGACGTTGCTGATTCGCGATTACTAGCGACTCCGCCTTCATGGAGCCGAGTTGCAGGCTCCAATCCGAACTGAGACCGGTTTTAAGAGATTGGCTCCATGTCGCCATGTCGCATCTCGTTGTACCGGCCATTGTAGCATGCGTGAAGCCCTAGACGTAAGGGGCATGATGATCTGACGTCATCCCCACCTTCCTCCGAGTTAACCCCGGCGGTCCCTTGTGAGTTCCCGCCATGACGCGCTGGCAACACAAGGCAAGGGTTGCGCTCGTTGCGGGACTTAACCCAACATCTCACGACACGAGCTGACGACGACCATGCACCACCTGTGAATCGGCCCCGAAGGGAAGCCCCATCTCTGGGACGGTCCGAAACATGTCAAGCCTAGGTAAGGTTCTTCGCGTTGCATCGAATTAATCCGCATGCTCCGCCGCTTGTGCGGGCCCCCGTCAATTTCTTTGAGTTTTAGCCTTGCGGCCGTACTCCCCAGGCGGGATGCTTAACGCGTTAGCTCCGACACGGAACCCGTGGAATGGGCCCCACATCCAGCATCCACCGTTTACGGCATGGACTACCAGGGTATCTAATCCTGTTCGCTCCCCATGCTTTCGCTCCTCAGCGTCAGTAACAGCCCAGAGACCTGCCTTCGCCATTGGTGTTCTTCCCGATATCTACACATTCCACCGTTACACCGGGAATTCCAGTCTCCCCTACTGCACTCTAGCCTGCCCGTACCCGGCGCAGATCCACCGTTAAGCGATGGACTTTCACACCAGGCGTGACAAACCGCCTACGAGCTCTTTACGCCCAATAATTCCGGATAATGCTTGCACCCTACGTATTACCGCGGCTGCTGGCACGTAGTTAGCCGGTGCTTATTCAAAAGGTACACTCACTCTCGCTTGCTCCCAATTAAAAGCGGTTTACAACCCGAAGGCCGTCATCCCGCACGCGGCGTCGCTGCATCAGGGTTTCCCCCATTGTGCAATATTCCCCACTGCTGCCTCCCGTAGGAGTCTGGGCCGTATCTCAGTCCCAATGTGGCCGGTCGCCCTCTCAGGCCGGCTACCCGTCAAAGCCTTGGTGAGCCATTACCTCACCAACAAGCTGATAGGACGCGACACCATCTCATACCGCTAACACTTTCCCGACCATCCATGCGGAAGGTCGGAACATCCGGCATTACCACCCGTTTCCAGGAGCTATTCCAGAGTATGAGGCAGGTTAGTCACGCATTACTCACCCGTTCGCCACTCTCACCGAGACGCAAGCGCCTCGGATCCCGTTCGACTTGCATGTGTTAAGCACGCCGCCAGCATTCATCCTGAGCCAGAATCAAACCCTCCACAAAAAAACATGAAGAATCGAAAACGACTCCTAAAATAATTCATATTGACGGATTCGTCTAAAAGACGAACCACACAAAAAAATGACGATCATTAAGTCCTCCCGGACACCCAGGCACAAACCCAGGCTCACGCCAAACTGGCAATTAATTGACTATAAAAAGTAGTACAAATACACTCTTGAGTTCTCAAACCACCACCACACCAACAAGCTTTGTTCTCTCACTTGGAGAAATCCGCCGTGTTGAGCAGCGAAGTACAAGCCTACACTCTTTTGGGCTGTTTCGCATCTTTGCGGGTGTGATTAAACCGAGAGACGTTGAAAATAAACGCTTCTCTCGGTGTGTCGGATTTATGTGAAACACCAGCCGCGCATCAGAGCGCTCCGATTCACATTGCTTTCAGACAGTCATATTTTTCCCTCACCTGCGTGTCGTCCTTCCTATTATGACCTAGATGTCATTTCCATGTGATTTCGATGAATCGAACTCTCCGTCACAGGCGCATCTGCCAAGACAATGTCTCGATAAAATGCGCTTCTTTCGTGGTAAGACTTGAGTATGGCTAAAAAGATCGCAGTACTGACAGGCGCCGGAATTTCAACTTCAGCGGGCATTCCGGATTTCCGCGGACCCGAAGGCGTCTGGACGAAACATCCCGAGCAGATGAATGTATATGACCTCGACTCATTCCTTTCCGACAAGAAGGCACGTGAATACTCATGGCGGTGGCAAAAGGAGTCGCCGGTATGGGGCGCGCAACCCGGAGTCGCTCACAAGGCCCTGGCAAAGCTTGAGCATGCGGGGCTGCTGACTCTGCTGGCGACGCAGAACTTTGATGCACTTCATGAGAAGGCAGGCAACAGCGATGACGTCATCGTCAACCTCCACGGGACCATCGGCACCTCGCACTGCATGAAATGCGGCGCCGAATATGACACCGCCGAGATCATGGACAATCTTGACGCCGAGCCCGATCCATGCTGCCATCGCAAGCTCCCATTCAGTGGAAACATGCCTTGCAACGGAATCATCAAGACCGACGTGGTGTACTTTGGACAGGCCTTGCCGGACGGCTCCATGGAGAAGAGCATGCGTCTGGCATCTTCGGCCGATGAATTCTGGGTGATCGGTTCAACGCTTGAGGTGTATCCGGCAGCGTCGTTGGTTCCGGTTGCGGCACAGGCGGGGGTGCCTGTGACCATCATGAACATGGGACGCACTCAATATGATTCAATTGCGACCCGGCTGATACATGACCCGATTCAGGACGCACTGCCGAAACTGGTCGATGAAACGATTGCAGCGAACGACTGATGGCACGCAGAGGGACTGATCCTTGTTCTCTCTGCTCCTAAGACAAGAAGGAACGGGCTGCGCGATGTATCCACGGCTGTCGCTCAACGATTTCGCAAATTCCCATACGGACATTGTGACTTCGCCGAATTCTCCTGGCAGAGCAGCGGGATGCCATCACGATCAGATCACATTTCGGGTTTGCCTGCACGCCAATACCCCATGAAGGCAACAGCTGAGCGGTCAACGCCGTATTGCTGCACAATCATGCGCCGAAGGGTGCGAATTACCGAAGCCTCACCAGCCATCCATGCATAGAACGGGCGTCCAATCGCCGATTCGGGAGTCTCCCATAGCAATTCCCTGTCTACATCGACGTCTTCCAGGGCGATGGACTGTCTCGAAGACGGATTCGAAGACGCATCGCCGTGGCTCAGCATCGCAAGGTTCGTGGCAGCATAGGTACGCATGCGAGATATCAGACTGGCTCCTCGTTCAATGTCCGGTTCACCAGGGCGATGTGAATCCGAACGGGCGACCCAATCAATGGTGAAGCCAAGCTCTGCCGCGTCGACGAAGCCCGCTGTCTGATTCAATGCCTCCATATCCCGAGAATCGGGAACCTCAAGCAATGCGACTCCATGCCCGCGCCATGCAGCGTTCTTCAATGACGCGAGGATCCCGCCGATTCCAGGAACGGCAGTCTCATCGCCGACCAGCAGCAGGTTCTTTGCATCCCCGGGGTGAAAATCAATGCCTTCCGCGGAGTGAATGGAGTGCTCGTCCGGCCCTATGACGAAGATTTCATCACCCGGCTGCGCCTTCCACACGAAAGCTCCGGCCGGACCGGGGTTGTCGTGGAGAATGCAATCGACGGTTAGCTGGCGTGACACGGGGTCGATCGCCCGAATCGTATAGGTGCGCATCGGATTGCGGTCTTCTGGAGGCAGCGCGGACCAGCGTTCCCACCATGAACCCTTGTGTATCGACTGAGGCGAGCACATGTCAGGATCGCCCCAACGGCCGCCCTCAAGTGGCAGCAGCAGCTTGATTCTTTGGTCGAAGCCATCGGTGCCGAAATCGACAAGATCGTCACCTTCGAATACGAGTCTCACGAAGCTTGGAGAGAGAGGGATGCGTTTTACGACATGAACGCGATATGGCCTCGCTCCTGGGCGATCATCCTTGATGTGTCGATCATTGGAAAGATTGCTGGGCCTCATAGCTTCTCCTCTTCGAACATTGCACGCTTTGGCGCGAGCGCATGGCGCGAATCTGCGATTATCATTGGCGTTGAGCTTTCTGGATCCTGGATAATGCGAACATCCATTCCGAAGACGCGGCTGATGACCTCTGGGGTGACGACCTCTTCCGCCGTGCCGATTGTGTCGCATTCACCGTCTTTCATGGCCAGAATCCAATCGGCGTACCTTGCGGCCAGATTGATGTCATGAATCACCATGATTATGGTGATTCCATCGATTGCATTCAAATCCGCAAGCAGATCAAGGACTTCAAGCTGATAGGCGACATCGAGATAAGTGGTCGGCTCATCAAGAAGAAGAATGTCAGTATCCTGCGCAAGCGTAAGGGCAATCCAGGCGCGCTGACGTTGGCCTCCGGAAAGCTGGTCCACGCTGCGATCGGCCAGTTCGGCCATGTGCGTGACTGCCAAGGCATGGTCAACGGCATCCTGATCCTGGCGTGACCATGCTGAGCCGAACTTGTGGTATGGGTATCTTCCCCGCGAGACAAGGTCAGACACGGTGATGCCATCGGGAGCGATCGGCGATTGAGGAAGGATGCCAAGCTGCGTCGCGACGCGTTTGGTCGGCAGCTTCGCAATGTCATGCCCGTTAAGTATCACCGTGCCGCCCTGCGGCTTCACCAGTCGCGCCAAGGCTCGAAGAAAGGTCGACTTGCCACAGCCATTTGCGCCGATTATCGCACCTATCTGGCCGCCGTGAACATCGAGGTCCACGCCTTTGACAGCGAGATGCCTGCCATAGGCAACGCTGACCTTCTCTGCTGAAAGGCTGGCAGAGCGGGCACTCGTGGTACCCGCTGCCTGCGTCACGGTCCGTCTCGCAGCCTGTCCTGCGTTTCGAATGACGGGACCGAGGGAATGTTCAGCAGAAGCCATGACATCGGATTCCTGCGGTTTCATAGTTGTGACTCCTTCCTCATGGAAAAGTACATGAGAATGACGAGGACCGGACCACCGACCACACTGGTAACGACTCCGACAGGGAACTGTGTCCCCGTTGCATGCTGGGCGATGATGTCAGATCCAAGGACAAGGCATGAACCGACCAGACCTGAGGTGACGATTGCCGAAGAACCTGAGCGAATCAGTCTCACGGCGATAGGCCCTGCGAGGAACGAGACGAAGGCGATGGGACCGACTGCGCTCGTCGCAATCGAAAGCATCAGGACGGCAACAACGACAATGGCCGCACGTGCCAGACCGACCCTTATACCGAGCCCCGCTGCGATGCCGTCTCCCAGTCGGAGCATATCGAGTTGGCGACTCAACGGCATCACCAAGGCACAGCCAATCGTGAGGGCAATGATCGTGATGATGGCATATGTCCAATCAGCATCCGCAAGACTGCCGGTGAGCCACCGGGAGGCGGATTGAATATCCCATTGATCGGCGCGTACGAGCATCCAGGAGCTGATGGCATTAAGCATGGCGCCGACGGCGATGCCTATCAATACGAGCCGCTGAGGGGCGAATCCATGATGAAATGTGAGCAATGCGACCACTATCGCAGTGGCGAGCCCACCAAGAATGGCGAATGCGCTGAGTTGCAGGCCGGAGATGCCAAGGACAACGATGCCAAAGACGGCAGCCGTGTTCGCTCCCTCGGTGATGCCGATGATATCCGGGCTTGCAAGCGGATTGTGCAACAACCGTTGAAAGCTTGCGCCGGCCATGCCAAAGAGCGCCCCGCAGGCGAATGCGGTCAGCGCCCGGGGAAGTCTGAGCTCTCCGATGACGAAGGTGATGCCGGACGGAGCGTGGCCTGCCATGACATTCACGACATCGGAGAAGGAATACGTCGAGTCGCCGAAAACAATGTCGGAATAGAGCAAGGCGAAGGCCAGAATAAGCAAGGCCGACATGACTGACACCGCTCTCTGCGAAGATCTTCGAGTGCCAAGCGTCTGTCCACCATAGGTGCCGTTCATGATTCCCCTTCCTCAAACCTGACGAAGCATTCGACCGCGGGCAAGGATGATGAAGAATGGCGCACCGATGATTGCGGTTACTATGCCGACCTCGATGTCCGACGGACGAGTGAGGATGCGTCCGACGATGTCTGAAGCCAACAGCAGCATCGGTCCGAGAATCACGGAGATGGCAAGTATGTGACGGTAATCCGAACCTACGATCAGCCGTGCGGCATGAGGAACCACCAGACCCACAAAACCAATCGGACCAGTGAGGGACGTTGTGCCAGCTGAGAGCAGAACAGCGGCTATCCAAGCAATTCCACGAGTCAGCTTCACCCGGCTCCCCAATCCTTCTGCAAGCTCGTCGCCCATGGCAAGAGCATTGATTCCGGGAATCGTGACAAGAGCGAGGACAAGACCTCCGACTATCAAAGGCAGCACAGGAGTCATCAATGCGAAACGCGCGCCTGACAGACCGCCGACCTGCCAGAAACGATAGGTCGAGATCACCTGAATGCGTGGAAGCAATACGGCCGATGTCAGCGAGGACAGCATTGCAGTGATGACGGCTCCGGCCAGGGTCAGCTTGAGGACGGTTGCCCCGCTTGGTCCCATTGAACCGAGAAGCCACACTGCGAGCGCAGCGATGGACGACCCGATCAAGGCCACCCAAACGTATTGCTGAGGCGCATCTAGGCCGAAGAAGGCCATGGAAAGGACAATCGCGAAGGCTGCTCCGCTATTCAAGCCCAGGATCGACGGATCGGCGAGGGGGTTCCTCGTCATTCCCTGCATGAGGGTTCCTGCGACTGCAAGCGATATTCCCGCGAGAATGCCAAGCACCGTTCGCGGCACCCGGAGTCTTACTGCCGCTGCCGAAACGCTTGAATCGGATGGGTCTGAAAACGCATGAAACACCTCGTCGAAAGGCACGGTTCGCGAGCCAATTGCCACGGAAACCAAGCAAAGTGCCACGAGCGCGGCACATCCCAGACAGAGGAATAACGTCAGCCGACCATTCCTTGATTTCGACACAGTGTTCATTCCTCATTCACTTTTCGTTCGAGGGCCTTCGAATTTCTCTGGCGACACATCTTCCATGGCCTAGATGTCTGAGCAGGAATCCATGGTTGAGGCGTGGTGCGCCAGATCGAATCGAAGTGCAATTGTTCAGATGTTATCCGCTGCCTTGGAAAGGAGACCGACGTATTGGCCTACGGTGGCTGGAATCGAAAGCGATGACGGCGCTATCGCCGATTCCAGTGCGGACGAACTGTCGATGACGACCACCGAGCCACGCTTGATGGCCGGGATCTTCCCGATGAGCGGATCTGCCTGCAAGGTCTTGAGGGTCGAACTGTCGCCATAGGTGACGATGATGTCCACATCATCGAGCTGATCGACGTTTTCGCTGGAAATATCCTTGTAGAATGAATCGGTGCTGGCAGAGATTTTCTTCACTGAGGCCGGTGTCTTCAAGCCGAGGTCGTTGAGGAATTCAGGGCGGGTATCAAGCGTCGTATAGACGCTGACCGTCGAGAGCTTCGTGGTGTCGAAATACATGACTGCGGCGGTCTTGCCCTTGATGTTCGGCTTGGCGTCAACGGCCTTCTTGATGGCAGCCTCATCATCTGCGAGGACTTGCTTGCCCTTTGCCTGCATGTTCAAGGCCTTTGCTGCGATGGTGACGACGTCCCGCCATGGTGTCGCCCAGGCCTCCTTCGGATACGCAAGCGTTGGAGCGATCTTGCTCATGGTCTGATATTGCTGCTTGGTGATGCCGGACTGAGTGGCGATTATCAGATCCGGATTGCTCGAAGCGATCGCCTCGGTGTCGATGCTGTCGGACTCGTCATGCAGCTGCGGTGCCTTGCTGCCCGTACCGCCGAGTGCCTTGACCTTTGCAGCGGTCCAGCTGTACATACCGTTCTGTGCATCGCCATCTGACATCTTCGGCATATCCACGGGAAGCACTCCAAGCGAAAGAACGGCATCATAGGTTGTCCATCCAACAGTTGAGATGCGCGTGGGCTTACTTTTCAAGGTGACCGATCCATATGCGTTCTTGATGGTGACCGGATAGCCGCTGGTTGATCCTGATTCGTCTGAAGCCGAAGACGAGCTGCCTGACCCGCATGCGGCCGTCAGTCCTAGGCTGAGAGCCATGATTCCCGCCAAGGTCAATCTCACCGCCTTTCTGGCATGAACCGCCTTTCGCGATTTGACGGTGGAATTAAAGCGGCTCAAGTCTGAAGCCTTGGATGGATTACGCATGCGATCCGCTAGGTCTGCCAACGACATCAACAGCTCCCTCTCTCTATGTTCGTCTTCTCAGTGCGCTCGAGGTCCGCAAGATTCGCGAGATTCGCGCTTGCACATTCTGTGGGATGAATTCCAGATTCCTTCTGCACCTGAAATGTAGCAAATATGTTTTGTATGCAACAGACTTGATTTTTTGGGCTAAGCGGGGTAAGAAGTCCCGATTGATTCATGTGCGGCAATCCGTCATTCATTCTCTGGCAAATGCACCGGTCTTCACTGAAAGGGCCCGTGGATGTCGAGCGTGACAATTCTGGCCGAAATTCTGAGCTCTGCGTCTCATGCCTTGAAACCGTTCGAGTGTCATGCCGCACGCATGGTTCATAATGTGAGACATGCAATCTGATGAAATTGAGGCGTTTCTTTCGCGAAACCATGTTGAAGATTTAAACCAAGCCGCTCAAAGGCTTTCTGGAACGGTTCGCCATACGGATATCATTCCTTCGCAGATCTTGAGCGAAATGACCGGCTTCTCGATCAAATTGAAGCCCGAGAACCTGCAGCGCACCGGATCATTCAAGATTCGTGGGGCCTACAACAAGATCGCATCCTTGCCGCAGGATCAGCTCGACAAGGGCATAATCACCGCCTCTGCCGGCAACCACGCCCAAGGTGTCGCATACGCCGCACGCGAACGCGGCGCGAAGGCGACGATAGTGATGCCACAGATCACACCGCCTCTGAAGGTCGATGCGACTCGTGCATATGGAGCGGATGTGGTGTTGGAAGGCAATGTCTTTGACGAAAGCTTCGCATACGCCGTTCGACAGTCAGATGAAAACGACATCACCTTCGTTCATCCCTTCGATGACTACGACGTGATATGCGGGCAGGGCACCATCGCATTGGAGATACTTCACGACGTGCCCGATGTGACCGACATCGTCGTTCCCATGGGCGGCGGCGGCCTGGCCGCGGGAATTGCCATGGCAGTGAAGAACTTCAAGCCGGACGTTCATGTGATCGGAGCCACTCCGGAAGGCTCTCCCGCTTGGCATGACTCCCTGGCCGCGGGCCATGTGGTTGAGGCGACGAATGTGAATACCTCTGCCGAGGGCGTTGCGGTGAAGCGCCCCGGCGATCTGACATTCAGCCTGCTGAATCAGTATCTTGACGATCTTGTTCTGGTGAGCGAGCGCGATATTTCGGAAATGATTCTGCTCATGCTTGAGAAGCACAAACTGGTCGTTGAAGCAGCCGGTGCCGTTTCTTTGGCAGCGCTGAACCAGCTGTCCAAAAACAGCCAGGTCTTCCAGTCCGCTCCCGGCAAGCATGTGATCGTTCCGATATTGTCTGGCGGCAACATCGACACCGTTACCATTGGTGCGGTCATCCAGCGGGGCATGATCTCACGTGGCAGAATCATGCAGTTCGGGGTGGAATTGCCCGATATCCCAGGCCAGCTGGCAGCGATAGCCAACCTTCTGGCGACTTTGCGAGCCAACGTGATTGAGCTTAACCACGACCAGTTCAAGGCATCTGGTCACTATCGCAATGGGGTGCTGCTCGAGGTGACCGTTGAGACGAATGGGCCTGACCATATCGCCCTTATATTGGACACCTTGCGCACCAAGGGCTTCCGTGTGAGGCAGGAATACTGATTGCTGGAAGTCTTTTCCATTGCTTTCTCTGAAATGCCGCGGTGCAATGGCCAAATGCGCGGCTACACGCGGTAGACGAAGGCCTCCCAGGGTGAAAGTCTGCCGGTAACGAGCGCAGTGGCGGAATGATCGACGGAATAGTTGCTGATAAGCACTCGATCCTGATCGATCATGCCTTCAGCGACAATCGTCCAGGATGGGTCGAGACCGATGATGTTGGCGGTTTGTGGCGGAATCTGCGCCGTGCGACTGGTCAGATTCGCGACGACTACAATGCGGTCCACATCTTCCGAACCATGGGCCACGCCATCCGCATGACCGGGAAGGTCAATAAGAGGAATGGACCTGGTGAATGCATACACGCGCTGGTCATCTGCATCGAGGAGGGTAAAATCGCCTGCCGCCACCACAGGGTCGCTGTGACGCAGGTGAATCAGCTCCTTGTAGAAGGTGAGGACCGAGCTCGGGTTTCGCTGCTCATTGCGCACGTTGATGTATCGCTTGTTGATGTTCACGGGAAGCCATGGATGCCCGTCCATACTGGGCTGCATGAATCCTGCATACCGAGTGCCGTCCCATTGCATGGGGGTTCGCGCATTGTCTCGACTGCGTCGCCCGAGCGCGTCGATCATCTGATCGTGGGTTGACAGATGCATCGACAGCACGCGCACTCGATAGAGGTCCAGAGACTCGATGTCACGGTATTGGTCAAGGGCCGTGAACCCGGCATTCGTCATGCCCAGCTCCTCGCCTTGATAGACATATGGCGTTCCTCGATGCATATGAAGGATCAGACCGAGCGCCTTGGCGGAATAACGGCGCAAATCGTCGGTGGAGGTGTCTCCCCAACGCGACACCACACGGGGCTGGTCATGATTGTTGAAGAACAGGCTGCTCCACCCGGCATCCTGCACGGCACTCTGCTCCTGCGTCATTATTCGCTTGAGAGGAACGATGTCCAACGGCAGAGGATTCCATTTGCTGCCCTTCTCATCGAATTCGACGTGCTTGAAGAGGAAGAGCATGTCAAGCTCGCCATTGGCTGGATCGGTGATGTGACGATCCCTGTCTGGGGTGATGCCTGGAGCCTCGCCGACGGTCAGCGTACCCTCTCGGCCATCGAAGACCTCGCGTCGCATCTCGGAAAGGAACTCATCGAGCCTAGGCCCATCCGCGGCGACCTTCTGGGAATTCGCATAGCCATCTTCGCCAGGCTCGCCATCCGGCAAGGTGCCATCCTCCAAGACAGGCTTCGAAATCAAAGTGATGACATCCATGCGGAATCCATCGATGCCTCGATCCATCCACCAATTCATCATGTCGAAAATGGCCTGTCGCACATTTGGATTTTCCCAGTTCAAGTCTGGTTGCTTGGGAGAGAACGAGTGCAGATAATATTCACCGCGATCGGCATCGAAATCCCATGCGGAACCTCCAAAATCAGAACCCCAGTTGTTGGGTTCTGCGCCTGGAGTGCCAGGAACATGGCCAGGCTTTGGAGGACGCCACCAATACCAGTCGGTATAGCCGTCGACCCGTCCACGCGAAGCCTTGAACCATGCATGTTCGTCGGACGTATGGTTCACTACAAGATCCATGATGAGCTTCATGCCACGCTCATGAACGCCGGCGATCAAGTCATCCATATCATAGAGATTGCCAAAAACAGGGTCGATCGCCTGATAATCCGATATGTCATAGCCATTGTCATCCTGCGGAGACTTATAAACGGGGCTGAGCCAAATAACGTCGATGCCCAGATCTGCAAGATAGTCCAGCCGTGACGTGATGCCGGGGATGTCACCAATGCCATCGCCGTTGGAGTCCTGAAAACTTCTGGGATATATCTGATACACGACTGCATTCGACCACCAGGGATTGGGTGTCGCACCATTCGTACGGATTGAATCCGGAAGATATATGCGCTGCTCGTCGGTCATGTCCCTCATCTCAAAAGGCTTGCAAACTTGTGGCGACACTGCTGAAAGCGAAGCAGTGAACCGCTCAGGAATGTCTTGCTGAGCGGTTCACTGCGTCCTATGTCGGAACAACGACAATAGTAGACGCTACAGACTGTATGAAGCCAAAGATTTGCGAGATTTCGCAGTGCAAGAACTGCACGTTGAAGAAACCAGCCTATCCTCCGATGCTACCGTTCATGCACGGGTCGCTTCCGACTCTGCGGCGAGGTACCCAAGCAGGCGTTGAACGGACGCAGCGTTCAAAAGACGGGACTGTGCGCGGGTGATGCCGGCACCGACCTTGATGCTCCATGAATTCTCAGGCATGACGGCGAACATCGTCTCGTCGGTCGAGTCATCTCCTGCTGCAAGCATGAAGTCATAATCACCGCTCTCAAGAATCGGAGCGACGGCCTGGCCCTTGCTCACGGCGACAGGACACACCTCGACGACCTTGGCATTCTCCATCACCATCAGGCCAAGCTTCCCCGTTATGGCACGAAGCTTCTCAAGAAGCCTCATTCTTTCCACGTTCGCCTTGCGCTGGTCACTGAGACGGTAATGCCATGCCATCGCATCGTCCTTCTGCTCGATGAAGGACTTCTCGAGGGAATCGACGGATTCCCGCATGATTGGCTCAATCCTCTTCTTCCACTCAGCGGCATCAGGAAGACCTTCGAGACGCGTCCATTTTCGGCCTGTGCCACTGTCGGCCTTCGAATCATAGCCGCTTCGCCATACGCCGTGCTCAGCGATGAGACCGACTGGCAGATCGCCGAACCAGGCGCCCATCGTTTCGTGCGAGCGCCCGGAAACGATGTACAGCGTGACCGCAGGGTCCGAAGCGACGCGGCGAATCAGCGATCGCAGTCCCTGTGTGGGTCTTGCGCGATCCGGAGTGCGCACAAGCGGCGTGAGCGTGCCATCATAGTCAAGCAGGAGCAAGCGGCTCCCTGCCTTATCCCACTGCTCCATCATCGTGTTGCGCTGATCCATGCGAAGACGCTTGTCCGCAAGGCTCGTGCTGGCAACCTGAGCCAGCGATGCAAGGAATCCAGTGCACCATGTCGCCGCTGTCCTGAACTTCAACCTTGCCTGCATGGCGATGTTACGGCGTCTGGAATCCTCATTCGAGATCTCAAGCGCATCATGCAGCGCCTCGCACACGGCAGAGGTATCGTATGGGTTGACTATGAACGCCTGGTCAAGCTCACGCGCAGCCCCGCACATATCCGAAAGGACGAGTGCGCCTGCCCGTCCATCATGGCACGCGAGGTATTCCTTGGCGACCAGGTTCATGCCGTCGCGAAGTGGCGTGACCAGCGCGACATCCCCTGCCGCATAGATTCCACACACCGGCTTGATGGGAAGCGACCGGGTGATGTAGTGAATCGGGTTCCACGAGAGCAGCGAGTACTTGCCGTTGATCTGTCCGACCAACTGGTCCACCTGCTCCTTCAGACGCTTGTATGTCGGCACATTCTCGCGTGAAGGCGTGGCGAGCAGGTAATAGGTGACATGGCCGATCCATTCAGGATATTTGCCCAGCATCAGTTCGAACGCGCGGAGACGTTCGGGAATTCCCTTGGTGTAATCGAGTCGATCGATGGAGACGATGACCTTGTTGGGCTTGGGACTGCCGGAAGCTGCGAACCTTGCAAGCGTGAGCTCTGGCAGGTCTTCGCGTGAGTAGTGACTCCACCGTGCGCCCTCCTTGGTGGAAGCCTCGGTCGCGGCATTGCTTTCCGCAGTCAGCGATGTCGCATAGCGTTGACCAGTGCGCTTGCCACAGACCGCTTCGATGCCCCTGCGCATCTCAGTTGCGAGGTTCGACCGAGACGTGCGGCGATACAGGTTGTAGTCGATGCCGATAGGGAATGCGTCAACGGTGCTTCTACGACCGTCTTCCAGCTCAACGTGGCCTTGTTCGTCAACGTCCTTGCCAAGCAGAAGCTTCACGGAAGCCTTGAAGCTATTCGCATAGTCGACGGTATGGAATCCAACCAGATCGGCCCCCAGAATGCCATTGAGTATCTCGCGGCTCCACGGCAGGGAGCGGAAGATCTCAGGGCTTGGGAATGGGACATGCAGGAACCAGCCGATCGAAGCCTTCGGGAAGCGCTCGCGCAACATCTGGGGCAGCAGCATCAAGTGGTAGTCCTGAATCCAGACGGTGTCACCCTTATGAATCAGCGGCGCGACCATGTCAGCGAATTTCTCGTTGACATCGGCATAGATATTGAAGGTTTCCTCGTTGAAATTCGCCTCATGCGGAAAATCGTGCAGCAACGGCCACAAGGTATCATTCGAAAAGCCAGCATAGTAGCCCTTGACCTCTGATTCATCAAGGAAAATCGGGACGCAGCGGCGATCGGAGAACTCCTTCTTGATGCTCTCTACCTCTGACTTCGTATGCTCGGAGGCATCGATGCCACTCCAGCCTACCCAGATGCTGTCGCGGTGAGTCTTATGATATGGTCCGATTGCGGTCGCCAGTCCGCCAACGTTCTGTCGCAGTGCGAATGATTTATCTTCGTTCTCTTCCATCGAAAAAGGCAGTCGATTGGAAACTATTATGAGTCTTGACATGACATCCTCCCCGTTCGCCGGTGGAAACAGCCCCATCCAGCTGCTCGAATGAGCCTTGCTAACTTAAGTCCCTCTCAAGTCAAGCTATAGCACATCGAAAACTTGGGTCGGTCTACATCCGGTAAAGAACACGCCAATTCATCATGGCAGATCATTGCTGCTTATGGCAAGCTCCCAACTCTATGACGGGGCTGCATCATAACGATTACGCGGCCGACAGAGCGTGGTGGAACGCGCTGCCGGACAGGACCCTCATCATCCCATAGCCGATTCTGCCGAGAGACGAGAGAAGAGGTGGGGACCGCGGGGAATGGCAGCCTCAGCTCCGATTGTCTTGAAAGACCTTATAGACAGCAATCGAAGACGCCGCAGACCATGCCTGGGGATGGCATGCAGCAGGATAGGGAACCAGATTCGGTGCGGCATCGCCAGAATAGAGCTCGGGCATCTGATAATCGAACTGCTCTGCAGCCTTGATGAGCTCTTCGCCAATGATGCGAGCCTGCTTCGCTCTACCCTCTTGATACAGTCCGAGCATTGCGATTGCCGTGTCGTGTGCCCACACAGAGCCGCAATGATAGCTCAAAGGCCAATACCCGCCTGATTGCGAGCTGAGTGTGCGGATGCCGTATCCAGAATTGAGTTCAGGAGACATCAACCGACTCGCTATGGCGTCTACGCCGTCGCCATCGATGATGCCAGTCCCCAGAAGATGCCCTATGTTACTGGTCAGTGAGTCAACCGGTCGTTTGTCTCCATCCAAGGCGATCGCCGGATACCGGCCAGATTCATCCGAGATCCAGAATTGTGCATTGAATCGTTCTTTCAGCTTCGATGCCCACGATCTCCACTGATCCCCGCCCTTCCTGCCGAACGCATCGAGCATACGAGCGCCATCCATTGCTGCCTGATACGCGTAACCCTGCACTTCGCAGAGCGCAATCGGCCCCTTGGCAATGCTCCCGTCACGCCACCGGACCGAATCGCCAGAATCCTTCCAACCCTGATTCGCAAGGCCGTGCCCGGAAGTATCGACGTATTCGAGGAAGCCATCACCATCGGCATCACCAAAATCTCTGATCCATTCGAGCGCACGTTCCATATGAGGCAGGAGCGCCTCGACTTCGGACTTCGCAATATGAGAATCCACAAGCTCTGCAAAGAGTATGACCCACAGTGCCGTGGCATCAACCGTTCCGTAATATAGCGGCGGCAGATCGAGATGATGCTCTGCGAAAGCGCCTGCATATTCCATAGCCTGCGCTCGAAGTTCATGCGGTATCTTCCCTGGTTCCGCATTGGTCGAAGAATCGGACGCTTCAGCCTGAAAATGCGCCAGCGTCCGCAAAGTTCCAAGAGCAGGAATGTTGGTGATCGGGAGCATGAACCGCGCGGCCCATAGCGAATCGCGCCCAAAGAGCGTGAAGAACCAAGGCGCGCCGGCAGCCAGGAATTCATCGTCGGGAAGCTCTGGAATCGACATCCTCAATGCTTCCAGATCTTGCAAGGAACGGGAAACCCATGCATCGAGCCTTGAATCCCACGTCGAGATGAGCGCATCATGCCAAGAGGCCTTTCCACGCGCTGGGACCACGACGCGTCTTGGACTGCGAGCATGCGCAGAGCATTGAAGCGTGGTTTGCGAAGACGGTGGAATGTCAATATCCCAGATAAACGAGCATTCAAGCCCTTCACCCCTGACCTCAGCATCGGGGCTAGCACTGATACGCAGCGCACCCGCATCGGAATTCACGTCACATGCGCTGTCGCCCACTGCAATGTGAAGTGTCTGAGAAGTCTCGGACATCCGAGCCACCCCACCTTTGATGCTTTGCATATCGGTGTTGTCGATGCATATGTGCAGCTCAAAGACGAGATGGGTCGAGCGTTGCAGACCATTGCGCAAACGATACTCAAGCGTCAGCAGTCCGTCACCGATTTCGCGGCATTCATCGATGCGAAACATGGGGTCCACCGTGCTTCCCGTTATGTTACGCGCCAAATAGACATTCGACGATGAGTTTGATTGCTGCACCGAATGTCTGACCATCTGGGGTTCCACTCCGTTAACGACCACGCTGACTGCCGAAATCATACGAGTGTCGCCCACATAGAAACCGCTCACTCCTTCGCCATCTATCAGACCGTCGCCGTTGCTCCACAACTGTGCCGGAGCAGAGACAATGACCTCCCTGTCATGCAGCCAAGGCTGTGTGGGTATGTGCTGTGCACTGTGCTGAGCGTTCTTATGCATTGTTGAGCTCGTTTCGTTATGAATCATTCCTTGACCGAACCTTCATTCGTATTCATGATTCGTTTCTGGAATATGAAGAAAAGCACCGCTACGGGGACCGTCATAATTGCCGCGGCGGCTAGCTTTATTGGATACTGGGTGCCTGCGCTGAGCTGTCCGCTTGCCAGTGAGGCCACGCCCTTGGTCAATGTCGTCAGGGATGGAGACTGCGTTGCGACGATGAAATGCGACAATTCGTTCCAAGATCCCTGGAAGGATAGAATCGTTATGGTTATCAGAGCCGGACGTGCCATGGGCAGCACAATCGACCAAAAGATTCTGAATGTCCCTGCCCGGTCTATCTTTGCCTGCTCCTCGACACTCTGCGGTATCGATTCAAAGAAATTCCTCATGATGAACACACCACTTGCATCAATCAGCAGCGGCAGAATCATACCGAAATAGCTGTCATAGATTCCCAGGCTCTTGATAATCAGGAACTTTGGAATGAGCAAAACGACCATGGGCACACTCATCACCGCAACCAGCAGTGCAAATATCGTGTCTCTGCCCCTGAAATGCAATCGGGACAAGGCATAGCCAGCCATCGAATCAAAAAATACCCGACCGGTCGTGACGAACACGGTTACAATCACCGAATTCTTGAACCACAGAGGGAAGTCCGAGTTCAGGAACAGACGCTGGTAGGCTGCCGTCGTCCAGACAGCAGGGATAAGCGATACGGGATTCGCCGCGGCATCGGCATCGGTCTTGAACGAAGTCGCGATCTGGATGATGAATGGCATGATATATATGGCGGCAAGCATTATCAGCACCACATAGATGATCCATGAGCTGGAAAATACCCTATGGAGGGCCTTGCCCATCGTCCGCGATGCACGCTTGCTGCCATCTGCTGAAGCTATGCGGGCGTGCACGGTGTTGCGATCACTCATGATTCTTCCCTTCTCGATTGGCGACGTCAGGATTGCCCTTGCCACGCAATTGCGATGCACTCACATTGCTCAATCCCCGCGTCTCGGACTTCAATGCCTCGTAATAGGCAATCTTTCGACGCGACATCTTTCGATCCTTCATGATCTGGCGCTGAATCCACGTCATGACGACGATGATGACGAAGAGAATGAATGAAATTGCAGCACCCTGGCCCCATTCCTGATTATCGAAAGCAGCGCTATAGGAGAGATACGCCGGAGTGAGCGTCGTCTTCGAAGGCCCTCCCCTGGTACCTGTGTATATCTGGTCGAAAACCTGCCATGTTCCAATGATTCCAAGCGTGACAACCGTGAAAATCGTGGGTTTCAATTGAGGTACCGTTACATGCCATAGCCTCTGCCATGCGTTCGTTCCATCCATGATCGCCGCTTCTTCGGTTCCCTCACCAATGCTTTGCAAGGCAGCGATGAACATGAGCATGAAGGTACCTGACGTCGTGAAGATGACCATGAGCATGATCGCGAACATGGCCACCGATGGGCCAGAGAGCCAATCCCACCAACTGATGCCGAGCAGCCCATGTTGGGTCAGCAACGCTGGCCCTTGGCTGACTCCCAAATGTGAGAACAGTATCTGCAGAAGTCCACGAGGGTCGTTGAACCAATTCGGTCCGTTAATGCCGAACCATGAAAGCACCGCATTTATCGATCCTGTCGAGCCAAAGAGGAAGAGCCAGAGCACCGTTATCGCGACGGAACTCGTGACAGAGGGAAAATAGAACGCCGTTCGGAAGAAGCCTTTCGCCTTGAGAATTCTGCGATTGAGCATTACTGCCAGCAACAGGCTCAGTAGCGTCTGCAATGGCACGACCAGCAAGGTATACCAGGCATTGTTGCGAATCGCCGTTCCGAAGTCACTTTGCGATAGACCCGGTGTCACCAGGACCGAGTCGTAATTGCCCAGTCCGATGAAATGCACGCCACTTGAAAATGGGCTGCCACGCCCCGACCAATCCGAGAAGCTCACCCATAGCGCCATCACGATTGGAATGACCAGGAAGACGCCAAGAATGATCAGCATGGGGGCACAGAACATCCATGCGGAAATCTGTTCTCTGGTGTGATTGATCTTGATTGAGGTATCTGAGGAATGCCCGCGTTTCTTTGATCCGGGATTGGCTGATGAAAACATCATGATCCTCTCTATCGAGCCGCATGCGAGACCTCTACCCGTGAGGCGGGTCTCGCATGGCTGGCATGGCTACTTGTAGATTGCGTCCAAATTCTTCTGCGTCTTGTCGAGGATTGTCTTCGGCTCGGTATTCTTCAGCTGTGCAAGCTGGGAATCGAAGTCCGAGACGACCGTGCTGGCCCCCTTGGCCGTCGGAACGCCGATTGCATATTGCAGACCGTCGATGAATGGGGCCTGATCGGGATATGCCTTCTTCCAATCTGCAGCAAACTTCGAATTGCCGGGCATGATGCCGAAAGCCTTCGCAAACTGCATCATTACGGACTTTGTCGTCAGATACTTCACCAGACTTATCGCTCCCTTCTGATCCGGACTGTCCTGAGCGATGCCCCAGCCGTTCGTGAACTGCATGGTTCCCTTGCCAGCCGGTCCGGAAGGCAATGCAATCACCTTGTATTTCACATTTGGATAATCAGCAGCGAGCGATCCCAGAATCCAATTGCCCTCAATGGTCATCGCCGCCTTTCCCGTGCCAAACGCCTCTCCGCCCCAGCCTGCGCCGAGGTCGGAGGAGAACGCGGTGGAACCGCTAGCGATGAGCTTCTTGACTTCGGTCAACCCTTTCAGACTCTGCGCAGAATTTGCAGTTGCCTTTGTTCCTTTCGCATTCACGAGTCCGCCTCCGGCTTCGGCCATGAAGGTTCCGACCCTCGCATACTGTGGAGAGAAAGTCAGCCCGACATGTTTGGAAGTCGTAAGCTTCTTGGCTACGGATTCGAGCTGTGACCACGTCTTCGGATAATCAGCAGATGTCAATCCGGCAGCAGACCACATATCCGTATTGATGACGAGCTGGAGCGTAGACACATCCTTGGGAATGGCATACAGCTTGCCGTCATACGTCAGGCTTTGCAGAAGGCTGGAATAGTAATCGCTACGATTCGAGATCTGGTCGCCATACGCAAGTAGCGAACCGCTCGAAGCATAGCCAGCAAGCTGATCAGGAGCGAGATAGAACACATCGGTCGGAGAGCCAGATGCAAATCCTTGCGAGAGCTGCTGATTGATGTCACTGGCAACCGAAACGGTTGCCTTCCTCTTGTTCTTCGTTGCCCATTCCTGCACGGCTTTCTTCACCGCATTGGTTTCGGGGTCGCCAGAGGAAGCGATGAGCACCGTGAGCTCCTTGCTCGTATCTGAAGTGAGCTTGTCAGAGCTCGATGCGCTATCACTGCTGAATCCGCTACCTCCACAGCCCGCAAGCAACATTGCAACAACGGAAAAAGTCGATGCTGCGACAGCCAGTTTCTTTTTCATGATCCTTATCCCCCTTAGAACGTCTTATTCTCTACGAATCTAATTTTAACGTTACAAAATTTTTGCTGGAAAATCTCTTGAACGAATTGATATAAAATCCCATTCCCCCGTTTAAGCTCGACACTGAACCGTGATTGAAACAATTTTTACGTTCCAATTACAGATCATATTACGATATACTGAGTATCGATGTCAACCCTTCAGGTGTGGATCTTGAAGATGTGGGATGCAGCTTCGAAAGGCAATCATGGTCAGTATCAAAGACGTTGCACGCGATGCAGGCGTATCGCCCCAGACCGTGTCAAACTATTTCAACAATCCTTCGATTGTCATGCAAAGGACGCGGGCAAAAGTCGAGGAGTCGGTCACCAGACTCCACTACACTCCCAATGCGTCAGCGCGCAGGCTCAGAGCTCAACGCAGCTACACACTTGCCGCCGGCATAGCTCCATCGGGATACTCACAGATATTCGACCCCCTGCTGCATGCGCTGGTCAGCGAAGCCGACAAGCATGGCCTACGAATCATGCTGTACAAAACCGATTCGAAGGCTGATGAGATTCATCAATTCGCGTCATTGGTATCTGGCGGAGATGTCGATTGCTTCATCTTGACCGATACCGTGTATGAGGATCCACGAATATCCTGGCTCGTGAAACATCATCAGGCGTTCGTTCTCTTTGGACGCCCTTGGGGGCAGGAAACGGACGATGATGCAAAGCTTGCATGGGTTGACGTCGATGGCAAACGGGGCATTTCCGAACTGACACAGAAGCTCATCGTCACCGGTCATCGGCGAATAGGCTTTATGGGCTGGCCGGACCCATCAGGAACGGGAGCCGACAGATACTCCGGTTGGGAGCAGGCACTGCTCACTGCCAAACTCTCCACGCAGCGGGAGATTGCAACTCTGCGCATCGATTCCGAAGACAACATTCGGGCAGGTCAGATTGCCTGTGGAAAACTACTCGAGCGGCAACCCGACTTGGATGCAATCGTCTGCGTGAGCGATACCCTGGCAACAGGGGCACACACATTTCTCCCACCCCATTGCCCAATTACCATCACAGGATTCGACAACACCTCGTCCGCCCAGTCACTTGGCTTTACCTCGCTGGAACAGCCAACTCTTGACATAGCCCATGAACTTGTTCGCATCGCTGTCGAAAGGATCAATGGGAGCGAGGACCCCTCACTCGTAAGGGATGTGGCTTCGCAACACGTGCTGCTCGCGCCAAAGATCATCGTGCGATAGCTTACGGCAAGGGGTGTGTGCCGCAGCAACTGCATATGCGTCACACACCCCCTGAATCATTGCACGTCAACGATCAATGCGATAGATGAAGCCTTCCCATGGAGACAACGAACCAGTGAGCAACGAGGCGGCAGTCTGCTCGGGAGAATAAGTGCTGAGCACCACCTGCTCGGAATCGATTCCACCCATGGATGAGATGCTCGATGCGCCATCATCGACTCCGAGCAGATGTGCGGTCTGACCGGGAAGCGCGGCGGATTTCGAAGACAGGTTCACTACGACCAACAGCTCTCCATGAGCATCGGAACCATCTGGCAGTGAACGGGTAAACGCATATACGGTCGGATCGTTCTCGTCAAGCATGTTCCACGCGCCAGCGGAGACAAGACTGTCGGTATGTCGAAGATCAATGAGCTTCCTATAGAAGGCGAGCACCGAGTCATCATCCTTCAGCTCAACCTGAGCGTTGACGACATCGTGGTTGGGATTGACCGAAATCCATGGTTCCTCCGGTGCATACGATGCAGTGAATCCGGCGTATTTCGTGTCATCCCATTGCATCGGAGTCCGGGCATTGTCACGGCTCATGATTGACATTGCATGGAGCATGTCGTCCGACGACTGGATCTTGGTCTCGACCACACGCTGATGATACAGATCGATCGATTCAATGTCACGGTACTGTTCGAGCTTGGTGAATCCGGCGTTGGTCATGCCCAGTTCCTCGCCCTGATAGATATAGGGAGTTCCACGATGCATGTGCAGCAGAAGCCCCAGGGCCTTCGCCGAACGAATGCGAAGCTCCTCGGTGGATGTATCGCCCCACCGGGAAACCACGCGTGGCTGATCATGGTTGTCGAAATACAGGCTTGCCCATCCGGCATCGCGAACGGCATTCTGCTGATTGGACATGACCGTGCGCAGCTTCTTGGGCTCAAATGGCCGGACGTCCCATTTGGATGCGCCATGATCGATCCCCACCTGTTCGAAGAGGAACAGCATATCGAGTTCCTTGTTCTTCGGGTCGGTGATTTCGCCGGTTCTGGCGGCAGGCAATCCGGGGGCCTCACCCACGGTGAGATATCCGTCACGGCGGCTGAACACCTCACGGCGCATCTCTGCAAGGTACTCTTCCAGACGAGGGCCGTCGCAGCAGAACACCGACGGGTCTGAGAATCCTTCGGGACCAACCGGGTTGTCCTCTAGTTGGCTTCCGGCCTCACCTGGCAGGCGACCTTGCGCATCCATGAACTTCGAAATCAGAACGATGACGTCCATGCGGAACCCATCGATGCCACGGTCCATCCACCAATTCATCATCGCATAGACGGCACGGCGAACTTCTGGGTTCTCCCAATTCAGATCGGGTTGTTTGCGAGAGAACTGGTGGAAGAAGTATTGTCCTCTTCCCTCATCGTATTCCCATGCGGAGCCACCGAAATACGAACCCCAATTGTTCGGCTCGGCGCCGGGCTCGCCAGGAGCCATGCCCGGACGCGCATCACGCCACCAGTACCAGTCGGCATGCTCGTCGTTCCTATCCCGTGATGCCTGGAACCATGCATGCTCGTCGGAAGTATGGTTCACCACCAGATCCATGACAATCTTGATGCCGCGATGATGTGCCTGGGCTATCAGCTCATCCATGTCATCCAAGGTGCCAAACATGGGGTCGATATCCTGATAATCGGAAATATCATAGCCATTGTCGTCCTGCGGGGACTTATAGACCGGACTCAGCCAGATAACGTCGACACCAAGCTCCTGCAGATAGTCAAGACGCGATGTGATGCCAGGAAGGTCTCCCAGACCATCGCCGTTCGAATCCTGAAAGCTTCTAGGATAGATCTGATACACCACCGCATTCGTCCACCACGGGTTTGGCGTTTCGCCATTTGTACGAGTCGAATCCGATATAAGAACTCGCTGCTGTGTAGTCATTCCACTCACTTTCATTGTTGTGACTTTGCTCTGTTGGACATAAAAAATGAGAACTATTCGATTTTTGTGGCCTACAGCAATAGTAATGTGACCGCATGAGCTTCGCTGTAATTGCAAACCGCGAAAGCTCTGCATATGGTCGGTCTCATGAAAACCGGCCACAAAAATCGATTGTTCTCTTTGTATTGAGCACCATGCTCGGGTACTGCGTTATGTATTTTTGCGGGTTGGGTAGCCGTTTTGCGGTTACCCTCGCCTAGGAAGACTAATCCGTAAGAAAGTATTTTCCTCGCTGATTGTTGTGCTTTGCACAATCTTCGCAGCCTTAGGGGCTGCTCACTTCGCCTGAGGGATGTCCACCGGACATCCCTTTTAACGGCTCAGCTGCTCACGGCGCCTATGAACAGCCCACCGGGCTGTTCATTTAACGGCTCCAGCAATTTTGGACCCGTCCCACAGGACGGGACTCAATGTTTCCTCACGGCCCAATGGGGGCCGCTCGGCGCGGTCAAGCAAAGAGCCTACCAGGCTCTTTGCTATTTGACCGCGCCTCTCATAACACCGGAGATGACCCAGCGCTGGGCGAAGATGTAGACGATCAGGATTGGGGCCATGGCCATCAGATAACTGGCGAAGGCCATCGGGTAGTTCGTCGCGAACTGCGAGCTGAAGACGTACTGAGCCAGAGGAATCGTCTGATTCGACTGGTCGGTCAGCACGATCAACGGCAGCAGGAAGTCGTTCCAAGCCCACAGTGCGGTCAGAATGGCGATGGTGGCGTTGATTGGTCCCATCAGCGGGAAGATGATCTTCCAGAAGATACGCCATGTGCTTGCACCGTCGATTCGCGCGGCCTCTTCCAAGGAGACAGGAATCGAACGAATGAATCCAGTCGCGATGAAGAGGTTGGTGCCAAGGCCGAGAACCGTGTAGAGCAGGATCAGACCAAGCTGATTGTCCAAGTGCCAGCTGCCAAACTGCTTGGCGATAGGAAGCATGACCACGGGGAACGGGACGAACATGGCGGCGATGAAGAAGTAATACAGGAAGCGGAAGAAACGCTTGTCCATATTTCTTGCAATCGCGTAGGCGACGAAGGTATTGGTAAACAAAGTCAGCACAACTGCGGCAACCGTGATGATCGCAGAATTCAAGGCCGCCTTCGGATAGTTGACCTTTGCAGAGGCGTCAGCGAAATTATGCCATTCCCAGGTCGTCGGCAATCCGAAGCCACCGGCCTCAGCTGGGGTCTTCAACGCCGTGATGATGGTGAAATACAACGGGATCAAAATGGTGAGCGACAGCACGGCCACCGCCGCGGTGAGCCACCAGTTAATCTGACGATGGCTATGCCACTTGGAATCGCCCTTTGTGGTTTGCTTGCCTTCGGAGGCTGAATTCGAAATAGTTACAGAAGTCATATCAGATCTTCTCCTTGTTACCGAAGAACTTCAGCTGAATGAACGCGATCACTGCAAGGACGATGAAGAAGAGCACGGCGTTAGCAGTCTCATACGCGTATTCTCCACCAGTCAGGCCGTTCGTATAGATAAGGTAGGTAACCGTCTCGGTTGACGAATCAGGTCCGCCCTGCGTCAAAGCCATGACCTGATCGAAGGTTCCGAATGCATTCTTCATGCTCAGCACGAGGTTGATGGTGAAGAACGGTCCGATGAGCGGGAAGGTGATCTGCCAGAAGCGCTGCCAGGCGTTGACGCCGTCAATCGAGGCGGCTTCATAGATCTCTCCATCGATCGTCTGCAGACCTGCGAGGTAGATCAGCGTTGAGTATGCGACGCTCTGCCATACGGCGAGGAAGACGATGGGAACCCAGGCATAGTGCTCGCTGGTGAGCAGGGACTGCGAAAGCCAACTGATATGCAATGCCTGTCCCAGTGCGGGAAGCGGAGTCATGAAGATGTACTTGAAGACGTAGCCGATGACCAGCACCGCGAGTGTGTAAGGAATGAAGAAGATTGCCCTGAAGCCGTTCTTGAACAGAATCTTGCCATTCAGCGCGACTGCGAGGAACATCGCAATCAGATTCACCAGAATCGTGATCAGAATCGAGATCAGGAAGGTGAAGAGATATGCATGCCCTACGCGGTCATCGATGAAGAGCGCGAAGTAATTCTTCAGTCCGATGAACTTCGACTCACCATAGCCCTGTGAGTTCGTGAATGAGTAGCCTACACCCTGAATGAACGGCACATAGAGAAACACCGCGAAGATTAAGGCGGCGGGAACTGCCATCCAATAATATGCGTGATCTACCTTGCGCTTCGAGAATGAACTCTTGCGCTTCTTCTGAGGCTTGCCCGAGTGGGAAGCCGAACTTGATGCCGGAACATTTGTCATTGCCGGCGATTGTGCATTTGCCATGATTCTTCCTCCCTTTTATTCGAACGTTCTTGCCTGGACTTTATCCCAGTCCGTCTGCATCTGACTCGTAAATCTGGAGACGTTGCCTGTGGTCGCCAAAGTCTGGAGATAGCCGCCGATGTTGATGGATGCCGGGATGTAATGGTCGCTGAAGTCAGCGAGCTTGCCGGACTTGAAGAACGGGAGCACTCCCTTGAGCGCCTCGTCGCCGATGCCTGTTTCCTTCAGCGGCGTGAACGCCGACTGTGCCTTCGCATATTCCTCGAGCTGCTTCTTGCTCATCAGGAATTTGATGAATTTCATGGCTTCCTTTGGATGCTTTGTATTCGCACCCATCGTGAGCATGACATCATCTCCAGCAGTAAGGATCTGGTCACTCTCGTTATCAGTCGCTGGCAGCTGCGCGAAGCCAAGGTCTGCCTTGGCATTGACCAGACGGACCTGTGGAATGGCATAGGTTCCGAGAGGAAGGATGGCGACCTTGCCAGCAGCGAGGTTCTGCGTCGCCTGCTGATAGGTCACACCCTTGTCACTCGTTGCGTACTTGTAAAGCTCCACTTCCTTCTCGGCAGTCGTTGTCCAGATCTTGGAGAATGTCGTGGTTCCCTTCTTGAGCTTCGTGTATTCGCTTGCCGGGACCAAGGTGCCCGACAGTGATGCGAACGGAGCCTGAGTCGTCCAAGAATCTGCCAAGGATGCCTGAATTGGCGTTATTCCAGCCTTTTCGAACTTCTGCAACAGAGCGATCAGCTCTGACCAGGTCTTCGGCGGATTGTTGGGATCGACACCGGCCTTGCGCCATACCGTCTTGTTATAGATGTAACCACTGGCGTTGCCGGCGAATGGGAGACCATACAGACGCTTCTTCGCAGGATTCGTGGTCTGCACCAAGTCCTTGGCGATCTGGACCATGCCAGGATTGAGAGTCTTTACTATGGGATCGTTGGTGAAATCATGGAAGACGCCTGAGGCGGCGAATTGCCCGAAGTTAATGTCTCCATTGAACGTTATGACATCAGGCACGCGGTTTTTCACCAGACGCGTGCGCAGATCCGTCTGCGCACTTGCGGAGTTATTGATGTTGATCTTGATGTCAGGATTCTGTGCCTCAAAATCCTGAACCATTTTCTTGAATTGGTCCGCGGCCTCGGACTTGAATTGGAAGAAATCCAAGGTGACAACGTTCGCGCTGGTTGAGCCACATCCTGCCATGGAAATTCCGATGGCAGCCGCAACGATAGCTGTGGCAACGCGTCTGAACACCTTCATAAACTTCACTCTGCTTCCAATCACATTCGAATCGCCGCCGAGCTGATTGTTAAAATCATGTCTCATTTCTCGACTCCTTCGTCTTGCGTTTCGGATCCTCGACATCCGAATATCGCGCTCTTCATAATAAATATCCCCCCGCTTTCTTTACCACTGTTGGCGAGTCCATGGACATGGGAAAATAATTAGGAAGTATTTTTGTAATTAAAGCAAGAAATTACTAGGATAGGGAGAGAAACGGCCCCATGGCGGCAGATCTGTGTCACGTGGCAGGGGGAAACGCCTACGATCGACGGATGCAAGCATGAGGGCAACGCAGGCGATCATCCAAGCTCATGTTCTGGGAGGCAGAGTCCATGCACATCACAAGCAATGTTCCCAGAAACGACGCAGCCACCTCGCCGCAAGATGAAGAAACCGCCAGGCAACCGCTCCCTTCCTGGTTTTCTGGATCGGAATACACGCATCGGGTCGCTGCGGACATCCTGCAATACGGTCCGATTGCACGAACCACGCTCGCTCAGCTGCTGGGGCTTTCGCAAGGAGCCTTGTCCAGGATCACCAGCGACCTTCTTCATTACGGCGTCATCGAGGAATTGAACCCGGACGATCCCGACCTATCGGTAAAGAAGCCATTGCCTCTTGGATTCGTGCCTAAGGAAAGTGGAGGCGAGCGGCGGGGCCGTCCACAGACAGCGTTGCAGATTCGCAAGAATGAGCGCACTTTCATCGGTATCAACGTCAGAGGGAACAGCGCACTGGCCACGGCCTTGAACGTCTCCTGCGAGAAGATAGGCGAAAGCCATTCGATTGATTTTGAGGATCAGAATCCGCACCAACTGTGCAAGGCGTTGGCGGAGTTGGTCCATGCATGCGTGGAAGACACCGACCGGGCAAGGCTCAGCAAGCCTGTCGCCGTCGGCGTAAGCATCGGTGGCCACATCATCAATGACTCCACCGTGACCTTTGCCCCATTCCTGCATTGGGACGGCTCCGTCGACCTGGCCAGCATGATGACGCGGGAATGTGGCATACCTACTGGAATCTTCAATGACTTGGATTCCCTGCTGCACTATGAATGCTGGTTCGAGGCGGGCATCGGCATCCCGCGCTTCGCGGTCGTCACTATGGGTGCCGGGCTGGGCTATTCGCTGGCGCAAAACGGTCAGGCAATTGACTATGGTGACAAAAGCTACGGCCTCATTGCACATACGCTGGTTGACCCTGAAGGCCCACGCTGCTATCAGGGCCATAAGGGATGCGCCGAGTGCCTGACCAACGATTCCATTGCCGAGCAATATTCACTGAACCTCGGAAAGACCGCCTCCTTCGAGGATTTTGCACACGATGCCAGGCATGGCGTGCCCCAGGCCACTCAATTGCTGAACCGGACATGCTTCAGGCTGGGTGTTTTCATAGCAACTGTCGCAAATATCGCCATGCCGCAGAAAGTGATCGTGGCAGGAGAATCATCCTTTGTAGCACGCATGAACACAGAATCCATCCGCAAAGGCATCGAATCATACCGTCATAGCCAGGCTGGTCCAGTGTCACTGGAAATACTCGACGACATATGGGACAGATGGGCATGCGCGGCAGCTTCGCGAGCAATCAGCCGTTACATGCTCGGCTGATCGCATTCACGACGCAACCTTCGATCAGACTCGCACAAGTTCAAACAGCACGGCCTGTGCTGGGTTGAGCGATGGCGGGCGGACACCGCATTCTGCAAGGAATTCGCCTGGCAGAACGCTTCCCTGCTCATTCCACCACCCCAACTCTGACTGGCCATTGCCGATGCCATCCAAATCAAGCGATACGGACAGAGGTCGTACCGTGTACGCACCTTCTGCATCGAGACCAGGAATGCGAATGGGAGCGACGGGATAATGCTGGGAGGTGGTCAGCTGGGTGAATCTGAACACTGCATGGCTCTTATCCTCCGAGACGATGCCATCCACACGAATCGCCGGATCCGAACTATCGGCATGAACTACCGTTCCATGCTCGAACATCGTCCTGTTTCTCTTATATGCCTCGACCCATTGCGCAAGATGCTGCAAGGCCTCGTCATCCTGCTTCTGCAAATCCCATTCGATGCCCAGATGGCCAAAGAATGCCATTGCCATGCGCATCTGCTGACTGGTCGCACGCATCGTGGAATGCGCCGGTGAAGCACCCACATGCTCGCCGATCATCTCCGGAGGCACAAGCAAGGAAGTGTAGCGCTGAATGTCGGCGCGCTCGACGGGATCAACGCAGTCAGATGCCCAGATTCGGTCTGCGAACTCAAGGATTCCGAGATCGACACGTCCACCGCCCGAGCTGCAGGTCTCGATCTCAAGACCTGGATGCCTCTGCTTCAAGGTCTTGAAGATGCGGTAAACGGCCTCTGTCTGCGCATGGACGCAGGGCAATCCCGAATATGGCGAGACGGGTTCGGTGACAAGCTTGTTGTGGTCCCATTTTATGTAATCGATGCCCAGGGAATCGACAAGGGTGTCCATGGCATCGAAAACGTATGCGTAGGCTTCCGGATTAGTCAGGTCCATCACCTGCTGGGAACGGCCCTGCATGGGCAGTCTGTCGCGATTGGCATGCATGATCCAGTCAGGATGGGCACGAGCCGTGTCGGAATCAGGGTTGACCATTTCAGGTTCGAACCATAGACCGAATTCCATGCCCAGCGCATGTACGTACTTGGCAAGGGCGCCGAGACTCTTCTCGCCTTCTGGCCAGACAGCGGGGTCGATCTGCCAATCCCCAAGACCTGCGGTGTCATCCCTGCGGTGCATGAACCAGCCGTCATCGACGACGAACCGCTCGACTCCCGAGTCCCTTGCCTTGTCCGCAAGCGCCTTCAGAGTGTCGAATGAATGATCGAAATACACTGCCTCCCAGGTGTTCAGAATCACCGGACGCGGCTTCTTCGCGAAGAGCGGGTGCATGCTGCGTACAAAGCCGTGGAAACGCGAAGCAACCTCGTTCAGTCCTTCGCCATAGGATCCATACACCCAGGGGGTCGTGTAGCTTTCACCTTGTCCGAGCTGCATTTCACCGCCGACCAGCTGTTCCGCGCCACCAATCAGTCCCTGCGTATAGGTTGTCCTTTCAGCCGACAGCACGGAGTTGCCGCTCCAACCGACATGTGCGGAATACGCCTCACCATGTGAGAATCCGAATCCGGGAACTCCTGCCGTCATCAGCAGCGATGCATCGAAATCAGGGCGGCCGACCATGCTGAGACGCTCGACTCTGCCGATGTTGAAGGGTTGGCGCTGAGGAGAGCGTTCACGCAGATGATGGCCCGTCGTCGACAGAATCTCGCTGGCTTCCTCTGGGACCGGATATGCAAGTTCGATCTTGTCGACGCTCAACGTCCCGAGCTCGTTCTCGGCACGAGACCCATCGCTCTCTGAGCCATCTGTCGAACGGCCATTCGAGAGCCTTGCCCTCTGGCGCAGCAGACCCGATTGCGTTATTTCGCATTCCCACAGCAGCGTAAGCCCTTGCACTTCATCGATTGTAGTTATTGCGACCCTTCTGCCATCTATTGCAATTGGGTCATCGGTCGTGCTGAACCTGCAGAACAGCTCGACTCCATCTCTGCGAAGGACCAGACGGTCGGAACCGGTCCACGCTTCTGCCTGAGTTGGGATTATGCTCGGCCAATCGGTGTCGTCCAAGCCGCCGGAAACGCGCTGAGGCCTTACCGCGTCATTGCAGTTCACCAGATATTCGGGGTGCGCCATCGGTCTGCCCCATTGCACGATCCTCGGAAGATCACTGCCCTGCATCAGCAGCGTCACAGCGATGTCCGCATCCCTGTCTTCGCCATAGAGCGTCGTGGACTCCGTTCCATCATTTGCTTTCCCCTTGAAGATGCGCCAAGTTCCCCCTTCATTGGCCGCAGTCGTCCTGTCAGTGCCATTAACCACGTTGTTCATCACACAATTCCTTCGACTTTGAATTCAGCTTCCTCATAAATGTCGGCGTATGCTCCATGCCCATTCCAACATATTGTGGATGGCCGAAAAACATGGCTCTCCACTCATGTTTTTCAGAGTAATCTGGTTTTTCCTTAGTTGTCACCCTCGCGCATGTTATGACCGAAAGTAAAAAAATGAATTCGGCGCCTGACCTAGGTCAGGCGCCGAATTCAGTCAGAAACCCGTACAGGATCTGCCAATCTCCAAGGGACGAACCGTCTGCGTGCGGCTTCCATCACGCGTCAATCTGCATTGCCGCGCCTAGCCGTCTCAGTCCTCTAATCCTCTGAGTCTGCACTCCTGCTCTGTGCCGTCTTGACGAGGTTCTCGGCATCCTGCACAGCCGTCGCATTCGCCGAATTATTTGCATTGTGCGCTGCCTGAGCAATGTCTGGATTGTGGATTCTGAATGCAAGCTCGGCGAGGTGCACGCCATGCGTGAGGAATTCATGCGTCCTGCATACATAATCGTTTTCACGTCCGATCTTCGCGATGCATCCGTTGATGAAGTCGACCTCGGTTTTGCGTCCACGGGACATATCCTGATACATCGAAGGATAATGCAGCGGATTGGCGACACGGCTCACATAATCGATGGACTTGAGCTCTTCCTGACGAGTCTCGATAAGCCTGATTCCTGCACGGTCGCATGCATCATACGCCTCGTCGATCAATTGCTTCGCCATGTCCATCGATCCTGGATATTCAATGAACTCACCCATCGTGATCTGATACATCGTGCACAGCGTGTTGACGACCGAGTTGAAGATGACCTTCGCCATGCACGTGCCAATGAAGTTGGTCGTGATGATCGGATTCATGTTCGAAGCCTTGAAATCCTCGAACATCTCACGCTCGATGTCGGTCGTCTTCTCGTTGAAAGCGCACATATGCATCTCACCGGCACCTGACTTGCCAATGAAGTCGACGTCTCCAGGACCGTTCAGCACTGTTGCGACCATGGCGGTGCCGCCATAGATGCGATCGTCGCTGAAGTACTTCCTGATTTTCTCGAAATGACCCCATCCATTCATCGCCGAGAACACGACCTGGTGATCCTTGAACAAGGGCGCGCAGCGTCTCAGGATATCGTCGAGCTGCATCTGCTTCACGAAGATGATCCAGACATCGGGATCGCCCTTGTAGCTTTCCGGCGTATAGATGTCAATTGGAACCAGATGACGGTTCTTGCGGTCCCGCGATACATAGACTCCGCCCTGCTGGCGAACTGCCGCGATGTTCGGCTCCCATGCATCGATAAAGTCCACCTTGCGCCCGGCATGCTCCTGAATGAGCACACCATAGCGATATCCCATTGCACCTGCGCCAATAACTGCGTATTTCATATTTGTCTTTCCACCATGAGTGCAGCCCGTCGCCATCGCGAGGCATGGCATAGGTGGTCAATCCATGGAATCCGGATCGATTCCGTGCAGAACCCTGCCCATGCTCGCCGTTGCGAGCCCCTTCTTCACCGCGCACTACGAAAGCATGCCACGTCCCATGCACGCATCGCGATCTCATCACATCGTCAATGAAGATGAGGTTGTTAACCTCTGGCAAGACCCCCACTGGCAGTGTCCCAATCCCAGTCTCTTGAACCAAAACCAAGGAACACTATGTTTCGAGTATGTGACGCATCTCAGCTATGGGCGAGTTTTGTCCACATAGTGAACGCGTTTGGCCTGAAAGAATTCAGTGAGCAGAGCAGAGCATTCCCGCTCCCTGACCCCTCCGACGATCTCTGGGCTATGGCCCATATGCGGATCCCGCGGTATGTCCCAGACCGACCCACACGCTCCAAGCTTCGGATCCCAACTCCCGAAGACGATGCGGTCAACGTGCGAGAGAACCGCCGCACCAGCGCACATCGGGCATGGCTCCATGGTCACGACCAGGGTCAGCCCGCTGAGATTCCAACCTGCCGGTCGCACGGATGGAGCTCTCGATTCTTCAGGAGTCGCGGATGAGGGCGGATCAAGCCTTCTCTCATGAACCTGACGGAGCGCGACAATCTCAGCATGGGCAAGCGGATCGCCCGCCACTTCACGACGGTTGCATCCTTCACCGACCACAGCTCCCTGACTGTCGAGAATCACCGCGCCGATGGGAACGTCGCCACCAACCTGCGCCATATGGGCAAGTGCGAGCGCCCTATTCATCGCATCGTTCCAAGGCAGTGTCGTCAATGAATTCATTCATCAAGTCTAGAACACGGCATTCAGCAGAGCCCAGACATGCGAACAGCATCCGAACAGCGTGAGCCATCTAAGGCTGCTGCGAAGTCCGCTGCTTCGATCCAACACCGGCAGCTTCTCGTCCTCGCTGGAGAGAACCGAAGCGTTCCCTGGACCTCACGGACGAATCATGCCAGCTATCTTTCGCCTTGCCTGGTGGACCGCAGCGTACATTCCGGTTCTTGCGCCATATCCACGCGACGCAAGGAGAGAGCGAATGAACTTATCACCCTCGGAGAGAACCAAGACGCTCAGACCGATGAGCATGCACAGTCCCCACTGCCACAGCGCCAGTGGAGCCATTCCCAAGACCGAGGCCACGCCCGGTATGTACATCGCACTGGCATGAATCAGCAGGGCGACGATGGACGCTATGAGCAGGAACTTGTTGCGCAATGGATTGAGCTTGAAAATCATGACCGTTTCGGAACGCGCGGACATCGACATGAAGAAGTTGAAGAGCACGAGCAGAGTCAATGCCATCGTTCTTGCGGAGACAACATCGACGCCTTGATCGATCTCAAGCCTGAACATCACGAGGATGCACATCGCCATCCAGAGTCCGCACAGAGCCGTCCGTGCCCATAGCGCAGACGAAAGAAGGCCTTCGGTGTTCTTCCTCGGCTTGTAGTCAAGCTCATCGCCACTGCCCGGCTCGAATCCGAGCGCGACATCCTGCACGCCGTTGGTGACGAAGTTAATCCACAGCATCTGCAAAGGCAGGAACAGCAGCGGCATTTCCGCAATCACATTCACACCGACGGCAATCATCGCCGCGACCGCAGTCGAAAGCAGGAAGAACGCGGATCCGCGAATTGCCTTGAAAGTCACTCGCCCCTGACGCACAGCATGGGTGAGCGTCACGAAGTTATCGTCGGTGAGCACCACGTCGCTCGCCTCACGGGCCACGTCGGTTCCTGATTTGCCCATCGCGATTCCGACCGAGGCCGATTTCAAGGCAGGGGCATCGTTCACTCCATCGCCGGTGACGGCAACTACTTCACCCTGATCCTGCAGAACCTCGACGATACGGAGCTTGTCCTGCGGCGATACTCGTGCCGCAATTGAGGTTTCCTTCAGCCGGGCCTTCAGCACCTCGTCCCTCATGTCAGCCATCTCACGACCGGTCAGGACGTTGTCGGTCTGTTGAAGTCCCAGACGTTCGCCTATCGCAGCGGCCGTCGTCGGATGGTCTCCGGTTATCATCTTGACCTCGATGCCAGCTCCGATGCACTGCTCGATGGCCTCCCTGACCCCGGAACGAGGAGGGTCGAGCATGCCTTCAAGCCCCAGGAAGTGGAGATCGCGAGGCTTTCGGTATGTGGTCAGGTCCTTGTCCGCATCGATATGCCTGCTTGCGACGCCTATCACGCGCAATCCATCCCTGCCCATCGTCTCATAGACACCATGGATGGCCTCGGCATCAATGGAAATCTCGTTGCCATGTCCGTCATCCATCGTCTGACTCATCATCGCCAGCTTGTCGGGTGCGCCCTTCACATATTGGGTAAAGCCGCCATCCGCATTCTGCCTGATGGTCATGGAATAGGCCAGCTCAGGCTCATATGCGGTTTCAAGCTTGCTTTCGGCCTTGCGATCCTCGTCGCCTAGCGCATGGAAATCATCCGCGACACGCATCATGGCGACATCCACTGCATCGCCGGAATAGTTGTAGGTGCCTTCATCGGTCTTGCTCCGATACGCCTCGTTGGTGAGCGCCGCAGCCTTCAGCATTGCATGAAGACCGTCATTCGTACCATCTTCGAGTGAGCCGGCATGCACCTCGTCAGTGCTGAAGGATTCACCGGAACCAAGGCTCAGGCGTTCGACCGTCATCCGGTTCTGGGTAAGCGTCCCCGTTTTATCTGACCCGATGACCGTCGTTGAGCCGAGCGTCTCAACCGCAGGCAGGGTTCGCACGATCGCATTGCGCTTCGCCATTCGCGATATGCCCAGCGCCATCGCCACGGTGAGGACGATTGGCAGGGCCTCAGGCATGGATGCTACCACGAGCGATACGGCCGAGAGGAAGGAATTCGTCATGTCGTTATTGATGATCGTCCCCGCAATGAAGACGAAAACTGCAACGATGATGACACCTATGGATATGCCTCTTTCCGTGCGCTGCATGATCTGCTGCAAAGGCGTTTTCCCGCTGGCATTGTTGACCAGGCTGCTGATCTCACCGAGCTCCGTGTCAGCTCCTGTGGCGACGACGACCCCGCGGCCACGGCCACTGGTAACCATCGTTCCGGAAAACGTGACGCACTTTCGGTCTCCTAAAGACGCATCGTCCTCCACAGGCTCGGTATGCTTCTGCACATCGTTGCTTTCGCCAGTAAGCATCGACTCATCGACGCGAAGACGGCTGGTATCGAGCAGGCGGATGTCCGCAGGCACCCGGTCGCCGCTCTCGAGCAGGACGATGTCGCCTGGAACCAGATCCGCCGCCTCTATTTCCAGGCGTCTTCCGCCTCGAATCACACGACATGTCGGGCTTGAAAGCGAGGCAAGCGCATCCACCGCCCGATCCGCCTTGGATTCCTGGTAATAGCCAATGATCGCATTGAGCAGCAGAACGAGGAATATGGCCGCTGCATCGATGAGGTGGTCGAGCGCGATGGTGATAATTCCACACACGACAAGCACTGCGATGAGCGGACTTTTGAACTGGACAAGAAAGAGCTTCCACTTTGGCATCTTGGCCACGGAAGAAAGAGCATTCGGCCCGAACACCGAAAGTCTGCGCCCGGCTTCACTTTCAGATATGCCTTTCCGACTGGTTTCGAGGACTTCCAGAGCCTTGTTCGCATCGATGCCATGCCAGACAGTGTCATTTCTTGCATCTGATGTATTTGCCGGGGAAATGCCGTGATTTCTGTCATCCCTGTCCGCGGCATGCTCTGCCGACTCACGGCCAGCGCTGCCGCCGCGGATGTCGTCCGGCACCTTCTTCGATGCACCGTTTGTCTGGTTCCGGGTATTGTTCTCCATTGTCTTCATTGTCGTAGGGCCTTTCTGAGTCGAATCATCGTAAAGGTCGCTGCGGTCCATACAAATCGAAACATGATGCCAACATTTCATGTATCAAACTGACGGTTACACAAACCTTATTCCAAGCTAACATACCGATGCTTCAAGCTCTCGCAGGCTTCGCGCATAGGGCAGAATCCGCATTCGCCACGCGTCGTCTCGCTCTACGCTCAACTTTCGCTGTACACGATGCGTATAGTTGAACTGGATACGTGTTATCGGGAGGAGAGTGGTCTGTGGAATCGTTCACCCTGATACTGTGCATCATTGGCGCAGTGCTCGTGTCTTCCTTCATCAGCCGCTTCATTCCACGCATCTCGACCCCCCTGGTTCAGATTCTGCTGGGAACCGTCATGACGCTGCTGCCGATTGTGCCAAATACGGATTTGGACCCAGAGCTCTTCATGGTGCTCTTCATAGCGCCGCTGCTGTATTACGAGGCGCACAGCATCAACAAGCAGGCGCTGCTGAAGAATCTTCGGCTGTCGCTGTCGCTCGCCATCGGATTGGCCGCGGTCACGATGCTTGCGGTGGGATACAGCCTGCATACGGCATGGCTTTCGATACCGCTCGCCGCAGCCCTGTCTCTAGGTGCCGCACTGGGACCAACGGATGCGGTTGCCGTCTCGTCAATCGGCCGTGTCGCGAATCTCAGCGAACGTCAGCGTTCAATATTGAACGGTGAGTCACTGTTCAACGATGCGACGGGTGTCATCGGCTTCCAGTTTGCCATCTATGCTGCGGTGACCGGCTCATTCTCCGTAGTGGGGGCGGTGACGCAATTCCTTTTCTCGTTCATAGGCGGCATAGCAGTCGGTGCGATGGCAGGGCTGATGCTCAACTGGATGTTTGAGGCAAGCAGGCATCTGGGATGGGAAACGACGACGACGCGAATCCTGCTAGAAATTTTCTTCCCATTCCTGCTCTATCTGATCGCAGAGCATCTACTGCATATCTCCGGAGTGCTTGCCGTAGTGACGGGCGGACTGCTCGCACGATTCGACACCAGCGGCATCGGACCGAACGTGTCACGGACGAACATCGTCTCTTCAAGCGTCTGGACGGTGCTCTCATTCAGCCTCAACGGGGCTGTCTTTGTTCTGCTCGGCATGCTTCTGCCCAATGCGATGATGTCAAGCTGGTCAGATGAGAGCATAAGCCATGGCATGCTCATCGGCGTCATATTCCTTGTGTCCGCAGTGGTCATCGTCATTCGTTTCATATGGGTTTCGGCGATGCTGGCCGCCACCAAGGACACGGTCACGCACGAACGCCGACCGATGACTCTCGAGCGCTGGCGTTCTGCCGCTGTCATGACCTTTGGAGGGCCAAAGGGGACCATCACGCTTTCGCTTGCGCTCACCATCCCCTACACGGTCAGCTCCGGAGCATGGTTCCCGATGCGTGACGAACTCATCTTCATCGCGGCCGGCGTGATAATCGTCACGCTCCTGCTCGCCAACTTCGCACTTCAAGTTCTGGCTCCTGCAAATGCCCAGGGCGTTTCGACGAAGTTCGTGGAAGCCGTGCTCGAAGTGCTCCGACGAACCATCGAGCAGCTCTCCGAACATGACACCAGAGACAACCATCATGCAATGCGCATGGTGCTTTCCTCCTACAATCAGCGAATAGCGCGTCTTAAATCCCAGATCGGGCAGCATGACTCCAAGGAACTGGAACGTCTGCAGATCACCGTGCTGAATTGGGAACGAGACTATATAGAGAACAGAATCACCATCATCGAGAATGAGATCGCCGAATTCAATGATTCCGATGGGGCCGATGGCAAGGAACTCGATGAATTCAGCAATGATGGCACCGGGGACCTCCCAGTCACCTCTCCTGGCGATGCTGCGGGGAGCGGGATGGATGAAAGCGTCGAACTCCTCGGAGAGCAACAGTCATGGCAACGTTCATGGATCGTGTCACAACTCACGCCCTTGCAGCGCTTTGAGTCGGAACGACAGGCGGCAGAACGCATACTGATCCATATTTCACGTTCGCTCAGCCACATATCCGAATCGAGCGAACTGCGGTGGAGACTTCGCTCCCTGCGCCGTCGCACCCAAAGCCTGGCGAAGGGTCTTGAAAGCCGCGTGCGCCACTCCACCCCTCTTGTGAGCGATGACACGATCTTCGTGGTTTCCCGACAGCTCCATCTCGATCTGAACCGGTACGTCATCGAGAAGCTCTATGCAGAGCTGGCAAAATCCGACTTCAACACCGAAGATGTGCTTTCCGTGATCATCGAGCATCAGCGTGCAGAGACGGCCTTGCGTGCGCGACCTTCGGTCAATGAGTCCGCACACGTGATGAATGGCATTCAGGAAATCAAGCGCGAAGGGTATGCGATTGAGCTGGCGGTGATTCAGAACATGTTCGAATCCGGCGACATCACCCGAACCGAGGCGCGCCAGCTGCGCAGGAACGTCTATGTGATGCAGGTCGATGCAGATTCCAGCATCTAGTCTGTCCGCAATCGTGAGTTTTGCGGCAATCGTCGAATATAAGAGTGCAATATCGTTGAAAAATCCATCGAATTTGGCTGTGTACTAGTGAAGCTACTGGCCAATTGCCGCAAAACTCGATATTTCAATAATCGAACCCGATACGTGCAATGTTCTACATGACTCCGGAAGCTATGTTATTGTCGCTCAGCCACTGGCGGATGTCATTGAATTCGTCAAGGCTCACGGCATGATCCAAGCCGGGATACCCGCAGGATTTCAACCATGTGTGTTCTTCAAGCCATGCGGCCATGCCGTAGATCTCATATTTTGGAATGATGTTGTCCGCCTTTCCGTATCCATAGAACACGGGAACTTCCAGAGCGGCAAGGCGCTCGTCAGCCGGAGCGGCGTCGGCAACGACCTTTGGCGCCAGAAATCCAGATAGGCTTATCGCCGCACGATATCGTTCCGGATGCACGCGAAGCAAATGCACAGCCAGAACCCCGCCTTGCGAAAAACCGAGGGGAACAATCTCGCGATTCGAATCGATGTTCTCGTCGATCCAGCTGTCAATCGCCAGAGATGCTGCATACGCATCACGGTCGAGGCTGGCTCCCGTCGGGACGCAGTCATGAAACCACGTATACCCGCCTTGCCCGAACTGCGAGGGCATGTCGAGCGGTGCACGCAATCCAATGTAGTCGTTGAAGGGGGCGATGTATTGCATCAGATCGGCCAGGTCACGCTCATTCGAACCCCAGCCATGCAGCAGCAGAAACAAAGGTTTCGCCGGATTTGCCTGTGCATTCCGATTCGAACGCAAGGCATGCGAGATTCGCACTGGATCGCCGAAATGACCGGGAATCACCGTCGATGCCTCTCCTATGAGAGAAACCGCATCGGGGGATGATTCGCCCGCGCCATGGATATCGCCATGAATATCGTCATTGTATGTATTTTCGCTCATATTGCAAACCTTAGCGCCTTTGATCAACGGATGGTCTCAGATCCTTCGACCCCGATTGGAACGCATGGGCATTCCACGCAACCGCAGTCATCGATCCGTGAGAATCCTCATTCACTCGACGGTTTCTATCGTGCCACCCCAGGATTTCTGGAGTTTCTCGATGTTGGTCTTTTCACCGAATACAAGCCATGTCTTGCCATTCAACGTGCGCCAATCGCCCTGGGCCTTGCTGCTATCCGAGTATTCTTCCAGCAAGTCAGCGATCTTGGAATTGACTGCCCCACGTTCCAGACTTGCCATCGTCTGATTCTCAAAGGTGACATATGCCATGCGCGGATTGCTGCACAGTTCGGCAAGAGTCAGGCCCGGATATGAGCTCGTGGCCAGGGACCGCCAGCCTCCAGTACACGTTCCGACCGAAGTCTCGATGCCCTTGCGCATGGTCTTGCTGCTGGCTGCAGGTGCACTTTCAGCAACGGAGGGCTGAACCACGCCTTCTGGAAAAAGATTGCCAATGAGCAAGCCACAGATCGTGATCAGCAAGGCGAGAATGATGCCGATGATCCCCCATGTGCCCTTTCTCCCCTTTGCCGACGCCCGCCTTTGCCCAACCTTGGCCACGATAACGAATATCAGTGCCAACGCGCAGAAGACACATGCAGCCCATTCGAATGCCGTGAGAGCAATGCCATGGCTGAATCCGAGAGCTGCCGGAGCAATTGTCCGAGTGATGAATATGACTGAGCATATGACAGCAACGAGGCCAGACACCGCTCCCAGTGCAGCTGACACCGACGCCGCCTTGGAACGCGGCGATTTCATCGCATACCGTGGCCGATTCCCTGATTCATGCGAGCGCGGACCATTGTTATGGTACGAAGCATAATCGTTGACCGGATGTCCGGCATTTGAGGAGTCGGGATACCCGGTCTCATCGAACTGTTCGAACTCGTTGAACTCTGCAGATCCGGCATTTGGTCGATTCGAGGCCTTTCTGCCCTCGGCCGCCGCCTCGGACCGCCGCCTGTTCAAGGAATCAGGCTGATATTCTGGCAAATCATTTTCTTTTTCCCCATCAGATGCCATTGCTTCTCCCACCGTATTCTTGAATCTCGCCAAGCAACAACCGCCTTTGGCAGTTGAATCTGTCCTGAGACAATCCTAATGCGAAAAACGAAAACCCGGCGGTGCACCCGCCGGGTGAAGATAAGGAGAGAGAAGAAGATTCAGTTATCAGGAGAGGGGATCTCTTGCCGATGGAGAGGAATCCTTTCCATCGATAGAAGTAACTTAACCATCGAGTCCTTGGCGAAAGCCCAGCGATGGCTGAAAGTTTTCTGAGACTACGGGATTCAGACTACGGAATTCAGACCATAGAATTCAGACCATGGAACCCATCTTCCCGGTTTGGGGCGATTTTCTTCGAAATGGCGATATCCTGTGTCCCAAGCTGCGGGAACCTTGAAACAATCTCGGGAAATTCGGTGGAACTGCGTCACTTCAATGCAGCGGGTCCCCTTTTCGCTGCGGCTGGCAAGGAAGGTTCAGTATCCGGTTTATTCTAGTTACGGAATAGTTGAAGATCTCGCTTGGCTTCGCATTGTCAGGACGTTGCCATAATAGAGAAGGACAGATATGGCAGACAGCATGCACACGGTGAACTCGATCATTCTTGTTCGCCACGGACGCACGGATTTCAATGCGCAGCACAGACTCCAAGGCCAGATAGAGCAGCCACTTGACAAGGATGGTCTCTGGCAGGTCGCACAGACTGCACGCGCCTTGAGCACTCTGTATGTCGAACACGCACAGGAAGTCCCGAAGCAATTGGTCGTCAGCTCCAACCTCAGTCGAGCGATGGACACCGCACACCAGTTTGCCGACCCACTCAATCTCGAGGTCCATGCCGATCCCGCTTTCCGTGAGCGCAGCTATGGCGACTGGGAAGGCATGTCCCGTGACGAGATTCAGGCCCAGTGGCCTGAGGATTTCAAACTCTGGCAGAGCTTGGATGGCGGCGAACTCAGACACAATGCAGAAGCCTTGGAGGATGTCGGCGCAAGAGGCGCCGCCGCCTTGCAGAGGTGGGCGACATCGGCGGGATCGGATACGAATCTCTTCATATTCGCGCACGGCACTTTGATCGAAACCGTATTGCACACGGTTCTGGGGATTCACAGCGTTCCCCCATGCACGTCGTTGGTGGGAATGAGAAACGCGCATTGGGCCCGTCTGGTTCCCCTGCATTATGGCAGCGACGATGAGCGGCATCTAAAGTGGCGTCTTTCGGAATACAATCGTGGGCCTGCCATTGCCTCGACTGGTGATTGGCATGACATTCCACCGCTGAAAGCCACAATCTGACTTCGATGGACTGTTCCATGAACTCGGAAGCAGCCGGGACCACTTACGATTCATCTGCCCGCACGCGCAAGGTCGCAGGCTCCGAAACGGTCTCTTCAGGCACGCCCCCGATATCATCACGAAGGCGCGCACTGATTCTGATCGTCTCGACTGTCGTTCTTGGCATCGTGGCAGGCATCTCATCTGGACTTCTGTCACTGCTGCTCTCGTCCGTCGAGCATGCGTTCCTTGGGTTCGTGGAGAGCTCGTCGATGCCTGGCGCGTTCGAAGTCAATCACTGGCGTCGCCTTGCTTCCTTGATTGTCGGAGGCACCGTCGCCGCTGTCATATGGTGGCTTCTACGCAACAGAGCCAGGCACGTCCCTTCTGTGAAGAAGGCTGTCGACGGCGCTGACATGCCAGTCTGGCAAACCATCGTGCATGTGATGACACAGATTTTCCTCGTAGGCACGGGCGGATCGGTCGGTCGTGAGGTCGCTCCACGCGAGGCAGGGGCAATGCTTGGCGGTCTTTGGTTTCGTTTCATGCATCGCTGGGGACTGCAGCAGGAGGATCGGGAGCTGCTGGTCGCCGCCGCAGCCGGCGCCGGTTTTGCTGGCGTATACATCTCGCCCCTCACCGGCGCTCTTTTCTGCGTCGAGATTCTGCTCAGGCGCGTGAATGCCGAAACGGTGGCCGTGAGTCTGGCAATGTCTTCTCTCGCATCGTTCATAGGCGGCTCGATTCATGGCACGGAACCCTACTATGCCGTTCCGGATACGCCCTTCTCGTGGCAAATTCTCGCATTCGCGGCAGTCGCATCGCCTCTGATCGGCATTGCCGGTGGCTTCTTCTCTCGTGCATCGCAATGGGCTGAGACTCGCAAGACAACCGGTGTCCATATGCTCTGGCTGCTTCCGCTCATCGCTGCGCTGACCGGCATTGTGGCAATATGGGCGCCGGAAGTCATGGGCAATGGACGCGCGCTCGCGCAGACCGCCCTTAACTACTCTGCTGGGACTGCCACCAACGTCACCGTGCTCGTCACGCTTGCCGCGTTGGCCTGCGCGAAGGCTTTATTGACGACGCTCACGCTCAAGGCCGGGGCATCTGGAGGTACCCTCACCCCTTCCATAGCAATCGGCGCAGCCCTTGGCGCGTTGCTTGGCATCCTCTGGAACAATCTGGTTCCCGGCACGCCAATATGGCAATGTGCGATCGTCGGTGCAGTCGCCCTCCTCTCGTCATCACAGCACGCACCGCTCATGGCGATGACGATGCTGGCAGAAGTGAGCCATGTGTCCATCACTGCCCTGGGACCATTGGGACTTGCCACCAGCCTTGGCGTGGCGGCTTCGAATCTTACGAAATTCACCCCGCATCTTGACAATCCAAGACGATCGCTCTGATCACGATGCCCTTGCCACACCTGCTGTCTGCCTTTGAGCGGCGACGGCAAAGGCCTGCTCCAAATCACCCAGCAGATCCCGTACATCTTCTATGCCGATGGCCAGTCGAATGAGTTCGTCGCTTATCCCCAGCTTGAGTCGCTCTTCGCGAGGAATTTCGAAATGAGTCATCCTGCACGGCAGCTCGGCCAGGCTCTCAACCGCTCCAAGACTCACCGCCAGACGAAACACATGTAGATTGTCGACCACGACGCTCGGATCAATGCCCTGTTCCACCTCAAATGACAGAACGCCTCCGGCACCGCTCAAGCCCTTTGACTTGAGATTGGCCAGACCCTGTCCTGTAGATCCCGGATAGTGCACGGCGCTCACGAGCGGATGGGCGAGAAGATATTGAGCAATCGTCTGAGCATTTGCCTGCTGACGATCCATACGCAATGCAAGGGTTTGCATTCCACGGCGCACGGCATCGCATTCGTTTGGGGCAAGAACCCCACCCAGGCGATTCTGGGCAAAGAAGAGACGGTGTGCCAGCGATTCGTTCCTCGCAACTGCAAGGCCTGCAATCACATCGGAATGCCCTGCCAGGTACTTGGTTGCGGAATGGAGCACGATATCGGCTCCCAGATCAAGCGGCTGCTGAAGATATGGGGTGACGAACGTGTTGTCAACGATAAGAATCGCACCATAGCGGTGCGCCAGGCCTGCGAGCGCGGCTATGTCATTCACCTGCAGCAAAGGGTTGGTCAGCGTCTCGACATAGACCGCCTTCGTCCCTGAAAGCTGCAGGGTGCGCGCGACAGCGCTCAGATCCTGGGTGTCTACCGGATTGACGATCAATCCCCACCTGTCAAAATACTCGTGCAGCTGTGAATAGGTTCCGCCATAGATGTTCGCGCCCACCGCGATGCGATCGCCTGGAGAGAATATGGACAGCGCGGCATGAATCGCCGCCAACCCAGAGGAGAATGCAAACCCCTGAAAGCCATGTTCCAGTTGCGCAATCTGACGTTCGAGAAATTCTCGGGTCGGATTGCCGGAACGCGCATAGTCCCATCGCGGAGCCTCGTCGACGGAGCGAAAGGCGTAGGTCGATGAATTATAGATCGGAGGGTTCACTGCGCCCGTCCCATTGTCCTGAACACCCACTCCATGCACCAGTTGCGTTGTGAATTGAACCATCGTCGCCATCCCTCGATTCTCTTCCTGTCCGATTGCCGGGCGACCATGTCACGCCCTTGCCGATGCACTTGAACCTATCAGGGTTGCAGGGCGGAAACCAAGCCCCGCAATATACGAAAAATCTATGCGCCGTTACTCGTCACCGACTTATCAAGGCTTATCGACCATGACTGCTGCCGAGGTTCTCACATCGCTCGCATCGCGACACTCCACAGTGCCATGCAACAGCCGCCCCCCCCCCAACTTGTGCCGGCACAATCCTGGTTCCTCGAATTCGGCATATGGCGTCGATTCATCCAGGTCATACTATGAATGCCGCCGACACCTCCTGACGAGGCCGTAAGTCGACATTGGTGATCTGCACGTCTTCGCCGGCCCGTGCAATCCAGAGCACCGCATCGGCAACGGTCTGCGGGTCGATATAAGCCTGCGGAACGAATTCAATTCCCAGACGATCATTGATGGCATGCAGCATCTTCGTGTTGATCTGGCCAGGATAGATGGTGCTGACTCGAACACCGTTCGATGCCTCCTCAAGACGAAGCGTATCCGCGTATCCGCGAAGCGCATGCTTTGAGGCAGCATATATGGAATGATTCTCCACGGCTCTCTCACCAGCTCCGGAGTTGATGAACACAACCGTTCCCTTCACCGATCTGATGGCTGGCAGCAGACCTGTCGTGAGCAGCGACGGAGCGACCACATTCGTTTTCAGAACGGTCCCCCAATCCTCCGCCGTCGCATGGTCGGCTCTCCCGACAACCGCGACCGCCGCCGCATGAACGACCAGATCGATTCCAGCGTGCTCCCTGTCATTCAGCTCTCGAGACCAGGCAAGAAGGTCCTCGCTGCTCGAAAGATCGAGAGTGAACGCTTCCACATCGTGAATGGAGTTCAATTCCTTGGCGTCCGTATAGGACCTCACGATGGCAAGCACCCGCCAACCCTGTCGAATCAAACCGCGCACCACGCTGCCACCCACTGCGCCACCCGCCCCCGTGACAAGCGCCGTTCCCTGACGAGACGCCTTCCCGGAAGGTGTTCTCCTCTCTTGGGATTTCTGCCCATATGTCACCATGTCATGCACCTTCCCTGGCTCCACCGAGATATGCTTCCTGAACCTGCGGATTGTCCAACAACGATGATGCTGGGCCCTGCAGCCTGATGCTGCCGTTCTGCAGCACATAGCCATAGTCGGCGATGGAAAGGGCCAGTTCGGCCTGCTGCTCGACCATCAGCACGGATATGCCCAGATCATCACGCAACTTGACGATCTGTTCGAGCACGTCTTCGACAAGCTTGGGAGACAACCCCATCGTGGGCTCATCCATGCAAATCAGCCGAGGATGGCTCATCAGAGCCCTGGCAAACGCCAGCATCTGCTGCTCTCCGCCCGAAAGCGTTCCGGCCTGCTGATTCCTGCGTTCCTTCAGACGCGGAAATCGCATATACATGTCGTCCAGATCATCGCGAATCTCGCCTTTGCCTTTTCTGGTGTATGCGCCGGCAAGCAGATTCTCCTGCACACTCATCTGGGGAAATACACGTCTCGCTTCGGGAACTGCACCAATGCCAGACATGACCCTGCGACGCGTGCTTGCCGAGGTGATGTCGACGCCGTCATAGAGAATCTGCCCACGCCTCGTTCTTTCAAGTCCCAGTATGGATTTCATCGTGGTGGACTTTCCTGAGGCATTGCCCCCAAGCAGCGAGACTATGGCACGATGCGGGACGTCCACTGAGATGCTCTGCAAGGCATGAACCTGACCATAGAAGACGTCTATCGCACGAATGCTGAGCAGAGCTTCCTCAGCATTCCCGGCATGGGAAGGAGCCTCGGCTCCATCAATGACCGGATTGCCATTCTGCCGATCCGCCTCACCGCCCGGCATGCCCGCTGCCGCATTCAGGGCATCTTCGGGCTGCCGCTCCAGAGCGTTCTGCATGCTCAGGACCGCGCGAGAATCATCGATCTTCCTCTTTGCGCTCGGCCTTCGCTTTCCAAGATAGGCCTCGACTACCTGAGGATTGCTTCTCACCTCGTCAGGATCGCCCTGAGCGATGATTCTGCCGCCGTCCATCGCAAGCACCCGGTCGGAAAGCGCAGTGACCAGTTCGATCTTGTGCTCGACCAGCAGAATGGTGTGGCCCTGGTCCTTCAGAAATTGCAGCTGACGCAAGACCTCTGCCGTCTCAGACTGGTTCATGCCAGCAGTCGGCTCGTCCAGAAGCAGCAACGTGGGCTCGCTGATATGCGCCCGGGCGATTTCCGTCCTCCGCCTGTTCGCATATGACAGGGTGTAGGCATAATCGCTGCGTCGTGATTCCAACCGCTCACGGAAACGGTCGATCTCACGACCTATGCGCTGTTCCACTTCGCGCCGTTCTCTGCGAACATGTGGGCCAGGAATGAGGGCCACTCCCGTTTCTGCCAATAAAGGCAGCCATTTCAAGATGGGAAAGCGCTGCAACCCTGAGAAGGGGCGCTGTGCCCGAAGCTTCTTGTGATACCCCAGCCCTATGTTTTCGTCAACTGTCAGACCGGCGAATACCCGCCCATTCTGAAAGGTTCGCGCCAAGCCTCGATCGGAAACCTCAGCTGCGCTCAGACCCGCAACCGGATTGTTTTCTATGTCGATCAGCCCGGCATCAGGCGCGATGAACCCGGAAATCAGATTGATGGTGGTGGATTTACCCGAACCATTCGGCCCTATGATCGAAATGACCTCTCCCTTGTGCAGGTCGAACGATAGCTTATCGACCGCCCGCAATCCCTGGAAGGATTTTTCGATGTCTCGCACCCTCAGCACGATGGGATTCTCGAGCACCGCCCTGCGGTGTTCGGCATTCGACGACATCGAGTTCAATGGCACCGACGGATCGCTGCCTTCATGAAGATGATCAGCCATTGGAATCAGACCTTTCTTGCAAAAAGACCTTGCGGCCTGAACAGAATTATGAGGATCAGGAGCAGACCATAGATGATGATTCGCGCATCGGGAACTATGCGCAGCAGCTCTGGCCCTCCGATCAGGATGACTGAGCCAAGAACCGCGCCAAGAGGCGAGTTCATGCCCCCGAGCACGATGATGGTGAGGATCAGGACCGACACGTTCGAGGTGAAGACGGTTGGATCGATGTATGTGTATTGATGCGCAAGCAAAGCCCCTGCAAGACCGGTGAAGAATGTTGCAATCGCATAGGCCAGGGATTTGTATGCACCAGTCCTGATGCTCAATGCCTGTGACGCCTCCTGATCGGAACCGATCGCTTCGAATACCCTGCCCAGGTGAGAGGAACGAATGCGTGTGACCACCACAAGCGCGAAGAGCATGACCACGATGTCCAACAGATATTGCATCTGCTGAGTGAACAGCACCTGCCCGAAAACCGTTGGAAATGGTATGCCCTGTATTCCCAGCGAACCTTTCGTCAGCGGCTCCCACAGACGAATGATGGCAACCATCACGGCACCCACACCGATTGTCGCGATTGCAACGTAATGGCCGGAAAGCTTCCACACGGGGAAGGTGAGCAGGCTCGATGCGATCGCCGCAATGATGCCTGCCGCGAGCAACGACAGCAGAAAAGGCCAGTGCAGCTGGGTCGTCAACAATGCCGAGGCATAGGCCCCCACGGCCAGGGGACCGGCCATTCCCAGAATCGTCTGACCTGCGGAACCCGAGATCAAGGTAAGCCCCACTGCGGCTATTGCATAGATCGCTATCTGCGTGCCGACTCCGGCAAGATAGTCGGAGAGGAAGAAGGGCGAAGCCAGCAAAATTCCTGCAAGCGCCAGATTCCCCCACCAAGGCAGGGCTATCGGTCTGCCGCCGCCAAGGAACGTGCCTGTCAGTGGCTCTGACTTCACATCGTTCTTCGGTCCCAACAGACCCTGCGGTCTCAGAATCAGAATGATGAGCAGGGCTCCGAATGTGATGAGGTCATGCGCTCCGTCGCCAAGCCACGAGATGCCGACAGCTTCGACAACGCCCAGCACAAGGCCTCCAACCACGGCACCAGGTATGGACCCCAGACCCCCGATCGTTGCGGCCACGAAGGCAGTCATGCCTATGGTGCCCCCATTCATGGGATTGATGTTCGAGTTGAAAAGTCCGACGAAGATCCCCGATACGCCCGCCAGAACCGAACCGATGACGAATGAGACGTTGCGAATCGACTTGACCGGAATGCCCATCTGACGTGCAGCCTGAGAGTCCTGCGATGTGGCTCGAATCGCCTGACCCGTCTTGCCGTATTTCAGGAACGCCCACAGTGAAATCATGATCAGCACGGTAAGCAGCACCATCACCACATCGGACGTTCCAAAACGAACGTCGAACAATTGCAGGTTGTAGGTGGGCAGCAGCTTCGGGAAGGGTCTCGTCTGCGGGCCGAAGACGACCTGGAGACCGTTGTCCAGTATCTGACCGACGCCAATCGTCGCGAGCAATGCTGCAATGGGCTTGCGACCCTCCAGCGGAGCGATCACCGCGGTGTTCATCAGCAATCCCAAAAGACCGGTGACGACGATCACGGCGACAGCGATTGGGACGATTCCCCAGCCAAGGGATGCACCCAACCACCAGGCGACCATGATTCCAACCGCGACGACCGACCCTTGCGCAAAGTTGGCGACGTTGGTGACGCCAAAAATCAAGGACATGCCGACGGCCACGAGGGCATATGCGCTGCCGTGAATAAGGCCGGAAAAAAGTGTATCAATCATATGATGTGCTTCCTAGCTGCATGGTGCGGCAGGCGCTAGATCGCCTGCCGCGGTGGGTGAATGCCCCGACTACGCCTCGTATTGCACGAATTTGCCATCCTTGACAATCAGCAGGATGGGTTTGATGCTGTCTGCACGGCGCGTCTTCTGATTGAAGGTGAAGGTGCCTCCGTTACCCTGATACAGCGGGAAGTCAGTCACGGTCTGCAAGGCTTTCTGAATGCCGTCGCGGGTGGGCTCGGTCTTGTTGGCGGCGTGCGCCAGATCGATGATCGCCTGATATGCCGTCACCTCGAAGTTACCAGGATTATTGCCGTACTTCGCCTTGAAATCCTTGACGAACTGCTGTGCCTTGGCATCCTTGGTACCCGTAGCCGAGAAGCTTCCGGTTATGATGGTCCCATCCGCATTGTCGCCGGCCAGATCAAGGAACTCCTTGGTCTCCTGCCCACCGAAGAACGATCCCGTATATCCCAGTTTGTCCCGCAGGGTGTTGAGTACCAAGGCGCCGTCCGGACCGTAGCCGATATCGACTACCGCATCGGGCTTCGCGTCTCGCGCGGGAATCAGAATGGGGGAGAGATCCGTCGAATCTGCGAGGTATGAGGATTCATATACGATTTGGGTGCCGTTCTTCTTGGCTTCCTCCTTGAAATACTCATATGCCTGCTTGCCCCAGTCGTTCTCGAGATATACCACTGAGATTTTCTTGGCCTTTGTCGCAACGACATCGGCGTTCGCCTTCTGATAGGCATCCTGGCCAATCTGAGGCGTCCATACATGATCGCCTGTGTCAGTGAATGTCGGGGCGGAATTGTTGAAACCATAGTGCACCAGGCCAGCCTGCTGGAAGATCGGCGAAGCAGCAGAGGAAGCCGGGGATGCATAATCACCGACCACCGCGATTATTGACTTATCGGCAACCAGCTTTGGCGCCACCGCCGCATCCTGCTTGGGGTCGGACTGAGTGTCGAAGTACTTGAGACCAAGCTTCTTGCCACCCACTCCTCCGTCTGCATTCACCTTTTCGATTGCAAGGTTGAACCCTTCTTCGAAGAGCTTGCCGTACTCTGCATATTGCCCTGTCTTGGGATAGATGACGCCGATGTTCACCGTATCCGATGTGCCGCTGCCCGACGATGCCGATGAACTGTCTCCGCCTAGACCGCACGCCGATGCTGCAAACGCTGTGCCCAGGGCAATCGTCGATGCCACGCCTATTCGTATGTATCTGTTGAAAATGCTCATTGCCGTTCTCTCTCTTCTGTCTTCGCTCTGATTGTTGGTAAAGATGGTTGGTGTAGCTTATGTGGGTGTTCCCGGCCGCACAATCCGCGATTCCGGACTGGGTGCTAGACGCGAAGGTCTCTCAGCGTCTCAAGAGCGCGATCGCTTGCAGGGGTCGGCACGGTGCAGCTTGGCGCCAGCAGAAATGGCGTGCCTTTCAAGGCAGCTATGCTCTCGGCAGCGTTCGCAGCGATGCGGTCTATGCCTCCCTCATCTGCAAAGTCCTGCGAACGTGCGCCAACGACGGGAACCGAAGTCAACGAATCCGCGACCTTCGGGTTTCCCTGAAGGAACGGATCCCATTGCAGAAACTCGAAAGCACCATCATCGAACCAAGCGGCGTGAGAGTCCGCCTGACATGTATGGAACAGCACGACGGCATCAGGGTTAGCCTCACGGATCGCATCGATAACGATTCGGTCATATGGTTCTGAAAACTCCAGATACTGCTCACGATTGAAATAGCCGCCGCTCACTGTGCCGGTTATGGCATAGAAGATGCCGTCCAGGCCGGCTCCGCCATCCTCGATCGATCTGACCAGGGATGCGCCATAGCCTGCCAGGGTTCGCGCGATATGTTCCAATGCGGACTTTGCCGCCTGAGGCTGATTGAAGATGAAATCCTCCACAGTGGTATTCGAATTCGCATAGCCATCGTCTGGATACAGCGGCAGATCGGCGATCTGCAGCAACACCGACAAGGGCGAGAACACCGTCTGCAGCACGGCGCGGTCTTCCAGCCTCTGCCTGATCAGTCGCGCCGCTTCCAGAGCTTCGGCGAACTCCGGGGTTTTCAAGGGATCGAGCTCCCGTATGCCTTCAATATCCACAGGCGTGGTAATGGGAGAGCTGATCTTCTTGGGAATCACGTATCCCTGATAGTCATCAGGGTCATACACTCCACCCCAGGCCTCTGCATAATAGACTGCCCTTGGATTGATTTTGACCCAGTCCCAATCCCACCGCTTAACAAAATCGACGTATGTGTCAGCGAATTCGCGAGCACCGTATTCGTGCCCGACGAGATGCTGCCACGCGCTGACCAGATAGGGCGTGCTGCCATCGGAGCTGTGATGGGCAATGTCGTGGAATGACTGACGGCGGTCTGCTGTCATGATCATCCTTTCTTTTCAGACACATTGATGCGTCTGACGTCTTAGAATTGAGGTTTTTGTTTTGAACCACAGTCACGAGGAAAATCGCTGCATCACCGGGTAATGAATAGAAAACCGCATGACCGTGCCCTTCGTCAACCTCGAAACACTGTTTTAGTTACAGACGTTCGTTATAACGGCTAATCAATCCCTGAAAGCCCCGCAATCTTGTACGCATTATCCAAAATTTCTATGACCAGGCGCTGTGTCGTTCCTTGAGATTGCTGAATAATGGGAAATCGATGGATAATCGTGAACAATCGAAACCGTGTCCCCGTGCGCCAAATCCGCTGCGGGAGACGCTGACTGATCCTCACATAAGCACCAGCCGAAGGAGCAACCCAGGTGAATCGCAAGAACAGCTTTGACACAGTGCGGATTCAAGGTGGATACACCCCCGAGGAGCACAATCACGCTTCAAACGTTCCGATTTATCTGAGCGCGGCTTTCACCATGGGCAGCGCCCAAAGAGGAAGGGACATGGCAGAGGGCCGTGAGCCCGGATTCACCTATTCTCGGGTGGGAAATCCGACCGTCGACATTCTGGAGCGCAGGATCGCCGCCCTTGATGGCGGGGTTTCAGCAGTTGCCGTGTCATCAGGAATGGCCGCGATCTCCAACACGATTCTCGCCGTCGCCGAAGGCGGCGGTCGAATCGTGGCCCATCACGACATCTATGGAGCCAGCCTGGATGAATTCGTGAGCCTTGCTCCAAAATTAGGCATTGAATTTGATTTTGTCGATGATATCAATAATCCCGATGAAGTCAGCAAGGCCATTGGCCCGAATACGAAAGCCATCTATGCGGAAAGCGTGACCAACCCCATCACCAGGGTCACCGACGTCGATCGACTCGCGTCGGTCGCGCACCAGGCGGGCATCCCTCTGATAGTCGACAACACCTTCCCCACTCCATACCTATTCCGTCCGATAGAGCACGGTGCGGATATCGTTGTCTATTCGTCGACGAAGGGAATCAATGGCCACGGAAATGTGGTGAGCGGTCTTATAGTCGACGCGGGACGCTTCGATTGGTCAAGCGATCGATTCCCACAGTTTTCCGAACCGGAATTCACCCTGTATACCGAATCCAATGGGCGTTCACGAAGCTTTGTCGAGGCATTTGGCAATGAGGCATTCCATCAGCGTCTTCGATGTAAGTTCGTGCGTCTTCTCGGTGCCGTCCTGGGCCCGCAGGAGGCCTATCTTGAGCTCCTCGGATTGGAGACCATCAGCGAGCGCATCAGCAAGGAAGTGTCTTCGGCGCTTCGCATCGCAAACTTCCTCAATCACCATGAGCATGTCACCAAGGTAAACTATGCCGGACTTCCCGACAGCAAGCAGTCGCAGCTGGTCAGTTCCTTGTTCCCAAAGGGCATCGGCGCAATTCTCTCCTTCGAACTTGAAGGGTCGGAGGATCGGATCGACAGATTCATAGATGCCACCGAGGTGTTCCACTATGTCCCCAACGTCGGCGACGTGCGTTCACTCATCGTCAATCCGGCACGCATCACTCACCGCGAAGTTCCCTTTGAATTTTGGGAGAGGAACGGCCTGAATGTCAATTTGATCAGACTCTCCATCGGATTGGAGGATGCCGACGATCTCATTGCCGATTTGGAACAGGCGTTCGAGACCGCCTATCGCGATTGATCCCTATCCCGATTAATCATCGATGGGATCAGGCAGGCCGGGCTCGAGATCGTAAGTCCTCAGATCACCAATTCATCGCCTGTCCAAACGAATCTCATCAAAAACAACCGGCAAAGACATTGTTGACCGCCATTGCGTCATATGCGAAAGCCTCCCCTGCCTCCATTGTGTGACGGTACTATGAGCTCAGCTAACAAGGGGGCGGTTGTGGTCGATACGAATGGCAGCAGACAGGGCACTGATTCGCAGGATGCCGAGCAGCAAAAGGAAAGTACGGCGACGGTGACATGGAGCCGAATGCTCGCTGGCAACAGACGCTTTTCGCAAGGAGAGGCCGAACATCCTTGGCAGGACAGGGAAACGCGAGAGGGACTTATCGACGGTCAGAGCCCAGACGCGGCGGTGCTCTCATGCTCGGATTCCCGCGTGCCTCCAGAGATCATATTCGACGAAGGCCTGGGCGACCTGTTCACCATCCGCACCGCGGGGGAGATCGTCGACGATGCGGTAAAGGCATCGCTTGAATTCGCGATTGAATCGTTGCATGTAAGCCTTTTGGTCGTCATGGGACATGAACACTGCGGTGCAGTCCAGTCTGCCCTATCTGCATTGAATGCCGACGAATCATTGCGCGAGAGATTCTCGGACGCTGATGAAAGTGCCGAAATCGAATCCGACTCAATCGTCGTACGGCAGGTCGGCGCTTCGATCCTTACAGCACAGAGCTCGGAATTGAACACGACTGACGATTATGAACGCGTTCATGTCGCCAGGACCATCGAGCATCTGGTTGCCGACTCGAGCATCATCCAGAGTGCCATCGCTGACGGCAGGGTCACCATTGTCGGAGCCCGCTACCTACTCACGACCGGGAAGGTGGAGGTGCTTTCGTTCTGAACGATTCGTACCCTCCTGGGGTCTGTGGAAAAACAGCACGAGGCGACGGCTGCTCGGCGCAGGCCACGAAGGATTGCCGCTGACACTTCGCTCATAGATGTGCGTGCTGGGCAATGACCGCTGCTCACAGTAAATTGGAAATATGTCGTTGTGGCTTAATATCGTACTGATTTTTGTATTTCTTCTTATCGGCTCCGTGTTCTCAGGCACGGAGCTTGCATTGGTGTCGCTTCGTGGGTCGCAGATCGAACAAATGGAGCAGGAGGACGCCAACGGGGCACGCGTGGGCAAAATTGCCAGAGACCCGAACACCTTCCTTTCAACCGTGCAGATTGGAGTCACGCTTTCAGGATTCCTGTCAGCATCGTTCGGAGCCTCGTCTCTTGCACCGGAGATAGTGCCGGTGATCGCTTCGTGGGGTGTGCCAGACAACGTGGCATCACCGCTTACGACCGTCGTATTGACGTTGATCATCTCTTATTTCTCGATCGTCATATCCGAGATGGTTCCGAAGCGAATCGCCATGCAACGCACGGAGCAGATCGCACGTGCGACCGTTCCGGCAATCCATGTCTTCTCCGCTGTCTGCAGACCCCTGATATGGCTCATCGGGAAGAATACGAACGGGCTCGTGCGTCTGCTCGGATTCGACCCTCAGCAGACCAACACGCAGGCGAGCGACGACGAGCTGAGAGTCCTGGTGTCAAGCAACACGCATCTGAGCAAGGACGAGCGCACGATACTGGACGATGTATTCGACGCTTCCGAGACGATCGTCGCCGAAGTCATGCGCCCCCGAGCCGATGTCACCTTCCTGGACGGCGACATGCCCCTGCACGATGCGGCTGTGTTCGTCCGGAATGAGCCATATTCGCGTTACCCCGTCAAAGGCAAGGATTTTGACGATGTGCTCGGCTTCGTGCATGTGCGAGACCTGCTTGACGTGCGCGACCCAGAAGCGAAGACCGTCGCAGATGTGACGCGCGACGGGATCTCCCTGCCCGGCACGTCAAAGCTTCTTCCAAGCCTTGAGCTGCTGCGCAAGCGTGGCATCCATCTTGCGGTGGTCATCGACGAATACGGTGGAACGGACGGCATCGTAACCCTTGAGGACATGACCGAGGAACTCGTTGGCGACATACGCGACGAATATGACCTGCCGGAAACTCCCGGCGGCCCCCGTCAGAAGCAGACCGCATTCGTGAACGGCGTCGCCACGATCGATGGCGGCATGACCATCGAAGACTTTGCCGATGTGACCGGCATAGAACTTGAAGACGGACCATATGAAACTGTGGCGGGCTACTTCCTCGCCCATACGGGGAAGATGGGTCAGGTCGGCGAGATTCTGCATTCCGACGACGGATACGACATGGTCGTCACACAGGTCGAGGGCAGACGAATAGAGACCGTGCAGGTACGCCGCAGGCAGAACATCGACGCCTCAGATCCGGCGACTGATGCCGAAAGAAATGTGCAGCCCGCCAGATAAGGGGTTTGAGCAGGTACGGTCTTCAAAGGCCCATGGACCTTCACATTTCACTGATTTGACTTCTTGCACCTGACCTTTACCCTAGTGATTAGGGTGCAATGATTAACGATTCCATCTGTTGAGCCGCACCAACGAAATCACAGTGGAATGCGTAAAGAAGAATACGAAGGAGTTCTTATGGCATTGACTTTCACAGTTCCCGGACTCGATGAAGCAGCTTCCGAGAAGATCATCTCCATTTTGCAGAACAGGCTGAGCCAGGAGCAGGAAGCGTCGCTCGTGCTCAAGCACGCTCATTGGAACGTTACTGGGCCGAACTTCATAGCAGTCCATGAAATGCTTGATCCGCAGGTCGACGAAGTCAGGGACATGGCCGACGAAACCGCCGAGCGCATTGCAACGCTTGGAGGATCGCCAGATGGCCGTCCTGAGGCCATTATCCGCAACCGCACCTGGAATGGGATCGATCTGAGCGGACGCAAGTCAACGTTGGATTATCTGAAGGCACTGTGCGGATTCTACGACTCATTCATCGCCGACGACCGCGAGGCCATCAAGGAACTCGATGAGCTCGATGTCGTCAGTTCGAACATCCTTCAGGACCACGTGCAGAAGCTCGAGGCCTTCCAGTGGTTCATGAGGAGCCACCTCATCTGAGCCCGGCAGCCTGGCAGCGCTTCGGCGCTGCCGCTCATGGATAGCTCACGTTTTCGCATAATGTGCCTTCACAGCCATCATTCCGTCGAACTACTTGAATTCAATGGAAGGCGACTGTGGAGGCACATTGCTGTCTCGCCGTCTATATGTTGATCGCAGACTCTGTGAGTTTCCGGACACCTGCATGGCTGCATGGCTGCATCGGCACCGACTTTGGAAATCCGACCTAGGCACAGGCCTTCAACCGATGATGTGATGGTTGAGTGTGTTGCGACGGCGCTTCCAATCAGGCATGAATGCAGTCATGTACCGTTGGAATTCCGCACCGTGCCCCGATGCCAGAAGGTGAGTGAGTTCATGGACCAGCACATATTCGAGCAATTCGGGTTTCAGCCAGGCCAGTTCAAGATTCAGGCGTATACGTCTCGTTGCCGGCGTGCATGATCCCCAGCGGCTTGTCATGAGTCTGAATGAGATGTTGCTTGGCTCACGGCCAACGATCGGCACCCAGGTATGCAGGAGGCCAGGGAGAGCGGCATTGAGCCGCTGCTGGGCCTGACGCCTTCGTTCGGCTGTCCATGTTTGCGCGACTCCAGACTCCGGACTCGCCTGCCGTGCCTGAATGAGCTCCTTCTCCGCACGCTCGATCCAGTCCCAACGGGCGATGATAAATTCCTCAATGGTCTGATCGGTTATGCGCCACGGTGCCGTCACGCCGATCCCGCCATCCTTGGTTCGAATTCGCAGATACATGTTCTTCACTGATTTACGAGTAATCGTGATTGATTTTCCGCGTATATCCAGCGTTCGGACGCTGCTTTTCCGTACCGTGCCCTTCGTCGCACCTCTATGGACCACACCCACTCGATTCTTCTACCATCCTTGCACTTGTCTGTCTATTGTCACGCACACCATCCGGCATGAAAAACGACACGGTGGAATTGACTTAATTTGGCTAAGAATGTATTGTATCTCTTTGTGTGTTTTAGACACACAAAGAGCGGGCCCGTAGCTCAGGTGGTTAGAGCGCATCCCTGATAAGGATGAGGTCGGAGGTTCAAGTCCTCCCGGGCCCACGCTAAATTCGATTGTTTGGCACATATGGGGCTATGGCGCAGCTGGTAGCGCATCTGCTTTGCAAGCAGAGGGTCGGGAGTTCGAATCTCCCTAGCTCCACGGACAGGGTTTTCGGGGTTATCTCGGAAGCCCTTTTTTATGAGGTTTTCCAGTGTTTTCAACGGATTCACGACTGTTTTTCTCAATTATTCTGCGTTGCATAATGACTCTTATTAGGCCGGGATACCGTAGACTTAGGTTACATTTTAGGTTATGTATCCGGCCGGAGAGGTCGGCTACCATGCCAAGGAGGAAAACCTTGCGCAGCGCTTTCGGATCAATCATTCAGAGGAAGAATCGGCAGGGATATGTCATATCCCTCGAAGCTCGTTACCCAAATCCGCTTGACCCGAGCAAGCGAGTCATCAAATCCTTCCCTCTGGGTGCTAAAGCAGTGGCGCAACACTGGCTCGACGAAGAGAAGAAACTCGTCGATGCACACATGGCAGGCACGGAAACATGGACACCGCCAAAAGTTCGTGAAGCGAAAAAGACAAAGGCAAAGATACTGTTCCGTGACTACTCAGAACAGTTTCTCGACACTTACCGTACCTCTGACGGTTCTAAGCTCACCGAGGCGTCGGCACGAAAAAAGCGTGAGGCAATTGACCATCTCAACGATTACTTCGGTGACATGATGGTTTCCGAAATCAAGCAGAAGAATGTGGAAGACTGGCTGGACGGCGATTACGTCGACGGGGTTCATGCACTCCGACGTGCCTATCAAGTGCTCAAAGCCATTGCCCAGAAAGCCCTGGCTTCTAACGAAGAAGAACCAGCTTTGCTCGACTCCGATCCATGCCAACGGCCGAACCCGAAACTGCCCAAATCCAGACAATCAATAATTCCGCCAGCCACACAGGAAGAACTGGGACTGATCTACAACGCTATGCCCGATTATTCAAGAATCGCTATCTACCTGGGAGCCGTCTTCGGCCTGCGGATCAGCGAGGTATGCGCATTGCAAGTATGCGATATCGACTTCGCCCATAAACTATTGCACGTACGTCACGCACTGACCAGAGGGGATGGGGACACTGGAACACTCTCCTTTAAAGGCACCAAGACAGAGAGCAGTAACGAGGACCTACCGATTCCCGACAGTTTCACGCCCCTCATCAAGGAGCACATCAAAGCTCATTGCGAATCATCGAAGACTGCGATGCTCATTCCCGCGAAACACTCCAATATCATGAGTCCGAACACGCTGCGCGCACAGTTCGATGAAGCGAAATTAGCAGCAAACCGTCCCGATTTGCACTTCCACACTCTGAGAGCAACCGCGATCACCACCGCCGCACAGGCAGGAGGCACCCCGAAGGAAGTCCAAGAATACGGACGCCATGCATCCGCGAAAATTTCACTGGCTCTCTACCAACGCGCCACTCGACAAGGTGAACGCCAACTTGCCAACAAGGTCTTCGCCACACTGGTCAAACCAGAACGCACCCGAGATCTCATCGAAGCAGAATACAAGGAGACACTTAAACAGATTCAAGAATTACAGGATAAGGTCAAGAACCTTGAAACCGAACTAAAAGCAATGGAATGACACTCATGGGCAAGCTGCAATAACATCACGCAATTCATACCCGTTATTTCACGCGCTGAAGAATTCCAACGCCATTATTCAATTGGGCGTCGTCCTGTAACGGCTCAAAAGGATAGTAGAACGTGCCATCTCCATCTCTGCCACTATTACCGACCAGAACCGTTAACTTCATTTCATTCTTTGTTGCGGTTACACGATAGTGGTCGGAGCTGTTGTCGGATAAGAGGGACAGGAATAAGTCACCTGACGCGTCGTAAATCCACTTCCCGCTATACTGATCAACATCCACTGGGAAATAGTCAGTTATTGCATACCACATGCCGCTGCCATTATTCCCGTCCATTGGCGCACCGTTCTGATACAGCGCATACACTGTCGTTTTGTGTTCTCCCTCTATCACTTTCGGAAAACCGGATGTGAATTGTGCATCTTTGCCATCGTTGATCATTGGACTTGGCTTGGTAGTAAATTCATATTCCGTGCCATCCTTGGCTTTCCACTTCGTTCCGACGATCTCATTAACCTTAAGCTGCTGCGGAGCAGAATCAGACGTCCGCTGCTTGCTCTGCGTCGAATTATTGTTCTCGCGATTATCAGCCGCCCGGTCTGTGGATATGCCACAGCTCGACAGTGGGACCAGCAAAGCAAATACCGCCATCGTTGCCGCAAGTTTGGATTTCATCATCTTCCCACACCCTCTTCCAGTTAGCCTTACCGATAAAGCCTTACCAGTAAGGCTAACATTACTTACGACTTTGAACATGCTGGTTGCATGCCTCACACATCATTACCCACTGATTGGCCAGCTTTCGCAAAACGGCTCGGCATCAATATCCAACGACGTCGTGTGGAACGAGAACTTAGTCAGGAAAGCGTCGCCTTTGGCGCAAATCTTTCGCGTTTCACGTATCAGCAGTTGGAAAAGGGCGAGTCGAGACCAGGGACACCAGCAAATCCAAGTCTTTCAAATATCATGGCCATATCGGAAGTGCTGAATGTGGATCTCGGTGAACTCCTACCTCAGCCTTGGCCTGATCTTCGAGCCAAATAGCGACGCGTCCGGATCCAACAAAAGAAAATCACACTACGCCACGATTGAAGGGCTTAGCAAAGAAATTCTCTACGTCTTCTGCGCTGACGAGGATGTGATGAGAACTTGACTTCCAACACCTGAACCTACCCTGAGCCAGCATACGCTTGACGGTCGCCGGGGAACAATGAAAGATGTCAACCATCTGCTCCACCGTATAAGTACGAGGAACGCGCTCTCGCGTGCTGTTAATCATGCTTCACCATCTTCGACATGAGGATTACGGTCCGCTCGAATCCTAATAGATCGGATATACCTTTCCGCGAATTGCATGTTTCGAAGGTGGATGAACGCAAAACTGGCGAGTTTCCCATCATTTGAATTGAGTAGTTCATAGGTCGAATGTCCTTCCCTCAGAAGTGCCCTAGCTCTTATCCATAAGGGCTGTTCTCGTTCTGACTCCTTGTAGTCAATTTCACCCCATTCCCAAGGACCATCGAGCACCTTCTCATCTACGATCTCACCGGTTTTGACATCTTTCTTAGAAGTCTTCCTCGAATAGTCCATGAGCTGACGAACAGACCCCCAACGTTCCTTCACTCGCACTTGGTCGTAGCCGGCTTTCTTGAATGCCCTGTGGATGGCCGAGAAGCTTTTCGCGTTCGCCAGTTGAAACGAAATGTGACAGTGCCCATCACCATCGTCAGGATGGCTTGGGAAAGCCTCACACTGTGTGATGCCTCCCACGGCGAATGTGCTGAGAAACTGTTTGAGCGTTTCTGTGATACTGGTGACATGTTGTATCACCACGTGGTATTCCATCTTCCTTGCGGACTGGTCCACGGTCTCCACGTCGCTCTCGAATTGCTCATCCGTAGAGACAACTACTTCGTTGTCACTGTCCTCCGCTATCTTATGCCGGCTTTCAGCCGTATCGTTGACCATGTCGATCCTCCATCGGATTGATGGGACTCCGGCACTGATTTTGCGGTCTTGCCGGAGTCCGTTTTACATTTACATTGCCGCTGCATAGTAATAGAAGATATGCAGCGACCTTCCTTACTGGCGGCTTCCGCTGACGCTCACGCCGCCTCGGATTGCTCCGATTATCTGTTCATCGTTGATGTTCGCGACTTGGAACAGTCGAGCGATGACTGCCTGACCAGCGATGATCATTCTGCCCGGCTTACCCGGTGGAACCACATGCTTATCGTCGGGATGAGGCTCATCGTCTCGCAGATTGCCGAGAGCCATCCGAGTCATCTCCGGAGTCGTCGTGTATCCCGATATCTTCGATGGGATCACATCGCGCAACGCGGTTGGGATGGCCTGTGAATCAACCTTCTGCGTGGCTAGAATCGTGAACATACCGGCGCTGCGCTGCAACTTGATTAACCGTGTCAACAAGGCGGTGATCTCCTCAACGACGGGACGCTCGTCACGCGTTACCGCACTCAGATACTCCTGAAACTCATCGACGATCAGCACTTCCAAAGGAGGCTGACTATCGACTGGTTGATCTTGATAGTCTCCGGGGAGGCTACGCATTCGTTCCTGCCGTAATCGTTCACGCTCACGAAGCTGCTCAAGGAAGATTGGTTTATCATCACCGATCACCGAAATTCCGGCATTCTTGAAGACATCGAACTTTGAGTCGTTCTTCCCATTTGCAATGCTCACAGCAACATCAGAAAGTGCCAGCTCAGCCGCGATTCTCTTCACGAGAACCGTCTTCCCGGCATTCGGCGCGCCACTGATCAACGCCCCGCTATAACCCAAAGTATTCAAATATACATCCGAACCTTTGATGTCCCATCCGAGATAGACTTGGCCACCGGCTGTGTCGTAAGGGCGCAACTCGAGCGAATTCTCGTCAGGGGAATTCTCCAACGGATCGCGAAGGTACACGTTGACTATGGCCGTCAATGCACCTTGCTTCTCAATCACGATGTCGTATGCACTGAATTCGAGGATGAGATTCTCGCGTTGCTCCAGTAGCCTATCGACTGTGGCAACCTTCGGTAGGCCATGAAAACGAAAACGGTATCCATATGACATGCGATGCTTAAGACCAGCATGAGGGAAGCACGTCTTGTATCGTATTGAACCATCTGGCTTCTGAACCCGTTTGTCTACGGTTAACCCGCAACCTCCTGATATTCCGCGGAAACGTATGCCTAGCATCATCGAGGGAGCCAATCCCATTACAAACAACAGAACAACAGCAACCCACAGCTGGGGATAGAAGCATTGCCAGGCGATGAGAGTGGCCACCACCATCAAACTGATGATGGTGACCAGATACCAGTGAGACCGAAGGATGTTCCTCATCGGTTTTTCTTATCCTCGCCCATGTCCTGTGCCGACTGCTCAGCAAGCGCAGTCTTGACATCAGTTTTCTCCACGTCGTTCAGCTTCAACCGCGTGCCTACCGCAAGACTGCCCAACATCAATTGCGCGATCTCATAGGTGGAACCGTCCCGACCGGAACGCTGGATGATACCTATTCTTAGCGCAGAGGGATTGGCAGCGATATGCCTCAACTCTCGATCCTTTATGAAGGCTCTATCCAAACGTTCTTTATCTAACATGACATCAATTCCATGCCACGAAGTGCCGTTCTGACGAAGCCCTTGTACCTGTTTGAACTCAATCCTGGCCATTTGATCTCCTTTATTGTTGCCCGTCGCCAGACTTTCCAGTGACACGCCAAACGATATTGAGAACTGAGGCCCTTTGTCCGAATGCTATCTTTTAGGTAATTTCCTCGAAAACAGTTGGAATGAAAGGGATACAAGATGGTTCATACGTTCGACAAGAGGGTTGCCGAGAGAATTAACGTAATTCTGTCAGACAGAAATATGCCCACGAAACAGGAACGATGTGGATACCTGAAAGCAAAAATCACCGACACATACCATTCCGACATGGGCATTAGTACCGCCTCTCTTCACAACATCCTTTCTGGCAGAACACCACTGACATTAGAACGTGCCATAGTAATTGCTAATTCGCTCAACATACCGATCGGCAATCTTTTAGCCGATCCGGAGCGTCCGAACTCCTCATCGATAAAAAGCACGCAGGTTCCGGAAATGCGATATGAGAAAAATTACATGATCCTTCAGCAATGTCGATTTACCGCTGTCGAGTACGAGAATCTGGATGTCGTAGATATCAAGAGGAAAATTCGCACTAACCTCAAGCATCTGTTGCTCAACAACCATGAGGTTTGGGCCAATAACGATTATTCAACCGCGAAATCATCGACATCTGCTGCGGGCACTATGCACGCAGGTTTTAAAGTACAGAAACCAATTAAAAGGAAAACAAAATGTCTAATTACCAGTGAACGTTTCTTCTCATATATCACGACCAGCTACTATCACGATTCAATGAGCTTCCGCCCACAAACTCTGTACAACATTGCCGAAGGAACCCGTTCATTGCAACTACGTGAGGCACTTGTCGTTATACATGTTTTTGACTGCAACATTGATTTCAAACGAGGTGCGATATTCAATAGTCGGACACGATATACAAAACGTGAAATCCAAAGCATCTTGCGAGTACTTTCTGTAGCCTGCGACGAAATCGAAATCATCAATCAAAAAATCAAAGACTTCCAGATAAGTCAAACATTAAAGCGTCGAGAAAAACGCATCAATCTGGACTTTACTTACACCGATGTAATTCACCAAAAATATCCACAATTACGACGCTTCTCATCCAATGAAGCCGCGTCTCTCGCTCTCATTATGCTAGATAAAAAACTTGATGCTCCTGAATGGTCGCCGAACTTATTCGCTGAGATGGACCGATTAATAGATTTACAGAACGATAGAGCCAATGATCATCAACTCCTTTCGCCATTATTCGGATACCATGAGAACTTCCCCGAATGCACCAACTACTCGAGACGAGGAAAGGGTGGATTCTCTCAACAAATGCGATGTCCTCTTTGCACTTTGGTAAATGGGGCAATTCACGAAATAGAACAACTGAGCAAAGACGACGTGCACGCAATCACCAAAATGATCCGAGGACAATTCCAAATCATATACAGCAAACTCTTCTGGGACAATACTCCGGAATATTTGACCCGCAACGACAGCATCGACCACGAAGCGATTCGACAAACCCTTATACAGGATCAAAAGCTATTTTGTAAACTTGCTGACTGTTTTAAAGACACGAAATGTATATTAGGCGAAGCCCTCTCAACCGAATTCCCTCAACTTAATAAACTGTTATACGGTCGTCTTAGTAGATAAACGTCCGCTCATCATATTGGTGGTTGTTGCTTCATCCGTAGAGCGAGTAAGCTTAAAAATCGACTGCCCATGGGTCCGCATCATCGGATACATCGGACGTAGATTCAACAGGTAGTAAACTCTCAAGACCACGGCTCTTGGCTACTTCTTTGGCGAGATCTCGGTTTGTTTCAAACCCAGGTTGTTTGAGTGCGAGCTTAAATGCGAGTTCCTTGTATTCTCCATTTTCTCCTCCGACACCGCCGCTTGCATTGTATACCTGATCATTATCTCTGATTGCAGCAAGTATTGATGCCACTTCATGAGAATCAAGCCCAGTCGCCGAATAAAGCTGTTTCCAAACAAGATCAGTCCGATGATAGTTCTGCGAGAGCTTTAGTGCCTCGACCATTGACGCATAAAAACCGTTTGTTAACTCGGGTTTTGTACTTAGCCACCTGATGATTTCGTCGCCAATTTTCTCGGCAGTCATGTCAGCTCGTACGGGGAAAGCCTGCTTTTTCCCAAATGGACCATAAGGATCTTCATCATGAAACTTGAGCGCATAACAAGGAACCTCGCGGCCCAGCAGCCACCCCACTTCTTGATCACACCACTTACTTTCATTGAAATGTGGAGACAAAAAAGCCACACCAGCATCGCAATCATGGAGAGCTTTCTCAATTTCCTTAAGCCATTCGTGGTCAGGCACAATCGACTCATGCGCAACGAATAACATTATGCCCCAGCTTTTTAAGTAAGAACTTACTTGGCCAACCAATGCCTTCTGCGAAGTGAGATGCGATGCGAACAAAAAAAGCGGTCGAACACCCTGTTGCCGATTCATTTGAATAGTAGTTTCAAACAACTGACTTACTGCCGGAACCAATTCTTCGACAATATCGCGTGGAAGGTCACGAATTATGTTGAGAACTGCGCTGAATCGCTCCTCATTTGACCTCTCATATCCGTCTTCGTCCTCCCATTGCCCCTGCATAACTTCATCTGTATGCAGCTCATGGAAAAGTAGGTTCACCTCATCGAAGTCGCATTCAGCCAATGTCCGTGCGACACTTCGCATTTTCGACAACTTCTCGATATCAATAGACATATCATCCTTTACTGTGGCCAAACCATGAAAATCAAATTTCCTCAATGGGACAATATCTTACATTTCTGTAATCGCTATGTTGGAATTACTCTCTCTTCAACCTATCAAATGAACGACTTTTGTTTTTCTCACTGAATAGCTATTCGATTTACAATTTCATCATTCGTTCAATTCATACGGCTAAAGGTTCTCGAATTTAGGGGTGTACTCCATCTCCAGATGGAGTACACCCCTAAGTCTCAGCACAGTTATTATTCGCAAATAACAAAAGTCAAGCGATAGGCCACTTAGTGACGAACACGTAGAGCAATGAATCCGCACTTTTTACCCTCAAAGAAGGCCGGACTTTCAAGTAGCGGATAACGGAGTACAGACAATTCGCCCAAATAGATGAAAGATGCTTTTCTGCCGATACCGGAAGGACGATTCCTGAATAAAGGAAACCTTCATCATGAATAGTCACATTCTCGGTGCCTTTACAGTCTTTGTACTAAATCATTAACAATATGCCGTGCCAGGGTAGAATAAATGTCGCTCGCTGTTAGTTCTTGACGTAGTTTCGTCGGCGATTTATCAACTAACTTTTTTGCTTCCCCCCCAGGACATCCGAAAACATATACTGGAGCATCTGGCTGTAGCGTGTGAAACAGGTTGTATTCATCGGATATACCGCTCATACCGCCGATAAAAACTGCTGCAACAGGTCTTGATTCTGTTAGCATCTGATGACGCATGTGTTCAAGACTCTTGGGCGCCAATGCTGGGTTTGCAGGTTCGTTTTCAATTCGATCTGTCCAGATAATCGTACCTATCCCATCATCCTCATATCTCTTTGTTGCAACCGGTAAAATTGATTTGAAAGTGGCCGATTGATAAACAACAACCCGTTTGTCATTTTCTTTCAATTGCTCTGCAGCAACGTAAAGAAGAAGAGGCGCAATAGTAGGATGTGTTGCGGTAACTAATTTGCCACCATTCCGCAAAACAGCTCGCGCTATGGCAACTACAGCATCGGTTATTCCGAAAGGATCGAAGCTTCCCTCCCATCGGTGTGGATCGGGAATGCTAGCGGAAATGAAAATGGTCGAACCTAGCATTTGATGATTTTGAATGTCTGCAACTCTGTTCACCATTTGCCTCCAATCGCGTTTTCCGAAACGACTTCAAGTCGACGCTCTCCGGCGACCCATTCAAGATGCTTTCTTTTCAACTCACTTAAATGCCTTGCAGTATGAATGAGTTGAGCTGATGCAGAAGCGTCGATCTGTTCCCGGGTCTCATCTAAATGTTGCAGATCTCCACAAGTCGGCAATCGTGGTGTCACGCAAACAATTGAATGTTTTCCGTTGCTTCCAGTGATGTCAAGCGCCCAATCCTTAAGAGGTACACAACTAGCTCCCTGATCTTTGGCCGAATCTTGGACTCCTCGTAAAAGAATGTTTCGTCGCCGTACAATCGCACGTGCGTGAGCAGCCTCTACCTCATAGGTGATTTTCTCAATTGCAGATCGAGTGAAGACATCGTATCCATGACTGTCCCTTATGATGTCAGTGGGTTCTAATACGAGCCGGGGAAGACCAGCACTTCCAGGAACTTGCTCAGGCTTTCCCGGCCACTGGACAATTAGTATCCCCATTACATGAGCGAGAGCGTAATCAACTTCGTCATAGACCCATTCCGATGCGTGCGCATCAGGCGTCTCAAGCAATAGCAGAAATGCAAAATCTTCAAGCACGTCTGCAATTTTCTCTTGAACCTCTTCTCCGGGTTCTATCGAGAAACGATCAATGAAGGGCTTGAACTTACGATGTGTAAGCTGATCGTGCAGTTGCTCAGCAGCAGCAAGACCATCAGTCCTCCTGTGACTAATAAATACACGCCGATCACGCTCCTCAATATTGAGCTGCTCGAGCACCATACGGGCAAGTTGCCTAGCTGGATTGCTACCAGACCACTCAAACCCATTGAATTCAGAAACCTCCTCGGGAATTTGATTCGTGAACAAAGCAACATTATCAACAACAGGTACAACCAATAATCCGTTGGCCAATGCACTTTGAAGTTCTGCCTTCATCGAAGGATCGTTTTTTGTCGTCGTCCCGCCAAAAACCAATACAAGAGATGGCGCTCCGGTAGTTACGAGACCCTCCCCAACGCTAACAGTTACTGATTTGTGAATACCGAGTTCTGTGAGTTCATCAGCAATTGCCTTTTGAAACTGATCGAGCCAATTCCGACGATCCACCTGTAGGACCTGCACTTGATACACGATAGACACAATAAAACTCCCGTTATTCATACGAATGCATACATCAAGGTCACGAACAGCTAAGATTCCTCTGTTGTAATGCACGACTGTTATCAACAAAACGGGCCCTTGCCGTTCGATCATTGAATGCAGTTTCGATATCAGATCGCACAGCTGAAAGGGAAGAAGGATAGTTGAAGAAGTGAGCATACGAACGAACGTGGTCATTCGTATCCCAATTGTCTTTAATTCGGGCAGGAAGATGTGCCGAGTTATGCAAATATGGAAGAGGATAGACAAGCAGCCCGCTTCTTTTATTGTTAATGTCGTTCCTCAAAGAGGATGATATTTCCCAGTCGACAAACTTCCGAGTCCATGTGCAGCTACCTAAGAGAACGATGGTCACGGTTGAGTCTGTGAGATATTTTTCACGAATTCGACGTTTAATGTAGTCGTCGTCAGTACTGTCGACAAAATCGTCTTCAACCGTCACACCAACTGAACGGGCGATGAATTCCGACCCGAATGACTCAATGAATTGTCCAACTTCGGACATATCACCAACATGATATGAAATGAAACATTTGTGCCGTGTTGGGTCACTGTTTCTGGATGCCGCCCGTTCCGCAATCCGTTGTAACTGGAACATCTCTCCTGTAGCTGACATTTCTCTCCCCTGTTAGATACCTCTGGACAAGAATTCTAGCAGTGGTTACCCTCAGAATGTTTGCTATTACGAGTATTTACTCATATTCAAGTCGGCATAATCACAAAGCAGTGAAGCCTGCTGATACTCCCAATCGTATTGAAACTATCGTCTCTTTCTGTGAACAAACCTGTCGCCGCATATCCCATGAGGGAAAGGCCAAGAAGCGCGCAATTTCATCTTGCTACTATCGTTTGCGTTCTGTGGGTTCACAAGATCACGTACATATATGATTTATTCAAGTACAGAAGTCGACAGACTAATGCTATCATAGGTTATGAAATAGGTTACACAGCAGTCCTTACATAACTCAGACAACTGAAATAAAAGCAAAGCTGAACCACCTACAGGAACCCGGCTAGCTCCACAGTTATTTAAGGGCCGGTTATGAAAGACCGGCCATTCTTATTGCAATTTCAGTGAGGTATCCTAATCTTTGGGTGCTCCTCTTCACTCTATCTGCCGATTATCTGCAGTGCCTGAGAGCCATTCGTAATAGCAACACCTGCACTCGGCTCCGATAACACCTGAGTAATATGTTCATGATTCACCATGACCAATCGGTTGTTCCTTCCCTTTCCACGATAGTTGCATGTTGCAACAAACATAACAAGACAACGATCCGTTCGCTGCATTCTCTCGGCACTTCGCACCTGTTGTGCGTAGGATGCTTTATCTGACACTATATTCTCAACTAGAAGCTCCTATATTTCAGAATTGACGGCAGCCGGCATCCTATTGCATCTGTAACTTTTCACTTAGAGACCAAATTGGCACATGGTATCCTCCATGATTAAACAGCCTTTTCCTACTGAAATGATCGGCTGACATCATGCCACTCAATCCTTAATATATTGCGTAAAGATTCAAAGACCTTTCACGCGCCTGGGCATGGATGTCTGGTCACAGGGCTGAGCTGCCCCGGGATTCGCCCGTCTGCAGGAGCTGGGCATCTCGAGAGGATACATCAGCGGAGTCGGAACCGCACTGCGGAGATTCCCCAGGGACACCTGCTTTATCGTCGCAGCGGCATTCCTTGTAGAGTTCGAACAGATCGGCATCACGGCCCTTGAGCTGATCCTCATACATTGAGATCTTATGTCTGACCAGATCAAGATTGGTCTGATAATGCGCCAGTTTCTCGGTAAGGTGACGCTCATGCTTGCGCATGATCTCAAGCAGTTCACCTTCCGCCCCCTCGACCCCGCGACGTCTGAGGCTCACATATCGCGACAGATCGGCGACCGGCATATCGGTGCTGCGCATATGGTGAATGAATTGCAGCCACAGGAGATCATCGTCACTGTAGTACCGTCTGCCGCTGGGATGCCGCCTTGCCGTCAGCAGCCCCTCATTCTCGTAATATCGCAGTGTCGGCGCGGTCATTCCCGTAGCCTCCGCAGCCTGCCCGATCGAATATTCCACCAGCAAACCTCTCCATCCACTTGACTTAAAGTTCACTTTAAGTTTTAGACTATGTTAGGTCAACGACACGACACATCAGAGAGACTGTGTTCACGGTGCAGATCATGGATTATGAGCCACTGCAAGCAACATTTCCATACTTCGCCGTCCGCACAAACAGTAAGACGCGACGGCGCATGCCAGACAGCTGCACTTGACTCACGGCCACGCACACGGTGAATGCACCGATCCATTCGAAAGGGAAGCATCATGCAGTACGTTTCATTAGGAGTATCAGGAATACAGGTTTCACCCATCTTCCTCGGAGGAATGTCCTTCGGTGAACCTGACCCCAATCAGCATCAGTGGACGGTGGATCCGGACACCACGCGCAGCATCATCGCCAAGGCCATCGATCTGGGTATCAATGCCATAGATACCGCGAACTGCTACGCCAATGGAAGCAGCGAGACGTATATTGGCGAGGCACTCAAGGCACTTGGGGTGAACCGTGAGAACGTGGTGTTGGCAAGCAAAGTCTACTTCAATGAGGGGCACTCCTCGGCGGAGGCGATCAAGCGCGAGATCGAAGGCAGCCTGCGGCGTCTCGGCACCGAGTACCTTGACCTCTACATCCTGCATCGCTTCGACTACGGCACTCCCATCGAGGAAAGCATGCAGGCTCTCGACGATCTGGTGAAGGAGGGCAAGGTCCGTGCGTTGGGAGCGAGCGAAATGTATGGATATCAGTATCACAACCTTCAGAAAGCCGCGCATGCCAACGGATGGACACCGCTGTCAAGCCTGCAGTGCCACTACAACCTGCTCTACCGCGAGGACGAACGTGAGCTTCTGCCCGTAGCCCGGCAGTATGGGGCCTTGCCGACGCCTTACAGCCCGTTGGCCTCCGGTCATCTTGCCCGCAGCACCTGGGATTCAGATTCACTGCGAGGAACGACCGATGCTGTTGTACGCGACAAATACGATGCCGCAAGAAATCAGGATCAACCGATCATCGAACGCGTCGCACATCTCGCTCAGAAGCATGGCGTCAGCATGGCCCAAATTGCGCTGTCGTGGCAGTGGTCACATGGAGCTTCCTCACCCATTGTCGGATGCTCTTCCCCCGAGCGCGTCGAAGAAGCGGTCAAAGCGCTGGACGTGCATCTCGAAGAAGGCGACATCCAGTATCTTGAGTCACCCTATGTAGCGCATGAACTGGTCGGCCCACTGGCGAGGCCCGGCGAGAAACACTTGGCAGGGACCACCAAGCCGGAGCACCGCTAGACCAGAAATCCGTGCAGGCAGGAGCTCCTACCGACACAGGCAGGAATCCACAACCAGGAAGCAAGATGACAAACTATCACGATGCCTTTTTCGAGGGAGAACGCTCGCTGTTCGCCGAACATGATGCGACGATCACCAGTGTCACCTTCGGCGAAGGCGAGTCCCCCCTCAAGGAAAGCCGGAACATCGCTCTGGACTCGACGGTCTTCCAATGGAAGTATCCGTTGTGGTACAGCCGTCACATCACCGTGAGACGCTCGATCTTCGAAAGCATGTCACGTTCCGGAATCTGGTACACCGACGACATCTCATTGGCCGACACCACCTGCCAGGCACCCAAACTCTTCAGACGATGCAACAGGGTGGATCTTGAACGCGTGCACTTCTCCGATGCGGAGGAAACCCTCTGGCACTGCCGGGACATCCACATCCACGACGTGCAGGCTAATGGCGACTATCTGGGAATGGACTGCGATGGCGTATATGCCGAACACCTCGACGTCGTCGGCAACTATGTCTTCGATGGCGCGCGCAATCTGGAAATCCACGATTCGACATTCGTCTCGAAAGATGCCTTCTGGAACTGCGAGAACGTTGCCATCTACGACTCCGTAATCAATGGGGAATACCTTGGCTGGAACACCAAAAACCTCACCTTGGTCAACTGCACCATCCGAAGCAACCAGGGTCTGTGCTACATCGATCATCTCACGATGAGGAATTGCAGGCTGTTGCACACCGATCTCGCATTCGAGTACTGCACAGATATCGATGCAGACATCCGATCTTCAATCATGAGCGTGAAGAACCCAATCAGCGGCATCATCCGAGCCGAGCGCATCGACTCACTGATCATGGATCGTCATGTGGTCGATCCCACCAAGACGAAAATCGAGATCACGCAGATACCCGCCACCGTCGACTCATCGAATATCTGAGCGCGTCAGTTCGGTCCAGCACCGCCATCTGCGACTGCGACGAAGCGATCACATACGATCGGCTATGAACTGCCCTGCCTTGGTGAAGCATCGCGTATAGATCAGCGTCATAATCAGTGCATCCCCCATCATGGTGATGGCGCTCAACGCGGCGAGGACGACGAACTGATATTTTGCAGCCTCCAAGGGATTGCCTCCTGCCATGATCTGACCTGCCATCATTCCCGGGATGAGAACTACGCCACTTGAAGCCAGCTGCGCGATTGTCGGAATGAGCCCGAGTCTGACAGCCGCGACAATGGAGGGCTTGGCCGCCTCGAAAGGACTCGCACCAAGACTGAGATATACTTCGATCTCATATCGTCGTGATGTCATATCCGAAAAGAACCGGCTCATGGCCACTGCAACCGCAGCCACAAGATTTCCCAACATCATTCCGGTAACCGGAATGAGAATCTGCGGCGCGAACCATGGTGCGGGCCTGATAATCAACTCACTGACCACACCATCGACGATGAGCACGCTGGCGATCAAGGTCAGAAGCACCGGAAACACCAGTCCGTGAGGTATGTCATCAGCCCGGCTCAGCGTAATCTGCACCGCGGCGAGCACCATTACCAACAGCAAAGCGGCGACGATCCACGGATTATTCATCCTGATCACGTACTCGATGATGTATCCCATGGCGAGCAACTGGAACAGGGAGCGCAAGGTGGACCAGAGCATCGATTTGGCGATTCCAAGTTTCATGACCACGGTCAGAGCCGCAGCCAAAACAACCAAAATCAGAGTGATCAACAGGCCCCAGATATCAATGTCGTAGACGCCGGTCGCAACATTCGATGCGAGTTTCACAGTGCGCCTCCTTCAGACAAGCTGCCTTGTTCCAATCGAAGCGTTCGCGACGCCAATCCATCTGCATCCCTGTGCCGCACGCGCAGGACGGCCATGCCTGTGCTCTTGGATGTTCTCTCCAAAAGGCAGGCAACCATCGTTGCACTGTCCGAATCAAGACCGGCATCAACCTCGTCGCTGAGCAGGACTTTGGGTTTCAGCAGCAAGCTGCGAAGCAGACAAACCCGCGCCTGCTGCCCCACCGAAAGCGATAAGGGATTTCGGTCAAGCTCTACATCCTGCAATCCGAGGACATCCAGGCCTTTCCTGAGCTCCAACGGGGAGGGACGTTCCCGCGAATTGACGCTACTCCTGCTGAAACGGCCTCTTCCAAAAGAGAAGCCGAGCAGAAGTGACCCAATCACCGTTCGAGAAGTCAGGGTAGGTCGTTGAGGAAGATAGACGACCTGTCTCCTCCACTCCTGCGGATTGAAATCACGGCAGCTGCATCCTTCGAGATCCATCATTGCGCAAGCATCGGGATCCAGCATGGCAAGAGCCGTGAGCAGATGCGACTTTCCGGAACCTGACGGACCGATGAGATCGACGATCTCCCCTCGCCCGAGCTGCAGCGAAAGCCCTGAAAACAGAATTTTTGGTTGTGTATTCGGGCCATCCTGCCCGAATACACACGACAAATCCTCGGCTTTGAAGTATTCCACGCGTCTATTGCCTCGATTTCTTGGACACCGTTGGCAGTGTAATCATGATTGCCGTCCCATCTCCATCAAACTGGACGACGGATATTCTCCCCTTATAACGTGACAGTACGTCACGGGTCAGTGCCAGCCCCAGACCATACCCGCGCTGTCCACTGTCTGTATCCGCCCTTGCGAACCGAGCGAAATAACGCTCAGGATCGCCCGTCATGCCCACACCATGATCACGAATCGTCACGTTGACCATTCCCTTGTCCTCTTTCGCCGTAACCTCGATAACCGAGTGCTCCGGTGAATGAGCCAGCGCATTGTCGAGAATCGCCACAAGGCAGCGTACGATGCCCGTCTCTCCGGCCATCACCGTGATTGCGGATTCTGGCACATCAAGAACAATGGCAATGGCACGTTGATTCGCCAACACCTCCAACGCCCTGACGGCCTCCTGGATGCTCCTGCGCATATCCACCGGACGTGGGCTGTTGGCATCTTGCGCCGCCACTAACAGATCGTTGATAACCCCATCCATTCTGGCAATGTCGTTCCCGAGCTCATCCAATGCCTGACCAACGTCTTTGCCATGCTCGACGCGATGCTTGATCAGCTCACCACGAGCACCGATAATCGCCAAAGGGGTTTTCAATTCATGACTGGCATCAGCAACAAAATTTCGTTGCAATCTCATGGCTTCATCCAGCGGACGGATTTCTTGACGCGCCAAAAACCAAGCGATAATCCCCGTGGTGGCGATAATGCCGACGACAAACAGCACGACGAGAATCAAGGCTTTTTCGGAATCAATGACCAGAGTACCGTTGAACAATATTCCAGAGGTCACATCATCAGGGCTGATGCCCCGTTCGCTGAACTCGTGCCGGGATCCAAGAATGATGCCAACGGTCATCACCAGCGCTCCTATGATCGTCGTCACACTCATAGCGAGCATCATGCGTAGGGTGATGGATCTGATCGCCTTCACTCCCGGCAGTCGCCCTTCGCGTTTCGAATCACCATGAGAAATCATGTCAGCTCACCTTCCCTGGGAGCACCCAGACAATATCCTTTGCTCCTGACCGTTATGATGAGTTTTCTGGTCGTTTTTGCCCTGATGTATGAGACGTAGGCGTCAACCGTGCCTTCCACCGCATCTTGCCTGAACGCGGCACGAAGGAGCTCACTTCTGGTAAAGATTCGATCCGGATCGATGCACATTGTCCTGAGTAGGGATACCTCCGCAGGCGTGAGTTGGATGCTGAGACCTTCAGGTGACTTGACCACACCTTTTTCCGCCTGAAAGTTCCAATCTCCGATGTCATATGACTGCATCTCGGCATGATAGCCGCGAAGCATCGTCCTGAGGCGGGCATTCAACTCCTCGAAACGAAAGGGCTTGGTCAGATAGTCGTTGGCACCTCCGTCCAAGCCAGAAACGATGTCCTCAGTAGAGGCAAGAGCTGTAAGCATCAACATTGGCACGGTGATTCCCCTTCTGCGCGCAGAGCGCACAAAATCCAAGCCATCCATATCCGGCAGACGTCGATCGACTATGGCTGCATCGTATCTGTCCATATCCAGATGCTCGCGCGCCTGCACCGCAGTCGTGACCCAATCGACGCGGTAATCGTCCTCCAGGAGTTCGCTGAGGATGCCCCCCATGCGCAAATCATCCTCAATCAGCAGCACAAGGGGTTGAAACAGCTTCGAAGGATCAGACATGGCATAAGATTGGTGCCGATTATCCTTGTTACTCATTGTTCCTTCCTATGCCAATCTGTTGAATCACTCGTGCAATCATCGCTGGTCAGCGATAAGACAGCCTTGCCGCAACGGCTTTGATGAGCAGCGGGATGATTGAGACGAGCACGATCAACAGACATACCATCTCCACATGATCCGCTATCAATGGTATGCGCCCAAGGAGATACCCCATGACCGGCACGGTGATGCCCCAGATGAGGGCTCCTACGAAGTTTGCAATCGCAAAGCGACGATGGTCATATCCAGCCATGCCAATGGCGAAGGGAACAAAAGTGCGCAGAATGGGTACAAATCGAGCGAAGACTATGGCCTTTCCTCCGTGCTTATCGAAAAATCGCTTCGCCCTGTCAAGCCGGTCGGCATTCCCGCCTTGCATCCATGACTTGATTTTCTGAATATCTCCGCTTCGTTTGCCGATTTCGTAACCAAGCTGGTCACCGACGAATGCGCAGATGACGACGACCATGCAGATCAGCCACAAAGCCGTGCCCGCCATCGAGGAATCGCTCATCGCAGTGGAGGAGGCGATCATACCAAGAAGAAAGACCAGCGAATCTCCCGGAAGGAAGAAACCGATCAACAGCCCGGATTCCGCGAAGATGATTATGCACGACACCAGCAAAGCCCACGGCCCTGCGGCATTGACGATGAATTCGGGACTGAGAAATGACTGCATGCTCTGATCCTTCCAGCGAGGTCTGTTCCTTATGAATCGTGACCATGCTCTCAGGCGCGCACTAAGAGAACACTAAGAATCCCTTGGCCCTGTCCGCGATTGCTCACCGCGCCATCTCACCAGAGTCTTGAGGAATTCTTAGCATTGTCTTGGTTTGCCGCTGCAATACTTACTCGCATGCGCTTTCCACTCTTCAAGCCAATGCGGCAACTGTCACGAGGCCAATGGCTGCTGCTCACCACGACATCCCTGACACTGATTTTGGTCATACCCACCGGTCGAATACTCGCTGACAGCGCATCGATCACCCGTGACGAGTCGAGAATCGTTGCGGTCTGCACATCTGCACCATCGCTGTTCAAATCGCTCTCGATGTTGATCGGGGCAGTGTTCTCGACGAACGTGACCGTCATGCTGCTGACCTTTACCCTGCTGTATCTAGCATGGCGTTACCGAAGCGGATTACAGACCATACGCGCTGCAGTCATATCGCTCACACCTCTTGCCACAGTGCTGGTGGTGAAGATCGCCGTCGGCAGGAATCGGCCAGACACGCCCCTAGGCAGTCTTGCCTCTGACCCCAGCTTCCCCAGCGGACACGTGGCATCATCAATCGCCATCGTCACGTTGCTGCTATTCATCATGCGCATGCACGACAGGCAACGGCCGGACGTCGCCAATATCCGAATTGTCCGCGCACGTTTGGCCTTCAAGATCCTGCTGCTGACACTGCCGGCATTGACTGCGGCGTCCAGGCTGGTGCTTGGCATGCACTATCCCAGTGACGTACTGACATCACTTGTGCTCTGCAGTTTGCTGACGTCGAGTCTCTACGCAATCACACTTCCTGAATGAGCTCAATGCACTACTGATGCCATGCCCATATCCTGCTGATTGGCAAGAAAATTAGGAAGCAAGTTTTCATCATCGAATCCAGCCAAGATTATTCCATATGTGAAATTCGCGAAGTAGTTGGAGACCGTGCTGAGCCCAGGCTCAAACTGATCCAAAGCACAGCAGAAATTCCTGTTTGGAGCGCACCTTCATCGCGTCACATCCAGTTTCTTATTATGCAAGTGAAACACATCAGGCAAGCGCAAGTGGCATTCAAACTATTCCCAAGGACTTGACTTAAAGCTCACTTTAACATTTATAGTGGCGACCGTTGGAAAGCAATAGCTAACACAAGGAGGAGCATCATGCGTGGTGTCATTATGAAATCTGCGAGAGATGTGCGTGTGGAGGATGTCGAAGAGCCTCGTATTATCGAGTCGACCGATGCGGTCATCTCGTTGACTGCAACATGTATATGTGGTTCTGATCTCTGGCCGTACCGAGGCATCGAGCCCGTTGACAATCAACCCATGGGGCATGAATACGTCGGCATTGTCAAAGAGATCGGTGATGCTGTCACAACCGTGGCTCCAGGGGACTTCGTTGTGGGTTCGTTCTGTCTGTCCGATGGCACCTGTGAAATCTGTACGGCGGGATATCCTTCTCGTTGCGCAAATGGTGGTTTCATGTCCGGGTCTCAGGCCCAGAAGGTCCGTGTTCCCCTTGCCGATGGCACCCTCGTGAAAACACCTGGCATGCCGGATCCGGACCTGATTCCTTCACTGCTGGCCGCTTCGGACGTGCTCGGGACAGGATGGTTCGGGGCAGTTGCCGCAGAGTCCGGGCCGGGCAAGACCGTCGCGGTCGTCGGTGATGGCGCGGTTGGTCTGATGGCGATCCTGGCTGCGAAGCAGCTAGGCGCGGAACGCATCATCGCCATGTCGCGGCACGAATCCCGTCAAAAGCTAGCGCGGGAATTCGGTGCAACCGACATCGTTGAGGAACGAGGGGATGCCGGCGTTGCGAAGATCAAGGAACTGACCAACGGATACGGTGCGCACAGCGTCGTTGAGGCCGTAGGAACCCAGGAGTCCATGCTTCAGGCCATTCATTCGACCCGACCTGGCGGCCATGTCGGCTTTGTCGGTGTGTCCCACGATGTCGAGATTCCAGGAGGGGATCTGTTCTTCTCCGAGGTCCATCTTTTCGGTGGCCCGGCTCCTGTGCGTCGTTTCCTGCCTGAGCTGATCAAGCTCATCTGGGAACGCAAGATCAACCCCGGGAAGGTCTTTGACCTGACGCTTCCGCTTGAGGATGCGGCGGAGGGGTACAAGGCAATGGATGAGCGCCGCGCCATCAAGGTGCTGCTGAAACCCTGACCTTGCCTCACCCACAGCATTGAGTCTACTCAATCTTATTCTCATCCATCATTCCAAGCTTGGATGCATTGGACAACATGACCGCTAAGGATACGTAAGGATACATATGAACGACAATTTTCAAGATAACGTGCACCATGGCATATTTCCCTTTGGGACTGAAAACGATTCATTTTCCCAATATTTCATAGGCAAAAGCTTTTTGGCCAGCCTCGTGGACGATCCCAAGATTACTGTCAGCGTCAGTAACGTGTCATTTGAACCAGGATGCCGCAATAACTGGCACACACATAATCAAGGGTTTCAAATACTGCTGGTGACTGGTGGCGAAGGACTCTATCAGGAAGTCGGTAAACCTGCACGACATCTTCGGCCAGGAGATGTCGTCGTCGTGCACGATGGGATTAGACACTGGCACGGTGCGACCTCAGATAGTTGGTTCTCCCACATAGCCATCACGGCAGGGACAGTGCGCTGGTTCGAACCAGTAACCACTCAAGAGTACGAAGATGCCAACAACGAACGGTAAACAGTGGGCAGTGACAATATGCATTCTCAGATTGTCCAAGATTCCAAGCAATGAGCACGCTGCCTGGCCACCTTTCTTCGTTGCTGCGATGCAAGTTCCGATACCCTCGTTGTTGCAAGGTCCAATAATGTTTGCCGGGCAGATACAGCCCTTTGCCTGCATTCCAAATAGCTGCTCTTGTGTGACGGCTCATCGTTTTGAGTGATTGAGCAACCTCGAAAAACAAAACCGTGGTTTGAGATGCAACGCTGCCGCCCAAGTTAATTTTCCGACTCACTAAGGAAAGAAGCATGCATATGAATATCGCAGTTCTCGGAACAGGTATGGTGGGACGAGCGCTAGCCAATAGATTAGCCGAACTTGGCCATCACGTCGCTATCGGTACGCGCAATGTCGATGCAACGTTGTCGCACACCGCAAAAGGCTCCATGGGACTTGAACCGTTCAAAGATTGGATAGAAGCTCAGGACAATGTTCGGCTGGCGACCTACAAGAAAGCGGCGGTTTCCTCCGATCTCATTGTCAATGCCGTGGCTGGAATGCACTCCATATCAGCACTTGAATCCATTGGTGCGAGAGATCTGGCAGGTAAGGTCCTTCTCGATCTAGCGATTCCTCTGGATCTGTCCAATGGGATACCGCCCACATTGGTCATATCGAACGACGACAGCCTGGGCGAACAAATCCAGCGCGCTTTCCCGAAGACACGTGTGGTGAAGGCTCTCCACACTGTCTATTATCAAGTGATGATTCACCCAGAACTGGTCCCCGGTAATCATACGATCTTCATGGGCGGTAACGATGCAGAAGCCAAGCAAGTCGTTCGGTCCGTTATCGCGTCATTTGGATGGCCCGACGAGTCGATAATCGATTTGGGAGACATTACCACCGCCCGAGCAACAGAAATGTACTCACGTCTCTTCTTCGCCTTATACGGCAAATTTGGAACATTTAATTTCAATATCAATGTGACGCGGGCAACAAAGTAAACTAAGGATCATTCAATGCAGTACGCACATCTTGGACGAAGCGGCTTGAAGGTCAGCCGTATCGGCTTGGGCACAATGAACTTTGACATGGTCATAGATGAAAGCCAGAGTGCGACTCTCCTTGACACCGCGGTGGACGCAGGAATCAACTTCATCGATACAGCCGATGTCTATGGCGGCCCGCAGTCCCCAGAAATGGAAAAAGGTTATGGCATCTCAGAGGAATTCATAGGCCGCTGGCTGAAGAATCATGGAAATCGCGAAAAAGTCGTGCTCGCCACGAAAGTCTATCAACCAATGGGTATGGGCCCCAACGACCGCCATCTTTCTGCCTATCACATCAAGCGAGCTTGCGAAGAAAGCTTGCGAAGAAAGCTTGCGAAGAAAGCTTGCGAAGACTGCACACTGATCACATAGACGTGTATCAGATGCATCATGTCGACCGTTTGACTCCCTGGGACGAAATCTGGCAAGCCATGGAGCAACTGGTCCAAGAGGGGAAAATAATCTATGTCGGTTCAAGCAACTTCGCAGGATGGGATATTGCAACCGCACAGGCGAAGGCCGACAATCGGCATTTGTTGGGCCTGATTTCTGAGCAGGCCCACTACAATCTCAGCTCACGTGGAGTTGAGCTCGAGCTGATTTCAGCTCTGGAGTATTACGGTCTCGGTTTGATTCCCTGGAGTCCACTTGGAGGCGGACTGCTCGCTGGAAGCTTACAAAAAAATAAAGGCTCTTCACGCCGTGATGGGGCAGGCATTGGCGGACTTCCACAGGAAGCTGAACAACTGCAATCCTCTTTGACACGTTATGAGAAACTCTGCGCAGACATTGGCGAGAGCGCCGCTAACGTTGCGATTGCTTGGTTACTCAGCAGATCTGTGGTTTCTTCCGTATTGGTCGGTTCCAGAACCAGCAGTCAACTTGTTTCAAGCCTACACGCTCTAGACATAAAGCTGACTGAAGAGACTCTTCAAGAATTGAACTTCATTTGGCCTGGTCCGGGTTCAGCACCTGAAGCATACGCGTGGTAGACGCAAATTCCCCTGTGTGCATTTCGTATCCAAAATGCACAGAATCAAATACGAGAATCGAGGAAACATGAAAGATTGGCGACAGCAGGCTATCGAAAAAATAACAACGACTGATGATTTTCACATCGCACCTTTCCACCCTGATAAAAAGACCACAGGAACCCTTACGTGGATCTGGTCGGTCGTGGTCGAAGGGCGCATATTCGTTCGCGCCTGGAATGGCATAAACGGCAGATGGTATCAAGCCGCAATTGCCCAGCATTCCGGAATTATTACCGCAGCGGGCAAGCGATATCAGGTTGAGTTTAATCCCGTGCATAGCGCTAAGCTGAACAATGATATTGACTCCGCCTATGAGAACAAATATAGGAATAGCGCGTATCTCAAACCAATGATTTCCGATGGTCCAAAGTCATCAACGGTTGAGGTCATTCTTCGCGCGAATATTCCCAATGCGGATTGATCGATCAAGAGACATTGCAATCTCCTTTGAAATGCAACTATTCATCAGACTCTGAAAATATTGGTAAGACCATTCCCTCAGACTGACAGGCATTTCACGCATGTCACGAACATAGAAGCGATGTGTCACCTACCAAGGGATAAGACAACAAGTAAAAAGGAACGTAAAATGAGCAGCAATACACAAAACGATAAGACCGGTTGGACAGGCGGACAAAATGCATTCGGCGATTTCGCACCAGGAATCGCAGACTATACCGATCGTGTGCTCTTTGACGAAGTATGGGAGCGAAAGGGTCTCAGTAAGAGAGACCGCAGCCTGATCACCGTCGCGGCCTTAACCGCCATGGGCAAGATGGATCAATTGCAATTCCACCTTTCCTTTGCAAGACAGAATGGTGTGTCAGATGAAGAGTTGAAGGAAGTCCTTCTTCATTTGGCCTTCTATTCCGGCTGGCCGAACGGCATGGGGGCCACCACAGTGCTAAAAAATATCATTGACGGCAACAAATAGGCTTCCGAACCATCAACATGCATCAGTGCTCTTGCTCGGCATGTCATATTTCATGCAGACCGGGATTCCAAACGAAACCAGCACCTCCAAACGACAGAAGACGAGGGCGGGTGCATATGCCTGCATACCGGCACATGCACCCGCCCATGATCGCGTCCTGTCCGAGACTTCAATCGACACTCGTGAAGTTCACGGCATCGCTTCTATGACTTCTTCGTCCAGAGCCTCATCGCTCCATTGCGCTCAGATAAGGTCGACTCCTGCGGAGGCGCCGATCCTGTTCGCACCGGCCTTGACCATCGCCTGGAAGTCTTCACGGGTGTGAATCCCGCCGGATGCCTTGACTCCAAGGTCTGGGCCGACCGTCTCACGCATCAACGCGACATCGTGCACAGTCGCACCACCGCTTGAGAATCCGGTTGATGTCTTGACAAAGTCTGCACCGGCCGAAACCGCGGCCTTGCACGCATGCACGATCTGATCGTCATCGAGCAGGCATGTCTCCAAGATGACCTTCACCACAATCGGATTGTTCGCTGAATCACTGTGAGCGTGCGCCGCCTCGGCTACCGCCTGGATGTCTTTGGCGACATAGTCCCAGTTCCCATCAAGCGCCTGCCCGATGTTCAGCACCATGTCAACCTCCGTGGCTCCATCCTGGATTGCCTGCTCGGTTTCAAAGGCCTTGACACGCGAAGGAGATGCCCCGAAAGGGAAGCTGATGACGGTGCATACCTTCACATCCGAGTCCGCAAGGCTGGAAGACGCGGCAGACACCCAGCATGGGTTGACGCACACTGAATGGAAATGGTACTGGTCGGCTTCCTTGCACAGTTTCTGAATCTCGCCAAGACGCGCGTCCGGCTTCAACAGTGTGTGATCGATCAACGACGCTGAACTGTTATTAGTCATAGTTTCCTCATCATTCAAAAAATATTGCCATGCGCATGGAACTGACGTAGGTCCGTGGAAAGGCATTGAGATGCGGCCCATTCCGCAAATCGAATGCAATGCATGGCTTTCACATGTCTGGAATAACCAATGTGGCGCCGCGCTTCAAGGAATGATCCCATCTGAAGCGCGACACCACATGAGTGTTTGTCAATCAGACAGCAGCAGAGTCTAGCTGTGTCTTCTGGCTGAGCTCCAATTCAAGCTTCTGCTTTGGAGTGAGCTTGTCGTGCTTCATCTCAGAGATGAAGTACACCGCAACGAGTGCGAATTCAACTGCTGGGAGCAAGAAGGAGAACTGCATCGTTGAGTTGTCCGATACGATGCCCTGAATTGCTGGCAGAACCGCACCGCCCACAATCGCCATGACCACGAATGCTCCTGCGGTCTCTGTGTAACGGCGGTCTTCGACGGTTTCCAAGGTTCTGGAATAGATCGTCGGCCAGGCCGGACCCATGAGCAGGCTCACAACGACAGCAAGCCATATGGCAACGATGCTGTGTATGAACGTCGTTCCGAGAAGGAAGACACAGCCAATCGTCGCATAGATCGCGAGCACCCTCGTCTCTCTGAACTTGGAAAGAAGATAGCTTGCAAGGAATCTTCCAATAAAGAAGCAGATGTAGCTATACAGCATGAAGTTGGCGGCGTAGCGATCGCTGAAGCTTGGGAACATCTCGAGAGCCAGACGGATGGTGAATGACCACACGCCGGTCTGCACGCCCATGTAGACGAACTGGGCCCCAACACCCATCCAGAATCTCTTGTTCTTGAAGAGATAGGCCATCGTCTCCTTGAGCGTGGCCGAGGCAATCTCACCGGTCTTGGTCTTTGGACGTCCGCTAGGGAACTTCGTGAATGCGAACAATACGATCAGGACAATGAGAACGACCAAGACGTACTTGTATGGTTCAAGGGTTCTGGCAAGCTGCTGCTGGCCGAACTGCGCAGCCATCGACTTCGACATCTTCTCCATCTCGGCCTTCAGGTTGGAGTCCTGGAACACCAGGTACTTGCCCAAGAGAATGCCGATGATGTCGCCGAGAGCGTTCATGGTCTGGGAAATGTTGATACGGACGGTACCCAGTCTCTTAGGTCCGAGAAGGGTCGTATACGTATCGGCAGAGGTCTCAAGGAAGCTCAGGCCGATTGCCTCGACGAAAATCGCGAACAGGAAGATCTCATATGTTGCGACTCGCGATGCCGGGAAGAATACGAAGCATCCCAGTGCGAAGAATGCAAGACCTGCGATGATGCCCATCTTGTAGCTTGTCTTCTTGATGAAAAGCGACGCCGGGATTGCGACGATGAAATAGCCGCCGTAGAACGCGCTCTGCACGAATGCCGTGGCAAAATCGCTTAAATCGAAAACTGCCTTGAACTGTGTGATAAGAATATCGTTAAGACTTGCCGCGATCGCCCACATTGCGAAAAGGATTGTAACAAGCACGAATTGCAGGATAGGTGTTTTGTTCAGATATCCATCCGAACTTTCTATCCACTTTACTTTGTTTTTCAAAACTCCTCCATCATAAATGACGTTTTAGATTGTACCAACGGATTTGCCTTCCACAAACACATCATTGATGACGAGGTTCTGGGGAACATCCGCATTCCCGCTAGATTCGTTGATCATCTGAAGAGTCATCTGCGCAGTCAGCTTTCCGATCATTTCAAGATTCTGCCGATAACAGGTGAGTATGGGGGTAATCAGTCTTTGGTTATCAATGGAGCCAAACGAAACAAGTGAGTACTGCTGTGGAATACTGATCTTGCGGTCAAAGGCAGCCTCCAGGAAGCCTTCGCTCATCAGATTGTTCGAGCTTACGACAGCCGTGGCTCGATCGCTTCTGTTATCGAAGAAATCCACTGAGAGGCGGTATGTCTCGTCACGCATGAAATTTCCATGGAGCACGAGGGAATCATCATACTCAATCCGGTTCTTGAGCAATGCCTTCCTATAGCCTTGCAGTCGTTCCTTGCCTGTGGTCGAGTCCAAGGAGCCTGCGAGAAACAGAATTGACCTATGCCCCTTGTCAATGAGGTATTGGGTCAGAATGCAGCACTCGCGCACGTTATCCGACCCAATGAAAGGCATGTGCAATTCCTCGATGTTTCTATCGAGCAACATCACAGGGAATCCCTCTTTATGCAACAGCTCAAGCAAAGAGATATTCTGACCGCTAGAACTAATGACAATGGCATCCACATCCTGGTCGCGAAGACGATTCAGAATTCCCTTTTCCCTGTCAGGTGACTCATCGGTACTGCTGATGATCAGTCCGTATCCTTCATGGAAAAGAAATTCATCCATCGCCCTCGCGATTCCAGCAAAGTATGGATTCGCAATGTCCGCAACGACCAAGGCAATCAGTTTCGATTTATTGGTCCTCAGGTTTCGAGCAACCTGGCTCGGCGAGAAATTCAGCTCCCTGACCGCCCTGCGCACCCTATCCCGTTTCTCTGCAGTAACGGGATAGTCGGAGTTGTTCACAACTCTCGAAACCGTTGAGACAGACACCCCTGCCAATGCCGCAACATCTTGAATTTTAGTTCTTTGCATTCTTTAATTTTGCCACAGACACTTACTTGTCTCGATTAGCCTCATTCGAATGAATAATTGCTTATGCTCTATTCTTCGTAATGAACTCTTCCACCTCGCTTTGGAGAGGAAGGGAAGGCTGTGCTCCGAGCTTGGTCACCGAAAGCGCGGATGCCGCAGAGGCGAATCCAAGCGATTCCTCGATGTCACGGTCGTTGCTCAGACCATAGGCGAATGCTCCAATGAACTCATCGCCTGCGGCAGTGCTGTCAACCGGTTCAACGTGATATGCCTTGACGACACCCTCGTTCTCACGAGTCTTGTAATAGGAACCACGCTCTCCAAGGGTTATGATCACCCGCTGGTAGCCCTCTTCGAGGAGTCTTTCCGCGGCTGCCCTGGCAGAATCCACGGAATCTACCTTCACACCTGTGAGAATCTCGGACTCATGCTCGTTGGGAACGATCCAAGAGACCATAGGTGCATACTTGTAATCCAACTTCTGCGCCGGCGCAGGATTGAGAATCACTGTCTTTTGCAACTCATGGCACAGCTCGATGACTCTGTATACCGCAGGAAGAGGAATCTCCAGCTGCAGGATAATGATGTCGTTCTCCTCGATCACGCTCTTGAGCTCGTCGATCTCATCCGTGGTAATCAACGCATTCGCTCCTGGAACCACCACAATGCGGTTGCGTCCCTTGCCATCTAGCTGTGGATTGCCGACGCCCGAACTTGCCTTGTCAGTGAAGAGCACATGCGAGTAGTCAATGCCGTTCTCCTTCATCGACGCAATCTGATCCTTGCCGAATCCGTCTTCGCCAAGTTTGCCGATCATCGTCACATCGCCACCCAGACGAGCGCATGCAACCGCCTGATTGGCTCCCTTTCCACCAGTGAACTGGTTGAAGGACTCGCCAATGATGGTTTCGCCCTCATCGACGAAGCGCTCGGCCTTGACGACCAGATCAGTCATGAAGCTGCCAATTACCAATACCTTTTTCATTTTTAGAGCTCCTTAAGTATCCCTTGTGCGACAAGTTTCTTTCCCAATGCCCCACCGGGATGGTTCAATCCAAATCCCTCTTCGGTAAAGCCGATGAGACGCGAAAGCGTCAGACCGATCGCGTCACCTGCGACGAGCACGCCCGTCGAACTGCAGGAAGGTGCAAGATTGAACTTGTCTGCCTCACTATCGACATGAATCACCAGTGAAACATCCGCCGCTCGAGCCAAAGACGAGTCATTGTTGCCGGTCATCGAAACGATCTTGACCTTTTTCGCCTTCAATGAAGGAAGAACCCTGAGCACTTCCTGCGTCTCACCGCTGTTGGAAATCGCTATGACGACATCCGATTCCGAGACCATGCCCAGATCGCCATGAACCGCTTCGGTTGAATGCATGAAGAACGAGGGTATGCCTACGCTCGCAAAAGTCGCCGCCAGTTTTTCCCCAATGTGTCCTGACTTGCCGACTCCGGTGAAAACGACCTTCCCCTTGCACGCAAGCAACAGATCGATGGCGTCTTGGTAGGAGGAATTCACATCATGCTGGATGCTTCTGAGCGCATCAATCTCTTTGTCGAAAACATCGTTCACCAACTCAGTGACGTTGGGTTCATTACGATTATCTTCCATAACAGCCTTCTTTGGTCTTAGGTGGATATTTCACAAGGTGATCTATGAAATTAGTGCTCAACCACTCCGACGGTGAGAAGAATGTTCGAGAAAACCCTGGTCTCGCCGGTGTTGATGGCCAACTTGACGTTGTCAGCCTCTTTCGCCGCCTGATAGAACCCAAAGCGGTCGAGAACCGGAAGCTTGTCGACGTGGAGAATGGAGCGGAACTCCTCAAAGATCTCAGGCTCTGGAACGCCCTCGCCTGGGGTCATGACCTCTGCCTTTTCGAAGTTCATTTCCTTGACCAAGGTTTCCAGCACCTGCGTGACCGTGGGAAGATCTGGGCGAAGAGCCAGATACACCTTTTCAGTATTTGGGTTGGTATCTGAATCGACAGGATAGTTACCGTCGACGATGAGAATCTTGTCACCGTGCCCACAATTTGCGATTGCGCGGAAGATGGCTGGGTGAAGCAACTCTGTCTTTAACATTGCATATCTCCTTCGATATAATCCATAGATAACGTTTTCTATGAATACAACGGAATACTATTTCCAGTTTTTTCCTTTGTCAACTCAACGACTCATCAAGATACAGAAAACCTTTTCTGTTTGGCTGTATTAGAGGGGACACGCCCGGAAAAGAATCTACCGGGCGCAGCATCCAGTCACAAGATATCTTACGATTTCCGATGCATGACCATGCGGGTCAAAGCCTCACCTGAGGTCCGCTGACGAGTCAGAGGGGAAGGAAATGCCGGCCGAGCGCCGCATGTCCCACAGCACGGAATTGACATCCTCACTTAGCCGAAGCCAATGCTGATATCTGCTCTCGGCATCAGGCGACCCCAAGTCATCAAGCACCGAAGAGAACTCTCCCACCTCTCCAAGCATGGGATTATCGCTGACCGTTTCCCCCATGGGTTCTTCCTTGCCATCGCGATTCACATAGCAGACGTTTCGAAGTTCGCCACCATCGTCTGCGCTGATGTAGTCCTTCGTTCCATAGATCTCTGACCGCATTGAAGACGAGACGGTTTTTGACGTGATGACGGTCACGAGAAAGTCGTCGTAGCGAAGCACGCCAGTCCCCATTCCATCCACCCCGGTCGAGAGCATGCATGGAATGTATGTCGCCTCTTTCGGCTTCCCGAAAAGTGCTACCGCATCGTATACAAGATACACGCCCAGGTCCTGCAGAGCCCCTCCAGAGAAATCAGGCGAGAATACGTTGGGAACCCCCTGCGCGGGATCGTTGAGCATGGGCATCTTGGAGGAATACTTCATGTAGGAGAGGGTCGCTCCGTTGACTGAATCCATTTCAGACAGCTTTTTGGCAATCGCATGAAAGTTCTTGGTATGAATATTTCGAGCTGCTTCGAACATGCGCACGGAAGGATGCTTCTTCAAGAGCTCCAGTATCTTCCTGAACTCGACAGGGTTTGAAAATGCAGGCTTTTCAACGATTATGTGCTTGTCATGGCGAATGGCCTCTGAGGCTTGAGAGAAATGCGCGGAGTTCGGAGATGCGATGTAGATGACATCGACCTGATCGCTGTCGCACAGCTCGGCAAATGAGGTACGGACCGTCACATGCTCCCCAGGATTGAGGAACTGCTCGCCCTTGCTCGACTTCCTTGAGAACAGTTCCGTCCAGGCGAACGCCCCTGTGGCCTCGACTGCATCGGCGAACTGTCGAGAAATCCAACCGGTGCCGACTATTGCGATATTCAGCATGTTTCCCCCACTCCTTGATTCATGCACAGCGATTGTGCACATAAGAGTTCCTGATCATCTATGAAAAGCTATCAATGGAATTGTAATTGCCGATATCTACTATAAGACTCCCGACCATCGGGCATGCCTGCACTGCAGGGTACGCCAAAGACGGCGGTCTGCACGACTGCAATGACGAGCGTTGCCGGATAGCACCAAATAAGGGCTATCCGGCAACCGGAGCCTTCTCAAGTCTTCAGGCTCCTCATATGCCGACGAACGTGTCAGCTGAGGCTTTCCTCGGTTATGATTGCCTTGAGCACGTCCAAGGCCTCGTTCAGCTCGTCATCGTCGATCACCAGTGGCGGCAGCAGCCTGATGACGTTCCCGTAGATCCCGCAGGTCAATATGATCAGTCCAGCCTGCATTGCCTTGCTGACAATTCGGCTCACCAAGGGTTTATTGGGCTCCATGCTTCCTGGCTTGACGAATTCGATGGCCTGCATGGCTCCCAGGCCACGAACCTCGGCCACCGTGTCCAACTCTTCGATGAGCGGCTTCAGGGAAGTCTCAACAAGGGACGAGATATGACGCGAGCGCGCGTTGAGATCCTTGCTCTCCATCATTGAGATGGCGGCAAGCGCAGCTGCACACGAAACGGGATTCCCGCCATATGTGCCGCCGATGCCACCGGGCTGCACGCTGTCCATGATCTCAGCGCGGCCGGTCACGGCCGATATTGGCATGCCGCCACCCAACGCCTTGGCCGTGGTGATGAGATCGGGAATCACGCCGAAATGATCGGATGCAAACCACTCACCCGTGCGGCAGAAGCCTGACTGAATCTCGTCGGAGACATAGAGCACGCCATGCTCATGCGCCCATTCGGACAGTGTTTTGAGGAATCCTTCGGCAGGCACGATGAAGCCACCCTCACCCTGCAACGGTTCAGCTATGATCGCTGCGACGTTGTCGTGACCCACAAGCAGCTCGATCTTTTCTATGCTCGCCTTGGCAGCGGCCACGCCATCCGTGCCGAAGGCGTCGCGCAGAGGATAGGAGTATGGAACCGGATAGATATCGGGAGCGAATGCGCCGAATCCCTGCTTGTATGGCGAAGATTTGGTGGTCATTGCCATCGTCAGATTCGTTCTGCCGTGGAAGGCGTTCTCCATCACGATCACCGCCGAACGACCGGTGTATTTGCGCGCGATCTTCACGGCGTTCTCGACCGCTTCCGCACCGGAGTTCAGCAGCACGCTTTTCTTGGGAAAATCACCTGGGGTATGTTCCGCAAGCTTCTCGCAAACCTCGATGTAGCTTTCATAGGGAGTGGTTGCAAAGTTGGTGTGCGTCAGCTTTGCGACGGCGCCCTGCACCGCCTTGACCACCTCAGGCGCCGCATTGCCGACACCGGTGACCGCGATGCCTGCTGCAAGATCGATGAACCTGTTCCCATCGACGTCGGTTATGGTCGATCCCGACGCACTCTCTGCGAAGATGGGCATATGCGCACCGACGCCGGCACTTACGAATTGATGATGCCTGGCAGTCAGCGCCTGGGATTTCGGACCTGGAATGGGCGTAAGGAGTTCGCGGGCTTTCTGTGGAACATCTGACACTCTGGACATGACTGTTGTTCTTTCTCTACTTGGTGGTTGCATGATTGGTGACTGGTTATTGGTGACTGGTTATTGAGAATTGCGTGATTGAGAATTGTGGATATCGCTTACCTGGCCGTCGGCGAGGCGCATCGAGAGGTGCGGAATTCTGCCGCGATCATTCGAATGACGTGGCGACTGCACTGATATCGTCATGGGCATGGCCTGTGCCATCGGATTGGGCATACAGATCCATGACCAATGACAGCAGGTCGCTGCGGAATCCGACCGAATCCATGACGGATTTCATCAGACCGAGATCCTTCTCCAAGGCCGATACCTCGAATTGCGGGCTGTAGTCGGCGGCAATGGCCTTGCCACCCTTGATATGCGCGTAGGGAGAATCCGAGGTCCCTCCGGCAATGACATCCAGGAAGAGCTGCGGGTTCACCCCCTGGCGCTCGAGCACCTTCACGGACTGGCACGCTGCTGCGGTGATGCATCCCAGCCACAGGTTGCAGGCGAGCTTGACCGCCGTGCCATCTCCCACTTCAGGCCCGCAATGCACCAGCTTCTTCGAGATGGCGTCCAGGAATGGCGCTGCTCTGTCGAATAACGCCGCATCCCCACCGCCTATCAGAATGAGCTGCGACGAATTCGCCTGGTCCTTGCTTCCCATCATCATCGTCTCGATAAGATGCAGATGGCGTTCAGCCGCGAATTCACGTACCTGGTGCGAAGCCTCGGTGCCTATCGTCGACATCTGCACCCAGACCGCGTCGGAAGGCGCTTGCCGGTACGAGCTTTCCAGCACGTCGAGAACGCTCGCACCATCGAATACCACGATGGCAATGACGTCTGCCTGCGACACGGCCTTGGAAAGATCGGCTTCGGCACGAATCGAATCGCTCTCAAGTGCTTGAGCACGTGCGATGGTGCGATTCCATGCCGTGACACGAAAGCCCTTGGATCCGGCCACCTTCGCGATGCCACTGCCCATGATGCCCGTGCCTAAAACGGTGATGTTCATACTCGTTCCTTTCGAAGAATCATTGATTGTGAAGATCTTTGCTGCGGCCGACACGCACGTTCTCAACGCCGCAGCCGCTCAGTCCTCGCTGTATTCAGGCGGATTGTGTCTGAATCCCTTGGTGAGGAAAGCGAGGATGACGATGCCGATTGCAAGCCATGCCAGTCCAAGAATCAGAGCCTGTCTGTCAAGGTGAATGAGCAGATAGGCGCAGAACGCGGCTCCAAGAACGGGGAATGCTATGTTGCGCAGCCATCCGCCGCTCATCAGGCTCTTTCTGGTGTCCGGCTTGGCCTTGACGTACGAGGTGATGACGCTGACATTGACCAGGGTGAACGCGGTGAATGCGCCGAAGTTGACGAAGGACGTCGAAGTCGCGACATCGAGGAACATCGCGATCAGCCCGACTGCGCCGACCAGCAGAATGCTCAGCAGCGGGGTGTTGAACCTGACGCTGACGCGGCCGAATATCTTCTTGGGAAGGACCCCGTCGCGCCCCATGACATACAGGAGTCGGGAAGCACTCGCCTGGGTGGCGATGCCTGAGGTGAACTGACCGAAGCACAGCCCGGCGATGAAGATGGCCGTGAAGAGATTCCCGCCTATCTGCCCTGCGATTTCGAAGGCGGCCGACGACGTGTTGTCGAAGACGCCACCGGGATGCACAAGCTGCGTCGTGTAGGCGACGATGATGAAGATCAGTCCGCCGATGGCCGCGACAAGCATGATTGCCTTCGGCATCGTCTTGCGAGGCTCCTTGGTTTCCTCGGAGAGAGTCGTGACGGCATCGAACCCAAGGAATGAGTAAGCCGCAATCGCCGCTCCTGCGACCACGCCGGAAACACTAGAGCCTGAACCGATGAATGGCTGGGTGCTTAAGGCCGATGCCGCACCACCACCCATGATCACGGTTCGCAGGGAGAGTATGACGAAGATGGCAATGACGAGCGCCTGGAAGCTCATCAGTGCGAAGTTCACCTTGTCGGCGACATTGAGACCGAAGATGTTCAGCGCCGTCGTGATGATCACGAATCCCAGGATCCACACCCAGGTCGGCACTCCTGGGAATTCGGCATTGAGATATGAAGCCCCTATCAGCCAGACGACCATCGGCAGGAAGAGATAGTCAAGCAGCACGGCCCACCCGACGAGGAATCCAAGCTTGGGATTGATGGATTTGCCGATGTATGTGTATGCGGAACCGGACTGGGGATACAGCACGGACATGCGGCCATAGCTTCCTGCAGTGAACAGCATGGCCACAAGCGCCACGGTGTAGGACATGGCTGTGGCGCCCTTGGAGAGTTCGGCGATGACGCCGAAGGTGCCAAGGACGATGATTGGCGTCATGTATGCCAATCCGAACATGATTACGGAACGAAGACCCATGGTGCGTTTCAGCCTGGGTTCTGAGACTCGCTCTGACGCGAAGGCCTGTGCATCGTTGGTTGCGACTTTTTCAGCGGTCATCCCGATGCCCCTTTCTGTTGCGGTTAGCTTCATATGAAATGGTTGTTTGTTGAGGCTGCCAACGCACGGGCTTGATGTGCCCTTCGTACAGAGGCAGAGGTATTTCGGGATCATCGGGCAGGAACTGTTCCCACAACCTGTTGCTCCCAGCGGTTCCGACCTGTCGGACGCGATCCACTGAGGCCAGATCGATGGTTTCCAGCAGAAGATCTTCGCCGCTGCCTTCGCTTGCCGTCAGGATCTCTCCTTCGGGATCGACGAGCAGGGATTGTCCCACGCCCTCCGGGGCGGCTGCGTTGACACTTGCCACGAACACCTGGTTCGTGATTGCCGTGGCGCGTGCGAGAACGAGTTCCTGGCGACGGTCAGGAGTTGTGGTGCGAACCAGATTGACGATGATGTCGGCGCCCAGCCATGCGACCTGGCGAGAGATTTCAGGGAACCATGCGTCATAGCAGATGGTCAGACCGAGGCGTCCCTTGCCTGGGATATCGATGACGGTGAATGATTTGCCCGGTGCGTAATGCTCATAGGGACGCCAAGGGCATATCTTCCGATAGCTGCCGGCAATCCTCCCTTCAGGCGAGAAGACGACTGCGGTGTTATAGATGTCACCTGCCGAATTGTTCTCGCAGAAGGTGCCTGGAATCAGCCAGACATTGAGTTCCCTGGCAAGATCGGAGCACTTCGCCAGCATCGAATCATCCGCTGGATTCATCGGATCCGCCCGATCCAGTGGAATGTCGACCGCCACATTCCCCTGAAGCTCCCTGGCCTGAAATTCATCGAGCGTTCCGGTTCCAAAGAGATGCATCTCCGGGAAGGCCACAAGTTCCGGCCTGTTCCCTTGCGCATCATGGGCCTTGCAGATTTCCCGGACTGTTGTGGCAAAACGATCGAAAGCATTCGAATCGGAGACCTGCAGTTGGGCATATTGGGCCAACGCAATGGTCAAAGTACGCGTTTCCGTCATATCCAGTCCTTAACAGGTAGGTGTTGCTTATTGATTGCAAGCTTCAATCCGAGGCGTTGCACCAAACATAGAATTGGCGTGATGTCTTTTATATGGCCAAATTGGATAAAATATGGCTAATATATAGCCAGAAAGTACATAAATGCATGCATTCTGCATGCAAGCTCTCATGATTCGGGGTCGGTGCATCTCAATGACAATTTCACTCAGAGGCTTATTGAGCCGTTCAAACCTTCACCTTGAGGTCGTAGTCGCTGGGGACTCCGAATCAGTTGATGCCCCGATCTCCTGGGTGCATTCGACCGAATTGGCCGACCCCACGCCCTATCTTGTCGGAGGGGAGCTGATATTGCTCACAGGGTTGGACATGGCAGACGACAAGGCCAACGAGAAACAGCGCCAATACGCCAGAAGACTAGTGAAGGCCGACGTCAGAGGCATTGGCTTTGGCATTGGCGTCAAGCACCCCAGCATACCGGAATGGCTCGTTGAGCAATGCGGGCACTATGGCCTTCCTCTTTTCAGCGTTCCTGCACCCACACCTTTTATCGCGATAACCAAAGAGGTTTCGAGAGGTCTCACCGACGAGAGGCAGCGTGGCTTCGCACATCTGTATAACGATCAGCGGCAGCTCATGCGTTCCGTGCACAGCCTCTATCCGGTGAGCTCCATCGTTTCCAAACTCGCTGAGATCGTCGGCGGCTGGGCGACTCTGATCAACCCTGCAGGAACCGTGATCGCCTCATCCCATCGCTTTCTTCCGGTGCAGATAGGCTCACTCGGAGATGCGCTGACCTTCAGCGTGCTTGGCGAGGCAAAATTCGTCAATGTCAGAGGCTACGACGTTGCGGTATTCCATGTCGCATCTCCTGGAGGGGACACTCTTGGGTATCTGATCGTGGGGAGGAAGGGGCTGACGGGTTCATTGGACCACACCCCGGTGGCTGCGGCGGCTGCGCTGCTGTCACTCGCCATCAGCCGTTCAAGCGATGCGAACAGGGTTCTGTCGCGCCTGAGGGCACTGATGGTTCGCCGATGCCTGGAAGGACGCGAAAAATCAGTGCGTCCCTATGCGCATGACCTTTGGGACGGGATGCCGGCGGAACCACTGTGCGCGATGAGACTTGTTGGGGACATGAGTGCCTTGGAAGCGGCGCAGCATCTCGTCGAGCCTTTTCGCAAATCAATGGTCAAGAATCTCAATCCAGTGGTCTTCGGCATGGTAGAGGACGATCTGTGGGTGATCGTCTCACAGTCGAACGCCTCGGAATGGATCAATCAGCTCAGCAGGGACGGCAGCGTTGTGCTTGGCATTTCATCAGGCTCCACCTGGCTGGATATGGCCAGGGCAAGGCACGAGGCGTATCAGGCCGCAGCCGAGGCAAAGACCACAGGAGCGGCAACATTGCAGTATGGCCAGGGCAGTGGTGCGGGAGCCCTGGAGAATCTGGTCGAGCCATCTCTTTTGCGGGCCTTCGCGGATCTCAAGCTCGCCCCGCTTCGAAACGTGACTTTCAATCTGTCGACCGGCCCTCATACGGGCCAAGAACGAAACGACGATGCCGGTACCCTGAGCATAGGGGCGATTGACGTGCTGCGAACATGGATAGAAGCGCGCGGAAAGTTGGAGGAAGCCGCGTTCAAGCTCGAAATCCATAGGCATACGATGAGCAAGTACATGGCCCAGATTGCAAAGCTGCTTTCCGTGGACCTGAAGGACCCCGGAACGGTCGCCGAACTCTGGTTCGCATGCAGGTACTCCAGAACAAGGTAGCCTCCCAGACCGCATCATCGATCATGTGCAACGGCCCGCCCGCGCGGATTTGATCGCAACTCTCATTTGACGGCTCCCGCGGTGAGCCCTGCAACTATATGCTTTGAAGCGAAGGCGAATATGATCCTTGGCTGATTCACCGTCGAACCCATCGCTTTGGCAACCGCAGCCGACAGTCGGCTTAGACAGTCACACGATTTTCTTTCTGACAGTATTATCGAGTTCACATAACGTATATCGTTGTGATATATAGTTCGTTTAACTATATTCGTTACGATAATGCTCACTTGCCCAGTGCTAAGGAAAACATCATGGTCAAAACGCAACAACCCTACGCAGTCACGAATCCTGCGACAGGAGAAGTCGAGAGAACGTACCCGAATGCGACCGACGAGCAGATCCATGCCTCGCTTGAGGCAGCCCAGAAGGCATTCCAGACGTGGGGAAAGGTCAGCGCAAGCGAGGAACGCGCCGGGCTGCTATCGCGTTTGGCGGATCTGTATCTTAAGCACGCAGAGAGCCTCGCGGCCATCATCACTCATGAGATGGGCAAAAGTCACGATGAGGCCTTGGGCGAGGTAGAGTTCAGCGCCGACATCTATCGCTACTACGCCGAACATGGCATTGAACTGCTGAAGGACGAGCCAGTCGCCCGAGTCTCCGGCGGCAGCGCGACCATGAGAAAATCACCGATCGGCGTGCTTCTTGGCATCCAGCCATGGAACTATCCGTACTATCAGGTCGCACGATTCGCCGCACCGAATCTCATGCTCGGCAATACGATTATCCTGAAGCATGCCGAGCTCTGTCCGCAATCCGCAGCAATGATGGAGCAGCTATTCCTGGAGGCCGGCTTCCCAGAGGGGGCCTATACCAACGTGTATGCAAGCTTCGAACAGGTCAGTGACATCATCGCCGACAACCGCGTGAGAGGGGTGTCTCTCACGGGTTCGGAACGCGCAGGAAAACGCATAGCCGAACAGGCGGGCGAGAACCTCAAGAAGGTGGTGTGCGAACTCGGCGGCAACGACCCCTTCATCCTGCTCAGCACCGACGATCTGGATGCAGCCGTCGAGGCGGCCGTGGGGGCACGCTTTGAGAACTCCGGCCAGATTTGCAACGGAGCAAAACGGTTCATCGTCATCGATGGTCTGTATGAGGAGTTTCTCGATGCATTCAAGTCATCCGCATCTCGACTCGAGCTCGCTCCCCTGTGCTCGCTGCAGGCGGCGCAACGTCTCAGCCGACAGGTCCATGCCGCATTGGAAGCAGGCGCGACACTTGAGATGGGCTCCCCGGACAACGATGGAGCATACTTCCAAGCCACCGTCCTGACCGACATTCCCGAAGGCGCATCGGCTCGCTACGAGGAGTTCTTCGGTCCGGTCGCGCAGTTCTACCGAGTCTCGTCCGAAGAGGAGGCCGTGGCATTGGCGAACGATACGCCATATGGCCTCGGCTCATATCTGTTCACCACCGACAAGGAGCAGGCGGATCGCGTCGCCGACCGCATCGATGCAGGAATGGTATACATCAACGAGTCAGGTGCAGACTCAGCCGAAATACCGTTCGGAGGGGTAAAGAATTCAGGATTCGGACGCGAAATGGGAGCACCTGGAATTCGCGAGTTCGTGAATCTCAAGCTTGTGACCACCCATCAGGAGTGATGCACGCTGCTTTCCGACCCATCGACTTGCCTCAGGCGAGTTTACTGTCTCGCGTGACGATTCATCGTCACCGCGAGCAGCACGGCAAGGAAAATGAAGACGAAGCCGATGACCGCCATGCCGCTTGGACGTTCTCCAAACCAGATCATTGAAATGGCCAAGGCGAATAAGGTATCCGTCGAAAGCAAGATGGACGCTTCCATGGCAGAGGTGCTCGCAAGACCGATGTTCTGGAGAATCTGAGCTCCTACGGCAGCGATCACCAGATACAGCACTGCGACCCACGCGTTCTGATGTCGCACGATCTGCATGGGAAATGGCTCCGTGCAGATTGCGCCGACGAGGAACAGCAACCCCGAGACCAGAAAAATGACAAAGGTGAGCACCACCGCATCAGTGGCGATGCTCAGGGTGCCGAGCGCATAGAAATAAGCGGCAAAGGCAAAGGCGCAGACAATCGTAAGGCCATCGCCAAGAATCGAAGCCCCGGCTCCCGCCGTCATGGCGTCGCCTGCGACGCATCCAACGCCGACAAGGCAGAGCACGGCCGCGACGATGTGATGCAACCCAGGCGAGCGACGACGCATGACCCACTGAATAATCGGAATGATCACACAATACAGTGCACTGAGAAAGGCGCTCCGACCTGGGCTTATCAGTGTCAGGCCTTTCATCTGCGCGAGGAACGCGACGTAATACAGCACAGCCACGCCGACGGTGGCCAGCAGAACCTTAGGATTTCGCAATGATTGCAGTCTATTACGGCATATAGCCCACAGAATCAACGCCCCGACCAAGGTTCGGATCGCAAGGAGCCATTGAGGCGATATGACCTCCATGGCAGATTTCGAAATGGTGTAGGTACTGCCCCAGATCGCAGCCGCAGCGAGCAGCATGATGCGAGGAATCACACGTCCGAGATGGCCACGGGACCAGGAAGCACGAGACGCGCAATGGCGCGCCTCATCTGAAATCCGCTCCGGATCTTGGCGTGACATGGACCATGGAGATGGGCGCCTGAATTGCATGCAACAATCATGCACTTCATATGTTTCGAATATCGAAGCTAAAATTAATATTTAGAAAATATATCGTTGCATTCTAATTATAGGACGCCGAAATTATAATGTTCAGATGCCAATTGAAGGTAGGTGAAGATTTCAGTCCGATTGACGCCCGAAAGCTTTCGGATGCTGTTCACCAGGTCAAGCAGTTCAGTGTCGGAAACGCAGAACACCTCAAGTAGAAGGTCATATCTGCCAGCCGTGACGACAATGTAATCGATGTTGTTGATCGCCTTGAGCTTCGCCACGACGGGTTCCAATGCGCCGCTCAGCGTCACCCCAATCATTGCCTGCCGATGATAGCCAAGCTGCATTGGATTCGTAACGGCGACGATCTGAATGATGCCGCTATCGGTAAGGCGCTGAACCCTGCTGCGCACGGCGGCCTCGGACAGTCCAACGAGCTTGCCGATCGCGACATAGGACCGTCGGCCATCCTTCTGAAGCTCCTTGATTATTGTCTTGTTGATATCATCGAGCAACGGCTTGGCCGCATCTCGACTCGTCGTGCTGGTTTTGACTGTCATTGCTCCACATTTCGTTATTGAAAATCCTGAATGCTCCCAATGTTATGTTACGAGCACGTTGAGAGGTAATCGGCTCTTTACCTCGATGAAATCAGCAGCGTTTGTAATACAGTCATGATTTACATATCAAATTGAATAATTTGCATTGTTTTTCGTAGCGAATTCAGTAATTGAATTAGTTTTTCGTTGCACTAACAGCTCAGCCGTGTTCCATCCGTTACTCCCATACTTCAATGCCGTGGCGAGTGACATCGATGGCATGCAGCGGCGAAGGAGGTAGTTTGCATTGACGACAGAACATACCGCAACAGCCAGTCAGCAATCACAAAGCCGCCAGGAGATGGGCCTTACCATCAACATGGCGACGAAAATATTCCAATCCGCAGAAGGCAGCGAAGTCCGAGCCATCGACCAGGCAAGCCTGGAAATACGTCCGGGAGAATTCTTCGTCATGCTCGGCCCGTCCGGCTGCGGAAAAACAACCCTCCTTCGAGCCATAGCAGGCTTGGAAACGCTTGATGCCGGCGAAATCTATCTTGGCAGCACTCGCATCGATGGCATACCTCCGTATTCACGGCCGGTGAATACCGTCTTTCAGAGCTATGCCCTTTTCCCACACCTCACCGTCGCCGAGAATGTCGCGTTCGGTCTTGAAATGGAAGGGCAGTCGCGCTCTGACATACGAAAGCGCGTTCAGGAGATGCTCGACCTCGTGCATCTAGGCAACCGAGGAACCCGCAAGCCCGATCAGCTCTCAGGAGGTCAGCAGCAGCGCGTCGCCCTCGCCCGCGCCCTCGCGAAAAGCCCGAAGGTGCTGCTGTTGGACGAATCGCTCTCCGCGCTGGACTTCAAGCTCCGACGTCAGATGCAGGTGGAGCTGAAACGCATACAGAGGGAGACGGGCATCACCTTCGTCTTCGTGACGCACGACCAGGAAGAGGCACTTTCGATGGGAGACCACATAGCGGTGTTCTCAAAGGGAAGACCTGAGCAGATTGGCACGCCGGAAGAAATCTACAACAAGCCCGTCAATCGTTTTGTCGCGGATTTCATTGGAGACATCAATTTCATCGAAGCGAGCAAGGCAGCGAACAACGCAGTCACCATCTCAACGACCGAACTGCCCGTCGAGCAGGACCTGTCCAAGATACCTGTCGGGTCATCCCTGACCTTGGCCGTTCGCCCCGAGAACATCAGCCTGGGACCTGCAGTCGAATCGGCATTGTGCGGCACAATAGCATCGCAGACCTTCATGGGAGCCAATATGCGCTGCGAGATCCAGCTCGACGGGGGCGCGACCATCCTGGTACGTGTGCCACCGCCATTTGATTTCGACATCCTGCACGAGCACGGGCAAGTATCCCTCTCGATTCTCCCCCAGCACCTAAGGGCGGTCGACCAATGAGGCGCGCGACCGAAGCAAGCTCCCGAAGCAAGAAGACGAATACCTTACGCAGCCTGTTCGGAACCCCGCAGCGGCAACGACCAGGGCTTCTCAGCCATTGGTATGCCTGGCCTGCAGTGATCGTCGGATTGATATTCACTCTCGGTCCCATAGGTGTGATCATCGCCTTCTCATTCATGAGCAGACCCGAATCCGGCGGTGGCGTCGTATTCAAATTCTCGACAGACGCATACGAGTCGCTGCTCTTCAGCCGCGATTTCAGCAATGTGGTCTCCTTTGACTGGCGATACGTTCAAGTTCTGGGAACATCGTTATGGCAGGCGTTGCTCACTACTGCCGTATGCATCGCGCTATCATTCCCCATCGCCCTATGGATGTCGCTCAAGAAGCCACGCGTTCAGCAAATGCTCGTACTTGCCGTCACGATACCGTTCTGGACCAATGAACTGGTAAGGACCTATGCGTGGATGCTGATTCTCAATCAGAATGGTCCAATCAATGGTCTTCTCAGACTTCTTGGATTTGGCAGCCAGCAGCTGCTCTATACGCAATCAGCCTCGGTCATCGGCCTTATATACACATTCCTGCCCTTTGCAATACTTCCCATGTATTCCACGATGTCAGGATTCGACTTCCGTTTGGTTGAGGCGGCCTACGATCTCGGAGCCCACAAGCTCACCGTGATGAGACGGATCATTCTGCGCGCCGCCCGTCCAGGCATCATGTCGGGGATTTCACTATGCTTCATCCCCGCTTTCGGAGCCTATCTCCAGCCGGTGCTGCTTGGTGGGGGCAGGGTCCTGATGGTTGGCAACCTTATCGCCTCGGAATTCTCAGAGGCTCGAAATTGGCCGCTCGGCGCCTCATTGTCGACAGCGATTCTGGCCATCACGCTTATAGGCATGGCAATCGCCACATACATGGGAGGGCGAGCCTCAAGAAGGGCTGGGATCACAATATGAAAGAAACCTCAGATACGAGCAGCCACAGCGATGTTGAATTCGCAGACCTCATCGCGCGCACCAGAGCACAGCGACTTGCGAATGGAGACGCTCCGGATTCCATCTCAAACCCTGAATGGCTGTCTGGCAAACAGCCTGGCCGGCCTCTGAGCACAAAGCGCTCAGGACATAGGCAGGATCCCCTGAAGCGGTTCCCGATGGTGGCGCTTACCAGCGTGCTTTCGTTGGCGTTCCTGTATGTGCCGATGCTGTTCATCGTCGTCTTTTCATTCAACAAAGGTCAGCAAGCATTGCTGTGGCATGGCTTTTCTTTTGAATGGTATGGAAAGGTGTTCTCCGACAACAACATTCTCAGCGCGACGGTCACATCGCTCGAGGTCGCCTTCATAGCGACGGCATGCTCCAGCATCATAGGCGTCCTGTTCGTGCTGGCCGTCGATCACATGTCGTCGGCCGGATCGGCACTGGCAACGTCGCTCATCAACGTTTCGCTGATCATTCCAGAGGTCGTTCTGGGCGTCTCGACCATGTCCCTGATTCGACTGATGGGACTCACACCTGGATTCCTTCCGCTGGTTCTCGCGCACACGACATTCTGCATACCGTTCGTCGTCATGCCAATTCGTTCACGCCTGACAACGCTCGACCGCTCTTGCTTCGAGGCTGCAGAGGACCTTGGTGCATCGACGTTTCAGACAGTGCGGAGAATCACGCTCCCGCTGCTCACACCGGCAATCATTTCGGGAGCCCTGATGGCATTTGTCGTGTCAATGGACGACTTCATGATTTCCAATTTCCTTACATCGGCAGGAACAACCACACTGCCAATCTATATCTTCTCTCTGATTCGCAAGGGAGTGAATCCGAGCGTCAACGTGGTCGCCACGCTGCTGCTGCTGCTCGCGATCATCGTCACGATCGCGTCGACGCTGCTCACCCGTTCGCAGAACCGCAAATGACATTGCTACGAGACAAGGGGTAGGTCATGAAATCTCACACTCGGCAACAAACCTTCGCTCGATTGGCGAAGCACGCAGCGAATTTCGCCGCGGCACTCATATCTGCGACCATGGTGATTTCGCTTGGGGCGTGCAGTGGAGGAATCAGCGACAGCATCGCACCTTCCGGCGGTGCCGCAGACAAGGCAGTCACATGGTCGCAGGCCGCCCGCGGAGGCACCCTGCACATATACACCTGGGCGGACTATGTGACTCCAGAAGTTCAGAAGGCCTATGAGAAGGCGACCGGCACCAAGCTCACCATCGACACCTTTGACAGCAACGAAGCCCTTGAAGCCAAGCTTCAATCAAGTGGCGGAGCCGGGTACGACATCGTCATGCCAAGCGACTACATGGTGAAGCAGCTGATAACCGACGGACTGCTCCAGAAAGTCGACATTGCAAGTCTGCCCAATGCAAAGAACATCAAGACCTCGCTGAGAAAGCCATATTACGATCCCAAGGATCAGTATTCGATTCCATACATCATTGGATATACCGGCTTCGTGTATGACTCGACGGTTCTGTCAAGCGCCCAGGCGCCAAAGACATGGAAGCAATTCTTCAATCCACCAGCGGCCGCGGGCAAGGTACAGATCCTGAACGATCAGGTGGAGATAGTCAACGCGGCATTGAGAGCCGTGGGAGCCGAGCAGTGCTCAACAAGGAATACCGATTACCAAAAGGCCGATACGCTCCTCGCCTCCTTCAAAAGCAAGGTCGGAGTCATGAGCTCGGATGGCGTTGCGGACCGGCTGGCATCCGGAGAGGAAAAGCTGGGAATGTCTTGGAGCTTCGATGCGTATCAGGCCATGGAAAGCAATGCGAATCTACGGTTCGTCTATCCAACGGACGGAACGAGCATGTATGTCGACACCGCCGCCATCGTGCGCGGCTCCCAGCATGTGGGGCAGGCACTTACCTTCCTCAATTACATGTTGAACGTCAAGAACAAGCAGGCGGTCGAGGAAAGCGGGGGTTCAGGGAGCGTCCTGACTGGCGGCGATGCCCTTCTTCCTGAGGCGATGCGCAAGATCAATGCGGTCGTACCCACGGATGCCGAATCGAAAACGCTGGTTCTGGAGCAGCAGTGTTCGAATACCGTCAATGACTATTACACGAAACTATATGAGAACTTCACACAACAATGATTCGGAAATAAATGTAAAAAATTAATATTAGTGCGAATATAGTAGTTTTAATATGAAATATCTTGGAAATATATAGCTGCTTAGCTAATATTGCTTATAGAACCGCAGGCCGGGTTTTGAAGGGCAAGTTTCCAACAACAGCAATCATGCTTACGCAGGCCGGTGGCAGTGAGGAAAACGTCATGTCAACAGTTATTGACAGAACTACCGTTATCAATCCAACAAGGGTTAAGGAACTCACGGCTAAGGAGAGCGAGCTGCTCAACGGCAAACTCGTGAAGTCGCGAGAGATGTATGACAAGGCTCGCGTTCATCTGAGCAATGGGGTCGCATCTTCGTACCAGCTCCGCGATCCCTGGCCCATCTATGTTGACCGGGGAGAGGGCTCAAGAATCTTCGACGTTGATGGCAATGAATACTATGATTTCCATAACGGCTTCGGCGCAATGATACAGGGACATGGCAACCCGGTCATCGGCAAGGCCATCAGCGAAAGATTCCCGAAGGGAACGCACTTCGCCGTGCCGGACGAGGACGACTACATTGTCGCCGGAGAGCTGTCGCAGCGCTTCAACCTGCCAAAATGGCGCTATACCAATTCCGGCTCGGAAGCGACGATGGATGCGATTCGCATTGCACGCGCCTATACGCACCGCGACTATTTCATGAAGATATTCGGTTCATACCACGGTCATCATGATGCTGTGATGATCTCCATCAGCGAGGATTACGACAAGATCGGAGATCCGAATCATCTCAAGTCGCTCCCCTACGGTGCCGGAATCCCCAAGGCGACGGTCCCTCTCACAGTGCCCGTTCCATTCAACGATGCCGCAGCTCTGGAACACAGAATCATAGAGATGGAGCAAGAGGGAAACCCACCTGCCTGCCTGATCATGGAGCCCTGTCTCATGAACATGGGCATCGTGCCACCTGAGCCCGGATATCTCGAGGCGGTGCGAGACATCACCGCGAAACATGGCATCGTCCTTATCTTTGACGAGGTGAAGACCGGTCTGACCATTGGACCAGGCGGAGCAACGCAGCTGTTTGGCGTCACACCCGACATGGTCACCGTTTCGAAGGCCCTGGGCGGAGGTCTTCCCATGGGAGCCATCGGCGGGACCGAAGAGGTCATGAGCGTCGTCGAGGATGGCGAGGTCTATCAGGTCGGCACATACAGCGGGAACCCTCTGTGCGTCGCTGCGGCCCGCGCCAACCTCGAAAAGGTTCTCACGCCTGAGGCCTACGCTCATTTTGACGACTTGAACGGTCGGCTCATGGAAGGCTGCACGGATGTCGTCAAGCGCTTCGGCTTCCCCGGATACGCGGTCGGATTCGGCGCGAAGGGCTGCGTGACATTCTCGCCAAAGAAGGTCGTTGACTACGTCACCTTCCGTGAAGGCCAGCGCAGCGAGCTGAATGAGCTCTGCTGGCTATATGCGATGAACCGAGGGGTGTTCATGACACCCGGTCGCGAGGAGGAATGGACGCTTTCCGTATTCCACGACAATGACGCAGTCGATGCATATGTCTCGGCATTCGACGAAATGGCCCATGATCTCATGAAGGAATGATGAGATTCCCTTCTTTAGGAATTCTCGGTGCCTGATTGCCAAGCGTGCAGTCAGGCACGTCTCGGCTGTCAGTGGCATCATCACATGCGAACTGACAGCCGATTTCCATACCATCATGCGGTGGGCATCGGCACCTTGCCAGACTGCACGGCCGCTATCGCACCGCCATCGACGAGCAGATCGATTCCGGTGATGAAGCTTGCCTGTGGGCCGACGAGGTAGGTGACCGCATCTGCGATATCGCTCGAAGTCCCCAGGCGACCGGTTCCCGAATTATCCACCATGGCCTGCATGAATGCGCCGGATGGACTGTCTAGCTCCTGCTGACCCATGCCGGTCGAAATGACACCGGGGCTGACGGCATTGATCCTCGCACCGCGGGCACCCCATGCGATGCTCGCCGTCTGCACCTGAATCCTGTTTGCCAGCTTGGCAACTCCATATCCGATACCGGAGTTGCCCAATGCGGCTTCTGAAAGAAAGTCCAGCTTCAGCAGCTCCTCTCCTCTTGAAACGCGTATTGCATGTTCCTGTTCACGGGTGAATGGACGGGAAAGATAGCTTGACATGCTGGACACCACCACACCAGCGGTTCCTGGCCTGACTATCTCGCCAAACTCTTCCAGCGTGTAGGCAACGCCCGCAAGATCGATTGCAAGCACCCGTTCAAGAGACGCCATGGTCGGCGACACCCCCGCTGTATGCACGAAGGTCGACATGGCCCCGGTTTGCTCGACCATTTCCACCAGCCCATGCACCGATTCCCTGGATGAGACATCGACCTGCTGCGCAACGACATCAAAGCCATCGGCGCGCATCGAATCGCATGTCCCACGAAGCAGCTCTTCATTGTAATCGGCAAGAACCGTCGTTCTGCCCGGTGCGAGACGACGCGCAATCGTTGCGCCCATGCCACCGACACCGACAATCACTACCACGTCACTCATGAGAAAACCCCCTTGTTTAGATCCTGAAGTAACACGCTCATGCTATCAGCATCTTCTGAAAGGAAGCCCCTCCTTGGCACCGGCTTCGCGGTCGTTGCAAGGAGGGTTTCCCATCACTGAGGATCCTCGGCCTTGCACATCACATGATCAGCGATGCATATTCGATGACCATCGACCGCAGATCGGGATTGGTGATGGTCTGGGCGTATGTCACCAGGTTCACCGGAGTGGTCAGGTCATCGTCGACCTTCTTGAGGACCTCGCGCTTCTCCTCGTAAGGCAGCTCAGCCCCCTGTAACAGTCCAAGCAGCTGTCCGCGCGCCCTTTCGGCCTGTCGTCCGTCTTCGTTGGGCTTGCCCTCGAACTTCTGACCGTCGCCAAGGGTGAACTCATTCCTGTCACCGATCGTGAATCCGTGCAGCTTGAAGTGCAGCCTTCGCTCTTCGGGTACGATGCCGTCCTCATCTTCAAGGGCTGCGCTGACAGCACCGTCGCGGACACGTATCGTGGTCTTGGCGATGCTTCGATTCATATGCTCATACATCACATATTCGTTGTCCTCGTTGCCATACACCTGAATGTCGAGCTCGGTGGGAAGCTCGTCGGCTCGCTGCATCGGGTCGGTCGCCAGCGGAACGATGGCACCGAGCTTGGCGAAGACCGGCATGTTCTCCAAGCTTCTTCCAAGACGGATCTGCGTCTCGCCGGTCTTGAACTGCCCATCCAGGTTCGTGCTGGATGCCATCGGCCGGGTGACGCCCTCATGGTCACCCTGATATACCAGATCGGTGAAGATATCCATCCATTTGCCCTCTGGTAGCCATGCATCCACGAAGCCGACGTTCAGCTGAGGAACCTGTGGTGTGGTGATGGGGGCGACCATCAGCTCGCTGCCGAAGAAATACTGGTTCCTGAAGAGATAGCTTTCCTCATTGTCCTGATACCGGTAGTACATCGGTTCGATGAGCGCCCTGTCCTTGTCGTGGGTCTCGACGTTGGCGCTGTCGAGATAGGGGACAAGACGGTTGCGCAGACGAAGATACGCATTCATGCATTCATGGACGTCGAGGCGATATTTCCATGGTTCCTTGCCAGAGAAGGGATTGTCAGAGCTGTGCAGACGGTTGATCGGACTGAACACGCCAAGCTGCAGCCAGCGAAGCGACAGGGCGGGATCGAAGCTTCCCCAGATATGACCTCCTATGTCATGGCTCCACCAGGTGTAGCCGATGTTGGTCGCGGTCACTGTGAAATAAGGCTGGAAGTTCAGCGATGCCCATGTGATGACCGTGTCTCCCGAGAAGCCGACTGGGTAACGATGGGAGCCTGGCCCTGCGAAGCGCGAGAGGATGATGCCCTCGCCGTCATGCTCCTTCTGGTTGTCGAGGAAATGATAGTGGTTCAGATTCCACAGCGGTTCCACCTTGTCCTTGCTGCGGCTTGAACCCTGCTGCCAGTCAAGCCACCAGAAGTCGACGCCCTCCTTCTCCATCGGATGATGCACATCGTCGAAATATGCCTTGCGGAAGCTGGGATCGTCCATGTCGAAGATGGCTGGCTCCTCCTTCTCGACATCGAGGCCCAGATCCCTGGCAACCGCTGGATATGAATCCTCGAAGGCTCGGATTCCGCCAGCCGGATGGGTGTTCAGCGAAACATGCCTGTGCTGCCTCTTGAGTTCCTTGAGGAAATCGCGATGGTCCGGGAACAGCTTGGAGTTCCATGAATATCCGGTCCAGGTGCTTCCGAAGCGGGCCGGCACGTCGTCGGTGCGATGCCAGTCCATATCGATCATCGTGACGCTTATCGGCACGTTCTCCTTGTCGAATCTGCCCATCAGGTCAAGGTATTCCTGCTGCGTGTACCTGTAGTACCGGCTCCACCAGTTTCCCAGTGCATAGCGCGGAATGATCGGGGTCTTGCCGCTCAGGCGGTAGTAGTCCGATAGTTCCCTGCGATAGTTGCGACCATAGGCAAAGAAGTACCCGTCCGCCTCTTCTGGATTACGGTGCACGAAATGATTGTCTTCGATGGCGAAGGAATCGCTGTCGTCGAGGAATGCGTAGCCGTCGCGACTCATGATGCCATCCTCGATGGGTGTCGAACCATCGACAAGGTCCAGCGTCGCGTTGGTCCCTCCCAGATTCCCGCTCACATGCTCGCCGAAATACCATATGCTGTCATGCAATGTGTATTGGTATTTCGCATCGATGTGGAGGTTGCTTGACGCGAACCGACCGCCGTCATAGTAGAGATGGAAGAATTTCGTCTCGATCTCTATCTCATGACCGTTGCGGTTGCGCTCGACCTCGTAATCGACAGGCTCGAAGCTCCGGTTGGCGACGAGCTGGGTGCTGCGATCCTCGAACACCCCTGAGGATGCGTATTCCAATCGGATCAATCGATCGGTGATCAGTGTGAATCTGTAGTTGCTTCCTTGCACTACGTTTCCATCGGCATCGTTGTTGCTGGCAGTCCTGCTCATAACGATGACTCCTTTCATTCAATGTGGCTTCTGACTGATTTCCCTGGGGTCCTCAGAAGCGAACCTTTGTTTTTCTGACGATTACGGCGCTGACGACCGCAAACACTGCAAGGACGATCGCGAAGAAGACAATCGGTGCAGTCGCCGTGTCTCCCATGATCTTCTGTGAAAGGGCGATGCCGTACGTCGACAGGAACGAACCGATGTTGCATCCCACGAGAAGCATCGTATTCGCGCCTGCCTGCGCCTTGGCAGGAACGAGTTGGACGATCATGTTGAAGCCGCAGATCGTCGTCGCCGCACAGAATCCGGCAACGAAGCTGGCAATGATGAGCATCGCCGGATTGGATGCGAAGTACAGCATCATCAGTCCGACAACATAGAGCATGAGGAACGCAGGCAGCGTGTAGCCGTGCAGCCTGCGGTAGATTCGTCCGAACGCGACTCCGCCCAGGAAGCCTCCCAATGTGGCGATGGAGACGGCGACGCTGGAACTCTGCGCGCTCATGATGTGCTGGGCAATCGCAATCCGGGGAATCTGCAGCAGAACGAGGATGTTCACCATGACGATCACGCACACCAGCAGGAACAGAGCTATCGTTCCGGGGGTGAAATAGGTTCTTGCGCTGAGCTTCCCACGCGCTTCGTTCATTGGCTCCTCGGGCTCGGGCAGTTCAGGTATCACCTTCCAGAACAGAATCGCGATCGGAATCGCAAGAAAATAGATCAGGAAGGCAACATGCCATCCGAAGGTGAGCAGGAAGCCGACCAACAGCGTCGCAACCGTGGCGCCCACCTGTTCGCAGGCCCCACGATATCCAAGCATCGTGGATTCCTCACCATCGTCATAGAAGCGGTTGATGATGGTTATGGCCAATGAATTGAACATGCCCATACCCGCTCCAAGCAGCATCCTGGATATCAGGATCAGCCAGTAGAGGTTGGATACAAGTGGCCCGATCCCCGATATCGCTATGCAGCATAGACCAAGGATGATTGCCTTCTTGATTCCGATCGCGTGCGAGATGGAGGGCGACAGCAGCAGGAATATCAGTACGAACACCTGTGGCACGGTCGCCAGCAGATTGATCGATGACTCCGAGGTGACGCCTAGCGTTTTGGCCATGTATGGCAAGGCCGGTGAGATTGAGGTGCCGGTCACCAGAATGAGCGAGATGCTCAGAATGGTGAACTTGAACAGTATTGACTTTGACTTGGTCTTCAGCGAAGTTGCAGGGGACATGTCGCCCTTCCTGGGCTGATTGCTCAAAACATCGTTGGATGCTTTCATGGAATGCTCTTTTTTGCTCTGTGTTGCATGAATCGACAGCTGTGCCGATGTCATGACAAGCCTGTTGTAAGGATCAAACGATCAGAACGAGTCGACGCCGTTGCCGGCGAGTGCTCTGACAATCCATTCCTGGCAGCCGATATGAGGCGCATCGAGCTAGCGGTACCTGATTGCCTGCGTAATGAGTCGACGCATGACGAGGGTCGTGCGTGACGTGCCAAGACTGGATGAGGAAGAATCTGGAAATTGCCTGAGAAAGCTCACGCAAGGCTCCGCATGAAGCCAAGTCCGAACCAGGGGCGGGCATGTCAGTCTGAATCAAGGGGTCCGTGCATCTGCATGCGAGTCTAAGGTCTGCGAAGGTTCCCAGCAGTGAATGCGGCGTGCTACATGGAAGGGAAACGGCCAACAAGGCGTTCTGTCTGATGGCGCAGCTGAACCGCGCAAAGAGCACAGTCGTTCATGAAGCCCATCACAGTCATCGTAGCCATCACCACCTTGTCACCTAGTCATTGACGCGATGCTGAGCCGAAGTCTGATTCAAATGAATCGGCTGCGTATCGTCTGCCATCCATCACAGTCATCGCTTCCGTGCGCCTGCGATGCTCAAACTGTATGACGGCATCATGACAAAGATCACCGCGACAGATATGAGCCTGGATACGCGGCCACAGGCAGGCGTCAGTCGTCCAGATTCATGCAATAGCTCCAGTTTCCAACAGTGACACCGTTGCGTTCGACCATCTGAGAAAGAAATTCAGTGAAGCCGTTGCCGACATAGAATCGTCGATTTGGCTCGGTGTTGGTTATCAGCGTGATCGTCTTCCCGCCATGGCTTCTGACGTATGGGACCATGCAGTCCTGAATCATTCGGCTTCCAAGTCGCTGACCGCGATGTCTGCTTTGCACCGCCAGCAATTCCACATACCAGGCCTTGGGATACCTGATGAAGCAGTCCTTGTCGGTATCGTCACTGATCCTTCTGAAATCCAGTATGCGTCCCAAACCCACATGCCAAGGAAGCCGCCAGCCTCCGGAAACGATGTAGTTCAGGAGTCCAGGGCGTCTGTTCTTTGGATTCTGCATCAAGGCGACAGATACGATGCTGCCGTCAAGCACACCGACCAGGCAGTCATTGCGTCGAGCAATCGCCCGAATGTACATGAGAAGCAGCGATCTGATGAACTTCAGATACTCGGCTTCGCCGCTGAACGCATCTCGAAACACAAAGCTGAAGAATGGATAGTCCACGAAGGAAGCGGCGGCAAGATCTGCGATGTCGCCCAGCTCGCTGTGCTTGGCAAGCCTGTATTTAACGGTTGATTGCTGCGGAGTCTCAGACATGCCACCCATCATAGGTCTTCTGCACTACCGGACGAAGGGATTCCAGTGCCACGAAGACTTATCTGAATTCATGGCGATATGGACTCGTAAAAAAAGCAACCGCATGGTAACTTATGAACTACACAATGAAGTGCAGAAGGAGATTCCTATGTCGACATCACATAAATCCTCTGAATTGAAGCCAGCGGAGGCTATCCAGACATTGCCCTCGGAGGCACCCGGAGCAGGGGAAAGTCCGATCGAAGTCGCAGCAAGCAATTTCTCGGCCGACGATTCACCATTCAACGAATTCGGAGAGCGCCGATTCGTCACCAGACTCAGCTGGTTTGGCCCGCTGAATCTAGTGGCGGTGCTTGCCTTCACCATCCCTACCGCAGCGACGGCCGCCCTGTTCTCGTTCATGTATACCGTCGTGCTGCCCGAATCCCAGGCAAACACCGCAATAGGCATCACCAACGTGTTCGGTGCCTTTGTGGGTGCCATATTTGCCGTGCTGATCGGATTTCTGTCGGATAGAACGCACACTCGCATGGGCAGAAGAAACCCGTGGATTCTCAGCGGAGCCGCAATCTGCACACTTGGACTTGTCGGACTTGCGTTCGCCGACTACACGGCTATCTGGTCGGTCGTACTCTTCTTCTGCATATTCCAGGCCGGACTCAACACCTTCTATGCCGCCTACACCGCCCTGCTGCCAGACCGCGTGCATTCCTCCCTGCTTGGTCGGGCATCCGCATATTCCGGATTCGGCAGTCTAGCAGGCACCGCCCTCGGTTCGATTCTGACTCAGGTCCTGGTCAGCGTCTTCGGATCGGCGAATCTCAAGGAAGGCTTCCTTACCCTCCCTTGGCTGATGATCGTCATCGCAATCGTGATCGTGATCGTGCTGCCAGGCGCTGACCTGCGCGCGAAGCAGAACGATCGGGATGGAGCCCTTGCTTCTGGTGCCAAGTCCCAGTTCCGGATTCCCAAGGATCGTGATTTCTGGCTGGCCTATTTCGGTCGCTTCGCAATTGTGCTTGGCGTGATGCTCATTCTGCAGACCGCCACACAGATTCTGCGGTATCATCTAGGCCTCAGCGTCGCTGGCGCAGCATCGGTAGGCGCTGTCGCAGGTCTGCTGATGGCTGGCGCAGGTGCCGTGTCCTCGCTGTTCGCTGGGTTCATCTCTGACAAGATAGGCAAACGCAAGCCCCTGATAGCCTTCACCGTCGCCTTCTTCATCCTTGGTGCCGCGCTGCTTGCATTCAGCAACAGCGTGACGGTCTACTATCTCTACACCATCTGTGCAGCGCTTTCCTATGGCAGCTTCCAGGCAATCGATCAGGCGCTGATGGTCGAAGTGCTTCCCGACAAGGAACATGTCGCACAGGACATGGGTATGCTAGGAACCACGAACACACTAACCGGCGTCATCGCAGGAGGCCTGGGGGCCCTGCTGATAGGCGTGCTGGGCTACGAGATGCTGTTCGTCATATCTGGCGTGCTTGCATTTATCGGAATCCTCATATTCATTCCAATCAAACGAGTCAAATAGAGGCAATGCACAATGTCTGTCAGTACACATTGGTCAGGTCACGCAGCAGCAACCAAGGCTGGTGGCGACGGAATCGCGCAGGCGTTCATCGGGAAACTGCCACCAGCCAATCCCCTCACCTCCGATCTGAGCGATGGCACGATGCAGACCGTATCGATGCAATGCAGCTGGGGCGGTGAACTGACGGCATCGGTGTCGGCGGACTACGACACCGCAGCGCATGTTTCCCTGTTCATTCCTGGCTTCACCGGATCGAAGGAGGATTTTCTCGGCTTCCTGCCGCATCTGATCGCACAAACGAAGCCGTCCGAATCAAGGGCGTTCGTGGCATACAGTCAGCGCGGGCAGGCAGACTCTGCACGACCTCAGGGCGACTACGACTATGCCCTTGAAGACTTCGTCAATGATGCACAGGAAGTACTCATGCGCCTCGGTGCAGAACGGCGTCCGATCGACGTGCTGGGGCACAGCTTCGGTGGAGTCGTCGCCCGGCGGCTGTCGATTGCCTGCCCCTCACTCGTCCGTTCACTTACGCTGCTGTCGAGCGGAGCGAAGCCGATTGCCGAAACACCTCAATCGCGTGCAGGGATGCAGGCAATTCGCGACCACGGTTCCTCGATCATCTTCACATCCAAAAACCCCGGCGCCACCGATGAGCCGCAGGACGACCCGTATCTTGAAATGTTCAGGCAACGAGCCCATCGAACATCAGTGGAAAATCTTCTATCGATAGCATCGATTCTGACCGACTACGACGATGTGACCGACTCCCTCAAGGCAACCGGGATCCCAATATCAATCATGTTCGGCGAGAACGATCCGGTCTGGCCTCACGCCGTGTATCGAGAAGAGGCGCGACGTCTGGCCGTTACGCCGATCGTCTTTCCAGGGGCGGGTCACAGCGCGCAGCTCGACGTACCCGATGCCCTGGCCAAGGCACTGTCCAGCTTCTGGTTCAAGAACCGCGGGCAATGATTCGCAACCGCACCCGGAACGAGGAGCGATAACCAATATAGGGAAAGAAGGAGCTCATATGCATGAACGACAGACGACAGACCACATGATCCGTCCCGGCACTGCAATGGATGGCACAAGCATTGCGATGCCTGAAGGCTTTCTTTTCGGCGCCGCCACATCACCCCACCAGGTCGAGGGAAGCAATGTGAACAGCGACTGGTGGGCATACGAGCATGCCCCATCAGGCCCGATAAGCGAACTGTCCGGTCCCGCCTGCGATTCCTATCATCACTGGCGCGAAGACATGCGTCTGCTTGCCGACGCTGGCTTCAATGCCTATCGTTTTGGAATCGAGTGGGCTCGCATAGAGCCTAAGCCCGGTGTCTTTGACGAGGCGGAAATCGCGCATTACGGAGAGATGATTGACGGGGCACGCGGCATGGGCCTGTCAGCGCTTGTCACCCTGCATCACTTCACCCTTCCTCTCTGGTTCGCCAGGCAGGGTGGCTGGACGAGCAGTCATGCCACTGAGCACTTTCTGCAATACATCTCTGCGGTCATGCCGATTCTGAAGCACGGCGTCACTGGAATCGTCACCATCAACGAACCAAACATGGTCGCCATCTTGGGACGCGTCACAAGCGGCGAGGTTTCCTTCTCCGACATGGAACCGGGAGTCCTGCCCGATCCCGACCCGTCGGTGGCGCTTGCACTGAAGAAGGCCCATCATGCCGCGGCGGATATGCTGCACCGAGAATTGCCTGGGGTCGCCGTCGGCTGGAGCGTCGCAAATCAATGCGTCCAGGCTCTCCACGGTGGCGAGGAGCGGGCGCGCGCATATTCCCAATCCATCGAAGACCAGTTCATTCTTGCAGCGGAACATGATGATTTCATCGGCATTCAGTCATATACCCGCACGGTTTTCGGAGCCGATGGGAAAAGGGTCCAGCCCAGATCGGAAGATCTCACGTCGAATGGGTGGGAATACTATCCACAGGCAGTCGGCGGCGCGATAGAACATACGCATGCGCTGATCCCTCAGGTTCCACTGCTGGTCACCGAAAACGGAATATCAACGCATGATGACGAACAGAGGATTTCGTATACTCAGGGAGCCTTGCAATCCATAAGCTCATTGCTGGTGCAAGGCTTGCCCATCCGCGGCTATTTCCACTGGTCCCTGCTTGATAACTATGAGTGGGGCAGTTGGGAACCCACATTCGGCCTCGCGTCGGTCGACAGGAGTTCCCCCGACTTCACACGCATCGCCAAGCCCTCGTTGGCCTGGCTGGGCAATTGGGCGAAACTGCAGCGAATGCCGTGCAGGTGACCCACTGACCCAACGGTTGGCCCTCGACCGCGGCCATGCCCATGAAACTCATACGCAATGCAATCACGTCAGTCGACATCGCAAGAACGATGCCCATCATCCCAGGGAGTTCACCATATGCAATCACTTTCCATCGAACAGAAGTCATCTCTCACATCGGGAGCCACAACATGGACCAGCCAGGGTGTCGGAGACATCGAATCCATGCATATGAGCGATGGCCCCCATGGATTGCGATACCAAGGATCAGACGGTGACTCACTGGGTCTGGGAGCAAGTGTGGCATCGACGTGCTTCCCGACCGCCGCAGGGCTTGCGTCAACATGGGACCGTGACATGGTGCGAAGGGTCGGAGTTGCCTTGGGCGAGGAAGCATCCGAGCTGCATGTAAGCATGCTGCTCGGTCCGGGACTCAACATCAAGCGTTCGCCCCTCGGTGGCCGTAACTTCGAATACGCTTCCGAAGATCCCTTCCTCGCCGGCTCGTATGGGATCGCCTTTGTGGAAGGCGTGCAATCGCAGGGCGTAAGCGCCGTGCCCAAGCACTTTGCCGTGAACAATCAGGAAACGGACCGCTTTCGCGTCAGTGCCGAACTGGATGAGCGCACGCTGCGTGAAATATACCTTCCCGCTTTTGAAATGACGGTCAGACAGGCTCGTCCCTGGGCTCTCATGTGCTCATATAACAAGGTGAACGGCGTATACGCCAGTCAGAACGAACGGCTCCTGACGACGATCCTGCGGCATGAGTGGGGGTTCGATGGCGTTGTCGTGTCGGATTGGGGCGCTGTCTCAGATCGCGTTGCAGCGGTCAAGGCAGGTCTGGATATCGAGATGCCCCCTTCGAATACGGATGGCAAAATCGTCGACGCAGTCAAGTCCGGTGAATGCGACGAATCCGTTCTCGACACCGTTGCCGACCGTATCTCACTGCTCGCACGCCGCACCCGACAGGCACGCTCCGGCAGTCCTCGTGCCGCACGACAATCCATCAGCGAGCATGACGATCTTGCGCGCAAGGCAGCGCAGGAATCGGTCGTCATGCTCAAGAACACCGGAATCCTGCCACTCTCGACCAGTGACAGCTCTTCGATTGCCGTGATTGGTGAATTTGCACGCACACCTCGGTATCAAGGAGGCGGATCATCTCATGTCACGGCCCTGCATGTCCGCAATCTGCTTGACGAGCTCAGGCAGGCACTCCCCAACCGTGAGATCACGTTTGCACCGGGCTACGCCGTTCCCAGACAAGGCGGCAGCGAAGTGCCGGATGCGCAGCGGCTCGTTGACGAGGCCGTCCGTCAGGCAAAAGACGCGTCAGTTGCCTTGGTCAGCCTTGGATATTTCGAATCCGATGAATCGGAGGGCTCCGATAGGAGCGGCATATCTCTCAGCGACCCTCAGACGAAACTGCTCGAGGCCGTCATCGCAACCGGAACCCCCACAGTCGTGATACTCTCCGGCGGTGGAGTCATTCAGCTCGGCGATTGGGCCGATCAGGTCGATTCCATACTCGAGGGATGGCTGCTCGGCCAGGCTGGAGGCGCTGCGCTAGCGGACATACTGACTGGAGTCGTCTCACCATCTGGACACTTAAATGAGACGATACCTCGGCGATTGGAAGACAATCCCAGCTACCTTCATTTCCCTGGATCGCATGGTGAAGTGGTATATGGTGAAGGTCTCTATGTCGGCTATCGCTATTACGACACAATGAACCTGCCAGTTGCATTTCCATTCGGATTCGGGCTGAGCTATTCGACATTCTCCTATGGCGACATCGAGGTCGAAAGCGTCGATGCGACAAGCGCAAGGGTCTCGCTGACGGTCACCAACACTGGAAGTCATCATGCCGCCGCCGTTCCCCAGATCTATGTCCGCAGCAACCAGGATGACCGCCCGGTCCATGAGCTCAAGGGCTTCGAACGGGTCGAACTGGATCCAGGCGAAGGTACGAGCGTTGCCCTGAAACTCGATGAGCGGGCCTTCGCGACATGGGATGCCTCACAACAGCGTTGGAGAACGTATGCAGGTGACTACACCATCGAGATAGGCACTTCAAGCCGTGATATCGTGCATTCCAAGACAATCACACTTCGCGGCGATGGGTATGTCCCGCCGCTGACGGTCATGTCAACCATCGGCGAGTGGATGGCCAGTCCCTATGGCGTCAGGGTGCTCAAGCCCTTGGTGGACAGGATCCGTGCATCAGCTCCCGATTCTTCTCCCGAGATGGCTGCCATGTTCGCACAGATGCCCCTGATAAAGCTGGTTTCATGGGGCATTGGTCTCGACGAGACCAAGATCGAAGCAATGACATCCGCAGCGAACCGTCTCAAGGAGGAAGACGCAAAGGGCTGACCGACCCCGCCCCTTCTCACGAAGCGATTGCCATTCGCGAAGTCTTCGACTGTCGCGCAGACTGCAGGAGGGAGCCCGCGACAGTCATCATGCGACTGCATAATTCAAGAATCTTCACTCATATCGAGTTCAAACGGAGGCAAATCACATATGAAAAGCATCTACGAGGGTCACGGGATCGAAGCATTTCTCAACCATGCCGCTCAGACCGTTCCCGGGCCGTTCAAGGGAATCATGCCTCATCGAATGAATGCACGGCTACGTTCGCAGATCGAAGATCCATTGTTTTCATGGAATGAATTCTGTCCATCGGGAATCAGCCTTGAACTTGCAATAAAAAAGACCACGACAATCACTCTTACCGGCTATGCCCTTGACGATTCACCGCAATGGATCTCTCTGGTCTCAAGAAATGCAGAACAATCGAAACGCATGGATGTGCAGATGCACGGGCTTGGCCGACTCGTTCCCAATCTGAAGGAGGGATCCTTCTCTCTGAAGACCGGAAATCCAATGACCATAACGCTTGAGCCACTCGATGCGATGGATACGCAGTTCACCGTCATGCTCTCCCATACCTGCCTTGCAGAAATCATAGGAATCGAATCCGACGACGCTGTCACGCCGAACGGCATTGAGACGCCCCGCCGTCGATGGACACACTACGGAAGCTCCATCAGTCACGGAGCGCAGTCTCAGCGACCTGCCGATAGATGGCTCATGCAGGTTGCACAGAAGCTAGACCTCGATCTCACCGATCTGTCGCTCTCAGGCAATGCCCAACTCGATCAGGCGGTCGCCCGAACCATTGCGAATCAGCCCGCCGACTTCATCACCTGTGCAATAGGAATAAACCTGGTCAATGCAGATTCTATGAGGGAACGGACATTCATGCCTGCCGTGCATGGCTTCCTCGACACCGTTCGCGACAGGCATCCACAAACACCACTTATCGTGATAACCGCATGCACCTGCCCGATGCAGGAAAACACGCCGGGACCAGTCATGCAGGAATCCGATGGAACGTTCAGAACCGCACGACGAAGCCTCGAAAACGACGAGGGTGCGCTCACGCTTTCAAAGACTCGCGAAATGGTCGAACGAGCCGTTGAACAGCGTCATGATCCATTCATGACCGTGATGAATGGGCTGGAGCTTCTTGGGCCGAGCGATGCCCATTTTCTGAGAGACAATCTGCATCCCGACCAGGCGGGAATCGATGTCATCGCCTCACGCTTCGCGACGCTGCTGCCACAGGCACTCAGAAGAGTCCAATAGTCATCCAAGGCGCTCATGAGCATATGGGAAACTCAATGAAAGGGATTCCAATGAACACGCAATGGTTGAACGTCATCTATGACGCTGAATTTGGTCAGCAGGGAGTGCGCGACTTCACGGAGCTGTGCACCGGGAGAGGTGCTTCGACCGAAGACGTGCTGCCAGTCAAGTCCCTTCGCATTCGGCACGGCGACGATGCCGATGTCATGAACCATGGAATCGATCATCCCGGCGGACGCGTTCTGGCACCCGGCAGAGAGCTCATTGACGAAAGCCATGCCACCACCATCGATCCGATCAGACATCAGGCAGACATTCAGGCGCAGACCGAGACCGGCGTCTTCCGCGCGCTGTGTGCACTGGCCAGGGGAGCAATCACTAGAGAAGCACAGACCAAGGAAGCACAGACCAAGGAATCGCAGACTAAGGAAGCACTGACACATCCACGCAGCTCGCCCCGCTATGCATGGCGTTCGCTATCACTGGACGTATCCCGGTACAAGGCATCCATAGAAGAGATTGAACGAGTGATCGATCTCCTCGCCCTTCATGGGATGTCCGTTCTGCACCTGCATCTTACGGACCACCAATCCTGGAGGATTCCCGTCGATGGCTTCGATCTGCTCTCACAGTCACCGGACTGCTTCACATGGAAGCAGCTCGACGGCTTGAAGCATTATGCGAGGCAACGCCATATCACACTGGTTCCGGAGATTGACCTGCCCGGACACTGCGCCGCGCTCCTGGAGCGCTATCCGGAGCTTGCAGGCAGGCCATCGTTCGCTCACCCGTTCCTCTCGTATGTCAATGTGCGCACGGAGGAATCCCGCAGATTCCTATCGGCATGCTCCCGATCCCTGTCACGTCTTGCCACCGGTGCATATGTCCACATCGGAGGAGATGAGGTCCTGGGCATTCCCGAAACAGATTTCAACGAGGCGATGAGATTGTTGCAGGACGGAGTCCATGAAAGGGGGCTCAAGACCATTGCCTGGCAGGAGGGCTGCCGGGGCAAGGAAACCGCCGACGCATACCAGTTCTGGATGGACGAGCAAGACATTCCAAGTGAGGAGAGTCTGGTGGGTGCATGGCCACAGCAATTTTCCTCGGTTGCGCGGCAGGCCGCTGCGATGTATGCACTGTGTCGCGACGATCCGCGACGATTGCGGGCGAAGGGTTCCATGGTCATCGACTCGCAGCAGTCCTTTGTCTATCTCGACCGAAAATATGCTGAGCAAAGCCAGGTCCCCGAACAGAACGAACGGATGAGGACTCTCGGATTCCCTGGGTATGCGCCGAAGAATTCCACGGAGCCTCTGGGATGGAGTCCAATTTCAGATGGGCATGGCGGCACTGCACCGGGGATTGATCAGTCACAGGCAACGCTGACGGCGGGTGTCGAGGCGGCGCTTTGGACGGAGACCGTTCGGTCGACGGCAGACATGGACATGCTGCTGCTCCCCCGGCTGGCCCTCATCGCCGACTTTGCCTGGACCGGAAATCCACGTCTCACCCAAGACGGTGCACTCTTGCAGCGAATGCGGGACTATGCAAAAGTCTGGACCCTCCTGGGATACGACGATTTCTATCGCTCATCGTCGCTGTTCCCACGTTTGGGATAGCGCTCGATGATTTCCTGGACGTCGATGCCTATTCTTTCCAAGAAATCCCTGGCGTCAGCGAGCATATCCGTGTTCTTCGGATCAAGAAGCCACTGGATCTGTATGCCATCCATGTAGGCGATGAACTCCTGGGCCAGACAGAGGGCCTTGTCTGCTTCGGAGTCTGTGAGCTCGGCGATGCCGTGGGCGAGACGCCTGGTGAACGTGCCATAGCGCTTCTGAAAATAATCATGAGCCGGGTGATTGGCATCCGTCGCCTCGGCTGAAAGCTTGACGAAAGTCGCAACGATTCCCGGGTTCTCGATGTTGTTCCTTATCGAGTCCAGCAACCACGGAATGACCGTCTCCGAAGAGGATTCACCAGTGTGGGCAAAAAATGATCTGGCGGAATCGGTTGTCATGTCGCGACGTCTGATTGCCTGAATGATCAGATCATTCTTATTCGTAAAATAGCGCAGAAGCCCGGCATGCGAAATGCCTGCCTCGCTCGCTATCGCACGAATGGAAACGGCATTCGACCCGCTTTTTGAGAACAATCTCAGCGCGGCATCCAATATCCTTTCCTTCGTTCGCCCGCCTTTCGTGTCCTCTTTCGGCTGATGAATGATTCTTGCGCTGTGGTTCCTCGAACGCGCCCTAACATTGGAAGGGCGACGGATCGAACGCTCACGCGCAGTGGAGGCGGCGTTGCCTCCCCCCGATGAGCCGGCGGACTTCTTCGGTGATTCTTCTTTCATCCGGTCCATCTTTCTCTTTGCCTGTCTCAACCATAGCCGCAACATGGCGATACGCGCTCATCCTATGCACGCAGGTTCATATGGCAGTGCTTCAACGTGAGATGGAATGCCGAAAAGAACCACCTCTTCCTGCCGGGGCTGGAAAGTCTTCAGGCGACCTGTTCATGAACCGAGGCGTTCACCCATTGGCGCTGCACGACATTGGCACCTGAGAACGTACCTATGTCAATCATGCAATCACGGTAATCACGGCCGTGGGCGATGGTTATGTAGTCATCGTTCACCAAACGATTATGCGTTGGGTCAAATCCGACCCAGCGGCCATCGTTGTATATCTCGATCCATGCATGCGTGGCACCTTCGCCCAGAAGCAGGCCGGCTATGTATCGTGCCGTAAGTCCCAGATGACGACAGACGGCGAGCATCACATGCGAATAGTCCTGACACACACCCTTGCCCTGGGCCAATGCCTCCTCGGCGGTGGTCTGGATGTCCGTCGAACCAGGAGTATATGCGAAAGCATCAAAGACCCTCTGCATCACCATACGAGCGCAGTCTAGGGGATCTGAAGAACCTTCATCATTCGCGAGGTCTTCCCTGCATCGCTCGATCATCGCCCCCAGCGTCACCCCAGGAACGGTCAGCTCGGAATCATAGCGATACAGGGGCTTGTATTGCTCCGGCTTGATATGGTCGTTATCGACGAAGGCGATGCCCGTGACGGAATATTCGAAGCAGTCGTGCGGCTGCGGCATGTAACCGGTAATCACCACGGAATCAAATGCGTCATGCTCCGTTTCCAATTCCGTTTCGGGTGTGACGTTGATCTTCACGTCGACAACCTGTTGGCGAGGTCCGGAAACCGGAACGCAACGTAGCTGAAAGCGGTGATCCGTAACGGCATCGCTGAAATTCAGCTTCATCACATAGTCAAACACAAGTTTCTTCACAAGCCCTCTGTCCCTCAATCCTTCCGCGGCTCCGAACCAACAAATCACTATCAGTTAGCATACACATACGTTCGTCACATGAATTCAGCCCATATGTGAACACCCATGTCTGAAGACAAGCCAGAATCAATGGAACCGGCCGCATGCTTGCCATTATCCGGCAACCCGGCTATCCATGTTCATGGAGTTGAGCACCCTTGGCTTCCCACTGTCCACATCAAGCACTCTTCCGTTGAATCCATTGAGGAACTCCACGATCTTTTCGGATAGCTTGGCATAGCCCCGAACCGGCAGCTGATCGAGCAGCCAGCGCGCGCCGGCTGCAAAGCACTGCGGCAGTGGCAGTCCATTCAGCATTGCCGCATATGCGGCCAGTTTCTTCAATGGAGCCTCCAGACTCGCCTCTGGCAGTCCGAAGCGCGTATACAGGTCAATGCGCTCGAGATACTTCCCAATGAAGAGGAAGGACTTGAGCACCGGATCGAGAGCGGAGTTCTCAACGCCTCCCCACAACGAAAGCATATGATCGCCGATGTCGCGCTGACGATAGATGTTATCCGATTTCAAGCCGCTGTGCGCGGCATCGGTTATCGTGTTCACCGCCATTTCGACATACTGCACCAGATTCGATCCCAGTTCCGGGCGCAATACGACCGCATTGTTGAATGCGCTTTGCATGGCGCATCGAACTGAATTCGGATTGTGCTCATCGTAGAGGAACGAATGGATGAATGCATCGAAATCATCGAAGTCCTCTGGAAGATCCAAGGCGTGGGCGAAGGGCTTGAATGCTTCGACCTGAGTATCCATGACCAGGTCATAGAAGGGGAAGAACTGGCCAATGGTCGTGAAGACGCGTTCGGTGTAGCGTCCGAGCCAATACAGATTGTCTGCCTTCGCAGCAGTCACCAAAGCCGCGGCCTGCTTGGAATGGGTTCCGACAAGATTGATCGCATCGCGTTTCGTTCTCTCATTGAAGGCTTCGGAATTCGCAGGTGCAAGAACCCAGGTATCCTTGAATCCACCTCCCTGAGAGGAATTGACGATCATCTCGCCCTCGATCGATGAATAACGCGTCAATCCCGAATACCAGACATGCGTTTTCTGGCCTGTGACCACAAACGCTCGCAAATCAGCCTTCCGGGGTGTCTTTTCACCTGTTCTGCCGTCCACGATATCGATGTCCTTGAATTGGATGACCTCCTGTGCAATGAACCTCCGCGGATCCTTCGCTATCGTTTCGGCCATGTCCGAACGCTCCTTCGCATTCAGACTCGAACCAAAGACGACGCCATAGCCGCCTGCCTCCGCCACATCCTTGATGACCAGCTCGCCCAGCCGGTCTAGCACGATCTTCCTGTCTTTCTCGAACATGGGCATATAGGTCGGGGCGTTGTGCAGAATCGGCTCCTCGTGCAGATAATATCGGATCATCTCTGGCACGAAGTAATACATTGCCTTGTCATCGACCACACCGTTGCCAGGAGCGTTCATGATCGCGACATTTCCAGCACGGTAGGCGGCCAGCAGACCTGGGATTCCGATCACTGAATCTGGATTGAAGCTGAAGGGGTCGAGGTATTCATCGGCCAGCCGCCTATAGACGACGCCCACACGATGGCGGTTTCCTGCATAGTCAACGAAATACAGCCGATTCTGCACCACTTCCAGATCCTCGGGGAATGCAAGCGTTGCACCGGTTTTCTCCGCCAGATATGCGTGTTCGAAGAATGCCGAATTCTGTCTTCCCGGAGTGAGCACGACAGCTATCCCCTCGGTGGAGACGAAGTCCATCGACTTGCGAAGCAGGCGTGGATAGGCTCGGTTGTCCCGTATCCTCACATCACGGAACAATGTCGGATAGATGCGACGCTCGATGTCTCGGACGAACAATGGATAGCTTGCGCCTGATGGGATGCGTAGGTTGTCTTCCAAGACCCACCACTGCCCGTCCTCGCCCTGAACCAGATCCTCTCCGGCAATGTGCGCGAATACCCCTCCAGGAGGCGTCACACCGTTGACCTGTGGATAGTATCCGACCGATGTGTAGACGTATTCCTCCGGAATCACCCCATCCTTGATGATGTTCTTGTCCGAATAGATATCCCGAAGGCATGCGTTGAGAGCATCGACGCGCTGCTTGAGCCCTTGCTCCAGACTGTCATATTCGTCTGACTCGATGATTCTCGGTATGGGATCATAGGGAAACAGCCTATCCTCGTAACGCCCATCGGCATAGATGCCAAAGCGGACGCCATTGCGGCTCAGTTCCCTGTTGATGGATTCACGCCTGCCGACCAACTCGCCTGCGAGTTCACGTGCGTTGGATTCCAACATGTTCCGCTCCATTCTCTTGTCGAACGGTGAGACCTGACCGGTTATTTCACTTAAGCACAATCCGTGGGGAAATGACCCGAACAACACGGCGTCAGACCAATTTTTACCCTCTGAATGAACTTCATGCTAGACATGCAACATTACCGAAACCCACACAACGTGTTACAGATGAGGCCTTATGCGAACGATATGCTGACCAATGACACGGTTCTCAGACGAATTGGATGCCAACCGTCCTGTACCGACCCTGTGTCGATTGTTGCATGCATCACACTTACCGACAGCATAATTATGCATCTATGCAAGTTTATAGTAATGTAACTTTTTGCTTCGGGCGCTTTCCTTGAATGCGCTCGACTCACATGCATGTGGAACTTGCACCATTGAGGTGTTCGCGTGCGTTACAAATTTTCCTTACGGAAGGAACTTGCAATCATATGGCATCTGAAATAGCAGCACCGGGCCGGAGTCAGAGCAGGCATTCATCCGGCAGCCACGGCCTTATGGATCAACGCCAGATCATGCTGGTTATCTATGCCTTGATGACGGCCATGTTCCTGAGCTCTCTGGATCAGACGGTGGTAGGCACGGCAATCAGAACGATCGGCGACGACCTCCATGGGCTCAACGAACAGGCATGGGTCACCACTGCCTATCTGATCACGTCGACGATCACCACCCCGCTCTATGGAAAGCTGTCGGATATCTATGGCCGACGCCCGCTTTTCATCTTCTCCATTGGCCTGTTCATCCTGGGTTCGCTGATGTCGAGCTTCTCGACATCCATGATTATGCTCGCCGCTTTCCGAGCCTTCCAGGGACTTGGAGCCGGTGGACTCATGTCACTGCCGCTCGCCATCATCGGTGACATCGTCGCGCCACGCGATCGAGCCAAATATCAGGGATACTTCCTGGCAGTGTTCGGCGTCTCGACAGTGATCGGCCCGCTGATTGGCGGAATCTTCGCCAACGCAAGCAGCATCCTTGGCATCGCTGGCTGGCGCTGGGTGTTTCTGATCAACGTACCGGTCGGATTGCTCGCCTTCGGCATGGTCTTCGCCTTTCTGCATCTGCCACGATTCGGCAACAAGCGCCATAATCGAGTTGACTGGTGGGGCGCTGCAACCGTCGTCGTCACACTCGTTCCACTGCTGCTGGTCGCCGAAGAGGGACGCGACTGGGGATGGGGATCCACAGGGTCCATCGTCTGCTACATCATTTCATTCGTTGGCCTCATTGCATTCATCATCATCGAACAGCACATGCATGACGATGCAATCCTGCCACTGAGACTCTTCGTCTCCAAGTCATTCTCAATGGCATCGATTCTGGGCGCATTGCTTGGCTTCGGCATGTTCGGCGCAATGCTGACCATTCCGCTCTATCTGCAGATCGCCGAAGGCCTTTCTCCCACACAGTCAGGCTTCGCAACCATACCTATGGTCATTGGCCTGATGATCTCCTCGGTCACCGCTGGAATCATCATCTCTCGCACCGGCAGATACCAATGGTTCCCGCCTGTCGGGACGGCCATCGCCATCGCAGGCTTCGCATTGCTGATCTGGGCAGTTGGCAGGCCGCTTCAGGCGATGATGATCGGCATGTTCGTGCTGGGACTTGGCATCGGCTTCCTTATGCAGGCATTGATTCAGGCGAGTCAGAACGCAGTCTTGAGCAAGGACATGGGGGTCGCAACAAGCTCAGCCACCTTCTTCCGCCAGATTGGCGGAACGATGGGCACAGCCGTGCTGCTCTCAGTGCTGTTCTCCGTCATGCCAGCCAACATTCTCAATGCCATGTCTGACAGGACGGCCCTGGGCAATGGCCTGAATGCCGCCTTGACGCCAAGCGTCGCAAGAGCTTCGGAGAACAAGGCGGTCATGAGGCAGATCTGGAATCCTATAGTTGCGCAGATCAAGAAGCAGTCACAGGAGTCGCTCGACACGGCAACGACCAAGGTCGACGCCGCGGCTGCGGCCGCCGTTCAGACCAAGGTAAGTGCAGCGGTGCGACAGCAGGCAGCTGCCATGGGCGTCACTGACTCCACAGTCGTGCAGTCCATGATCAAGAGCCAGGTCGCAGCGGCAACGCCTGCAGCGCAGAGCCAGGCATTGAAGGAGGTGGCGTCCCAGCGCAATCTCAGCGTCGTCGATGGAAAGCTGAGCATCGACTACGCGCAGGCCTCTCAGCGCAAGGCAGTGGTGAAGGAGGTCGTTCCTAAGCTCTCCGATGCCATGAAGAAGAACAGTGGCAAGAGCTCATCTCTGAACTCATCATCCTCGACAAGCGACACCTCCTTCCTGAACGGCGCAGACAGCAGGTTGACCCAGCCATTCATCAATGGTTTCGATGCCTCCGCTCGCACCGTATATTGGATTGGTGGGGGTGTGCTCACCTTTGCGCTGCTGCTGACGAGCTTCTTCAAGGTCCCGCCGCTGAGGGAACGCTCCGCGCTGGAGGATCTGGCGGCCGATCAGGCTGCGGCCGAAAAGCTCAAGGCAGCCGAGGCATAGAACTGCCGCCGCAGACCTTCCATAGTCATGTCAATCATTGAAAGTTCGACATTCGTGCACCAGTACTTGCAGTAACGGCTTGGCTCAGTGATACGGTGATTGAATACTCAATGATTGACCATGCAACACTGGCGTCGAAGAACCATTGAGGAATAGAAAGCAGCGATGAACGACATGGAAAACCTCGGCTTACGTGAGCGCAAGAAGCGACTGACACGCGAGACCATTCATGATGTTGCCGTGAGATTGGCGCGGGATCGCGGATTTGCGGAAGTCACCGTAGAAGAAATCTGTGCGGGTGCCAATATTTCTGCGCGAACGTTCTTCAACTACTATCCCTCAAAGGCAGATGCCATCTTCGGCGTCTCGTTGCAACCCTTGACAGCTGCACAGCGAGAGCAGTTTCTCCATAGCCCAGGTGAGTTGCTTTCAGACATATGTGCTCTGGTAGCATCCTGCATCATAGTGCCAAAGGACACGAGCATGCTCCGCGAACAGCTTTCGGGCTGTCACACCGAAGCCTTTGCCGAGGTCGGGGCACATTTCAAGGAACTGTTCAAGAGCTTGCATGTCCTGACCGAACAGCGCACTCATGACCCTCATAAGGCTCGTCTTGCAGTTGCCCTGCTCATCGCGGCATTGAAAGTCGTAGCTCATATCGATGGCGATGCGTCAGTTCAGAATGCACAAACGCTGCAGAAGTCTCTGATCGCATCCATCAAGGAACTTGGCTCCTTGGCGAACACCGTCAATGTCTGATGGCACCTCTGCATTGAATCATGTTGAATGATGAGTGCCGAGGCCTCAAACGGCCATTCCAGAATGGCTTAGGTGGCCGCCTGGGTTGCCGACTAGGTTGCCGCCTGGGTTGCCGACTAGGTTGCCCAATTGGCCGAAGAAGGGCTGCTGAGGAGTGATACCGCCACTTCGATTATGAAAGTTCCCGCTCCCGACGCCTTTCCAACACTATCCATAGAACACTCGGCACACGTCCTATAGCCGGATTGGATCGTTGAAGAACGAGATTATCCTGTCGACATAGGGCTCCATGGCGGCATTGGGCATGCCGAAGATCTCATGACGGGCATTGTCCATTCGAATCAATTCAGCTGGGCAGCCACCGTCACGCACTTGCTGCACGAATCGATTCTGCGGAGGATTGAGCACATAGTCGTCGTCGCCTGCCTGAAAGACCAACAGAGGCGTCTCTATCCGATCGCACATATTGGATTGAAGCACGCTGTGAGATAGCCTCAGCGCTTCACGCACCCATGAGTAAGTGGGAGCGCTGGTCTGCCGTCGGACATCGTTCATGCGCAAGGCATGGAACCAATTCACTCTCGACGCGCTGGCGTGTTCATAATCCCGGTCGCTCAACGCCGTCACAAAGGGCAGTTGGCCAGGAGCCATGCGCTTGGAAAATCCAATATCGCATGCCGCATTGATGAATGCCGTTGCGAGCCAGTCAGGCAGGCCGATTCGTGGGGCGATCATTGGAGAAGATAGCACTGCCTTGTCAAAGATGGTCGGATGCTGTTCCAGAACGGCGGCACCTATGCCGCCACCCATCGAATGTCCAAAGAGGCAGAGCGGCAAACCATCGGCATATTCCTGAGCAATCTGAGAGCAGAAATGTGCCATGTCCTCGATATATCTGTTCCAGTCATCGATCCAAACAAGGTTGGGATCGGTCACATCCCGCGCCGATTGACCGTGACCTCGATGCTCGATAATGCAGACGGAATACCCTGCCTTAAGGAAATACCAGGCAATCTCATTGAACTTCTCCGCAAACTCCGTGATGCCATGGGAGATGACCACAGCACCGCGAAATCGTGCAGTCGCACCGCTGATATGCAATTCACCGAATGCGTGAGCATCGAAACATACGAAATGTATCTTTCCAGCATCGTTCTCCTGCGAAGCTCGTGAACCTGCCGAGGCTGTGAGCCAGCCTTCAGATCGGCACGCATCCAACGACGGCAACACTGTCTCTCGCATTGTTTGCTCATAGCCGCGCTCATCAAGAAGATCAACCTTCATAGCTCCAACCTACAACCGATTGGTGAACGCAGAAAGGATTCGACAAGAAAATCAGATGACCACGTTTGTCTTAATCCCACTTCGTGCAACAATGACAGCAACGAAAGGAGCATGTATGGAGAAAATCGCATGGAGACGTTTAGCGATGGCGTGCTTGCCATCATGATCACGATTATGGTTTTGGAGCTGAAAGTTCCTCGAGGGGCATCATTCACCAATCTGGAAACCGATCTGCCTGTTTTTCTTGGATATGTGCTGAGCTTCATCTACATAGGAATCTATTGGACGAATCATCATCATCTGCTCATGATGGTCGATACCGTAAATGGCCAGATTCTTTGGGCCAACCTTCACCTGCTCTTCTGGCTGTCGCTGATTCCCGCCTCGACGGCGTGGGCGGACGAGCACCCGCTGACCACAGCTCCTGCATGTGTATATGGCATAATTCTGCTGATGTGCTCGGTTGCCTATATTGTTTTGCAGAACCTGATCATCCATCTGCAAGGCAGGGAATCACAACTGGCCAAGACCCTCGGCAAGGACTACAAGGGCAAAGTTTCCATGGTGGGGTATGCGGTTGCTGCATGCGTCGCATTCATACAGTCAATCGCGTCGTATGCAATATACGTCCTGGTCGCTCTGCTGTGGATCATTCCTGATATTCGCATCGAGAAGGCAATCTACAGCGCCGAAGAGTAGCGAACTCGGGCGATTTATTTCGAGATACCGAGTTTTGCGGCAATTCCGTAGTATAGACAGCGATTTTTCGCACGATGCAGCCCTTATTTCAGGCATTTCAGCCTTCAATACTTTCGAATTGCCGCAAAACTCGGTATCTCGACAATTGAGGGCTGCATTATCGTGAAATGCAGCCCTCAATCGTTCGTTTATTATCTTTAATATTCAATCATGAACGTTTTCCACTGAAAAGTCCTCTGACAAAGCCGAAGACCGCAGTAATCACAAACAGAACGAGTGAAACCCAGAACAGCCAGAGCACTCCCTTGAGCAGGAGTCCCGCGATACCGCCGATAATCCAGAGAACCAGAAGTACAAGAACCAAACCCAACATTTCAACCACCCCTCTCAAATCGTATGCCAAGCATTCACAGCGCCCAGACGCATGCGAATCTTTGACTGGACAGGCAAATTCTAACACTTCAGTAAGCAAATCGCCGTAATTCAGCCCTTCACAAAAGATGCTGCTTGGAAAGAACCTCCTTCACTGCGTCCTCCAGACCGAGCAGGGAGTGCCCCAGGGCAAGGGTGAAATCGTCGGATTCAACCTCAAGGTCGCCATGCGCAATCAGCCGCTGCACTTCCACCATGCCTTGGACCGTCTGCTCCGAGGCATCGTCTCTAAGCGCCTCAACGAACTGCTCCTCATCCAGGTCAACAGCCTCGATTGCCTTGCCCGTGGCGGCTTCCAGCGCCTGCGCCAGTTCGCCGTAGCGGGTCGGGTCCGCCGATAGCTCCATGACCTCTGGCTCATTCCCGGAAATCAGCACACGTGCAGCAGCCTCGGCATATTCGCGTTTAAGGGCCCAGCCGACCGTTGCCTCATCAGACATATAAATCAGCCGACCTGTTTTCAGCGCATGCCTGAACAACAGGGCCTCATTCTCCAAATACCAGTTATTGCGCAAAAACGTGTGAGGAATTCCAGATTGAAGAATCTTCGCCTCGGTGAACACATGGTCGGTGGAGAGCATATTATGGACCAAGTCGGCCTGGGCAAGGCTTGTATATGCAATGAAGGAGACACCGCGTCTCTTCGCCGCCTCTACGACATGCGCATGCTCACTCCTACGATTGCCAGGGGCGCCCGAGATGAACAGCAGCCGATCTACCCCACCAAAAGCACTCATCAAAGAATCAATGTCCCCGTAATCTCCGATTCTCACCTCAAAGCCCTTGGATTCGACCTTCGCCGCCTTGCGAGGATCGCGAATCAAACCGACAATGTCATCTTCGGGAGCAAGTCTGCGCAGCCAATCCAATGCGTAACCACCGAAACCGCCAGAAGCTCCAGTAACCATGTATCTCATCATGCCGCCTCCCCAAATCGGTGTCGTGAGCCAACGACCTCTATACCTTTTTCACACTCCCCACTTTAGAATCGCTTGCCCGAAGTTCCAAGCCGCATTGCTTACAGATGAGTCTGCAAATGCCCGCATGGGCTGGCTCAGCCAGGCGATCTTCGACGAATCTCATCTTCTCGCCCTGCATGACTAGACTCGGCAGTCGTGAACATTGCGGAACCGGAAAACACGCGACTTTCTCCATGGATGGCACGTATCATGCTGCTTGTCGCCGCGGCGACCTGGGGTGGTGGCTATACCTTCTCGAAGATTGCGTTGGATGCCATTGATGTGCAATGGATGATGGCCATTCGACTTACCTTGGGATCCATGATCCTGGCGGTGGCATTATGGCCACGAATCCGTCGCACCAGACTCTCGCATATGGTCATTCCAGGCATGCTTCTTGGCCTGAGCTATTGGATGGCCTTCATGTTCCAGATGGAGGGTCTCACATCGATCGCTCCTGGACGCAACGCCTTTCTGACAGCCACATATTGCGTCATCGTGCCTTTCCTGGTCTGGTGCATCGCACGCCGCGCTCCGACCATGCGAAACATCATTGCCGCAATCATCTGTCTGGTCGGCATCGGATTCATCTCATTGCCATCCACGGGACTGGGGCTGGATTTCAGCACGGGTGACGCATTGACAATGGTCGGTGCCTTGATCTTTGCGTTGAATCTTGTGCTTGAAGGGATGTTTGCAAAGAAATTCGACCCATTGATTCTCACGCTCTATGAATTCGTGATCGCCGGAATCATGTTTCTTGCAGGAGCCCTCATCTTCGAGCCAATCCCCAGTCTGACGAGCTTCACACCCACGATTTCATGGTCTATGGCCTATCTGATCGTCGGGTCGACGCTTATCGCTCAGACCTTCCAGAATGCTGCCTTCTCCAAGATTCCAGCAACGCAGGGCTCGATCATCCTCTGCACTGAAAGCCTGTTTGGCGTGCTGTTCGCAATCGTGCTCGTCCATGAGCATGTCAGCATAGAGACTGCCCTGGGCTTCGTCTTGATCTTCTGCGCAATCCTTCTTTCGGAATTGCGCATTCAGCATCATCGAAGGCCCAGGGCAGAATCAATGGATCCGAATAACGGCATCGCCGGTGGTCATCTTGGAATCAGTCATCACCGAGAATCACGTGAACGCCACCAACCAGCGCACTGACAAGGTTGTACAGGAACGCGCCGATCGTTGCGAGCACCATGACCAGAATAACCTCGAAGATAGAGAATATGGTCACTGCACTAAGCACGGTTCCCAAGCTGAGAATGCTCGATAGATCGAAGCTTCCCGCATCCAGGCCAGTCTTTGACACCAGTTGGGTGACGCTATCGAACAGACCGATGGAATTGAGCAGGAACCAGATGAATCCGACTGCCACGATCTGAATGATTCCGCCTGCGATGGCCAGCAGGAAAGATACCTTGGTAACCGACCATGGGTCGACTCGGGTGACGGAAAGCTTCATTCTGCGTGCCCTTGGAACCGATGGCTTCTGGCCGGCCGACCTTTCGGCGGAATGGGCGCGTGCCTGTTCATGGGACGAGGAAACGTGGGACTGCTCCATAGGATGTGACGGCTGGGTCTCATGAATCTGATTCTCGCTCACCGCTGGGTTCGAAGACAGGGAACGTGCGGACCGTGCCACACGCGGACCGTGCTCTTCGTGCGAAGGTTCCTCATGCAATGCATCCACCTTCGCATCCTCTTCACTCAAGCCTGCGGAATTCAGGTCTGCGTTTGTCCCGCCCAAAAGCTCATCATGGTTCAAATCAATAGGCTTACGCGGTTCATCGTTATTTTGGCTCATCGTTTCTCCTTGATCGATATGCCTCGCGACTCTGTTGTGACGCTACCAGCTTTCATGGTCTTTTGCTTCATTTCGCTGAATCGTCCACATTCTCAGCAGAATTGCCGTCGGACCCGTCCGTGGAAGATTGAGCCGATCGATGCGCTGGTTCCAAGGCATTGTCCGCAATCGCACCGGCTTCGACCATTTCCGCTGCCGTGCTGTCGTCTTCGGCATCTTCCATGTTGCGTGCGATGGAAAGGATTTCGTCGCTCTTGTCTGGCTTGGCAAGCGTGACGCCTTGAGTCGTTCGTCCCGTGCGCTTGACCTCGGCGACGTTCGAACGGATGACCTTGCCGGACTTCATGATGGCGAGAATCTCATCATCTTCGCTTACCACAACGGCACCGACAAGCGATCCGCGACCCTGTGCAAGCTGAATCGCCTTCACGCCATAGCCATTGCGTCCCTGCAGGCGGTATTCGCTCAGCGCCGTGCGCTTGGCAAAGCCCTCATCGGTGACCACAAGCAGGTCTTCGTTGGAATCTTCAGGAACGACATCCATGCTAAGCAGTTCGTCGCCCTCACGGAATCTCATGCCCTGCACGCCAGCCGTCTGACGTCCCATAGGACGCAGGGTCTCGTCATTTGCCGAGAACTTTACGCTCATGCCCTTGCGGGATACCAGAATGATGTCATCTCCGGCATTGCACAGCGATGCACCGACCAATTCATCGGATATCTGTGCGTCGGCATCCTCTCCCTCGCCCGCGAATTCCATCAGCCGCACGGCGATGAGACCACCCTGACGCGTCGAATCGTATTCGTTGAGTCTGGTCTTCTTGACCTTGCCGCTCTTGGTTGCGAGAACCAGGTATTGCGCAGCGTCATAGTCGCTTATCGAAAGCACCTGCTGTATCTTCTCATCGGGTGAGAACTGCAGGAGATTCGCGACATGCTGCCCCTTGGAATCTCTCGAGCCCTCTGGCAGCTCAAAGGCCTTGATGCGATATACACGCCCCTTGTTGGTGAAGAACAGCAGCCAATTGTGGGTGCTGGTGAGGAAGAAGTGGTCCACGATATCATCCTCGCGAAGCTTGGCACCGCGAATTCCCTTGCCACCACGATGCTGGGCGCGATATTCATCAGCCTTCGTGCGCTTTATGTAACCGGAATGCGTGACGGTGACGACCACATTCTCTTCCGCGATCAGGTCCTCGACATTCATTTCACCGGAATACGGCAGAATCTTGGTTCTGCGCGCATCGCCATACTTATGAACGATCTCATCGAGCTCGTCGCCCACGATTGCACGCTGGCGTTCTGGCTTGGCGAGAATATCGTCATAGTCGGCGATGCGGCGCATGAGTTCCTCGTGCTCGTCAATGATCTTCTGACGTTCAAGAGCAGCCAGACGACGCAGCTGCATGGCCAATATGGCATCCGCCTGCACCTGATCGACATCGAGCAGCGACATCAAGCCGGTTCTGGCGGCATCCACGTCAGGAGAGCGCCTGATCAGGGCGATGACCTCGTCTATCATGTCGAGAGCCTTCAGATATCCCTGCAGGATATGGTCACGCTCCTCGGCTTCACGCTTCAGATACCTGGTGCGACGTTCGATGACCTCGAGTTGATGGTTCACCCAGTGGCGGATGAACGCGTCGATGCTCAGGGTCCGAGGCACACCATCGACCAGGGCAAGCATGTTCGCCCCGAAAGTCTGCTGCAGCTGCGAATGCTTGTAAAGATTGTTCAGCACCACCTTCGGCACCGCATCGCGCTTCAATACCAGCACGAGTCTCTGGCCCGTGCGACCGGAGGTTTCATCGCGCATGTCGGCGATGCCCTGAATCTTGCCATCGCGCACGGCATCCTTGATGGATGATGCGAGACGATCGGGATTGACCTGATATGGCAATTCGGTCACGACGAGGCACATGCGCCCACGAATCTCTTCGGTGTTGACGACCGCACGCATCGTGATCAGTCCACGTCCGGTTCGATATGCCTGTTCGATGCCCTTATGGCCCAGAATCGTCGCGCCCGTCGGAAAATCGGGACCCTTGATGATGCTGAGCAAGGCTTCCAGCAATTCTTCTCGGGTCGCTTCCGGGTGATCAAGGGCCCAATGCACGCCTGTGGCGACCTCGCCCATGTTGTGCGGAGGGATGTTCGTCGCCATGCCCACGGCAATGCCTGACGATCCGTTCACCAGAAGGTTGGGGAAGCGAGCAGGCAACACGGTCGGTTCCTGGGTCTTGCCATCGTAGTTCGGAGCGAAGACGACCGTATCCTTGTCGATGTCCCGTACCATTTCCATGGCCAGAGGAGCCATTCGGCATTCGGTGTATCTCATGGCCGCCGCAGGGTCGTCTCCCGGAGAGCCGAAGTTGCCCTGACCGTCAACGAGCAGATAGCGCATCGACCAAGGCTGGGCCATGCGCACCAGGGTGTCATAGATGGCGCTGTCACCGTGTGGGTGGTACTTGCCCATGACATCGCCGACGACGCGAGAGCATTTGTTATAGCCGCGATCGGGGCGATATCCCCCGTCATACATCGCATATATGACGCGGCGATGCACCGGCTTCATGCCATCGCGCACATCAGGCAAAGCCCTTTCGACAATGACGGACAGTGCATATGCCAGATATGATTCGCGCATCTCCTGCTGCAGGTCCATGCGCTGAACCCTTTCGCCATTGAGCAGGCCATAGTCGGTCGTGTCACTCTCCTGCGGGCTGAGCGGCTCCTGTGAGCGCTCAGATGGATCGTCGGCCAATCCGTCGGCTCCGTTGGTATTGTTATCGTCTGCCACTGTCATTCCTTAGTGTTTCGGACTGTTCACATTTCAAATATTGAGACAAATCTCGGTCAATGAGATTCTTATGCAGCCAGCTGTCTGACCATCTCAGGCATCGATGAATCGGGCGTCATGTGCATTGCGCTGGATGAACAGACGACGTGGTTCGACGTCGTCGCCCATCAGCATCGAGAATGTTTCATCGGCCTGCGCCGCATCTTCTATATGGATTTTCTTCAGCACTCTGTGCTCCGGATCCATCGTGGTCTCCCACAGCTCCTGATAGCTCATCTCGCCCAGACCCTTGTATCTCTGGATGCCCTCGCCCTTCGGCAGCTGCCTGCCTGATTCCTTGCCTTCGGCAAGCACGCGGTCACGCTCGGCATCGGTGTACACAAAGTCATGCGCGCCCTTCGTCCATTTGAGTCGGTACAGCGGCGGCATCGCGACATAAACGTAGCCGGCAGTGATCATCGGCCTCATGTAGCGGAAGAACAGCGTCAGGTTCAGCGTCGCGATATGCGCACCGTCGACATCGGCATCGGCCATGATGATGACCTTGTGATAGCGGACCTTGTCAAGATCGAACTCCTCGCCATAGCCGCCACCGACCGCGGTGATCAGCGATTCGATGGTGTCGGACTTCATCATGCGGTCGATGCTTGCACGCTCGGTGTTCAGGATCTTTCCACGCAGCGGCAGGATTGCCTGAGTCAGCGGGTTTCTCCCCTGAATGGCCGAACCGCCTGCGGAATCGCCCTCGACGATGAAGAGTTCGCACTCGCTGGGATCGTTGGACTGGCAGTCCTTGAGCTTGTCAGGCATGCCCGCCGTCTCGAAGATGGACTTTCTGCGGGTGTTCTCGCGCGCCTTCTTCGCAGCGATGCGCGCGCGTGAAGCTTCCAGGGACTTCTGAATGATCATCTTGGCCTCGCCGGGATGGGCATCGAACCAATCCCCCAGCTTCTCGGTCATGACGCGCTGCACAAAGGTCTTCGCCTCGGAATTTCCCAGCTTGGTCTTGGTCTGACCTTCGAACTGGGGATTCGTGAGCTTGACCGAGATGACTGCGGTAAGGCCTTCGCGGACATCGTCACCCGAAAGGTTATCGTCCTTGTCCTTCAGAATGTTCTTGTCTCTGGCGTAGCGGTTGACCATGGAGGTGAGCGCTGCGCGGAAGCCCTCCTCGTGCGTGCCGCCCTCTGTCGTCGAAATCGTGTTTGCGAAGGTATGCACCGATTCCGAATATGCAGACGTCCATTGCATGGCTATCTCAGCCGAGATGCCGAGTTTGACGTCCTCGGCCTCGATGTCGATCACATCCTCCTCGACAGGATTGGCCTTCTTGGCCTTCACCATGTATGCGACGTAATCCTTGATGCCGTTGTGATAGAGGTAGGAGACCGTGCGATGAAGCTCCTCGGCAACGTTCTCGCCATCGCCGGTGACCTCGTCCCCCGCCTCGTCGACATGGCGCAGATCGGTCAATGACAGACGCAATCCCTTGTTCAGGAATGCCATCTGCTGGAATCTGCTTCGCAGTGTCTCGAAATCATAGGTCGTTGTCTCGAATATGTCGGGATCCGCCCAGAACGTGACGGTCGTGCCTGTCTGCTCGTCTTCGGTCATCGGCTCTGCACGTCGCAACGGTGCCGTCGGCTTCTGGTCAGCATAGTGCTGAATCCAGTGATAGCCCTTCTGGCGAACCTCGATATCGACATGGGTCGAGAGCGCGTTCACGACGGAGATGCCGACGCCGTGCAGACCGCCGGAAACCGCGTAGCCGCCTCCGCCGAACTTGCCGCCGGCATGAAGCTTGGTCATGACGACCTCAACGCCGCTTGCCCCTTCACCTGGGACCTCGTCCGTTGGGATGCCTCGTCCGTTGTCGACGACGCTGACCCCATTGTCTGGAAGGATGGTCACTTCGATGTGGTTCGCGTAACCTGCAAGGGCCTCATCCACGGAATTGTCGACTATCTCATAGACCAGATGGTGCAGACCTCGTGGCCCGGTCGAACCGATGTACATGCCCGGGCGGATCCTCACCGCCTCCAAGCCTTCGAGAACCCGTAGATCACTGGCATCATAATGCTTTGGAGCCAAGGAATCATCAAGCTGGGCATCCTCGAGCCGGTCACCGTCAGTGGCTTCGTTTGAATTCGCCTCGTCAGGCGAAGCGACCTCGCCATCCTCGTCTATTTCGCTGTCTATCTCGCTACCTTCGTTCAATTCACTGCCTTCGTTGATGGGGTTGGTTTCATCTTCGGAAGATGCAGCATCCGGCGAATCCAACTTCGTGTCATCCTCTGCCACGACCATTCCTTTCTTCGTCGATTGCCATGCATCGACTCGTATCGGCTTTGCAGCAATGTCAGCGACTCTGAGTGTCTGCCACACAGCCATTATAGTCTAAAAAGCAAAAAAACAGCCCTTCAAGGCCTCAAACCTTCTATAGGTAGGATACTAGTAAAGCGGGACTATACGCCCTTAGAAGTACGTATCTCGAACTCCACGACCCGGGATGTCGAACTTACCCCTTCTGAAGGAATATGAGTGTGGCCCCGTTACCTCGATGCGCTCGATCGGAAGACCTTCGAGCCTTTCTGCAATCGTGTCTTGCAGTTGTGGGATGAGATAGCTCAGCTGCGTCGCCCACACCGTCGACGATGCCTGAATGGTCAGGATGCCACGATTGTACGAAACCACATGGGAATGCGAAGCGATCGCAGGTCCGACGACATCATTCCAATTACGCTCCAGCTGTGCGATCTTGAGATGGGGGACCCATTGCGACTGTTCCGCTATCTGTTCGAGCACTCCCCCAAGCCTGTTCGGATCCCTTCCTGGCTTCCCGAAGTTCCACCACGCTTCCTTCGACCTTTCCCGCAGTCTCCGGACGCTCATGCCCCGCATGGCGAACGGCCTGAAGGTCTGCTCGGGCAACTTGCTCACATTGAGGTGCAGCAGAAGATCTATGGGGGTGTCATTCCTCACGAGTCATCACCGCCCTGGTGCAGCGCCGAGGACGCATCCTTCACGTCATTCGGCTCCTTCTGACGTTCCTCGTCGTCATCGCTCGAACGCGGCAGACTCGCAGAGGGGCAGTCACCGAAGCCACTCATGTCATGAAGCGCCTCGACATCGATTATGTTCGCACCGGACAATTCAGGAATGTCGCTGGCCGCGGCGACCGTGATCAGAACCTGACGCTGCCGCTCCGCAAAGCGTATTATCTGCGATCTGCGATTCTCATCCAGCTGTGCGAACACATCGTCAAGCACGATGATCGGCACATCTGCGTTCTCATCGATCAAGGCCTGATGAAGGCTCATCTTCAATGCGATGGCCAATGTCCATTGCTCACCATTCGACGCGTACTCCCGCGCTGGAACATCATCGAGGATGAACTCCAGATCATCCCTCTGCGGGCCAATCAGGTTGAAGCCTCTCGCCAGCTCGCCTTGGAATATGCGCTGGAAATGCGCACTGATCGCGTCGAACGGCTGCTCGTAATCTATCACCTCGGCAAACGATGGCCTGTACATCAGCCTGGCCTCGCCACGATTGTCCGAAAGCTGGCGATATATCTCGGAGAAATGCTCGTTGAGCCTTTCGACGATCCTGGTTCGGCTCCGGGTGAGCTCGACTCCCGCCTCGATGAATTGACCGGTCCAGACTTCCAATCCACTCAGCGCCGCAGCATTCGCAGAGGAACCCTGCGTCGGGCTGAATCCAGGGTCAGCCGGGTCAGCACCATACTCATGCGTCGATGCAGCCCACGATGCAGCCATCGAGGGCTGCAGACCTGCATCGAGTCCAGATTGCTGCCCCTTGTGTCCCAGCTGCTTGAGCAAGGCGACACGCTGCTGAGCTATATGCCTGGTCCTTTGCAGAACATTGTCATAGTGCGCATCAAGCTGCGTGCCGGACTGATTCAGAAACATGCGTCTGGCCGCTGGATCCTCCGTCACGAGATGCTGATCCTGAGGGGAAAAGCTGACGCATGAGACGAGTCCGAGCGCATCTCTCATCATGTGGGAAGGGCCTGAATCGACCCTCATTCGATTGGCTCCCCTGGCATGGATGCTCATCTCGAGCATCTTCGGGACAGCATTTTCCTGGGATTGTTCTCGATCCGGCTCCTGCTGCCCGACCTTGGATCTGTCCTGAACCACGTTGGCACGTACCACAGCGGTGGTGCTTCCACGTTCGATGAGCGGAAGAGCGGATGTGGTTCTCTGGCTTGACCCGGTAGCCAGAACCTCGATGGATTCCACGATATTGGTCTTGCCTAGGCCATTCCTGCCCTGCAGTATGTTGATTCCCCGGTCGAAATCAAGAACGCACGCTTCCCATGACCTGAAATGGTCCAACGCCAATCTCGAAATATACATGCCAATCCCCTGAGCCGAATACCGATTCACTCATTGTGCCCAACCTATGCAACGCATTCAACGCTCGATCCGCAGTCACCAGGCTTTCTTCACTGGCCTTGGGCCAAGGCTGCTTCGCCCACGAAATCAGTTGGTGAAGCGCATGGGAACGAGCAGATAGCGGTAATCAAGCGATTCATCGGAATCAGATTCCTGCTGCCCGTTGAATTCCACGGCCTTGACCGCAGTCGTCATCTTCATCCTCACATATGGCTCCGCGATCGCGTTGAGACCCTCGATCAGATAGGCAGGGTTGAATGCAACGGTGATGTCTTCCCCATCCATATCGATATCAAGCGTCTCGGATGCCTGTGCCTCATCACTCGCACCGGCGGACAGCACGAGCTCCTGCTTGGAGAACACCATGCGGATCGGAGCGTTCCGCTCTGCCACCAAGGCGACGCGCTTTATCGCATCGATCAGGGACTGTCTGTCCAGAACGGCTTGAATCGGATAGTCGGAGGCGAAAAGACGGTCGACGGCCGGGAATTCTCCGTCGATGAGCTGCGAGGTCGAGACACGACCCGCATTCTCAAAACCTAGCATTGTTGGGTTTTGAGGATCGAAATCAATGACAACGTTTTCATGCTCATCCAATGAGCGGGCTATGTCGCGGAGCAGGGATCCACGGACCAGGGTGACGGTTTCGGTGTCGGCTTGCTTCGGAGTCCAGGTGAATGATGCTCGCGACAGCCTGAACCTATCGGTTGCGGTCATCACGACCTTGTCGCCGTCAATGCTGATTTTCACGCCAGTGAGCACAGGCCGGTTCTCTTCGCGCGACACAGCGACCGTCGCCTGAGAGATGGCCTGCATGAAAGTCTGTGCATCGACCTGACCGAGATTCTCAGGAACGGAGGGCATATCGGGATATTCGGAATCTGGCATCAGCTGAAGAGTGAACGTCGATTTGCCCGACTTGATGGTCATCTTCGAGTCGTCTGTCGTCAGATATGTGGTTGCGGAGGGAAGTGACTTCGTGATGTCTGCAAGTAATTTGCCAAGGACGAGAGCAGTTCCAGGCTCGTCGATCCCTGCTTCGATATGGTGACGGGCAGAGACTTCGTAATCGAAGGCGCTTAACTGCAATGTTCCGTCAATTGCCTCGAGCTTGATTCCTGCAAGAATGGGTGAAGCCGGGCGGGCAGGAATGACTCGTGTCGTCCAAGCGACTGCATCGGCAAGGGCCGAAGAATTAATTTCAACTTTCATAATGTGCCTTCATAGTAAGATTTCTCGAATTCATTCTAACCAACATGAATCCATTTTTTCCATTGTGACGTTCACGGTTCATTGTGTTGATGGTGATGATCTATGTATCTGTGTCTGTAATCATCTTCATAAGGGCTGTGGATAATGTGGATAAGTGCTCGCTTCGGCAGTTTTCCACAGAGCGACGGTCCGTGAGGAATGTGGACAACCCGGTGGGGAAATGTGGACAACCAAGGTACTTATCCACATCTGTCACGCGGTGTTCAAGTTATCAACATTTTTAGCATGTGTGTCAACAGGAAACGCACAAGTTATGCACCTAAATTCGGCAGTTATTCCCATGCTTTGCCCACATCTGTGTATAAGCATGTGGATAACTTTTTTCAACATTGTTTCCCTTCTGGCGTGTCTGCGTATGAAAAAACTGAACATGACCCTTCCCCGGTCAGATGTCCACAGGACTTGCGGCGCTACTCGATCGGGTGCTGCTTCAGTCTGACGGTGAGTTCCATCACATAGTTGTAGATCTCGCGTTTTTCCTGCATTTCGCCAGAGATTCGCGTATAGGCATGCATGACCGTGGTGTGGTCGCGTCCGCCGAAGACCTCCCCTATGTCGACAAGTGACATGCTGGTCATTTCCCTGCCCAGATACATGGCAATCTGGCGCGCCAGGGCTATGTTCTTGGTGCGGGTCCGTCCGACGAGATCGTCAAAGGTCAGATGGAAGTATTGTGCCACCTGGGTGATGATGTCGGTCGGCTTGATCTCGACATCGGTCGTAAAGAAGTCCTGCAGGGTTTGTTCCGCCAAGGATTTGGTGACATTCTGACCGTTGAGGCTTGCCACGGCCGTTACGCGTGTCAGGGCTCCTTCGAGTTCACGGATGTTTTCGGTGAAGCGTTCAGCGATGAGGTCCAGCACCTCGTTCGGAATTCTGGCGCCGCTGTTCGATGACATCATGCGAAGTATGGCCACGCGGGTCTCGCGATCCGGTGGCTTGACGTCAACGGTAAGACCTGAATCAAAGCGTGATATCAAGCGTTGTTCAAAGCCCTTGAGATTCTTGGGCTGAACGTCGGAAGCGATGACGATGCGCTTGTTGGCGTCATGCAGGGCGTTGAAGGTGTGGAAGAACTGATCCAGGGTGGCTTCCTTGCCGCCAAGGAATTGAATGTCATCGATGAGCAGAACGTCAACCTGCCTGTAACGGTGATTGAATTCGGTAATCTGACCACTGCCGTGTGCAGAATTCTGCAGGGCATCGATGAACTCATTGGTGAATTCCTCTGAATTCACGTAGCGAACCTTCAACGATGGATCTTTTACCAGTGCATAGTTGCCGATTGCATTCAGCAAGTGCGTCTTGCCCAATCCCGAACTGCCATAGATACATAAGGGATTGAAGTCGCGCCCCGAACCCTCTGCCACCGCAAGTGCGACGGTGCGTGCGAATCTGTTGGAATCACCGGGGACGAATGTGTCGAATGTGGCGTTGGTGTTCAGGTGGGTCTCGGGATCTCTTTCAACCTTCTGCTGGCCACCAGGAAAGCTTGGCATCGAGAAGGGCAGCGTGGAACGTCCGTCAAATGTCTGGGGCGGCTCTTCTGAAGTGTCATTCTGACGGACGGCTGGGGTGGCGAGGCCAGAAGGCATCGATGCGGTCTGAACGGTTTCCTCACGATGCCGCATCGGCGCGACGACCGGTTCTGCCAAGCTGAATTCCGGTGACGATGCGGCCGAGATCGCGTTGTTCGGCTCCTCGCCCTGCTGCGAATCCCCAGAATCCTGGGCTGCGCGTGTCGTTTCAGGTTGGAAGGCCTGTTCCGTGCCGGCTTTCGATTGCCCAACGGCGTTCGTTGGCTTGACGATTTTGATCGCAGGGAACATCGCCGTCCCGCTCACCGTCTGCAGGGCATCGAGCAGCGAACCGTTCAACGTGTCTTGAATGGCCTCCTGGGCCGCCTTGTTCGAGACGCAGAGCACGATGGTGCTCCCGAAAACCGCCTCCGGTGAAATATCCTCAAGCCAACCCTTGTCCCGCGCCGTAAGTGTGTTGCTTGTGCGGAGAATTTGCAGCACAGAATCCCACATATGCTTCGCTTGCAGCGATGAAGCCTCTGGACCCTGTGCCATCGTTCCTTCTTCCCCAATCCAATATAGTCAACATAATAAACGGACAGTAGGTTATGTTTACACCGTATTCGCTGAGTTATCCACAGCATTGCGTGTTGAAATGACTCATTTGTGAATAACAACCGTGTAATTTGTGGATAACTTCACCCCGTGCCATCACTGCTATTGCAGCATTTCTTGCCAATATGCGACTCAGGATTATGTCGGAAAAACACAGAAAAATTTCTTGCGCTTTGACTGATTGCACTAACCTGTGTAGTTTGGTATAGCTTGACTCACCATGAGCCGTGCTTTTGCATGGCTGAAAATTCAGGAGCGTTATTAATTATGAAGAGGACATTCCAACCGAATAACCGCCGCCGCCACATGAAGCACGGCTTCCGCCTGCGTATGCGCACACGTTCGGGTCGCGCGCTCATCAATCGTCGCCGTGCAAAAGGGCGCAAGACGCTTTCCGCCTGAACTGATTGCTGCTGGACAGTCTATACTTTCAGAATTCATTTCACAGTGGAACGGCTCAGAAGCCATCGCGATTTTGTGACCGTGCTGAAGCAGAGAAACAAGGTCACCAGTAGAGATATCGTTCTGCATTACCGCTTTTTTGCCGGTGATGCCAATATCTCAGCTACTGCTGTACCCGCGTTGAACAAGACTGCATCCACGCAGCCCGTTTCGGGGCTAGTTTCAGAGGCGAAACCCGGACTCCCTGAAGTGCAGAATCCGAGTGGTGTGGCCAGTGGCGACTCCCTTCTTGGTGAACAACCCATGACAAGGCGAAGACTGGGGTTGGCTGTCGCAAAGAATGTCGGCAATGCCGTCACCCGAAATGGGGTTAAAAGACGCTTTCGTCAACTTGCCGCGTCCAGGGAGCAGGTGCTTCCGGCAGTGTGCGACGTGGTAATGAGGGCAAAGCCACATGCATCGCAGCAAAGCTACGCATCCTTGGAGCAGCAGGTCAGCGAGCTTTTCGCGCAGGTTGCGAAGAGATATGAGCAGCGGCATCCGCACAACATGATGCAAGGGGGAGTCGTATGACTGTCGGTCAGAATGTTTTCCCAATCACAGGCGATCAGGGCACCAAGGTGCATTCTGAGGCCCACGCATGTGATTGCGACGGTCCGGCATCCGCACGATTCAGTCGCACCGGTGCCGCGTCGCGGTGGATGCTAGCTTCCATTCGCTGGTATCAGTCCCGCGTATCACCGCAGATGGCTCCAAGATGCAAGTACTATCCGAGTTGCTCGCGCTATGCGGCTGAGGCGATCGGTCGTTTTGGCGCCTTCCGAGGGTTCATGCTCGCAGCGTTTCGATTGCTCCGTTGCCGTCCTTGGAGCAACGGCGGGATTGATGATGTTCCACAGCGGTTTTCGCTGTTCTATCGTTGTTCATGGTCGAAGGCACATGAGGAGCCTCGTCTGACCGCAACTGCCTCAGATAAGGAGATTGCCTGAGACAATGATTTCACAAAACTTTACTTTCGATTCCGGTCTATTCGGTTTCTTCTATCGGATTCTTCGCCCGATAGAGTGGCTGATGACCTATGTGATGGTCTATTGCCATAAGTTCCTGACATTCATAGGTTTTTCCAGCGGCCCAGGCGTCGCATGGGTGCTGTCGGTGGTGCTGCTGGTTATCCTGGTGCGACTGCTGATCCTTCCGCTGTTCATCAAGCAGATGATGGCCATGCGAAAGCTGCAGGCCATTCAGCCGCAGATGCGGAAGATACAGAACAAATACAAGGGTAAGACCGATCAGGCCAGCAAAGAGGCTTCAAGTCGCGAGATGATGAAGCTGTATCAGGACAATCACGCCAATCCGGCTGGATCCTGCCTGCCCGCGCTGATTCAGAGCCCGATATTCATGACGATGTTCTATGTTCTTTCGGCTGTGCCGTACATTGCCAGGGGCAAGCGCGAGCCGTTGGGTGCCTTCACGCTCAAGATCTCAAAGGAATTCGAGCAGACCCAGATATTCGGAATTCATATTTCCGACAATCTGACCACCGCCCAGGGTGCAGGCAAGATCGTCATCGTCATCTTCATCGCGCTGATGTGCCTCACCATGTTCTATTCGCAGTTCCATAACACAAGAAAGAACATGCCACGTGCATCGATGGAGGGTTCCCAATATCGTATGCAGAAAATGATGGCATACATCTTCCCGGTCATGTACATCTTCTCCGGTGTTGCCTTCCCGTTTGCCGTGCTGATTTACTGGCTGACCAACAACACGTGGAATCTTGGCCAGACCTTGTGGCAGGTTCGCAGGATGCCGACGCCAGGTTCGCCAGCCGCCGAGGAGAAGCAGGCTCGTGATCGCGTGCGTGAGAACAGCCGCAGGGAAAAGGCCGGTGAGCCATCCCTTGAGGATGAGGCTTTGGCGAAGGCCAAGGAGATACAGGAGAGGCAACTGGAGTCCGGTGCCTCTCATCAACGTCAACAGCCTAAGAGGACCAAGTCCAAGAGAAAGCGGTAGATTCGCGAATCTGCAGTGCTCGTCAGCGTTGCGATGGTGGTGAGGCTGAATTCCGGGTGAAGTGAAGATGGCGATTCGCCGACGAGCACTTGTGTCCCAGCGATAGAGCACTGCGTGGCGAGTATGCATGTTTTCATGTATTGGCTTAGACTGATTTACCAAGTGCACGTGTAAGGAGCGAATATGTCGCAAAGTGAAGACAAGACCATGGATCAGCTCAATGAAGAAGCTGATATTGCGGCGGACTATCTCGAGGGATTATTGGATATCGCTGACTATGACGGCGACATCGAAATGGGAATCCGCAACGATAGGCCACTTGTCCAGATTGTCGCCGATGACAACGCGGACATAAAGAACCTCATAGGCAAGAACGGGAATGTCGTTGACGCGCTTCAACAACTGACTCGACTCGCTGTTCAGCAGAAGACAGGAGAGCGGTCCAGGCTTATCGTGGATGTTGATGGGTATCTGAAGCGCAAGCGTCAGCATCTGCGCGATCTTGCGATGGACGCCATCGAGGATGCCCGTGAATCAGGGGATGCGGTGGATCTCGATCCGATGAACTCCTTCGAACGCAAGGTGATTCATGACATCGTGCGTGAGGAAGGCCTGAAATCGCGTTCGCACGGTGAGGAACCGCATCGTTATGTCACGGTATATGAGCGCAAGAATGACGAAGCCGAAGATGGCGAGATTTCCACGGAACAGGATGTCGAGGAGGATGAGCTCGAGCAGAATGAACCCGGACTGTCTCGTTCCAAGAAAGAGTCGGCCATCGATGATGAATCGAACTCTCAACAAGGTGAATCTGCATTTGACGTCGAAGATTCCGAAGACAGTGATTCGGAGTGACGGAACAAGGACATATGACTTCAGAGCCGTTTTCGACAGAACCGATGAGTCAGGGAACGTCAGCGAATTCAGAGATCGATCAGTTGGACGACTCTGCAATACCCGAGGAGATACTCGGGTCTGCTTACCCCCAGATGCAGGAATTTCACCGCCTGCTTCAGGAGGAGGGACTGCTACGCGGACTCATTGGTCCACGGGATGTTTCTATCATCTGGGAAAGGCATATTCTTAATTCCGCGGCTGTCGTTCCATTCATAATCAAGCATCTTGAGTCGCACCATGGCTCGGGAAGGATTGCCGACATCGGTTCTGGGGGAGGGTTTCCTGGCATCGTGATTGCAGCGATGCTTCCAGATGCGCCGATCACATTGATAGAGCCCATGGAACGTCGTGTCGAATGGTTAGAGATGGTCAAGCATGACCTCCATCTGCGTAATGTTACCGTTCTTCGTGCCCGTGCCGAGGAAGCATTTCCAAATTCGAGAAATGACGGAGCTGCATCGCATCATTCTCGGAAAGCCATTCATCGGACCGAGAACACAGTTGCCGACGCTGAAAGGCGTTCTTCGGGGTTTCTGGATGGGCATTTGGATGCACATCCAGGTAACGACGGAAAGCAGAGCGTGCTGTCGAATACAGTGTCTACAACGATTCAGTCCTGCTCGATCGTGACTTGCAGGGCGGTAGCGCCTTTGCACAGACTCGTTGGCTGGACCTTACCGTTTTTGGAGCATTCTGGGCAACTTATCGCCCTCAAAGGCAAATCGGCACAGGTGGAAATCGACAAAGCAGCAAAGAACATCAAGAGGCTCAAAGGAAAAAATCCAAGAGTCGTGGAAGCCGAAGTTGGCGGTGGATTGCAAGCAACCCATGTCGCTCTTATCGATAAGATATAGCTCCTCGCACTCTTGTCCTATCTGAGTTCCGGATGGGCATTGCGCTACGTTCCTGTCGCAGAACAACGAAGCAATTTTTTAGGCCCGTGTTGGGTATTGAGGGGAGTACTGGGTATTGAGGGGAGCGCCGAGTATTGAGGTGAGCACTGGGCATTGAGATGAGCGCCGAGTATTGAGACGAGCGCCGAGTATTGAGACAAGCGTCGAGTATTGAGGTGTGATGCCAGGCTCATTTGATGTCGAAGCGATGAATTTGTGCATCTGTTTGTCAATATCCTTTATTGGCCAGGCTGCCGTTGTATCGGACTGCCGTCAACTGTGGTGTCTATTTCGCTAGTTGTCTGCGGATGTATTATTGCGGGTGTCTTGCCGTGTATGTCTTGCTGTGAACATCTTGTTGTGAACATATTAGGATGTCTTGGATGTCTTGGAGGCATGAATTTGACGCCGAGACTGCACTTTCTTACCGTTCCATGGGTCTTTAGTTTTCATGCATCGTTCATCGAGTGATGCTTGATTGTTTCACGTGAAACAATCATTATTGGTTATTGGTTATTGGTTATTGGTTATCGATTAGCGATTAGCGCGACCCGTATGGTTAGTTGTACGAGTTGATGGGAATCGAGAAACCGAGTTGCACTGGTTCTCTTTCATGAGCATGAATGACTTCTGGTCTGAAGGACTGCTGACCTGTAAGCAGTTGACTTGAATGGATGGGGAAGTGAAATTGAAGGGGAGACAAGGCGACGAGGCAGGGCAGGGTCGTTCCCATCTGCTTCCCCGATTTGATTTGCCTGGGCTCCCATCATAGACTCAAACGTCTCAGTGATTGCATTGAACCCCACCCGGTAGCGCCCAACCATGCCCTTGTGCATGATCGTTGAGTGGTTGTGTGCTCGTCTGGGCAGGTACTAAGCGGTTGTGATAAGCCCGTTGTGCTAAGCACCTGCACGGTCGGAGGCGCATATGATTGATCGTCAGTTGTGTCGTAGCCGTCCAATGGATTCATGCGATCATCAATCTTGCTTGCCTTTGTGCTTGGGCATGGTCTGAATGGTTGCGGAATAATGGAATAGATCATTTGTTTCGGATAGTGTCTATTGGCTGACTCAACTTTCTGTGTTTGCACATCAATCCACTGCTAAGCATTGTCGGCAGTCTGACGCAGGCTTCACTAATAATTGATTGGTTTGCTTCTGATTTGACTTCGATAAATGTGGGCATATCCGAGAATGAAAACTATTCGAAATCGAATACCGGTTGTTTGCGATGAATGGCTGACGTCTTTCATGCTTTGGAGATTGGGTACTGGCTGAATTCTTGCACAATCTCCCGGAGACAAAGCTTAGGTGATCCATCAACAGATCGATATATATCAGTGCCTAATGCAATCACATTAAGTAATGAGGTTTCGGCCTTTGAAATCCTCGGTACACCGATTAGGCAGGCTGTTTCACGTGAAACATCTCCTGAGTCAAGCACACATTGGATTTGACCGCCTGATGTTTGAATCTGTGTACGCACAAGGTTGGAATCTCATCGATCCGCGATATTTACAGGACGCGCAACTATCATGATATAAGCCCAATATCGCAGTCGATGTTTCCACTGACGACGTTCTTCTGGTTCCGTATAGCGCACGAGCATCCTTGGCGATGAGACCGCTGTAGGTCAGGGTTATGTGCGATGGCATCACAGATAAATCATGTCGCCAGCACTGGCTTCAACTGCGTTCATTGATATCAAAGAGTGAGCCGTGAACTATCGATGAATCTTCCATAAGTTTCGTAAGTATCGAGAATAATATGTTTCACGTGAAACATTATTCTAATGTTGCATCCGCATGAACAGCAGATGCATGAATGAAATACCGAATGAGTCGAGTCGATAAGTTGGTAGATTGTTTTGAAATCCTTCCATAATGTTCATGGACAACAAGGATAGGTATTTAGACGCGATACAAGAGTTTCGGCCCTGGGGATTCTGATCTGACTTTCTGTTTATTGAGGTGTTTCAACCGTGATGTTTCACGTGAAACATCGAGCATAGTTAGTGGGAAGGTTGGAGTGTTATCCACATTAATCAGGGAGTTGTGCACATATAATGCATTGGTATGTGGAAAAGTAAATGGCTTTAAACTTTCGTTGGAATTTCAATGAAAAGCCTGTGGATATAAGTTACGTCAATGTCGTTTATCCACAATACTTATCCACAGTAATCCACATTTGTCCACAATAACACTCCTCTTTGAATTATAGGAATTATGTCCAGCATAATGATGAAACTGGAAGATGTTGTCAGCTTCAAATAACACGTGTAACTGGTTCATCAACGGGGACCAATGAATCAGTTATGAAACTGAATGCGACCACCTAACGATCAAGGAAAGTGAGCAAAGAGTGACGGTATCGAGCAATCACTTATCCTCTTACTCTGACGATGACCATATCGAAAATGCCGATGAAGTATTACAGCGCATCTTTGGCATTGATGGGAACGGCAGTTCCATGGGTTCCGATATGGTAAATCTTTCTGAAAGGGCGAGGAAGCTTGACTCTTTGGAATTCAAGAAGCCAGCTGAAACTCGTTTGATAGCAGTTGCTAACCAGAAAGGTGGGGTGGGCAAAACCACCACTGCTGTCAATGTTGCCAGTGCACTGGCTGAACATGGTCTTTCTGTTTTGTTGATTGACATGGATCCCCAAGGCAATGCCTCTACTGCAATGGGTGTTGACCATTCGGAAGGAGTAAGGTCTGTCTATGACGTGCTCGAGGGAAGGTTATCGCTTAACGAGGTGAAGTCATCCTCTGAGCATTTTTCGAATTTGGATGTCGTTCCTGCGTCAATCGACCTTTCCGGGGCAGAAATGGAGCTTGCAACACTCCACGAAAGAAATAATTTGTTGAATTCAGCGATTCAAGCTCTCCTTGCTGATGCTCCAACGCAATATGATTATGTGATAGTTGACTGTGCGCCAAGCCTGGGGTTGCTGGTATTGAATGCACTCTGCGCGGTCAAGGAAGTCTTGATACCGATTCAGGCGGAATATTATGCACTTGAGGGACTTGGTCAGCTGCTTCATACAATTGGATTGGTACAGAGAAGTTTCAATCCGAAGCTGATCGTCTCAACAATGCTGATAACGATGTATGACAAACGTACTTTGCTAAGCAAAGAAGTGTTTGATGAGATTCAGCGACACTACGAAGGGATTGTGCTCAATACCACAATCCCGCGCTCAGTTAAGATTTCAGAGGCACCGAGTTTTGGACAGAGTATCATCACATATGACCCGCGAGGTGCAGGGTCCGTCGCGTACGGGGAAGCAGCATACGAACTGAACTCTCGGTCTGAAAAAGTAATACAGAAGCTGCATCGTCAAGAAGGAAATGAGGAGTAAGGAATGGCATCAAGATCTCGTTTGGGTAAAGGCCTTGGAGCATTATTCCCAGATATTCCTCAGGTCAACGAAGAGTCAAAGAGCAGCGCTGCCTCTGTAAAAGAGGACGTACCAAACGCTTCCGATACGAAACATCGTGGAACAAAACGAAGTACATCATTAGAACGAACCTCAAAGTCGTCTTCATCACGGGGAACAAAGACATCTGGGTCCAGTTCGAAGCGAAAGACAGCTTCAGAGTCCAGATCTACGGCTTCTGAAAATGTTTCACGTGAAACGTTGGAGAGTGTCTCAACTTCTGAAACATCAGGTAATGTCTCTGACGAGGCTGTGGACACTGAAAGGCTCTTAAGCCCGAAGTTTTACAGCACAGCCAAGAATGTAGAGAAGTCTGGAAAATCCACGAGGCAAAAAAAGCAAGCGAGAAGCAAAAGGTCAAGTGTTCCTCATCTTGACGAGCTCTCTCATCCAAGTGATTTATTCTTTGGCGAAAGCGTGCCTGCAATCGAGCAAAGTTGGCCAGCCGGCATCGCAAGGGACCATTCAAGCGAGAAGGGTATAGAGCCCGCATCCTCCGAGGAGGAATCTCGAAACGCTGGGAAAGATTCGAAGGCCACAAGGAATGACAACATTGCCGCACAGAATGTCGATGTTTCACGTGAAACATCGACATCGAACGACGACAAGGGCAATGGTCGTGTTGCGGAAAGCACTCAGAAGCCGGACGGATCTGCATCCTTGGAGACGATCTCGGCGGAAAACCCTGATCGCGGGATTGAAAAGAGCAGCAAGGAGGAGGGGCTACAGCCCGTCAAAGGCGCATATCTCACTTCTTTGAAAGTTGATGACATCTCTCCTAATGCACACCAGCCAAGAAGCATCTTCGATGAGGATGAGCTTGTTGAGCTTTCTCACTCCATACAAGAAGTTGGTGTCTTGCAGCCGATTGTGGTGCGACAGCGGAGCGTGGAAGAAGTCGAGAACGATAGGCAGAAGCCGTATGAGCTGATCATGGGGGAACGGAGGTGGAGGGCTTCTAGCCTTGCCAATATCGAAGAAATACCTGCGATTGTCAAAACCACTCCCGATGATCAGATGCTACGTGATGCATTATTGGAAAATTTGCATCGAGTTGCACTCAACCCGCTGGAAGAGGCTGCAGCATATCAGCAGATGATTCAAGAGTTCGGTCTGACTCAAGAGCAGCTGTCACAATCTATTTCAAAATCGCGTCCACAAATTGCCAATATGCTACGCTTGTTGCAATTGCCTGGAGTCGTGCAGAAGAAGGTCGCTTCAGGGGTGATTTCTGCAGGTCATGCGCGGGCTTTGCTTGCATTGTCAACGCAGGAGGAAATGGAATCACTTGCCAATCGGATCATCGCAGAAGGCCTTTCGGTTCGATCGACTGAAGAAATTGTATCGATGACCATTCACCGCCCAGAGACGCAGAAGACTGCCCGCCAGAATAGATCCAATATTTGGACTGATTCCGAGGTTCGGAACAGTCTGGAGGACCGATTTGAGACGAAAGTCAGCATCAAGGGTTCGCAGAAAAAGGGCAGAATAGAGATTGTCTTTTCTTCGCCCGAGGATATGCAACGCATAGTGGATATGCTTTTACCCGCCGCTCAGAATAATTCAGATAAGCAGGATGGTTGGGTCTATTCAGTTCGGTGAATTCTTGCGGCGTCAGCAACTTGATGGGATTACACCCGCACCGTTGTTGATGCCCAGTTTGGCGATAGTCGCCGAAATGACATCTAAGTCGCTCTTTCTAGAGTGAGTGATGGCTCTCGGATGCTGGAACAATGCTCAACGTTGCGATGCAATTTGATGGCTTTGACTGCCTTGTGAAAAGACCATTCTTTCGAATCGGATTCTCACGAGATCGGCCTGACGCCACAGGCTCACTGAAACCATTGGAATCAATGCAAAACAGCCGAATCCTTATGATTCGTGAGAGACGGAAGCGCTGCCACAATTGGCCTCGCCATATGACCAGCTTAGCGTCGCGATATTCCGCGGCAATGGGGAGTCTCATCGCTGTTTACCGAATGACACCGTGGGATATGTACATAGTTATCAGAGCACGGGTCAGCATATGCGATTTCGTGCATGAGTTACGATGTCCTGTTGGTTGCAATGCCGCTCAAACATCGATTCTGACAGCCGATATGATTTCAACTATGAAAAGTACGATGCGCCGTTCGTGTGCCTGCACTATTGTCGGAAACTACTTTTCTGCCGGCTTGGCAGTGGCCATTAAACCATTCATTAAGTACATACTGTCTAATATTGCATGATTGGTATCGGCGTGATCGCCACTTCGGCTGGAAGTGATTGCTATGGGATGTCATCGTGGATATCGTGCGCGTAAAACGGAGCCGAAGTGGGGAGGGGGGGGGGACTTGGCTGATTCGCGGTGCAAGCAGCTGGCGCGGAGGAAGTGCCGGCATTGATACGCCTGCGGTGGAAGTGGGTGGTGCTGGTGGTTCCTCGTTCATCTCGGGCTATCCTGGTGCGGTCGCACTGTCCGACACTTCGGCCGCGAACAGTGGCACTCCTAGGATGTACCGCCCGGCGACAGATTCTCCCGGCGACAGACTCTCCCGTCGACCGTGCCACGCAGGTCATCGATGGACGGGAATACCGGTTCACCAGCTATGCGATGAAGGCCGGAAACGAGTCCATGCCCGACTGGAGCAAGAGCGACGGCTCCCAGATGACCGGCAACGCGGGCGACGGCCACGCCCGAATCACCCTGCTCTAGACCGTTCCAGACCGCTCTAAACCGTTTCAAGTCTGCTCCAGACCGCTCTGGACGAGTTCTCACGCGGCGCTTGCAAGTTTTTGGCACTTGCCAAAGTACAAACCCCGATTTTCGGCCTGATCCGGTCGCAGGTATGCGGCTTCTGGGGCTTTGATACTTCGGCAAGTGCCAAAAACTCGCAAACCCGACTGCAATAGGCGGATATTTGCCAGAGTCCCCCTCAATCCAAGCATAAACAGCTCACATGGGCGGCTCTTCGCGCCTCGCGCCCTTGAAGCATGGGTATGAGCCTGTCTTGGCTGCGTATCGCGAACATGGGATTAGGAATGCGGTGCGAAGCTTGGAGAAACTGAGGCGGCACGAACGATTATTCTTCCTCATTGCCATGCTTCACGGCTCACACGGTTACGGAGTCGTGCTGTGAGATGCTGCTCAGGTAGCTTTGCGCGTCCAAAGCCGCTCGGCAACCCATTCCGGCTGCAGATACCGCCTGACGATAGACCTTGTCAACAACGTCACCTGCCGCGAATACGCCTGGGATGGAAGTGCGCGTGCAATCATGTTCGACAGTGATGTATCCGTCTTCGTCGGTTTCCAAGGAGCCATTCAGGAAGGCCGTTTCCGGAGTGCTGCCGATGGCCACGAACACGCCACTGGCCTGCAGGCTGCTGGTTTCGCCGCTCACGACATTCGTAAGATCAACGGATTGTGCACCTTTATCGTCGCCATGCACGGCAGTAACGATGGAATCATAGATGACATTGATATTGTCGTTGCTGAGCACGCGGTCGGCCATGATCGTTGAGGCGCGGAATTCATTCCTACGATGAATGAGCGTTACGGATGAGCCATATCCTGCGAGAAAATCGGCCTCTTCCATTGCTGAATCGCCGCCGCCGATGACGACGATTGGCTTGCCTTTGAAGAAGAAGCCATCGCATGTCGCGCAGTACGATACGCCGCGTCCAGAATATTCGACCTCCCCTGGAACACCCAGCTTCTTGTATTGGGCGCCGGTGGTGACTACGACAGCACGAGTCGAATAGGTAGTGCCTGAGTCGGTCGTGACATGCTTCAAACCATCGTCGGCTTGGAAATCGACCGATACGACATCGTCATATTCAATCTGGGCACCGAATTTTTCAGCCTGATCATGCATCTTGTCCATCAGGTCGGGACCCAGAATGCCATCGGGGAACCCTGGGTAGTTCTCGACTTCGGTAGTGTTCACCAGTTGGCCGCCGGGCGTCAAAGCTCCGGCAAGAACCACTGGCTGGTAGCCAGCTCGAGCCAGATACAGTGCAGCAGTGTAACCTGCGGGGCCCGATCCAATGATGACGACATCCCTTTGGTCGGTTTTTTCAGCTTCTTGAGTCATGACCATAACAATAACCACTTTTGTAGCCAAAGACGGCGATGTGCTCAGCGTGAAAGGATATGCCCCTGCAAAACTCGCAGGGCAGGTAGCCGGGCAAGTCCAGTCCGTTTCACTCTTGAGAATTACCGCTACAAGCCCAGCTATGCCCCTCTGTGGCGGTTTTGGGCTAGAACGGACTCAACCATGCTCGAATACAGATCCGCCAAGTGGTAGCCCGCCGCAAGTGCCGATTCAGGGAGCAGCGATGTATCCGTCATTCCCGGGGTGACATTCGATTCCAGGAATTGAGGGATGCCGTGCTCATCAACGATGAAGTCAGTCCGGGAAATGTCCCGCAGTCCCAGCGCCTTATGCGCGGTAAGTGCCTCGGAACGCAAATCATCGAGTATCGAACGTTCGACACGTGCAGGAATGAAGAATTCCGTGGGCCCTGGCGTATATCGGGCGTCATAGTCATAGGTGCCGTTTGGGGTATCGATCTCGAGAGGAGGCAAGGCCACGAGCTCACCATCGATCTCAAGCACGGAGACGGATACTTCGGCTCCTACGACGGCCTTCTCGACGAGTGCCACACTCCCATAGGCAAAACAGCTCACCATGGCCTGCGGAAGCTGTTCGGCATCGGTGACGAGCGTGCAGCCCATCGCGGAGCCTCCCATGGTCGGCTTGATGAAGAGCGGCAGCCCGACTGAGTTGACGAGAAGATCAATCACCTTGGTCGCACCCAGTTCACGGAACATGGATTCTGGCAGAGTCACGGAGTGAGGGGTGTGCAAGCCCGCCTTGCGTACGACATTCTTAGCGATTGGCTTGCTCCAAGCGGTTCTCGAAGCCTTGGCGCGCGAACCGAGGTAGGGAACGTCCTCCATTTCAAGGATGTCTCGGATTGAGCCATCCTCGCCGTTTGCGCCGTGCAGCAAAGGCCAGACCAAGTCTGGATGCGTCGCTGGGTCGCTAAGATAATCCAGCAGCTCGCTGTCCATGTCGTGCAGGGCAACTGTCCATCCGGCGTCCTCAAGGAATCCTGCAACACGGTGTCCCGAGCTTAGCGACACGTCGCGTTCGTGGCTTAGACCACCGCAGACAACGAGAATCGAGGTGTCCTTGCGCTCTTTGGCTGACCACACATGGTGTGTGAGGGTCTCCGTTGAAGGATTCGCTGGAGAATTAGCCGAAGGATTCGCTGAACGGCCTGAGCTCATGATGTCGCCCTCTTTGGCGGAGATCTGAACGCCTTCCGTGCGCTTGACCACCGGCGTGGCAACGGATTGCGCTGCCACGCGTTGTACGGTTGCCGGTTTTCCTACTTTCTTGACCATGACCTTTGCCTTTCTAGGCTGTTCCTTCTCGTATTGGTAATCGATGGTTCACGGTGCTCAGCGCCGGATGCCCAGAGTCTCAGTGAGATGACGGACCTGGATATTCAACATCGCGTGGATCCGGATCCGGCTTGCCTGTGGTGCCGAATAGTTCGGCAGTCTCCCTGTCCGCGTCGATGACCGTCGAAAGTCTGCGAATGCCTTCGGTGATGCGACTTGGCGTCGGGTAACAGAACGAAAGACGCATATGGTCCGTGCCCTCCCCATTGTCGTAGAATGCAGTGCCGGCGACGTAGGCGACCTTCGCGGTGATCGCCCGTGGAAGCATTGCACGGGAATCCAGACCTTCGGGGATTTTCAGCCAGATATAGAAGCCGCCTTTGGGCTTGTGCCACGAACAATACGGCAGGTACTTCTTCAACGCGGCATCCATGGTGTCGCAGCGTTCCTTGTACATGCCGCGATAATCGTTGATCTGCGCCTTCCAGTCGAAGTTGTCAAGATAGGTGGTGATGGTCATCTGGCTCATGTTCGATGGGCATAGGATTGCGGACTCATTGGCAAGCACCAGCTTGTGACGGATTCCAGGAGGAGCGACCATCCAGGCGACTCGCATTCCCGGAGCGATGATCTTCGAGAAGCTGCTGAGATACACCACATTCTCGGGGTCCATCGAGCGAAGCGCAGGGTAGGTCTTGCCTTCGAAGCTCAATAGTCCGTATGGGTTGTCCTCGACGATCAGCACATGGTATCTGCGAGCGATCTCAAGCACCTGAGGACGGCGCTCGAGGCTCATGGTCGCACCCGCGGGATTGTGGAAATTCGGCACCGTGTAGAGGAACTTCACAGGGTGCCCAAGCGCTCGCTGCTCGATTATCGCCTGTTCGAAGGCCTCTGGTATGAGACCGTTCTCATCCAGCAGCACGTTGACGACATGGACCTGAAAGGATTGGAAGACGCCAAGGGCTCCAACATAGTTCGGCGCCTCGGCCAGAATGGAATCGCCGGGATTGCACATGATCCTGGTTATGAGGTCGAGTCCGGACTGTGAGCCATTGACGATAACCACGTCGTCTGGCTGAGCATCGGTGATTTTCTCCAACTCCATGATCTGCAGCACGTCTTCCCGCAGATGCGGGTCGCCCTGTGCAGAACCGTATTGCCAGGCCACATCGCCCTTGTCCTTGAGCATCTTGGCCAGCAAAGGCGCCAGTTCATCGAATGGCATGCGGTCGAGATAGGGCATGCCACCAGCGAGGGAAACGACCTCAGGTCGGCTCGCCACTGCGAACAAGGCTCGGATCTCGGATGCCCTCATCGCTTCTGCCCGGTCGGCGTAACTACCGAACCAGGGGTCGTTCTTAATGACCTTCGATGGGATATCTCGATTCTCCGACATGATTGCTGGCCTTCCCACATTGACTTGGCATATTGCTTCCAAGGCATCGAATCGTGCGAATCATGTCTTGGCGATCCCAAGAAGCATGATGTCACACGTTGATTTCACACTGTATTACAAACCACACGATTTGGGGAACGCCAAGGTGAAGCTATTACGACTTCAGTACACTTGCGACTTCAGTACACTTTGACCGAGTTGAAATACAGGCCGCTTGAAGGCGTGGTCGTGAGAGGAACCCAGACGACCAGGTCCTGCGTGGTGACAGGAGTGCTCAGCTTGACCTCGGTCGTGCCGCTGGAATCGAATGAGAACTGCGCGATCGCAGTGCCCTGAGTGGGCGAGGTGGCCGTCGAATTCGCATAGATCTGGCCTTGCCCACCGGATTGACGTATTGAAATCACGATGCGGGATACCTTCTCGGCCTGGGTGAGATGGATGTACCAACCACGTCCTTCGTAGCCACTGGGCTGATTGATGTAGGTTTCGGTTCCCGTCGCATATGCGGTGGTGTTCTGAACCACCGGATCGGGCACCTTTTCGGCATTCTTGTCGACGTGGGTCACCGTCTCGGTCGTCGCTGAGCTTGAGGCGCTGCTCGACTTAGTGGCGCTGCTCGACGACTTCGTCGCCTTTGCGGAACTCGATGCCTTCGAGCTTGAGGATGTGGCTGACGCTGAGCTTGACGAGGCGCTGCCGGATCCGCTTGAAGAGGCGGTCGGACTGGAAACTCCTGGCAGGGTCACGTTCGACATGTCAGGCCATTTTGTGGTGTCTGACGACGAGTCGCCAATGTTCGCGACATTGCCGAAGAGCGCGTTTACGGCAAAGAAGAGGGCTACAAGAATGGCGATGATGCCGACGACGATGGCCATGGACCGTGTGGTGAAGATGCCGAGCATCTTGGAACTGGAATCGTCTTCGTCATCGGGAGTCTGCGCCTCTGAGCGCGACTGGGCAGCCGAATCCTCCTTGGGTGCATAATCGCGGGGCTTGGGCGTGAAGCTTGGCGGCAGAGGCTGCATGGTCGCAGTCATCTGCTCGTCAAGCACGCGCTCCGCCTGACGCTGACGATCCGCGCTGACGTAGCCCTGTTCGATGTCTCCAAGTTCCAAATCACCTGTGACCATAGGAATGTCACCGGTGTTGGTCAGTGAATTCTCGCGAATCTGCGATACGTCGTATGGATTGGTTGCGTTCGAAGCACGAGGGTGAGTGCGCGATCCATCATCGAAGGCAGAGAAGAAGTCCCCGTCGCTTGGCGTCGGCTGAACAAGCTGAACCTCGCTGCTCTCGGGGAACAGCAACTGATTTGTCGCCCATTTCGGTTCCTGGGACTGTTCGGCCGATTCATCTTTCGGAGCGAACGAGTCGGGAATCTCAAGAACCTGCATGTCTGGACTTGGAACGATGCCGACCTGTTCGATGGATTGACGGCCAGTCGCCTTCGGCCAGACGATGTCGTCATCCGACAGCTCGGCAGTCGGACTCCATGTCCCCAGAAGCGCAGACAGCTCTGCAAGCGTGATCAGCGGTATCGGCTCGCGGCCATCGCTTCCCGTGATATGCAATCCACGTCTGCAGATGATGCCGAATTCATCAGGCATCCCTGAGGGAAGCAGTTGCTCGGTGAATCTCATGCCGCGGATTTCTGGCGTTCTCGTCAGCATCGCATACAGTGTGCCAGACAATTGGCGGGTTGCAAGCTCTTCGAAGGATTCGCGCGTGGCAACCCGTGCGAGCGGGTGCTCGAGCATCGCGTTGATGGGGGCTGCGGCAAGGGTGATGCCGGATTCTGATAGGCGAATGGTGTCTGCGGAGACTGCGGCGTCTATCAGATGGGCCTGCTTGAGGCTGATCAGCGCCTCACAGGCCTCGCCGATGATCGAGCGCATGGCCTCGAAGCTGAGCGTCGCCATTTCCGGACCGGCGAGGTAGTCAGAGACTGATATGCCACTGTCCATGGCGGTCACAAGCAACCCGACACCCTGTTGAGTGCTGAAGTGATATACGGGTGTGAAATGCCGGTTGTGACGAAGTGCCAGGCCCGATGCAAAGGTGTTGATTTGAGAGACCAGGGTTTCATCGGTCACGATGAATAATTGGCAATCACGGGCAAGAACCCTATCGGTCGCCTTCCAAACCTGAAGGCCCGGTTCGTCGCGTAAGGAAGCCACCAATGTGTATCGGTGAATGAACGTGTCACCAACTTTTGGTTTCATGCTCCCTGTTCTTTCTGAGTGCCCCACCGATCTATGAGTAACCGGTACTCTCGCCATTCTAACGTTCTGGCTGACCGAAGGTTGGGAATTTTCCGCAGGAATTGTGGATGTTTCCCATGTATTTTGTTTGCGGGCATTCGTGACGGGAATCGAGGAGGGCATGACATCCGGGGCGGGAATGCTTCCTGTGGCACCTGCAGCGCCTTCCTCGCCCGAGGATTCAGGAGTGGAAGCGTGTCTGGAAGAGAGGATTCCTGCAATTCGTCGTTTGCCGCTGACCACCATATTCGTGAATTCCTCGGTCTTGAGCCCTATCAGCACACCGCAATAGACAAGAGTCAGAATCACGACCATGATGACGCAGATGACTATGGATTGGACCCAGCTCATATGCCCATCGAATTGAGAGACATCGGAACCGGCGAGATGGAGCACTGGTCTGTAGGCTATCTTGCAGACCACCAGTGCGACGGCTCCGGCAGCGATTGACGTGGCGTATGTCAGCGTGATGCGTCTGCCGTCCATCCGGCCGCCAAATCGTTTTCTGAGCATTATCGCAAGGAAGGGGAATGCGATGACCACGCCGAGCGAGAGTGAGATGCCGACCCATCGCGTCCACTGCGTCGGTGAGGTGACTGCTGTAGCCATCAATACGATGATAGCTTGAAGTCCGTTGAACAGCAGAGCGAAGATAAACGGATTCTTGCCATCTTCGAAGGCATAGAAGGTGCGCTGGATCAGCAGAAAGGCACTTACCGCCACGAGGCCCCATGAGAGTCCGACAAGAGGCTGGGCGATCAGAATCGCCTCTCGAACGTCAACGGATGGCAGCAGTGCACGGGTGATGGGAACCGGCATTGCGACGAGGGCCACCGTGAAATACACCATCAGCAGGCCGACGTTTCGAAGTGCCTGGCTTAAGTCCGATCTTGCATCGCCGATGCGATGCTCGGCGATGGCCTTCGACAGCTTGGGAAACATCGCCGTGGTCACCGACACCGCAATCAGTGAATAAGGAAGGATATACAGGGCATATGCGTTCTGATAGGACCCGTTGCCTGCGATGCCGAAAGGATCGTGGCCAGCCAGTGGAGCGCCGTTCGTGATACGCGCGTTGATCACGTTCGCAAGCTGATTGACGGCGACGACGCCAAGGCTCCATGCGGCGATGGGACCCATTGAACGCAATCCGATGCCGCGAATGCCCCAGGTGAACTTGAACTTGAATCCGCTCCGCATCAATGGCCAGAACAGCACCAAGGCCTGAAACCCGACGCCTATGGTCCATGTGCCTGCAGTGAGTGCAGTCTTCATTGGCGTCCAGAAGTCCAGAGGCTGGTGCTGGGCGTTGCCGAATATGACGATGAAGAATATGAAGCCGGCGCAGCTGATGATGTTTGCCCCGACCGAGCTCCATGCGTACGCCGTGAACCTGCCCTTTGCAGCCAGAAGCTGCCCAAGGACGGTGTAAAGCCCATAGAAGAATATCTGAGGCATGCACCATAGCGTGAATGAATCGACAAGGGCTCTTTCCGGGCCGCTCCAACGCGAATCAAGATAGATCGAAGTCAGCACCGACGTGCCCAGCATCAGGATGAGCGTCAATCCCAGCAATAGGACGATGGCCGTCGTAATGAGCTTGTTGAGCCGTTCCTCTGCATGCTCCGACTTAAGCGTGCGTACGATTTGCGGCACGAGAACGGCGTTGAAGATGCCTCCGGAAATCAACGTGAACATGACTTGCGGAATCATTGCGCCGGTCTGATACGCGTTGATGGCGGTTCCCGTGGTGCCCAGCGCGGCAGCAAGCAGAATTGTCCGTATCTGCCCCGTTATTCGGGAAGCTGCTGTGCCAGACGCCATAATCAGCGAGTTACGCCCGACAGAGTTCATTCGTCTGGATCCTTCTTACGATTAAATTGGCGCCAAAGGCCAAGCAGTCCAAAGATACCCGCGACCACGAGAATTGCAAGCCCACTCATATCGCTTAATCGAAGGGTGCTCGTGATGCGGGTGGTGTGGGTAGTCCCGAAGGCCTGCCCCTTGCGGTCGAGAAGCACCAATGACGCATTTGCCTTCCCTGCCGCCGCAACACGTATCGGCAAGGTGACCTGGACCTCAGAGTGCGCGGGAATCTCTATCTGGGCCTCTCTGGAGGTCACGATTTCGGCGGAATCGGTTTTCGAACTCACGATCACATGCACGGCATACGGATGGTCGTTGCTCACGGTAACCGGGAGACTGGCCGTTTCGGTGACGACGGTGACGGACTCGGATGGAGTGATGCGGACACCGGAGAGCAGGGCTCCTGCGAGCTGTGCCGCGGTGCTGGGGAGGGAACTGTTCCTGCCGGTGCCATCAAGCGAATGGATCGCGATGGTGCTCTGTGCCAGGCTTAGCTGGCTGATCCAACCGGAAGCGTCATCGCTCTGCTGTCCCGTTTGCGCCGCATCGCCCCGTGCAAGTGCCTGCGCATCCGAGGTTCCTGATGTCGTTGGAGATGATTCCGACTGTTCCTTTGAGGAAAGAATCGATGTCGAAAAGCGTGAAATGTCATCCTTGCTTGCTGCGAGGGCACTGAGCGATGAATTCAGGGCCATCAGTTCAGAACTGCTCAGACCGCTGGCTGTCGGTATTGATTGGGTCGCCGTCTGACCGCTCTTATATGACTCGGCCTTCTTCAGTGTCGCCAGATCGGTGAGCTTGAGCCAAGAGGCCTGGCTGAGATTCGACATCACCTGATCGGCGTATGCGAGATCTTCCGACGATTTCATCGCAATCAGCAGCACGCGCTCCGCATAGGGCTGCTCCATCTGATACAGCGCACTCTGCGCCATGAGCCTTGCGATCCGGCCTGCCGAAGTGGTTTCCGCATCGGCGGATTTCGTGGTGGCCGCGTTCTGAGCGAGAAGGCTGAGCTGCTTTTGAGCCACGAGCACGCTCATGTCCCCGCTGGCAGTCTTGACCGTGTATTTGCCCGTATGGGCGGAGGCGGAATCGTCGTCCGACGCGAAGTCCGTGAGTGAGATTGCAGCGGAATATCCCTGCTTCCTCGCAGTGTCAAGAGCACGCTGGGTCCAATTCCCCTTGCCCTGCCAGGCATATGAATCCAATTTGGAGTTCGAATCGCCGGTTGCCGTCTGCAGCGCCTTCTGGGCCAAGGAGTTGTCCCACATGGAATCACTGATGCCTGCATTGGCATATGCAGATGAACCTTTTGCTGCGAATGCCGTGATGTCAAAGTCTGCCGGCTGCATTATTCCGGTGACCTGCGGAGGAATCGGAAAAGTCTGAAGGTATAGCGGGTCGGCGATGGATTGCAGGATCGGATATTTCTTCAGCAGTTCAAGCTGTCTGCGTTGAGTGGTCTCTGCCTTCTCGTTCAAGGTCACGATGCTTGAATAGTGTTCGGTATCCGAATCGGAGGAGTCGCTGCCGGCCTGAGAGGACGACGATGACGATGATGATGACGACGACGATGCAGTCGCATCGGTGCCGCTGCTCGTAGAGGACTGGGTTGGCTTTGTCTGCTTTGAGTCGCTTGACGACGACGAGCTTGATCCCGAAGACTGCTTCCCTGTGCCAACTTGCAGTTCCTTCACCGCACTGGCACTGCCGCTCCAGCTCGATGCCGTGAGAGGAAGGACGACGGTCATTGAAAGCGCCGGTGTGCCTGCGGTTTTCAGGCCATCGGTCGAACGTGTGACGAAGGAGTTGACACTGGCGCCATCCTTTTCGATTCCATTCGAATAGCTGAAGAGAAGGGGCTTGGGACCCCAGCTGAAAATCGACTTCAGTTGGGTGCTATCGGCTGGAACGACGATGCTGACACTTGCGTTTTTCCCTGCTTTGATCTCTGGAACCTGAACCGTTCCCAAAACGCTTTGGGTCGGAATATGTGCGTCACCATTCGCCCAATCCTGCATGTCTACCCGTGAGGTGAAGGAATACATGGCATTCATGCTGACGGTCAGCGTGCCGGCCTTCAAAGAGTCATCGCCCGAATTAAAGATGCGAATCGAAGTCGAATAGCCCGATGTGCTGGTGAGCACGGCAGTCGCCGACTGAACGCATATTGCAACATCGGCATCCGAGCAGGATCCACTCGTGCCTGCAGAGGATTGGGAAGTGGATGCGGATGGCGAGGCTGTCGTGGCCGCATGCGCTGCCGGTGCCGTGAAGGTCGTTGCGAAGGCCATGAGAACCGCTGTGATACACGTGAACAGCGCGTATGCGATACGGGGCATGCGTGCCGAAGATTTGACGTGATAACGCCCAGTGTGCTGCCAGTCCATCATCCTTGTTTCTTAAGTTTCCTTGCATACAACCATACAATCTTGCGCTCATTAGGATAGCTCAGAACGCTTTCCAAATCATTGAAGCTGACCCATGCGGCCTGTTCGGCCTCATGATCTGGGTCGCCTTCGACCGTGAGGAAACCGCCAGTCTGCGTCAACACGAAATGATGGACTAGCTTATGAATGCGTTGGTTGGTTCCAGTGAACCAGTAGTCTATCGTCGCGATGGATTCCTGGACTTCACCGAGGATGCCCGTCTCCTCGTGCACCTCTCGCACCGCGGTCTGCTCGGGGGTCTCGCCTTTTTCTATATGCCCCTTCGGCAGGCACCATTCGAGATGCCCGGATCGGGAGTGGCGGGCGATTATTGCGACTTCCTGCTTCTCGTTGAATATCAAGCCGCCAGCGGAATATTCACGAACGACTGGCAGATCCTGATTGTCAAGAGATGCGAAGCTGGTCAGGTTTCCAATGAGTCTTCGACGGGCCATGATGGCGGGAGTGGGCACGCCATGCTCGTCCATTCCGTCATCCTCCGGCGTGTTGCCGGATGGGTAGCCTGCCTGCTCCTGCATGCTCTGAGAGGTGTAGAGAAGTGTGTCGGCCTCGATGATATTTTGGGCAGAGTTCTCCGCAACATCGGCCTCATGCGCGAGCATGCGTGCGAAGTCAGCGGGCGTAATCATAGTTCCACTTTACGTAAGTTATTGTGCAGGTGGGGTAACGGTATGCTGGTATGCATAGGTAAGGGTTACTTGGAAGGTTACTCGTGGATTTTGAAGTTTGGCCGGAAGCGATTGAATTAGGGCAGATATTTGAGCAGCATGGCTATGAATTGTCACTTGTTGGCGGACCGGTAAGAGACCTACTCCTGCACAGGCGCTCGCATGACTTGGATTTCTGTTCCTCTGCCAGGCCCGAGGAATTCGAGCCGATTCTTCGCAGCTGGGGTGAGGGTTTCTGGGATATGGGCCGCAAGTTTGGCACCTTGGGGGCTGTTAGGCACCGAGATGATGGAACGGAAGTGCGCGTCGAAGTAACCACGTATCGCAGCGATCGCTACGATCCCGATTCACGCAAGCCAGAGGTCGCCTATGGCCATGACCTGCTCGGAGACCTTTCGCGCCGCGATTTCACGATTAACGCCATGGCGCTGCGGGTTCCATCGCTCGAGTTCGTCGACCCCTTCTCAGGCGCTTCCGATTTGGTGAAGCAGGTGCTCAGGACGCCCATCGATCCCGAACGCTCGTTCGACGATGATCCTCTGCGAATGATGCGCGCCGTCCGCTTTGTGGCACAGCTTGGATTCTCGATTACTCCTGACACGGCAGTCGCCATCTCTGACATGGCGCAGCGGCTGAGCATCGTCTCTGCTGAGCGCGTGCGCGATGAACTGGTGAAGATGCTGCTTTCAGAACGCCCCAGGGAGGGTATAGAGGCATTCGTCGAGTCAGGCTTGGCCGATGTCGTGTTCCCGGAAATCCCAGCCCTGCAGTTGGAGATGGACGAGCATCATCGCCACAAGGACGTATTCGAACATACGATGATGGTGCTAGACCGCGCCATCGCCTTGGAAACCGACGATGAGGGACCGGTGCCGGCTCCTGACCTGACGCTTCGTCTGGCAGCGCTCATGCACGATATCGGCAAGCCTGCGACGAGAAGGTTCGAACCAGGTGGGAAGGTCAGTTTCCATCATCATGATGTGGTAGGCGCGAAATTGACGAGAAAGCGCCTGAAGGCATTGCGCTTTGACCGCCATCTTGTCCAAGATGTGAGCGAGCTGGTCGGATTGCACCTGCGTTTTCACGGGTACGTGGACGAGCCATGGACCGATGCAGCGGTGCGGCGCTATGTGAAGGACTCAGGCCATCTGTATGGACGCCTGAACCGTCTGACGAGGGCGGATGCTACGACTCAGAATCATCGCAAGGCACGCATGTTTGCGCAGGCGATGGATGAGATGGAAGAACGAGTCGTAGAGCTGAAGAAGAGGGAGGACTTTGACGCGCTTCGCCCTGATCTCGATGGCAGCCAGATCATGCAGATTCTCAATCTCAAGCCTGGCCCGGAGATAGGCCAGGCCTACAAGCACATGCTTGCCTTCCGCCTGGATAACGGACCTACTGACGAGCAGACCGCCACCGTTGAACTCAGACGATGGTGGAATGAGCGCAATGGCTGAATCCGCCAAAACTGGGCGATGACTAGTTGACGGCGGTGTGACTGCTGGCCTTTGGCAGGTTCTTCATGGTTGAAGGGTCGGTGACGCATCCTTCGATGGAGGTGATCTTCTGCCCCGATGCAGTCTTCGTGGTGGTCTTCTTGAGGTTGTTGAACGTTGAGCCGACAATCACATCGACAAGCTTGTCAGAGCGATCGTCCATGCGCAGAATGGCATCGTTGAATTCAGTCGCGACGGTATATGCGTTCGCGATACCATTCTTGCCGAAACGAATCTCGGTTCGAGTGAATTCCGTGGAGCTGGGGAAATCGCCAGCTGTCTGTGTGCTGAAGCCGTCGTTGCTCAGGGCTTCCATGATTGCAGTGCCCAACCCGGACTTATCCGTTCCATTGAGCACGCGAACCGTGACGTTGGGGTGATTCACATAGGTGGAATTAGCAGGCGCACAAGGCACCGCAACGCCATAATTCGGCTTGCTTGCCACGGACTGCTTCACTGACTTCCCGAGATCGCCAAGGGTAAAGAGCAGCGAAAATACCATGGCTACAGCAAGAATAACAACCGTTATGGTGAAAACCAGCTTTTGGCGCCTACGTACAAACTGCTTACGCGCCTGGCGTTCATCGAATGGCTTGGGAACCGTCATATTCCAACCCTTCCGCAAAATTGACTTAACTCAGCTTAGCGTCATAGCCTGACCCAGACGCCTCGAGATTGTGCTGTTCTTGAAAAGGTCGGCCTGATTCGGCCAACGACAGCGATTCGAATTCATCGATCGATAATGTTTCGCCACGTCGTTTGGGGTCTATGCCACAAATCTGATAGGCCGAATCGTGCACCAATCCCCTCAGCGCCGCGTGCAGGGTCTTCCGTCGTTGACGGAATGCCGCATCGATGATGGCAAAGACGGCCCGGGTGTCGTCCGGCTGATGGTTGCCTTGAGTCCGCTGGAACCTTACCAGGGCCGAATCAACGTTCGGCGCCGGCCAGAACACGTTTCGTCCGACCGATCCGGCGCGCTGCGCGTTGCCGTACCAGGCGAGCTTCACGCTGGGGACGCCATATATCTTGGTTCCCGGCTGCGCGACCAATCTGTCGGCAACTTCCTTCTGCACCATCACAAGCAAGGAATTCAGCGCGGGGAATCTTGCAAGCAGCGTCAGAATGACCGGTGTCGCAACGTTGTAGGGAAGATTGGCAACAAGCGAGAACGGTCTACCATCCTCGAAATCGGGAATGTCACGAGCCTGGACCTGCAATGCGTCCATGTTGAGCACACTCAACCTCTCAGCGGCCTCGGGCATGAACTCTCGTACCGTTGACGCAAGCTTACGGGCAAGGGCTGCGTCAATTTCGATGGCATGAACGTCCGCACCGGATTCCAGAAGTCCCAGCGTAAGCGATCCGAGCCCGGGACCGACTTCGAGAACACTTTCGCCGGCATGTATTCCGGCCTCGTGGACTATGCGTCTGACCGTTCCGGGGTCAATGACGAAGTTCTGGCCCAGCTTTTTGGTCGGAGTGATTCCCGCTTCCATGGCAAGCCTGCGAATGTCGCCTGCTCCTAACAGCCCTGAGCCAGGTTGTTCGGATGCGATGTGGGATTGAACTGGCATGCTGTTGGACGCCTACTCTCGAATGTGTTCGGAATTGAGGAAATGCTGGAATCAATCAGTACCAGTTATATTTGACGGAATGCGCCTTGGCGGCTGTGGGACTTCCATAGCTTTCGGCGATGTATTGCAATCCCCAGTCGATTTGGACTGCGCCGTCATACTGCCAGTTGGTTCCCATCTTGGATCCGGGGAGCGCCTGGGGAATGCCGTATGCATCGGAGCTGGCATTGTCGGCATCCCATCTCCAACCGGACTCCTTGTTCCACAGCCAGACCAGGGCGGTCCATTCGGCACCAGTCCATCCGCGCTGCGCCGCTGCGCCTGCGGCATAGGCCTGGGCTTGGGCGACGGTTGGCTCCCATAGTCTGCCCGAACTCGAACTGCTGCCTGTCGAAGTCGTCGCGGTTGCCGTTGGCTTTGCCGTTGGCTTTGCCGTTGCTGTGGACTTTGAGGCTGTGGCCTTAGGGGTGGCGGCGGCCGTGGATTTCGCAGCACTGCGAGTGGTGGATTTGGTGGCGCTTGGAGATGCGCTGCTTGAGCTGGGCTTGCTCGTCGATGATTTCGATGAACTTGATGCGCTGCTTGAAGGCGAGGCGCTGCTGCTTGAAGAGGAGCTGTCAGAGGATGAGCCCGAGGCTGAACTGCTGCCGGAGCTCTCCGTTTCGGTTTTTTCGGGACCGACTGCGATTATCGTGTCAATCGCCACGCTCAGGGTCTCCGTCTTCACAAGCTTCGATGATTCCACAGAACCGTCCACGACCGTATTGTCATATGTCTCGCGATTTTCGCCATCCTGCCCCTGTTGCTCGACCTTCGTCTCGCCGGATGCCAGCGAGCTGTCAACGATGGTCCGCGTCGCATGCGCGACGGTGACGGTCTTTGTCGTCTGCGTATATTTGACACGCTGCACTCGCAGAATTGTGGTGCCGTTGTCGGACTCGACGCTTACACGGTCATTCTTGCCAAGAACGATGCCTTTGGAGTCAAGTATCGAAGCCGCTGGAAGCTCCCCATTCGGAGCGATGGAGCTTTTCCCATCGGCTATGACGGTCACTGGACCCTTCTTGTTGATGACCAGTCCTCCGGTGAGCTGATTGTATACATTCGCGATGTTGACGGTTACCCTGAGCGCATTCTTCTGGTTCTCATGGAAGAACGCCAGCAGTTGCTGCACGCTCGTGGCCGTTGTCCAGAAAGGAATCTGCTTGCCACCGATGTTGATGGTCGTCTGGTATGCGCTCTGCACACGAACGACATCGTGATTGGTCAGTGTCTTGCCCGATGTGCTGTCAACCAAGTCATGGGTCTTCACATCGACGTTCTGTTCCTGGAGAAGGCGGCTGATGCTCATTGCATAGGTCTGAACGATTCTTGTCGAGCCATTGACCTCGATCGCTACCGTCTTTCGTGCCGCGACGCCAAAGGAGGCCAATGACGCCGCCACGACGGCTGTCAAGCAAACTGCGACGCGCAAGCGCCTGCGTATGAGGAACTGCCTAGGTGTCCATCGTCTCGCCATATAAGAGCTCCTCTTCCCTTTCCCTTGGCATTCATGTCTCTGTTGCGATTGTAATGGTAGAAGCTGGAGAAGGTTAGTCCAAGCATGGAAGTCGTTTGAAACGTATACATTTGTGAAAAATCTGCCAGATGCAAGGAACCGCATGCAGCAAGCGTTCAGAAAAAATTCAGAGAGCTATCCCTCACATTGCACGTGGCTATGAAGAACCACGAAGAAAACGACAAGACTGCCGCGTTTTCATAGAGGCATGAGCACAGAATATGAGATTGTCAACAGCGTTTCGACGCAGGTCGGGCAAACATCGTCACATTCGCAAATCATCGAGCGTCGTGGCTACCCACGTCGCGTCGATGCGGACATCGTGATCCCGGTCTATAACGAGGAACATACACTGCAAGCCTGCATTGAGAAGCTTGGCGCGTATCTTTCAGGTCAGACAGGCCCATCGAATGCCTTCACCTGGAATATCATCATCGCGGACAACGCCAGTACGGACAGGACCTGGGATGTGGCCAGCAGGCTCTGCGAACGCTACGGTGGCATGGTCAGAGCAGTGCGCATCGGCCGCAAGGGACGAGGAGCCGCGTTGAAGAACGCGTGGTCCGAGTCACTCGCTCGCGTCGTCGCCTACATGGATGTCGATCTGTCGACGGACATCAGTTTCACGGGGACTCTCGTCGGTTCGCTGCTCGCAGGAGGTGCCGATGTGGCGATAGGTTCACGCCTGCTCTCGCAATCAGACGTGCAGCGGTCAACGAAACGTGAATTCATTTCTCGCACATACAACCTCATGCTGAAAACATATCTGGGCGTCAAATTCCACGACGCCCAGTGCGGCTTCAAGGCGCTCACGGCTCAAGCGGCGTCTGTGCTGCTGCCGCAGATCAAGGATGACGAATGGTTCTTCGACACCGAGATGCTGGTGCTTGCAGAACGACGCAGCATGCATATCTACGAAATCCCGGTGACCTGGGTGGAAGACAGCGACAGCCGGGTCAACATTCCTGACACAGTCAGCAAGGACATATCTGGCATGCGGCGAATGCGGCAGGATATGCGCCGCGAAATAGGCTGCCGCATTTCCAATCCATACGCATCCCTCGGTTGGGGATCCCAAAGCCAGCAGGAATTACGCGGGTCATTGATTGAACTCGCCAATGTGAAAGTGAGCGCATGATGACCGAACGACTCAGCACCCCCCTTGCCTCGACGGCGGTCGCCCCGCACAGTGCAGGAGCAGGACGTCATGGAAGAGCGGCCTTGTCAAGGAATCGGCATGCATCTCGACTTGGAATCACCATGTACCGCCTGCCGAAGAGGAGGCTTTCGGATTGGATTCTGCTGGCGCTTCTGGTCTCGGCTGCAGCAGCGGCGTATTTCATAAATCTCACGGCTTCCGGGTATGCGAATGAATTCTATTCGGCCGCGGCGCAGGCCGGATCGGTCAACTGGGAATCCTTCCTGTGGGGATCATTGGATTCCGGGAATGCGATAACCGTCGACAAACCACCGGCATCCATCTGGATCATGGCGCTTTCCGTACGTGCGTTCGGCCTGAGTTCCTTCTCCATACTGCTTCCTCAGGCGATCATGGGCGTGCTGACCACACTTCTGCTCTATGCCACAGTCCGCAGATATTGGGGCAACGCAGCAGGTCTGATTGCGGGTCTTGTATTTGTCCTGACGCCCGTCGCGGCTCTGATGTTTCGGTTCAACAACCCAGACGCCCTGCTCATCCTGCTGATGATGGCGGCAGCGCATGCCGTGCTGCGCTCGCTTGAATACGCCGCAACGAAGGCGGGCAACCGCCGTCGCACATGGTGGATGATCGCTGCTGGAGCATTGATTGGATTCGGTTTCCTCACGAAGCAGATGCAGGTGTTCCTGGTGCTCCCGGGATTCGCATTCGCATTCCTCATCGCCTCTCCGACAGGCTTTGTGCGCCGCATAGTCGATGGCTTCGCTGCAATTGCTGGCATTGTCGTCGCTGCTGGATGGTGGGTTTTGCTGACCGTCATTGTTCCCTCAGGTTCACGCCCATACATCGGTGGATCGCAGAATAACTCATTCCTGGAACTCACCTTCGGATACAACGGCTTTGGCAGATTGACAGGCAGCGAGGAGGGCTCCGTCGTTCCTGGGGGTTCATCCACGGGCACGACTGGCAGTGGCATGTGGGGGCAGACAGGATGGACTCGCCTCTTCGATGGCGAATATGGCACTCAGATCGCCTGGCTGGCGCCGCTCGCAATTGCTGGAATCGTCATCGGCTTCATCGTGCTTGGACGTGCGTCCCGCGTGGATCTTCGACGTGCAAGCGTGATCGTCTTTGGCGGATGGCTCGTCGTGACATGGCTGACGTTCAGCTTCATGGCAGGAATATTCCATCAGTATTACACAGTCGCTCTGTCACCTGCGATTGCCGTGCTTGCAGCAGTTGCGGTCATGGGCCTGTGGGTGGCGCGCAAGTCGCTATGGGCGAAGATCGTCTCACCTGCGCTGGTGCTCGGCTCGGCATACTGGGCCTTCACGCTTGCCGGAAGAAGCACATGGCTTTCTTGGCTGAAGTGGTTCATCCTGGGCTGTGGAATTCTTGCAGCAGTGGTACTGATCGTTGCGGCACTGTCATCTTCCAAGCGGATCGCGATCGTGGGCTTCGCGCTTTCGGCGGTGTCACTGCTTTCCGGCCCATTCGCATGGACGGCATACACCATCGGCACGGGTCATACGGGGTCGATCGTTCTTGCAGGACCGAATGTGACCTCTTCCACTGGCATGGGTGGCATGGGCGGTGGGCAGGGAAGCGCCCCGAACGGCGGCCAAGGTGGCGGACCGGGTGGCTCGTCGGGAGAATCAGGAAATGCGGAAGCCGAAGGCAACGGCCAGCAATCTGGATCGAATGCCGAAGTCCCATCGGGCGCAGCGGGGCAGAATTCGGGTGAGTCTCCCGAAATGTCAAGCGGTTCAATGGAGCAGGGAGCCATGGGCAACGGTGAAATGGGCAACGGTGAAATGGGCCAACCGCCAAGCGGGTCCGCTCCTAACGGCGCTGAGGGCTCTGAAGGTGCCATGAGCGAAGGATCCACGCAAGAAGGTGGAACGGCTTCGATGGAAGGCATGGAAGGAGGATCTTCCGCTGAAGGCATGGGAGCTGGCATGGGAATGAGCGGGAGCACCGCGAGCTCGAAGATCGTGTCGATGCTGAAAAAAACCTCAGGCTCCTACCGCTGGGCTGCCGCCACGACAGGTTCGCAGAATGCTGCAAGCTATCAGCTCGCTTCGCAAAAGGCCGTGATGGCGATTGGCGGCTTCAATGGCTCGGATCCCGCGCCGACGCTCAAGCAGTTCAAGCAGTACGTCAAGAAGGGCCTGATCCACTATTACATCGCATCTTCCTCAATGGGTGGGACGCAGATGGGAGGCTCGGGCTCCGCGTCCAAGATTGCCTCCTGGGTTGCCGCGCACTACAAGGCAACCACTGTGGATGGTGTGACTGTCTATGATCTTTCGTCACAGGCCTCTTAGCCTGTTCGATGATGCGAAGACGGTGTTGTGGAAGACGGTGTTGTGAAAAACGGTGGCGTCGTGAGTCGGACATGAGTGGGCAATTGGTGACCTAGCTCAGTGTGCGATGTCCGAACTCACTGCGACCCCGCCTCTTCGCATTGGCCGTGTGCCTTGCATTCCCATGGCAGGGCATGGGATAAAGAATAAGGGCGGGATTGAAGGGGATGATCCCGCCCTATAACGGGCGAGCAGGTTGGGGGATAGCTCGACCCATCAGTGACCAGAAGTCATTGTTGGGGGGAAGACTTCTGGATACTTACCCAGTAAAAAAATTTGAGTTCCAACACATCTATATAGTAATGGACATGCTGTAAAAAACAAATCGGAGTGTCGTTTCTTCATGTTGGGCGAATGACATAAAAACCCACGTCGTGAAAGACGTGGGATTCTCGTGTCTGCCGTGGAGTTCCAGATCATATGCGTCATCGCCTGCAATGCGCGATCTGCGTCGTTCTGACTGAGCGTTGCTCGATTGCTTGCTTGCTGCGCTTCGGTTCAGCGCCAAGCCATGGTCATGAAGAAGCCGATCATGATGAGACCGAAACCGATGGCAAGATTCCAGGCACCGATCGAAGGAATGGGATATCCGCTGTTCAGGTAATAGACGACGCACCAGATCACGCCGATGATCATGAACGCGCACATGACTGGAACGAACCAGCCGGCGTTGGCCTTCGTGCCCTTGATCGATTCCTCGACGCGCTTCGTGTTCTCTTCCTGACGCTGGATCATGCGCTTCATCTGGGGAGTCAGAGCGTTCTTGTCAACGGTCTGGTTGAGCACGGCCTGGACCTTGTCCATGGAAACGCCGTAGTTCTCGTCTTCCTCGTCATATTCCTCGGAATCGTCACCATCATCAGTGTCCAGAGCTGTGTCATGTTCGCTTTCAGTGTGTTCCGAGACCTGTGAGTCCGTGGTCTGCTGTTCTGCAGCTGACTTCTGTTGCCCGGAATCCTGCGCATCAGCGTCGGTTTCGTGCAGCTCTTGATCTGCCATGAGTGTAGTCTCCTTCGATAGGCTATAAGTCATAATAATGGTTAGATTCTAAAGTAACCACATCGACAGCCAGAAAGGTCGGATATGGCACAGCATACTGGCAAGCATCAGATCCACCATTCGCTGGCCGGAATGGTTGCCGTTGCAATCGTTTTCGCCTTTACCGGCTATCTGTTGATTACCAATATCAGAGTCAATCGTTCCGTGACCGTCACGTCGGATACCGCAGGTCTGGTCGAGGAGCGTGTCGAAAAGGTCAACGCTCTGAGCGCACAGGTGAATCGTCTCAGCTCGCGCATCAATTCGTTGAAATCAAGCACAAGCGAGTCCACCAAGTCGCAAAGCGATGATCCTGGTGCAAGCACGGTTCTTCCCGCCGTGAAAGGGCCCGGAGTGACCGTCACACTTGATGATTCCCCATTATGGGAGCAGAAACTCGATGAATCGGGTTCATCAGCGACCATCAATGACTATGTCGTGCATCAGCAGGACCTGGAGGGCGTGATCAACGCACTTTGGGCAGGCGGCGCAGAATCCATGGAGATTCAAAATCAGCGAGTGCTGCCGACGACTGCGGTGCGATGCGTCGGCAACGTATTGCTCATCCAGGGAAAGAAGTTCTCCCCGCCCTATACGGTTTCTGCGATAGGGCCTACGCAGCAGATGATCAACGCACTTGATAATTCGCCGACAATTCAGATATATCAGGAGTACGTGAGTTCGATTGGTCTAGGATGGAAAGTCGAAACGTCCACATCCCTCACATTCCCCAAGGCAACCGCCGTGCTCCAACCACTGCAGTATGCGAAAGTCGATGAAAAGGCAAAAGACAATGAGTAGACATAACGCTTCGTCAGTTGGGCGGCATGCCATAGATCAATCACTCGACGATTTGAATTCCGACGACTATCGTGACGACGATTCCACGGACTCCTACGAAATGAAGATTCAGCGGCCGAGAAGGTCGCGACATTCGTGGCTGGTCGCCATGGGTCTGGTCGGTGAGATTCTCGTCACCCTTGCGGTTGTGTGTGCCCTGTACATTGCCTGGCAGCTGTGGTGGACGGGAGTCGAGTCAGAGCACACGCAGCTTGCGACGCGTCAGACCTCGTCGTGGTCCGACCCGGGAAGCGCCAACGGAAGCGTAAAAATAGCCACCGCGCAGAAGGGCGATCCTCCGGAGCAGCCCACAGGCGCGAAGGTCGGTGACCTGATCGCACAGCTTTACGTTCCTCGATTCGGCTCCGCTTGGTCGAGAAACATCGTTCAGGGAACCACGAACGAGCAATTGGCGCGCCATGGGGTTGGCCACTACACCAACACGCAGATGCCAGGGCAGATTGGGAATTTCGCCGTCGCGGGGCACCGCGCAGGATATGGCGAGCCTCTCGCACATGTGGACACCCTCAAGCAGGGTGACGCAATCATCGTTCGCACCAAGGATTACTGGTACGTCTACCGGTATACGACCAAGAAGATTGTCTTGCCGACCGATGTGAGCGTCATTGCCGCGAACCCCACCGATCCCACCTCAGCAGTCGTGAAGCGGATGATAACGCTCACGACGTGCGAGCCTCGATATACCGAGGCCACCCACCGTTGGATCAGCTGGGGAGAGCTGGAGTACTGGGCGAAGGTATCCGATGGAATTCCCAAGGAGCTGGCGACGTCTTCGGGGACCAGCGCCGTGAAATTCGAGGAGCAAAGCCAGGGATCCGTCCTGGCAAGGCTGAGCTCCCTGCGCCCGGTCTTCGCGGTGCTTCTGATCGCCTATGCGATCATATATCTGGCCGCGCTTGCGGTATGGAGGTATCCAGCCCTGCGGGCGATCCGCAGTGGCGCAAAGCCCCGTCCTGATTTCAGCCTGTATGGCTCCCTGTATCGTCACCAATCCGGCATCGCCCCGATACGCTGGCTGCTCATGCTTGTTCTTGGAATCGCCGCATCGGCGGCCATGTTCGAGTGGCTGTTCCCTTGGATGGCCACGAATGTTCCTTACCTGCAGTTGATGTCGAACTATGTTTCGGTTCAATAGAAGGCCTGGAGAGACACTGAAGCACCATTCGTCGCAATGCCTGCGTTCGAGCCCGACGCGCTCGCAAGTCTGGCGCCGGGCGAAGGACATCGTGCAATATGGATGGAATGGCAGTGTGACACAATGTATTTCGCACAACCTCAGGAGGGGATATGAGCGACTCGGCACGCATACTTGTGGTGGATAACTATGATTCATTCGTCTACACCATCGTCGGCTACATCAAGACGCTGGGAGCCACGGTCACCGTACTTCGAAACGACGCCGCGGCCCTGAAGGACGAACATGCACTGGATGACTTCGACGGCGTCCTGATATCTCCGGGACCGGGCACGCCTGCCGACTCGGGACTGAGCGAGGACACGATCCGTCTCTGCGCCCGAACGGCCACGCCTATGTTCGGTGTATGCCTCGGGCTCCAGGCACTGGCAGAGGTCTATGGTTGCACCGTCGGGCATGCCCCAAAGATCATGCATGGGAAAACGAGCAATATCGAACATCTCGATGACGCCATTTTCGCAGGAATACCCAACCCTATGGTGGCAACGAGATACCACTCCCTGGCTGTCGAGGATGACACCGTCCCGGACGATCTTGAGGTAACCGCGTGGACTCAGAATGACCGTATCATTCAAGGGTTGAGGCATCGCACCCTTCCGCTGTACGCAGTCCAGTTCCATCCTGAATCGGTGATGACCGAAGGAGGCTATCGGATGCTGGCGAATTTCCTGGCAATCTGCGGCCAGGGCAATGCCGTAGAGAACGCAAGGGGTCTCAAGCCAAACGTGGTCGCCTGAGTCTTGTGTCGCTTCGTCGCTCTTCGCTGTTCTTCGGCAGCGACCAGAGGCAAGACAAGCGGAGCCTTGACGGTTTCCGTCCGTCTTCCAAAGTCGTGATGCCCAGGATGCCATTCTTGCAGGGAAGCTTGGAATAACGAGCTCAAAGCCATGGCATCGACGGTTCAGAAACCGAAATTCTGGGAAATGGGAGAGCCTCCTGTCAGATTCGAACTGACGACCTGCCGCTTACAAGGCGGCTGCTCTGGCCAACTGAGCTAAGGAGGCAACAAATGAAAAGCATACCAGCACATCTCTAGAAATACGAACAGAGTGTGCCTGGTCGTTGGAGACCTGGTGGATTGGAAACATTGAGGAATTCCAATACTCCGATTCCAAGGCACACTCTGAGTCTGTCGAAGACTAGCTGATTGCGATCGGCTTTCCGGTCGAACCTATCGACGGAAGCTTGCCGGAGGTCCCGATTTCGGATTCCTCCAGACCGACTGCCTTCAGGAAGTCCGAGACAAGATCGCTGTTTGCGCTTTCAACGGTGACCAGATCCCAATAGTTGCCATTGATCCTCACGGTCGGGGTCGTCATCTGTCCCTTGTTGGAGCCTGAGACATTCCAGAGTTCCTTGCGCAGAGGGGTATATGAGGAGATCTTGGTTATCCAGCTCGTGTATGTTCCTGCCGTCGATTTCTTTGCGATGGCCGACGGCACACCGGACTTGATCGCGAGCTTTTGCAGGGTCGCGTTGCTCACTGCCTTGTAGCTGCTTTCGCTCGGTTGGAAGTCCTCTGCGAAGAGGTTGGCGATGAATGCGAGAACGTGATCCGGATCGTTCTGCGCGATGTATGCGACCTGGCTGGCGGTGCGGGTCGAATACTCGTCAGTCGAAAGGGAATCGAGGAAGGCGTTTGGATAGATTTCAAGGTTTATCTGTCCAGCCTGCTCCATCGCCGTCAGAGTCGGGTCAAGGGATCGGTTCAATGAGCCGCAGCCGGGGCACAGGAAGTCCATGTAGATCTCAACCGTGGGGACCTTCGCGATCTTCTTGTTGAGTCCATTCTTGGAAATCAGGAAGCCGCCCTTGCTGTTGGCATCCGCGGGCTTGGTCTTCACCGATTGCACGGCATCGTAGGATTTCTGGACGGTTGCCTCGCTGACTGGACGGTTTGCCCTCCAGACCGAGAATCCTGCGATCGCGACCAAGGCAACCACCACGGCGACAACGATGATGCCGATTATCGTCTGCTGCTTACGCTCTTTTGCAATCGTGGCGAGTTGTTCGCGCTCAGCTTGTTCCTCTGCCGCTCGTCGGCCATTTCTGGAATTTTTGTTCTGCGTCGCACGGACTGGGTTCCTGTTCGATGAAGCCTTGTTACTGGGCGAATTCCTCTTGGGGTTCTGAGCCATCTGATGTCCTTTCACGGTTCATGACAGCTTTACTGTACTGTACCGTTCTCAATATATTGCCTGCAGTGGATTCCAGTCGATGGCGGGTGAACCGGCAAGCGCGGCAAGCACTGCGGCGAACGCGGCGATCCAGACGAAGAATAGCACGCGCGAGGCAATCGGGCTGAACGCATCGTGTGCGGTTTGCAAGTCCTGAGCCGCATCGTATCGGATTGCATCATCGCGATCGCGGCCATGTTCGTTTGGCGAATCGCGTTCATCGATATGAAGATACCTGCCACGGAGGCGGCCTGCGCCGAGACGAATGGTTCCCGACAGCGGACCGGCGGTCGTTATGATCCAGGCGAGGAGCATTCCTCCTGCAATGATGAGACCGGTAGCCGATACCGCGCTGTCAGATGGCAGGGGAATCCTGAAGGTCAGCGTTCCCAGCTGCATGGTGTGCCTTGTCGTCGGGAGCGACAAGGCGACAGTGGACAGTCCGATGACAATCGTCAGCATGATGATCTGAACAAGTGCACGCGAAACCATGACGATGAAGGATCTTGCCACATGCCAGGGCATCGTGGTCAATGCTACAAGAACATCGGATCTGTTCCGGAATCCTCCCCTTCGTTCTTCCCTGTTCAGCTGGGCATCGGTCGCCATGCCCATGCATACGCAGATCCAAAGTCCGAGGCAGGAGATCATGAATGCATATATTGGGAGCAACGCGAACATCGGTGTGACAAAGGCCGCAATCGCCATCAGCACGATGCTTCCCCGATGCTGATAGAGGTCTCGTTCGCGTTCGGGGACATCGGGCTGAGTATCGGTGACATTGCTCTGCCATGGATCGCCGTCTGCGTCCAAAGGCTTCTCATAGGGCTCTTCATAAGGCTCTCCGGGCTCGTCAGCCTGATATCCTTCGCCATATCCCACAGGGGCAGGGTCCTCGTCTGCGCGATATCCGTCGGATTCAGCCCCGTTCATTCCCCACAGCGTGCGTGGATTGGTCTCGTATGGAGATGAGTCGGCAGGCAGATCGCCGAGGGCGGCCGTGGGTGCGATGGCAGGGCTTTCATCGTCATGCTGTCCATCAGCCAAAGAGGCGATGCCAAAAGGGCGCATCATCTGTGTCCCGGATGCCTGGTCGGAAGGGTTCTCGGGTGACTGATTCTGCAGTGGGTCGGGGGAGTGGTGCAGCCGGGAGTCCTTGTCTATGATCTCGCCATTCGGATTTTTTCCGAGCAGGGCGGTCGAGGACTCCTGATTTTCGATGGCCTGATTCCAGAGCTGGGGAGCCAGGGCATCCACGGTGATCGCATGCAGAAGTTCATCCGGGGTGCATCGTTCTTCGGGATTTGGGGAGAGTGCCTGGCGGAAGGCCGCCTGGGTTCTGTCCGGCAGCCCAGAAAGGTCAGCGTTGCCAGAGGCTTCCCGCTCCAGAACGGTCATCATCGGCCGTGTGCCGAATACCGCCTTTCCCGTGGCGGCATATGCAAGCACTGCGCTTACGCTCCACCAGTCCGTAAGCGCAGACGATTCTGCTCCGTCGATGATTTCCGGTGCTATGAAGCCGGGGGTTCCCATGACCAGGCCTGTTCGAGTCACATGGCTTTCGCCCTCGCCCATGGCAATGCCGAAATCGACAAGAATCGGGCCCGTCGCGGCGATCATCACGTTTGTCGGCTTGATGTCTCGATGAACGATGCCGGCATGATGCACCGCATGCACGGCATCCATGAGCTTCGAAGCGAGCCGCTCCAGGTCATCGCCGATATATCTTCCGTTTTCGGCGATATCATCGCGAAGATTGTTGCCTTCGATCAGTTCGGTCACGATGAAGGCAAGGGCATCATCCAATTCCATATCCACGATTTCGCATACTCCGGGATGGTGCACGCGTTGCAGGGCCATCGCTTCCCTTCGAAGTCGCTCGCGGGCGGTGACGGTTTCAGAGGTGCCAGAAGCAGCGAACCTGTCGACCGTGGTGCTTACCAGCGACCGTTCATCGTTCAATGAATCGCGCAGAATCTTCATGGCATGGAGCTGCCCGCCATCGTCCCTCACCTTCCAGACGGAGCCCATGGCTCCTCCACCGAGAGGGGCGATCAGCGTATACCCACCGATCTGCTCTCCAGGCTGAAGATTGACCATGCTCAAATCATCCATGCCTCTATTGTGCGCCACTTTATTGTGACTGTGCACAAAGTTGCGTCAGATTTGCTTGAAATACCCATGTTGCGGGTGGGTGCAGCTCACAAGGGTTTCTTTGGACATCGGTTTTCCGTTTAGGACACGCCGTTCATTCGATAATTAAGCTGGTGTATAGTTGGCCATGGCTCAAGGGAGAGTTTTCTTCGATGAACCACATAACTCAACGCTGCAGCGAGCATTTTCCACAGTCGGAAGAGTAATCGCTCTACAGCACCACAGTGAAACCCTTCACTACGGATCGTTCGGCACGTACCTGCCGATGAAAGGAAAACAACATGGCAGAAGTGGTATTCGAGCATGTTACTCGTATCTATCCAGGCAACGACAAGCCTTCGGTAGATGATTTGAATCTGGATATCAAGGATGGGGAATTCCTCGTTCTGGTTGGACCTTCCGGTTGCGGCAAGTCTACAACGCTGAGAATGCTTGCAGGACTTGAGGAAGTCAACAAGGGTCGCATCCTCATTGGTGGCAAGGACGTCACTACGATGCAGCCAAAGGATCGCGATATAGCCATGGTTTTCCAGAACTATGCACTGTATCCTCATATGACCGTTGCAGACAACATGGGCTTCGCCCTGAAGATCGCCGGCACTCCTAAGAACGAGATCCGTCAGCGCGTCGAAAAGGCCGCTGAGATTCTCGATCTCACCGAGTACCTCGACCGCAAGCCAAAGGCTCTGTCCGGTGGCCAGCGTCAGCGTGTTGCCATGGGTCGCGCAATCGTCCGTGAGCCCAAGGTCTTCCTTATGGATGAGCCTCTTTCCAACTTGGATGCAAAGCTTCGCGTTCAGACACGTACGCAGATTGCGGCACTGCAGCGTCAGCTCGGTGTCACGACGCTCTACGTGACCCACGATCAGACCGAGGCCCTGACGATGGGCGATCGCATCGCCGTCATCAAGCTTGGCCTGCTTCAGCAGGTCGGCCGCCCCACCGAGCTCTACGATCGCCCAGCCAACGTCTTCGTTGCAGGCTTCATCGGTTCGCCATCCATGAACTTGAACATTCACCCAGTCGTGAATGGCCAGGCCAAGATTGGTGACGATACGATCAGCCTTCCCAAGGAAGCAGTCGACAAGCTCACACCTGAGGACAACAGCAAGATCGTTCTCGGATTCCGTCCGGAAGATGCCTCGCTCGCAGGTCCGAACGAACCGGATGCCTTCTCGCTGAAGGTTGCGAATGTCGAGGATCTTGGATCTGACGGTTACATCTATGGCCACATTCTGACGGATGACAGCGCTGCTGAGGATGCAACGATGATGTCCGATCAGAACAACATGACAACCGTCCGCGTGTCTCCTCGCGAGCTCCCTGCGGTTGGCCAGACGGTGAAGATTCATATCGATCCGGCGAAGATGCATCTCTTCTCCACCGCGACCGAATTGCGTCTGAACTAGACTAATTCAACTGCTGGGCGGAGGCTTGTGGAGGCTTTGGCTCGGCAGTGATGATTTCTTTCTCTCTATTCCTTCTCTCTGAAATGCTCCCGCCGGAAAGTTGGCGGGGGCATTTTTCTTCTTCGCCCTTGTGCCGAATACATGTATTTCACATGTTTTGCCGTCTTGTTCGGCTCGTTGTGGATACTGGAGGTATGACTATGGATAATCAGAAGCTTTCGAGGATGGATCCCAGAGCGGTCAAGGCGACCTCGGTCATCTCCACTGATGAGACGAACGGTCCTCATGTCGCGCATGCGCTGCGCATCACGGCTGCCAGCTCCAATCCGAAGATGTTCACGCTTCCATGGGAAAAACCCTTGTCTCAATGGCCGAAGGACTATCTGGCGAATCTTCCCCGTGGCATCTCCCGTCACGTGGTGCGCTTCGTGCATGTGGGCGATGACGTATATGCAATGAAGGAAATCACTCGGACGGTTGCTGAGCGAGAATACGAGCTGCTCCGGCGTCTGCAGAAGCTCGAACTGCCGACAGTCACCCCAATCGCGGTGGTGACGGGCCGTCATACGCCCGAAGACCAGGAATTGGAAGCGATTCTGGTGACACGCCATCTGAAGTTCTCGCTGCCTTACCGTGCGCTTTTTGCGCGCAATCTTCGCGCAGACACCGCGGAGCGCCTTATCGATGCGCTTGCCGTGCTGATGGTCCGCTTGCATCTGGTGGGCTTCTATTGGGGTGATGTCTCTCTTTCCAACGTGTTGTTCCTCAGGGATGCGGACTCGTTCGCCGCGTTCCTCGTGGATGCAGAAACCGGCGATCTGCACCCGAATCTTACCGATGGTCAGCGAGAATATGATATCGATCTTGCCCGCACCAACATCATCGGTGAACTGATGGATCTGAATTCCGGCAATCTGCTGCCTGCTGACGTCGATGAGGTCGCTGTCGGAGACAGGCTCGTCGAACGCTATCGTTCGTTGTGGGGAGCCCTGACCGATGTGGACAGCTTCAATCCCAATGAGATGTGGAAGATCGAGCAGCGTGTGAACAAACTCAACGACTTGGGTTTTGATGTCGATGAGCTGGAGATGAAGACGGCGACCGATGGCAACCGTGTACTGGTCAGGCCTCGCGTCGTCGATGCCGGATATGCCTCTCGAAAGCTGTTGCGCCTGACTGGTCTGGACGTCCAGGAGAATCAGGCCAGAAGACTGCTCAATGACTTGGATGCCTACCGTGCTTCTACATGGCGGCAGGGAGAGGATATCGAAATCGTGGCCACCGATTGGATGCGAGAGGTTTTCGAGCCAACCGTTCGCATGATCCCACCTGAGTACCGGTCACAGATCGAGCCAGCGCAGTTCTTCCATGAAATCCTGACCGATCGTTGGTATCTTGCTGAAAAGGCGGGGCATGACATTCCTATGGGCGATGCCGTTGAAAGCTACATCGAGAACGTGCTGCCGAAATACAGGCTTGATGAGGCGGCGATGAAAGACATCAACGATGAGGCGGAGAGCGGCGTCATTGACGACGAGGAAAGCTATGGGGAATACAACCCCGAGGACGATCCGGATGCGGCGGTGTGGGCCAGCTGAAACGGCATTCGATGCTTGAATGGAACGAGATTCCGAGTTTTGCGGCAATTCTCAAGTATCAAGGTTGATTTTTGGCTTTTTCCCGTCGGGTTTTCAACAAAAATTGCCTTTTATACTTGAGAATTGCCGCAAAACTCGGAATCTCGTTTAAAATTCACTCGTTTCGTGCCTTTGCAACCGCATATAGGCTGATTCCAGCGGCAACTGACGCGTTCAGGGACTCGACCGTCGAGCTGATTGGGATTCCGGCGATGACATCGCAGGTCTGACGGACCAATCTGCTTAGACCCTCGCCCTCGGAGCCAAGAACGACAACCAGTGGATCGCGTTCGAAGCCAGTCTCGCCGACCACGGCATCGCCGCCGCCATCGAGACCCACAGTGTAATAGCCGCGTTCTTTCAGTCCTTCTAGCGCGCGGGTCATGTTCACGACTCGTGCGACGGGCATATGGGCTGCAGCTCCGGCAGAGACCTTCCATGCAGCAGCGGTCACCGAGGCGCTCCTTCGCTCGGGGATGATGACTCCCGATGCGCCAAAGGCTGCCGCTGACCGTATGACAGCGCCAAGATTCTGAGGGTCTGTCACGTTGTCAAGCGCTATGAACAGAGGCTTTGCCTTAATGCGGGACTTCTCCGACGCTCCTTCCATGGCTCGAGACTTCTTCTCTGCATGTTCGACGAGGTTTTGCAGAGAGGAATAGTCGTACGGCTGAACCTTCAGGACGACCCCCTGGTGGTTGCTGGAGCGTGCGATGCGATCCATCTCGAAATGGTCGGCCTCCAGCAGATTCAGGCCAGCAAGGCCGGCCAGACGCACGATTTCGCGTGTGCGGTCGTCATGCTCAAGTCTGCTTGCGATGTAGAGCTGAGTCGAAGGAACCCCGACCCGCAACGCCTCAAGAACCGAGTTACGTCCGAAGACCAGATCATCGGAGTCAGAGGCGTAACGAGCAACGCGACGACGCGCGGCAAGTCTTGGATCGGAGGCGTTACGGCGCTCCGAGGCTTTCTTCGCCTTATATGCCTTGTGATATGTGCGGTCCTCAGCCTTTGGGGTAGGGCCTTTTCCACGCAGTTTGCTGCGATGCTTCCCGCCCGAACCCTTGGTCGGGCCTTTCTTAATAGCCATGCAGTCAAACCTACCTGCTGCTCTTGTCATCATCTATCGATTTCGGCAGAAATTGCGGACATTTCTTCGCTCACGTCAGAATGGCGCGTGTGAATCGTGCCGTATATGAGCGGTCTATGACATAATAAACGTGTCACACCGGCGCATAAGCGCTGGAACACAACCGCGCAGTCATGGCTTCCCATTTCAAGTGGTGCTTGATGCAACATTGGGGAATGCGTTACGAGGTCCGATGGCTGAATACTCCGCGGCTGATCTAGGAGTTCGAGAATGACTGGACCTACCAGTGAACATATCGACGTATCCGTGCCACAGGTAGCTGGCAACAGCCCAGCTTCCGACAATCAGGCCAGCATTGAGGATCGGGATCCTTCGCAGCTTGATGCACGAAACGTATTACGGGCAATGAATGTCGATGCTTCGACCGGATTGAGCTCAGAGGAGGCGGAGCGCCGTCTTGAGCAATTTGGCCGCAATGAGCTCGAATCCGCACCACCAGTGCCGAAGTGGAAAAAATTCCTCGAACAGTTCAGGGACCCGCTCGTCTATCTGCTTTTCGTGGCCACTGGAATATCTGTGGTCGCCTGGTTCATTGAACGATCGCAGGCATCGCACAGCGGTGAGGGAAGTGAGGCGCTCCCGTTCGATGCCATAGTCATAGTCCTTATCCTCGTGCTGAACGCCGTGCTCGGATACCTGCAGGAGGCCAAGGCCGAAAAGGCCGTTGACGCCCTCTCAAAGATGACGGCACCCCAGACGTCGGTGCTGCGCGACGGCCGCGTTTCTCATATCGACACGGTCGAGCTCGTGCCGGGCGACATCATGGTTCTCGGTGAGGGGGATACTGTTTCCGCAGATGGGCGTCTGCTCAGCGCCGCAAGCCTTCGCATCGCGGAGGCCTCGCTGACCGGTGAATCGGTTCCCGTGAGCAAGAAGCCCGACACGCTTGCATCCGCCAAGGCTCTTGGCGACCGCAGCAACATGGTCTTCAACGGCACCGCGGTGACTCAGGGAACAGGCAGGGCCATCATCACCGGAACGGGCATGAACACGCAGGTCGGCAAGATTGCCGACATGCTTTCCCAGACCGAGGATGAAACGACTCCATTGCAGAAGGAGATGACGCATGTTTCGAAGATTCTCGGAATTGCGGTATGCATCATTGCGGTGCTCGTGCTTGTCGCGCTTGCGACCATCTCAGGGTTCCACAGCACGCAGGACGTCATAGACTCCCTGCTGCTTGCAGTCTCGCTGGCGGTTGCGGCTGTGCCGGAGGGTCTCGCCGCGATACTCACGGTCGTGCTTGCCTTGGGAGTCCAGCGCATGGCCCAGCACCATGCGATCGTGAAGAAGCTCAGTTCGGTCGAGACTCTCGGTTCCGCTTCGGTCATCTGCTCGGATAAGACCGGCACCCTTACTCGCAACGAAATGACGGTCGAGAAGGTCGTCACCCCGAGCGGGGAGGTTGAGCTCACCGGCACCGGATATGCGCCAATTGGCCAGATGGTGGGCGCTGGCGGTTCCGATCTTGCCTCGGATGCGCCCGAACGAGTCGAGACCCTGAGCACGCTTGCGATAGGTGCCATGGCCAATGACGGCGATGTGCGCAAGGACGAGGATGCCGACGAATGGAAGATCGTAGGAGACCCGACGGAGGTGTCCCTTGTGGTCGCCGCACGCAAGGTCCATGCGGACAAGCAGCTCGGGAGCATGAACAGAGTCGCAGAGATTCCCTTCACATCCGAACGCAAGCGCATGTCGGTTATCGCCGAGGACAAGGGCGATGGCAACAGGCTCAGCGTATTTGCCAAGGGTGCTCCTGATGTATTGATGCAGTACTGCACCAGGATCAGGGTGAATGGGCAGGTTCGCAGACTTACCGAAGGTGACCGACAGACGATTCTCGCAACCGTCGAAAGTTTGTCAGGACAGGCCTACCGAACGCTCGGACAGGCGTATCGCCCACTCGGCACGGCTTCGCTCTCCGAGGTTCCAGGAGTCGTGTCCAATGCTGCCGGACAGGTGAGCGATATCTCAGAGCAGGATGAAGCCATTGAAAAGGACCTCATCTGGACGGGGATGGTGGGCATAATCGACCCGCCACGCACGGAAGTGCGCGCGGCGGTCGCCGAGGCTCACAGAGCCGGCATCCGAACTGTCATGATTACGGGCGACCATCCCCTCACCGCGGCGCGCATCGCGAGCGATCTGGGAATTATCCGCCCGGGCGAACAGGCCAGAACCGGCGACGAGCTTGACGCCCTGTCCGAGAATGATTTCGACGCGACCACGAGCGACGTCTCCGTATATGCGCGTGTGGCTCCCGAGCACAAGCTGAAGATCGTGTCATCATTGCAGCGCCAGCATAACATCGTCGCGATGACAGGCGATGGCGTGAATGATGCCCCTGCGGTCAAGACTTCGGACATTGGCGTTGCCATGGGCATCACGGGAACCGAGGTCACCAAGGAATCCGCGAAGATGATCCTTGCCGACGATAATTTCTCGACAATCGTCGCAGCCGTGCGCGAAGGCCGAGTGATATTCGATAACATTCGCAAGTTCCTGCGATATCTGCTCAGCTCCAATGTCGGTGAGGTGCTCACCGTGTTCGGCGGCGTCATATTTGCCGGATTCCTAGGCATCACGCAGCCGGGTGTCGAGGGTGTGACGGTTCCGTTGCTTGCGACGCAGCTTCTCTGGATCAATCTGCTTACCGATGCTGCTCCTGCGCTCGCCATGGGCGTCGACCCACAGACTGACGATGTGATGGGCCGTGCGCCGCGCGGCCTTCACGACCGCGTCATCGACGCCAAGATGTGGGGCGATATCGTATTCATCGGCATCATCATGGCAGTCGTGACGCTGATCGGCATGGACATGCACCTGAGTGGCGGATTGTTCACGGACCGATCGGTGAGTGCGCTCGGCCATGATGCACAGATGGTCGAAGCTCGAACGATGGGGTTCACCATTCTGGTGTTTGCCCAGCTGTTCAATGCGGTTGCCTCGCGTTCGGCACGTCAATCGGCATTCGTCGGCCTCTTCACCAATAAGTGGCTCTGGGGTGCGATTGGGCTGTCCGTGGCTTTGCAGCTCCTGGTCATCTACGTACCATTCCTCAACACCGCCTTCGGCACCACACCGCTGAACATGACGGCCTGGTTCGAGTGCCTGGCACTCGCAGCCTTCGTATTGGTGGCATCCGAGCTCAGAAAGCTCGTGCTTCGTTCCATGAAGCGTTGAGACGCTGGGCGCACGGAGAACGAGGAGCGGCATGGCCGCCAATCAGCGGGCCAAGGCTCTGTAGCAGAGATGAACCACTGAATTATTGAGAGACGTCAGCCTTGTAGAAGTTGACGAAGGAGCGAGATGGAGTCGGTCCGCGTTGCCCTTGGTAATGCGATCCGGCTCCTTTCGATCCATAAGGATTCTCTGCTGGCGAGGACAGGCTGAAGAAGCACATCTGACCAATCTTCATGCCAGGCCATAGCTTGACAGGGAGCGTGCTGACGTTCGAAAGCTCAAGTGTGATATGCCCTTCAAACCCTGGGTCCACGAAGCCTGCCGTCGAATGGGTCAGTATGCCCAGACGACCCAGCGAGCTTTTGCCTTCAAGACGAGCTGCGATGCTCGCATCCAACTTGATGTATTCCCATGTCGAGCCCAACACGAACTCCCCTGGATGCAGGATCCAAGGGTCGCCGCTGCGGACCTCGAACTGCTCCGTGAGCTGTCCCTGATCCTCTGCCGGATCCACATAGGTGTATTCGTGATTGTTGAACACTCGGAAGAACCGATCCAATCGCACGTCGACGCTGGCCGGTTGAACCATTTCAGGGGTCCAGGGATCCAATGAGATGCGTCCCTCTCGATATGCAGCATTGATGTCGCCGTCGCTCAATAGCATGTGTTCTCCTTTAAGTTCACACCAAGTTTAGCGCCAATGTGGGAAAGTCCGGCACATATCGTGTGTGGACTGCCCGCGCGTTCCATGGTGAGGCTTCTATGCAAGCGCGCGAACCGTTCTTCCCTTCCTCATAAAGCCGGAAACCACGAAGCGGGTCGATGAGGTTGCCCTTGCTGAACCCTCGATGCCATTGGGATGCATGCTGCCCAGGGCGATGGTGCCGCTGAAGTCAGTCTTCGAAAGCAGCAGCGGCACGGCATGCAGGGTCGCCCTCAGCAGGTCGGGTATGGGCTGCACCCAGGAGGTGATTGGTTGCGGGAAGTAGTTGGCTATGTCCCATCCACCGAAGCTGGTAACGGAGAGCTGCTCAGGAACGTGAAAGCCGCGTTCGTAGAGTTCGTGGACCAGCGCCGCGGCAAGGAAATCGCTCATAACCGCTATGGCCGTTGGCTGGACGCCGGACACGTCTTCAAGATACGGAATGATCGTGCGTGAAACGAAGCGCTCGGCCGAAGCCTTGTAGCTTCGATAGTCGATTGGGACGGAAAAGATCGTGGCGCTGCCGAAAGAAAGGTCATGATGCCGAAAGGCATCCTTGACGCCATCGATGCGCTCCTTGAAATACGACAATCCTGCGGAATTCTCCTCGGTCAGGACAAGCATCCGCCGGTGACCCGCCTCGAGCAATGCGTTGGCGGCCTGCTCCGATCCGAAACGGTCGTCTCCGACGATTGCTGCATAGTCAGCCGGTGCATCATCCGAGGAAACGAACAGAATGGGCTGTCTGACCTGCGCGAAGCGCCGTGAGTCGGAGACCAGAGTCCAGCCGATGATGATGAACAGTGACACGCTGGTGCGATTTTCCTCGCTGACCATGGCGCCGATAACATCGCTGTCATAAGGAACGTAGATGGTCGAAAGCCTCATTCCCAAGGTCTGCTGAAACATTTCAAAGTCCTGCATGGTCAAGAGATGCGCGACGTCCTGACCGGTTCGAACGACCAGGCAAACGTTGGTCGACGAGCCCATTCGCATCGCTCTGGCATGGTTGTCGGGCAGATATCCATATTTTTTCGCCGTGGCGATGATTTCGCTGCGCAAAGAGTTACTTACACCCGGTTTATGATTCAGCGCCCTTGAGACAGTCGCCGTGCTTACGTGGCAGATTTTTGCAATATCCTGAATATTCGTCTGATGAATCCCCATTATGGCTCTCTTTTCGGCCGAAATTCTCCACGATCAGCTATGTCGCATATCACTGAGCAATACGTAATCGTTTACGTGGTTTTCGCAATCGTTTACGTACCATTCTAGCCGCTTTTCCAAGCTTTGCCCTGCTTATGATACCTGCGCAGAGTGGCGTCTGTGTCAGGGTGGGGGCCCTGTCTTTCGTGATGAGAGGGGGATTGATGAATAATCGAATTTTCTCTGCAAAATCCGCTGATTATAACCATGTGATACTTGGGTTTTGCATGACCGTGCTCATAGTTCTTGCGAGCGCGATGAGTCCGATTGCAGCGCATGCGGCAAGTTCTTCGGGGAACATAGACCCTGGTCAACGAGGATCTTTGACGGTGCACAAATATGCTCAGCCAAATGTCAATGCGGAGTTGCCCAACGACGGTTCAGAGATAGGGGCCGACAGGCTCGCTGACCTGACGGCGATTCCCGATGTCACTTTTTCGATCAAGAAGGTTCCTGGCGTTGATCTGAGCACGGAAAGTGGGTGGGATGCCGTTGAATCCGCATACAGCGGTGATGATGCCATAGGCAATGCGGTTTCGGCCACAAAGGATGTGACGGCTCAGACCGCGACGACCGATGCCTCTGGCATCGCGAATTTCCCTGATCTGGACTTGGGCGTCTACCTCGTTCAGGAAACTGCCACGCCAACGAACGTGACGGCGTCGCAGCCGGTCGTCGTGACGGTTCCGCTTCCTAAAGCAGACAACGATGGTTCGTGGCTTTATGATGTTCATCTGTATCCGAAGAATGTCGTCTCTTCGATAGTCAAGAAGGTCGAGCAGGGATCGACGACCGAAAAGCCGGTCATCTGGACGATTGAGTCTTCGATTCCCGGTGGCAGGCCGACCGACATGTATCGTGTCGTCGATCTTTTGGATCCCCGTCTCGAACTGCTTTCAAGCGCGGTCACACTGACGGGTGGCTCAGGTGTGAAGCTGGTTTCCTCCGAGGACTATGTCGTCACGTCCTCGACGGCGGCGAGTGGAACCACGGTTTCGATCACGTTCACCGAAGCTGGTCGCGGCAAGCTCTTCTCGGCGATTGCGGCAGATCCGCAGAGTGCGGTGCGAACCGTGCTGACAACCAAGGTCACTGCTCTGGGAGCCGATGGGTTGATACCGAATTCGGCGACGCTGTTCCCTAATTCCTCGACGACTGTCGTCTCGAACAAGCCGAAGGCGGTCTTTGGCAATCTGACCTTGAAGAAGGTCGATGCGAGCAATCAGCGTGCGCTTAAGGGAGCGCGCTTCCAGATATTCTCATCGCTGTCCGACGCGCAGGCAGCGAAGGATGCGATCACTGTGAACGGAAGCTCCGCTTGGACTTCGGATGACAAGGGATTGCTGACCATCAGCGGTCTTGCATATGGCAATTATTGGATTCGAGAAGTCGCAGCGCCAGACGGATATGTGGCTTCGCATGACACGTTCATGGTGAAAGTCGATTCCTTCGACAATGCAAGCGACTACACGATATCGAACCTTGCAAAGAGCGTGACGAGCACGCCTGGGACCGTTCCTGGCTCGTACAGCTGGTACGGAGGTCCGCTTGCAAGGACCGGTTCGAGCATCGCCGCATTCGTAGTGCTGTTCGCAGTGGGTGGCGCCCTTGGTGCGGCACTGCTGAGAAGGAAATTCTCATCAAGCGCATATCTGGGGGGTGACCGGTGATGAAATCACAGAATCATAAGAGCTTCGGACAGGATGCCTTGCGTCATCTGTATGCTATCTTCGCCGTGGTCGCCATGCTGGCGACGGCGGGAATCGTGGCTTCGCTGAATCCTCAGCGCGCTGAAGCTGCGACGACCACAGCGCTGTCGTGCGCCACTGGGAATTTCTATACGGTCACCTCGAACGGAAGCGTATACAGGGTGACGGCAAGCGGCGATGTCGTGAACACCGCTCTTTCGAACACAGGAATAAGCTTCCCTGTTGCAAATCGAGGGGACATCAACGGACTGGCCATCGGTTCAAGCGGGAGTACCGCGTTCGCCTTCGAGCGCACTTCCTCCACCGTAGCCATAAAGCGATGGGATGCCTCGACAGGGGCGGTCCAGTCTTCGGCATTCACTACCTTGACGAAGCCCAGCAATCTCAGCTTCTCTGCCTCTGATCTGATCGCAGGTGGAATAAACCCGACCGATTCCAACGGATACTATTATTTCGGCGGATTCGGCACATCAAACACAGGAGCCAACAGCTTCCTGATATGGAAGGCGAATCCGACCACCTTCGCAGTCAGCTTCGTCGGATACATCAGCCTTCCATCCGATGTGGTAGGTACCAATGGCGATCTGGCCTTCGATCAATCTGGAAATCTGTATGTTCTGTCCAGTTCAGGAAGCGCCAATCACATCATCGGCGTCACGACATCCGCCCTTTCGGCGGCGAGCGGAGCAAGCATCCCATATGCCTCAAGGCCAAGCATCGATGGGTCAGGGCTGACATACAACGGGATGGCCTTCAGCAACACCGGCACCGTCTACGTTCAGGGACAGAGCAATTCCGTGACACGGATTGGCGTGACGGACCCGACTCAGGGTGGGGAGCCGACGCAGACCTATCGGGTCCGTGATGGCAGCAATGACATCGATGGCGTGGACCTGGCTTCCTGCCAGACTCCTCCGACGATTCAGGCGCTGAAAAAGAACGTGGTGGCGCGATATGACGCCACCGATCAATTCACGCTTTCGATCACGCCGTTGGGAAGCAGCGCGGCCAGTGCGACCGCGACCACGAGCGGATCGATCATAGGTCCGCAGAATGAAGTGGCCGGCCCAGTCATAGCTGTCCCCGGATCGACCTATGTGCTCGAAGAGGTCGGGGCTGGTTCACCGACCGCAGACCTCTCCAAGTATTCGTCATCGCTGAGCTGCATCGATGCCAACAATGGCGGAGCCGCGGTCGCCGTCACCCCTGTTGCGGGCAGCACGACGAAATACACGATGACGATACCGACGAACACCGTTGCCGCCATATCGTGCACCTTCACGAACAAGGCCGTGCAGAAGCTGTGGAACTTCTATCTGCAGAAATATGGCCCACAGGCGACATCAAGCACCTCTCCGACCGCTCTCGATGGCGCAAGCTTCGAGATCCTGTCTGACAGCGGCAATCAGCCTGGAAGCGTGCTGGCCACATATAACCCGACTGCAGTGAGCGGGCAGACGGGAAAGTTCTCGGTCAGCAACATACCCGAGGGCACATATTGGCTTAGGGAAGCCAATGTTCCAACGGGATACGACGGACTTGCAAGTCCGGTGCAGTTCAAGGTGAATTCGGATGGAACCGTTGCGCTCACCACAGGCTCCTCCCAGGTTTCGGTCGTAACCGACCAGACCGGAAAAGTGTTCACTCTGAACGTCTCCGATCCGCAGAAACCAGGGGTCGAATTGCCCAATACGGGTGGGGAGGGAACCGTGATGTATCTGCTCATAGGACTGTTCGTGCTGTTCGGCGGCATTGCAGGCTCGGTGCTTACAAAAAGGATCAGGCCAGCAAGGTAGTCAGTCATCTGCAAGAAATGTTGTGTGCGTCGTTGCCATTGAGGGGGTCTTCGGCGCATTGGGGAAGTACTTGTTCAATAAGGGGAAATCATGAAGCACCATTTACAAATCGGCGTGGCAAAGTCGTTCGCTGTTTCATTGCTGTGCGTGGCGGTCGGAGCTTTCGGCTTCGTCTCAACGGCACAGGCGACCGAGGCCAATGTCGGCAACATCAATCCGTCTGCAAAGGGAACGGTCACGATACACAAATACAGCGAATCGAGCAAGAAGGGTTCGGCGGCCTCGGGTCATGAGGATTCCAGTCAGGTTCCGGATGGCGCCAAACCACTGGCGGATGTCGTGTTCACGGCCTATCCGATCACTGGCATCGATCTGACGACCAATGCGGGATGGGATGCTGCGGCGACGCTGACACCGGGATCCTTCACGGTCGACACGGCTGCAAAGACGCTTTCCAAGGGTTCATCCACCTATGATCTGGGTACGGGCATCGCCCTTCCTGAAACCGATGACAACGGAGTCGCGACGTCTCCACTGCTGAGTCTTGGGGCATACGTGTTCGTCGAAACGGTTACGGATGGCAGCAACGTCGTCAGCTCCCAGCCTTTCGTGGTGACCGTTCCTCTTCCTGATTCGGATGGTTCATGGAATTACGGCATTCATGTCTATCCAAAGAATTCGATCACCTCTCTTGGCAAAGATGTCAACGATGCCAATGCATATAAGGTCGGAGACACCATTGCCTGGCCAATCAAGCTCAGTCTCCCATATCTGCCAGCGGGCAAGACCTACGATACCGTCGAGGTCTATGACACCTTGGATGCGGCATTGACCTATTCCGGCGTGACGGTGGTCCAGGGGAGCACGACATTCGTGCCAGTCACCGATTACGCAGTCACCCAGGCGGGTCAGAAGGTGACGGTGGCCTTCACTGCGGTGGGCAGAGCCAAGCTGGTGCAGGGTTCGGACGTCACCATCACACTTTCGACCACGGTCAACGAATCCCTCGAGGCCGATGCGGACGGCATCATCTATAACCAGGCATTCGCAAACGTGAACGATGCCAAGAACGTTCCTTCGAACAAGCCGCACAGCGATTGGGGATGGCTCGCGCTTGAGAAGTATGCCGAAGGCAAGAGCGAGAAGTCTCTTGCCGGTGCGAAGTTCGATGTCAGGAACGCCTCTGGCGCGGTCGTCACGACGCTCACCACCGATGATGAGGGGAATGCAGGCCCAATCGCTCTCAAGGCGGGCAATTACACGCTCGTCGAAACAGCGGCGCCGGCAGGCTATGAGCTGAGTTCCGATCAGATTCCTGTGACCATCGCAGCCGGTGGCAAGAGCGAGGCGAAAGTGCTGAAGATAGTGAACAAGCAGAAGACACCGGTCGAGCTTCCTCTCAGCGGTGGAACGGGGACGCTGATCTTCACCGTAGCGGGTCTTTCGCTGATTGGAGTCGCTACCGGTCTCACTATTCGTTCACGCAGAAGAGTCGCACAGGCAGATTCGCTGAACTGAAGAGCGTAGCGGACGGACAGGTCGAGGCGGCATGACCTGTTGAACTTCATCGCGCTGAAACTCCCAAACTCAGCGCGATGACCTGAAATGGCGAATCGGGAAGTTAACGCTATTCTTCTCGATTCGCCTCTTACATGCGTGCACCGCCGATATGTGTGCCGTCGCAACAGAATCCGGGCACTGGCAACACGGACTGGCTGTACGGACTGATTGGCTGTGCAGACTGATTTGCTGTGCAACGCTCTCCAAAACACTTTCAGGGAGGGACATGCTTCCTCAATTCTCAGAGATCATAGGGTCCGGGCAGCGGACCAGGCCAAGTCTGCCTGTGCGTGTCATGCAAAGCAGATTGTGGAACGTTGTGCTTGCGATGCTTGTGCTGATCGGTGCGGCAATCGCTCTGTATCCGTCTGGCGCGGACTGGTTCTCGACCATATCGCACTCGCGGACGCTGCAGGTGTATCAGAGCGCCGTGCAGTCGAAGAACGATGCGGAGCAGCTCCGGGACCTGCGGCTTGCGACGCGATACAACGAATCCCTTGGGCCGAACACCGTACTCGATCCCTTCGCCGGGACTTCTGAAGGTGGCTCAGATGGGAATGCCGTCAGTGAGACCGGCGACTCATCCTCGGCCAGACAGTATGACAGCCTGCTCAATCCGGCGGGCGATGGGGTGATGGCAACGATCGTCGTTCCGAAGATCGGCCTTGATCTGCCGATCTATCATGGGACGACCGAGGAGACCCTCGCAAGGGGCATCGGCCATCTGTATGGCACATCCTTGCCTGTCGGAGGCAAGGGAACCCATGCCGTGCTCACGGGACACAATGGATATGCGCTATCGCAGCTGTTCTCAAATATCCATAAGCTCGTGAAGGGAGATACCTTTCAGATTCATGTCGAAGGTGAGACGCTGACATATCGGGTCGATCAGATACAGATTGTCGAGCCAGACGATATGTCGAGCCTTCAGAGAGTAAGCGGGAAAGACTACGTCACGCTTGTGACCTGCACTCCCACCGGAGTGAATTCACATAGGCTGCTTGTCCGGGGAGTTCGGGTCGATACCTCTGGCGTCGCAAACGCAAGCCTGAACGAGAATCTTTCTGCCGACAGGGTTGTCATTCCATTCCCATGGTGGGCGGTCTGGCTCGGTTCCGCCCTGACAGCCGCCGTGTGGATAGTTGCCGGACCGACCATCACGGTTCCTGCCCGTCACAGAAGGCTATGATCGCACGAGCCGCGCAATGGCCTCGCTCGCCTCTCGCACCTTCGCATCGGCCTCATCGCCGCCATGGCCTATCGCGCTGCGTACGCAATGGTCGAGGTGACTGTCCAGCAGCTCGATGGCCACGGCCTTGAGAGCCTTGTCGGAGGCGGCGATCTGCGTGAGTACATCGATGCAATAGGTCTCGTCCTCGATCATTCGTGTTATTGCCCGAACCTGCCCCTCGATTCGTTTCATGCGTGCCACGACGCGGGCCTTCTCCTTCACATAGCCAACGGAGAGCTGCCCGTCATGAGATCCCGTCGGTGAGGGGTGCGCAGACTGTGGCTGCTGTGACATATGCGACCTCGGTGGCTTCATCGGCTGATCCCTCGTCGTTGTTGCCTGACTGCCCCGCCTGGGGCCTTCGTGTTCGCCGTCCAGGTCATTCCGCATCGTATCCATTGTCGCGCCCCAATCCGCAAGCCGATTGATTCCGTCGCACCGAACACCGGTCGGGTGTTGTACGCCACGAGAACATTCCAGTGTTGATTATACCCCCTGGGGGTATAATCGACAGCAATGTTCGTCCAGAGAGGGACAGGGCAGTGGATATGGCGTTGAAAGAGGCGAGGGACATATGGCAATTGCAGTTGCGTTGATTGTGGCGACGGTACTGACGGCTGGTGTGGCAGGCTACTTCTTTGCGCCGAAGCATGCGAAGGCAGCCTCGGACGAGGGGGACGTTCAGCTTGCCAGGATTGAGGTCAAAGGCGGGTATTCGCCCTCAAACATTGCGGTCAAGGCAGGCAAGCCCATACGATTGCTGTTCGACCGGAAGGAATCGGGCGAATGCTCGTCGCACGTGGTTTTCTCTGATCTGGGCATAGATCTTGCCCTGCCTGCGTATTCAACGACGACCTTGGACATTCCCGCACTCCCCGAAGGCGACTACCCATTCGCATGTGGCATGAACATGCTGCATGGCATGCTCCAGGTTCGTGGCGGTGGAGTCAGCGGATCCTCTTCGGACTCTGCCTCGGATTCGGGCCTGGAAGAAGCTTCTCGGGCACACCCCGGAATTGGCGCACCTCGCGGAATCGAAGCCGATGCGGCGGACGGCGACCAAGCGATTGACCAGGACGATGAAAGCCATGCAAGGGAAATCAAGCAACTCTGGATCAGACTCATCATAGGTGTGGTCTTCACGCTTCCGATATTCATCGCAGCGATGCTTCATCCGTTCCTGGGACATATGATTCCAGCGTTTCTGATGAATCCCTGGGTGCAGCTCGTCCTGACGCTCCCCGTGATGTCCTTCTCCGGCTGGCCGGTGCATCGTACGGGCTGGCTTGCCATCGCGCACCGTTCGGCGGAGATGAATTCACTGGTCGCGCTCGGAACCGCAACGGCCTTCATCTATAGCGTGATCGTGACCATCGATCCGACGATCGTTCCCTTGGGTTCCCGCGAACCGTATTTCGAAGCGGTCGGAACGATCATCACCTTGATGATTCTTGGACAGCTCCTCGAGGCCAAGGCGCGTGCAGGAACCGGTGACGCGATCAGGAAACTGATTGATCTGCGTCCTTCGACTGCACGTGTCGTTCGTGGTTCTGAAGGTGAAGGCGAGCGTATCGAGACGTTGCCGGTCAAGGAGGTGGTTGCCGGTGACATCATTGCGATTCGTCCTGGGGAGAAGCTGCCCGTCGACGGGCTGGTGCTCTCTGGTGAGAGCAGCGTCGATGAATCGATGATCACTGGGGAGTCGATGCCAGTGAGGAAGCGAAGAGGCGACGATGTCGTCGGAGCCACCGTGAATGTCAATGGTTCCTTGCGCTACAGGGCGACCAAGCTTGGCAAGGATTCGGTGCTTTCGCACATCGTCTCTCTCGTGCGAAGCGCTCAGGCTTCGAAGGCGCCCATTCAGCGCCTCGCAGACCGTATCGCCAAATACTTCGTGCCGGCGGTGATGATCATCGCCATTTGGACATTCGTCATATGGTGGATTTTCGGACCTGCCCCGCAGGCCGTTCATGGCATCGTCGCAGCGGTTTCCGTGCTGGTCATTGCGTGTCCTTGTGCATTGGGGATTGCAACGCCGCTGTCAGTCACGATAGGAACGGGAAAGGGTGCCCAGGCGGGAGTCCTGATACGGTCGGCCACAGCACTCGAATCCCTGCATGCCATGAAAGTGCTCATCCTTGACAAGACCGGAACGATAACCGAGGGAAAGCCCACGGTGACCGATATCTGGCCCAGGGATCTGGATGACGATTCGCTTGCGTTGATCGCAGCGGCGGAACAGAATTCGGAACATCCTCTGGCGCATGCAATCGTTGAGACGGCGCGTCGGCGCTCTGTGCCCATGCTGCAGTCAGAGGGCTTCAATGCGGTTGCGGGCCAAGGGGTAAGCGCTTCGGTAGGCGGGCACACCGTCGTCGTAGGGAATCTGACGATGTTGAAGAATCAACGCGTCAACGTTGCCGAAGATGCACCCTCTGCGCTGATGGGACAGGCAGAGGAGTGGGCCTCGCATGGAAAGACACCCGTCGCAGCCGCAGTCGACGGCAGGTTGGTGGCAGTCATGGCAGTTGCGGATGCCGTCAAGGACGATTCCAGATATGCCGTGCAGGAGTTGAAGAAACGCGGAATTGAAATCTATATGATTACCGGAGACAGCAGAGGGACGGCAGAGACCATAGCGAGACAGGTCGGCATCGAACACGTCATCGCCGGGGTTCCGCCCGAAGGCAAGGCCGCAAAGATCGTGGAACTGCAACGCGATGCGACGGTTGTCGGCATGGTCGGAGACGGCATAAACGACGCACCCGCCCTTGCACAGGCCAATATCGGCATCGCAATCGGTACGGGAACCGACATAGCGATCGAGTCTTCGGATGTCACGCTGATGTCTGGAAAACTGACCAGTGTGGTGACGGCGATCGACCTGTCTCGGGCAACGATGCGAAACATTCGCGAGAATCTGGGGTTCGCCTTCGGATACAACACTCTCGGCATACCCATCGGTGCGGGCGTTCTGTTCCCCTTCACCGGTTTGCTTCTGAACCCAATGATCGCAGGGGCCGCGATGGCATTCTCCTCGCTTTCGGTTGTCATCAACGCGAATCGACTTCGTTCGTTCTCGTGGCACGGACAGGCGCGGGCGACAGATACCGAAGGCGTTTCCCTGCCCTTCGAGGATTCCCGGCGAGGCGACTCAGACGAGGAGCCGACGGATAAGAATTTCCCAACAATGCAGAACAACAGCAAAGGAGACAGCATCATGTCTGATTCACAGAGTTCACAGAAGGATTCGTCGACGTTGAAAGACCCAGTATGCGGAATGACCGTCAACATTCAGGATGCGGCGGCCACTAGGACCGTCGATGGCAAGCAATACGCGTTCTGCAGCGCACACTGCGCGGCGGAATTCGATGGTGATACCCAGAAATACACGAAGGCATGAGATGCGTGCCTTCTGAAGCAGGAACCTGATCTCAAGGCCGTCTCGGAGCTGCTGCCGTGAAAGGTGCGGTGCGCTGAAAACAGACGCACAGGGATCAGAGCCATGCATGGAAGATCCATTGAGCGGGTATGGAAGGGCCTCCCACAATCCATAGATTGTGGGAGGCCCTTCCATACCGAATCACAGGCTTGGAATCATCCAGTGTTCTGAAGGCCTGCGGCGACACCCGAAACCGTGCAGAGAATCAGATAGATGAAGTCTGCCTGCTGGCTCTTGCTCAGTTCTTCCTTGTCGTTGCGGCGGCGCAGCGTGCGCAGCGCGCGAACCTGTGTCACTGACAGCGCGTCGACATATGGGGAGCGGATTCTGATCGCCTGACCAAGCACATGACGATGCTGCAATGGCCATTGATCCCCAACGATGAGAAGGACCCATTTGCGGGTGAGCTCCATCTCGTGAAGAACCTTTTCATTCAGATCCTCGCGATCGCCCAAGGCAAGGTACATCTTTGCGATGCGTTCGTCGGTCTTCGCGATGGACATTTCGATGTTGTCAATGAAGGTGCTGAAAAGAGGCCACTCCTCATATGCCTTCCGCATCGTGTCGATGTCGTTGAGCTGCTCGCACGCCGTTCCAAGCCCATACCATGCAGCAAGGTTGATGCGCGCCTGAGCCCATGAGAACACCCATGGAATCGTTCGCAGGTCATCCAGGGACTTTGCTCCGAGGCCTCGCTTCGCTGGGCGTGAGCCGATCGGAAGCAGACCAACCTCATTCAGCGGCGTCACGATGGAGAACCATGGCGTGAAGTCCGGAGTATGCAGCAGATCGAGGAAACGCTCGTGCGATGCATCGTTGAGCGCGGAAGCCATATCGGCATATTTCTCGGTCATCTCCGTGTTGCGCTTTTCGACGCTTGGAGAAGACTGCAGCAAAGTCGCAGCCGCGACCGATTCGATATGGCGGATTGCGAGAACGGGGTTGCCATAGCGGGCGAAGATTACCTCGCCTTGCTCGGTGAGCTTGAAACGGCAGTTGACGGAGCCGACAGGCTGAGCCAGGACCGCTCGGTTCGCAGGGCCGCCGCCACGACCGACGGCACCGCCACGACCGTGGAAGAGCGTCAGATCAATGTCGTGGCTCCTCGCCCACTTGGCGATGCGTTCCTGAGCGGAATGCAGTGCAAGGGTCGCGGATGTAGGGCCAGCATCCTTGGATGAGTCCGAGTATCCAAGCATGACTTCCATCTTGTTTCCGGTGGCCTTCAGCCGTGCCTGGACCTCGGGAATCTTGATGATTTCCTCAAGGGTGTCGACGCTGTTCTGAAGATCTTCGAGCTGCTCGAACAGCGGAATCACATCGATGGTCGGAACGTCTTCTGGATGCGCGAAAGCGAGACGGTTCAGCTCGAACACATCCTTGACGTGCTGGGCTGACTTCGTGAACGAAATGATGTATCGTCTGGCGGCCTTGATGCCATTGCGCTTCTGAATCGAACCGAGTGCACGGAAGGTGTCGAGCACCTCATGCGTCATCGGCTGGAGCTCACCGCGTTCGCCATGCAGCCCATGCTCGCGAATGTCCTCGAGCGCGCGGGCGTGAACGACAGAATGCTGACGGAATTCCATCTCTACGAGATGGAAGCCGAAGGTCTGTGCCTGCCATATGAGTTCCTGCAAGGGGCCGTAGGCATGCCGCGTTGCTCCTGCGTCTGCGAGCGAGCGCTGCACGATCTTGAGATCTGCGATGAAGTCCTCGCAGCTGTGGTACATCAGGTCCGCATCACGATTGATGGACTCATGCAGACGGTCTGCGATAACCAGCATCACCGCACGATGTGTTTCATGCCGAGAGATCAGCGCTGCCTTTTCGGTGAGGCGCTCGCTCATCTCCTTCTGGTGATTCCACAGGTTGAGCAGTTCGGTGCTTGAAGGAGTGGTTTCACTTTCAACAGTGAGGTTGCGACCGACCGTACGCGTCGACTCTTCAAGCTTGGCGATGACATGATCGGTGAATTTTCGAGAGACCTGACGGCTGATCTTGGCCGTGACGTTTGGATTGCCATCGCGATCTGAACCTATCCAGCTGCCTGGATGGAAGAATGCGGGGCATACCGGTGGAACGGTGCCCGCCTTCTTACCCAGAACCCAGTCATCAAAGCGGCGATAGACCTTGGGAATGGTATCGAACAAGGTGTTGTCGAAGATATCGATGATCGTGTCGGCTTCCTGAACAGGTGTCGGCTTCTTCAAAGCGATGGGAGACGTGCGGAACAAGGCATCGATTTCGTTGCACAGACGGCGTTCGTTCTCTTCCAGATCGGAACCGCCAAGCGTTGGGCGAATCTCAAGAAGCTCGGCGATGCGACGAATCTTGCCCTCGACCGCCTTGCGTCGTGCTTCTGTCGGATGCGCGGTGAAGACTGGATGGAATTCCAACTTGTCAAGCAATTCAGCTGCCTTCGCCGGACCCATTTCGTCAATGAGCTGGTGGTATGCGCCAGTCATTTCATTGACGGGATCGACCGCTGAGCTGATGTCCACGTTCATCTCACGCTGATGCAGCGCTGCGACGCGGTAGTTCTCCTCGCACAGATTGGCGAGATGGAAGTATGTCGTGAATGCTCGCGCGAGCATCTGAGAATCATGCATCGGGGTCTCATCGATGAGGGCCACTGACTTTGCAAGGCCATCCTCATCTGGATGCGGATCAACGAGAATGTCGCTGAAATGCTCCGCACTCGCCTCGACTGCATCCTGCCTGAGAGCATCGAATTTCTCGAGAAGCTCGGGATTGAATTCACCAAGCACGACGCGAAGAAGTCGCAGGCACAGATCCATATCGCGCTTGAGTGTTGTTGGAAGATCACGCTCTTCGGGGCCTTTGGTGCCCGTCCCGGATGTCACTATCGCGGCATCCGCAGCAGTAATCTGTTGATTGTTATCTGTCATCAGACCTCCTGGTCCAAATTTCCGGTTGCCTGGTCTTTTCGTCTTTCGCAGCTCCTCTGCGATTTTGGTGCGAAACGTTGCAGGCCCACAGCCATCCATCTGGTGGTTACGGGAATTATTCTATGCCCATTTGTTTCATTTTCGTGTCATGCAAGCTGAAAATCATGCATGTATCCTCATTTTTCATGCGCATGGACCGGGTTGATTGCCCTTGAATGGGGATAATGGAAGATGCAGGTGAAATGCACGCCGTGGAGTACAAATAGAAATGTGAGTTTCGGATCAATGTTTATAAAAGGGCGTAAGGAAGCCAAAAACCTGCGCGATACAGAGCGCGAGGCAGAGGACAAGGTATCTGGTTTCCACAGCCATGCGCTGCCTTTGGACATGGAAGACATCATCAGGGACTTCGACACGCCAGTTACCGAGGCGGGTCTTGCTGCCAAGACGAGTCTGATCGTCCGCGTGGGCATGCTCGACCTTGGCGCGGGAACAGGGAGCTTCCGCGTCCGGGAGATGATGCACCGCATCGCATTTCCGCTCGGCGTACATGTCCGTTCCGACGTGAACCTCACCGATATCGAAGCTACCTGCACCGATGGCAAGGAACGCATGACAGAGGTCGTCGATCTGCCGACGACCGGTGTCAATACCGAAAGGATATGGCTTCTCGAACATTTTGCCGATTGGTTCAGCGTGCGCTGCGGACTCACCAGCATCTACCATCATGAGCCCACCCTGTCGACCGAGCTGGTCGATACCCTTGGCACGCACGAGTCTGAGGGCTCCGCGCTCAGGGCCGTGAAGACAAGAAGGAAGAGGCTCGCAGCCAAGCTCCCGACCGGCGACTATGCGAAGCACTTCGAGCATCATCAGCCCGATTCCCTCGCGCATGGCATGAAACCCATAACGGTGCGCGAGGCGCATGCAAGGCTCGATACGATCGAACGCCGTCACCCGCTCTATTCTCCGCAATTCGCAGGTCTGGCATCGGCCGTCGCATGCGCATCCTTCGTGTTCCTGCTCGGAGGCGGACCGATTGACATGCTTGGTGCGTTCATCGGCGCGGGAGTGGGGCACTACATTCGAAGGCTGCTGCTTGCCAGGCACATCAATCAGTTCTTCGTGACCTTCGTCGTGGTTGCCATAGCGGCGCTCGCCTGCGTGGGGACCTTGCGGTTCTTTGGCATCTTCTATCCTTCGGCGTTGGAACACGATACGGCATATATTGGCGCGACCTTGTTCGTCATCCCCGGATTCCCGCTTGTCACCGGAGGTCTGGATATCGCCAAGATCGACTATCCGTCGGGCATCCAGCGTCTCACCTATGCACTCTCGATAATTCTGATGGCCACCTTTGCAGGCTGGGCGGTGGCCAGGATCGTGATGCTCAACCCTCAGGGCTTTGCACCCTTGGGATTGAACGACTGGACGAATGGCCTGCTGCGATTCGCGATGGCGTTTGGCGGTGTATGGGGCTTCTCGGTCATGTTCAATTCGCCGCAGCGCATGGCTCTGACGGCCGCCAGCATCGGTGCGATAACCGATACGCTGCGTTTGGAGATTCAGGATCTCTTCGGAGTGCCGCCAGAGGCTGCAGCCTTCGTCGGTGCCTTCATCGCGGGCATTCTTGCCTCGTTCTGGCGTAGTGCGGTGAGACGGGGGTGGCTGCCGCCACATCTGGGTTACCCTCGCATCTGCCTTACGGTTCCCTCGATAGTGATCATGGTTCCGGGACTCTATATGTATCGTGCGATGTTCTATCTCGGGCAGTTCAATACGCTTCATGCCCTCGATTGGGGGTTCAGGGCCTTCATGGTTATCCTGTGCCTGCCCGTTGGACTCGCAATGGCTCGAGTCATCACGGACCGCTCATGGCGATACGACAAATAGCTCGGCAACAGTCCAACGAAGAAAAGCGTGTGCGAGGTCACCGGGTCTCTGACGCTGGCTGATGCGAATCGACCCGTGGCTTGTCCCTGAGCATCGACAGCCTCACGAATTCGTTCGAATGCAGGGTGAACCGCACTTTCGAGGCGACGTATAGATCGACCGAATGCTCGACGATCCTATTATGCGTGTCAGTCGCCGAGCGCAGAACGCGCACCAGCGGGGTTCCTTCTGGCTGATTCAGGAGATTGGCTGTTTCGAAGGTAGCCTCGGCGACCTCGAACGTCTCTTGGACCGTCTTTATCGCGACGCAATAGATCCTGGTCAGAACCGAATACAGCGAAGGGGCAACGTCCTTGGTGAGCAGCTGAGGGAAGAGGTCGGCGGGCACGATGCTCTGTTCAAGGGAGAACGGACTGCCATCCATGTCGCGTAGCCTGCTGATTCGATAGATGGAGGTCCCATCCGGCAACAGCAGATGGCGTCTGTCGGCCTCGCTCGGAGCCGACAGGCTGGCGCTGAGGACTTTGCTTTCAATGCGGTGGCCCTGTCTTCTTGCCATGTCGCGCAGACTGTCAGGGGTGTCGATATGCCGCACCAGCTTATTGTCTGAGACGACTATTCCGCCGCCTCGGCCGATGAGCCGGACGATCTCGTGCGTCTCCTCCAGCCTGCTCAATGCGTTGCGCAGAGTGGATCTGTTGACCTGAAGGGACTGTGCAAGGGCGCGTTCGGTTCCAACTTTCTCCCCTGGCAATAAGCGTTTCTGCCGAACTATGGTACGTATGCGTCGAATAAGATCATCCGTTGTCGAGTGATTCGATGTTGCGCTATTCACATGCCCACCTCCATTCACACTTGTATCAAATCTCATGTCATGTTGAGTAACGAATGTGTGTGTGGGGTCAACTCTCGGGGAATGTGCGATCTTCGATGGTCGTCTTCGCATGTCGCATACGCGCACGCATGGGCTGTCGGCTCATATGAACGTGCACCGTATCAAGAGTCGAAAAGTAACGCCGGTGTTAAGACCATCCCCACAGTATTAATGGTTTTGGCCCAAGATGTCACATGATTCCTGACAATCGTTGCAATTCCAATGAATTTCGCTGTCTGCACCCAGAGAAAACCCGTGTTTCGAACGACCCTTTAATACAAGTAACCCACAACTTACCGCGATGTTACAGACACCCGAGGAAGCACAGCCCAGCACACCCCATAATGGAATCCAAGCGGGGCGGGCTCATTCGAAAATACACACGGCTGCCCGGCGCATCACATGTTTCTTAAGGGAATCATTCGTTACATATCGCATCAATGGGAGCGTCATGGTTTTTGGCATATCGCAATTCAGATCCGCATACTGCAAAGGGGAACTGACTCCGGCGCAGGCAATTGCCACGCAGCTGGAGTATGCGCGGTCGGTCGCTGCTTCGGTGAACGCGATCAGCGTCTTCAGCGACAGTGCCGTCCAAGAGGCAGAGATGAGCACGAGACGATACATGTCACACAATCCGATTGGTCCTCTCGACGGCGTTCCTGTGGTGGTTAAAGACAGCTATTGCGTGGAAGGCATGCCACGCTGGCATGGAAGTGCGATTCATGATGGCGATCCCGTGTCTGCAAGCTCGTCCGAGCCTGTTATGCGCTTGCGCCAAGCGGGCGCAATAATCATTGCAAAAACCACCATGCCAGATATGGGCATGCTTGGCAGCGGCATCAGCTCGCAGTTCGGCATCGTTAGAAATCCCTGGGACACTTCAAAGAGTCCCGGGGGGTCAAGTGCGGGCACCGGCGCTGCATTGGCAGCGGGTCTGGCAGCCTTTGGATTGGGAACGGACATCGCAGGTTCAGTCAGGTTGCCGGCCGGTCATTGCGGCCTTGCTGCCATAAAGCCCACTCAAGGCCGCATTGCATATTCACCGGCAAGCACCATGCGTTCGGCAGGTGTTATGGGACGCAGTGTGAGCGATGTGATCGAAGGGCTGTCGGTCATTGGCAGGGAAGCGTCAACGGATCCCATGTGCCTTCCAGGAGCGTTCTCGCCGACGAGCATCGAAAGCGTGTTCCAAAGAATGCCCACGGTCGGTCTCCTGCTTGATATGGGCTATGGCCTGCAGGTCCAGTCCAGCGTCCGTCAGGCAGTCGAAGATGCGGCCAGAAGGCTTACGGATGCAGGATTCATCGTTGAGCCAATGTCGCTGGGATTGACGGATGCGGATTTCGCCGATGCCGATCGCGTTTTCAAGGCACACGCGGCAAGCGAGGTGCGCGCTTCTCGCCATCCTGACCGTGTTGTCGAACATGTCAAGACATGGCTGCAGGACGCTCAGAAGATCAGCATGATGGATTATGACGATGCGCTCGCCGGTCTGCTGAACACGGTTCGTCGGATAGAGCATGCCACAAGGCAATGCGACTTCCTCATCAGCCCGGTTATCCCCGTACCTGGTTTCAGTGCGGACAGTCCCGGACCGGGGGACGAGCAACGGCTGCTGCGGCATACGCAATTCACCGCGTGGTTCAACCAGACCGGACAGCCCGCTGCGGTCTACCGAGAATGCCATGACGAGACTTCCGGGTTGCCGATCGGCGTCCAGATCATTGGGAGACGATTCGATGATGCGGGAGTTCTGGCGGTGACCCAATACCTGGAGCAGACTCGCTCCAAAGTTCCTGAATACCCAGTGCTGCAAGGAGGGCCACAATATGCCAATTGATACCGGGAACACGCAGGTCTCACTTTCCTCCGAGGACCAGTGGAGATGGGGCGATGTCAAGGAGACCGACATAACCCCGAGCTGGGTAGGAGGGGATGGCATCTTCACAGAAGGCGTCGATGCGAATGATGACCCTGTGCTGCGCCGCGTCTTTACGAAGGAAAGCCGTCCATATGCCTCGCCCTTCAACGTCATAGCAGCGATGATGAAGGCAGCCGGTGAGATCTCGGTCGCGCCTGAAGTCGTGACGGTTGCAGATGAGACGATTGTCATGAGGCGGATGCCTGAGCATTGGAGAAACGCCAAGCTCGACGAGCTGAGGGATCCATACATTCTTTGGGCGGTGCTCGAACAGCATCGTCGCGTGCACGAAATCACGGTAGACAAGGTTCTGTCGATGTCCCACAGAAGCATCCTTGACGATGTCTCTTCCATGAGGGATCGATGCGTCGCGTCTTCAGTGCCTCTGCCTCATGGGATAGATCACATTCTCAAAGATCTGGAGCCCTTCATTGCACGAGTGGACGGTCTGAGGGAGCCTTGCGTTCCCTGCCATGGAGATGGTGCGGCCTCCAACGTGCTGATCGACACTCAGACGGAGCAGGATGCACCGAATGCTCCGTTGCTCACCGGATGGACGGTAAGCGGGGTCATGGATCCACTTGAGGAAGCGGGATCCGTGCTTTCTGAAGTGGGGCAGTTCTGTGGGAATCAGTCAAGTCTCGTGACAGGTCTTGGACTGGATGCCGAATGCCTCAGACCTGCGCAGGCGTTTTCGATCATCAATGACGTGTATTGGTCGCTCATTGGGCTGTGGCGCAGCGCAACGTCGGAGAATGCGGCCGTGGATTTCGCAAAATATGGACTATGGCGACTGGTGAAGGCGCGGAATCAATTGTGCACTCCCATCGGACCAGGCAAGTGGCTGAAGGAGCTGTGAGCATGAAAAGTGAGATAGCCGAAGATTCCATGGCGCATGGGGGCCGACTGCTGCATCCTCGCCATGTCGAAATTCCGGATCAGGTGATGGAAGCCATCGATGGCATCGAAATGTGGGAATCGCAGACCCTGTTTGCCAAGCCGATGAGCGGGGGTCTCAACAATGAGAACTGGTATGTCAGAGATGGTTCGGACACTGCATATTTCTTGAAGGTGCCAGGCTCCGGCACTGGATTCATTGACCGATCGGCCGGTGATGCAGGCACGTTGCGGGCCTCGGATCTTGGAATCGGACCAGCAGTCTATGCCTTCGACCCCGATTCCGGTGTGGAAATCACGCAATTCCTGGAGGGCTATGACACCTGCACGACGACGAGTCTGAGAACCGCCGAGCAGGGTCTGCAGGCGATGCAGATCTATCGAAGGCTCCATGGAAGCGCCACCTTTGACCACACGAATACGCTTTTTGACCAGATAGACCAGCATCTTCAACAGATGAGAGAGCTGCGCATCGCCGTTCCATCCTGGGTCGTCGACCTTGTCGATGAGTACAAGGATGTGAAGCGTCGGTTCATCGCTTCGGGACTGCACATCGTCCCGTGCCATAACGATCCGATGCCGGGCAATTTCCTCGTGAAGCAAGGAACGATGAAGATCATTGATTTCGAGTTCTGCGGAAACAATGAGGAAAGCTGCGAGCTGGGGCTCTTCCTCACCGAGATGTTCTATGACGAGGAGGATGCGATGCCTCTGCTCGAGGAATATTTCGGCACGGTATCCAAGCAGGCGTTGAGCCGCGTTCAGGCTTCACGGGTCATAGGCGATATCAAGTGGGGGATGTGGGGCATCATCACATCCGTCGTCAGGGATGCGCGCTTTGACTATTGGAAGTATGGCATTTGGAAGCTTATGCGTGCATATACCTATCTGCACGAATTGTCTTGGACTGAAGTGAAAGACGGCATATAGGACGGTTCCGCCCTGTCTGCCTGGCTCGGTTCAATCCTGCAGCCATTCGCACCAAATGACTGCCCTGCACCACACACATCAGCTATTGAAGGAGAAGAAGAGATGAAAGACATCATCAGATCTGTTTCGGCCCGCACAAAAAACATCATCTTTGGCGTGCTGTATGCGATTCTTGTGCTCATTGCAATTTTCCCGCCTCTTTATTTGGCGGGCAGTGGGCAAGGGACCTTGTTCCTAGGGGCGCCTCTATCCATCTGGTATTGGCTCGGAGACTTCATCGTCCTTGTCGCGGTCATGTTCGGCTTCTACGCAGTGGAAAACATCCGAGGTGAAGTCGATCCGGAAAACAATCCTCAAACCCTCACAGAAGGTGAATGATCATGGTAATTATGTTCTCGATGATTGCGCTGTTCTTCGCTGCGGTCATAGCGATTCTGTACGTGACCCTTAAGAAGACCCGTTCGTTCGATGACTATGCGGTGGCAAGCAGGTCCTTTGGGCCTTGGTATGTGGCCATGTGCTATGTCAATTCCTGGTGGCCGGGAACTGTGTTCATCTCCTTCGCTGGGCTGAGCGTGACTTCCGGAGTATTCGGCTTCTATGGCCTGGCATATTCGACCCTGGGTCTCGCGTTCATGTATTTCATGGCAACGCGGGCATGGCGATGGGGCAAGCATTATGGGCTGGTGACTCAGCCTGATCTATTGAAGCTTCGCTACAATTCCAAGGCTGTCGGCATCATCACGTCCATCATTGGCGCTGTGGCGATCTTCCCGTGGACAGTGCTCGGCATGCAGGCCTTGGCGACGGTCTTCCACATTGCCAGCGAGGGGAGCTGGGCGTTGCCGGTCTGCCTCGTAGTCGGTCTGCTCGTCGTGCTCATACGCCAGATTTGGACCGTCCAGATGGGCATGCGAGGCTTGGTGTATACCGATATGTTCCAAGGCATCTTTGCCTATGTGATCGCTGCGATCGTGTGCATATGGCTTCTGGTGGCACCGAGCTCCCCTGCAAACTGGGGGGATCTGTCCCATCTGGCAGGCAACCTCATCAAAGTTCCAGGAGACGGCGATGGCTACGGTTCCCTGTATCTCTTCTGCCAGGTCTTCACAGGCGTGGTGGGGGCGCTCTGCTGGCCAATGAGCTTCGTGCGCATATACACGGCCAATAACATTCGCTCTGTCAAGAAATCCACGAATTATGCCATCATCATCTCCGGTGTGTTCTATGCGCTTCTGACCTTGGTGATGATTGCCGCCGCCCATATACCCAACGTTGCCAAGAATCCACAGGCAGGCTGGACGACACTGCTGCAGGACTATGGCGGCACATGGCTTATCGGGCTTGGACTGGTCATGATCTTCGCCGGGTCCATCGGACATATCGACGGCAGCGTTCAGGCGGCTGGAACCCAGATCGCGAATGACATTGTCGATAGCCGAAAGAACATGAGCGATCATCAAAAAACCGTATTCTCCAAGATATGCATGATCGTGTTCGTATTCGCCGCTGCGATCGCCGCATACTTCACCAATGGCATGCCTCGCTTGCAGCTGCTTGCGCAGATGTCGTACCAGGGCATAATCCAGATATCCGTCCCTCTGTTCCTCGGGGTCTTCTTTAAGTTTGGCAACAAGTTCGGTGCCATTGCCGGCATGGTTTCTGGCTTCGTGCTCGCCGCGGCGCTGACCATCGCGTTTCCGGACGACATTCCTGCACTGGGAAGTCTGACATCCGGCGTCGTGGGTCTTGTCGTCAATCTTGTCCTGTATGTGGTGGTGTCGATGGCCACGAAGACAGGCAAGGGAGAGGCCGAGAGAGTCAACGAACTGTTCCTGGTGGCTTCCGCATCGACTCCGGTGAGCGATCGTTCCACGGGTGCCGTCGAAGAGCCTGTCTCACTGGTGGCGATGGAAGGATCTGAGACGGCAGCAGCTCCATCGGCATAGACATGCATCTGTGAGAGTCTCCACACGGTTCCAGCCATATGCGAGGCGAGGATCGGCATTGCGAGTTCCGGCAATGCCTATTCTCGTCCTCCCTCATGCTTCCCCGTGCCCGGCACCATCGGCAGACGACATGTATCGAGACAATGAAGGTTGAAAGGGAAAAGGACGATGATGAAAGCAATGCCGCAGGACGCGTACTTCACGGAGATGTTTGCCCAACTCTCAGCGATCGGTCGGCTTCAGGATGGCGGAACGAACCGCATGGCCTTGACTGGCGAAGACATCGAACAGCGCCAGTGGTTCAAAGAACGACTTGAGGATGCCGGAGCCGTGGTTCATGTCGATCCGATCGGGAACATCTTTGGCGTGTTCGAATGGATGCGTGATGCTTCCTGCGTGCTGATCGGCTCCCATCTGGACAGCCAGGAGCATGGCGGCATCTTTGACGGCGCCTATGGTGTCGTTGCAGCTCTCGCGGTGGGCAGGCGCATCAATGGTCTGGTGTCTGAGGGCAAACTGCATCCGAAGCATAATCTGGCCGTTGTCTCGTGGACGAACGAGGAGGGGGCCCGCTTTGAGCCGAGCATCATGGGGAGCAGAGTGTATACGGGCGAGCTTTCCATGGAAGAGGCGCTCAGATCAAGGGATTTGCAAGACATGAGCATGCATGACGCACTTCTGGAATCGGGGTGGGCAGGCAGCGAATCCGCGCCTTCAGCCGTGGCATATGCGGAGATTCATGTCGAACAGGGAACGCAGCTCATCGAATCGCGGTCTAACATCGGCATGGTTACCGGCAATTGGGCTGCCGTCAAGATGGACGTCTCCATTGAAGGAGAGCAGTCTCACACAGGCGCCACAGCCATGGCGGATCGAAGGGATGCGCTTTTCGCAACGGCACTGCTGATCTGTGAAACGAGGAATCTGGTTGAGGAGTACCCAGAGGACGCGCTGCGAAGCTCTGCGACCAAATTGAGGACATTCCCACATTCTCCAAATATTGTGTCTTCCCACTGCACGATCCATATTGAAGTTCGTTCGGAATGCCTGAGCACGGCCCTGGAAGCCGCCGAGAAGCTGCAGAGCCGCTTTGCCAATATTGAGAGGCGGTCTGCGACGACCGTCACCCTGCTGCACAGGGAAGTGCGCGAGTCCATGCATTACTGGAATCCCGGGCTCGCGATCGCAGAGGAATCGGCTGTGGAATCAGGCTCAGCGGCCATGCGCATGAAAACCGTGTCTGGCCACGATTCAGTTGCCCTGAATGCCGTGATGCCTACCATCATGCTTTTCGTTCCCAGTGAGGGAGGATATGCCCACTCTCCCAAGGAGCTCACCAGCGGTTCCGATCAGCAGCAGGGCGTGCGGATGCTGGGAGCAGTGACGGCACGCCTCGTCACGATGTCTTCCTTCGAAGAGGTCTAATACACCATTCCCATGGCTGAGCGAACCTCGTCAAGCGTCGCTTCTGCGATTTCGTTGGCTCTGCGGTTCCCCTCCTCAAGTATGTCGCGCACGGAATCCATATCCTTCGCCAGCTCGGCTCGACGTTCGCGGTGGGGAGCGAGGAACGCATTCACCTCATCGGTCACATACTTCTTCAGGGTGCCTGACCCGCCGTTGCCGATCTCCTTGGCGATCTCTTCCGGCTTTCTTCCCGTTACCAAACCGGCTGTCGTGAGCAACGCGGAGACCTGCGGACGGGCGATCGGGTCGAAGGATATCATGCGCTCCGAGTCCGTCGGTGACTTCTTGATGAGCTTCGCGGTTTCCTCGGCTGTCGCGCCCAGCTGAATGGAATTGCCATACGACTTGCTCATCTTGCGCCCGTCAAGGCCCGGGATTTCAGGGGCTTCGGACAGGATTGCGGACGGCTCGGGGAATATCTCGTGCTTGGGGCTGTAGCGCTCGTTGAAGCGACGGGCAATCGTGCGCGTGAGTTCGACATGCGGCAGATTGTCCTTTCCAATCGGCACCACATTGGCCTTGCAGAACAGGATATCGCATGCCTGGTGCACTGGGTAGGTCAGCAGCAGGCCGGTGAGCGCGTGGCCGCTTGCCTCCATCTCGGATTTGACGGTCGGGTTACGATGCAGCTCGGCTTCCGTAATCAGCGAAAGGAATGGCAGCATCAGCTGGTTTTCCGCAGGGACTGCGGAATGCGTATAGATCATGGTCTTCTTGGGGTCGATGCCGGCCGCAAGGTAGTCCAGCACCAGGTTCAGCACATTGTCCTGAATGTGTTCGGTGGTGTCGCGGTCGGTGATGACCTGATAATCCGCGATGATCAGGTTCGTGTGCACGCCGCGCTCCTGCATCTGCACTCGTTCCTGAATCGATCCGAAGAAATGGCCGAGATGCAGTCTGCCCGTCGGGCGATCCCCTGTGAGCATCGTGAACTTCGAAGGATTCGCCTCGAGCTCAGCGAGCGTCTTGTCCGATCGCTTCTTGGCGGCAACAAAGCTCGCACTCATCTCATTACCAGCTGCAGTCAATTGCTCTACGTCCGTCATCGGCATGTCCCTTGTGTTGTTCTTGCAAAGAGTGTAAAAATTCTCGCTTTTATCGTAAAAGTCCGAGCAGACAACATATCTGGTGGTAACCTCTTATGTGATGGAAATTATGACATACATTGCCTAATACAGGCATCTAGCTGGCGAAGGGGGTCGGATGGGCCGCGGACGTCAGAAGGCTAAGCAGACGAAAATAGCCCGTAAGCTCAAATATCTGACAACTGATACCGATTACGATGAACTTGCGAAGGAACTCAGACACCAGGAAGCGGAAACGGATCACGTTGACCCCTTCGTCGAGGATTCCGAAAAGTATAATCGGGATGAGTCGGATTCATCTCATAACCATTCTTACGATAATGATGCAGATGACGTGAATCCCATTGATGATGATTTGGATGATTACGCCAAATGGGCAGCACAGGCAGCGGCGAAGGCAACGACGGGGGAGATTCCTGCCACGCCGGTCGTGCATAAACCCATTCCCATGCCAGTTCCCAGCATGCTCAAGCATAAGAGTGCCGCGGCGCATTCGAAGCGAACGTCAGGCGCAAAGTCCGGGAAGACGGCTGCTCGACGCGGCAAGGCTGGCGAGGCAAGTGCAGAGGTGAAAGTCACGGACTCGGCGTCAGCGACTCCCAAGGCATCCACATCGAGGAGCTCCACGACCAGACGCAGTCCATCGGTCAGGCGGGCTGCATCAGGTGCGAAGACCAGGCGGAGCGTCTCGGCGACTTCGGAATCCACTGCTGCGAAGGCTGCGAAGCCGCGCAGAAAGACTGCTGCGAAGCCAACGTCAAAGTCTCCCTCGACGTCGTCTGTTAAGGCGTCCGTCAAGGCGTCTTCCAAATCGTCTGCCAAGTCATCGAGCAAGCCAAAGGCTGCAGAACCAGCCGAGAAGGCTTCGACTGCAAGGGATTGATCGATGGCGAGGCATTGATTGCCTCCTGAGCATGTTGGGCATCGGAAGTACCGATTACCATGCACAGCATGCTCAACAGACAGGACTTCGGTGCCGACTCCAACGATTCAGACCAAGGGCAGCAAACCGCTCAGATCGTCTCTCTCACCTACGGCCGAGATATGACCCGCCTGCCTTTCATCATCCCATTTCGTGATTCCACATGCGAGGCGAAGCCAAACATCGGGCTCCAACTCGATGACGTCCGGCGGTGTGAGATTATGAGGGTCGGAAGCCGGGCCGTCAAGGATCTTCACGGCGCCCCAAGGTGCGACGCGAACCTCGACTCCGGGTCCTGGCGCTCGCAATTGCAGAAGATAAAGGGAATATCGGACGGACATGGCCCATATCTGCCGAGGAAGGTCAGGTGAGACAAAGTGTGCGTTCACACCGGAGTCAGAGTCTCGCAGCGCCTGTTCGCTCGCGCACTTCTTCCACCGTGCCAATGACTGTTCCCCAACGAAAACATCTTTTTCTCTAATGACTGCCATACGAACTGTTTAGCATGACGCGCTAACTTCACCTGTGGCCCGCCCCTAAATATCGGGATGTGTTTGCTTCATATCGCGAATTGCGGGCATAATGGGCATCGTAGCCGTTCGAGATTATTGCCATTATTGAAAGAGAGTTTTCATGGTTGATGTCACAGCGCCTCACGCATCCTTGTCTGTTGAGGATTTGAGGAAACGAATAACCACGAATTTGCAACATAGGCAGGGCGTAGGCCCCAAGGAAGCGACCGTCGCCGACGTATACAAGGCAACGGCGGAAGTGATCCGCGACTATCTGTCATCGTCCTGGCTCGATGCGACAAGGCGAATGGTTGAGGGAAACGTCAAGGCAGTCGGCTATCTGAGCGCTGAATTTTTGATTGGTCGACAACTTTCAAACGCATTGCTTAACGCCGGCCTGACCGATCAATTCGAGGGCGCCGTCAAGGAACTGGGATTCGAACCCAAGGATGTGATCGCCACGGAGCCGGAGCCCGGTCTGGGCAATGGCGGACTCGGACGTCTGGCCGCCTGCTATGTCGACTCGCTCGCATCGCTTGGCGTGCCCGCTTTCGGATATGGCATCCAATATCGCTATGGGATCTTCCGCCAGGAATTCGACGGTCAGGGTCGGCAGGTCGAGAAGCCTGATTATTGGCTTAGCGAGGGCAACCCATGGGGTCATGAGGACTTCGTGCGCTCGCAGCGGGTGAGCTTTGGTGGAACGGTCGTTGACGGCGAGAACGGCGCGCGCGTCTGGAAGCCGGATTGGTCAGTCAGAGCCGTGCCTGTCGATTATCTCGTTCCCGGATATGATTCCGGGAGGGTCAACACCCTGCGTCTGTGGACCGCGAAATCATATGATGAATTTGATCTGGCCACCTTCAACCGCTCGGATTACATGGGTGCGGTAATTCCACAGGTCGATGCGGAGAACATCACCAAGGTGCTGTATCCCGAGGATTCGACCCCACAGGGCAAGCGTCTGCGTCTGGAACAGCAGTACTTCTTCGTCTCGGCATCCATCCACGATGCCATTCGCACCTTCTATGCCGGCGAGGCTCAGCCCGATCTGACGACATTGCCTGACAAGATCTGCTTCCAGTTGAACGATACCCACCCCGTCATCGGCATCCCCGAGCTGATGCGCGTCCTGATGGACGAGTATGGCATCGATTGGGACACCGCCTGGGATGTGACGCGCAGAACCTTCAACTACACCTGCCATACCCTGCTCCCCGAAGCGCTCGAGGTCTGGCCTGCAAAGCTCATAGGAGAGCTGCTGCCACGTCATCTTGAAATCATCAAGGCGATCAACGCCCAGTTTGTCGAAGAGCTCGAGTCCAAGGGCATCGACCCGGAAGGCATCGATCGGATGCGCATCTTCACTGACGGCCCAGACGCCCAGATCCGCATGGCATATCTGGCAACGGTCGGGGGTTCATACGTGAACGGTGTCGCGGCACTGCACTCTCAGCTGCTTAAGGATGTGACGCTCAAGGATTTCAGTGCGGCGTATCCCGACAAGTTCACCAACGTGACGAACGGAGTGACACCTCGCCGCTTCATCAAGCTTGCAAATCCGAGGCTTTCCGACCTGATCACCGAGGGGCTGGGGAGCGACAGATGGATTCATGATCTGGATGAACTCGAAGGACTCGTCCCTCTGGCTGATGATGCCAGCTTTGTGGAGCGCTTCCGCAAGGTCAAGGATGCGAACAAACGTGATTTCGCTGCGTATGCAAGCGACAAGTTCGGTTTCTCCATCGACACCGGAACGATGTTCGATTCAATGATCAAGCGTCTGCACGAATACAAGCGTCAGTCGTTGAAGATCCTTGCCGTGATAGCCGAATACGCAGCAATCAAGGATGGCTCGGCGGACGTCGACGAGATTCAGCCGCGTTCGGTCTTCTTTGGCGCGAAGGCTGCTCCTGGCTATGCGATGGCCAAGCTGACGATTCGGCTGATCAACAATGTCGCCCGCGTCGTCAACGACGATCCAGCCGTCAAGGGCAAGCTGGCGGTCTACTTCCCATGGAACTACAACATCGATCTTGCGGAGCACCTGATTCCTGCGACCGAGCTGGACGAGCAGATTTCTCAGGCAGGAAAGGAGGCGTCCGGGACTGGCAACATGAAGTTCGCGCTCAACGGCGCGTTGACAGTCGGCACCCTGGATGGCGCCAATGTCGAGATCCGTGAGCGGGTGGGCGCCGATAACTTCTTCCTCTTCGGCCTTGAGGTCGACGATGTCGAGAAGCTCTATGCCGATGGATATGACCCGATGAAATACGTTCATGCCGATTCCCGGCTGCGTCGCGCGATCGATATGGTCGCCGACGGCACTTTCTCGAACGGCGATCGGAATGCATACGCAGCTCTGACCTCAGACTGGCTGACCCATGACTACTTCATGACGATGGCTGACTTCACCGCATACATGGATATTCAGAAGGAGATCGAAGAGACCTATCAAAAGCCTGATGAGTGGGCTCGCAAGGCCATCCTCAACGTCGCGCATAGCGGTTTCTTCAGCTCTGACCGTGCGATTGAGGATTATCTCAGGGACATCTGGCATACACAACCGCAGCGTTGACTGGGCTCGCGGCTCTGATTGGCTCGGCCCGCATCTGTAGGTTCGTGGCTGGTGGAGAGTTCAAAGCAGGTCATGTCCAGCCTGCCCTGAACTCTCCGACGCTGAGGCGCTGACGCCTTGCAGCAAGGATGGAGGGTGGAGTTCCGCCCATTCCGGCATCCCGCATCATGAATCCCACAAGGCAAAGAAAAGGTTGGGGCTGGAAACGTTCGAAGCGTTCCAACCCCAACCTTGATGTATCCTCATAACAGCGTTATCGGCTGTGTCGCGCCACCTATGCCGTTGCACCATCAATTCGACTGGAATCGATAATCCACGGGTGGTCTTGGCAATCGACTCCGTATTTCAGACCGTCATGGCAGCCATGCACAATGATTCGTCACTCCACACGATGCAGGCAATCACGGTGCAGACATTCACGATGCAGGCAATCACGATGCAGGCAATCACGATGCAGGCAATCACGATGCAGGCAATCACGATGCAAATCGAATCCTGACACATGAATTCCTGACACATGAATTCCTGACACATGAATTCCTGACACATGAATTCCTGACACATGAATTCATGGCGTATCTGTGGACGATTTCTGTATTATTTGGCCTCTGACTCAGAATCTGCGTCTTCGGAAGCCTCTTCCGCATCTTCATCGGAATCGGTGTCCTTATCGGAATCCTCGTCTGCATCGGAAGCGGCATCCTTCTCGGACTCCTTCGCAATGCCCAGATCGACCGGTGAAGAGCTGTTCTCCCACGGTTCCTCCCAAGGATCATAATCAGGATTCTGCTGCTTGTAAATGTAGAGTCCGACGACACCTGCGAGTAGTGCGCCGAACAGCAGCGCAAAGAATTTCCAGCCGTTTGAAGACTTTTTCTCCATGGTGGCTCCTTTCAGCGATGAATGTCGGCCTGCTCTTCCAAGCCAACGCTAGTTACCTATCTTAACGGTGGTTATGTGGCGATTGCGTGTGAATAGTGTGAAGCGAACGACAATGTTTGCTTACGATACCCTGTGCTCCGGCCCATGCTTCGGTTACAGGCGCCACCGGTATTGTTAGAGTTATATCTATGCAGAATGGCTTTCATGGCTTCAGTAACTTCAACAATCGTTCTCCCCTGCGCACTCTTGTGGATCCGCAGGCGATCAAGCGGTCCTGGCGCAGCGGCGGACCGGTCATCACTGGCAGCGTCATTGTGCTCTGCGTGTCTGTGTGGCTGGTTGAGACAGTCTTTCGATTTCTGTTTCCCGGATTATTCAGCCTGATGATGAATGGTGGCATCTTCGCCCCAGTCTATTCCGCCACACAGCCTTGGAGGTATGTGACCTCGCTGTTCATGCATTCGCCTAATTTCCTGCATGTGCTGTTCAACATGATGGCCCTATGGTCGGTCGGACCGATGCTGGAACGGTTGATGGGGCATTGGCAGTATCTCGGCCTCTATCTCATCTCAGGGCTGGGAGGATCGGCAGGATTGGTGCTCTGGGCGGTCATACAGCCAAGTTCAGGCTGGTTCTCGGCGGCATATGGCGCCTCAGGCGCGATCTTTGGACTGTTCGGGGCGGTGCTGGCCGTCTTCCGAAGAATCGGTGCCGACATAAGGCCAATGCTGATCTGGATTGGCGTCAACTTTCTGATGCCGTTCGTCATCAGTGGCATCGCGTGGCAGGCTCACGTTGGCGGCTTCATCACCGGCCTTGCGCTCACTGAGCTGCTTACGCATGGACCTGCGCTGCTCAGAGGAAAGAAGTTCTCTGTCAGAATGTGGATATATGGCGGTTTTTGCGTTGCCGTGCTCGTTGCGACCATAGCTGCCTGCAATACGGTCAATCCTCTGCTGTGATTCCTACGCGTCCGGCCCAAACCTGCCCTGCCGTGCAGTTCAATAGGCATCGTGTCGAATCGGCAATGTGAATCCGACAAATCACATGGATGTAGTTTATCCACATCTGTGCATAAAGATGTGGATAACTTGTGGATAGCCTGTGGACTGTTGTGGAAAACTCTCAGTCACCCGATGAATCGTCGCCTGAGGACGAGGATGCGGTACCGACATACAGCGTCACTGCATTGTTGCTGTCAGCGCTTGCCGAGATCACCTTGTCCACCTGGGATGAGTCGGAAGTGCTCTGTGACTGGGTCGTGAAACTCGTATATCCATAGGTCTGCAAGGTGGTCTTTGCCTCCTGTTCGGATTTTCCGGCGACCAATTGCAGTCCGCTTGAATTCGGTGTCGTGGTCAGCGTGATGGTCGCTCCCTTGTCGGCCTGTGTGCCGGACTGCAGGTCCTGTGCGGTCACCTTGGCGTTGTTCACATTCGGGCTGCCGGATGAAAGCTTGACGGTCAGCTTTCCATCGAGCGCGGTTTTGGCCGAACTCAGCGTCTTGCCGACATAGTTGCCTAGGGTTATCTGTTGCTTGCCGTTCGAAACGTAGACGTTAACGGTCGTTCCCTGCTCGACCGACGTTCCGGAAGCGGGATCTGTCCTGGTGACGGAACCTGAGGCAACGGTGTCCGAGTTCTCCTGCGTGATTGTACCGATGCGCAATCCCTGGTCCTGGATCAGCTTGGTCACGGCATCCTGGGTCTTGCCGACCAGATCGGCCGGAACCTGAGTCATGCCGGATGAGATGTAGAGGAGTATGCTTCCGCCCTTCTCGAGTGATTCACCCGCCGCAGGGTCGGTACGTGTCACATGGTCCTTCTCGATGGTCGCGCTGTCTTCGACAGAAGCCGACGAGCTCACCTTGAAGCCAGCATCCTCGAGGGTCTTGCGTGCCGCTTCCTGCGGACTTCCGGATACATCAGGCACCTGAACCGATTGAGGTCCGGCGGAGAACCAGACGGTCACGGTCGTGCCCTTGGCCACCTTTTTCCCACCCGCAGGGCTTTGCTTGGTGAACGTTCCAGCGGCCTTGTCTGAAGTCGTATCCTGCTTTTGCTGGTATTTCAGGCCGGCGTCAACGATCAGCTCCTTGGCTCTCGCCTCGGACATCTGGGATGTGATGGTAGGGACGGCAACCTGTTCGTTCGACTCCTGGTTGGAGATGGCCCAGACACCCAGCGCGATGCCGAGCAAGGCAAGCAAGGCGATGATTGAGATGATCACTGCACGCTTCTTGCGCTTCTTCTTTTCCTGCGCCGCACGTTGGGCGGCCCGGCTTTCGACTCCGTTCGCCGAGGGAACCGCCTCGAACTGGCCGGTGACCGGGTTGAAGGCCTGAGTGGCGGATACCGTCTCGGACTGTGGGGACATGGCGACCGTGGCGGTGCCCTGCTCGGCGTCCTTGCGGGCCTGCATGTTGCTTAGGTCAGTCAGAGGGTTGAATGCGGCCGCAACCGGCGTGCCGCCATTCATGAAGGTCAGCACATCGTTCTTGAACTCCGCGGCTGTCGTGTAGCGGTTTCTGCGATCCTTGGCCATCGCCTTGGCACAGATCGAATCCCACATCTTCGGAAGACCCGGAACGATGTTGCTCGGCGGGGTCGCGACTTCGGAGACGTGCTGATACGCGATTGCCACGGCAGAGTCACCGACGAATGGAGGCCTGCCGGTCACCATCTCATAGAGCACGCAGCCTGCTGAATACAGGTCGGAGCGCACATCGACCGTCTCTCCTCTGGCCTGCTCGGGACTCAGATACTGCGCCGTTCCGACGACCCCCTGCGACTGCGTCATCGTGGCTGCGGAGTCATCGAGCGCGCGTGCGATGCCGAAGTCCATGACCTTGACCGTGCCCTGATCGCTGATCATGATGTTTCCGGGCTTGATGTCACGGTGGATGATTCCCATGCGATGGGAATATTCAAGGGCATTGAGCACTCCGAGCATGACCTGCTCGGCATCACGCTGGCTCAGGGCGCCATTGGCTCGAAGAACGTCGCGCAGCGTCTGTCCCTTGACGAACTCCATGACCAGATAGGGCACGCGTTCATTGTGACCTGCTTCGTCGGTGAGTGTCTCCTCGCCGGAATCATAGATCGAAACGATGTTGGGGTTGTTCAGCTGTGCGACTGAGTGCGCCTCGCGGCGGAAGCGGGAGAGGAAGATCTCATCGTTCGTCAGATCGGAACGCATGATCTTGATGGCGACGGTGCGGCCAAGGCGCATATCCCGAGCAACATGAACCTCTGCCATGCCGCCACGGCCGATAAGCTGTCCAAGCTCGTAACGGCCGTTGGCCAATGAGTTCGGCAATGGAGTGCTCATTTCGAATCCTCTCTTCTTGACATCTCTGATTCGGTGTCCAAGTATCTGCCAATGCGGTCGGCGACCGGAGTCTGACCGGCGGCATCCGAGTGACCGCTTGCGCGCCATGCTGCCTGCATCATATGCCGTACAGAGTGTGGGGCGCTCACAACCTTACGGGGGAGTCTAGAACCAGGTTGGAAAATCATTTCAGTATCGAGGGTCTGCTGGTCGAGCAGCCTCCGCTGGATTCTGGCAAGCGTTCGTGCAACGCTCAGCGCATCGGTGGGACGATCCTTGGGATCCTTCGCCAGCATCGACATCACATAGCCAGCCAACTGCATGTCAGTCGTGTCTGGCAGAGGGGGAACCGGCTCGTTCACGTGCGCTGCGGCGATATCGACCGGTGTGGCCCCGGTGAACGGACGGTGCCCGCAAAGACCTTCATACGCGACGACTCCAAGCGAATATATGTCGGATCTGGCGGTGGCCTGGAAACCCTGCGCTTGCTCGGGAGAAATGTATTGCGCCGTTCCGACGACCATTCCATCTTGGGTGATCTGCGCCTGGTTGGTGGAATAGGACACCCCAAAATCAGTGATCTTGACCTCGCCATTGTCGGAAACCATGATGTTCGCCGGTTTCACATCGCGATGAATCACGCCATGGGAGTGTGCGACGAAGAGCCCTCGAGCCGTCTGAATCAGTATTGGCAGGAGTTCGGTGGGATCCATCGCTCCGGATTCCTGGAAGATCTGGGCAAGCGAACGGCTGGGCACGTATTCCATGATGAGAAAACCGATGCCGTCATGCTCGTAATACTCGAACAGGGCGGCTATGTTGGGATGGGCAAGATTGGCTGAATTATGGGCTTCGACGCGCAGACGACGGAGCTTGGCCTCCTCCTGGACCACGTCTCCCCGCAATGCCTTGATGGCGACGGTTCGGCCGAGCTCGATGTCGTAGCCCTTCCATACCTCGCCCATGCCGCCTTGCGCAAGGCGCTGGTCAAGGCGGTAGCGGCGATGTATGAGCTGCCCTTCGACCAATCTCATTGCAACGCCTCCTTCATGATCTGCTGCATTATCGGGCCTGCAGCGTCAACGCCATATGTCGTCACGTTATGCACGACGACGGCCACCGCGATCTTTGGACTGTTTGCAGGCGCGAAGCCGATGGTCCACGCATCATTCGAACCGCCCGAGCCAATCTGCGCGGTGCCGGTCTTGGCTGCCACCTTGACGTTGCTTATCGCAAGCTCAGGCGCGTCCTTGGTAACGACATCCTCCATCATCGAAGTGAGCTTGGTGGCAGTATCCGAGGAGAATGCCTGGGAGTATTCCTCGGGAGAGGTCTTGGAGAGCACGCTCAAATCGCTTGCACGCACACGGTCGACGATCGTTGGCTTCATCAGCTTCCCACCGTTGGCGACGGCGGCCGCGACCATCGCATTCTGCAGCGGTGTCTCCACATTGTCGCCCTGACCGATGGAGGCCAAAGCCAGCTTGTCCTTCGTGGCGGAAGTCGGGAAGACTGATGCCGTTGACTTCATCGGCAAGCCCGTTGCCGTGCTGCCGTCAAGAGTCATCGACGATCCGAAGCCGAACTTCTTCGCCTGACTGGCAATCGTGGACTGGCCAAGGCTCACGCCGAGCTGTGAGAACGCGGTGTTCGAGGAATACGAAAGCGCGTCGTTAAGAGTGATCTTCCCATTCGTTCCATCGCCGGAGGACACGGCATTCGTCAGCTTCGTCTCCGTGCCTGGAAGGGTATATGAGCTCCCAGCCGGGATCTCGGTTGTCGTGTCATATTTTCCGCTTTCAAGCGCAGCGGCGGCAACGACGACCTTGAATGTGGACCCGGGTGGATAGTACTGGTTAATCGCTCGGTTGAGCATCGGGTTATTGGAATTGGATGCCAGTGCGGAATATTGCTTAACCGCATTTTCCGAGTTATGCGTCGCCAGAACGTTGGGATCGTAGCTTGGCGTGCTCACCATCGCAAGGATTCTACCCGTGCTTGGTTCGATGGCCACGACCGATCCCGACTGACTTCCCAGCAGCTTGTAAGCCAGGGTCTGCAGCTTGGTGCTGATCGAGGTTTCAATCGAAGCTCCGCGATTCTGCGTTCCTGTGAGCTGGGACTTGACCCGCTCCCACCACAGGCTGTCGGACTGTCCGCTCAACAGCTCGTTGCTCGAAGCCTCGATGCCCCTGTCTGCACGCGAGGTGATCGAGTAATAGCCCGTTACTGGTGCATATACCGCACCATTGGAATATTTCCGCTGATATTGGAACGAGTCATTGATGGCGGTGGATTCCGCCAGAACGGTTCCATCGGAGGCAAGGATGGAACCTCTTGGCAGTCCGTATTCCTGATACAGTGCCCGTGTGTTCCTGGGGTCTGCGTTGAGCTCGTTGGTTCTGAAAGTCATCAGCAGCGTCGTTGAAAAGCCAAGAACGACGAAAAGCACCAGGACAGCGGTAAAGAGCTGACGTAGATTCTTATTCATTGCGATGCCCCCTGACCGTTCTTGGCTTTCGCGTCTGCACGTCGATCTGTGCCGAAGACTGTGACCGTGGTTGCCGCTCCGATCGTTGCTGCGAAGGTTGCCGCTCCTGATCGGGCGGATGCGTCGGCGTCTGCACCTGAGTCGCCTCGTCATCGTGGGCCTGTGGTTCGGGATCGCGGATGATCGCCATGGTCGCCGTATCAGAAGCTGCCTGCTCAGCCTTGTTCTTCTCGACCTCATGCTTTCTCAAAGCTGCCAAAGCCTGATATTGGAAGGTGTCTGACAGGACTTGAGGATCTGGTTTGTTGGCCTCGTTGGAGATGATGATCAGCAGTGTGACCAAGATGAAATTCGCAAGGAGACTCGAACCGCCTGCCGCCATGAACGGCATGGTGAGGCCGGTCAATGGAATGACCAGGGTTATGCCTCCCACGACGGTGAAGACCTGGAAGGCCATGGTGAACACCAGTCCGGAAGACAGAAGCTTGCCGAATCCATCGGTTACCTTCATGGCCGTGATCATGCCTGAACTGATGATAAGCAGATAAAGAATGAGAACAAGCATGAGTCCGGTAAGGCCAAGCTCCTCTCCCACGGAAGAATAGATGAAATCAGAGTTTGCCAACGGTGTGATCCAAGGATGCCCCTGTCCCAGGCCAGTGCCCAGCAGTCCACCTGAGGCAAGACCGAAGACACCCTGGACCAGCTGGCCTGAACCGCCATATGTCTTGTTGTATTCGGCGCTGCTGAAGGGGTTGAGCCATGCGGTGACACGGTCGCCGACATGGCTGAAGACCATGGCCGAGGCAATCGCGCCGATCACGAAGAACACCGCTCCGATGAATATCCAGCTCTTCTGGCCTGTTGCGACGTACAGCATTGAGACGAACATTGCAAAGAACATCAATGAGGTTCCCAAATCATGCTGCAATACCAAAACGCCCATCGAAACTACCCATACGACGATGATCGGCCCCAAATCGCGCGTTCTGGGAAGCCTGATGCCGAGAATCTTCCTGCCTCCGACGGCAAGCTGATCGCGATGGTCGAAGAGATAGGAAGCGAAGAAGAAAGCGAGGAACAGTTTGGCGAATTCGCCTGGTTGCAGGCTGTGGCTCCCTATGCCCAGCCAGATGCGGGCTCCGCCGATTTCCCGGCCGATGCCTGGAAGCATGGGAGAGAGCAGCAGGACGATGCCGATGACCATGCTGACATATGAGAATTTTCGAAGGACGCGGTAATTCCTCAGAAAGACGACAAGAAGGCAGCACAGCACTAGGGCGCACGCAAGCCATATCATCTGCTTGTTGCCCGCGTCGGAGTCGACGCCAAGCTTCCTGTTGCCGACGTCGATTCGTGAGATCATGGTGATGCCTATGGCGTTGAGAATCATGACGCAGGGCAGAATGGACTGGCTCGCGTATGGCAGGAACGTGACGATAAGTACCCATAGCAAGATGAACAGTGCCGCGACGACCAACAGAAGGATTCCAAATTGAGCGGGGAACGTGCCGGTCGTGCGCTCAAACATCTGGAAGAACGACATGCCGCTGATTGCCATCGCCACAATCATCAGCGAGGCCTGGCGCAGGCGTGCTCGAATCATCACTTGCCTCCCTCGGAACTCGCAGACGAGCTCGAAGAGGGACTCGAGGTTGAATTCGAAGATGATGGAGAACTCGAAGCCTCGGAATCATTGAGGTTCGTCGCCTCTCTCTTGATAAGAGAGGCATGGCTTTCCGCCTCGTCGAGGCTTGACACGACTATGCCTTCGGACAGCTGTTCGCGCCAGGACTTTGGCAGCGAAGACACCTTGACCTTGGTCTTCTTTACTTCGTGGGAAAGGCTGAAACCGAAGAAATTCGTCGGAACGCCCTGATAGATGACCATCGAATCGTTGGATTCACCAAGATAATATTGAGTCTGACTCCATCGATACGCTCCGAATCCTCCCACCAAGATGCACAGCAGAACCGCTGCGAGAATGCTGACGATCGTCACTCGGATACGGCGAACCTTCGTGTTCCTCTCGTGGATTTCCTTGTAATGGGCGCTTCGGATGGCATTCGCCACTTCAGGATCGTTCGGATCGGCGCTTGAGGTGCCGTCCTGCTTGTGAACGATGGGAATCTCGCCGGTGTCGGGAACGAGTCTTCGTCCGCTTTCCTCCCTTTCGGTCGATGGCTGTGCGACACGGGCCGTCGAACCCTGAGAGGTCTGTTGAGAAGGATTCCGCAGCGCCGCAGCCCTTCTCGCAGGGTTGTTGCCGCTTTGTCTGAGAGCGGGGGCGCTGGCAACCTGGCTGCCAATGATGTCGGCTATCGGTTCGAGGGAGCTTCCCGCTGCTCCGCCAATCAGAGGCGTCTGATGTGGAAGGTCGAACGCGTCCGCATCCAGGGCAAGGGTGGCATCGGCGATGATGGCAGTCACGTTATCCGTGCTTCCCGCCTTCAGCGCCATCGTCACCAGGCGTTGCGCGCATTCCTCCTGGTCGGAGACGGATTCCAGAACCTCCTGGATGGTGGAGTCCTCAAATACTCCGCAGAGCCCATCGGAGCATAGAAGCCAGCGGTCCGCGGCATGCGCAGCACGAATGGATATGTCTGGCCGCGGGTCGATGTCAAAATCGCCCAGGACTCGCATCACCACATTGCGTTGAGGATGGTTCTTTGCCTCTGCCTCACTGATTCGCCCTGTGTTGATGAGGTGCTGAACATAGCTGTGATCCTGCGTCATGCGGATCAGCTTTCCATCACGAAGCAGATAGCCCCGCGAATCCCCGATATGTGCCAAGACCCAGTATCCGGCCACCAAAGAGACCGCGGTGACTGTAGTGCCCATGCCTGACAGCTTGCGCTCTCGCGTCGCCTTGCCGACGATCGCATCATGTGCAGCCATCACCGATGTCTCCATCATTCGTGCCACTGCCTGCACATCGTTATCATCGTCATCGCGCTCAATGTGTGCAAGTGAGAGCACCGCGATCGTGGACGCCGTGTCACCGCCCGCATGGCCGCCCATGCCATCGCATATGGCTGCGAGCCTTTGACCGGCGAATGCGGAATCCTGATTGTTGCTGCGGACGTATCCGATGTCGGAGACCGCAGTCGAATAGAGGAACAGCGCATGAGCTGGTGTCATATCGGTCATTCTCTATTACCTCAGCTCGAAAGTCGTTGCACCAATGCGCACTGGGACTCCCGCCGGCAAAGTCACGGGTTCGTCTATGCGCTGCCCGTCCACGACCGTGCCATTGGTGCTGCCCAGATCCTCGATAACCCAGGTTCCGCTCTGCGGATCCTGGAAAATGCGAGCATGATGCGAAGACACGAATTCATCTTCCAGAACCATTGTATTGGAAGCCGCGCGTCCCAAGGTAATTGCCTGGTGGCTCAATGGAATGGACACTCCCGCAGTCGGTCCGTCAATGACCACGAGCAACGTCGGGCCCTCATCCTGCGATGTGGCGTTTGAAGCCTGAGCGCGCGCCGAGGAGCGCTGCGCCCTCGCGGCGTTCCGATTGGCCGCCTTGGCTCTCTTGCGCCGTGCGCGCGAGGTGGTGGGGCTGAAACTTTGAATGTCCTTGCGCAGCGAACGTACGGCGAGCCATGCGAAAACCCATAGGACCAATAGGAATCCGTATTTGAGGAAGGCGAATGTGAGTTCAGTCATGTTGATTCGACCCTTGCCTCGGTCAAGGCTTAATCCTGCTCCTGTGATGATGCCCAGTACAGAATGCGAGTGCGACCGATGGTTATTGTGTTGCCGTCAAGAAGCGTAGCCGCAGGTACCTGATGGCCTTCGACGTACGTGCCATTCGTGGATCCAAGGTCGCGTGCTATTACGCCCTTGTCCGTGACGTCGATTTCGAGGTGCCTGCGAGATATGCCGGGATCGTCTATGACGATGTCGCAGTTCGAGCCGCGGCCCAGCACGGTCTTCGGCGCTGTGAGCAGATATTGACGTCCATTGATCTCGAGCGCGGGGCAATCCTTGGAGCTCGATTGCGGAGAGGCTGGAGCCGCATTGCCCTGAACGGATTCCGAACTCAGATGGAAATCGCCCGCTCCGAGGTTCAAGTCTTCTTCGAAGATGACGACGACAGGGCCGACGAAGGCATAATGCTGGGTTTCAGCATATTTGGTCAGCTTGTCAGCAAGTTCGTTGGCCAGGGTTTCGGATCCCCACTGCTCTATTCTGTCAAAATCCGGAGTGGAAAGCTTGAATCGGTATTCGTTCGGTGCGACAGTCCGATCGCGACCCATTGCCATTGCCTGAGAATCAATCTCACGTTCCAAGGCACTCGACAGGTCAACGGGCTGAAGATCCTTGGAGCCAAATTTTGAGAACACGCCGTTGACGGCACCTTCAACGCTTTTCTCAAAACGGTCGAGAACGCTCATGGTCATCCCTTTCTATATGCTCACTACATCTTACGCAGAGTTGAGAATTCACCGCACCATGCGCGGGAATACTTGCAAAGTCTTCAATACGTCGTATTGAGACGGAGTTCACAGGAGTCAATCCATCTGCGTGATGCCATGTGAACTGCACGGTGCTAGCGTGATGTGCATGAGTGAAACCAAGCATAGTGTCAGCAGTGGGGAAATAGTCGACTTTCCAAGAAAAGAGGCGAGAACCCTGCGCTTCTCGCTGGGGTCTCCGCGCTCGGCGCATGTGTTGGGAGACGGTTCCCGTGCGGCTTTTCTGCGTTCCGGAGGCGCGGAGGACCCAGTCACCAGCCTGTGGATGAGCGTATGGGACAAGGATGGCGGGCATCGCGAGATGCTGATAGCCGATCCACGGGAGCTGCTGCAGGGGGCGGCTGTCGGAGAGCGTCTGGGACATGCGGACGATGATGTCCCTGAGGAGGAAAAGGCTCGTCGAGAGCGCAGCCGTGAAAGTGCCGAGGGCATTGTCTCCTACAGCGTCGATGCTGCCGGTGACAGAGCGGCGTTCGCCTTGGGCGGCAAGCTCTGGATCGCAAGTCTCGCATCGGACGATGCGGGTGCGGCGGGTGCGGCGGGTGATGCGGACGATGCGTCAAGCGAGGGCAACCGCGTTGCGTGCATCCATGTCGTCGATCCCACCGATCTTGCTTCGGGCGTTAGCCACGATGGTCCGATGCTTAACCCGACGATCTCTCCTGACGGCAAGCTCGTTGCGTATACGACCGGAAGAAGCGTTGTGATCGTGCGACTTGCGCCTGATGCTTCCAACGTGTCGGACCAGGCCAGTCCGGACGGGGCATACGATTCGCACAGGCTTCGGGAGATAGATGCTCCGATAGCGGCGACCGTCGATCTTTCCGACAAGGCGAGCGAGGACGTGAGGATCGGCCTCGCGGAGTTCGTCGCCGGGGAAGAGATGGATCGTTATGCCGGCTTCTGGTGGTCTCCTGATTCGCGCCAGCTGCTGATCGAACACTATGATGCTTCCGACGAGGAAGTCTGGTATATAAGCGATCCGGCCAACCCTGACCGTCCTGCGTCCCGGCGCAGATATCCCAGGGCGCTGACGCATAATGCGAAGGTCGGACTGCTGCTGCTTGACATCTGGGAGCCACGGCTGTCGAGGGTCGCGTGGGACACGACGGCATACGAATATCTGGCTTGCGTTCACTGGGTCGAGGGTCATGACGCGCTGATACTGGTGCAGAATCGTCGTCAGAATCGCGATCAGGTCCTACGCATCCACCAGCTTCAGGCATTCCACGAGCCGAACCCGGACAAGAACGCCTCGTCGAGATATCTGCTGGACAATGGGGAGATCGCCGATCTCCACAGCATCATGACGACTCTCGTGGCGGATCATGCCAATGACTGCTGGCTCGATCTGACGCCTGGTGTGCCTACATGGGCCCCTCATGGCGCGCTGATCGACGTTCGGGCCGATGAGGAGCATGATACGAACCGTCTGTATGCGGATGGCAAAGCCATCTCACCGGCTGGCTGGCAGATCCGCAGCGTGGTTCGTGCGAGCGATGAATCGATTCTTGCGCTCGCATCCAAGGATCCAAGAAGCTTCGATGTGGTCAGGTTCTCGTATGACGGTCGTGTCGACGTGCTTAACGAGGTGCCGGGAATATGGAACGTCTCGCAGTCTGGAGACGGCATGGTCATCTACGGGCGCGGCATGGATGCCGCCAAGTCGGTGATGACGCACTGCTTCGCCAAGGACGGCAAGCTTCCGGCCGAAGCATCGAAGGCGGACGGCGGTCAATCCAGTCCGATCAGGCGTGCTGATATCGGCAATGTTGCGGCGGATTGCGGATTCATCCCGAACGTCGAATTCGTGACCTTGGGCAAGCATGCCTTGCGCGCAGCAATCGTGCGTCCGTCCAAGGGAAGCGTCTACGCGCATAGCGAGAAACTTCCCGTTCTGGTCAAACCCTATGGAGGTCCGGGGCATCAGCAGGTCATGCTCTCGCAGTCGTATTACTGGGCGTCGCAGTGGTGGGCGGATCAGGGATTCATCGTCCTTACGGCGGACGGCCGTGGCACGACGGGCAGAGGCCCGGCATGGGACCGAGCGATCATGGATGACATGGCGCAGGTCACCTTGGACGATCAGATCGAGGCTGTCGAGGCGTTGCCTGAAATCGCTCCCGAGGCGGATCTTGGGAGAGTCTCGATGATTGGCTGGTCATATGGTGGATTCCTTTCGGCGCTCGCGGTGCTACGCGCGCCTGAGGTGTTCCACGCCGCCTGCGCAGGGGCGCCGCCGACGGACTGGACACTCTATGACACCCATTACACCGAGCGCTATCTGGGTCTGGACGAAGAGACCTACAGACGCAACAGCATTATCGAGGATGCGCCGAATCTCCGCAGACCGCTCATGCTGATTCATGGATTTGCCGACGACAATGTTTCCGTGGCCAACACGCTGCGTCTTTCCGAGGCTTTGCTCAGCGCTGGGCGTGCTCACACCGTTTTGCCGCTCAACGGCATAACCCATATGACCAATGATGAGAAAGTCGCAGAAAATCTGCTGCTCTTGCAGCGTGACTTCCTCAAGAATGCGTTGAATCTGGATTAAATTCGGAACGAGGAAGCGAGATTTCAAGTTTTGGGCACTGGCGAAAGTATAGAAGGCTGAAAATCGTTGAAAGTGCGACCGCACCAGGCCGAAAATAGCGCGTTGATACTTTCGCCAGTGCCCAAAACTTGAAATCGGGTTGTAAATGGCTTCATAATGTTCGGGAAAACAGGGTGATAGGCGAGAACTGTCGTGCTGACGGTAGAAACTTAGGGGTGATCGAGGGGAGGGTCCGCCTGTGAGAACGGCTTTTCATATTTATCGGCGAGATATTTTCCGCCTGCTGCGCAACCCCATCGCATTGATCATCACAATTGGCGTCTGCCTTATCCCCTCACTGTATGCATGGTTCAACATCGCTGCGAACTGGGATCCTTATTCGAATACGAAAAATCTGAAAGTCGCCGTTGCAAACTAAGACACGGGCGCGCACTCGGATTCGTTCGGAACCGTTGACATCGGCAAGCAGGTCGTTGCCAGCCTGCACAGGAACAAGGAGCTCGGATGGCAGTTCGTCGATGAAGGCGATGCCATAAACGGCGTGAAGTCGGGCGAATACTATGCTGCGATAGTCCTGCCGAAGAACTTCAGTGCCAATGTGATCGGTTCGGTCGAAGGCACGAGTTCACAATCGGTGCTTCAATATTATGTAAATGAGAAAAAGAACGCCGTCGCGCCAAAGATCACCGACACGGGTGCGAGTTCCATCGACAAGACGATCAACTCGATGTTCGTTTCGACCGTGAGCGATGTGGTTGCATCCAGGTTGTCTGCGGCAGCGGGGAATCTTGACAGTTCGGCTTCGAAAACCCGGGCTGCCGTCGTCTCCAATCTGAACTCGACGATCAACGACATTCAGGGTCTGCGAGCGAATCTGCGGAATATGCAAGGTACGATCGGCACGGCGCAGTCCACGGTGCAGGCCGCAGAAAAAACCAGCGCCGGGCTGTCATCGCAGATGGCTTCGGCGCAGAAGGCACTTGCTCAGTCACAGAAAACTCTCAGCGCGGCGCGTTCGTCGTCTCTCACCTTTTCGCACACGTTGATTGGTGCTCTGAACAGTGGTTCCACGGCGCTCTCTGGCATCACCGTCGATGTGAATCTGGCATCCAGCTCAATTCTTGACGGATTCAACACGGCGGATGAGACGGTGAATACCGTGAATGACAGGCTGACCGGCGTTCTGGATGCAAACGACGATGCCCTCGATGACCTGCAATCTGCGTTGAAGAATTCAGGACTCGATCCTGACGGTCAGGCATATCAAGGCATCGATGCCCAGATAAGCGCATTGCAAGGCATCAACACCCAGCAGCGAAAGCAGCTCAGCACCTTCAATACTTCGACGTCCTCCTTCATCGATGCAGGCAAATCCGCAACCGGCAGCATGTCAAGCGCTGTCAGCAATTCCGCGAATTCAGGCATATCGACCTTGAATTCCGCAGGCAATACGCTGTCGACGACCACGCTGCCCGGTCTGTTGAACGGTCTTGACTCCTTCTCGGGCGCTGCAGGCACTCTGTCCGGTACGGTCACATCGTTGCAGACGACCGTCGAACAGACCGTCTCGCTGCTGAAGGAGCTAGACGGCACGCTTGCTGATGCACGCAGCTCAATCGGCACGACGGAACAGTCGCTCGCGTCGGTGCAGACGCAGCTGGCCTCGGTGCGTACGGATGTGGCGGCCTTGGGTAGCTCGGCGGTCTGGAAGCAGGTCTCGAAGGTGATGCACCTCGACAAGGCCGGCATCGCACAGTTCATGCAATCCCCTGTCAACCTTTCCACAACCACGGTGTATCCAATCGCGAACTATGGTTCCTCCGTAGCGCCGTTCTACACGAATCTGGCGCTGTGGGTGGGCGGATTCATCATCATTGCGATCTTCAAGCTTGAAGTCGACAGGGAAGGCCTTTCGCACATCACCACGACGGCGTCTTATCTTGGCCGTGGCTTGCTCGTGAGCACTCTCGGAATCCTGCAGGCTCTGTTCGTGACGATCGGCGATTTGGTCATTGGCATTCAATGCCCGTACCCATGGCTGTTCGTGATGGCTGGCATGCTTGCATCGTTCGTCTATGTGAACATCATCTATGCGCTTGCCACGGTCTTGCGACACATAGGCAAGGCGGTGGGCGTGATTCTGCTGATCCTGCAGATTCCAGGGTCGTCTGGCATGTATCCAATCGAGCTGATGCCCGAATTCTTCCGCAGACTCAATCCCTGGCTGCCCTTCACCTATGGCATCAATGCGATGCGCGAGACCATAGGTGGCATGTATGGCACGCATTACTGGTGGTATCTGCTGAGCCTGTCGTATTACATTCCGATTGCACTGTTCCTCGGCCTGTTCGTGCGCCAATATCTGCTGAATCTGAATGTCATGTTCGACAACAGGCTTGCCGTGGCCGATCTTTTCATCACCGAGCAAAGCAGTCTGACCAACCGCGGTCTGAGCCTGGCTTCGATGATGAGCGTCTTTGCCGGATCCAAGGAATTCGAGCATGACGTCCGCAATCGTGCTCGTCGATTCTTCCGCGGTTACCCCATGATGATTCGCACCGGGCTGATACTGGTCGTTGTGCTTCCCATCGTCTTTCTGGTGCTGCTCTTCAGCGTCGAAGCGAAAATCATGATGCTGAACCTTTGGATAGTCTCGATCATCCTGATAGATTTCTACCTGATCATGGTCGAATATATGCGTGACAGCTATGCGCGGCAGTTGGGAGTCACCGTGGGCCAGCCGTTCAATTCAGAGAAAGCCGATCGCCCGGATGTTCACAGCGGCGTCAGCGCCGTTCGAGACTCCGATGTTTCTGGCAGCTCTTCCGAATCTTCAGGGGAGGTGACCCAGGAACTGTGAGAAATATCTGGAGACTGTTCACGGGAGACCTTCGCAATGCCACGCGCAACGTCATCGCCATCATCGTGTGCATGGGTCTTGTCATCGTGCCAGCGCTGTATGCGTGGTTTAACATCGCTGCGAGCTGGGATCCCTATGGCAACACCAAATCCCTGAAGGTCGCCGTCGCCAATACCGATGTTGGATACAAGTCCGACCTGATTCCCATCAAGGTCAACGTCGGCGAGACCGTGCTCAACCAATTGAGAGCGAATGACCAGCTTGACTGGCAGTTCGTGTCGAAGGCAAAGGCTCTTGACGGCGTGAAATCAGGCGATTATTACGCTGCAATCGTGATTCCCAAGCAGTTCAGCGCAGACATGATGACGCTGTTCTCCTCACAGATTCACCATGCCAGCCTGCGATACTACATCAACGAAAAATCGAATGCGATCGCACCGCACATCACTGACAAGGGTGCCGACACCGTCACCACGACCATCAACTCGAGCTTTGCCAAGACCATAGGAAACGTCGGACTGGATATTGCATCAAGCGTGCTGAAATATGCTTCGAGCTCCCAGGCGAAGGAGTATGTGACAAACGCGACGAACCACGTCGGCACTCTTGCAGATCAGCTCAATGCTGCGGCCGATCAGCTGGGCGCCTATTCGGGGCTGCTTGGCGCTTCGGGGAATATCATCCAGTCGACGAACACCTTGCTGGGCAAGTCTGCGGACGGGGCCAGTTCCGCGCGCCAGGCTCTCAAGCAGGGCGAAGCGGGCATTGACTCCGCGGGCAATGCGCTCGACGCAACGACCGAATCCGTGAATGTGGCGCTTTCCAATGCCAGCAAATCATATGATGTCATCGCTCAGGAAGTCGACGATGCGTTCGGCAACGTTTCAAAGCAGGGGAGCTCAATTCAGACTCAGCTCAACACCGTCAAGGCACAGGTTGATAAGAACGCCACAGACTTCGCTTCCCTGGCGCGCAAATTCACCGATCTGGCCGATCAAACGGATAATGGCAGTCTGAAGAATGCACTGCAGGCAGTGGCAAGCGGCGCGACGCAGACGCAGCAGCGGCTTGAGGGCATCTCCACGCAACTCTCTGATGCCGTCTCGTCAATAGGCGGCAGTGATGCCACGGCCCGAAAGAAACTCAACGGCATCAAGGGCTCCATCGCATCGGCCAAGGCTTCGATGACGAAGGTCTCAAACGATTATGCAAACAACCTGAAGCCGCAGCTCGACGCGTTGAATCAGTCGATGCGCAGTCTTTCGAACCAGACCGATTCGGTCATGGGGAGCCTCTCAAGCACGATCGCCGATGTATCCAGCCTTTCTGGCAACACTGTGAAAGGCATCCATTCCCTTCAATCGAATCTCGGCGACTCGGCCAAGACGCTTCGCAAGGCGGCCACCTCGTTGTCCGACTTCGGCAACCAGCTTACTGCCGCATACAATAACGGTGACATAGCCGGCCTGAATGAGCTCAGCAACGGCAATTCCGATGCGTTGGCGACCCTGCTGGCCTCGCCTGTCGCACTCAAGCGCATACCGATCTATGCAGTTGCCAACTATGGATCCGCGATGGCTCCGTTCTATACGATTCTTTCGATATGGGTTGGAAGCATCATTCTCGTTGCCATGATCAAGGTCTCTATCTCGAACAGACAGAAGGCGAAGGTCCTGGGATTGAAACCCATGCCGAAGGAAGGCGTGCCAGCCCTCGAGATGTTCCCCGAATCCGCGGGAAGCGCCCAGGACTATGGCCTTATGCTTCATCAGGAATACTTTGGACGGTATATGTTTCTGCTGCTTCTTGCGCTCTGTCAGGGGGGATTGGTCGGTCTTGGCGATCTCTTCTATCTCGGGGTCCAGGCTGACCACATCTTCCAGTTCATGCTGGTCTGCTGGCTCTGCGCGCTCGTCTTCTCGAATATCATGTATACGCTCGCTCTCTCATTCGGTACCATCGGCAAGGCGCTTGCCGTGCTGCTCCTGGTGATGCAGGTCGCAGGCTCGGGAGGCACCTTCCCGATAGAGCTTCTCCCAACGTTCTTCCAGAAGGTCTACCCATTCCTGCTGTTCCCGCATGCGATACAGGCAATGCATGCTGCGATGGCCGGCTCATATGGCAACGAGTATTGGCAGCAGATGGGCTATCTCGCATTGTTCCTCGTGCCTTCGCTCATTCTTGGGCTGTTCCTGCGCAAGCCGGTCATCAGCCTGAATCAATGGATAGTCAGAAAGGTCGAGTCCACGAAGCTGATGTAGGCCGCCGTTGAGACTCCTTCCGAACGCCGTCCTGACTGTCATCATGGAGATCAGCGTTGGGAAGCCTTGCGTTGCTCGCAGTCTGCCTGCGCACGTTCCAGCGTCCAGCCATGGGAAGAAAGATAGGAGACGTCCTGATATCCGCCATCGTTCTTCGTTACCCAGCAGCTATGTATCAGGTCGGAGGTGCTGGGGGCGGAGGATTCGCTGTGAGCATCGTCGCTCTGAGCGTTGTCGGTCTCAGTGTTGTCGATCCCAGTGTCTTCATTCTCCGCTGCTTCAATCTCTCGCAATGCGGCGGCCCGGGCCTTGGCTGCCTCGTCCGCCTGCTTTTTTGCGGCCATGGCATCTCTGACTGCTGCTGCCTTGCCCTTCACCGTTTCGACATGGCTCGCAAGAGCATCAAGGTCATCTGACTGTGAAGCGTTGATTGCCGTATCCAAGGCGTTTCGAAGATCTTCCCTGATGGCATTGTTCTGAACGTTGTTCTCGGATTCCTTCAGTGTCGTCTCACCAGCGTTGATCGCTTCGTTCAGGCTTGCACGTGTGTCTTGGAGACTCTTCTCTTCCTGCGATTCTGTGACACGGCTAGCCGCGTCTGTGATGCTTTGCCCTTGGGTAGTGAGCGCATGCACGGCATTGTCGAGGGTGATGCCCGTGTCTTCCTGCACGTCTTGCTTGCCATCTTCTGGACACTCGACGCGTGAGGGGATTGCCTTGGACAGTTCGGCGCGTAGGGTCTTTACCGTTTCAGCATCTGAAACATGTTCCTCGCCGATGTCGGTGACCGTAGCGAGGTCCTGCTTGATCTGTTCAAAATGCTCCACCGCTTCGTCATACGCCTGCAACTTTGCGTTGCATGCTGACAGTGCGAGTAGTCGTGATTGTTCGGACTGGCGCCACGCCTGCCAGGCACCAAGTGATGCGCCGAAGATGACAACTATGGCGATGCCTGCGATTATGGCGATGAGCGTGCGTTGGGAACCACTGGAGCTTTGGGCTCTGTGTCTGGCAACTGGTTCATGTTCCGCGAATTCCACATCTTCAATAGGCCTGCCCAGATCCTGAGTATCGCTCAAGTCGCCCATGTCGTCCAAGTCGCGCATTTTCACCCCGCTTCATATATTTACACACAGTATAGAATACAACTCTTCGGGTTCTGGTGCGCGCACGCTCTGATGATTGCCCTCAGTGTGGCGGGTTTTTATGCCATTCGGGTATTCCACAGCCAGGATTGCAAGTTTTTGGCACTTGCTGAAGTATAAAGCGTCGAAATCGGTGCATTCCCGGTCGGCATTATGCCGTTTTCGGGCTTGTATACTCGGCCAAGTGCCAAAAACTTGCAATACCGATCCATTGAGCAGGTGGATGCTGACGGTTTGACTGTTCTATCTGGAACTGCCGCAAATGAGACTTTTGAGAATGGGGTCGTCGGCCTTGACAGAGAAGATACAGCTGCCCTGATTCGAGACCGGCCTTATGCAGATTCAGGATTTTCCCATTCGCAGTCAGGCCCTATGTTGCTGCTGCCGTGCTCAGTGAATTCGGAAGCTGTTATCCGACGGTTTGCTTGCAGCGCGAGGAGAAGAGCAGGAAGCCGCTGCAGACGCTCCATTGGTCTTTCTTCTCTAAAAGAAAGATGACATAGGTTTTTCTCCATTTTTGCTAGCCTTTGGACTACAGTCATCGACCACGAAGGAGTGCCGTCATGAGCGCACCCAACCTGTTCCTGATCTACGTCTCCGATGTTGAACGCTCGACAGCGTTCTACAGCGAGCTTTTCCAACTTGAGCCCGTGATGCGCACGCCCAGGTATGTGCCCTTCCAGGTCGCCCCCGGTGTCCTGTTCGCCCTGTGGAGTGGGAGAAGCGATCGCGCTACGCCCGATACGCCGCGCACGTCCGAAGTGGGCCTGATGATTCCGGGGGGCTCGTCCGCCATCGACGAAATTTTTTCCGACTGGTCAGCCAAAGGTGTCACGGTCGCCGAGGAGCCGCACGATGACGTGTTCGGACGAACTTTTGTGGTCGCCGATCCCGATGGCAACCTCATTCGAGTAAGTCCTGTCGATTGAAGGCATCGTGGTTGCTGAGTCGTGAGCGACGAGACGCGACTGCCCCTTGGTCTCCTGAGCCGCGCCAATAACACGACGTTGGGTCGATCGCGTGGCGCGGCGATATCGCTGAGTGATATCGCTGGGTGATTGATGGCTTATATGCGGTCCCAGCCGCGCAGGTGGAGCCAGAATTCGATTATGCTGCCAGTCAGCGCATCCCAGAGGCGGCGCAGCGGGCCGATGCTCTGTTCGAAGGCCTGTCGGAACAACTCTCCTTCCTCACTTCCAGGGTCGAGCGGGAGCACGCCGGTGGCAGCCCACAGTGCCTCGCGCAGCCACTGGCCCGCGCCATAGATTCGGTAGTTGCCGAGCTTGTCTGGGTTGCGGGGGTGTCGTTCGAGGAGAATCAGCAGTCTTTTCGCCCCGATTTCGAAGTCCATAAGCCACAGGTCCTCCGGCTCGTCGGCGGGACGTTGATATTCGGAAGGATCGTCTGGCGCATCATTCAGTATGTTTTCGTGTTCCTCCTGCGAGGCGTGCGTTCGGATGAATTCCTCGTCGGCTATGGTGAGGATGTCGCTTACCCGCTTGGGGTGGACGAACTCGTCGTAATGACCCTCCCAATGCCTGTGGAGTGCCATGTGGGTTGCTCCAAGGCGTTCCAGCCAGGTGATAACAGCGTCGTACGAATCAAGAGACGGCACGCCGTAGTCCGCTCGCGCACGCTCATGCAAGGCAACATCCATTTGAAACTCCTTTTCGCTAGCTAATATTGCACTGTTCTGAAGCGATGTTTCGGACTTTCCAGGTGGAAGTGTCATCGGTGTGCAATAACAATCTCAAACGCCTTCGCGAAAGTGGAGGGTTTGAGACGTTGACACCGTCAGCATTCTCCCGGAGAGATCAGCATCCGCATGCCGGTCATGGACTCGATCTCCTTGACAAGCCAACTTGCGCCGACATGAGTGACGAGAAAACCGCCAAGCCGCCGTGGATCGCCGGCGTCGCGCTGCAGTATGACATACACGCGCTCTCCGTCGCAATATTCGTTGTATTCCTGCTGGTACCAGCCTAAATCAGGGGAAAGCTGCCTTGCTGCAAGCATGGATTCCTCGGTTTCAAATTCGAGAATCTGACCCGAATAATCTGGTGTATCCATACGTTCCCGCAGCATCTCGACATCATGAATTGCATACATGGCCGTTATCAGAGGAGCATTCAGCGCTGGCTCGTCCAACACAGGCAGATACCGCCCCATGTCAAGCCGTTCGCCGCCAAGTTCCTCAACCCAGCTCTCGATATCCTTCAACAGCATAGTGGCGCTCCTCCTTGATCGTTATATGCAAAACCATCACACGCTTTTCTCAGAATTAGGTTGGATATCCGTAAAAGCAGTGAACTTCAGTTGTTCTTGGATGCCAATGATGGAATGCACCTTTGAAATGCGCGACGTGATGCCTCGCCGGTGAGCTGACCCAGTTAGCCAAAGCTTGCGCTCTCGAAGATGAGATAGCCCATGTATCACCATTTGCGCGAGCTCTAGTACGGGCTTGGCTGTCTGTTAAAACGAAACCACTGACATAAGTGGCTTTGCCCTTACGCCACGCAACATAGTACGAACGCCTTGTGGATGCTTTGGTTCGGTTATATGCTGCAACAATTTTCGGTATGGCAATGCTTGCCGCATACATAAGCACTCCGCCCAAAACGATCGCGGACCCGGCCGCTATGGTCTTCAGCAGAGCGGCTAGTGCAACGCCAGCAAAAGCTATCGGAACGGCAAATGATTCCGTAGGTGCATCGCTGTCGTAATCGTAGCTTTCACCGGTCAGATCGTCGGTGATGGTGAAAACGATCCTGTCTTCCGTTGCGGTGGTGATGTCTGCGGTGAATGTTGAGGAAACTGTTTCGTCTTCGTTTTCCTCAATGATGGTGAACTCGGCCTGAGCTGACTCGGTTTCGATTTCCAAGTCGATCTGTGTCGAGTCTGCTTCCCCCTCGGCGCTTGTCGCCTCAAGGGAGAACTCCTCTAACTCAATATCGATGTCATCGACGACGAGCCCTTCTTCTTCGAGTTCATCCGCGATGGATTCTTCGGCATGCTTTCGGCGTCTTGCGTAACCGAGGCGGTTGTGGAAGATGTCTCATCTGCATATGCAGGCTGTGCAATGCATCCCATTGCGGCGATGAGAGCAAACGCCGTAAATAGAGATGCGAGACGCTTGTTCATGATCACTCCCTAATAATTTATACATGATGTATGTAATTAGGAATGATATGGGAATACTTCTTACCGGTCAATTTGTGAGGCTGACGTCCCTCGCTAGTTTCTGACGCACTGCCATGGCTGTTGCTGCAGAAGTTCCTGATATATACTCGACCTCCTGCCGTTCGTTGATCGCCGGAACGTCCACGCCCAGGGCAGTGAGGTCGATGGGATCTCTGCAGGAGTCCTCCCAATAGGCACCATTGCTGTCAATTGCGCCCACGGAAATGACGCCCTTGAGTCTTGCCGGATAGTCTGCCTTGAGAAAGGGCACATTCCCTGCAGCTGCGTAGACGTCCACGCCCGAATCCGTTGCAAGCTCGACGGCCTGTTCCAGCCGTTGCGAGCTCACCCTAATACCCATGCTTATGGAAAGAATCTGCGCTTTATCGGTCAGTGCCTGATTGATGGCCTCTGCCAGACCGTCAGCGCCTCCATTTGGAACCGAATAACACTTGATGCGAATGGTTTTGGCATCAATCCGTTCAGCTCCTGAAGCGTTAACTCCAAGAATGACGGACAGCATCATGGTCGCGTGGGCACCGACCGGGGCGGAGTCGTCGTAGTCGATGTCAAACCCGTCGAATGCGTCGACCTTTGCAGGAACTCCGGTGTCGATGAGTGCAACCGTGACAGAACCGCCGAGTGCAGCGCCTTCGGGTGTCGTCTCTCCACTCTCGGCACAGCCGACAAGTAAGGAGCACCATGCGAACGTCAAGACCAGAAAATAGAAGGCTGTGAATCTCATGTGTCTTCTCATATTCAGAGAGTATCAGCATGCCGGATACCCCTCGTGTCCCTCACCTTCGAAGCGTGCACAGGGCTCTCCGGCTGCTCGCAAGCCGGAACGACTGAGCGGGGTGCGAGCAGCTTTGAAGCGAATCTATTCCAGTTCGACCGCTCCGGTGTAGAGCTGATAGTATTCGCCGCGCTGGGCGATGAGCTCTTCGTGCGAGCCGCGTTCGATGATGCGGCCGTGGTCGAGCACCATGATCACATCGGCATTGCGAACGGTCGACAGGCGGTGGGCGATGACGAACACCGTTCGACCCTTCATCAGCGCGTCCATGCCGGCTTGCACCACCGATTCCGTTCGCGTGTCGATCGAGGAAGTCGCCTCGTCGAGAATCATCGTCGGAGGGTCGGCAACGGCGGCGCGGGCAATGGAGATGAGCTGTCGCTGGCCTTGTGACAGACCGCTTCCATCGCCCTGCAGCACGGTCTGATATCCCTCGGGAAGCATGCGGATGAAGCCGTCGGCATTGGTGAGCCTTGCAGCTTCGATGCATTCCTCGTCGCTTGCGTTCAGTCGACCGTAGCGGATGTTGTCCATGACCGTCCCGGTGAACAGGTTCACATCTTGCAGAACCACACCCAAGGAGCGCCGCAGATCGGGCTTTCTGATATTGCGCACATCGATGCCATCATAAAGAATCTGACCTTGCTGGATGTCATAGAAGCGGTTGATGAGATTCGTGACCGTCGTCTTGCCTGCGCCGGTGGCGCCGACCAACGCTATCTTCTGACCGGGCTCGGCGAACCAGGTGATGTCGTGCAGGACGGGCGTGTTCGGGGCATATCCGAATGTCACATCGGTGAATCGGACATCGCCGCGAAGCAGGGTAAGGCGTCCGTCGGGGGAAGTGACCGCGACGTTCTTTGCCTTTCGTGCGACTTCTGCAGCACCTGCGCTGAGCAGATTGGCCTGGGCGAGTGAACGCATGCCATCGTCGTCGGCTGCACGTTTCCATGCCCAGTGCTGTGTGGCTTCCTTCGATTCGACAAGATTGCCGTCCGAATCCTTGGTGACATTGACCAGGGTCACGCTGCCATCGTCGGTCTCGCTTGGCTGATCCATGAGGGCGAAGATTCTGGAGGCTCCTGCCAGGGCCATCATGACCATGTTGAACTGCATGGACACCTGTCCGATTGGATTCACATACGAACGCGTCAGCGTCAGCAGGGCGATGATCGTGCCCAGGGTCATCGACCCGGCACCGGCGAGACCGAAGTTGCCCCAGCCTGAAATCGCAGTTATCCCGCCGGTGATCGCCACCAGGATGTAGAGCAGGTATCCCATGTTCGCAACGACTGGCATCGTGGTGTTGCCGTACATGTTTGCCTTGGCGCTTGCATCGAACAGTCTCGCGTTCTTCCCGTGGAAGGTGTCGGCAGTGGCCTGTTCATGGTTGAAGACCTTGATGATCTTCTGCCCGTTGACCGATTCCTCGACGAAGCCGTTGACATCGCCAAGGGCCTCCTGCTGGATGATGAAGAAATGCCCACTGCGCGTGACCAGCATGCGTACGACGACGATGAGCAGGACGCTGAACAGAATGGTGAACAGCGTGAATGGAATCGATAGCCATGCCATGGCTATCAGCGAGGCCAGGGCGGTCACGACCGAAGAGAACATCTGCGGCAACGATTGGCTTATTGCCTGACGAAGCGTGTCGGTGTCGTTCGTGTAGCGGCTCATCACGTCACCATGCTCATGAGAGTCGAAATACCCGATTGGCAGATGCTGCTGATGGGCGAACATGCGGTCGCGTATGTCCTTCAGCGTCCCCTGCTCGACCCCGACAAGCAGCCAGTTGTATAGCCATGTGCTGAAGGTTCCCAGAGCATAGAGCGAGCCCATGAGCGTCAGCGCCTGAACCAGCGGTGCCCAGTTCGGGTTGGAGGTGCCGACGAGCGGAAGAATGTATCTGTCGACAAGAGTCTGCAGGAAGAGTGCGGAACCTGCCTGAGCAGCTGCAGAAATCAGAATCGACAGAACGATGACGATCACCTGCCAGCGATACCTCAGAATGTATCCGAACAGGCGCTTTGTGGTTCCTGGCGCTGCCTTTCGCGAAGACATGGTCCTCCTTTGACCGGCACTCTGCGGACGGGGCGAGCTGCCCTGTGGCACTGCCTTGCCCTGAAGCTTTTCCTTGTCGGCCTGCTGTGTCTGCGTTGCGTCGCTCATGCCTGTGCCACCTCCTTGTTCTGAGTCTGTGATTCATAGATTTCCCGATATTCCTCGCTGTTCTCGAGCAGCTCATCGTGGCTGCCCTGATTGAGGATCTCCCCATCCCGCATCACGATGATCAGATCGGATTCCTGCACAGAGGCGATGCGCTGCGCAATGATGATCTTCGTCGTATCTGGAATCTCCTCATGGAATGCGCGACGAATGAGTCGGTCCGTATTCGTGTCCACTGCGCTTGTGGAGTCATCGAGAATAAGGATCTGCGGTTTCTTGAGCAGTGCCCGTGCGATGCAGATGCGCTGGCGCTGGCCGCCCGAGACGTTGGTCCCGCCTTCGTCGATATGCGTGTCGTATCCATCTGGAAGCTCGCGGATGAAGCCATCGGCCTGGGCAAGCATGCAGGCATGGACGATTTGTTCGTCTGTCGCATGCGGGTTGCCCCAGCGTAGATTCTCCTTTATGGTTCCGGTGAACAGAAGGTTCTTCTGCAGCACCATGGCCACTGAATCGCGAAGCGCCTCGAGGTCGTAGTCCTTCACGTTCACGCCGCCGACCTTCACCGAGCCACCGGTGACATCATAGAGACGTGGAATGAGCTGAACGAGACTCGATTTTGAAGAACCGGTTCCACCGACGACGCCAACGGTCATGCCGCTGGGAATCGTGAGCGAGAGGTCGTTCAGGACGGGCTTTTCCGAGCTGCTTGCATAGCGGAAGGTCACATGATCGAACGCTATGGAACCGTCGCGTACCTGCTCGATTGGATGGGCGGGGTTGGTGACGGTGCTCTGCTCGACAAGAAGCTGCGTGATGCGTTCTGCCGATGCGCGTGAGATGATGACCATCACGAAGATCATCGAGAGCATCATCATGCTCATCAGAATCTGCATCGCATAGGTGACCAGTGCGGTCAGATCCCCGGTTGTGAGCCCAAGCGACGCGCTGTTTCCAGATGCCACGATCTGGTGCGCTCCCGCCCATGCGATGACGATCATCGTGGCGTACATGCACAGCTGCATCAGTGGCATGTTGAAGCTCAGGACCTTCTCCGCCTTGACGAAGTTGTCATAGATGCGCTGCGAGATCCTTGAGAACTTATGCACCTCGAAATTCTCACGATTGTATGATTTCACGACGCGGACTGCCTGCAGGTTCTCGTCCACCACGTTGTTCAGCTCGTCGTAGGTCCGGAAAACGCGCTCGAATATGGGGTGCACGAACCAGGCCAGCGCAATCAGACCTATGCCGAGGATTGGGATGGTGACAAGGAAGACGAGGGAGATCGATGGACTGATCCGGAATGCAAAGATCCAGGAGACGATGACCATCACGGGCGCTCTCATGCCGAGACGAACGATCATCTGGAAGGCGTTCTGGATGTTCGTCACATCGGTGGTGAGGCGAGTGATTATCGAACCCGTGGAGAAGCGGTCGATATTCGTGAAGCTGAAGGATTGCACCTTGTCGAACATGTCTCCGCGCAGGTTCTTCGCCAGGCCCGAGGCGGCATATGCCGCGTACTTTCCTGAAAGGAATCCACAGACGAGCGAAACCACAGAGCAGCATAGCAGTATGATGCCGAAGCGCCAGAGCGTGCCGATGTTCTTTCCGGAAATTCCCTGATCGATCAGGGCAGCCATGACCGTCGGAATGATGATCTCGAGGATGCCTTCGACGAACACGAATCCAGGAGCCAGAAGCGTTGGCTTCCTGTATTCGCGAAGGCAGCTCAGCAGCACTCGAAGTGTGTGCTGCTGGGTGCCTTGGGAGATGCCGCTGGATTGTGCGTTCTGTCCATTCTTGGGGCCTTGCGTGCCCTTGAGCCCTGAAGTCCTTCGCTCTGGCTTCGCGATACCGCTTTCAGTTCGCGCCGTCGTTGTTGTCATTCCTTTTCGTCCCTTCCTCTTGCCTTGTCTGAAAACCGCTTGCGCGCATGCGCCGACGCGTCATTCTTCTCGCCGACGCCACCCAATCTGGAAGCATCACGGGATCCTTGGTCTCTGTCGGAGCCGGCCAGCCCGGTCGATATGAGATTCTCTCTCATGCGTCCCAGCGATTGCAGAAGTTCCTGTATCTGTGCCTGGCTCATCCCCGCAAGGAGCGTCTCTTCCATATGCGCGGCATTGTCGCGAAGCTGCTCGACGATGCCCCAGGACTCAGTCGTGAGTGATATCTTTCGCAAGCGTTTGTCGCGCTTCACTTCCTCGCGTCTGATCAGCCCCTTATGCTCCATCCTGGTGAGAACGCGCGATGCCGTTGAACGCGTGATGGAGAAATGCCGTTCGATGTCATGTTGAAAGACGTCGCAGTCACGATGCTTCGAAAGATATACGATTATCGGGGTGTTTGAGCCTGTGGCCATTCGTGCGTCTTCAGGCATCGTGGCGCTCAGATAGCGGTGGATGAGATGGTGCAGGCAGTGAATTGCCATGCTTGGCCTTCTCAGACCTTCGCTGTTCGCGACTTCGCGAAGATATGATTGATCCGCTTCCTGTTCTGTCTGTTCTGTCTCCAACGTTTCTCACCTTCTCGTCCTCTGAGGCAATGTCTCACGAAGCGTGCAGACATGGGCAAGAAGTCAGGATAATACCCCATATGTACATTTGTTGCATATGCAACAATTAACTTTTTGGCAAGCTTTTGAGGGCGGCTGCCCATGAAAACCGCTGGCATCATGTCGGTCTGCGCATGAAGGCGCGAAGGCCCACGTCCAACGTCGTGGGATTAATGCCTCGCAGCGTTCTTCGGAGCAGGACCAAGCGTCCTTCGTGCAATGAAGGATGTGAAGTCCCGGCTGAACATGGGTTTCTGCGCGTCTGACTCTGCAGCCTTCACTCCGGCAAGATCCGCACGTTCTGGAAGGCTTCCCTCTGGCTGATCGGCCTTGAGAAGGCTGAGCATCGTCTGCGCGGCGTATCGCGCGTTGCCAAGTGCATTCTGTCGGAATGTGGCCAGCCCGATCAGCTTCGAAACCGGATTGTCGTCGAACCCGACGACCGACACGTCTTCGGGTATGCGCAGGCCCTGCTCTCGCAGCGCGCTCATGAGTGTGATGGCAAAGTCGTCTGTTTCCACGAACAGGACGGATGGCCGTGGCGTCGTTGCCGTCCACTGTCTGAGGATCGACTCGACCCCTTCCCTGTCAGCCTTGCCATTCGAACTTGCAAAATGGTGGAACGACCGTTCTGGATACCCCTGTGCTCTGCATATGCGTTCAAATTGCGGAATGCGTTCGGAATAGCTGTAATCGTGGAACAACCCAGGCTGGGGATAATGGACGAATCCGATGGCGGTATGCCCAAGCAGCTTGATTCTGCGGGCAGCCATGAGCATCGATTCGTCATTGTTCAATACGACGGCCGCATCGTATCCCTGGGTTCCATATGAATCGAGGCCGACGACGGGAATGTGCGATGCCGCGAGCTGTTCGGTGTGGCTGTCACTGAGGTGGATTGAGGAGATGATGATGCCGTCGGTGTTGTTGTTGCGCGAAAGCAGACGAAAGAAGGTGTCAAGTTCCTCTGGCGTGTGCAGTGCGAGCGGGAATAGGTCGTAGTCTGATTGGGAAATGACCGAATACAGTCCTTCCAGGGATGTCGAAGTGAACCATGTGTTGAAATGGTCGACGAACAGGGCTGTGATGCGAAAGGATTTGCGAGAGGCCAGCGCTGACGCGCTCTTGGACAGAACAAAATGCTCGCGGTCTGCTATTTCCTGGATGCGCTTCCTGGTCGCCTCGCTGATCCGTGCGTCCCCGTGAAGTGCGCGGGAGACTGTGGAAAGGGAAACGCCTGCCATTTCGGCCAAGTCTTTCAAAAGCATCGTCTAACCCTGTTCCCTTTGTGCCGTAAGCCACCTGGCGTACTGTTCAACAGTACTCCTCTTCCGCGTCTTTGAGGGGATGAATGCGCTCGCGGTCTGTCGGATGTCGGATTCGGTCTCTGCGGGCATGGGTCAGTGTCTGTGCCTGAGCCTGGGCATGCACCGATAAAAATAATTGTGCTAGCGCTTGCACAATGATTATGCAAGCGCTAGCATGAATGCGAAGTTGCAATCAAGGACGATATTAAGAAGGTCAAAGTTGACTATGAACAGTGAAACTCGGGACAGGATGGAAGCCGCAGACGGCAGTGATGCAGCGCACGATGCGATGAACGATGCGATGAACGATACCCTCTCTGGAAGTATTTCGTCGCAGTCGCAGTCGCAGTCACATGGAGATGACGGCGAACTCGTCTCGGACGACGGGGCGCTGTGGTGGAAGCAGGCGAGCGTCTATCAGATATATCCCCGCTCCTTCAAGGACAGCACGGGTTCCGGCCTGGGCGACATTCGGGGGATTACCTCGAAAATGGATTATCTCCAGCATTTAGGAGTGGACGCGATCTGGCTGAGCCCCTTCTACCCTTCGCATCTGCTCGACGGGGGTTATGACGTCGACGACTATCGCAACGTCGACCCCAGGCTGGGCACCATGGATGACTTCAGTGCCATGGTGGATGCCGCGCATACGCGAGGCATCAAGGTCGTCGTCGACATCGTTCCAAACCACACATCCATGTATCATCCCTGGTTCCAGGAAGCCCTGAACTCTTCGAAGGGTTCGGCTGCGCGCGACAGGTACATCTTCCGCGATGGCCGTGGCGAGCATGGGGAGCTGCCGCCGACGAACTGGACTGCGAATTTCGGAGGTCCCGCATGGAAGCAGGTCGCGGACGGTCAGTGGTATCTGCATCTGTTCACCCCAGGGCAGCCCGATCTGAACTGGAAGAACGAGGAAGTGCGTCAGGATTTCCTGAAGACGCTTCGTTTCTGGTGCGATCACGGCGTCGATGGCTTCAGGGTCGATGTCGCGCACGGTCTTGCCAAGGATCTCGATCGTGACGATCTCGACGCATGGGATGTTGACGTGTTCAAGCCCATTCCTTCGGATGGATCGGATCCCGTCTATGACCGCAATGAGGTCCATGAGATCTATCGTGAATGGCGCAAAGTGTTCAACCAATACGATCCGCCACGATTCGCGGTGGCGGAGGCTTGGGTGAATCCGGACCGTCAGTATCTGTATGCAAGCACCAAGGAGCTTGGTCAGGTCTTCAACTTCGAATTTGCCAAGAAGAACTGGATTCGCGACGAAATGCATGACGCGATCGACGAAGGCATCGCGGCGGCTGACAAGGCGGGCTCGACGTCCACCTGGGTGATGAGCAACCATGATGTGCCTCGCAGCGCAAGCCGCTATGCTCTTCCGCAAATTCCAAGCCCAGGTCATATGCATCAGATCTCGCTTGATTGGCTGCTGCGAGATGGCAAGAGCTACGTCGAGAACAGGGAGTTGGGTACAAGACGAGCGAAGGCCGCCATTCTCCTCGAGCTTGCGCTGCCAGGTTCGGCATACATCTATCAGGGCGAGGAACTGGGACTGTTCGAGGTTCCAGACATTGACTGGGACGAGCTTGAGGACCCGACCGCGCTGCGCACGAATCGCGCGGACAGCAGCAAGGGCCGCGACGGTTGCCGGGTGCCTCTTCCCTGGGTGGCAGACGACGCCTCGGAGGATGAGCGTGGCGATGGCTTTGCCAGAAAGGGTTCCTTCGGATTCTCCCCATCCGACGATCCATCCGGCGTTCCGTCCGGATCGGCCTCTGACGAAGCCCAGACCCACCACCCACATCTCCCGCAGCCGATGTGGTTCAAGGACTATGCCGTCGATGTGGAAGACGGCGATGCGACTTCCATGCTGAGTCTGTATCGCAAGGCTCTGAGTATTCGGCACGATCTCAAGGTCTTCGATACCGAGTTCGCATGGTTGCCGGAAGACACCGCTTCGGATATCGCCGACGGCGCCGATGGAAGCAAAGGCGGCGTCATCGCTTATCGCAGAAGCAATGGATGGGCGAATCTCACCAACTTCGGAAGTCAGGCGGCTGCATTGCCCAAGGGCAAGGTGCTATTGGCCTCGGGACCATTGACCGACGATGGAAAACTTCCCCAGGACACGAGTGTCTGGATGCAGCTCCGCTAGGGGCTGAGGAAAGGAGCGACACCATGAGCATGCAGCCTCAGAGCATCCCCGCGAACAACCATCCAAGCACGGCGTTGGCCGCCGAATCGCAGGCGCTGGAACCGGAGCCGGTGATTCCACGGAAGGAAGGCACTTCGGGTTCGGCCTCAACGCCAGAGTCATTATCCACACGAGAGTTCTGGCGTTACCTTATCGGATTCTTCGTGTTCAATACCCTGATCTATGCCGGTTTCACGATGGTCACCGGCGTTCTCATGCCGCAGAAGCTCAAGGATCTGGGCATAGCCGACTATAGCTCCGCGCTGGGGACGATAAATGCCGTCGGTGCAGTCCTGTCGATGTTCATCAACGTGCTCCTCGGAGCCTTGTCGGATAGGACGCGGACTCGATTCGGCAGACGAACCCCTTGGATCGTCGTCGGCGCACTGTTCACGGGATTGGGATTCTTCCTCATCAGCCTTCCGGCGACCTGGGCAGGGGTCGGAATCGCATATTGCACCTCGCTCGTCGGTCTCAACATGATGGTCGCGCCAATCACCGCGGTGCTTTCGGATCGAATTCCTGAGTCCCGTCGTGCCACGATCTCGGCCGCCTTCGGTGGAGGGGCGGTCGTTGGACAGTCGATAGGCAACATGGTCGCAGCCGCGTTCCTGACAACGGTGCTTCTTGGCTTCGGCGTCGCCGCGGTTCTACTGATTCTTTCTGGCGTGCTTGCCGTGATCGTGTTCCCAAGAGAGCCTTCGAGCAAGGATCTGGAACATCATAGGGAAAGCCTGTGGCAGGTTCTGGTGAACTCGTTCACGCCCCCGACCAGGGGAGCGGGCGACTTCTGGAAGGCCTTCATCTGCAGAACGGGTCTGATCATCGCCTATCAGATGGTGACTTCATACCAGCTCTACATCCTTGAGGACTATATCGGAGCGTCAAAGGCATCGACGGCCGCGGCCATCTCGCTCATGTCGATTATCACCATGGTGGTGTCGCTCATCGCATCCGCCACCTCCGGACCCATCACCGATTTCATCGGGCGCAGGAAGCCATCGATATTCGTCGCCGGGGTTCTCTATGCAATCGGCATAGCCATGCCTTGGATAATGCCAAGCGAGACGGGCATGTACCTTTTCGCAGGCATCGCAGGATTTGGGTATGGCATGTACATGGCCGTCGATCAGGCAATCAACGTCGATGTGCTGCCGGATAAGAAAACAGCGGGCAAGGATCTGGGATTCCTGAACATCGCCACCTGCGCCGGCCAGGCCTTGGGCGCATCGTTCACGTCCCTGATCGTGGTGCATCTGGGAGGTTACTTCTGGGTCTTCCCGACTGCAATAATCATGACTGCCATTTCGGTGATCTCTGCGCTCTGCATTCGTCGAATGCGCTGAGTGCTCTGAGTGCCCTGAGTTCATGCGGAGCAGGGCATGTGGCAAGATTCCTCTGGGCTGCCCGCCGCGGCAGATGTCTGCGAGGAATCCAAGCGTCTTCAAGGCGCATTACCTTTTGGGATGCAGTGCTTTGGATTCCAAGATGCGGCAGACCCATGATCCAGCCCGGGGAATAGGTGCACTCACGAAATGTCAAGCAACCGTTCAGAGGATTTTGCGAATGACTCCATAATGTAGGTACTCCCTGATGCAGGCTGCGCTGATGGCTTGCGTCGCTATGCAGCGCACCAAGCATAGGCGAATGACTGAATGTGGGAGATGATGTTTACTTGGGTATCAGCCGCATTCACCATGGTCTCGATTTCTCCGCCATTGTCGGACGCATCCTTAGACTCATCCCTTCGATCGCTGCCATACTCATCGCCGCATCGATGATCGGATCAGCTTCGGTGCAGCTCATCATTGGACGAGCCGCTGGAGTGGACAACATCCCCATCGTCATGGCTCACCGAGGCGGTTCGGAGACTTCTCCCGCAGGGTCTGAGGAAAGCTTCAGACAGGCCGTGCAGGAGAAGCTCGCTGTGGAAATGGACCTGAGAAAGCTTGCGGACGGCAATATCGCGATTTCGCATGATTCGACGACGCAGGATTACATTCAGACCATTCGCGGCAGCTCGGTCGGCACGATATCCACCCAGGTCTGGGAAAGTCTGTGTCTGGTGAGCTCGCAATCGAAATGCTACAATCCGACCGTGTTCTCGAGGGTGTTGAAGGATGTTCCGGACTCTGTTGTCATGGCCGTCGAGAACAAGCAGGATGAAGTCACGGTCAAGCAGCTTGAGAAGATTCTGGACCGGTCAGGGCATAGGAAGAATGCGATTATCGAATCCCTTGATTTCAGTGAGATCCAAGAAGCAGCCGAAGATGGCTTCCGAACCATGTATGTTGTCCACAAGCACCAGAGCATCGACCTTCAGGCCGTCGCAGATGCCGGGACTGAAATCCTTGCTGTCAGCTCCTTCTACTCCACGGCTCTGGCAGGCCAGGCCCAGGCCGTCGGACTTCATCTATGGGTCTGGACTGTGGACCGTCCGTTCATGGCCGTCCGATGGGCGAAAGCTGGAGCCGATGGGCTGATAACGGATTATCCGTTGAGAATGCGCAGGATGCTGGAAACGAACTATGCCCTGACGCACGGTGTCTCCATCCCGCAGCTCTTCCACATGAGTCTCGAGCTGCAGGCATGGCTGCCTCGTGCAGCCTCCCGCGCGGTGTCGGTGAAAAGGCGATCAGAGCATGCTCTCGGACTTCGGGCCGCTGCGGCCGAACTCAGTCGTCGATTCGATGCTTGAAGCGAAGAGTTGCCTATACAGATCGGTTTCGTGGGGGTTGACCGAACTGCTGAGGAACTCAATGCTGCGGCATGCGTTGGTGCTTCTGAGCAGTTGCCTCTCCCCGAGCAGATGTGTCAGATGCCGCGTGAGCCCTTCGTATCCTGTATAGAAGCTCGGGTTTGAAGGCAGACACTCGGCAATCTGATCCTTGACGAATGGGTAATGCGTGCAGCCGAGGACGACGGCGTCGAATCGTCGCCCACTCGTTGTGCTGAGCAGCCTTCGCAAGAGGTCTTTGACATCGTCCAGACGCTGCGCACCGCACTCGATGAGACCAGCCAGGCCGGAGCACGGCAGCGTCTCGATGTGTCGCTCGCCCGAGAACAGATGCAGCTGCCTCTGGAATTTCGGCATGGCAAGCGTGAGCGGCGTCGCCATGACCAGGATGTTCTGAGCGCCGTTGTCGACCGCCTCCTTGAGCGCAGGCTCGATGCCGACGATCGTCAGGTCGGGATAGCGTTCGAGCAGCATGGGCTTCGCTGCGCTCGTGGCGGTGTTGCAGGCGATGACCATTCCCTTGATATGGTGCATGAGTAATTTCTGCACCGCATCGTTGGTCAGCCGCTGCACCTCCTCGCGCCGCTTCTCGCCATAGGGTGCATTCCCTGAGTCGCCAAAGAACACAAAATCCTCGTGCGGCAGCATGCTTGCAAGAACCTTGAGCGTGCTGATGCCTCCAACGCCGGAATCAAAAACGCCTATCGGTGAATCCATCGCCTGCAACCTGCCGCCTCACATTCATAGTCCCTGCACCTCATGGACTGCGTCCCATCGTCCGGAACAGCCGTGTCTGCCAGCATGCGCTCGCAGCAAGTCCTCCCCGACGTTTCGATTGGAACAGGACGATCTACGCCACACCTGTGCCCACTGAATCATGTCTATCATAATCATTTGCAGGTCATGTGTGCATTGACCCTTGCCGCATGACTCGTTCAGTGTGAATTTTGACCGGAAAGCGAATCGACGTCTTTGACATCGCGCTCACGTCGGGCCTGGAAGGCGTAGAAGATGACGAATGCCAGACACCAGGCGATTGCGCCGAAGGCACCTGCGCGATCGTCAGGCATGACGAACAGGCTCGCAAATATCAGGACAAAGAATGCTATGCTCAGCGGACTTGTTATCGAATATGCAGGCATCACGAACCCGCTTGGCATGAAATCAGGGGATTTGCGGTATCTGCGGTGAGCGAGCATGGCAAGAATGTAGACCACGATATAGAGGTCGCTTGAGATTCCCGTCACAATGGTGAAGGCGCCCCCGACCCCGCGGAAAAGACTGATGAAGGGTGCGAGAAGCATCAGCATGCCTGACAGGAGGATGCCGTGCGCGGGTATGCCGTTTCTCGAGATCCTTGCAAGGAAGCTGCTGAAGCGGCTTTTTCCCTCTGCCTCGGTTGCAATCTGATAGAGATGCCTGCCTGCAGAGAAGATCGAACTGTTGAGCGCGGATGCGGCTGCCGTGAGCACGACGGCATTGATGACCGCCGCAGCCGCAGGGAGTCCTGCAAGCTGGAACACCTGCACGAATGGGCTTTTATCGGGCTTGATGCTGTTCCATGGCACGATCATCATGATTACGACGAGAGAAAGAATATAGAAGAGGAGAATTCGGATAAGGGTGTTGTTGACGGCCTTGCGAATTATTCTTCGGGGCTCCTTCGCCTCGCCAATGGTGATGCTGATGAATTCAATGCCCTGGAATGCGAAGAACACCATGGGGAATGCTGCGGCGAAAGCCATGAATCCCTTGGGGAATGCACGAAGCTCGATGAAGAGATTCGAGATGGCTGCTTGGCCGAGTGGGGTGGACGTGTGATTGATCGTCATGACCACTCCTGTGACGATCAGTGCGATTATCGCGACGATCTTGATCATGGCGAACCAGAATTCGGTCTCGCCAAAGAGCTTTGCCGTCGATAGGTTGAGCAATACCAGAACTGACAGAACGCATAGCTCTATGAGCCATGCAGGCACCTGAGGCAGCCAGAACTGCACATAGTTGCCGATGGCTGTGAGCTCGGCCATCGAAAGGAACACGAGGCCCAGCCAGTAGGTCCATCCTGCAAACTGGCCTGTGCGAGGTCCCATGTATTTGGCAATGTAGGCAACGAAGGTGTGCTGCGATGGGTCTGCATAGAGCATCTCGCCGATTGCGCGCATCATGAGGAAGAAGAAGAGTCCGAGAATCAGATAGACCAGCAGCACGGATGGGCCGGTCTGGCTTATCGTCGTGCCGGCACCCAGGAAAAGCCCGGTGCCTATCGTCCCGCCGATCGCGATCATCTGAACATGTCGATTGCTCAGCGATCTGTGCGTACCGTCCTCATTGATCGTTGGCTGTGTCTGCGACATCGTTTTCCCCTCTGGCATGGAGCAGCCTTCCACCGAGACCGCCAAGACTAAAACTGTCTGACACCTTAGGGTCGCTCTGTGACATATATGGGTTTTGCCTCCCGCTCCTTCGCGGGTGAATGGCAATAATGAGAAGATGCTTCACCTGTTCATGCGGTGAGTATACGATGACAGCGTATGCGATGATTGTTGCCCACGATGGCTTGAATCATTGCTTTTGTGTTTATTGGCACAGATATTGGGGGATTATGGTCAGCAACATTGAGGAACAGCACGAGAGTTCCGAGCAGAGGACGGTGACCGAAGACAGAAGTGACTCTGACTATTCAAAGGACCTGAAGCCGCGGCACATTCAGATGATTGCCATCGGCGGCTCCATTGGAACAGGGCTGTTCCTCGGCGCAGGTGGTCGTCTCGCGCAAGGCGGCGCAGGCCTGACCATCGCTTATGCGGTCTGCGGCATCTTTGCATTTCTTATGGTCCGTGCACTTGGCGAGCTGGCAATCCGTCGTCCGTCGTCCGGCGCCTTCGTCTCATACGCTCGGGAATTCCTTGGAGAAAAGGGCGCATACATCACTGGATGGCTGTTCTTCCTTGACTGGTCAACGACCATCATGGCAGACATCACGGCAGTCGCCGTATACGTCCATTATTGGAAATCCTTGCAATTCATTCCGCAATGGGTCATCGCCCTCGCGGCGCTCGCGCTCGTGTTCGTCATGAACCTGATGAGCGTGAAGCTTTTCGGAGAGGCGGAATTCTGGTTCGCGGCCATCAAGGTTGCGACGATTCTGATCTTCATGGTGGTTGCCATATGGGCGATCGTCTCGGGTGCTGCCGTCGGCGGTTCTCATGCGGGGTTGACGAACATCACCGACCATGGTGGCTTCTTCCCAGAAGGGCTTCCCATCGTCTTTGCATTGACGCTCGGTGTCGTGTTCGCATTCGGAGGCACTGAGATGGTCGGAGTGGCGGCTGGCGAGGCGAAGAACGCTCGCAAGGTGTTGCCCAAGGCGATCAATTCGATGATTATTCGCATATTCGTCTTCTACGTCGGCTCTGTCGTCTTGATGGCTCTCGTTCTGCCATATACGGCGTATTCAAGCAACGAATCTCCATTCGTGACCTTCTTCTCTGGCCTTGGAATCCCATATGCGGGAAGCATCATTCAGCTGGTTGTGCTCACTGCCGCATTGTCCTCGCTGAATGCTGGATTGTATGCGACTGGGCGAACGCTGCGTTCCATGGCGGTTGCGGGGTCGGCCCCGAAGATAGCCCGTGTCATGAACAAGCATCACGTTCCCGCGGGTGGCATCATGATCACCTCTGCACTGGGGCTCTTTGGGGTCTTGCTGAATGCCATTCTTCCCGATGAGGCATTCGAGATCATCATGAATCTTGCTGGGATCGGCATCGCTGGAACATGGGCCGCCATCCTAGTCACTCACCTGGTCTTCCTCAGACGGGTAAGGGAAGGCAAGGAAACGAGACCTGCCTACCATATGCCAGGCGCACCATACACGAATTATGTGGCGTTGGTGTTCTTCGCCGTCGTCGTCATCTCAAATCTGTCGAGTGCCTCGGGGCGCTGGACCCTTGCGCTGTTCTGCGTCGTCGTGCTGCTGATGGTTGCAGGTTGGTATTACGTGCGTGGACGCGTTCGTGGCGATCTGCTCGATGAGATCGATCTTGGTCAGGATGATGACGAGGCATCGCGAGCCATTGAATCGAAGAATTCAGATGCGAAATCTGAGAGATAGGCAATGACTGTTCACATTACGGAGGGTGGGTTGCTGATATGCGTATTCATGTGACATATACCGGTGGCACGATCGGCATGGTCGAATCCAATGAAGGCCTGGTCATCGGCGCTGACATGCGCGGCTGGCTTTTTCGGATTCTGTCCGAAGGCAACGAGGAGCGAAGCGATGAGGTGACATTCACCGAGCTCGATCCCCTTATCGATTCTGCGAATGCCACGCCGGAGAGTTGGCAGCAGATAATCGATGATCTGCGCGAGCACCGCGAATCGGCGGATGCGTTCGTAGTGCTGCATGGCACGGACACGATGGGATACACGACAGCGGCGATGTCATATGCATTGACCGAATTCGGGAAACCCGTTATTTTCACCGGGGCGCAGCATCCTTTGGGACGCATCGAATCGGATGCGACGGCGAACGTGACCGGCGCCTTGAACGCTGCCTTGAGTGGACGCGCCCGGGGCGTGAACCTCTTCTTCGGCCATCACCTCTTTGCGGGCAATCGCGTGACCAAGACCTCTTCCTGGGCGTTCGAAGGTTTCGATTCACCGATAACCGGCCCGGTCGCCCAATCGGGAACTCCCTGGCATTGGCGCGACATCGACCGTACGGGCAGGGGATGGGCGAATCCCAAGCCTTATCGGCGCCATGACGTCGCGGTAATCGACATGGTTCCCGGAATAACGGCGACCCGTTTTGCGGCGATGGCTTCGCCACAGCCGGAAGCCGTCATCATTCGAGCCTATGGCGTGGGCAATGTGCCCAGTGAGGAAGAGGGACTGACAGGCGCCATAGCAGGTTTGCTCGATGATCAGGTGCCGGTGGTCATCACCTCGCAGTGCGAGCAGGCCGAAGTGCTGCTGGGACGTTACGAAACCGGTGATGCAATCGCCCGTGCGGGCGCATGCAGCTCGGCGGACATGACGTTCGAAGCGGTCTATGCGAAGACGGTATTCCTGCTCTCGCAAGGGCTGCGCGGCAAGGAGCTCTCCGATTGGATGACCGTTCCGATCGCCGGGGAACTCACTCCTGGGGTCGCCTGAACGGGAAATTTCATCGAGATTCCAAGTTTTGGGAACTTGCAAAAGTATAAGGCCCTTGAATCGTTGAAAAATCGACCGAAGTTAAGCCAATAATCAGGTTTTATACTTGAGCAAGTCCCCAAAACTTGGAATCTCGTCAGATTAGCGGCGATGCAGCTTGCGGTCCGCCCAGTTTGCCACCAGGGTGAGCAGCGATATCGCAACGAAGTAGATCACGCCCACCATGAAGAGTGTCTCGGTGACGCGGAAGTTGGCCGCGTAAAGTTGTTGCGCCTGATACAGCAGGTCTGCGAAGCCGATGGTCAGCAGCAATGACGAATCCTTTATCATGATAATCAGCTGATTGATGACCGATGGTGCAGCGATCTTGAACGCCTGGGGAAGAATGATCTCTCTCATGGTCTGGCCATAGGTGAGTCCCAGCGACTGTGCTCCCTCGGTCTGACCGATGTTGACGGATTGAATGGCGCCGCGCAGGATTTCCGTCAGGTATGAGCCTGAGTTCAGCGATAGGGTGAGCAGCCCCGATATCCACAGCCAGTTTCCGAGCGCATGCCCGACGAGCTGAGGAATGCCGAAGTAGAAGAAGAACGCCCAGACCAGCAATGGCGTGCCTCGGAACACGGCAACGTATATCTGAGCGATGAACTGCACGATTCGGTTGGGGAATACGCGCATGAGTCCGAACACGAGCGATAGGATCATGGCGACGATGAACGACAGCGCCGTGATGATCAGGGTGTTGCGAAGACCAAGCATGAGCGCGGGGAACGACTGTCTGACCAACTGCCAGAAGCTCGGCCGTGTGGCAGCCTTGATCGTCGCCGAGCCTGTCGAGGCGCTGCTGCCAAGATATTTCACCAGAATCTTGTCATACTTGCCACTTGCCTTCAGATTCTTCAACCCTACGTTGAAGGCTGCGAGGAGTGCGGCATTCTTGCCCTTGTTGACGGCGAAGCCGTACGATCCCTCGGGAATTTTCTTCGTGACGGTCTTGAGGCCGTTATCTTGAGATACCCCATATGCAAGAACGGGGTAATCGTCGAAGACCGCCGATGCGTTCCCTGACTTCACCATCTCGTACATGGTTGCGGACTGGTCGACGGACTTGACGCTGAAGCCATATTTGCTGGCAACCGACTTGGCGTAGCTCTCCCCTTCGGACCCGGACTTCACGACGACGGTCTTGCCCTTCAGGTCCTTGTATGACTTGATGGTGCTGTCGTTCTTCGCGATTGCCATCTGGATTCCTGATTCAAAGTATGGATCGGAGAAATCGTAGATCTGCTTGCGCTCGTCGGTTATCGACATGCCTGCTATGACGCCGTCCGCCTGGTTCGAGCTCAGTGCCTGCAAGGCGGCGTTGAATCCCAGGGACTGGATCGTTATGCTGAATCCCTGGTTCTTGGCGATCGCGTTCATCAGATCCATGTCGATGCCGACCATCTGACCGTTCTGGCGGAACTCGAATGGGGCGAAGGTCGTGTCGGTCGCGATGGTATATGACTTGCCCTTTGCCTTCAGAGCCTCTTTCCTGGTGGCTGCCGTGACGGTGGATGTTGATGTGGTGGACGTCGAGGTGGAGGAGCTGCTGCCATCCGCAGCCTGGGCGATTTGAGTGCCGCCGGCAAACAGCCCGGCCACGATTGCCACGACGGTGAGCAGCGTCGCCAGCAGCCTTGTTCGGTGCAATGAATGGATGTATTTGCCAATGCCTGAACGCATATGTAATCCCCCCATGCATTGCCATATCGGGCAATGCACCATATTCGGGCACATGTCTGAGCACCCGCCGAAGTCCGTTGAACCCTTTCATGATAGCAATCGCTGATTGCATTGCCGATTATCTGTTCATAACTGCCATGTCAGGCGAGAATCTTGCGCATGGGCCGCTTTGCCGCAGAGCAGCTGCCGCCCTTAGCCGCGCGCGTTTCCGTGATTCGGCATGCAGACGTGGTCATAAACGATACAGATTGACAAAATACATACATATCGTTAATATAAAACCGGTTCGATACTCAAGGATGAGTGAGATTTCCATTTGACGATGTCCCATCGCACGAATGTCGCTCTTCATCGGCGGATTCGAACGGCAATGTCGCTTGTTAAGAAAGGTGAGAAGAATGAACAACGCCAAGACCAGGTTCAGAAGATTCGGTGCAGTCATGCTTGCTTCGGTGCTGCCATTGAGTTTGCTCGCGGGCTGCGGTTCTTCGAATTCAGGGAAGACGCAGATCACGATTTTCAACTCCAAGATGGAAATCCAAGATCAGATGGAGGAGATGGCCAAGACCTATTCCGATGCCAAGGACGTAGACGTTGAGGTGTATTACTCCAGTGACACCGTTGCCGCTCATCTCGCTACGAAGTATGCGTCTAACGAGCCCTATACGGTGGCAATGGTTGATGCAAAGGACGTATATGCCCTTGCGCGTGACCACGCTGTCGATCTCAGTGACCAAGGTTGGGTGGACAAGACCGATCAGGCGATTGCCATCGATGGCAAGACCTATGGGTTTCCGGTCAGCATCGAGGCGCGGGGCGTGATCTATAACGCAGATCCGATCGAGAAGGTCATCGGTGAGAGCTTCGACCCAACCAAATATGCGACTCTCGATGCATTCAAGGCGCTTATCGCCCAGCTGAAGCAGGGCGGAATTTCCGCGCCGACCGCCGTGATGAAGGAAGATTGGTCTCTGGCGGCTCACTATCTGGGCGAAGTCTATGAGGAGCAGGCCGACCCAGCTGCCTTCATTGACGAACTCCACGATGGAAAGGTCAACCTGAATGACAACCCTAAGTTCACCTCGCTGATGGACTCGTTCGATGTGTTGAAGGCGAACAACTATGCAGCGGCCAACGCCATCTCCGCGGAGCGCGAGGTGAGCGAGCAGAAGCTGGCTGAGGGCGAGGTCGCATTCATGTTCGGTGGTAACTGGGATTGGGCCGTCATCAATCAGTATGACTACTCCGAGAACATGGGCGTGATGCCGGTTCCTCAGAATACGGATGATGAGAGCAATGAGAAGCTCGTCGGCGGGGGTTCGAAGTTCTTCATCGTGGATTCGTCCGATGCCACCACGGATGAGCAGCGCAGTGCTGCAAAGGATTTCCTTGACTGGATCGTCGATGATGCGGACGGCCAGTCATTCATCGTGAATGACTGCTCTCTGGTCTCCCCGTTCACCAACAACACGCTTGAAGTGGCCGACCCACTCGGCGCGTCGGTGAAGGAATACTCCGATGCAGGCATGCTGATTCCGAGCTATAACTACATGCCTGACGATCATTATTCCGTGCTGGGCGCAGAATTCCAGAAGTACCTGGCTGGTCAGGAGAATCGTGCCGGATTCGCGAAGGCGATTGAAGGCTACTGGAAGTCTGCCAAGATCACCACCCCTGATGCGTGATTGACACCATCCGAACCTGTGTGGGCGTTCTGCGATGCATGCCGGGCCATTCCTTGGCTGCTGCATCGGCCTAGACGCCCGCACATCGTGCATTCGATCGGGATTCATTATGAAAACAAACAAACTGTCGTATCGATTCGGTCAGTATTCAATGTTCGCAGGCCCTGCGTTCGCTCTCTTCCTTGCGGTGGTGATCCTGCCATTCCTCTATGGTCTGTATCTGACATTCACCAGCTGGGATGGGGTTTCCGTCGAGAAGCCATTCGTCGGTCTCGGCAACTATGCCACCGCCCTTGCGGATAGGGCCTATTGGGATTCGCTCGGACGAACCGTCATATATTCGGTGATAACCGTCGTATTGGTCAATGTCGTCGCCTTTGCGCTCGCCTATGCGGTCACGCAGGGTCTGAAAGCCCAGAATCTTTTCCGTGCGGGTTTTTTCATCCCCAATCTCATTGGTGGCATCGTGCTGGGGTATGTGTGGAAATTCGTCTTCAACCGCGCCTTCGTTTCGATGGCAGAGGCGCTGTCGCACAGCGGATCGTCGTCATCCCTGCTGTCCACTCCCAATGGCGCGATGTTCTGCCTGATTCTGGTGTCGGTCTGGCAATATGCAGGCTACATGATGCTTATCTATGTGGCAGGTTTCATGAGCGTCGATCAGAGCTTGAAGGAAGCGTCACTCATAGATGGCTGCAATGCAAGGCAGGCGATGTGGCATGTGATCGTGCCCCTGATGCGGGCATCGTTCGTTCAGTGCATCTTTCTGAGCACGACGCGCTGCTTCATGGTGTATGACATCAATCTGTCCCTGACGAAGGGAGAGCCGTTCAATTCATCGGTTCTTGCCGCGATGCATGTATATAACCAGGCCTTCGTCTACAAGAACTATGGAACTGGACAGGCAGAGGCCCTGGTGCTCTTCCTGGTGTGTGCCGTGATCGGCATCGCACAGGTATTCATCGGAAAGCGCGGAGAGGTGGAGGCATGATGATGCGGGAGAAAACGGGAGTAAGAAATCTGAATGTCGGGAGCATCGCGCTCACTGCAATTCTGAGTGTGGTGCTGGCACTGTTCGTGGCGCCCTTCGCTCTGGTGATCGTCAACGTCTTCAAGCCGATGTCCGATATCACTGCCAATCCTCTGGCAATCATCGGGAAACATGGGTTCACGATCGACAACTTCATTGAGGCGATGGACAAGATGAGGTTCTGGACGGTCGCCAGCAACTCGACCTTCATCACGGTTCTTGCCACGGTGCTGACGGTCGTCGTCTCTGCCATGGCGGCATATGTCATCGTGAGGAATCCTCAATGGAAGCTTGGGACGATCCTGTTTTCCCTGATGATAGCCTCGATGGTCATACCGTTCCAAGTGCTCATGGTTCCCCTGGTCTCGGTGTATGGCGGAATATTCCATGTGCTGAACGACCGCATGACTCTGGTCCTGATGCATGTCGGATTCTCGGTCTCCTTGGCGACCTTCATGTTTCATGGCGCCATTCGCACGAACATTCCGATGGAGCTCGAGGAAGCCGCCGAGATCGATGGATGCTCCAAATGGATGACCTTCTGGAGAATCGTCTTTCCACTCCTGAAGCCGACGATCGCGACGGTGACCATCATCGATGCCATGGCTTTCTGGAATGACTATCTGCTGCCTTCGCTCGTTCTCGGGCGCAAGGAGCTGTATACGATTCCCATCGCAACCCAGGCTTTCTATGGAACGTATTCGACGGATATCGGCCTGATCATGGCTGCATTGCTTCTTGCCATGCTTCCGATTCTGGTTCTGTATCTGTTCCTGCAGCGGTTCATCGTGGAAGGTGTGACCTCAGGAGCCGTCAAGGGCTGAGGTTCATTGCGTCCGATCCCATGCCACATGTCTCATGCCTCGCGGCTGTCCAAGCGCCGGAAGCATGGAGCATCGAGCATGGGATCGGCGTGTCTGGCTATTGTGGCTTCGAACCGACCTCGGGGGAATGGACCAGCCTCATGCGGTGCAGCGCATTCGTATGGGTTTCGTGCCTCCATGAATAGATGATAAGCAACGCAACGGCCATGAGCGCCAGGGGTGTGCCAGATAGCGCAGGACTCTGATAGTCGTTCGCCGTGGCTGTGAGCGTGAAGCCACCTATGAGCGATCCCACTGCATTGCCGAGATTGAACGCCACCTGAACCGCTGCTCCGCCTATGAGTTCGCCGCCACCCTGGCCGGCTTCGACCATGAGGATCTGCTGTGGCGATGACACGAAGAAGAGCCCGAAGGATATCCAGAAGGTCAGAATCGCCGTGGTGAGTGGGGTGCCGGGAATGACAAACACAAGAAGGAGGCCGATCGCGGAGAGCGCCTGCCCCAATGAGGCGGTCCCGGCATGGCGCCAACGATCTGCGATGGTTCCGCCGACCAATCCGCCAATGACCATGCCAAAGCCTGCAAGCATCATCATGATTGGAATCATGCCTGAGCTGTATCCACCGACCCTGATCAGCCACGGTGACACATAGCTCCACCAGCAGAAGATGCCTGCATTGCCCAGAAAAACAGCTCCGAGGATGAACCATGGCGCCCGTCTGCGCAGGAATGCGAACTGGCCGCCAATGCCGGCATCCTTGATCGCCGGCACATCGGGAAGCCATAGGAATGAAAGCACAAGCGTCACCGCCGCCCAGGCGCTGAGCGAGACGAAGGTCATGCGCCAGCTTAGGTGCTCGGCAAGTAAGGTCCCTGCGGGAACTCCCAGCATGTTGGCGACTGTCTGCCCGGTAACCATCATGGAGACGGCCTTGGTTTCCTTGCCGGGATCTGCCACCGACTTGGCGATCAGGGTCGCAGTGCCAAAGAATGCTCCGTGCGGGAGCCCGGCGATGAATCGGGCGGCAATGAGCATGGGAGCATTGCCGGACAATGCCGAAAGCATGTTGCCGATGATTATGAGCGCCATGAACCCGATGATCAGATGCTTTGGAGGAATCTTCCTGCCAAATACGAGTATCAGCGTGCCGAAGCAGACCCCGATCGCATATGAGGATATGAAATTGCCCGCGAAGGGTATGCTGACCCCCATCGTGCGGGCAGCCTGCGGAAGGATGCCCATCATGACGAACTCCGCGGCTCCAAGGGCAAACGCGCCCAACGCCAACGCAACAAGACTCTTCTTCATTGGTGCCCTTCATATCCCATGATGGTCGTTACGGCTCGACTGATTCGAATTGCTTGGCTTCCTTGGCCGGCTTAGCGGCATGCAAGCCAGCCAGCCAAGGCGAATGCAGACATCTATGAGGATACAACGGTGGAGTCACGAATCATCAGCACCGGTTCGAGCTCTCGTCTTGATGGCAGCCAGCTCTTTCTCTCATGCTCGGCTGAGACGAGTGTCATCGCCTCGCGGGCCATCCGCTTCCAAGGCAGCTGCACCGACGTGAATGACGGGGCGTTGAATGCGCCGTCGCGGCAGATTTCCGAGTCCTGCAGGACTGCGATCTTGATGTCTCCCGGCACTTCAAGTCCTGCGTCCTTGCATGCCCTGAACGCTCCGACCGCGGTAAGGCCATCGGCGCATATCACCGATTCGGGATAGAAGTTGTGCTGTGAAAGTATGCCCTGCATGATCTGGAACCCGAAATCGATGCCCTCTGCGGTGAAATGAATCCATTCCGTATAGGTCGACAGACCTGAGACGGTCATCTGCATGTGGAATGCGGTAAAGAGCGACATGCCGTCAAGCTCGTTGGTCGAAGAGCCGATGTACGCCACCGACCTTGCCCCGGCGGTGCTGAGATGATCGGCGATGATCTGCATGACTGTGGTCTCGTTGATGCCAACCCAGTCGAGCTTGTTCGAATAGGTCTGAGAGAGGAGCTGGACTACGGGAATCTGTTCCGCAACGTCTTCGAGAAAGTGGACGACTGATTCCGTCTCCACGGGAATGATGATGAGACCGTCCGCACGGTGGGAAATGCCGAGACGAATTCGCTTCTCCTGTTCATCCGCCGTTGAGCCTATGCCGAGTATCAGCTGCTTGCCTTGGGCATTCACTGCAGGCTCGATGGCCTGGACGACCGATGAATACATTGCGTTTTTCAGCTCCGGCACGATAAGGCCGATGCTGTTCGTGACATCGCTTCGCAGGGCGCTTGCCGCATAGTTGACGGAATAGTTGAGCTGCTTCGCCGCCTGCCTGACGCGTCTGCTCAGGTCGTCGTCCTTTCGACGGCGACCTGATAGAACTCGGGACACGGTAGCGGTGGATACTCCAGCTACGGCTGCGACATTCGCAATCGATACTTCACTGCCAAGCGAATTTTGCGACATGTCACCTCACATTTCCCTTGTTCGCACTTATATTCCATCGATATCAACGATAAATTATAAGAACCATACTAGAAGTGAGATTCTATTCGTTTTCCAGCAGCGTCTTGACGAGTTTATCCGCTTTGTTTTCAGCATCCTCACCATCGACAGAAATCGTTATCGTATCGCCCTTCGCGATGCCAAGGCTCATGATCATCAGTACGCTTGCCGCATCGGCGCTTGCCTTGTCGGATTCCCTGGTGATCGTCACCTTGCATCCGCTGCCTGCAGCCTCCTGCGCAAATGCAGAAGCCGGACGGGCGTGTATGCCGACTGGATCTTGAATCTCGACTGTTCTTGTTGCTATTGACATGAATCCCCCTCAGTGAAATGCAGTGTGTCGTGTTGCTATGTATGGTGACAACACCATTAATACTACGTCGGTTTGAACTTTTTCAGAAATCGATTACCATAATAATTAGTTGGTTTTGCAGCCACATTGGGGTCAGTTGCAGAACCATGATCCACCGTGAACCCAAATCACTGAATCACGGAGGAACGCTTGCTGACACAGAGGCGCATTGTTGGGAAATTGTCTCGCACAAGAAGGAGTGCGCATGAAAATACTAGGGACAGGAATTGGCCGTGGCGTTGCTATCGGTCACATATTGCGTGTCGCTCCTGCGCTGAAGGAGCCTGAAGACGATGTACGTGACGCCGGCATTTCTTTCGAGGATGCCGAGCATGAGGTTCAGAAGGCCATGGAAGCAGTCAGGTCGCAGCTTCAGGGGCGTGCTGACCAGGCTTCGCAGACATCAGGGAACGATGAGACAGCGGCGGTACTCGGCGCCTTGGCACAGATGGCGACCGATCCGGCGCTGATGCAAGAGATATCCAAGGCACTCAAGTCGGGCAAGACGCCCCAGCGGGCCGTATTCGAAGGATTCGGCGAGTTTGAGGCCAAGCTCGAGGCTCTTGGCGGTTATATGGCGGAAAGGGCAAGGGACCTTCACGATGTCGGGCAGCGAGTCATCGCCGTCCTCACAGGAGTGGCGATGCCTGGAATTCCAGAGAGCAAGGAACCGAGCATTCTCCTGGCAGAGGATCTCTCTCCGGCAGACACCGCATCCTTGGATCTATCGAAGGTTCTGGGAATCATCACCATTCAGGGCAGTCCAACCAGCCATACCGCGATTCTGGCAAGGTCTCGCGGAATCGTTGCGGTGGTTGGAGCTCAGCACGCGGATTCGCTGCACGATGGTGACGAGGTCATCGTCAACGCCGCGAAGAGCGTGATCGTCCTCGAACCAGATGAAGCCGATATCAGGGAAGCCGAAGACATCAGGCATCAATCGGACCGGGCGCGACTGCTCAGAGGCAAGCCAGGTGCGACGAAGGATGGCGTTCAGGTTGCATTGCTGGCGAACGTCGGCAAGCCCGACGACGCCGATGCGGCGTTGGAGCACGGAGCCGAGGGAGTCGGTCTGTTCCGGACCGAATTCATGTTCATATCATCGGCGGAGTCACCATCGGTGGAGGAGCAGACCAAGGCGTACGTCGCACTTCTTCGCCACTTCCCGCACCGCAAGGTCGTCATCCGCATGCTGGATGCCGGAGCCGACAAGCCCCTCGACTTTCTCACGCCAGAGGACGAGCCGAATCCGGCGCTGGGGCTGCGCGGCCTTCGCACGCTGAGAGAGCACAGGCAGGTGCTCGACGATCAGCTCGAGGCACTGGCGCAGGCAAAGCGCCAGACCGAAGCGGATCTTTGGGTGATGGCGCCGATGGTCGCGGATGAGCACGAGGCTGAATACTTCGTTTCATTGGGCAAGGCGAAGGGCATCGAGCATGTCGGTGCGATGGCGGAGATACCTTCGATCGCGCTGATGGCGGATGAGGTGGCGAAGGTCGCGGATTTCGTCAGCATCGGCACCAATGACCTGACGCAATACACCTTGGCGGCTGATAGAACCCTGGCTTCGGTCGGGCAATATCAGACGGCCTGGCATCCGGCAGTGCTACGGGCGATCAAGATGATCGCCGACGCCGGCAAGGCGCATGACATGCCCGTTGGCGTATGCGGAGAGGCAGCGGCAGATCCTGATCTGGCGTTGGTTCTTGTCGGGCTTGGCGTGAATTCGCTGTCGATGGCTCCGGTGGCACTTGACGATGTGAGGGCCAGCATCGCGGAACATACTTTCGAGGAGGCTCGTCAGCTTGCCTCTCGTGCGCTGTCGGGAGAATTCTATCCACCGCGGATCCCGGATTAGCTGATGTCCCTGATCAGTGGATTCCTGACTGGTCGTGCATGGCCAGCCAGGAATCCACTAGCCAGGGCACGACCGAAGACCATTCGACCAATGACTACTGGAGGTAATGATGGCAACGAAGATTGAGGAATTTCTGCCAGATTCGGCGTTCCTTATCGATAGACAAGCGAAGGATTGGAGGGATGCAATCCGTCTGGCGGGGAAGGGCTTGGAGGAATCAGGATTCACGACTTCTGCGTATACGGATGAAATGATCGCGACCGTCGAGAAAATGGGCCCATACATCGTGATCGCTCCCGGGCTGGCACTCGCCCATTCGCGCCCATCCGAGGCAGTGCTGCACACAGGGCTGAGCTGGGTCAGACTTTCTCAGGCGGTGGCCTTCGGCAACAAGGCCAACGATCCCGTTTCCCTGGTCATAGGCCTCGCGGGAAGGGATGAGAACGAACATCTTCAGGTCATGTCTGCAATCGCAAAGGCACTTTCGAATCCGAAGGCGAACGCAGCACTCAAGTCGGCCGCATCTGCCGAAGAAATCAGGGCGATTCTCAGCGAATAGCCGTGTCCCTCAGAACCAGCGGAGTCTGCAGGATTCCGTCCAATGACAATATTCCAGAAATTAGAGAAACAATATAGAGAAAAGAGCGATTATGAACATTCTATGCGTTTGCGGCAATGGCATCGGAACGTCGGTGCTGCTGAAGGTCAATGTCGAGCAGGTCGCGTCCGACATGAACCTGGATGTCAACGTCACCACCTCCGATGCAGGCAGTGCAAAGGGGACCGCCAACATGAGCGACCTCGTGCTCACTTCTCCACAGCTGGCGCCTGAACTTGAAGGCGTCGATGTGCCGGTTGAGACGATCGAGAACTTCATGGACTCGGATGAAGTGAAAAGGGTTTTGGAAAAGTACGCCGACTAGCTACCGAACAGTTCAATAGAAAAACGCGAAATCCCAAGGGGGAAGGTTTGAAATGGGTGTTATCGTACAAGTGCTGAACTTCATCAGCCAAGAGATCCTCAATGTCCCGGCATATCTGATAGGCATCGTCGCCGTAGTCGGATTGATAGCCCTGAAACGCAACGCTGGACAGGTTATCTCGGGCGGCCTCAAGGCCGCCATGGGCTACCTGATTCTCGGTGCAGGCGCGACCGTAGTGACGGCTGCCCTGTCTCCGTTCGGCGAACTCGTGCTGAAGTCGACCGGGGCTCATGGTGTTGTGCCGACCAACGAAGTCATAACGGCTCAGGCTTCGAATCAATACGGCGCGACATCCGCATACATCATCGTGCTCAGCTTTATTGTGATGCTCATCCTGGCAAGGTTCACTCCGTTGAAATACGTGTTCCTCACGGGCCATCACATGGTATTCATGTCAACGTTGCTCGCCGTCGTTCTCTCCGTAGGGTTGGGAGCGAAGAACCAGCTTCTGGTGATTCTCGTCGGATCGGCCTTGATGGGTGTGATCATGGTGGTCATGCCTGCATTCGCGCAGCCGTTCATGAACCGAGTCACCGGCAACGACAAGTTAGCGGTAGGGCATTTCAATACACTCGGCTACATCGTATCCGGCGCCGTCGGAACTCAGGTTGGAAGAAAATCTAAATCCACGGAGGACATAAACTTCCCCAAGGGACTGAATTTCCTGCGTGATTCCATGGTCTCGACCACGCTGCTCATGGTTATCCTGTACTTCGTATTCTCCGTCTGGGGTGCGATCGTGCTTCCCGCGAAGACCGCATTCGCTATCTTCGCATCTGCTCCGAAGGACTACGGTGCTTACTTCATGGCTGCATTCGCTCAGGCATTGCAGTTCGGCATCGGTGTGAGCATCATTCTCTATGGCGTTCGCATCATTCTTGGCGAGCTTGTCCCTGCATTCCAAGGCATTGCCAAGAAGGTCGTTCCTGGAGCAAAGCCAGCCCTGGATATCCCCATCGTGTTCCCATTCGGTGCAAATGCATCGCTTATCGGCTTCCTTTCTTCGTTCGCAGGGGGCCTTGTGGCGCTTGTCATCATCGCCGTGTGGCTCGGACCGGCTTGGGGCGTCGCACTGATCCTCCCAGGCATGGTTCCTCACTTCTTCGATGGCGGTGGCGCCGGCGTGTTCGGCAATGCCACTGGTGGCAGGACGGGTTCGGTCGTCGGTGGATTCATCAACGGCATGCTCATCACCTTCCTTCCGGCTGCGCTGATGACCGTTATGGGCAGCTTTGGCATTGCAAACTCGACCTTCGGCGATGCTGACTTTGGATGGTTCGGAACCATCGTTGGCAACATCGCGCACCTCGGTCCGATGGGCGGTGCGATTGGACTCATCGTGTTCGCGCTGATCCTGTTCGCCGCTGCCTGGGTCTGGCAGGTACGGGTCGTCAACGCCGGATGGCTCCCAGGAAAGGAACATGCGGCATTCATTCAAAGCGTCAAGGAAGCTGAAAAGGCTGAGAAAGAGGCAAGCAAGAATGCCTCGAAGGCCACTGCCTGAAAGGCACGGCATTCTGCGTGCAGCCTGAGAGCGTGGTCAACTGACCTGTCAGCGGGCGGCACGAGTGCCATCTAGAGCGGTCTAGGCGCTGCAGAGCGTCATATGGTGTCTGCGCATGAAGCGAATCATGCGCAGACACCATATTGTTATTGCTGTATTGCTGTGTTGCTGTGTTGCTGTGTTGCTGTGTTGTTTGCCGTGGGTGGCATTACGGTCGCTGGCGTGGTCCGGCCATGGCTTCGAGAGGAGTGCTCTGCTGCATGTGGATGCTGCATGTGGTGTGCCCTAGGGCGGATGCTGCGGAGTCCGTAGGGCTATTCTGGCTGTTCGAGTGACTCGAGCTTGCCGAGTTCGGTGCGCACCTTATGCAGCTTGGCATAGGTTTCGTTCCGTTGCGTCGAATCCTTCGCGCGGGCATGGTCCTTGGTGAGCTTTGCCTCACCCGCGCGAAGTTCGGCTATGCGATTGCGTCTGGAAATGCGTTCGTCAAGCCCTTCCGCGTTGGTCGAGCCCAGAATTGCCTGGGCATTGAGACTTTCCCAGATGTTGTCCATGGTGTTGGCGGTGTCAGCGGTGTTGGCGGTGTCGCCGTTCACGATGAGTCTGAGCGTCTTCGACGGGATCCATCTGCCGACGTGCATCATGCTCTGCTGCACATGCCCGGCCCGCGCGGGAATCGCGCGTCTTACCGCGAGGGCGGATTCGTAGAGATCGCCTCGCCTGCGGGTGCAGACGAAGAGTATTCCTGACGGGCGAAGCCTCGCTATGTGCTCAAGGGCATCGAGTGGCGGGTTATCCGCATTCAGCATCACGGCGACGATCAGGATCTCCTTCAGCGATCCGCCCTCCTGCACAGGCACATTGGATGGCCTCAGGACGCTCAGGGCGGTGATGTCGCTGATGTCGTTGACGAGATGCTGCTTGAGCCTGGCAGAGATTCCCGCCTTCCCAAAGAACATCTGCTTGGGCAGCATACCCTTGCCTTGGGGAATCGCGGATGATTGCGGAAGGCCCAGAGTGAGCGCCGATACCGGTCCAGAATGTGCAACTTCCATGTCGTTGACCTACCTTGTCTTATGCGGTCTTATGCGGTCCTGTGCGTCTCATGCCGACTCGTGATGCCTTGGCGTCCCAGGGCTTCATCGCTGAGTCTTTGGACGGATTGCCGTGAAAGCTGCCTCTCATACTAATCGAGGATGCTGAACTGTGGCTGAATGCCCTCTGCGTCTGCGTTCAGTGCGCCGACGGGTGATCTGACTTGTTCCTTGAAGCGCAGGTGCAGGTCTGGTTCAGGCGCTTTCTGGCAGCAGCGTGATGCAGTGTCGCCTTCCGTCGTGCGTGACTTCGATGCGGCCTAGGCTGCGCGCCACTTGCTCCACATCGATGCATTCCGGAGTACGTTCGGCGTTGCATAGTGCATTGCATGCTTCTTTGGACCATGAATCGCTGCGTTCAGAATGGGCTGAATGCTCGGCATCGAGCAATGCTCGGGTCAGTAGACCTCGATAGTGCTTCGCGGCGTGAGTGATCACGTTTCCGTGCGAATCCACGACCCGCATGCTCCACCATTGCCCTTGTGGGGCAGTGACCTGGTATGCACCCGATCGCATGTCGACTGTGGGCTGTGGGGATTCGGCGCTGTCCACCTGCGCAATGGCGTTGGACTCTTTGGACTCTTTGGAATCATTGGACGAATGGGCTTCATTGCGTCCTGCCTTCGCCAGTTCATGACGCCAGAACTGTCTGAGACTGCCGATTCCAGGTAGCGTGACGTTCATTGAGAGACGATATGTGGGAATGAGGTCTGCGGCCGTGGTGATGCCGAAAAGGCCTGAGAAAATGATGACGCGATCGTCCGCGCGCAATCGCGCTGCCTGATACAGCACTCCGGTATATACCTCGCACGCAGGGGCGCAAGGCATGTCAAGGATGTTGCGTTGTGCGGCGACCTCTGGCAGTATCCGCTTGCCTACCTTGAGGATCCTTCCGGCATCATCGCTGCCGGACACTTCGATAAGCTTGCTGAGCACCTTGCGGCGGGCCTGAGTGAGCTCGGGGAATGACAGTCTCGTCAGATCGAGAGTCGGCCCATCGCTTGGAGCCGTCTTGCCTTCGGATGGTGGAAGCAGAATATGCACGTCGTCATTCTACCGGCAAGGGTGATTGTCGGGGTTCATGGGTGCGGCAATCATGTCAGGCAAGGACCTTGTCATGCTGCCTTCTCTGATGATCGATGACGTTCCCATGCGCAGACTTGGAAAACTCCGTCCACGCTTGCCTGTGTCTGCCTGTGCCTGCCTGGCATGCTGATGCTGTCTCAGCTTGCCGATGATATCTTGCGCGAATTGTGTGCATATGTGGGCGTCTGTGTGCGTTTACGTCTTGGTCTGACGGATTTTTGCTCATCGATTCCACTTCTCGAATTGAAATTGCAAGTTTTTGGCACTTGACGAAGTATCAAGAGATGAAAACGGCATGATAGCGGTTCTTAGGTGCCTTGATTCCGCCGATTTTGCACACTGATACTTCGCGAAGTGCCAAAAACTTGACATCCGAGCTTCAATGGCCGGTTGCTGAGGGCTGTTTGGGTGATCTGCACACACAGAAAGATGGGGAATTCGCTGCTGTCGCCAGGGCGGACATCGACCGAGTGCGGCGATGGTGGTCTGGACTTGGCATGGTGCGGCATGGCATGGAATCGCGTCGCATCACCGTGTTATGAAGCAAGTGCTTGCTTTGTTAACCTTGGGTGAGTGCATGCAGCCGACTTTTGAGGAAATGGGTGATATCTTTGACCGAAACTCAAGACAGAATTCTTGCCGCGTTCAAGCAGCTCCTGGTCGAATATGGCTATGTCAAGACCACGACGAGGAAGATCGCTGATGTAGCTGGGGTCAACGAGCTCACCATCTTCAAGAATTTCAAGGACAAGGAGGGAGTACTCAACGCGGCCGTCAACGACTATCTTCGTGATGTTGACCAGATAGCGGGGAGCATCACGCTATCCGACGATGTCGAAGCAGACCTGATAATGCTGAGCAGCCTCTACCAGACCTTTATCGATGATCATAAGGCCGTTGTGCTGGCTGGCTTCCGCGAGGCCTTTGAAATCCCGAGCTTGAATGGTGCAGTGCTGAAGATACCGCTATACTTCAAGCAATTTCTGATGGACTATCTTACGCGGATGCAGGCCAGGGGAGTCATCGATCGACGTTTGGACGTCGAGGCGCAGGCCATGAGCTTCATATGGCTGAACTTCGGGTATTTCTTGACCAGACAGCGATTCAGCGGCCCCGATCTTTCCTTCGATCTGAACTATTTCCTGGACAATAACGTCAAGAGCTTCGTCAATGGATTGCTTGAGTAGAGAACAGCCGATCGTGGTGAATTCGCTTACATGGGGGAACAAGCGAGGCGCTCCCGTTGAACAAAGGGACACCTCGCAGGGACATCTCGCAGGGACACCCGACAGGGAAATCCAATGATGCGGATTTCGAAATCGGATGCCTCGGTAGAAGGACTCTGAGCTATGCTCGTATTCCTCCGTCGACCACGAATTCCGAGCCCGTGGCGTACTGAGATTCATCGCTTGCCAGATATACGCACAGCTCGCCAATGTCCTGTGGAGTTCCAAGACGCTTCATGGGGATCTCTGGAATGATCTGATCGTAGATGTCCTTGGGAACCATAGGGGTGTCAATCCAGCCTGGATGCACCGAATTCACTCGAATGTCAATGCCCCGATGGGCCAGGGACAGTGCCGCGGAATGCGTCAGCAGTCGCGTGCCACCCTTGCTTGGGGAATATGCCGGAGCGAAGGGGAATCCGACCAGACTGGCGTCTGACGAGATGTTGATGATCGATCCCTTGGCTTCGTTGGTCGCTTTCATCGCGCGTATGCCTGCTCGCACGCCAAGGAAATTCCCGGTCAGATTGACGTCAATGACCTGTTGCCAATCCTCGAGCGATTCATCTTCGATCGCCGTGAGATTGCCGGTGATGCCTGCGTTATTGACAAGCACGTCGAGCTTTCCGAAGCGATCGATGGTCTGCTTGATCACCTTGTCCCAGTCGGACTCGTCAGCGACGTTTTGTTGGACGAAGAATGCGTTGTCTTCGCCCAGCTCTTTGACCAGCTGCTGGCCGCCGGAAACATTGTGGTTGGCAGTGATGACCACTTTCGCACCCTCGCGTGCGAAGCATGTGGCGATTCCCGAACCAATTCCTGAAGCGCCGCCTGTGACGATTGCCACCTTGCTGTCCAGTCGATTGCTCATTGCACCCACCTTCCTTTCATAGGAGCAGTTTTAATGCTCTTCGGTTAGTAAATCAAGTACTTACTTTACTCGTGTCGCAGACCATCTTTCGCTGGCGTGTATGATCGCTGGCGCATGTGGGATGAGGTATCTGTGTATGGGCCACTGATGTGTCTTGCCTGGTACGGCACGCCTCCAGCATGAATTCGGTCCGCATCCCAGGATGCGAGTCGAACCGTCCCATATTCTGGAATGATCGGATGCTCTGAAAGGTCGCGCTACTGCACAATGCGATTATTGTGGCTGGTCTTTCGGAAAACGCCATGCAACGAGAATGGGAATGGGAATGGCTTGATGCCAACGAAAGGTTAAGGCCATACTCAAGGAGCCCTCAAAACAGGCCACAATAATCGAATTCCCATGTCCCGTGGCGGCTTCATGGACTCAGATTCCGCTACAGCAAGCTGCTCCAGAGTAAGGGGGACGAAAGCCCTCGGGCAGTTGATGTTCCAATAGTTCTGAGCGTCCCTGTATGGAATGGAGAAAGATGAAGCCTCCGGAGCTGCTGGCAAACCAGCAGTTCCGGAGGCTTCTTACTTGTATCTCGTGCGCGCGGGGGGAGTTGAACCCTAAGAACCCCCAAAGTGGCAGTAAGGATGGCGCTAAGAACGTTGAAATATCAATGAATATTGGATAATTACGCATCTATAGAATCATGCCGTTATTAGAAAAGTGTGGGCACAATGTGGGCACAGATAATCGTGTCTGGCACTGCATGAGCGCAGCGCATATAGAGCTTTATCTTGTTAATTTTATGAATAGAGGCAGAATGCGATTAACGATGCTTTTTGTGAGTTCGATAAGAATTATTGTAAAAAGGAATTCATTGAAATAGAACGCAATGGATTCTGAATTGATAGGTATTACAAAGAATGTCAATACTGTCAGAAAAATGTAAATGGTATTGTTGCGTATCTCTACTATGATTCCTTCACCTATTGAGCTACTTCTTACTGGTTTAGGGATTAAGAATCCAACTGCAATGATTACTTCAAATTCTATGAATAATAAGAAGTAAATTGCGAGAACTGTGAATGCTGGAATTCGAAATGCCGGATTGTGAATATTGAAAAATAGAGTACTCACCAAATTTGGGAAAACCCACAAGGTAAGTGTGAATCCCAGCGCTATATACACACGTAGCCATTTATTTGGAGCCAGATCTTTTAAACAAACCAATGTGAGAAAAAACGATACAATACCTACAACAAATGCAAATTGTGTTGATGATTCCAATCTAGCAACCACTATTCCAATAAACCAAATAAAAGAAACTATGCTTGGTATTATGAGCTTGTTGTTCTTCACATTCGCAGTATAACGCTGATTACTGGTCTCAAATGATGTTTGCGGCCATTCACATTTGGCAAGGCCATCAGAGACGGACGAGACCACGGGACATTAGCTTCTAGAGGTTCCCATAGGGGTAACCAATATTCAAGTGGAAATACTGCATTACCAGAGATTTCCAAAGTCAGCTCTTTGGCTTCGAACGCTGAACATTATGGAGGCAAGCGCGGCGATGAAGATAACGGCATTCTTGCTCTTGCCGATCATGCGTCTCCTGCCGAGCTCGAGGCTGCGCTGCCGGGTTGAAGGCTGAGGGAAATCTTGCATGATTGCAAACTACATTTCTTGCATGCTCGGCCATCGGTTGGGTTGCCGTGGTGCCAGAATTCATGCTGAGTATGTGGCTTATGTTATCTGCGGGATAATGAGATGTTGTAGTTGTCTCCTGTTTCTTGTCCGTTTCGGATTGCCTTGCCGGGTGTGTTTGAAAGTTATTCCGGCTTGCTGACTAACCCATCGTGGAATGCCTGGATGATTGGGACGGCGAGGAAGATTGCTGAACGAGCCTGCTCGCTGGTTATTTCGCCAGCAGCATGGCGTGTGTCATGGTTCTCCATGATGGTGCGCAACATGAGCTGGATCACGCCGCCATCGACGTTATGTGACTTTTCGCCTGGCTTGAGATTGTCTTTCTCTTTGGCTTCGATAGCATACTGCCAGTGCTGGTTGCGCATGTTAGTCAGGGACTGCCCGAGAGTCGCTTGCGGATTATTGGGCGAAAGCGTGTGCTTGGTGGTTTCATCCAGCGCGCGCATAACAGTGTTGTAGGCTTCGGTAGGATTTGGGCTGCGCCCGAAGAGCTGTCGCCATGCCTCTGCCAGTAGCTCACCCGCGTCTCCGCACTCGGACATTGCCTTATCTGCAGCTTCATCCATGGTTGGGTCGACGCGTTCAACCAAACCTGCGTTGCCGTCACGTTTCCCCACACGCCACTTTGATCCTGCCTTAACCAGTAGTTTATCTAAGGCCTCGATCGTCATATCTCGAGAAGCGTTGATCTGCTCTGCTGAGGATTGGAATGTGCCACTGACTGCGACCGCGCCATGTCCACGTTGTGGAGAAAATATATTGGTCACATTCTCGGTTGCCCTTTTACCTAATTCGGACAGGACGTAATCAATGTAGTCGAGCAGCAAATCTGGATCTTCATTCCAATGATTGATAAAAAAAGCAGCGGTTGTCGAATTCGTAATTCCTGTGTGTCTTCTGCACAATAAATCAAAAGTCTCAAGGAATGGTTTTCTTCGGTATGACGGCTTGTTGTAGGCATCTATTCCGACGTTGATGACACGCTCCGCCTCATTAACCCAGTCGATTAGGCTCTCGACAAGATATTCAGGTATCCCATCCACTAATGGGCTTTCAATAGGCGCTTCGCGAGGTCTCCAAGTTGACATGTCCACAATCATATCCTTGCATGGTCGTAGGGGGCGTTGAAATCGCTGGAGACCTGTTGGACGACTTACTTCCCGCGTGACGGTGTTCCCCTCCCCCCGAAGTTTTTTGGAGGGGGTCGCGCGCGCGAGGGATTATACCTGTTTTCCCCGTATTCTGGTGCCATTTATGGGGAATCTGTACGATATTTCTGCTATAACTGGGAGTTGAGTGGGGAAAATGGTTCATTTTCCTGCTTGGATGTTGTTAACTGCGACAAAAATAATTGAATATGCATGTGTTTTAGGGACTGTGTTCCAAATGAGGGGCTTTGCCCCCTGTTGTGTGGGTTTTTGAAGCCAGCGGTCAAGCATTGACCAAGGACGAAGAACCTTGGCGGGGCAAGTTCGAGGAGCCGATGCGTCAATCCGCCCGTGGAGAGAAGCCAGGCAGTTGGAGCCTTATGGATTCAGATTAAGGAGACTGTGATGAATCTTAGGGGAAAACGAGCCGCGCTTTTGGCCAAGGCTCAGCAATTTAATGATCAAATCAGCAAGGGTGAGAATCTTAATGAGGGTGATGTGGCTTCGTTGAGGGGCATCCTCGTGGATATCAAGGATATGGACGTGCAGTTGGCGAAGGCGGCTGAGAAGAAGCCTCTGCTGGATGCGCTCAGTAATCTGGGCGGGAATCGTGCCACGATGCTGGATCATGACGCGCCTGTGGGTGGTGGCGTGAAGGCGGGTGTCTCGCTGCGGTTGAAGGGCGTGGATTTGTCGGCGTCGATGATTCGCAGTGTGAAGGCTGCCAGTGCGGACGGGCTGACGGTGTCGGGTTCCTCGGTGACTGACATCCCGTTGGTGTCCTCGGATCCCCTCGTGCTGCCTAAGGCTCCCACGAGCTTCCTGGAGGCGCTCTCGTTCACGGGCAGGAGCGAGCCGAGCTGGTCATACCTGCGTCAGACGGTGGGTGACGTGAATGCGGCGTTCGTGCCGGTAGGCCAGGCCAAACCCGAGTCTTATCTGGAGATCGAGCGGGTCGATGGCAAGCTGTAAGTGTAGGCGACCCTCTCGAAGCCGGTGGACAAGTACATGCTGGGTGATGACACGAATCCCAGCTGGTTCATTTCGCAGTAAAGGTGGCAGCTACCTCGGGATCGTCACGGAAAGCATGCAACTGGCCCAAAAACAACACAACACAGCAAAACTCCCATGAAGAGACGCTGCAACTCCTTGTAAGAGACGGTGCCATGTCACACTAGAGCATAACTCATCATGTCAGAAATACCTACATACGGTCACTGCACCGGCAGGATTCAATCCCTGTTGCCTGGATGTCATGCCAGTCTTTGTCTCTCGGCCGGCATGATCACCGGCCTTTCCTCACCAATCGCCATAATTGGCAGCAAAGCCAGGCGCGCACTTTTTGCCTATAACCCGAAAGCCCTCGGACCATTGATATCTCAACAGTTCCGAGGGCTTTCGCTCATATCTCGTGCGCGCGGGGGGAGTTGAACCCCCACGACCTTGCGATCACTGGCACCTGAAGCCAGCGCGTCTACCATTCCGCCACGCGCGCAGACAACGGTTAAATCTAGCACCTACCGTCAACAAACCGCAACTATCCCAACTCGTGTCGCAGCGATCATCTGTCCGAGAGCGGCTCGGAGGAGCGATTGCCGCTGCTTCGCCGCTATTTCGGGTCGCTGCTTCGAAGCATGCGGAATGTTGTGGAACGAGCTACCCTCGCGAACCGTTCTCATAGAAATGCGTGACTGTTTCCTGCCTGAATTCGTCGAAATATCCGCCTTCGATCGCTTTGCGGATATCGGCCAGAAGTGTGATGAAAAAGTGTTCGTTGTGAATTGTGGCGAGCGTATATCCATTCATTTCGCGTGCCCGCAGCAGATGGTCGATGTAGGCGCGACTGTAGTTGCGGCAGGCGTAGCAGTCGCAGCCCGCTTCGATCGGTTCGAAGTCATGCTTGAATTGTGCCCGCTTGATGTTCCAACGGCCGCGATGCGTGAACACCGCGCCGTTGCGTCCGCAGCGTGCGGGAGCCACGCAGTCGAAGGTGTCTCCGCCGTTTTCGACGGCGCTGAAGATGTCATCGACGGATGCGATTCCAAGAACGTGGCGTGGTCTGCTTTCTGGCATCGCATCGCATATCCAGGCGCATGTCTGGCCGAGAAGCCTTTTTTCGATTGCGCCGCCGATGCCGACTCCATCGAAATCCAACGATGCTATCTGAGAGGCTGCAAGTCTGCGCAGATCCTCATAGTTGGCACCCTGCACGACTCCGAACAATGCCTGGTACGGCTTGCCGAGTCGTTCCTCGGTGAGCCGCCTGTGCTCTGCGACGCAGCGCTTGGCCCATCGGAATGTTCGTTCGACGGATTGTTCCTGATACCTTCGCGTGTTCATCAAGGTGGTGAGTTCATCGAATGAGAACATCATGTCTGCGCCGATGTTATGTTGGATTCTCATCGAGATCTCGGCCGAGAACCTTTTTTTCTCGCCGTTGAGCGGTGATTTGAAGGTCACGCCGTCCTCGTCGACGAAGGCCAGTCGTTCCTTGCCTTCTGCGATGATGTCATCGGACTTCATGCCTTCGACATCCATGGCCAGAGTCTTCTTGAATCCCGCGCCCAGAGAAAGCACCTGGAATCCTCCCGAATCCGTGTATGTCGGGCCATCCCAGTTCATGAACCTGCTCAAGCCGCCAGCCTCGTCCACCACTTCGTCTCCTGGCCGTTCGAAGAGATGGAACGCGTTGGAAAGCAGGCACTGTGCCCCGAGTTCCTTCATCTGTTCGGGCAGTACTGCCTTCATCGCCCCCTGCGTGGCGACTGGAATGAACGTTGGCGTCTGGATATCCCCATGGGGTGTGTGGATCGTTCCGGTGCGCCCATAGCGTGCCCCATCCTTGCCGAACCCGTCGGATCTGCTCTCCAGACGTGTCTGCGTCTCAAAACTGAATGCGGAACGGTCTCCGGGCTTTCCCTCTGCCGCCCCCAATGGTGTGCTCGTCTTCATCATGAGCCTAACTCTATCCGCTGTGCGGCCAAGAGCCTGTCGGAGCACTCATCCGTTCCCCGTCTCAATGTCTCCGGTGCGATGCCGTGCGAGGCTATGCTTTGCGAAGGCGAGGCTGTGCGGTGAGACCTTGCACCGCGGACCTGTCCACTTCCACATGGGTGACGCAGATATGATTTCGGCGCTAGGAATACAAATAATTGCGTCATCGGCGAACTCCCAATAATCGTTCGAGATAGGGCGAGGGGAATCATTCCAACGTATTTCGTGTGATTTTGATTGTTTTAGGGGAGAATTCGCCAACATCTTCCAAAGAACGTTCAGATAACTTTCAGGCAAGCTATCTTTACTCATATGTAGCAGTAAGTGCGAGCGTCTTGAAGTCGTCTTCATGACCTCGCTTGGCGGAAAGCCCTTTGGTTGGCCGTGCGAAACGTAAGGAGCAGCAATGGCTGAAGATGAACACAAGACTCACCCGTGGGAGGGTGATGGCGACGATCAGTCGTGGCAGCCAAGCCACATTGATTCGCATGACACCGTGGAGCATGAAAATGGGGATGCTGAGACGGAGGCGTTTACCGAACCCCTGACCGAGCGCATCGATGGCGGTGCGGATTCCCAGAGCTCCGATGCGCAGTCACAGGAGACCCAGCGCATCGATGTCTCTGGCGAAAACGAATCACCGACCACCCAGCTGCCCAGTGGAACCGGTCATTGGTTGAATTCGGATCCTGACGGTTCGTCAAACGTCCCGGAGAGCAATCCTTTTGTGGGCCAGTCCCATGCGTCCAATCAGCATGAGAATGCTCAGGATGGCACTGCTCAGGATGCCTCCCCATACTCGGGCCAATACGGGAATGGCGAAGGCGCCGAAGCGAATTATCAGGGGTATCAGGCAAATGCCGCCGACGCCTCTGGGCAAGAAACGCAGCCAATCTCTTCATATTCTGCTGGACAGTCCGAGGACGCGTCGCGAACGCAGAGCCTGAGCTCCGTCGCCGACGAGGCTCCTGATGACGACAATCCGACAGAGGCTCTGTCATCGAGTCAGGCAGAGGGCTCGCAGCAGACGCAGCCGGGCTATTCCTCGCAAGAGGGGTATCGACCTGCGCCCGAGTACGGTGCCTATGCCGAAAATTACAACCAGCAGCCTCAGAGCTCGCAACAGGGCCAGCCGCAATATGGTGCCTCATATCAGGGAGAATTCAACCCTTACCCATATGGTGCCCCTGAGCAGACTGCAGAATCCGATAATTCCGGAGAAACGAACCGTCAGCAGCCGCAGAATTCGCCATATGGTCCGCAGTATCCGCAGTCTCAAGAGGGAGCACAGACTCCTGGCGCTCAGTATCCTCAGGGGCCACAGGGGCCACAGGGACCTCAGGGGCCACAGTATCCGTTCGGCCCGCAGTTCAATCCGAATGGCCCATCGGGACCAAATCGGCAGAAGGGCAGGCCGCGTGGTCGCAGCAAGACGGTCAATACCATTGTGGTTGCCGTCATTGCCGCTCTTGTGAGTGCCGCGTTGATGCTGGGACTCGGGTGGGCTGCAATCAGCAACGGTTTGATCACCTTGCCTACCGCAGCATCCATATCGAGCCTTGATTCGTCGACTTCAGGGTCAGGTAGTGCGACGGCGAAAAGCGGCGAGGCCCCAGATTGGCAGGCTGTCGAGAAAGAGGTCTCGTCTTCCGTCGTTTCCATTGAGACAACCGTTTCCGGCGGGGTTGACATGGGATCGGGCGCAATCATCGACACGGCTGGCGATATCGTGACCAATAACCACGTCATCACTGGCGCGACGAAGATTCAGGTCACCCTTTCGAATGGTCAGATATATTCCGCGAAAACCGTTGGAACCGATACCACAACCGATTTGGCCGTGATCAAGCTTGAAAACCCGCCGAGCAATCTGAAGGCAGTCACGTTTGCCGATTCGGATAGCGTGGCCGTTGGCGAGAACATAATGGCGATAGGAAACCCGCTAGGATATGACAACACCGCTACGACCGGCATCGTTTCGGCCTTGAACAGGCCTGTCTCCGTGATGGATGATACGAGCACGACGATCGTGACGAACGCAATACAGATCGATGCCGCAATCAATCCAGGCAACTCGGGCGGCCCGACCTTCAACGCTGCTGGTCAAGTAGTCGGAATCAACTCCTCCATCGCCTCGACTGCAAGCTCAAGCTCGACGGCTGGGTCGATCGGAATCGGATTTGCCATTCCTTCCAACCTGGTCAAGCGCATCTCGCAGGAAATCATCAAGGATGGCTCGGTCAAGCATGTCGCCCTGGGTGTCAGCATCCAAAGCGCGACGGTTGAATCGGATGGCGTCACACGTGGTGGGGCGAAGATAGTTTCCGTCACGTCTGGCAGTCCGGCAGCCAAGGCTGGCTTGAAGACCGGAGATGTCATCGTTGGCTACGACGGCAATGCGGTGAACAGCAACTATTCGGTTCTTGGCTTCGTTCGAGCTTCGGCCTATGGTGCCAAGGCTACGATAACGGTGGTTCGCAACGGGAGCACGCAGAACATCAGCGTCACCCTGAATCAAGAGGAATCGGCCGTGACGGGTAAGTCGAAATCCGACTCCAGTGGCTCGAGTGACGGGGATTCGGAAGACGACGGCAGCCTTACCGACCCATACAGTCTGTTGGAAGGTAACTGATTCCCTTCTGTAGACCGGGTAATGGAGGGTGAGGACCGCAATCGGGCGTTCCTCACCCTCCTTGGTTCATATGGACATCCAGGAATGGGCGTTCAGAACATGTTCAGCAAAAATACAGCATGGCAAGTTAGGATTTAGCGCATGAGCGGCAAGTTTAAGGTGCATGGGCACTTCAATGGTCTGAAGACGACCCTGCTTTTTGCCTTTATGTGGGCCATAATAATGCTTATATGGTGGTTCACGGGCGGCACTCAGGCAACCTTGGGGATCTATATCGTCATTGGTCTCGTGACGACCTTCGCTTCGTACTGGTTCTCGGACAAGATTGCCGTCGCCTCGATGAGAGCTCGACAGGTAAGCGAGCAAGAGGCACCGGAGCTGTACCAGATCGTGCGTGAGCTTTCCGCCAAGGCTGGAAAGCCCATGCCACGGATATACATTGCTCCGACCATGTCTCCCAACGCGTTTGCAACCGGACGCAACGAGCGCCATGCAGCGGTGTGCTGCACCCAGGGCATTCTGCAGATGCTCAATGTCCGTGAGATTCGGGGGGTTCTTGGCCATGAGCTCATGCACGTCTACAATCACGACATTCTCACCTCGGCGATCGCCTCTGCGATGGCGACGATCATCACCTACCTCGGCTATTCGATGATGTATCTAGGTGGCGGAAGAGGTCGCGATTCTCGCGACTCCGGCGGTTTTGGAATTATCGGGATCCTACTCAGCACGATTCTCGCACCCATTGGCGCTTCGCTCATTCAGCTTTCGATTTCCCGTACGCGCGAGTTCGATGCTGACGAGGATGGAAGCCGTCTGACCGGAGATCCTGCGGCTCTGGCCTCTGCGCTGAACAAGATCGAGAATGGCGTTCAGCAAAATCCAATGGCCAAGACGGCTGGAACCCAGAGCGTTTCGTCGATGATGATTGCCAACCCTTTCTCCGCGAAGGGACTGAGCCGTTTATTCTCGACCCATCCGCCGACCAGCGAGCGCATAGCCAGGCTCATGCAGATGAGCGATGACATGTCACAGGATCAGGTTGAACGACCAGCTGGCCTGACCTCGCAGTATTCTCAGTATTCCAACGCCCACATCAGCTGATTGAGGCTTTCTGTTCGGCACTCGTCATCGTTGCTGTCGCTGGGTTCTGGAGAGCAACGATTACATCGATTTTGGGCCAGACTTGCGAAAGCGGCATGGTTTCTCGCTCGTCGGATGCTAGACTGGTCATTTGTTCGCCTATCTGAGGTCTTTGGATAGTCGTGCGGGCGTAGTTCATCGGTAGAATGGAAGCTTCCCAAGCTTCAGAGGCGGGTTCGATTCCCGTCGCCCGCTCCATTGGAAACACATGACGTTCAGTTCGAACGCACTTCATCGGTTTGAGATCGCTGCCTGCTTGGAATATGCCCACTGTTCGTGTGCGAGGAGTGGCGCTGCATGGAACGTTCTGCATGCCGCAGGTTCAGTCGCAATCTAAGAATCCTCAGAACGGACATCGCAGCTGTGAACGAATCGAGAAAGATGACGGATCGATAGGTTTGGAAAAGCTGGCTGTGATGTCCGCTGAGAGCAGGCTGGGGTGTCTGCATACCGCTATTGCGGAGCGGACGTCAGCCTTTCACTGCCCCTGAGGTGACACCTGCGACAATGTATCGCTGCAGGAATAGGTAAAGGATGAGTATCGGCAGCATCGCGAGTAGGAGCGCCGCAAGAATCAGGCTGATGTCCGTCGAATACGTCCCATAGAAGGCTTGCGTTGCAATTGGAATGGTATACAGATCGGTTCGTCCGAGAACGAGCGACGGAAGCAGGTAGTCATTCCAGAACGCCATCGCGTCGATGATGGTGACGGTGGCCACCATTGGCCTGAGCAGAGGAAAGACGATGCTCCAGAAAGTCTTCCACTTCGAGCACCCATCAATTTCCGCGGCCTCCTCAAGCTCTCTTGGAATGCTGGTCTTTATGGCGCCATGGAACATGAAGGTCGCAAGTGACACCGAAAATCCAACGTGCATGAGAATCAACGTGATTCTGCTGTTCAGCACGCCGAAGATGCCTCCATACACTGAGACGAGCGGAACCATGAGCACTTGGAACGGAATGACCATCGAGGCTATCATCAGGGAGAAGAGGATGGAATTGGCCTTCCACCTAGGGTTGCGGACAATGACATATGCTGCCATCGCCGAGAACACGACAGTCAGAGCAGTCGCGCTGACCGTGACGATCACGGAGTTCGTCGACACTGTCCAGAAATCCATCTTTTCCATGGCATCTGGAAAATTGCTCAGTATTATGCCGTGCTGTCCGATGAATGAAAGTGGGTTGGTCGTGATGTCCGCCATCGACTTGAACACATTGATGATGACCAGAATGAATGGGGCGATAAAGATGAAGAGCAGAACGACGAGCAGCGACATGAAGATCGCGTGGGACACTCGCCTGCCCAGTTCTTTTTCCTTGGTATTGCCTTTCATGCCTCTACCTCACCTTTCTTGCCGAAGTAGACCTGAATGATTCCGATTGCTGCACAGATGGCGAACAGCATCAGAGCCTCGGATTGGCCGACTCCATAGTTCTTATAGACGAATGCCTCGTTGTACACGTGCATCGCTGCAAGGACCGAGGAGTTGAACGGATCGCCGTCGGTCAGGGAAAGGTTCAGATCGTAGACCATGAAGCAGCGCGTCGTGCTCAGGAAGATGCACTGCACGAACGACGCTCTCATAAGAGGGACGGTCACGTGGAGCATCGCCTTTCCTGCGGAGCATCCGTCGATCAGCGCAGCCTCTTTCAGGCTCCTGTCGACGCTCATCAAGCCCGCTATGTAGATCAGCATCATATAGCCTGCATACTGCCAGACCGAAACTAGAATCAGGCAGAACAACGCGCCGTTCGGAGTTGCGAGCAACGATGCAGGCGCAGTGCCGCTGATCGATTCACCTATGCTGACGAAGGCTCGGTTAAAGACGAACTTCCACACATAGCCGAGAACGATGCCACCGATGAGGTTGGGAATGAAGAATCCTGCGCGGAAGAAGTTCTGACCTTTTATGCCACTGGTCACAAGTATCGCCAGGGCGAATGCGACAATATTGACCAGAATCACTGTGACGACGGAATAGATGACCGTTATTTCCAGAGATTTCCAATACGTAGCGTCGGAGAAGGCGGCCGCATAGTTCTGCAATCCGACGAACGGCTTGGTCGTTGAGACCCCGTCCCAGCTCGTGAAGGTGAGGTAAAGTCCATAGATGAATGGGATGATCACCACTGCTGCGAACAGTATCGCCGATGGACCGGCAAACATGAAGAATTGCCCGACTTTGTAAGAGATCTTGTTGTGTTTCATTGTGAATCTCGCTTATCCTTCGTGCGTGTGCACCTGTGAAAGCGTGCACACGAAAATATTGTCAAGGACGCTTATTCGGAGACTGTGGAAACCTTTGCCGTCTTCCAATAGCTTTCGATGGAGGAAGCCAAGTCTGAGCGGTTCTCCTGGCCTGCAAGATATTTCTGGAAATCCGCTCCGAGAATGGTGTAGTGATCGTCGGGGAGATGGTTGTAGTTTGGTATGAGCTTCTTGGCGTCCGCGTATTCCTTGACTGAGGCGCTCAGAGGATCGGATACCGCGAGCTTGTTGTTGCTGAATGGCGACACCATCGAGCAGTCATCGACGATGAAGGATTGCCCTGCCTTCGTGTCTACGATCCAATTGAGGAACGCCTTCGCCTCCTTGCGCTGGGTGTCGGATGTGTGATCGGAAGAATCGATCATGAAGTACTTGGAACCTCCGCCGACGAGCTTCTCATTGCTGCCATCGCTGGTGTTCTGAGGCACAGGCATGATGCCCATGTTTTTGGAGTACTTGTATTGGTTGATCACCGACCAATCCCAGTTGCCGCCGAACATGAACGCTATCTGGCCTTCCGCCAGCTTTTGTTCGGTGACTTCTCGATCTGCGGAAACGGCGCTGGAGGCAGCGTAGTTGTTCGCTTTCAAAACGTCGAAGGTGTTCATCAGCGAAGTGAATTTCGCGTTCTTGTTCAAATCGACCTTCCCATCATGCAGCTTGGTGATGAATGCAGAAGGATCCGTCTGCTCTTCGTATACCTGCGGAAGGTAATGTGCAGCCAAGGACCAATCCTCTTTCAGAACTCCCGTCGGTGTCGTCATCCCGCCTGCCTTGAGCTCCTTGAGCAGTTCCTTGAACTTGGTGAGTGTGGAGTAGTCCTTAGGGTCGAAGGTCTTGCCGGTTATTTTCTCTATGGCCGTTGCGTTATAGATCAAGCCGCGAGCCTCGACGCTCACGGGGAAGCCATATGTCTTTCCATCGATGCTGATGGCCTGATCGGTCTTGCTGACCCAGGATTCTTTGCTGAGGTCAACGGCATGCTCCTTTGCGAGGGAGTAGATGTCCTTGGCATCAACCATCGAGATGGTGTATGGATCTCCGGAAGCGTATTTGGTAGCGAGATGCGCCGCAACCGTGTCGCTTGAGTAATAGACCTGGACCTTGACCCCTGTGGACTTAGTATATGCCTTGGCCATTTTCTGCATTTGGTCCTGAATCTCCATTTTGGAGTTGAAAATGGTGATTCCGCTTGCCGTGGAGCTCGCTGATGAAGATCCGCACGCCGAAAGCATTGAGGTTGCGAGAACCGTTGAAACAGCGACTGCCCCAATTTTCTTGAATATCGAAAGATTTGACATTTCAATCCCCTTATTTGTGATCCTCAATGGCAACTTTGCCCTTGGAAGACCTGCTATTTGAGTCTAGAAGCACAGCCTTCGTGCATTCGGACTCTTGGTATCAAACCGGTTCGATAATAAACATATCGGGACGAAAATGTCAAACTGGAATTCATCTTCTGAAATATGGGTGTACCACTCACCGGCTTGTGCTCTCGCCGATTGTGGGGCATGGTTCCTATGGGAAGGCAATGGAAGTAGGGACCATGCCAATGAGCCTTCAGTCGATGCTAGTTCCGTTCATCCAGATGAACCAGGATTGGGTTATACAGCCAGGCGCAACAGTATTGAGGAAGCGTGAGTCCAAGGAATATCAGTAGCGGGATGAGATATGTGCTGAAGAGAATGTAGATCGCGGCGAATGTCGCCAGCACGAGCATCATCGCGATGGTTCGGGGGAAGTAGCCCAATGAGAGCAGAGCGGCATTCTTCAGCTGCGTCCATGTCCTATTCTCATAGCGCGACAGCAATACGAAATACATTTCTGTAATCGCCGTTGCGACCAATGCAGCCACTGCCAGGGTGGCGAAAAGCAGCCATCGGTTTTCTGCGGGAAGCTCCTGGATCACAAGAACGTTCAGCCACACCAAGGCGATGAATGGCAGGCAACCCAGCCAGAATAGGGTGGCCTGCCGAAAGTTTCTTGTGAACGCTTCGAAAAACTGCCTCGCGATGTATGTTTCCTCGCCGCGAACCATGTGCCATAGGACATAATGCATGGCAGTGAACGATGCACCTGCGGTGACTATCGGTATGGAACATACCAAGGTCAGAATGTTGAGCACTGCGAGATCGAAGACGACGCCCATCACCTTGAAGAAGAGGTTGCTCTGGTTGAACAGTCTTGGCATCTGATTCTGCCCTTCATCGGAAAGTGCTAGATATGCCTACTGTACTATCCAGCATGGCGCGGGGCGAAAAGAAATGAGGAGTGGCGCACCCCTCCGATCCAGATGGAGTGCGCCACATTGGCCTGATTTCAGATGCGTGCTGCGAGCTGGGGGAAGGCATCCATTCCGGCATACTCGACGGCATCGCCGAGACGCTCTTCAATCCGAAGCAGCTGGTTGTACTTGGCTATGCGCTCTCCGCGTGCAGGGGCTCCTGACTTGAGCTGCATGGCGTTGGTGCCAACCGATAGGTCCGCGATCGTCGCATCGGGCGTCTCTCCCGAACGATGCGACACCATGGTGGTCATGCCGTTGCGATTGGCGAGTTTGATGGCCTCGAGGGTTTCGGTGACCGTGCCGATCTGATTGAGCTTGATCAGCGTGGAGTTGGCAGTGACTTCCTTGATCGCGCGCTTCAGGAACTTAGGGTTGGTCACGAAGATGTCGTCTCCCATGATCTGCACCCTGTCGCCGATCCGTGCGGTAAGTGCCTTGAAATCGTCCCATGCATTCTCGTCGAACGGGTCCTCGATGGAGGCTATCGGGTAGTCGTCGAGCAGGCCTTCGTAGAATTGAGCCATGTCCTTCGCGCTGGCCCGTGATCCATCGAAGTTATAGACGTCGTTATCCCTGTCGTAGAACTCCGACGCGGCTGAGTCGAAGCAGATGGCGATCTGACGTCCAGGCTCATAGCCTGCCTTCTCGATGGCCTCGACCAGCAGGTCGAAGGCCTCCCTGTTGGATGTGAGGTTAGGCGCGAAGCCTCCCTCGTCGCCCAATCCCGTCTCCAGGCCGCGTGCGATCAGGACCTTCTTGAGGGCGTGATATGACTCCACATTGGCGCGCAGCGCCTCATGATAGGAGTCGAATCCCACGGGAGTGAACATGAATTCCTGAATGTCGACATTCGATGAGACGGCATGCACTCCTCCGTTGAGCACATTCATCGCCGTTACCGGAATGACGTGCCCGTTGGCCCCGCCGATGTATTGGTAGAGCGGCAGACGGGCGGAAGCCGCTGACGCGTGCAGCGCGGCCAATGAAACGCCAAGTATGGCATTGGCGCCTAGACGTGACTTGTTTTCGGTTCCGTCCAGGCCGATCAGCACCTCGTCCAGGTGACGCTGATCTGAGGCCTCGAAGCCGATCAGGGCATCGGCTATCTCGCCGTTCACTCCGGCCACGACCGTTCGGACTCCCTTGCCCTCATATCTCGCCGCATCCCCATCGCGCTTCTCATTGGCCTCGTTCTCGCCAGTGGAGGCGCCCGATGGAACGGATCCGAGGCCGCAGGAACCATCCTCAAGATACATCTCGACTTCTAGGGTTGGGTTGCCGCGCGAATCGAGAATCTCACGTGCATGTATGCTGGAAATCTTGCTCATTATAGTATTCCTTAGTCTTGTCAGGTTATGTTCTTGCTGGTGGGGTTCGGGCCTGCACCTACGCTGGCCTGCCCCGATGCCCGTTGGTGGGGATTAGTTTCGCCCCGCCCTGGAGAACGCTTCGTCGATCTTCCGTCGGGCAGTTGCGAGATCGGCCCAGAATAGGTTCGAATCGACGTGCTTGCCAGGCTCTATGGCTTTGTAGCTTGAAAAGAAATGCTTGATCTCAGCTTTCTTCCAACTGCTGATATCGTTCAGGCCGCGTATCCCGTCGTATCGGACATCGTCAGGGACGCAGATGACCTTTGGGTCAGGTCCGTGTTCGTCGCTCATGACGAAGAGTCCGATGGGACGGGCATCGACGAGGCATCCGGGAAACACCGGCACCTCATCGAGCACCAATGCGTCAAGAGGGTCGCCGTCTTCCCCCAAGGTGCCTTCTATATAGCCATAATCGGCCGGATAACCCATCGATGTGAACAAGGTGCGATCCAAGGTGATTCGACCTGTCGCATGGTCCACCTCATATTTGTTGCGCTCTCCCCGTGGTATTTCCACAAGGACAGACAGTGTCTGCGGTGCGCTCATATTCCTCCCCTCACTCTGCGAAAGATGGGGAGGCGAAAAAAACAAAGGACTCCTGCATCTCTGCAGAAGTCATCAGCTTGAAAGCGGTTCAAATGCCGTGTGCCACGTTGGCAAGGCATCTAGGGTAACTTCATACCCACGGCCACGAGTATAGCAGAAAACGTCAATTCTTATATTCGTCAGCGAGCGGAATGGTGAGAATCGGGATGTTCTGCGTGTGCGCGAGACGCACGGATACCGAACCGCTTGTCCATTCCTGCAATGCGGCCAATGCGCCCCTTTCCCGGGTGCCGACCACGATCATCGACGCATCGTGCTGTTTCGCGAATCTCGAAAGCTCCTTCACTGGATCTCCGGCAAGAAGGTGGTATTGGGCATCGATGCCTGCATTGCGGGCGATGCCGAGCGCGCGCTCCGACAATGCCTGGGAATCTTCGTGCCAGGTTTCGCTCATGCTGTCGGGATCGAGGGGCGCCATATGTCCGTTCTCCTCGGTAAGGGTCGAGTTCACATAGACCAGGTGAAGCCGGTTGGGCTTCATCGCGATAGCCATGTCACAGCTCGCGGCGATCACTCGGTCGGGTTGTCCCGGGATTATTCCGACGACGATGGACGATGAGTGGGTTCTTGAACTTTGCATGACGGCCTCCATTTGCGTATCGCGAGTCAGGGGCTATCAGCATATGGGCGGTTCGAATCGAGAGATTCAGGCGGGCTCCATCACCTCCATAAACGATAGCACGTCAGGATGTGAACGGTGATGCTATACTTTCTCACTGTTGTGTTGTCTTCTGGCGATGGAACCCGCCAAGATAGCAGGGTCTCCACGAGATTCCGATTGTCTGAACCGCAAACGCTGATAGTTCCTGTATCACGAAGAGCGCTGCCCATGGCTGCCAGCGGCAATCTGGAAGCAGTGCCCGATATGCTGGGGAGGAATCGTTTGCGAGAAAAACACAATGACCACGATGACGGCTTCTGGAGCAGGCATCCACGTCTTCGAATTGCACCTGGGGTATTCATCGGTGGCGTCATCGGCACTGCGGTCCGTGCGGCGCTGAGCGAGATGCAATCATCGGACTGGGTCTGGCCGTGGGTGACCTTCTGCATAAACATGGTGGGCGCCATGCTCCTGGGCTTCCTGCTTGAATATCTTGCAAGAACCGGCGATGACGTCGGCATTCGCCAGTCCTTCCGCCTGTTCGTCGGTACCGGAATCATAGGTGGATTCACGACCTATGGGACATTCATTCTGGAAACCGATACGCGATTCATGGATGCGCACATGCTGGCTGGTCTCTCATATGGTGTGACGAGTATCCTTCTGGGTCTGGTGTTTGCCGCATGTGGAGTCATGCTCGCAGAGCGTTGCGCGTCGCGCAGTAATCGAAAGGCCGGTGAGGGCCGATGAACGCGGAATCGATGCTTGCATTCATCCTCATGGCACTGTGCGGAGGGGTGGGTGCTGTCTGCCGATTCCTCGTGGACTCTGCGGTGAACAAGAGGAACCGATTGGGGTTCCCGTTCGGAACGATCGTGGTGAATGTCACCGCATGCCTGCTTCTGGGCCTTCTCACCGGTTGGGTGGCATCGTGGCATTCCGTTGACGCGCAGAACGTCAGATTCATTCTGGGAACTGGTCTGCTGGGTGGATATTCGACGTTCTCCACGGCAAGCGTCGAGGGGTATAGGCTCATTCAGCACCATCATTATCTGCGTGCCATCATCCACACCGGGGGCATGCTCGTGGTCAGCCTGGGCGCTGGCATGCTTGGCGTGCTCATCGCATCCGCCTGAGTGGCTTGACGCTGACTCTGTCTATTCGTGGAGCTGAGCTGCCACAGATCGCGGCGCCTGTTCGAAGTGCCTGAGCCTGAGTGTCAGAAGGACTGCGATGACTATCAGTGCGATGAATGGGGGCATGCCTTTCGAAAAGGCAGATGTGTAGGACTGGGCGAAGTCCGAGCCTCCGTTGAAGGTCTGGCTCTGGAATGCGGTGATCAGCGTGGATGCGATCGTCGTTCCCAAGGCTCCGGAAAGCTGCTGAAGCGTATTGAGCACCGCAGACCCATCGGCATTCATCGATGGTGGAAGCTGATTGAGCGAATGGGTCTGACCTGGTGTGGCGACGAGGCATGCACCGGTCATGAAGAGGACATAGATCACCATGATGGCTGCTGCGCTGCCAGGAAGCAGTGACATGACGACTGCGGACACCAGCATCCCTGAAAAGCCGACAGTCATCATGACCGTTGCACGGTGCGATCTCAGCGAGGATCCGACCTGAGGCGCGGCCATGCTTCCAACGGCAGCTCCAGGCAAGAGCAGCAGGGCCGCCGTCATGCTCGAGAGCCGCAATCCATTCTGCAGAAGCAGCGGAAGCATGAAGTTGATGCCCAGCACGCATGCCTGGGATATCATGATGGTCGCGATGCCAATGGAAAAGCCTCGGTATGAGAACACCTTGATGTTGATTAGTGGATTGTGGACGTGCATCTGCAAGATCACGAATGCCGACATGATCGCAATCCCGAGCAGTAGCACAAGCCAGAAGCGCCGATCTCCATGCCATGAATATGCAAAGCTGAATGAAATCATGAGGCTTCCCAAGCCCACAGCCACCAGCATCATCGAAGAGGGTGAAATCGCCGCCCGCGTCCTGTCGCTGATGTCCGGCAAGGCCAAAGTGCCTACAATCAAGGCTCCCACGAGGAATGGCACCATGATGATGAAAATGTAGTGCCAGGTGAGGAATTGAAGAACGATTCCGCCATATACGGGTCCAATCGCCGGACCTGCGCTGATGACCATCGATACTATTCCCATAAGCATGCCTCGTTGGTGGAACTGCGCCTTCTCCAATACCACATTCGTCATGAGGGGGAGAGAGATCCCGGTGCCGATTGCCATGATGAGACGGGCGCACAGCAGAATTGAGAACGAAGGTGCACAGGCACCGAGAACGGTGCCAATCATGAAGATCGACACTGCACATTGGAACAGTCTCACCGTTGCGAAGCGGCGTACGAGATATGTGGATGAAGGAATCACTATTGCAAGGATGAGCAGATATCCCGTCGTCAGCCACTGGACCACGGATGCTTCGATGCCATATTCCCTCATCAGCGATGAATAGGCGATGTTCAATGAGGTCTCCGAAAGGATGCCCAGGAAGGTGAGCATCGCCAGGGAGATGACGGACCAGAGAAGTGAACGGCTGATTTTTTGACCTGTGGTGTTCTCCACGAAATGTTCCTCACATAAGAGCAACCTACAACATGCCTGGCGGAAGGGGCCGCAGGGATGCAATCGGCCACTGGCCGGGTGCGTTCGCCGCAGACTCGTTCATTGCCACGCGCATAGGATTGTTACCTATGGTAACTATAATATGGGACAAGTACGTGCTGCCGCGATGGCAGACGGATGACGAATGCCTGTCTGGTCTGCCGGCGGTGCCTGTGCGGCATCAGGCAGCTGGAGGATGAAGGCATGCGCAACCGTGGAGAAAGGAGACCGTCACGTTGGAACATACAGAGCTCGAACCTTCCATGATTCGTGAATTGATCGATGCCTGTTGGAAGACCCGTAGGATCACCGATCTCATGCCCAGCCTTCCGCCTGGCATGCGGCCGCGGCACATCAGCATATTGGATGCGATCAGCATCATCGGCGCTGGAGGACCGGTACGGATTGGAGCGGTGGGGGAATTCCTGGATGTAAGCATGCCTGGGGTGACCAGAATGGTCAATGAGCTGACGAGGATGGGCTATGTCAGCAAGAGTGTCAGCAGCACGGATGGAAGAGGCGTCAACGTCGTGCTGACTGCCAAAGGGGAGAAATGCAGAAGTACCTATACGGACGAGTATTGGAGCAGGATCGGCAGATCGATCGGTGAGGGCATCAGCGCCCAGGACTGCGCGTCCACGGTCTCGACGATCCGAGAGCTGTTCGAGGCAGTGTCGAAGGACAGCGACAGGCGCAATGAGTGAGTCCGCAATGTGAGCCTGCATACAGATGATGGCGCCTCGCCAAAAATGCCCGGCCGTTGCCGTTCGATGCCCGTCCGCGCCATCCGATACCCGGACGTCGTTATCGGACACCCGGATGTTGCCGGATCGCTCGTGGAATGTCTGACGGAGGCGCACGCTCGCGAGCTGTTCTCCCGAAAAGCGATGCATCGAAATCGATCAGCCTGAAACGATCCCCGTTCCGCCCACCCACAGCGCGACGATCGATGAAACGATGCACAGCGATGTGGTGACCAGACCTATCCATGAGAATTGCAGGAGTTCGACCTTCTTGCCGGTTCTCAGCAGAATCCGTCTCCAGAGGATGTTTGCCAGGGATCCGACATATGTCAGGTTTGGGCCAAGATTGACGCCTATCAAGACAGCCATCGCCATCATTGGATTCTGGCTTGCCGCGATCGGAATGAGCAGCATGGCGGCGGGCAGATTGTTCATGATGTTGGAAGCCACGACCGACACGGCCGCGATCATCAGCAATGATGCCAGGCTGACAGGCTGATGGAATGCAGGAAGCAGCAGAGTGCGAATGCCATTGTCTGCCAATGACGCCACAACGACGCTGAGCGAGAGCACGAAGATGAGAAAGGAGACGTTGAACGACTTCCATGCCGTATGCAGCTCTTCTGAAAGTCGTGTCTTTTCTGACATGCAGCGCCATGCCATCAGGGTGGCGCATCCTGCTAGCGCCACCCAGAACGGTGCTATGTCGAACATTCCGGTAACGACGAATCCGATGAGGGTCAATGCGACGGTGAGCATGGCGAATGTGGGGGTCCGATATGAGCTACGGTCGCTCTGCCGCTGGTCCTGTACGCGTTTTCTTGGTATGCCGCTGCCAGACAGCGATCTATGGAAAATGACGAAGAGAGTCAGGAATTCAGCGATGAGGGCGGCAACCCACGGAAGCCAGGAAAGACGAATGAAGTCAAGGAACGATATGTTCGCATATGCGACTAGAAGGAGGTTGGTCAGATTCGATATTGGCAGCAGCATCGACGCGGTATTGGCAAGGTGACCGGTTTCATATGCGAACGGTCGGTAATCGAATCCCAGTCTGAAGGCCGCCTGCAGCACGATTGGCGTCAGCAGAAGAACGGTGGCATCGAGGCTGAGCACGCTGGTCACCGTTGCACTCAGAGCAAAGACAAGGATAAACAGCAGGCGGGGATTGCCGCGGCATAGGTTCCCGACCAGATGCCCCAGGTAATCGAACAGTCTCTCCTTTTCGCAAAGTCTGGCGAAGGAGAGACAGAATCCCAGGAACAGCACGGTCGGCAACAGCCGTTCGATGTCGTGCAGGGCGAGTTCGATGCTGGTCGCATGAATCAGAAGGAGCAGGCCGGAACAGGCGATGCCTGTCGTCCCCTCGATCCAGCGGTTCTTCGATCCGACTGTTACGATCAGCATCACCATGAGCGCAGTCGCAGTCGCCACCAGATATCCAACGTGAATCAATGTATCCCCATATCGTCCTTGTTGACATGAGTATACGCAGAGGACGCTCGAATCGAGGGTATTGAATGGATGCGGGCAATGAGTGAAAGGGCAGTTGCCCTCATTCCAGCCGTCTGAAGCGCAGTTCCATGTGCTCAGGCATGGTGGGAATCAGGCATGGCGTGAGTCAGGCATGGATGACGCCCTTGAGCTCTGGATTCTTCGCGTACAGATCCTCGAGCTGTGACTGCGTCGGCTGAACGGGATGGTCCCTTTCTGCGGTGACGATGCAGATGAATCCCAATGGGCCCTCATCGGAGGCGATGAACTGATGCCACTCTCCCGAATTGACGAATATCAGATCGCCCTCACTGACATGCTGCTGCTGATGACCAACGACGGCAGTGCCGCTTCCGCGATAGATGATGACCTGGTGCGTGTGCTGATGATGCTCGAAGGTGCTCCACCCGCCTGCAGCGACCTCAAAGTAGCGAACCTGGTTTCCCTGCCCGGCATTCGAATCGAAGAGAATTCTGCGGGTGATGGATTTGAAGGCCGCGCCGTACCCCTCCTCCTTGTAGACCAGCTGATCCACATCCTCCCATTCGCCCTGTCCGATACGTCTGCGGACGGGAACCAACGGCTTGATGACGTGGCTTGGTGTGTGATAGGTGTCTGGCCTTGGTGAATGGACGGTCTGTGATGATGTCATATGCACATCATGCATGCGTTGCATGCACGGAACAAAGGAAAAACCGCATGTCGTTATATCAATAATCTATGGACAGTCATAAATCCCAGGTTTTCCAACATTCATTCCTTTCGCCTCATCAGGACGCCAGCATATAGTCAACCAGAAATACGGTGCTTTGCGCCAACGCCTCAGCATTGTGATGCATGCGGTATCGACGAGTGAAGGAGCGAGGATACATTGGACAATCAGGGATTCGATTTTGCAACGCGGGCCGTCCACGCTGGACTGGTTCCAGACAAGGCGACTGGGGCGCGCGCATTGCCCATCTATGAATCGGCCGCCTATGTCTTTGACAACTCCGATGACGCGGCCGCAAGATTCGCATTGAGAAAGTATGGCGAGATCTATTCGCGCATCGTCAATCCGACTGTGGCGGCCTTGGAAGAACGCGTGGCAAGCCTTGAAGGAGGTCTCGGCGCGGTCGCGACGGCAAGCGGCCTGTCGGCGCAGTTCATAACTTTCATAGCGCTCGCAGCCCAAGGCGACGAGGTGATCGCATCCTCCGAACTCTACGGAGGCTCCATAACGCAGCTGGATGTGACCCTTCGCAGGCTTGGCATCTCAACGATCTTCGTCGACAGCGACGATCCGCAGGATTATGCCGCGGCTATAACCGAGCGGACCAAGTTCATATTCGTCGAGGCGATTGCAAATCCTTCCGGTCATATCGCAGACATCGAGGGTCTGTCGGCGGTCGCTCATCAGGCAGGCATACCGCTTGTGGTCGATTCGACGGTCGCTACGCCATACCTGCTCCGTCCCATCGAGCATGGAGCGGATATCGTGGTGCATTCTGCGACGAAGTTCCTCTCGGGTGCGGGCACCGTGCTTGGCGGGGTGGTTGTGGATTCGGGCACCTTTGCATGGAATCGGGAGCGTTTCCCCGAGTTCTACAAGCCTGTGGAGGCATACAACAATCTCACATGGTCGGGAAACTTCAACGAATATGCGTTCTTGACCCGTCTGAGGGCCGAACAGTTGCGTGACGTCGGTCCTGCGCTATCCGCGCATTCCGCATTCCTCATCGCGCAGGGCATCGAGACATTGCCACTGAGGGTGCAGCGACAGGTCGATAACACCAGAACCATCGCCGAATGGCTCGAAGGCAATCCGCATGTGCAGTCCGTGAACTGGGCCGGTCTGGAATCCCATCCACAGCATGCCCGCGCCTTGCACTATTTCCCTGGTGCGGCTTCGGGGTCCGTCTTTTCCTTCACCATCAAGGGAGGGCGGCCGGCTGGGAAGATATTCATCGATTCGCTCAATCTTGTTAGCCATGTGGCCAACATCGGTGACGTGAAGACCCTTGCCATTCATCCTGCATCAACGACTCATGGACAGCTGACCGGCGAGCAGCTTCGTGAGGCGGGCATCGAGGAGGGCACGATTCGTCTGAGCATAGGCATCGAGGGTGTGCATGACCTCATCGCGGACATCAGTCAGGCGCTTGACGCGAGTTCGCAGGCAGCGAGTTCGACCGTCTCCAACCAAGAACCGAAGGAATGAGAATATCATGACCGAAGAAAAGCTGTCTCTGTCACAGTCATCACAGCAGATTTCACTCAACGGATCGGCCGCGCACACGGAAGAGGCTTGCGCCGTCGCCCCAGCAGTCGGTGAAAGGAACTGGAAGGGACCTGATGCCGAAGCGCGAAATGCGATATTGGAGAAGGCCCATTCGATAGCGATCGTCGGGGCATCCGCCAATCCTGCCCGCGCAAGCTACTTTGTTGCCACATACCTGCTGCAAAGCACTCATTACAAGGTGTATTTCATCAATCCCAACGCAAGGGAGATTCTGGGACATCCTGTGTATCGAAGTCTTGACTCGCTTCCGGAAGTCCCCGATATCGTCGATGTGTTTCGCCGCAGCTCGGCCATCGATGCGATCGCCGACGAGGCAGCGAGAATCGGCTCGCCAGTGCTGTGGATCCAATTGGGAATCTGGGACGACCATGTCGCGGAGCATGCAGAATCACTTGGTCTGGAGGTAGTCATGGATCGCTGCATCAAGATAGAGCACGCCCGTTTCCATCAGGGTCTGCATCTCTTCGGCTTCAACACCGGTGTCATATCTTCCAGGAAGGCAAGGTAATCGGCACTAGGGAGCGATAGCACGCTATAAAAGACTCATATATCGACTGGCTTGTCTCCCTTTCGGCGGCTCCATATAGTGAACAGACACCGAACCGAATATCAGGAACGATCACCGCCACCTTGCTGGGGCTAGGGGCTGATCGGCATGTCAGGTATCGGGGCTTTCAATTCAGGAAACATGGTAGGGGAGAAGGAACATGGCAGATTCACCCACTCAGCAGAGTGCTCATGGAAGTGTTGGGAAAGCGGTGGCCCTGGTCGCCGCCGCAGTCGTTGTAATAGCGCTGGTGATAGGTGCTGGCTGGCTCATCAAGGGCCGCCAGGCAACCGCTTCCGCAGAGGGGACATCGGCTTCGGCGAAGCCCGTGATTGCGGTTTCCGCGAGAACGACGGATTCTGACTACTACATCCAGTGGTTGAACGGCGTGAAGAAAGAAGCCGCCAGAATCGGAGCCACACTGAAGATATATGATGCCAACGGCGATGACAGCCAGCAGATCCTCGACATCGAATCCGCCACCGCCCTGAAGCCTGCGGCCATTTTGGTGGATCACGCTCTTGAAGGCATCAATCCGAACGTCAAGAAGGCTCTCAATGCGGGAATACCCGTTGTAGGCTTCGATTCCGACATCACTGACAGCAGGGCGATTTCCGTATCGCAGTCCGACGAGAAGCTCGCGAAGCTTGCGACGGACCGCCTGCTCAAGGACACCGGCGGCAAGGCCACCGTCATCTATACCTATGTTGCGGGATTCGCGCCGTTGGACGCACGGAACAAGGTCTGGACGAGCGTGAAGAAAGCCAATCCCGGCATCAAGCAGGTTGCGCAGGTCGGCGTGGTCAACGATTCAACGGCCCAGCAGACCGCAGAGCAGGTGAAGGCTGCGCTGCAGGCACATCCTGACACGACGGTGGTCTTCGCCCCGTACGATGAATTCGCCAAGGGCGCGACCCAGGCAGTCGAGGAACTGGGACTTACCAGCAAGGTCAAGGTATATGGGGTCGATATCTCGGATGCGGATATCGCGGTTCTCGGCAAGACCAACAGCCCATGGGTGCTGACGGCGACGACCGACCCCTCGAATGTGGGTGCGGTCGCGATACGTACGGCCTTCCGAGCGGCTGAAAAGAAGCAGACGACCAAATCGGTCTTGATCCCACCGGCGCTGGTCACGGCCGATGAAATTCGCAAATACAAGATAACGAGTGTCTCCCAGCTGGTGAAACACTTCCCAAGCCTGGTCACGGACAGCATTTCGCCCGTAGCCTCAGCGAACTAAGGACGGCGCGCGAATCGTATGTCACGTGTCAAGAGTGAGGCACCGCCGATGAAGATCGCAGACGATGGAATCGATCGCACGGCGTCAGATGAGCAGGCGGGCAACCGGGGAGAGGCTTCCAGCAAAGGTGGCCGACGCGGTCACGAGGTGCTTAGAGTCGAGGGCATCGTCAAGAACTTTGGCGCGACCGCCGCGCTTCGGGGGGTTGACCTTTCATTGCGAAGCGGCGAGATACTCGCATTGGTGGGCGCGAATGGTGCCGGAAAGTCGACATTGACCTCGATTCTATCCGGCATCATCGAGCCCACTTCGGGCAGGCTCGTGGTCGGTGGCAGCGAAGTCAGGCTCAGATCGATTCTGGAAGCATCGCGGGCTGGAATAGAGACCATCGTGCAGTCATTCGATGAGGCGCTGCTTCCTGACCGTACCGTTGCCGAAAACCTTGTCTTCCCGATGCTGGTGGAGCATAGGCTTGGGTCCTTTCCAACCAACAGGACCCTGCGCCATGCCGCCAGCGAATACGCGAGCGACCTGTCGGGCATTCCTCTTGACGCGGTGATAAGCAGCCTCGATGCGTCTTCGAGACAGCGCGTGCTCATCGCGAGGGCTCTGTTCACCCACCCAAAGATTCTCATACTTGACGAGCCAACCGCTTCTCTCGACATCGACGAGAGCGCAAGGCTGCATAGGCGTATTCGTGCATTGGCGGATGGCGGCACGGCCATCGTCTATATCTCCCATCACATGCAGGAGGTCAAGGATATCTGTGACCGTGCAGTCGTGCTGCGTGACGGCATGAAGGTCGGGGAATATGACGCGCCTCTGGACGTTCCCGAAATCATCAGGGCGATGCTGGGAAAGACCGTCGAGGTCACGCAAGACGGCACCCGCGGGTACTCGGATGATGCAAGGGGAGCGCAGGGAGCAGACGCTGGACGTGATTCAACGGTTGCGCTCAGACTGAAGGATTTCAAGATCTTCGATGACGGTGACACGATCGACCTGGAACTTCATGAAGGTGAGACGCTCGGAATCACGGGCCTCATAGGTGCCGGGAAAACCGAGCTGCTGTCGCAGATCGTCGGAGCCTCGAGATTGCTCGGCGGAACCATGACATGGCAGGGAAGGCGATTCGCACCTCAGGATACCGGGGATGCCATTCGGGCTGGAATCGGCTACGTGCCGGAGAATCGTCAGGCCGATGCGGTGATTCCGCTCTGGTCCGTCGAAGACAATCTTGTCTTTCCAGACTTGAAGCGCTATCGCTCGCGCTTTGGATTCATAGATGCGTCCAGAATCCGCAGTCGAAGCGAGGCAGTCATCGGACGCATGGGCATCGTAGGCAAGCCGCAATCCCGAATCGAGTCGCTTTCGGGAGGGAACCGCCAGAAGGTGATGATCGGCAGATGGTTTGCTGCCGAGTCGAAGCTTCTGGTCATGGATGAGCCGTTCAGAGGTGTGGATATCGGCGCTCGCGCCGACATCGCCAGACAGTTGCGCAGTGCAGGCACTGCCATCGTGGCTTCAAGTGATCCGGATGAGATTCTCCAGGTTGCGGATCGCGTCATTGTGCTTTCGCGCGGCACGATAACCGCAGAGGCAACTGCATCAGGGATGACCAGCGCACAGCTTTCCGAACTCATTGCGAGAGGGGCATAGACAGAACATGGCAAATGTGAGAACCATTGTGTATAAATACGGCTTGCTGGCATTGTTCGCGTTGATCGTCATATTTTTCTTCGCGGCATTGCCTGCATTCGGAACGGTGCAGAATCTCTATGTGATTCTTCAGTCCGTTGCGGTCACTGCGATCGTTGCTCTTGGGGTGACGGTCTCCATGACGGTTGGCGGGTTTGATCTTGCCGTTGGATCCACCGTATCCCTTTCGGTCATGATCGTCGCTGCAGCGCAGATATATTATGGCCTTGGCGTGGTGTGGGCTGTTGTGCTCGGTCTTGCATCGGGATTGCTGGTCGGGCTGACCAGCGGAGCGCTGATAGTGTTTGCAAAGATTCCTGACATGCTGGCGACGCTCGGTTCGATGTTCGTCTATTCGGGCCTTTCCCTGATTCTGACCGCGGGCAAGTCCGTCTCGACGGGAAACGGATATAACGGTCAGGCCGCCCGAGGCAATTGGGACCCCAAGCTGCTCTGGATTGGTGGTGGAACGGTGCTGGGCGTGCCCTTCTCGATAATTCTCGCCCTGGTGACGACCATCGTCGTGGTGCTTTTTCTTACCAGAACGCGCACGGGCCGCATTCTCGAGGCGGTGGGCAACAATTCCAGAGCCGCTCGACTTGCGGGCGTTCGAATAGGGCGATACCGGATTCTGGCCTACATGATCTCCGGCCTGCTTTCGGCCCTGGGCGGCGTCGTTCTGGTCGCTCGTGTCGGAAGAGGCGACATCGATGTGGGCAGCAGCTATCTGTTGGAGGCGGTCGCCGCCACCCTGATCGGATACGCCGTGCTTGGTGCGAACAGGCCGAACCCTCTGGGAACGGTCATAGGCGCGCTGTTCGTCGGCGTGCTGGTCAATGGGCTGACAATGTTCAACGTTCCCTATTACACGCAGGATTTCATCAAGGGGACGCTGCTCGTGGTCGCGCTCGTCGTCAGTTTCTCAAAGATTTTCAACACTCAACAGAAAGAGGATTGAACGGTGTCGACGGAATTGCTGAATGAAAAGACGGTTATCGACTACATTGCAGGTCGCAGTGACTTGAATGCGGTCGTGAATGTAGGCAAGACAACGGTTCGCGAAGTGGGTGACGGCAATCTCAACCTTCTGTTTCTCGTGCAGGATGGCAGCAATGGACTGGCGATCAAGCAAACCTTGCCTTATGTGCGCTCCGACCATTCCTGGAAGGTGACGGAAGACAGCATCTTTGCAGAGGCGCGTGGGCTTGAGGCTGCTTCGGAATATGCGAAGGCCTATGCGCCCAGGTATTTCGGGTTGGATGCGGATCGACGGCTCATCGTCGAAGAGGATCTGTCGGATTGGCAGGTATGGAGGCCGAATCTGAACGGTCGAAGAGTCAATCGTCTGGCAGCCCGTGATACTGGCAGATTCATCGCAGAGATGGCATATCACACATCCTATTTCGGCAAGGACGAGCAGGAGGTGCAGCGTGCCGCGGCGGATTCGATCAATCCGGAATTGGAGCAGATAACGGAAGACCTGATCTTCACGGAGCCGTACTTCGATCACGTTCACAATTCGTGGGATTCGCGGGTGGACGATCAGGTGCTTGCCCTGCGAGACGATAAGATCAGAACGCAGGCTGCAAAGCTGAAATATGAGTTCCTTACCAATGGTGAGGCTCTTTTGCATGGGGATCTTCACACCAATTCGATTTTTGTCAGGAATCAGGGTGCCGAAGAGGACCCGTTGCCCGATGAAGCCGCGCATGTGAAGATATTCGACTATGAATTTGGCTTCTATGGCCCGGTCGCGTTCGACATCGGCATCCTGTGGGGCAACTTCCTTCTGGCACAGGCCCGTGAATTTGCGCTTTCTTCTTCCGATTCGTCTCTGGCAGTGGAGGAAGGGAACCACGACGGGGACTTCCATGCATGGCTGCTTTCGCTTTATGAAGAGTCATGGCAAGGCTTCGAACAGGAATTCAGGCGCCTTGCCTCTCATAGGGTCAACAGGATATTCACGGACGGATTCGTCGACCATTGGCTTTCCAGAACGCTGAGATACTCTGCGGGGTTTGCCGCAAGCGAAGCGATTCGGCGGACGATTGGCTGGGCAAAGGTGTCGGATATCGAAAGCTTGGATGGCAAGGCGAAGGCGGATGCGTCGCGCTTTGCGCTCTCTGCGGCGCGGCGGCTCCTTGAAGGGTTCGAGGGACTCGATGAGGTTGCGGACGTCCGCAGATTGGTGGAAGGAACCGCCGCACGGCTCGAGAAGGGAAGGCAAGGCAATGTCAGATAGTACGTTTGCGGGTCAGACTGCTGTGAACGATGAAGCGAACAATGTCGGTCATGGTGACGGGGTGACGCTCAGATCGGTGCGATGGCTGGATGGCAACGATGGCGGATCGCTGCGCATCATCGATCAGCGCCTTCTTCCTGGATCTCTTGAGTACAGGGATCTGAATACAGCGGACGACATCATTGCCGCGATTCGCTCACTTGCCGTCCGCGGGGCGAATTCCATTGGCGCTGCTGGTGCATTCGCGTATGCCTTTGCGGTGCGCGATGGCCTCTCCGCTGATGAGGCTTTCAACAAGGTCGTCGAGGCGCGTCCGACGGCCGTTGCGCTCATCCACGGAGTGCAGCAGGCAGCCGATGAATATGGCGCGAATGCAGACTGGCGGGATGCAGTGAGCGCCGGGAACTCAATCATCGAGAAGGATGCCGAGGAATGCAGACGGATAGGGGAAGTCGGATCCGTCGAACTTGCAGATGCCTCGCACATCATGACTCATTGCAACACCGGGATTCTGGCCACCGCGGGAATCGGGACGGCGCTTGGAGTGATCTATACCAAGCAGGCGCAAGGGCAGGAGGTTCATGTCTATTCGACCGAGACGCGTCCCTTGCGTCAGGGACTGAGACTCACGGCTTGGGAGCTCCATCGCAACGGTGTGGACGTCACCGCCCTTGTCGACGGCGCAGCGCCCGCTGCGCTGCACGCTGGCATAGTCGATGCGGTGATCGTCGGTGCCGACCGGATTGCTCGCAATGGTGACACGGCCAACAAGATCGGCACATATGGACTGGCGGTCGCGGCTCATGAGAACGGCATCCCGTTCTATGTCGCGGCGCCACTGTCTGCGATTGACCTTGATGCCGCCGATGCGCGGGACATACCCATCGAATTTCGTGCCGGAGGTGAGGTTCTTGACGCGCCTGGCGTCGATCAGTCACTTCCGACCTGGAATCCATCGTTCGACGTCACTCCCGCGGAGCTGATCACCGGCATCATCACACCGGAAGGAGTGCTTCGGGCACCGTACGAGACATCCATAGCCAAGGCCTTCGGATCCTCTGGACAGACGCGTCTCTGAGCAGTCCCATCTCTGGGCAGGCCCGTCCTTGAGCAGGCGCAGAGACTCGGAACGCGAATCGTGAGACAGTGCAGCTTGGCTATACGCCATCGCATCTGACACGATGCCATCTTCCAGCGGATGCCGTCAGGGTGTCATGGGCCACGCCATAAGGAATGCTTCGCAACACATAATGAAAGGTCAGGCAATAATGTCATCAGAAGCAACCATCGAAGTTGAGTATGAGATTCGTGGTGATGTGAGTGAGGCCCGGCAACGGGCTGAATCGCTTGCGGTCGAGCAAAGTCATGAATTTCCGCGCGAATACGCCCCAGCGAAGGCCGACCGCTCGCTTGGAAGAGTGAGCGAAATCGAGCAGGTATCGGACGGCCTCGTCCGTGCGGTCATAGCATTCCCCGAGGAATTGACCGCGTATGAGTTTCCGCAGTTCCTTGTCGTCCTGATGGGGAATGCCTCCTTGCTTCCGGGGATTCGGCTCGCAGATTTTCGCATCGGCGAATCGTTCGCTCGCGCAATAGGCGGCGGTCCGAAGCTCGGCATTGAGGGAATCAGAAAGATAGTCGATGTCAAGAGAAAGCCTTTGCTCGCCACTGCGCTGAAGCCCGTAGGTCTCGATACGGAGGACATCGTCAAGGATGCCTACGACTGCGCGATCGGCGGGGTTGACATCATCAAGGACGATCAGGGCTTGGGCAACCAGACGTGGTCGCGCTTTGCCGAGCGTGTTCCGCTGGTTTCGGATGCCATAAGAAAGGCCAATGACGAGACTGGCCGTCACAGCGTATATCTTCCATGCTTCAATCCACCGGTTGGACATGTGCAGGAGCATCTTGACATTCTCCTGAAGAACCACGTCGGGGGATGCCTTGCAGTGCCAGGAATATCAGGCTTTGACATCATCCCCTATCTTCGTGACAACACGCCTGATGATTTCATCATATATGGGCATCCGGCGTTGCTGGGAGGATGGACCGCCTCGTCCGATCATGGCATCCGCGAGGATCTTCTGTTCGGGCACCTTCTGAGATTGCTGGGTGCAGACTCCATAATCTTCCCAAGCTATGGCGGGCGCTTCACATTCAGCCAAGAGCAGTGCCATCGTATCGCTGACCGTGAGAAAGATTCGTTCGTCGGTCTCAAGCGTTCACTCCCCTCACCTGGAGGCGGGATGACGCTCGACCGAATTCCGGAGCTCATCAAGTTCTATGGAAACGACACGATGTTTCTCATCGGCGGTGCGCTGCACGCTTTGGGAAGCCTTGTTGACGGAGCTCGCAAGTTCAACGAGATCGCACAGAGCTATGAGTGAGGCAGGGCATTCGTGTCTGAGGTGATTGAGGTGATCGAGGTGATCGGTGCGATCGGTGTGCCTTTCGGCAATTCCGTGCCAGGCATCCGACTCGGGCCCACTGCGCGTCAGGGGGCCTGAGTGATGATGTTGATGCGCCAGGCTCGCTGCTGAGCGATCGTTGGCGTAGGCATGCCTGCGCTGATGAAGACATCGAGATTGTATATTCGCGTGGGCGAGTTCAGCTGGGAGAAGTCGGTGACGGCGGTGTCAAGGAGTCTGATGCTCATAAGCTGCCTGAGCCCTCGGACTGGTGTGAGGTCCCGCAGATTGATGAGCCCATCAAGGCAGAGTGTCTGGATGTTCGTGAAATGCTCTATTCCTGCAATGGAGGTCACATGCTGCAATGCCGCGGCGCAGTGAGGGTTCTCCGTATCTTCCGCAGGTACGAAACGTCCGTTCTTCACTGTGATATTGCCGATTCCACCAATGCCGGTCATGCCTTCCGCAGCCTTGCGGGTGAGCTGGTCGTCAACATGCTGTCCCATGATTTCAGACATGCATTGTGCGAGTGCAGGCTCTGCGAACAGTTGCCGATATGTGCCAAGAGTGTCCGGTTGGTCAGAGGACTCCGCTCGAGTCGGGGTCGAATCGGAAGAGGCGCCTGCATGTGGCATTTCACTTGCCGAGCCAGTTGATTCGGTCGGTTCTATCGCAGCGGGCGAAGCGCCTGCTCCCGTGCCGCAGGCCGACAGCGACAGCACCAGTCCGACTGTGCAAAGCGCACGGGCGCAACGAATGATCTTCATGCGATACCCCATCGTTCAAGCATTCTTCTCATACCCAATACCTGATTCTAGTATTCCGCAGGCTGCTCCGGCGCCCACTTCAAGGTTGCGCGGAGCCTCGATTCGGGATTGCTGCGGGCTCTCCGTGCATCGTCCACTGGCATGGTCAGTGGACGCGGCCATATGACGAAATGAGCCATTAATATTCGAACCATTCTTCTTTACGCTTCCGTAACAGAGGAACCGTGATTCTCCAAGTGCGCTCTGCGACAATTCAATGCACTGGCCGAATGCACGACTCGCAGATGCGCGGTACGCGCGCATCCCGGTCTGCGCAACAGGTCATCTGCCAAGGATTGGAGAAGCAATGTCGGAAGTAGCGCATGTTCTCGATGAGCCGCAACAGGCTGTGAGCCTGAACACCTTCAGCGAGCTCTCAAAAGGAGATCCGGCTCCTTTCTGGCTGTTCAGCGGCGTCTGTGCGATATGGGGCCTCGAAAAGGCGCAAACCACCCTTGACCTGATAACGGTGTCGGAAAACGCCACCTTTCTGCTGAAGATCTATGGTGAGAACGAGGGAGTGGTACGAGTGTCGCAGCCGGGCTACGTCGGTGGCCCAGATGCCGTCGCCTCTGAGATTCTGTGGCTGAACGCGCTGCACGACGTTGACGGCGTCAGTCTCATCAATCCGGTGCCCACCATTCGTGGGACCTTCGTCGGAACGGTGCGCGATCGCAACGAAGTCGGCTGGACGGTGATCTCCACCAAGTTCGTTCAAGGTACGGTGCTCGAAGATCTTGACAATCCTGCGCCGTATTACACGACGATCGGTTCATGGGCGGCGAAGTTCCACGATCATTCCCGGCATTGGAAGCAGCCTCGCGGATTTCGCCGATTCAACTGGGACATTTCGAACATGGTCGGGCCTTCACCGAGATGGGGTCGCTGGGAGGATGCAGACCTGAGCGAAGGGGAGCATGACGTGTGCGAGCAGGCCTTGTGGAAGGCGATGGACGTCGTGATGAAGACGCCCCGCAATCCCGAGACCTGGGGTCTCATACACGCGGACCTGCGTCCTTCGAACATCATCAGGGACAGCGATGGCGCGTTGACGGTCATAGATTTCGACGATGCCGGATACAGCTGGTATCTCTATGACTATGCGTCCTCATTGAGCTTCATCGAGCATATGCCCTATGCCCCTTCGCTCGCACAGTCTTGGGTCTCAGGCTACGAAAGCGTTGCAGGCCCATTCGATGGACAGCAGAAAGAGGTCATGTCGGCCCTCTCCATGATTCGCCGACTGCAGATGCTTGGCTGGACGACAAATCATCGCGAAGACGCGCTGCCAAAGGAACTTGCGACAACACAGGTCAGTGGGACTGTCGAGTGCGCCCATCGTTATCTTGAGGACTCGCAATGGCTGCTCAGATAACCCTAACCCCATGCGGCAGTCATCGGGTGATCGCGGCAGCGCCGCATGATGCCGGTCCTGATCGCCAAAACAGCAGAAACAGCAGAAACGGCAGAAAACAAGCAGAAGGTGGTGAGTGGTATGTCAGCTATAACGACTGATGGCACTTCAAAGCAATCGAGAGGAGCCGGTGGCGTCACCTATGTGGCCACCGACGAGGACTACTTCGAGAAAAGGCAGCTCAAGCGGACTACCGGAGCATTCGGACTCTGGGCTATAGGAATCTCGGCCGTCATCTCCGGTGACTTCTCCGGCTGGAACGGTGGCATCCTTCAGGCGGGCTGGGGCGGCATGCTCATCGCATGCGTCGTCGTGTTCATCATGTACGTCTTCATGCTCAACTCGATCAGCGAGATGGCATCGGCAATGCCTCACACGGGAGGCGCCTATTCATTCGCCCGCGCGGCGATGGGACCCTGGGGAGGCTTCGTCACAGGCCTCGCCGAAACCATCGAATACGTGATGACAGCCGCGGTCGTCGTATACTTCTCGTCGGCATACGCCGATGCGATCGTCAGCGACCTCACCGGATTCTCCTTCGACGCTCATGGCCTGATGTGGGTGTGGTGGCTTCTGCTCTACGTCATATTCGTGGCGATCAATTGGGCAGGCGCGCAGACCTCGTTCCGGTTCGCCCAGGTCGTTTCCATCGCGGCGCTCGCGATCGTGGCGATCTTCGGCATCGGAGCATTCGTCTCAGGCAAGGTCAACTTCGACAGCCTTCTGAACATCGCACCCTCCGCAGGAGGCTCGTCGTTCCTTCCATTCGGCATGCAGGCCGTGTTCTACGCGATGCCATTCGCCATGTGGCTCTTCCTGGGCATCGAGCAGCTTCCACTGGCTGCCGAAGAGGTGAGGGATCCCGAGCGCAACATTCCAAAATCCTCGCGTCTATGCATCATGACGCTTGGCATCTCGGCGCTTATCATCGTCTTCCTCAATCCTGCCGTCGTCGGTTCAAAGGCATTGTCGGGCTCGGACGAACCTCTGCTTGATGGATACCGTGCGATTCTGCCAGGCAATCTGGCGGCGGTGCTCTCCGCATTCGCGCTTATCGGTCTTCTGGCATCGGTGCAGGGCATCATGTTCGCATATGGCCGCAATCTGTATTCGCTCTCGCGCGCAGGCTACTATCCGGCTTTCCTGTCGCTCACGGGAAAGAAGAAGACGCCGTATTGGGGTCTTATTGTGGGTGCGGTCTTCGGGTTCGCGGCGCTTTTCATCGTCGCTTATGGTGGTTCGGGCGCTGGTTCTGTCGTTCTGAACATTGCGGTGTGGGGTGCCGTTCTGGCCTATCTGCTGCAGATGGTATCCTTCGTCATCCTTCGTCGGCGCATGCCGAATATCAGCAGGCCGTTCAAGAGCAGCTTCGGCAGCACAGGAGCTATCATCGCCGGAATAGTCTCCTTCGTCATCTTCGTGGCGGTCCTGATGAATCCCGATTACAGGCTGGCCGTGTACGTGATGGTGGCGATCTATGTCGTTGCACTGCTCTTCTTTGCACTCTATGGCCGCAAGCATCTGGTGCTGTCGCCTGAGGAGGAATTCGCGGCATCCGGCGGAAGCGCCGAATACCGGACGGAGCAGTGAACGCAGCGATCCCCGTGGCAGCGCGCGTGGCTTGAGAATGCCTTTGGCATTGATGCGTGCCGGCGCGGGGTCACAGTCGGGCAATGGAATCTGAAACAACGAACACACAAAGAAAGAATCGAAGGCATCATGGCAGTTCGCTCAACGATTATGGATACGAATAGTTTCCGACCTGAAATGGAGGGTGCGCTCGATCCCGAAACGAGACAGCTCACCAGGGAGCGCGCGGTGCTCGGACCGGCATATCGCCTGTTCTACCGCAAGCCCGTCCATCTTGTGCAGGGCAAGGGAAGCCATCTGTGGGATGCAGACGGAGTCGAATATCTCGATGTGTATAACAACGTCGCATCGGTCGGGCATTGCCATCCAAGAGTGGTCGAGGCCATAACGCGCCAGGCCTCGATGCTCAATACGCATACCAGGTATCTTCACGAGAATGTGCTGCACTATGCGGAAGACATCCTTTCCACGATGCCCGACGAAGTCAACCGCATCATGTTCCAGTGCACTGGCTCCGAAGCGAACGACCTGGCGATTCGAGTCGCCCAGTCCTATACCGGCGGGCAGGGTGTGATCGTCACGCATGAGGCCTATCACGGCAATTCGGCACTGACCTCGAAGCTCTCGCCCGCCTTGGGTACCGCTCAGACATTGGGCCTTCGCATGCGGATGATTCCAACCCCAGACACATATCGTGTCGAGATCGATGGCAAGGTTGGCGGCGCATGCAGCCCTGAGGTCTTTGGTGGATGGATGGCGGCACAGCTTGAGGCTGCTGTCGCCGACATGACGCGACATGGAATCAAGTTCGCCGCGTTCCTCGCGGATTCAATATTCTCATCGGATGGGGTCTATCCCGGACCGGTCGGATATCTCAAGCCGGTCATCGATAAGGTTCACGAACTGGGTGGCGTCTTCATAGCCGATGAGGTTCAGCCTGGCTTCACCAGGACGGGAGACGCTTTCTGGGGCTTCCAGCGACATGGCGTCGTTCCCGATCTGGTGACATCGGGCAAGCCGATGGCAAATGGACTGCCAACCTCGCTCATGGCTGCAAGGGCGGAGGTTCTCGAACCGTTCGCCTCGTCCATCCCATATTTCAATACCTTCGGCGGCAACCCGGTGTGCATGGCGGCATCGCAGGCGACGCTTGACGTGATGCGTGACGAAGACACGATGGGCAACGCCAGGAAGGTCGGAGCGCTCTTCATGAAGGTGCTGAAGGAATTCCAGTCGCAGCACGCCTGCATCGGCGATCTTCGAGGAACCGGACTCTATATCGCATGCGAGATAGTGAAGCCTGGGACCAAGGATCCCGATCAGCGAAAGGCCTTGGACATACTCGAAGCGTTGCGAAACAACCGTGTGCTCACATCCGTCTGCGGACGCTACGGTAACATTCTCAAGCTTCGCCCGCCGCTGGTCTTCAGCGCGGACGACGTGGATTGGTTCTCATCCGCCTTCGAGAAGACCCTCAAGGAATGCGCGGCATGAGGGTGAAGGCGCGTGGCTGCCGTTCGTGAGCCATGCACCTGCCCGTAACGTATTCGGAAATGGAACCATATTAACGTCAGTGGAAAGATGCCCGCGGTGACGTTGCGCGGCTTGCAGGCACCGAATCATGACCTTCCCAGGGGAGCTGAGGAAAAGAGGTGATAGGCGGATGAGCTCATCTGCTCGCACATCCATGAATTCGCAGAGGAGATTCAGCCAGCAAGAGAATGTCAGGCTGCTGCGATCCCTGATCCATGAGCATGAGCTCCTGCCCGGGGAGAGACTTGGCTCTGAACGTGAGATTTCCGCCCAATTGGGCATCACGCGCGCGGATCTGAGAATCGCGCTCGCATCGATGGAAAAGGCGCATGAGATCGTGAGACGGATCGGTCGCGGAGGCGGCATCGTGATCTCAGACGAACGGTTGGAGCGCAATATCAACACTGTGGAATCCCTGCCGATGATTGCACGGCGGCAAGGGAGGGTGCTGCGTTCAAAGGTGCTTTCCGCGGTGATTGCGCCAGCCTCGGCATCCGACACCAGGCTGCTGAGGCTGCAAGGCTTTGCTCCGAATCAGATTCACAATATATATAACATCACTCGGCTGCGTTCGATCGACGGGAGTCCGCTGTCGCTCGAAACGTCTCACCTTCCCTCTGACATGTTTCCGGGACTGCTGAACAAGGATCTGACGACATCGTTCTATCGGCGCTTCGAGGAGGATTATGGAATCCATCCTTCGGACGTCGATGAGACCTTGGAGACGATCGAGGCAGATGCTCGGGATGCAGAGCTTCTGGAAGTCGGCGTCGGCACCGCATTGGTGAGAATCAGGCGGATCGCCTGCATGGCCGATGGGCGTCCCTTCGAACGGGCGATCGATGTCTACATAGCATCTCGAATGCGATTCGCCATGCATCATTCCGGCTATGTCCGACTTTCGGCAACCGCGAATCGCTGATCGTCAATTGCCGATTGCCCATCACTCACGGATCCTTGCGCTCAGGCTCGCTCGTTGGTGGCTCAGGGGACCGACGATGCTGGCAGAAGTGACGCGTGTGATGGAATGAACACTTTCATTCAGGTTGCAGCGCGTCTTCATGAGGGATAATGGAATTATGACGGTTGCAACTTCAGAGCGCTACGCGCAGATGCTCGATTCGGCAAGACAGGGTGGGTACGCCTTCCCTGCAATCAATGTGACCAGCACTCAGACGTTGAATGCTGCACTTCAGGGCTTTGCCGAGGCCGAATCCGATGGGATCATCCAGGTATCGGTCGGCAGCGCGTCCTATCTATCAGGCAAGGCTGTCAACGACCGCGTTGTTGGGTCGATTGCCTTCGCCAGATTCGCGCGTGAGGTTATCGGGCGATACCCGAACATCACGGTTGCGTTGCATACCGACCATTGCGCCGTGCAGTATCTCGATGGCTGGGTTCGTCCACTGCTCGATTATGAGGCGGAACAGGTCTCGCATGGCGAGGAACCGCTGTTCCAATCGCATATGTGGGATGGTTCAACCATCTCGCTTGACCGGAATCTTGAGATAGCGAAGGAACTGCTGGAGAAATCGGTGCGGGCGCGAACGATTCTCGAAATCGAGATAGGTGCCGTCGGAGGCGAGGAGGACGGCCAGAGCGCGGCGATAAACGATTCCCTCTATTCCACGGTTGAGGATGGAAGGCGCGTCGTTCGTGAACTGGGACTCGGCGAGAATGGCAGATATATGGCAGCATTCACATTCGGCAACGTGCATGGAGCCTACAAGCCGGGCTTCGTGAAGCTTCGCCCGGGTCTGCTGAAGGAGATCCAGGAAGGCACGGCAGCCTCATTCCCGCAGGCGAACGGGGACAAGCCATTCCTGCTTGTGTTCCACGGCGGATCGGGGTCACGTCCTGAGGAAATCGCCGAGGCGGTCTCCTATGGTGTGGTGAAGATGAACATAGACACTGACACGCAGTATGCATTCACAAGGGCAGTGGCCGACCACATGTTCAAAAACTACAATGAGGTGCTCAAAGTCGACGGCGAGGTCGGTGAGAAGAAGCTCTATGACCCGCGCTCATGGGGGCGTGAGTCCGAAGACGCGATGGCCGAGCGCGTCATTGAGGCATGCACCCAGCTCGGCAGCGCTGGCAAGGCCCTGCGCTAGAGGTCGAGTCGATCCGCGAGGCAAGGCTCGACGTTTCCGCACATGTAACGTCGCGCTCCATGCTTTGGGGTAGTCTCGTCATGGCGGAGAGCTGTTCCGCCTTCGCACATTATGGAGGTGCATATGCCTGGAATTGTTCTTGTTGGAGCCCAATGGGGCGATGAGGGAAAAGGCAAGGCAACGGATCTGATCGGCGACAAGGTGGACTATGTCGTTCGCTTCAATGGCGGCAACAACGCAGGCCATACCGTCGTCGTCGGTGATGAGACATACGCGTTGCATCTGCTGCCTTCTGGCATCATCCATCCCAACGTGACTCCCGTTATCGGCAACGGTGTCGTCGTCGATCCAGAGGCGCTGTTCGCGGAGCTTGACGGGCTTGAATCGCGTGGCGTCGATTGCAGCAACCTGTTGGTGAGCGAATCCGCGCATATCATCGCGTCATACGACCGCACCATCGACAAGGTCACCGAGCGCTTCCTCGGCAAGCATAAGATTGGCACCACAGGCCGTGGCATCGGCCCGGCATATGCGGACAAGGTGAACCGCGTCGGCATTCGCGTCCATGACCTCTTCAACACGGATCATCTGCGCGACAAGGTCATCGCCAGCCTGCATCAGAAGAACCAGATGCTGGTCAAGCTTTACAACCGTCGGGCAATCGACGTGAACCAGACCGTCGATGAACTCGCCTCGGTCGCTGACCGCCTCAAGCCATATGTCGCCAATACCTCGCTGATTCTCAACAAGGCTCTTGATGACGGCAAATCCGTGCTCTTCGAGGGCGGCCAGGCAACCATGCTTGATGTGGACCACGGCACATACCCCTTCGTCACCTCCTCGAACTGCACCGCGGGCGGCGCCTGCACCGGCAGCGGCGTCGGTCCGACCAAGATCGACCGTGTCATAGGCGTTTCCAAGGCATACATCACACGCGTCGGTGAAGGACCGTTCCCCACGGAGCTTAACGACGACCAGGGTGAATGGCTGCGTCAGCAAGGTCATGAGTTTGGCGTCACCACCGGAAGGCCACGTCGCTGCGGCTGGTTCGATGCATTGGTGAACCGCTACGCCGTGCAGGTCAACGGTCTGACCGACATCGTGCTTACGAAGCTCGACGTGCTCACCGGACTTGAAACCATCCCATTCTGCGTTGGCTACAACGTCACCATGGCAGATGGCTCACATGCGCGCTGCGACGACATGCCAACGGACCAGGCGGAATTCGCGTCGGCAACGCCAATCTACGACGAGATGCCAGGTTGGAGCGAGGACATTGCAGGAATGCAGTCCTTCGACGAGTTCCCACAGGCTGCACAGGACTACGTCCACCGTCTCGAAGATCTCTCGGGATGCAGAATCTCGGCAGTCGGCTCGGGCCCAGGCCGCGATCAGATAGTTTCGACTCATTCGCTGATCGACTGATCGATTCACCGCAGGCTTCATTCAAGACCGGCTCCATGAGCCGGTCTTTTCATATCTCTACTGCAACCGCCTCAGCTGCCAAAACTAGCTAGCAACACTTGATGCCCAGCCATCTAAAAAGCTCAAAGAGTAGGTAAAGAATAAAAATGGAATATAAAAGCGAGCTACTATAAGTTTTGGGGATGCAGTAGACTTTTCAAAGAATCTGTTATTTGGGGTAACAGATGTCTTGATGCTGCAATGATGAAGCGTAATAGGGGGAAACATGGCTTTCACTAGGCCAAAATCGAACATGTCAAATTCAGACCGGGAATCCGATTCATGTTCATCAGAGAAACGTGATGCGATAAAACAAACCAAAGCTGGCTTTAGTCTGTGGAAAACAATAGCTTCTATCATTAGCGTTCTGTCAATGGCTGTTGCTGGCTTGTCGCCAATCGGCATAGCCGAGGCTGCCGATTCCGGTGATTCAAGCAACTCTGGCGTGTCAGCTTCGAAGCCATACCTGACAATTCAAAAAAGCGTGGATAACCTTGCGGAAGAGGATCTGACGCCAGGCCAATCCTTTACATATAAAATTCAGCTGAACTGTTCGGAGCAGAATTGCGTCAATGCGCAAATGAGCGACGCCCTCCCTGCAGATCTCAATGGCTTCAAGATCAATTCGGTTGCGGTCACATCGACATCCACGGACCTGGATGCCCAGACTACCTGGACCGAGAATGGCGTGAAACAGGCAGCAACCCCAACGACTGTTGGGAGTGGCACCAGTCTGAGCGTTTCCTTCAACGAGCCCTTCGCGGGAGGAACCGGTCTGAGCGTGGGGACGACTGCATACGTCAACGTGACGTTGCAGGTTCCCGATGACTTCTCCCCGAACGACGTACGGAATGGAAAAACCATAACCAACATCGCGACGAGCAGCGCCGATAATTCAACTGCGGATTCTGACAGCGCCGACATCAAGGTCGTTGCAAAGCAGACGGTCGCAGCCGGAATCACGAAAAGCTGGTCGCCCAGCACGCAGACCACAGATCCCGGAGAGCAATCCACCATCACTCTGACCCCAAGGAACGCCTCGAATGTGACTGTGGACTCCATGACGGTTCAGGACCCGGCTGATTCCACTGCACCAGACGGCGCGACCAGCCTTGATGCCAACAATCCCTTCCGCATAACCGATTTCGACGGCTTTGGAAGTGCCACCCTGCTTCCCGGAGCCTCGAGTGTGCAGATCGATGCCTATGTCGAGCAGAATGGCACATGGACATGGGTCACTGGCGCGCCAGGCAGCTCCTATGCCTTGCCTGCAGGCGTGAGTGACAGTCAGGTCGGCGGTCTGCGCTTCACCTATACGGGAAGCATCGACCCGGCAGCGAGCACGACGATTCCAATCAACGTCACCCAGCGCGGTACGGACAGGAACACCTCAAAGGACATCACGACTCTCACCTCCACGGTGGATAACGTGGCTCAGGCCCAGACCAAGAAAGACGATACGTCGAGCGCAGTCGCGAAGGGTGACGCCAAATTCACGATCACCCCGATAGAGCTTGGAACAAGCGTCGGCAAATCCTTCGCTGCAGGGTCGATTCCTGCCGGCAACTCCACAGTGGCAACGATAAAAGCCACGAATGCAAAGTCTCCCGTCAAGGAAATGAAGATTTCCGATGATGCAGATGGTACCTTCTTCGACCAGAACACGACCTTTGCAGGATTCACGCAGGGAATCGCCTATCCGTCTGGGGCCAGCACGGCGAAGGTCGTCTATCACATGCTTGATGGCAGTGCCGATCAGAGCGTCGACTTCGCGGACGGAGCGGTACCAGCTTCGCCAAGCGGGAACATAGAGGCATTCGACATCATCTTCGGCTCTTCGACCGACAGCATCGTCAGCAACGCGTCTACGACAATCAAATATTCAGTTGCGACAAGCAAGGCCACGGTTGCGGACAATGACTCAGTCATGTTGAACAACTCGGTGACCTCGACCGTCACGATGTCCAACGATCAGTCATCCGACGCAACGAACGATGCGGATCTGAGAGTGGTCAAGCCAGAGATTGGGGTAACCCTTGACAAGAGCATCTCGCCAGCTTCGAACGTCGAGGCCGGAAAGAGCGTCGTTGTCGACCTGAAGTCAACGACGAGTGCAAAGTCCGATTATGTCAAGCCGGATACGATCGTCGTCACGGATTCATGGAACTCGGATACGCCAACGCAGTCGACGAGCGGTTTCTGGAACGCATTCAACCTAAACTCGATCCAGCCGACCCAGCTTCTGAGCGATACGGCGTTGAAGGTCGAGGTCCAGAAATCGGATGGCACGTGGATTACGCTCGATAGCGTCGCCGCGCAGGATAAGACCAGCACATATCAGTTGACCGCTGCACAGCTGAAAGAGAAACTGTCCGACGCTGGCGTGACCTCCGACAGTCTCATCGGCATACGCTTCACTTTCTCAAAGCCGGCCGGTCAGACCTTCGCGACATCGACGATAGCTGAGCCATACATCGGCTTCACTGCGCGCAATGACCTGCGCAAGGCCAAGGCCGACGGCACGACGGCCACAGACACCGTCGACGGCACTTCAAGTTCCGACACGCAGACCGCGACCTCATATCAGAACACGGCAATGACCGAAGGCTCTGGAACCACAGATGACGGTCAGAAAATCACAGGAGACGCCACCAAGAATGGCAGCACTTCAATCATTGCTTATCCTGGTGGGTCCGGCCAGGGTGGAAGCGTTGACATTGCCAAGAAGTGGGATCGCGAAAGCGTTGCCGCCCAATCTTCAGATGTCGCGACGACCAAGCTGAGCTGGCGCGTTTCGGATGGCATGAAAGAGGTCAGCATCGAAGATGGCACGAGCGATGCAGATGTGAGCAGCTCCGTTTTCAACGCATTCAATCTCACCTCCATAAACGGCATCGGAGCTTCATCGACCCCGTACACGAACGGCTGGTATCTCAAATACGACACGATCAGTTCCGTGGAACTGTATTACGCAGGCTCATGGCACACCGTTGCAGCTCCGAGCGGAACCTGGCAGCAGACCGACGGGAGCTTCAAGGGATACAAGCTCTCAGCCGATGAGACGGCGCAGACCACAGATGTCCGCATCACTCTTGTGGATGATGCCGCCGCGGACACTGCGAGAACCCAGGCCTTGCAGAATGGGACTGACCCCTATGCTCCTGAGCCTGGCTCGGGCGTCGTTTCCTCAAGCGGCAATCGTGAGTTCGATCTTGTCTGGACCTTGCGGAACAAGGCAAGGAGCGATGGCAGCTTCATCACCCAGAACAGCGCCTTGAACGTGCAGGACACGAATGGCGTCGTCGACAATGCTGCCACCATCACAGGAACGCCGTCCGACACAGCTGAGTCGTCGGTGAGCGACACGGATGATGACAGGATAACGATCATCGATAACAGCCCATCCGCCGCGCTTAGCAAGACCGAGAAGAGCGATTCGGTCATAGTTCCTGCGGCCGGAACCGTGGATTCAACGAAATATCCTACGAACCAGTATGTTCTGACTGCGGTGAACACATCGGAAACGGACGCATCATACGTAAGAGTCACCGATCCGCTCGCCTGCGCCGATACGACGACCGACGACTGTCTTACGGCAGGAACTGCGGCCGGAGCGACTTCCGACCCATTCATGAGTTCCAGCTACTACAAGGCTGGAACGATCGATGACGCGTCCGTGCCCAACCCGTTCAACGAGCAGAACATCACCAAGGTGACCATAGCCTCGAACACGCCGGCTGGCGCAGTCGACCTGAGCAAGTCGATTGTCTGGCTTCTGCACTACACCCCAGGAAACCTGGAGACAGGAGTGGGAACGTACACAACCACTTCGAGCACGGCGGCTGATGTCAATGCGATGACGGCCTCCCAACTGGCTGATGTCGTAGGTGTCTCAGTCACATTCCAAGGTTCAGACCCGGCCAATAATGGAGGGTCAATTCCCACGGGCGGCCTCAAGGCAGGAAGCAACGTCATGACCGTTACCTTGGACACCCAGGTGAGATCGGCCTTGCGCTCGACCAACGCGGACTTTACCGTTCCGGCCAATGGCACGGTTTCTTCGACCAACAGAGCGCTCGCCCAATCCTACGATCCAGTGACAAATCCAACGACGCAGGTCGGCGATCTGGCAAATGCTGCAGTGCAGTATTCGGCGGGTACGCTTGATATCCAGACGAGCAAGAACATATCCGACGCAGACATTCTGGTGACCAAGACTGACGATCCCCAGACGATTACCCTCAATGCGAATCAGGGCGCTTCGACTGTCTCCCCGAAGGAAGTGGATGTCACCGATGCCCCTGACAGCAATGATGCATCCCAGGGATCCACCAGCTTCTGGACAGATTTCGAATTCACTGGCCTGAGCGGGATCACCTTCCCTGCGGGGTCGGATCAGGTGGCGATTTCAGCCTATCTGCCATCCGGCAGCGATGGAGCGTACTCGTGGGTCTCCACTGCTCAACAGTCGTCCGATTCGGCGCAATTCCTTGTGCCTGTCAGCTCTGCGGATTATTCGAAGATCAGGGGACTGAAGTTCGTCTTCACCAACAAGGCTGGAACGATATTCTCCACCAGCACGCCGAACTGGTCTGGCAGCATTGTCTTCACCGCGGTCATGAGAGCGTCCTTGCAGAAGGATGGATCGTTCTCGGGTGCCACGAACATGGTCAAGGCGCAAAGCGAGGGAGCTCAGCTCACCTCTTCAGAGAGGACGGCAACCGCCGGCATCGCATCGAATCAGGGCCAGCCTTCATTGGCAGTCGACAAGCTTGCAAACAACGGTGTGCGAAGTGCAAGTATCGGCAGCATGGTTCCTTGGGACATAACCATAAGGAACACCGGTAACATTCCGCTGAATCTGACCGGCGTCACCGACACGCTTCCCTCTCAGTTGCAATATACGGGAGCGGGAAGCGGCACACAGGGTGCAGTCGTGTTCACGGCAGGTAAGCTTGCAGACGGCACAGCGGGTTCGCTTTCCACGGATCCTACGCTTGATGTCTCAGATTCCGGGGTGCTGACCTTCACCTGGCCAAAGGGCATGAATGAAATGCAGCCAGGCGAAACGGCCGTCATCCGTGTCTGGCTGGAATTGGAACCAGGCGCAAGCTCCGGCCAGAAGGTCGTCAATACCGTAGATGTCAAGACTCAGCAGACGCTTGACGGCGTATCCGATGCCATCCAGGGCAATGGCACCGGGGCTGTCACCGAAGACACGGACTCGCAGGGGGCCAGCACGAGTGATTACGTCACCCCAACTTCGGGAGAGAACCTATTCATTGCCAAGGGCGTGATTGGCTCGCTGAGTGGAGCGGAAAACATATCGAATCCAAGCCAAACCTGCCTGCCGACCCTTACAGGGCTCGATGGGGAGAAATACTACCGTTCTCCGTGTGTCGCCAACAGCGAGACCAACGGGACGGACCAGTGGATTCTTCATATGGTCAATGCGGGAACGACCAGCATCAAGAAGGCACAGCTCTTTGACCAGCTTCCGAGCACTGATGACAAGTATCTGATTGATTCCTCGACCAGCCGCGGCACGACCTACGATCCCGAGATGATCGACGATCTGAAGCTCTCCGGTGTTCCTGATGGCACCACTCAAACCGTTGAGGTCACGACTGACTCCAACGCATGCGTAGACGCCTGGTCATCGATTCCGAGCGCCGCCAGCGCGTGCGGCGCGAACGAGTGGAGCGCTGCGAATGGTGACACTGATTGGTCCAAGGTCAAGGGAATTCGAATAACGCTCGACTTCACGACTTCCGCACAGAAGGCACTCTTGCCAGGCCAGACCGTCGATGCAAGCTATTCGACCGTCAACGTGCCCAAGTCAGCCGCGAACCCAGACGGGGCTCCGACTGACGTGCCATCTGCGGATCAGTTTGCCTACAACCAATATGGCATTCTGTACACCGGACAGGGCAAGGCGAATAAGTTGGCGACCAACCTGGTCGGCGTCCACCTTCTCACCGGCTCCATCCAGGTCGAGAAGAAGGCCGAAGGCGCAGCTTCCTCATATGCTCCGTCAACGATCTACGCGAACGTGTCTTGCACCATCCCAGCGTCTCCGGGGTCTGATCAGAGCGTTCCTCTGACATTCGGCGACTCGACGACGGACCGCGTCGCCTTGGAGAGGCAGTCGGATGGCACGTACAAGGCGCAGCGCATCTCTGGCATTCCACTTGGCGCGACATGCTCGGTGTCCGAAGACGAGTCGAATGGCACATATGGCGAGACTTCGAAGACCATCAGCGTGAATGGGCAGAATCAGGATGGAGATTCGGCATCGATCGCTGTGGACAAGGCCGACACCTATGCCTCCGACTCGGACTCGCCGAGCAATGATGTCGATGCATCCCAGGTTGCAGCGTTGACGAACAACTATGACTATTCATCGCTGTCTGTGACCAAGAAGCTCGACACGAAGGCCAATGTCGGCAGTTTCGGTCCATTCAAGTTCACGCTGTCATGCAAGACATCGGATGGACAGACCGTACAGTTCGGTGACGGCGACGCAACGACATTCTCTTTGAACGCAGACCAGACCTGGGAGTCTCCATCGGATACTATTCCGGCGAATTCCAAGTGCGTGCTCGAGGAGACCGATTCCGATAACGCCGATTCCTCGGTGCTTACCGGCGACAATGTGAGCACCGACGATCAGGGCAACCAGATCATCACGGTTGGCTCTGAATCCGACAAGGTCACTTCCACGACCATGACGAATCATTATGATGCCGGAACGGTGACGGTCTCCAAGAAGGTCGATGGCCAGGGTGCGGCAAGGTATGGCTCCGGTGACTTCGACTTCCAGATTCAATGCACCTATGGCGAAGGCGAGAGCCAGCAGCAGTTGCTGGACAAGGCATTCACGCTCAAGGGCGGCGAATCTCAGACCTTCGGCGTGATGCGGGCAGGTTCGATATGCAAGGTCACCGAAGTCAGGAATGGCGGGGCCACTTCATCAGCCTTGATCCTGAGAATGGGACAGTCACCGTGGCCAGGCAAAGCGGCGATGATGTCTCGAACGTTCAGGTGAACGTCACCAACAGCTTCGCTTCGAGCGCGCTGAAGATCATCAAGAAGCGCACCGGTGCCGCAGCCGCCTCCCGGGGAGTCGGGCCGTTCACTGCGAAGGTCGCATGCACCTATCTTGCCGATGGGCAGCAGAAGCAGATTTCCCTGGACAACGGCGGAGTCGTGAAGCTATCTGCCGCGAACGGCTATGAGGCAAGCGTCGACGACATCATCAACGGCGCTCAATGCGTGGTCAAGGAAACGGATGATGGCGGTGCTGACTCTTCCTCGATGGATCCGGCGGATGGCAGAATCCAGATGTCCGACGACGCTTCGAAGAATGTGGTCACGATCACCAATGTGTTCAATGCAAAGCCAACGCCTAAGCCAGTGAATCCAAGCAATGGCGGGTCTTCCAAGAATCCGTCGAACCCGAAGTCCCATCAGGCGGGGAATCGCCGTTCTGGCACGAGGCTGGCAAAGACGGGTGCTGCAATTGGAATTGCACTGTCTGCCGCTGCCTTGCTGATGGCAGTGGGAGTCACATCGGTGCTCATTGCCAGAGCGAAGTCGGCCGAAGATCCAACCGATGGAGCGGGGAGCAGGTAGCAATGCCCTGTGTGAGCGAGTAGCCGCACATTTGAGACCATCGGGTCAGCAGTATGAAAATATTGCGGGCCCGATAGTCGTATGTGGAGCAAGGACGAACGATTCTTGGTTGAATGCGCATAATCGTGTTTCATGGCTAATATTGTTACGGAAAGTAACTAATCAACGATGAGCATGCTTGCGGGTTCCGAAATCTGTTACTCAGTGGTGCAGTGGTGTGTATTGGCTTGAAGAAAGAGGCGCGCTAATGGTGGGCATGCGAGATGTTGCACGCGAGGCCGGAGTGTCTCTCAGTACCGTCTCCCTGGTGGTGAACGGCAACGGCTATGTTTCGGACGAGATGCGCGTGCGCGTCGAATCCGCAATGAAGGGTCTCAACTACATTCCCAACGAACTTGCCAGGAATCTCTTTCATGGGCGGACCAATACGGTCGGCGTCATCATGCCCACCATCCAGCACCCGTTCTTCGCGACGCTTCTTGCATCCTTGCAGAAGGCCTTCTATGGGCGCGGATTGCACACCATGCTCTGCTCGACTGCGGATATGGAATCGGGAGAGGAACAGTACGTTGACATGCTTCAGCGCCACATGATGGATGCCATCATCATGGGCGCCCACACCACTCATTCCCAGAATTATTGGACGTCGATCAGACGACCGGTCGTTGCGTTCGACCGCTATCTGGGCTCCGGAATTCCCTCGGTCGGGTCCGATCACGAGCAGGGTGGCGAGCTCGCAGCGATGATGTTCGCCCTTTCCGGAGCCCGCCATGTCGTTGCGCTCGGCGGTCCACGCTCACGCTTCTATGACCTGTCAAGGGTGGGCAGCGAATCGCAGTCTCGGGACGGGCAATCCTCGTTTCCACCCGTCAGATATCAGATAGCCTTCGAGGAAACCCTCGATGCAGCTGGAATTCGCCATGATTACATTGAAATTGACAATCTTGCGAATATGCGCGAATTCGAGAATGCGGCGCGTTCCGTTCTGGAGCGGTTCCCCGATGTGGATGCGATCGTCGCTCCCGATCTTGCTGCGGCGCTGTGCGTTCAGGAGGCATTGCGCAGAGGCTTTGTCCTGCCCAATTCCTTGCAGATCCTTGCCTATGATGGCACTTTTGTTACTGACATTGCCGGGCTTCGCATCACGAGCATCCTTCAAGGGTTCGATTCCATTGCAGAGCGCATAGCCACTCGTACCGTCGAACAGATTGAGCGATATCAGACGCAGAATTCAGGTAGACAAGACGCGTCACGGCGAAGTGCTGATCCCATCATCAAGAGCAGCGACAACGATACGGAGATCATTCCTGACGAAGATGCCGGAAGAATCGGCGATTTGATTCCCATGAGGGTCAAAATTGGGGAAACCACGCTCTGGAACGATGCTATCCACGAACTTCTCGATGGCGCACGCCCTCAGACCGATTGAGCGATTTCAACATGCTTCGAAATTCAGTTTCAGCGACAGAAATATTCGAGATTGCGAGTTTTGCGGCAATGTTGAAGTATAAGCAGAGATTTTTGGCTAGTTGCCGGTCGATATTTCAACGGTTTTGACCCTTGATACTCAGGAATTGCCGCAAAACTCGCAATCTCGATTAGATAAGAGCCGAACACACTGTGTCGAACCGGTTCGATACGATTGTGGAGGCGAACTTTTTACCAATGACGGAGGAGGTCCGATGCTCAACAAGGTGCAGCTCATTACCTATGCAGACAGACTCGGCGATGGAACACTGCAATCACTCACGAAAGTACTGCGAACCAGATTCAAAGACATTTACGAGGGCGTTCATATATTGCCTTTCTTCACCCCCTATGACGGGGCTGATGCCGGCTTCGACCCGATTGACCATACCCAGGTCGATTCGCGTCTGGGCACTTGGAGCGACGTGTCGGAACTGTCCAAGACCCATGAACTCATGGTCGACGCAATAGTGAATCACATGAGCTGGAAATCACGCCAGTTCCAGGATGTGCTTGCCCGAGGCGAAGGATCCCCCTACGCTCCCATGTTCCTCACCATGAGCTCCATCTATCCCGATGGCGCTGACGAGACTGAGCTCGCCGGCATCTATCGGCCACGCCCCGGCCTGCCATTCACCCATTACGACTGGGCGGGCAAGACGCGACTGGTCTGGACGACCTTCACGCCCCAGCAGGTCGACATAGATACCAATTCAAGCGAGGGCTGGGCTTATCTGATGTCGATTCTTGACACGATGGGCAAGTCCGGCGTTACCAACATCCGTCTCGATGCCGTGGGATATGGCGCGAAAACAGCAGGAACCAGCTGCTTCATGACCCCGCAGACCTTCACGCTGATTTCTCGCCTGAGAGAAGAGGCGGCGAAGCGCGGCCTTGAGATCCTCATAGAGGTCCATTCGTATTACAAGAAGCAGATTGCCATTGCAAGCAAAGTCGACCGGGTCTATGACTTTGCACTTCCGCCATTGCTGCTGCACACGCTGTTCACCGGCGACGCGGCTGCGCTGGAAAAATGGATTGCGATTCGCCCTACGAATGCGGTCACGGTTCTCGACACGCACGATGGCATAGGCGTCATCGACATCGGACCAGACCAGCTCGACAAATCACTCCCCGGCCTGATCTCCAACGATCGGGTCAACGCATTGGTCGAGCGCATCCACAGCAACACCAACGGAGAGAGCAAGGCGGCCACAGGAGGAGCGGCGTCGAACCTCGATCTGTATCAAGTCAACTCCACTTTCTATTCAGCCCTTGCATGCGATGACCAGGCGTATCTCGCCGCGCGTGCAGTCCAGTTCTTCGTTCCCGGCATTCCCCAGGTCTATTATGTCGGTGCGCTGGCAGGCAAGAACGACATGGATCTGCTGAAACGCACCAATAATGGCCGTGACATCAACCGGCATTATTTCGATACCACCGAAATCGACCGCAATCTCGAACGGCCGGTGGTCAAGGCGCTCAACGCATTGTGCAGGCTGCGGAATTCACTCGATGCCTTCGATGGTGAGTTCACATTCTCGACGGCGGATGATTCGAAAAAAGTCATTCTGCGCTGGGAAGGCCAGCATTCAACGGCACAGTTGATCTTTACGCCGGCACTTGCTGAAGTCGGCGAGGGTACATCGCCATCGCTTTTGGAACTTACGTGGAGTGATGAAAACGGCGAATATGGCACACATGATTTGCTCGATGATCCGCCAGAAATTGCTTAGGTCTTCTGGAAAGCTTGCAGGAAGGGCTTCATTCCAATGAAAGCTGACATCAATACTGGATGCTGAAATCGCCTCAGCTGTGTCCACATAGTGGACACAGCTTGTCATTCCTCACAGAGCGTCCTACCTTCATAACCAGTCAAGGCAAGGAAGTCAAGAGCAAACGTCTTGATATTTTCAATGAAGGGGGATCACATAATGAGATGCACATCAGCATTCCGCGTTGTGGTTGCCTCCAACATTATTCTGCTGCCGATTCGAATTATTAACCCGTCTATCTTGACGGACTGAATCCAGCACAAGCACTGTTCGGCCTCGTTGAGAAGCGGGGTAGAAAACAGTAGGCGGCGCATTCTAAATTCCTGAGTTTCGTTTCATTCCAAATCGATTCATGGCAATGATTAACAATGGACTGACGAACAGTAAAGTATCCAATATGCGAGATTTGTTTCAATATTTGGAATCACCGCATCGCACATTCAACCTCACATCTCAATGAAGGTCATGGTTACGACTGAAAGTCAGCCGGACCATTAGAAACTGAGGAGATGAAGTGATGACAGCAGTCAATCAGACTGTTAAGCCTGCAGGAAGTACTGCAACGGTTGGCGTTTCAGGCGAGTTTGGCACGCCAGCCACATCTGCAACAAGTCATGCATTCGCCAATCGGCTCAAGTCGATGACCCGCGATTCTGTGAAGACGGTTATTGGAGCGTCGATGGTCGGCACAGCCATTGAGTTCTACGACTTCTATGCATATGGCACGGCCTCGGCGAACTACTTCCCAAAGCTGTTCTTCCCAGAAACCAACGGAACCGTTGCCCTGCTGGCATCACTGCTGACCTTCGCCGTCGCCTTTGTCGCACGACCTGTGGGATCGTTGGTGTTCGGCCATTTCGGCGATCGTCTCGGCCGGAAGGTCACCTTGGTGGTTTCGCTGCTCACGATGGGCTGCGCGACCGTGCTGATCGGTTTTCTGCCGACATACTCTTCATGGGGTGTGTTCGCGGTCGTGGCGCTCTGCCTCTGCCGCTTCGTTCAGGGCATCGGACTTGGTGGAGAATGGTCAGGAGCCGCGCTGGTTGCCACGGAAAACGCTCCTGAAAATCGCCGCGCACTCTATGGCTCGTTCCCAGAGCTCGGCGCTCCGATCGGCTTCTTCCTCTCCAACGGCACGTTCTTTGTACTTGAGTTGTTCTGCACGCCCGATCAGATGATGAGCTGGGGTTGGCGCGTGCCATTCCTGCTCTCATCGGTGCTCGTGCTCGTTGGTCTCGCAGTGCGCGTCACGATGGAAGAGACTCCGGTATTCCGTCTTGCACTCGAACAGAAGAAGGTCGTGAAGGCCCCGCTCGTAGAAGTGTTCAAGAAGAGCTGGAAGCAGGTTCTTCAGGCAACATTCCTGGTCGCCGTCACTTACACGCTCTTCTACACACTGGCAACTTGGTCGCTCGCCTTCGGCACGAAAAGCACGGCGCAGGGTGGCGGTGGACTCGGCTTCACGACGAGTGAATATCTGCTTATGCTCATGGTCTCCATCGTGGTCTTCGCGGTGTTCATCGTGCTCTCGTGCGTCTATGCCGACCGCGTTGGCCGCAAGCGTGTGCTGGTCGCCAGCTCGGTCGCCCTGCTTGTATTCAGTCTGCTCTTCCCCTACCTGCTCATGGCTCATCACAACACCTTCCAGGTCATGACCTTCCTCTGCGTCGGCTTTGCGCTCATGGGCATCGCGTTCGGGCCGATCGGGGCGTTCCTTCCAGAGCTCTTCGAAGCGAATGTCCGCTATTCGGGCGCAGGAATCGGATACAATCTTGCGGCCATCGTCGGCGCCGCATTCGTGCCGACGATAGCGACTTGGCTTTCGACTCATTGGGGCGTGCGCTCAGTCGGCGTATACCTCGCGGTGATGGCGGCGTGTTGCTTGGTATCAGTGCTTTCCTGCCATGAGACCAAGTCGGTCGACTTCGCAAAATAATCCAAGAAAACTTGCTTTGAACGGAGCGATTTCGTGCACTCATTTACAGGATTACGTACGATTCGTACCGTTGAAAAGCGCTCGAACAAGCCCATATGGACATGGAAATCCCAAAAGGAATACCACGATATGTGAGTCGCGGAGCGGTTCGCTAGAAGAGTCGGGTACAATCAAGAGCGGCTACCATAAGACTTTACTTCGGAAACGACCACGCGGGACAAAATCTCGTAGCGTCACACCGACTAGCAGCGACATTCAGTACAAGACAACCAATGGCATGGCAGCAATCTCTAACCTGCCCAAACATGTAAGCATTAACACTACAAGGAGTACATATATAATGGCAGCACAAATCTGGTATGAAAAAGACGGCGATCTCTCGGTTCTCGCGGGCAAGAAAGTGGCCATCATCGGCTACGGCTCGCAGGGTCACGCCCATGCGCTGAACCTTCGCGATTCGGGTGTTGACGTGGTCGTCGGTCTGCGTCCAACTTCCAAGTCCGTTGAGTTTGCCAAGGAACAGGGACTTGAGGTCAAGTCGGTACCGGAAGCGACCGCTGAGGCGGATGTCGTCATGATTCTGGCGCCAGATCAGTACCAGCGCACCATCTGGAAGAATGACATCGAGCCGAACATCAAGGAAGGCGCAGCTGTCGCCTTCGCACACGGCTTCAACATTCATTACGGCTACATCAAGCCCTCTGCAGATCACCCGGTCTTCATGGTCGCGCCAAAGGGCCCAGGCCACATCGTTCGTCGTGAATACGCTGCGGGCCGCGGCGTTCCAGTGGTCGTCGCAGTGGAGCAGGATCCACGCGGTGATGGCTGGGCAATCACGCTGGCCTATGCCAAGGCTCTCGGCGCACTGCGCGCAGGCGCCATCAAGACCACCTTCAAGGAAGAGACCGAAACCGATCTCTTCGGCGAGCAGGACGTCCTCATGGGCGGCATCAACCACCTCGTCGAGACCGGCTTCGAAGTGCTGACCGAGGCTGGCTACCAGCCCGAAATCGCCTACTTCGAGGTCTGCCACGAGCTCAAGATGCTCGTCGACCTCATGAACGAAGGCGGCCTGAACAAGGCTCGTTGGAGCTGCTCCGACACCGCTCAGTATGGCGATTACGTGTCCAAGGTCGTTGACGAGTCCACCAAGGATCGCATGCGCTTCCAGCTCGGCCGCATTCAGGATGGCTCCTTCGCCAAGGAATTCATCGACGATCAGGATGCAGGAGCTCCTAAGTTCAAGGAACTGCAGGAGAAGTACTCCCACGAGAAGATCGAGGAAGTCGGACCGAAGCTCCGCGCCATGTTCTCCTGGAACAAGGGCGAGGCTGCCGATGCCGATGAGGCGCAGTCCTTCACCGGAAAGATCGCCCGCGCACAGGTTCAGGAGTAGTCTGCTGCTCTGCAGCTCTGCGGGGCGTGAACGCTCAGCGTCTGCGGTACCCTGTGTGGGGAACGGATCGTTCCTTAGGAAGCGGGGCGTAGAGGTACGGTTCTGAGAATGCAGCGCTGAAAGCGTGGCGTCGAGCTTATGAAAGAGGGTTTGGTGGTCTGAGTATAACTCAGACCACCAAACCCTCTTTTTTATCTGATTGTTATCCGAATCTTGGGGTTCGGAGATTGGGATTGCAAGTTTTGGGCACTTGCAGAAGTATAAAGCGCAGAAATCGTTGAAGAATCGATCGGGATAAAGCCAAAAAGCGACGGTTATACTTCTGCAAGTGCCCAAAACTTGCAATCCCGGCTGGCAAGAGGCCAATCATCAAGGCTGTGACGGCATTCATTCAGTCTGTGTTGCGCGGAGTGTTAGTATATGCGTCTTGAACCTGGCTCATTCTGCGCCTGAGAACTGCTGCTGCGCCTGCGAATCTCGTACGCGACAAGCAGCACCGCTATCCAGACCGGGCCGACCAGCACCGCTATGCGATAGCTGGGAGAGAGCAGCATCAATACGATGAGCATGGCCAGTGAGACGAAGACCACCATTCGACTCCATCTTGGGGCGGGAAGCCCGAAGCGCAGCCTTTCCAGAGCTTCGTCTCCATGCAAGCCTGCAAGCCCGCCAGGGCCACGCCCCGCGGCAACTGCCATGCGGAAGTGCGATTCGGTGATCACGATCATCGTCCAGTTGATGACTCCTGCGATGGTGGCGACCGACATCAGATAGTTGAATGCGAACTGCGGCCAGAGGAATACGACCACGACTGCAAGCGAAATGATGATTGCGGATGTGAGCACGCCCGCGACGGGGACGCCGTTGCGTGATACCTGGCGGAGGTACCGTGGAGCGTTGCCTTGGCGCGAGAGGGAATACAGCATGCGAGAATTGGCATAGAGGCCAGAATTGTAGACGCTCATGACTGCCGTCAGACACACGAAGTTCAGGATTCCAGCGGCGGCGTGGATGCCGACGGAATCGAAGATCTGCACGAAGGGGCTGATGACGGTTCCCTGGGCGTTGGCCTTGCCAATCAAGTTCCATGGCACGACGGCCATGATAACTCCAAGCGCTCCGACATAGAAGATCAGAATGCGCCAGATGACGCTGTTGGTAGCTTTTGGAATCGTGGTTCGCGGGCTCTCGGTTTCTCCTGCGGTGATGCCCATCAGCTCTGTGCCGCCAAAGCTGAACATCACCACTGGCAATGCCATGAGCAGCCCGGTCCAGCTATTGCCCGATGAATGTTCGATGATGCCGTGTGGGAGGAAACCGCCGCCGATGTCGAACCAATGGGCGAAGGATGCCGCAACGCCATTCGTGGATTTGAGCTGAAATGCAACGATTGCAAGTCCTCCAACGATCATCGCGACAACCGCAACGATCTTGATGATGGCGAACCAGAATTCAAACTCTCCGAACTTGCTCACGCCCAACAGATTCGTTGCCGTGATGAGCACCAGGAAGAATGCCGCCGAAGCCCACGCGGGAATGTTCGGGAACCAGAAGTTCACGAACGAGCCGACGACGGCGAGCTCGACCATCGACACGAGCACATAGTTGAACCAGTAGTTCCAGCCTGAAACGAATCCTGCGCGCTGCGACCAGTACTTGCTTGCGTAGTAGCTGAATGCTCCGGCCGCCGGTTCCTCGGTGCTCATCTCACTCAATGCGCGAACCACAAGAAATATGATGATTCCTCCGGCAATGTAGGCGAGAAGAATCGAGGGCCCTGCTATGGATATCGCCTCGCTTGAGCCATAGAACAGACCGGTTCCAATGGCTCCGCCGAGCGCAATGAGCTGAATCTGGCGATTCTTCAAGGTTCTGCGCAAGGCTGGCTGTTCCGTGCGGATGTGGTCTGCAGATGGAACTGCTGAATTTCCATCGGTGACCGAATCGTCCTGGGCCTTTTCAGGACCGTCCCCATTGCTTTCCCTGGTATTTGCATGCATGTGCATCGCTTGCGCATCCCCTCCGTGCAGTCTTGCCCAAATACTAGTACGATTTGCGCTCGTCTACGTCGGGTTCTTCGAGCAGTTGGACTAAAAATTGGTGAGATTCCGAGTTTTGCGGCAATTACGAAGTAGACATGTCCAAATTGGGCTTAATCTGGTCGGCATCGCAACGATATCGGGGCCTTGTAGTTCGAAATTGCCGCAAAACTCGCAATCTCGGTCTTGGATGCCTCAGAAACGTCGGCATATTGCATGCATGAGTTGCATAGTGAACGTCAGAGTAGCGAATTCTGTGAAAATCCATTGTCTCACGCTGTGAGCAATATATCATCGTTAATAATAAACAGTGTTAGGTATGTGGTATACAGTGTCTTTCGATTGGAGGTGCAATGAGCTTTGCAGATGAGGCATTCGAACAGATAAGACGAAATTTCCGGAGCGCGCACTCCGGAATGATGAAGAAGGCGAACCGAGAGTCGCAGGGCGAACCCTTGATCCTGAGCATTCTCATGCGAAAGGGAGAGCAGACCCCGTCTCGATTGGCCGAGTTCTCGGGCAGCAGTTCGGCCCGCATCAGTGCGGTTCTCGGAACTCTGGAAAAGAAGGGAATGATCACACGTCGGATTGACCCTGATGATCGACGTAACATTCTTGTCTCCATCACGAGTCAGGGAAAGGAACGGATAGAAAACAACCATCGAGAGATGCGCGAAACGCTCACATGGATTTTCGAGCAGATGGGGGAGCAGAAGACGCACGACTTCATGAAGCTGATGAATGAATTCGTCACGTACATGGCACTCACCCAGCCTGGCGAGCCCCGCCCAACGAAGGAACTGGTGCAGGAGTCGCTGAGGAAGGCGCAGGACTCTTTTGAAAAGGAATTCTCTGCCTCGAACGATGAAACCTGACGCAATGCGCGGTATGAGCTCGTGAAAAGCCAGAGCCCAAAGTCCAAAGTCCAGGGCCCAGAGCCCAGAGAACTTCAATCTTTCACTGTCACATAGCAATGCCTGACACACACTTGTAATTCAGAAACCAGGCCAGCATTGGCCTCTCTTAGTCCTTGGAGGACTTCGTGATTCGTATATGTAAATATCTTTCAAAGCTTGAGATCGGGGAACTCATCCTTGGGGTTGCCCTCGTGATCTCACAGGTCTGGTTCGACCTGAAACTGCCCGACTATATGTCCGACGTTACGCGAATCGTCGAGACGCCGAATTCAAAGGTTTCGGAAGTCTGGACGGCGGGCGGCAAGATGCTGCTCATCTCGCTAGGCTCCATTGCGTGCGCCATCGCGACGGGCTTCATCGCAGCCCGGGTTGCCGCAACGTTCACCCAGCGCCTGCGTTCGCTCGAGTTCAAGCAAGTGGAATCATTCTCAACCCAGGAGTTGGGCAATTTCTCGACGGCAAGCCTGATCACTCGCTCGACCAACGACATCACGCAGATTCAGATGTTCATCACGATGGGATTGCTGCTGATCGTGCGCGCGCCTGTCATGGCCGTATGGGCAGTCCTGAAGATCGCTGGAAAAGGTTTCGAGTGGACCGTCGCAACGGGCGTTGCGGTCGCATTCCTGGTCGTTGCCATCGTCATCCTGATGAGCATGGTCGGACCGAAGTTCCGTAGCATGCAGCGGCTTACCGATAACATCAACCTCGTCGCACGCGAGAATCTGACCGGTCTCAGAGTCGTCCGTGCATACAATGCGGAGGACTATCAGGAAGAGAAGTTCGATCATGCGAACGACGATCTGACCTCGACCCAGCTCTTCACCAACCGTGCCATAGCCGTGCTGATGCCGTTGATGAACACGGTGCTCAACGGTCTGATGCTCGCCGTCTATTGGATTGGCGCCTATCTCATCGAGCAGGCGACTCTGGGCGACAAGCTCACCCTCTTCTCGAACATGGTCGTGTTCTCGAGCTATTCGGTGCAGGTGATCATGGGCTTCCTGCTGATGAGCATGGTGTTCGTGCTGCTGCCTCGTGCGAACGTCTCGGCAAACCGCATTCTCGAAGTGCTCGATACCCCGATTTCCATAACCGACGGCACCAGGGATGGTGGCGAACAAGACCTGGAAGGTACGGTGGAATTCCGCAATATGGGCTTCAAATACCCCGACGCCAAGCACAACGTCCTCGATGACATCAGCTTCAAGGTGGACAAGGGCCAGACCATAGCGTTCATCGGAGCGACCGGCTCGGGAAAGTCGACGCTCATCAACCTCGTCCCGCGATTCTATGATGCCTCATCCGGTCAGGTGCTCGTCGATGGCGTTAACGTGAAGGATTACAAGCTCAGCGCACTTCGCGACAAGATCGGTTACGTGCCTCAGGAATCATTCCTCTTCCGAGGAACCGTCGAGTCGAATATCGCCTATGGTGCAAAGGCGGATGCAGTCTCGGACGAAACGAGGGAAGAGGGCGTCAAGGCTGCGGCTTCGATAGCGCATGCAACCGAATTCGTTGAAAAGATGCCAGAAGGATTCGACTCTCCGATCGCACAGTCCGGATCGAACGTGTCAGGCGGCCAGAAGCAGCGGCTCTCGATTGCCCGAGCGGTATGGAGCAAGCCGGAGATACTGATCTTCGATGATTCGTTCTCGGCGCTCGACTTCAAGACTGACCGAGAGGTTCGCGACGCGCTCGCGCGGGAAACGGCCGGCAGCACGGTCATGATCGTCGCGCAGCGCATAGGAACCATAATGAATGCCGACAAAATCGTCGTGCTTGACCAGGGACGCATCGTTGGCATGGGAACGCATAAGGAATTGCTGGATTCTTGCGAGATATACAGGCAGATAGCCGAAAGCCAGCTCAGTGCAAAGGAATTGGTGGACTGATGTCTTCAGCAGATACACAATCACAGAGTCAGCAAGCTCCCCGCAGACGTATGGGCGGCCCAGGGCATGGCATGGGCGGTCCTGTTGAAAAACCTGAGAATTTCAGCGTTTCGATGGGCAAGCTCGTCAAGTTTACGCGCAAATACATTCCGGCCACCTTGCTTGCCCTGGTTCTGGGCGCAATCGGCACGGTCTTCCAAGTCGTCGGCCCAGACAAGCTCAAGGACATCACGAACTACATCGCCAAGGGCCTGCCGGAAATCATCAATGGGAAGCCGGTGCTGCGTTCGATCGACATGACTTCCTTCGAGCATGTCGCCTATCTGCTTGTGGGCCTCTACGTTGGCTATGCCCTGCTCAGCTATGTTCAAAGCTGGATCATGGCGACCATCACGCAGAATACCGCGCGCGAGCTTCGCGATGCGATTTCGAAGAAGATCAACAAGCTGCCGTTGAAGTACTTCGACAAGGTCAGCTATGGCGATGTGCTCAGCCGCATCACGAATGACGTCGACGCCATCGGGCAGACGCTCGGACAGAGCCTTGGCGCGCTGATTACTTCCGTGACACTGTTCGTCGGTTCGCTGGTCATGATGTTCATCAACAATGTCATCATGACGCTTGCGGCCATCGGCTCAAGCATTCTCGGACTCGTTCTGATGCTGGTGATCATGAAGGTCTCCCAGAAGTACTTCGTGCAGCAGCAGCTCGCACTCGGCCAGGTGAACGGCCATGTCGAAGAGAAGTATTCCGGGCATGTCATCGTCAAGGCATACAACGGCGAGGCGAATTCCATCAAGGAGTTCGAGCGTTACAACCAGAGTCTGTATGAATCAGGCTGGAAGTCGCAGTTCCTGTCTGGTCTGATGATGCCCGTCATGAACTTCATCGGCAATCTCGGATATGTCGTCGTCTGCGTCGTGGGTGCCGTGCTGGTCATCAACAATTCGATAACCTTCGGCGTGATCGTTGCCTTCATGATGTACATCCGCCTGTTCACCCAGCCGCTGAGCCAGTTCGCCCAGGCCTTCCAGAACCTTCAGCGCACAGCTGCCGCGTCGGAACGTGTCTTCGGATTCCTCGAAGAGCCGGAGATGGCCGACGAATCGCAGAAGCAGGCGCTGCTTGGCCGGGATTCCGCAGGCAACCCGATTCAGGTGAAGGGCGACGTCGAATTCGAGCATGTTCGATTCGGATACGAACTCGATAAGCCAGTCATCCATGACTTCAGCGCCTCGGTCAAGGCTGGCGAGAAGGTTGCCATCGTTGGTCCGACAGGTGCCGGAAAGACGACCATGGTCAATCTGCTGATGCGCTTCTACGATCTGACCGGCGGCACGATTCGCATCGATGGGGTCGCAACGAACGAAGTCCCTCGTTGGAACGTGCACAGCCAGTTCTCGATGGTGCTGCAGGATACATGGGTGTTCCGCGGTTCGATCTTCGAGAATGTCGCATACTCGAAGGAAGGCGTGACGCATGACGACGTTCAGCGTGCCTGCGCGGCGGTGGGTCTTGACCGTTATATCCAGACGCTTCCTGATGGATATGACACCAAGCTCGACGACAAGACATCGCTCTCGCAGGGCCAGCGCCAGCTGCTCACCATCGCTCGCGCGATGGTTCAGAATGCTCCGATCCTGATTCTTGACGAGGCGACCAGCTCGGTCGACACCCGAACCGAGGAAGTCATTCAGAAGGCAATGGACTCGCTGACGGTTGGTCGAACCAGCTTCGTGATCGCGCACCGTTTGTCAACGATCAAGAACGCCGACATGATCCTCGTCATGGACCACGGTGACATCATCGAGCGTGGCACGCACGATGAGCTTCTTGCCAAGGGCGGTTTCTACGCCGATCTCTATAACAGCCAGTTCGCCCAGACGGAGCTCACTGCCTGAGGGCTTTTGCAAGTGTGGAGCAAGGGGCTCGTGACGACATATGCGTCGTCACGAGCCCCTTTACATCGATTTCATAAGTTATATGGGCTTTTATGGGCGAGATTGCAAGTTTTGGGCACTTGCTGAAGTATAAACGCCTGAAATCGGCATCAATTCGACCGACGTTGCCCTGTTTTCGCAGGCTTATACTCGAGCAAGTGCCCAAAACTTGCAATCTCGCTCTGTTTCAAAGCCGAATCGTCAATCGACCGGTGTTTCCTTCGCGATGCTGCCCGCCTTGGAGACCAATTCGTTCGTCTCTCCCTCGCCGTCCTTGGTCTTGCGTGTCCAGATGCATGCGAGCTGGCTTTTCTGATCCTCGATGATTGACTTCGGCAGAACGTTCCTATACATCGGGTTCTTGGCCTTGATGATCGTGATCGCTTCGTCAATCACGATCTGTGGATCATATTGTTCGTGAGGAAAGTTGAGCTTCGAATAGTCGAAGACTGGCTTCGGGGTATCCTCGCCCCAGTTGCGGTACGTTTCAAACATGCGATCATTGAATCCAGTCAGGAACGGACCAGGATTGATCGTCAGAACATCGATGTCATATGGTCGGGTCTCTTTATACAGTGCCTCTGCAAAGGCCTCGACCGCATGCTTCGAGGCTGAATATGCTCCCGAGAACGGATCGACGGTCAATCCTGCCACAGAGGACATGAATACGATCCGGCCGGATTTCCTCTCGATCATCTTGCGGGCAATTATCTGGGTCAGTGCGATCGGACCGATGACGTTGGTCTGAAGTTGGGCATCGATCGCCTTGGCTGGTATGTCCAGTGCCGAGCCGCCTTCGCTGATGCCAGCATTATTCAGCAGCACATCAATATCCCAGTCAGCCGCTTTGCTGCGATCGTCTGGTGATGTCACATCGAGCTTATCGAACTCGATGTTCTTCAATCCGAGCCCCTTAGCCTCCTGTTCGAGTGGAAATATCTGTGCGTAATCCTGAGTCGTTGCAATGACCTCGTAATTGCTGTCCTTGGCCAATCCAAACGCGATGCCACGTCCGAATCCTGAACCTGCACCCGTTATCAAAACATTCGTAACCATGTATCTTCCCCTTTCCGCTGCAACTGTAGCTATGCGTAGGCGTTATTCCTATGACATCGGAGACTCTCAGCGTCGCGCGAAATGGGGGTTTGCAAGTTTTTGGCACTTGTCCAAGTAGAAACGCTTTATATCCGCGAAATGGCGGTCGGTCTGATGCCGTTTTCAGCGGTTTATTCTTTGCCAAGTGCCCAAAACTTGCATGCTCGGGTGATTTCGCTGCTGCTTTGGTTGTTTGGAGATGTTGGATTCACCTTTTGGGGGTTCTGGCGTTGGAAGCGCTGTTATGTTTGTCTGTTGTGTTTGCGAATGCGTTTGCCCTGGGGCTATGGCTGCTGTGCTATGCCGCGACAAGGGGATGGACTGTCTCCTTCAATCCTGAAGGGTCGAAGCTCTTGGCGTCATAGTCGGTTTGCAGGTTCATCCAGAACAGGGGCGTCGTGCCCAGCGCATAGGAGAAACGGTATGCCATGGCGGTGCTAATCCGCCGTTTTCCAGTGATGATTTCGTTGATGCCGGTCTCGCCGACGCCAACGGCTTTGGCAAGTCTGTAAGCGGTGATGCCCAACGGGTCGAGGAATTCCTCCTTGAGAATTTCCCCGGGCGTGCTCAGAGCTTGCGGACGGTCAGTGATAGTCGTCGAAGTAGACATCGAATGCCTCCTTGTTTGTGTCGTCCCAATTTTTGTCATTCAATTGAAAGATCAGTCGATATTGCTGGTTGACCCTGATGCTCCAATGTCCTAATAGGTTCCCCTGCAAGGGTTCGAGGCGATTGCCGGGCGGAACTTTCAAATCCCTGAGGTCGTCGGCTGCATTGAGCATCTGCAGCCGGCGACCTCAGTCTTCGTTCAAAGCCGGACGGATATCCCCGAGGGTATGGGCCGCCCATCCAAAAAGTCCATAGTTCGCTTGACCTTGCTTTCACGCCACAATGATACCGGATTACGTTATTAACGTCGGCCGTTAATATGCTGCGATCATCCTGACAAGCTGTAGCGTGGGCGCTCCCACTTTGCAAGTTTTGGGCACTTGGCAAAGTATAAACGCTCCAAATCGGCTTAAATTCGACCGCCGTCATGCAGTTTTCAGCGGTTTATACTTTGCCAAGTGCCCAAAACTTGCATGCTAAGGTGATTCCGCTGTTCCCTTCCTGATGAGTCTTCGCGAGCTTGGCGATTATGCATCAATGCAAAATCGATTCTGGCCGTTTGCACATGCTCAGGCTGAGCTTCACTCGGCATAGACTCCGAACTGTCTGATGATGCTCTCCTCATGCTGCAGATGAGAGGCTGTCTTTTTCGGATCGGCAAGTGCTATGTCGCCGGCAAGTGCCTGGACGACGGCAAACACGGCGGTCATCGAGGACAGGGCGGAATTGCTTGTCGTATCGGCAATGATTGACTTCCATGCCTGTGAAAAGAGGGGCATCGCGCCTTCGTCGGTGATTGCGATGACCGGAATTCGTGATTGTTCCGCCCACTGCGTCGCCTTCACGGTCGCCGCCGAACATGGATATGTCGAGATGGCAATGATGCAATCATGCTCATCAAATCCATTGAGCGTGTCAAGGTCGACTCCATAACGGTCGCTGAGTTCGACGACGTTGCTTCGCACGAGTCCCAGCAGGTACGCACATAATGCAGCGACCGGCTCGGATTGCCGAAGACCGATGACGCCCACCCTCGCGCTTGCGCTCACGGTAGAGAGAATGAGTGACCAGCTTTCGTCTGAGATGGACGAAAAGGTCGTTGCTATCGCATCACGATCCAGCTGGGCGGATATGTTTCTTGTCTGCTCTGTCTCCCCGCCGTTCCCACCACTTCCACCGCTTCCGCCGTGGGATTGCGATTGCGCGCCCGCAGATTTCTCGCTCGAAAGGAAACGTTCCAGCATTCCGTTTCTCTTTCGCATTCGTAACCTGCAGTATTCGCGCATATGCGAGAAGCCCCTGAATCCTGCTGCCTCGGCGAAGCGAGTGATGGTCGACTGGTTCATGCCCAAGTCTCGGGCCAAGGTCGATACCGTCGCAGTGGCGATGATTTCGGGTTTGTTGATTACAAGCTCTGAAATCTTTCGCTGCAACGGCGTCAGCTCTGCCGACCTGAGTTTCATATCGATGAAGTCATTCTCTGTGTCTTCCATTCAACTCAGTGTAATATCGACTGTCGTTCCCATGCCACCAGGAGACCGCTACAGCAGCACTTCTCGAACATGATCGAGCGCCTGCCTGACTGAAGGTTCGTTCACTGGGTCTTGGGAATGCAGCGTCGTCTCGCGTTCCTCGTCGTTTGTCCCATAGACCATTGAGGTGACGACTCTCAGCCCCATCCTTTCCGGCTTGTCGCCGAAGGCCCTCCCCGGAAGGGTGGCTATGCCCTTTTCGGCGAGCAGCAGGGAGCTCAGCTGCCGGTCGTCCGTGACGCCGAATCGTTCGGCAATCTCAGTGTTCCTGAACGTGGGATACATGTAGAACGCGCCGTTCGGTTCCCGCACCTTCGCACCTGCAGCCTCGAAGATCTCGTAGATCGCATGTGAGACCTTCTGATGGAGGATTCGACTTTGCACCACTCTTTGGCGCACATCTTGAGGCTCGGCAAAGGCATACTCTGCGACGGGCTCCAGGAAGATGGCCATGCCCGACCATATTTCCGAGGCCGAACCCACCACGCTGTCGTATAGTCTCTGACCAAGATCGTTCTTGGGGAAGGTTGCCGCTCCGACTCGCCAGCCTCCAAGCGCGAGGGATTTGGACATGCCGGTGGTGACTATCGTGCGTTCCGGCGCCAATTCTGCGATGCTGACATACTGCTTCTGATCGTAGGCAAGGTCTCGGTATATCTCATCGGAAATGATGGTGAGGTCGTTGTTCTTTGCAATCGTTGCCAGCTTGCTGAGGGCATCCGCGGGTGAAACGGTGCCGCTGGGATTATCGGGATTGGTGATGAGCAGTATGCGAGGATTGCCGCCCTCCGCCCTGTCTGTGTCAATCGCCTGCTGCAGCAATGATGGATCGGGAATGCCGCCCGCAACCTCAGGAGTGTCGACCCATACCACTTTCTTGCCCATCAGCTGCGCCTGCATGCCATAGCTTGTCCACGATGGCCTGGAAAGTATGAGGTCGCCTTGAATGGCAAGAAGCAGCGCATAGATGATTGCCTTGCTGCCCGGTGCTGTCAGACACAGCTCCGAATCCGATGCGATTCCTCGCCGCTGGAAGTAACCGCTGATTGACTTCCTTACCTGCGCGCCTCCCTGCACGTATGGATAGGAGTTTTGCGGGAGATGTTCCGCGGCTATCTTCGTCAGCGATGGGAGCACTGGAAGTCCAGCCTCTCCAAACCCAAGGTTCACCACCCTTTCGCCTTTGCTCTGCTTGTCGAACATGAGCTCATTCATTACAAGCGTTGCTGATTTCTTTGCCATATTGCCTTCTTGTTCTGTGGCCATGCGTTTGTGCTGACCGATGTGCTGATGACTGATCTGCTGGCGCGCCGATGACTGATGCTCGTTATGCGCGCAAGGCGGCCTATGAGTGTTTGATCGCCGCTTCCATGGCCGTCCGTTCGCTGACCTTGACATATTCGTCGAACGACAGGGTCTGGACCTTGTTGTCGTATGACTTGAGCGTCACCGTTTCATTCAGCAGGTCGCAGACTGTGGTGACGAGTGTCATAAGCGGGTCGTTGTTCTGCGCGAATCTGCGCACGCCGCACGGCAAAGGCTTGTCGCCCAAGAGATCGAGATACCATTGCGCATCATTCTTGCCCTGGATTGGGGGATCGAGGTGCGAAAGGTAGCTGCCTCGCTCAAGGCTCTCCGATCGCAGGCCAAGCGAGTCGGCTGCATCGGAACTGGTGTCGGATGTGTCGATCGCCGATGGAAGATGGAGCAGGTGGTTGGTATGCCAAGACAGCTGTTCGTTGTCGATCTCCTGTACCAGCGACTGACCTTGGGCGACCTCTGCGGTGAGCAGCCTTCCGGTCTTCATTTCGCCGATGTTGTATGAGAAGCCGCCAGCTGTCCTTGCACTGTCAAGGAATTGGCGGGCCTGGTCAAACCCTTCGACCCGCTCCAAAGCCATTGCTGCGAAATGTCTGCCTTCGGCGGCGGCTGGGTGGTCGACCTGGATATGGTTGATTCCCCATACAAGCCCTGCCGACGTTGCTATATGTGAGTTGCAAGGCAGGAAGCCGGGGTACCACTGCACGGTTGCCGTGGGCTCTCCGAGGATCGAGAGCGTGAGGAACAGCATCTTGCCGCGAAGGTTCGGCGCTCCATCCTCATTGTGTGCGGCGAATGCGCTCTGCCCGTCCTTGAACGCGACATCGGAGCATCCGGTACCGTCGGCGCTGCCGACATCGCCGCGAAGGTTTGCCTCAAACAATATGTTGGGGTCGATGTTCGCCCCGTCCGCAAGCTCCTGAAGTTCAAACATCTCCTGTGGATGGCTTTTCATGCTTTCTGCGAGCAGCGATGCGAACGACTGCTCGCCCTTCTTGCTCTTGAACCACTGCGATAGCGGTTTGCGTTCGGGCATCTCGTTCATCACATCGTGGATTCGAGTGGCAGCCAGGCGCCCCAGGAGATGGAAGACGGCACCTCGAGTCCCAGTCAGGTGCAGCCATCGCATCCCTACCAATTCCGTCTCGCTCCATGCAACGGAATCGGTGACCTTGATGTCATTGTGTGCAGTCTGTTCCATGACGTTCACTTTCCTCTACAGTGCAGTGCATTACACGATGAAGTTAATTATATGCATGTTAACAGTTTGTTGCACACGTTTATATGCATGAAACTTTCCGGTAGTTCGATTATGGGCCATAACGGAATCCACAGGAAAGGAATCAACATGAGCGCAGTGACTTCCGAGCACCGCTCCGACGTAGGGCTGAGAAACGTGCTTTCAAAACGCCAGCTGACCATGATATCAATCGGCGGCGTGATCGGTGCCGGACTGTTCGTAGGATCGGGCAATGCCATCGCATCCGCAGGTCCGGCAATCATTCTGTCTTATTCAGCGGTGGGCATCATCGTCGTTGCGATCATGCAGATGCTTGGAGAAATGTCCACGGCAAATCCGACTTCCGGGTCATTCTCCGACTATGCCTCTCGATATATGGGTTCATGGGCGGGCTTCTCGGTCGGCTGGCTCTATGCATATCAGTGGTGCGTCACCATCGGATTCGAAGCGATTGCCGGTGCGGGACTTGTCAATCAGCTGCTTCCTGCCGTGCCTACATGGCTTGCGGCTCTGATTCTCTTGGGAGCGATGATCGCCGTCAATCTCATCACGGTCGAGGCATTCGGAACCTTCGAATACTGGTTTGCCATGATCAAGGTTGCAACGATCTGCGTCTTCCTCGTCATAGGCGTGCTGGTGTTCCTCAATCTGTTCCCGGGAACGCACTCCCCGGGTCTGACCAACCTGATTGGACAGGGCGGCTTCGCACCCAAGGGATGGGGAGCGGTCCTCAACGGATCCGTCGTGGTCTTCTTCTCATTCTTTGGAACCGAAGTCATTACAGTCGCCGCCGGCGAGGCACAGAACCCGAAAGAATCGGTCCGGACTGGAATCAAATCCGTGGTGTGGAGAATCCTGCTGTTCTACATCGGCTCAATCGCCGTCATCGTCACGTTGATGCCGTGGAACAGCACCAAGGTCATGGACAGCCCCTATGCCGCCGTTCTCGGACATCTTGGATTGCCATACGTCGAAACCATCATGAAGGTCATCGTGCTCTGCGCCGTGCTTTCTTGCCTGAATTCCGGCATTTATTCAGCATCCAGAATGTTGCACGCAATGGCCGCCACGCATAAGGCTCCATCCGTGCTGTCCAGGACGAACAAGCGGGGAGTTCCGACATTCGCGGTGTTCGGTGCAGCAAGCATCGGCATATTGACGGTCATCGCGAACTACTTCCTGCCAACCACCGACATCTATGAATTCCTGATTGATTCCTCAGGCTCGGTGGCCGTTATCGTCTATCTCTATATCAGCATCACACATTTCAGATCGCACCATGACATCGTGAAGAACAATCCGGACATCCCTGTGAAGATGTGGGGCTATCCATGGGTGAGCGCCATCATCTTCGTGGCGATGCTTGCAGTCATAGTGGGCATGGCAACGAACGCCTCCAGTCAGAGGTCCTTGCTGCTTACTGCCTTGGTTACGATCATCAGCATCGTGATTGGCTTCGTGAATCAGAAAAAGCTTGAGACGGCCTCTGACAAAGGGTGACGTGGCGAGCGGTCGGGTCGCTTCATCCGAGGCGGCCTTGGCGGCATTTCGATGAAGTATTGCAAGGGGCTGACCGTTCAGGTCGGTCCCCTTGCTGTGCATATGACTGTGTGCATATGCACACTCTGCGTCGATGGACTCGCTCTATTCGTGTGTGAAGAATCTTCCAGGGAAGTGCGCTGACATGCCTGCTTGACGGTGGGAGTCAAGGACTGCGCAGTCGAAGGTGACGTTCTGTGAAAGATTCGAAGCCAGAATTCCCGGATCTGTGACGAACAGGGCGGTTGAGATTCCATCCGCCCATGCCGTGGGGTGATCGATGCCGTGTAGGCGTGCTGAAGCGGTTGCCAGACAGACCCAGCTGGCTGCTATGTCTCGAACGGGAGTGCCGTCTATGGCATTCAGCAGATGATGCATGAGAATCAGCTGGGATTCATGCGCCATGCCGCCGTGGCCTTGTGGCTGTCGTCCATCCTGGGCCGTCTCCTGTATCTGACTTGGCCGGGGATCTTTGACGAACCAGTGTCGGCGGCTTGGCGCCGAGGCACAGAGCGAGGCATCGCATAGAGAAGCCGTTCCGATGGCCTTCGAAGTGTCGGACGGGTCTTCGAGCGCAATGGATTGAGGTTGCGAAGTGTGGATTCGCAGATCGCCTCCGGCATCGATCACATATTCGGATTCAGACTTCGATGTCGAACCGAGTGTCGGACCGGGTGTTCGAGATGCCGTTGATTCGCTCGCCGCATCATCAAGCGAATCGATCCGCTGTGAGATCATGTCGACGAGGAAACCGTTGCCGACTGCACCAAAGTCAAGCTGCACCGCCCGATGCGTGCGTAGCGTCGCCCCATCGCGTTCGACCGCATCCGGCCAGCACGCCCGCCCATTCACGGCGCCGTTGCGCTCAAACGCATCCGCCTGCATTTCGAAGCTCAGGTCGGGGCCATAGCCCAGCCGTACAAGATCGGCACCGATCAACGGGTCTATTGCGCCGGAGGTCGAGCGATACAAGGCATCGTATATGTCGAAGAGCGGGGCCAGGCCAGACGAGAATTCGAAGCTTCCACCGTGCCTTGCGTGCGCCATCGCAGACACCGTCGAATCGTCTCGGAATCTGGACAGTTCTCGCTCATATCCTTCAATCAGCGATGTGGTCATGGCTTGGAATCCCTGAGCGGCGGGCTTGTCAAAGGCGATGACAATTCCCGTTCCCAAAGCCTCTGGGAAGGTCACTATGTGAGATAGAGCGCTCATCTGACCCCGGCTTCCTTGAGATTTTCCTACAGGATTCCCACTGTTCATGCAAAAAATCAATCTTTACACTATAAATCTGAAAATAACAAGACTGTATATCTTACGGTTTTCAGGTTACATTATGGGATTGGTGATGTTCGTCACACCTTGTTATGGCATATGCACCATACGCCATAGACACGTTATGTCATATGCGCTTTATGCCATATGCACCAAGGCGATTGTACTGAGAAAAACTTGAAATAGCACCGGAGAGAGTCGGAAAATGCGGCATGGGCACATCGTTTCATATAAGGGCTTGCGCGCAGTCATAGCGCTTGCAGTGGCAGTGCTGTCGATCATGGCATGCTTTGCGCCCAGTCAGGCGCATGCGGCGGATGCCGCGCAGTACGCAACATGGAGCGATGTTTCCAAGGCCATCTCACAGCAGCTGGCTACTGGCGAGAAGACCTATGCTTCCGGCAACACCGCTGGCGCATCCTCCGATTTCGGCACCGCCTACAACACCTTGTATGTGGCCACCAACTTCGTCAGCGCGGCCAGCGCCACGCTCGGCGACCAGACGCAGCAGCAGCTTCAGCAGCAGTTCCAAAGCATTCAGCAACTGTCTTACGTGACTGGCAATGGTGACGAAATCAAGCAGCAGATCGCCACTCTCGACCAGCAGGTGAGCGCAGCGGCCGAGAAACTTGACGCCGACACGTCGTTGGCCAAGCCGCCAGCGTATGCAAGGCAGCTGAATGCACAAATTGAGGCTGACCGTAAAAAGATAGATGCTGCGAAAAAGAACAGGAACAACGGCAAGGGCACCAGATCTTGGGTTCAAGTCGCCACCGAGATGAACAAGATCCTCGACAAGGCGCAGCAGGCAAGCGAGTCCGGTAACGGACGCAAGGGTTCTGATCTGGTGAACACAGCCTATTACCAGTACTACGAGAAGCTTGGCTTCGAAAAGACCGTGATGAACGCCATCAGTGGCAACCGTGTCTCCCAGGTCGAATACCAGTTCAAAGAGACCCGCATGGCGATGGTGAAGGGTGAGTCGAAGACAACCGTCGCCAAGCTGGTCTCGGAGCTCAAGGCGATGCTGGCCAAGGACTCCTCGATCCTCGATGGAGGAGCGGCAGGCAAGGTCAGCCCGATGACGGCCTTCTTCACCAGTGCCTTCGGTCAGGCCTTCGTCGTGTTGCTTCGCGAAGGGTTGGAGGCGATTCTCGTCGTTGCGGCAATCATCGCGTACCTGCTCAAGGCCGGTCACAAGGACAAGATCAAATACATCTATTGGGGCATTCTGGCAGGCCTGGTTGGAAGTGGTCTGGTTGCGCTGCTCTTCACCTTTGTGTTCAGCTCAGCGGGCGCTCACCAAGAGATGCTCGAAGGTGTGACCGCGCTGATCGCCATGGTCATGCTGCTCTTCACGAGCAGTTGGATGCTGTCCAAGTCATCGGCCGAATCCTGGAATCGTTACATCAAGGAGAAGACGGTAGCGGCCGTGTCGACCGGCAACGTCATTTCGCTGGCACTGCTCTCATTCCTCGCCGTGTTCCGAGAGGGAGCCGAGACCGTGATGTTCTATCAGGCGATCTTCACGATGGCGCCCAGTGGAAGCCGCGAGATATGGGCTGGATTCGCGGCGGCGGCGATTCTGCTGGTATGCATATTCCTGCTGATCCGCTTCACTTCGGTGAGGATCCCGATTCGACCGTTCTTCGTGATCACCAGCGCCTTGATGGCAATCATGGTCGTGATCTTTGCGGGCGGTGGCGTGCATGCACTTATCGAAGGCGACTTGATTCCTGCGACCTATTACCCATCAGTTCCAACGAACGACTGGCTTGGCCTGTATCCATACGCGCAGACCATAGCCGCGCAGATCATCGCAATCATTGCCGTCGTGACGCTCCTGGCCATCTCGGTGATTCGCTCGCGAAGGGCGGATGGCAATCGGGTTGGCACTGCCGATTCGGTCAGCATGGCCGAACCGGCCGCCTCGACCGGTTCGAACGATCTGACCGACAGGTGACGCAACCTTGCACATGACCTTGCTCATGACTTCGCGCATGACCTCGAACGCAACATAACAGATTTCAACTGAAAACCAATCAACCCCCTAACAGCAACAAGGAACAAGAGACAATGAAGAAGAACAAACTCATGGCCGCCGCTGCGCTGGTGCTTTCCGGAGCACTCGCGCTCTCGGGATGCGGCTCCTCAAGCACAAGCAGCACCGCAAAGAGCACTGCATCGTCATCAAGCTCTAGCAGCGATTCAAGCAGCTCAAATGGTTTCGAAGAAATCTCAATCGGCGACGATCAGCAATCGGGTCCGCTGAACATCGGCACCGTGTTCTTCTAGCCAGTCGACATGGAGCCTGCCGGCATGGGATTGACCGCAGCAAATTCAAACATGCATCTGGAAGCGGACATCCATGCGCTCGCCAACAATGAACTCGGCTATGGCAAGGGAGACTTCGTCCCCGACCTGACAGTGAACTATACGATCACCGATGAGAGCGATGCCAGCAACACACAGTCAGGAACGTTCATGCAGATGAACGCATCCGATGGCCCGCACTATGGCGCGAACCTCATGCTGAAGAAGGCCGGAACCTACAAGCTCACCTACAAGATCGAATCCCCGGCGGCAAAGGGCTGGATGCTCCATGTTGACCCTGAGACCGGTGTGAAGGGACGCTTCTGGACAACGCCGATCACCGTAAGCTGGGATTGGGACTACACCCCGCACGAGTGGTAGATTCCGCACGAGAAGTTAGTTTTGACGAACCTGCATTCCAAAGAGGAGGATTCCATTTGGAGTGCGGGTTCAACGACTGTTTCAGGAAGGGGTGCACATGCTTGAACAGTTTGTTACCGTGCTGCCGGGAACGCTAGGCCCAGCATTGCTGGTGATGTGCCTGAACGTCTTGCTCGGCGTTGGAGAAGGAAGAAAGCGTCCGCGCAACGCACATTGGCGATTTCTGGGGCTTGTCCTGGGCATTCTTGGAGCTACGGTCTTTGCGGCCTTGCGCGCGACCGCAGTCATCAATCAGCGCACCTTCATCAATTATCCGACGCTTGTCTGCTGCGTGATCGCGGATATCGCAGTCATGTTCGTCATCGTCGTCGCAAGGCGGATGACCCGCGACTGGACGCATCATGCACTCTGGCTGCACATCGGCAACGCGGTTGCCGGCATTGCCATCGCCTTGACGGTATTCCGCGCCCTGCCGGATGTGATTCTCGAGCTCACCATATTCATTGAACCTGGCGACCCGGTGTTCACTTCAGAGATGCTGCTTCGTGCGCTTGGGTTCATGCTTGGCGTTGGCGCATCGATCGTCGTCGCGTGCATCATTCGTTCCATGCGGCTCACTGCAACGCCGCTGTGGTTCACGGTTGCCGCATTGCTGCTGATGGCGCTCATCTTCATTCAGCATCTGACCTCATTGGTCACGCTGATGCTTGCCGTAGGCGATATCATGCTTCACGGGCTGAGCTTCCATCTTCTGGTATGGTTCATCAACAATACGAGCTGGATGATCATCGCGCAGGTATGGGTGTTCATCGTGCCGGCAATCGCAAGCGTCATCGCAGGCTTCCGCATTTCTGCGGCCGTTGGCAACCCTGCCGATTCGCGCAGGCATGTGGCCTTGAAACGCCGTGCGATGCTGTCCGCTGCGTGGACGGTCATTGCCTCGATTGGCGTGACGGTTGCGCTCACCTATGGCGTTGCGCAGACCAACAAGCAGCCGGTGCTATCGCGGCCGGAAAGCTATTCGCTGGTTCATGACACTGCGACGATCAAGTTCTCGCAGATTTCGGACGGGCATCTGCATCGCTTCCAATACAAGGCAAAAGATGGCACAGTGATGCGCTTCATTATCATCAAGAAGAATGGTGGAGCATATGGCGTCGGACTTGATGCATGCGAAAACTGCGGCGATGCGGGCTATTACGAGAAGGATGGGAAGATCATCTGCAAGCGTTGTGACGTTGCGATCAATCTGGCGACCATCGGCTTCAAGGGTGGCTGCAACCCGATTCCCTTCCCCTATAAGACAACCCACGGCGCGATAGTCATCAACACCGCGGATCTTGACGCTTTATCCAGTCATTTCAAGAGTTGAGGAGATGCTGAGATGTTCTTGAATCGTATGGTGTTCCGCTCATTGAGCAGACAGTTGCGTCGTCGCATTCTGATCGCGGTGAGCGTCGGGCTGTCCACATGCGTCTGAGTCGCCATGCTCGGAGTCGTGTTCGATGTGGGGGACAAGCTGAATGCGGAGCTGTCGACCTATGGTTCGAACATCGTGGTGCAGCCGAAGTCCGATGCGGTCATTTCCGACCTGTATTCCTCTGGAGGAGCGGATTCCGGTGATGATACCGCCGCAGCCACCGGCTCTGAAAGCACCGATCCGACGGCGTTCATGAAGGAATCGGACGTGCAGAAGATCAAGACGATTTTCTGGGCATACAACATCACCGATTTCGCGCCGACGCTTAACATGCATGCCGATGTGAGCTCCGTATGCCGCGACGATTCGCAGAAATCGTCGTGTTCGAAGAGTTCGGGCTCCGATTCCGTGGCGATTGTCGGAACGTGGTTTGCAAAGACCCTGAATCTCGATACCGGCGAATCGACGGTGGCCGGCGTTCGGAACATGCGTTCATGGTGGAAGGTCACCGGCAGATGGGCTTCCGATAAGACGACTGCCACATCGGGTGTGGAAAGTAGCGAGGCGATGGTGGGAACCACGCTCGCACAGCAACTGAATGTGCAGGTCGGGGGCAGCATCACGCTTCACAAGTTCGGCCGTGAACAGCATGTGCGTGTCGTTGGCATCTTCCAATCGGGAGACAGCGACGACAGCTCAATCTACATGCCATCTGCGGCTGCCGAAAAGCTCAATGATACGGCTAACTCGGTCGACCGGATCGAGGTCAAGGCGCTGACCACACCTGAGAATGCCTTGGCCAAGAAAGCGGCGAAGAACCCGGCTGCCCTGTCGCAGGAGGAATGGGAAACGTGGTATTGCACGGCATATCCCTCATCAATCGCATATCAGATAGAGGAGGTCATCCCAGGATCCGTGGCCAAGCAGGTGCGTCAGGTCGCCGCCTTGCAGGGTGATGTGCTGAAGAAGACGCAGGCCGTGATGATTCTGATGACTGTGCTGAGCCTGATTTCTGCGGCGATTGCGGTTGCGAATCTGATGGCGGCCGCGATTGCCGAGCGTTCCTCGGAATTCGCGTTGCTCAAGGCGATTGGAGCGAGCGACGGTGCCGTCATTCGAATGATTCTGCTGGAGACCGGTGTGGTGAGTCTGGTCGGAGCGCTCGTAGGCACCGGGCTTGGATCCGGTGCCGCGCAGCTCATCGGCCATGTCGTATTCGGCGCGGGCATATCGATGCGTCCGATGGTGTTCGTGCTGGTGTTCGTGTTGTTGGCGGCCACCATCCTGCTGGCATCGCTTTCGGCGATCCGTTCGATTCTTGGACTTAGACCAGCTGAGGTGCTTCATGGCAGATAGTCATGACCGCTTGGTCTCCGCGAGATTCGTGAAAGCACGATGGAAGACCTGTCGAACTTCGCAATACATGTGGGCAGAGGGATTGAAATGAATAATTCGCGTATGTTCCTGGCAATGATTGTCGGGGCGATATTCCGAAGGCGTTCGCGTGCGCTGATGGCAGTGATAGCAACGATGGTCGGCGCTGCGACGCTGTTCTGTCTTGCGGCGGTCTGCATTGCCGTTCCTCAGCAGATGAACGAGGACATGCGCTCATACGGTGCGAACCTGGTGGTTTCTGCCATCGAGAAGGAGGGCGCTGTGAAAACCGGCATTGCCGATGACATGGTCGCCCATACCACCTCGATGGTTCGCGCGAAATCGTCTGCGAAATATGCGACATATCGCTATGAGACCGTTCGCATCAACGCCGCGCCATACATGCTTGCCGGAATCAACAGCGCCCAGGTAAAGGCGCTGAATCATCACTGGAGCGTCGAGGGCGCATGGCCTTCGCATGGTTCGGTCATGGTAGGGAGCGATGTGGCCACTGCACTCGGACTGAATGTGGGTGGCAATGTCACGATAGCCTATAAGTCCTCTGACAATGACGGTTCCTCGGCTGCGAAAACGACTCAGGATGGCAGGGTCTCGACCGATATTCTCGAAGGTGGCGGCACGACATATCGGGTCGCTGGCATCGTGAATACCGGGGGCTCCGAAGATGAGATCGTATATGCGACGAATGCCGATGTTGATGCGCTCTCTGGAACGAAGCGTGGGGCGGATGTCATCGAATATTCGTCAAGCGCCATAGGCTCCGAGCTCACTGATATTGCGACAAGCATCAACGACATGACAAGCATGGGAGTCAAGGCGCAGACGGTCACTAAGATCAGCTCATCCGACACCAAGATCATCACGATGCTGCAGACATTGTTCTGGCTGGTCTCCATCGTTGTTCTGGCACTGACCTTCGTCGGCGTGGGAACGACGATGACTTCGATAGTTTCCCAACGCCGCAACGAAATCGGGTTGCGCAAGGCTCTTGGCGCTCCCAACTCAAGCATCCGTACCGAGTTCTATACGGAGTCGGTCGTCTATGGCCTGGTCGGAGGCACTCTGGGTGCGACCATCGGATTTTGGCTGGCGCGCCTGCTCTGTTCGATCGTTTTCGGTAGAAGCATAGCGATGAATTGGTGGCTGGTGTGTGCTGCCGTCTTGGTGAGTGCGTTGATCGCGATTCTTGCGACCATCCGACCTGTTTTGAAGGCTTCGCACATCGATCCTGCCATCGTTTTGAGTGAGGAATGAGCGAGATGTTGAGTTTTGCGGCAATTCCAAAGTATCAATGCTCGAAAACGGCTTTCTGTCGTCCAGATTTCAACGTTTGTGGGGTTTTGTACTTTGGAATTGCCGCAAAACTCGGAATATCATTTTTTTGACACGAAAGGAGCAGGCATGCTGCTCGAATTGGACCATGTTTCGAAGATCTATGGCGATTTGCACGCGGTTGACGACCTCAGCCTCTCGGTTCAGGAGGGGGAGTGGCTCGCAATCGTCGGTTCGTCGGGTTCGGGCAAGACCACGCTGATGAACATCATCGGCTGCATGGATGCGCCGAGCAAGGGGACAGCGACTCTTGAAGGCCGGGAACTCAATGATCTGAATGCTTCCCAGCTTGCCGACGTGAGAAAGAACGTGATCGGACTCGTCTTTCAGAAGTTCTATCTCGTTCCTCACCTCACCGCGGTCGAGAATGTGATGGTGGCGCAGTACTACCATTCGGTCGTGAACGAGAAGCAGGCCATGGAGGCTCTTGAGAATGTCGGCCTGGCAGAGCGCGCCCATCATCTCCCTGGCCAGCTGTCAGGTGGGGAGCAGCAACGCGTATGCATCGCACGGGCGCTGATCAACTGTCCGAAGCTGATTCTGGCCGATGAGCCCACTGGAAATCTCGATGAGGCAAATGAAAGAATCGTGCTTGATCTTTTCAGAAAGCTTCACGAACAGGGTACGACGATAATCGTGGTGACTCACGATTCACTGGTGGCATCGTGCGCACAGCGAGAGATCATGCTGAATCACGGAGTTCTTGCAGGAGAACGCTGGAACGACGATGTTGCGCGTCAGCGCTACGTCGAGGCAGGTGGCAAGCCCGCCAGCATAGGCAAGGGTGATGAATCAGCGCGATCCGCCGAGGAATCTTCGATGCCTGTCGGATTCGACACCGTCACCAAATCCGCAAAGACTCGTTGAATTCCAGCGCGGGAAGGGAATCCTGAAGACGGTGAAGGTGTGGGAGCGAACAGGTGAGAAGCGGATGAGCATATCGCGGCATATGAGATGGAGGACAGGGCAATGACGACGAACGGCGACTTTCCACGGCGAAAGATGAGGCATGCGGCTTTCGCAGCGGTGGGCCTGGTTACCGCCACCATCGTTCTCGGCGCCTGCGGTGAACCGAAGGCAGTGCCTATGGACGATGAGTACGCCGGCTCAGGTGAGGAATCAAGCTCTTCGTCCAGTCAATCATCGTCGGGCGATTCGTCATCTTCGGCGTCGGCGTCTTCGAGTGCCTCTGCATCCTCGAGCAAAACCGATAGTGGGATATACAAGGACGGAAGTTATTCGATCAACGGTCAATATGGCCCTGTCGGAGAAGACTCCATCGATGTCAAGCTCACGGTGAAGTCGGGCAAGGTAAGCGATGTAAGCGTCGTTGGACATCCCTTCACGACGATTTCCAAAAAGCATCAGCAGGCATTCATCAAGGCCATCCCCGGGTTAGTCGAAGGCAAGCCGCTCAAAGGTCTTAAAGTGGATAGGGTGGCCGGAGCGAGCTGGACGTCCGACGCCTTCAACAAGGCGCTTGAGGTGGCAAGGGAACAGGCTTCGGAATAGATGCCAAGTTGACTGCGCCTGGACTCATCTCGTACCGCAATCACAAGTTTTTGGCACTTGCTGAGGTATACACCATTGGAATCGTTGAAATGACGGCGGGTAACCTGCCGTTTTGCGCTTGTCTACTTCGCGAAGTGCCAAAAACTTGAATCTCCGGGCGATGGAGGAATTCTCTGGGTCTGCGAAATCGCATTTCTGAGACGAAAGCAGCGCAGTCGGGCGCAAAAAAGTGGGGACGGCTGTGCCACGGCATCATCAGACGCGATCAGACAGCATCAGGCATTACCGGACAGCACTGCCAGACGGCACTCCAGATGGCACCATCAGATGGCAGCAAAGGCCCGGAACCGATGAGATGGGAACATATGAGGTGACCTGTGCGGTTTCGCACAGGTCACCTCATGCATGCCTTCGAATTGTCTGGCAGCTCAGTGGCGAGGCCACCAAGGACGCAGCGGGTACGTGGTCGTGCCCGTCTCAGGGTCGGGCTTGATGCAGAGGAACTGATGGATCTGGATGGTGTTCATTTCGAAGTTGAAACGAGAGCCAGCCATATACATGCCCCATAGGCGGGCCTTCTGCTCGCCGACCATGTCGACGGCCTTCTGCCAGTTGCGTTCAAGGTTCTTGTTCCAATTCATCAAGGTCAGCGCATAATGCTGGCGCAGATTCTCCTGGTTGATGACCTCGAAGCCGACGTCGTTAATCACGAATTCGATTTCACCCGGGCTTGCAAGCTCACCGTCAGGGAAGATATAGCGGTCAATGAAGCCGCCCGCGCGCTTGCCCTGATGCGAGTTCGCGCGAGTGATCTGGTGGTTCAGCAGCATGCCGCCTGGACGAAGCTTCTCGAGCATTTCCTTGAAGTATGAGGGGTAATGCTTATGCCCGACGTGTTCCATCATGCCCAGTGAGCAGATGCCATCGAAGCCTGATTCGGGAATGTCGCGGTAGTCCTCGAGACGGACTTCGGCCAGATCTTCCAGACCCTCCTTGCGAATCCAGTCGTTCGCCCACTGAACCTGCTCTTCGGAAAGGGTCACGCCGATGACATGGATGCCGCGCTTCGCTGCGGTTACCTCCATCGACCCCCATCCGCAACCGATGTCGAGCAGATAGTCACCGGACTTGAGATTCAATTTGTCGAGCACCAGGTTCAACTTGTTGTATTCTGCCTTTTCCAGCGAATCGTCTTCTGCGTCGAAGCATGCGCAGGTGTAGGTCATGGAGGGCCCAAGGAAGAGGTTGTAGAACTCGTTGCTGAGGTCATAGTGGTAGCTGACCGTTGTGGCATCGCCCTTTTTCGTGTGAGGCAGGATGCCTTCGCTGATGCGCTTGGCCACTGAGGGAAGTTCGATCTCCGGAGGCTTTGGAATATGGAAGCCGTGGGAGAGAATCGTAGACGTGATGTTCGCCAGGGTCGCCGCGGTGGGCTTTCGGAAATGGTTCTGCAGTTCCTGAAGCTGTTTGAATACTGCGTAAGGGTCGCCGGGCTTCAGCTCAGGGGAGGCGATGTCACCTTGAAGGTATGCCCGTGCGAGTCCGAGATCGTTTGGATTCTCGAAGATGTAATATACCGCCCGTGAATTGCGAACCTCAAGGTGCAGCTGCGCATCGTCACTGCCAAAGTGCGAGCCATCAAACGCAGTGACCTGAAGAGGCGCATCCGGTTCGACAAATGCCCCGACCATTTCTGCAACATTCATTCTATGTTTCGCCATGAAACCCCAATCCTTGTGAATAATCCCCTACTTCCCCTTTTCGAAGGGTACGTACTGCTCAACTAGGTTACTCCCCGTCGCATGACAAAGGAGAGCGATTTCGCTCCCGTAGATGCAATCATTGGCAGTGCGTTGCAGTTATACAGTGGAGGCATGCAGTCAGAACACTCGCAATACGATGAGCAATGGGTCCAGGGAATGCTTGGCAAGCTGGGAAAGTCAAAATTTCGCGCAAGCTTTAAGCTGAGTGTAAAAGATCGAAGGTATGCGCAGGCCAAGGGCCTGAGCACGATAGATGAGCACGCGCATGAAATGCTCAGCACCAGGGTCGGTGCCGCATTCCCCCTCAAGGATGGCAAGCAGACGCCCTACCGGGGCCATCCAGTGTTCACCGCCCAGCATGCGACGGGCACATGCTGCAGAACGTGCATGGAACGTTGGTATGGCATTCCCAAGGGACACGAGCTCACCGAGGATGAAATCAATCATCTCTGCTCCGTGGTCATGGCCTGGATCGAGCGTGATCTGCAGGAGCATCCCGACCGCCCAGGAGCGAATGGCCGTGATGCGGAGCAGTTGACGTTGCTGTGAAGACGGCCCATGCCCTGGTGCGTTCTCGGATTGGACTCGGCCATGGCGCCCTCTGGTCGAACACGGCGCAACGGCCGAAATCAAGCCCTATGCGTGCGAAGAAGAATGCTGCGAGCTGATGGGCAGAACGCAGGTCGGCGAAGCCACCTGCGCCGAGCCTATGTCGCGGGGAGAGCCATCGGGGGCTATCGCGAAGCAGTTCAGCGTCGAGGAGAACTGGTTCGAGACGATGATGCTTCTTCCGAGGGCAAGCACGTGACGAGGCCAGCTCCCGCCGCTTGAGAATCCACTGTGCCAAGGCGAATCTGTCTGCTCGGGAAGCCTCTTCAGAGACGATCCGTTCCAACGCAGTGGGATGATGCGGTTGGTGCCACGCAACCCAACATATGCGAAACCTTGATTCTGATCGACCGCATCGTTGCCCGTTCCATTGCATTCAGTTCCATTGCACTCGGCCCCGTTGCACTCGGCCCCGTTGCACCCAGTTCCCTCACACCTTGATTTCTCACACCTTTCGCCGCCTCCCATGCGCGCCTTGTGGCAGCCTGCATGTCCTGCGGAATCGGGTATGTATGCCAGCGAAGATGCCTGATCCCGGTCGCTGGCCCCCAGATCCAAGGAATCGACGATGCTGATTCCCGAGGGGTTCGCAGCGTCGAGGCGCATGACGAAGGCCTTGCGACTCCACTCGGATATAAGGACTATCGCCAAGGAATCCTTGAAGGCAGATGGGTCTGCCGGCAGGATATGCAAGTCCCGAGGGCCCGTTCCGGCTGGAAGATGCAATTCGCCATGCTTCACGAGCTTGCCATTGTCCCAGTGATATGTGCGTATCCGGTCGGCTCCGAGATCGGAAACCAGAACCAGCCTGGGCGATGAGCCGTCCGCGCGCTGGGATGTGCCAGCCGCCTCGTCGGATTCGTGTCTGCCGGTCTGAACCTCTATAGGGAGAATCCAATGGGCGTGGGAATGTTCCTGAGCCGGAAGAGGACCGTGGCCTTCTCCAGACAAGGCCTGCGCGGCCGCGCCTATGCGCCCCTTCGAATCCACCGGATGCACGGTGACCGTACCGTCGACGTAGCAGGCGCTGAGAATGTGCATGACGCCAATGTCATCGGTGCAGAGAGCGACATGCGTCGGCCCCTCGCCTGGAGTGCTTACACGCGATAGCTCCTCAAGTGCAATGGTGGGATCCTGTGTGGCATGCCCGCTGTCTGCGGTGGCATTTGGTGCGCTCACGTCTTCTTGAGCAGGCGTGGCCTCGTCCGTGGTGCGCCGATAGGAAACGAGTTCATTGCTGAATTCAAGGCAACCGAAGACGACATCGTCCCGGGCGCATAGCCATGAAGGAGAGGGAATGGCCGCGATGCAGCCGTGAGCGGCGAAATGGGCCTCTCCTTCTTTCTGGAGGTCAGTGCCGCCGATGTTCGTGGTGAACCATGTTATTCCCTTGGCCGAGCCCTCGCCATCAGGACCCCATCCGCCGACAAGCAGTTCCTGAGAGCTGTTGCATGTCGATGCTTCCAAACTTTGCTTCATAATGAGCATTCTAATGACAGGCTCTGGATGATCGATTCTCAGCCATGAGCAAGAGTCGGACTTTCGATGGGATGCCAGCCCTGTCAATCGCCGACAAGGCTCGAAAGTGGAATGGACCGACGTCATTCTCCTGCGCATGCGTTAGTATTGTCAGGCTTTGCGATACGACGCGCGGTGCACGGCACCTTGCAATGGAGAATCCCGTATCGATAAGGTCAACGCATATGCATCAGTTCCGTTGACCGATGCTGACGATGATGCGTTATATGCGTGTGTGTTCCGCCTGGTCGAGGATCTTTGCTCCGATTCCTTGTGAATGCCGAAATGGCCACATTGGCCGCAATATCGGCTGTATGCGCATGCTTGCGCGATGGCAGGGCGTCAGCTCAACAGGCAGGGTCGGAGGAGTGCGGCCTGCAGACATAAGGAAAGAATGCATACCAAGAACACGACATGCTCGCATGCGCGCCCAACGGACAGTCAAGAGAATCCGGCGAAGGAACGGATATCGAGACATGAGGCCGGGGGACCGGCATCTCAGCCGTCGGCGCGGCTCAGAAAGAGACATCACATACGCTTTCCATCCCCACGCCCGCGAAATCTTCAGCGTGAAGACATAGTCATGGTGGAGGAAGCATCGGTGAGACAAGCCGTTCTGGGCACATCTGTCGGCAACTTCATGGAATGGTTCGATTTCGGAATCTATGGGTATCTGACGGTGGTGATGACGACCGTGTTCACGAAGGGTCTTCCCAATTCCCTTGGCGTGCTGATCATGCTTCTGGGCTTCGCCGTCAGTTTTCTGGCACGTCCGCTGGGAGGATTTGTGCTCGGACCGCTTGGCGACAGAATCGGGCGTCAGAAGGTGCTGTTCATCACCATGTCGGTCATGGCGGTCTCGACATCGCTTATCGGTGCGCTTCCCACGGCGGCTCAAATCGGTCTTTGGGCGCCATTGCCTCTCTATGTTCTGAAGATGATCCAGGGCTTTTCGACGGGTGGGGAATATGCCGGCGCCGCAACCTACGTCTCCGAGTTCTCACCCGACAAGCGTCGGGGCTTCTTCAGCTCCTGGCTCGATGTCGGCTCATATCTTGGGTTTGCCGCAGGCGCAGGTGCGGTTGCGCTCACGACCATGGTCTCCGAGCGTTACTGGGGTGCGGATGCCATGGTGAATGGCGCTTGGAGAATCCCCTACTTCCTTGCAATCCCACTTGGCATCATCGCCGTCTACTTCCGTTCTCGCATCCCTGAGACACCACACTTCGAAATGGAAGATTCCAGCGCAGAGGATGAGAGGCCGAGAACGCGCAGACGCGGACATTGGAGATTCTCCATCGTTGGGCCGAAGCTGCGCGATGAGCGCATATTCGGTGCGCATTCGCTGCCTGGGGTGTTCAGACATTTCCATAAGGAGATTCTTCTCGGAATCCTGCTCGTCGCCGCTGGCAATACGCTCGGCTACGTGCTGACGAGCTATATGCCGACCTATCTTTCCAACGAACTGGGAGAAAGCACCACTGATTCCGCCGTTGCGACGATTCCAGTGCTCATTCTCGTGACCATTCTGATGCCCTTTGCCGGAAGGCTCTCGGATCGCTTTGGAAGGAAGCCGGTTTTCGTCGCGTCCGCGGTCATCTCCGTCTTGGCCATGATTCCCGCATTCATGCTTATCAACTCCGGAAGCAGTCTTGCGATGCATCTGTCCCTGATTCTGCTTGCCCTGCCCGTCGCAGGCTATGTCAGCGTGATTGCAGCGGCATTGCCCGCACTCTTTCCAACTGCATCGCGCTTTGGCGGCATGGCGATAACCTATAACGTCGGAGTCTCGCTGTTCGGAGGGACGACCCCATTCATCGTTCAAAGCCTTATCGAACTGACCGGCAATGCCTATATGCCAGCGCTGTATGTGATGCTGTTCTCGATTCTGGGTGGCATTGCGGTCCTGTTCATCCCTGAGACCGCAGGCAGGAATCTGATGGGTTCGATGCCCGCGGTAGCCTCTGCGGAGGATGCTTCGGAGATTCTCGCCACCCAGCAGGCCGACCCCAACATTGATTTGGACACGATGCCGGTCGATGCGGTGGCCGAAGCGTGGAACGTTCCGGACAACAAGGGACGGACTATCAATGAGACGGAAGGCGATCATGCAGGTCCCCGCCTCGCTCGGTGACTCTGAGCGCGCTTGCGATTCGCGTGAAGCGGCCTTTTGAGCCTTATTTGTGAATCTCCACCGTATTATCATCGTTCTGCGATGCGAGCGCGGTGCATTCGACCGTATAATCCTAAAGCGGCGTCCATGTGATGGCAACGGGAGACGGCATTCGTGCGATGACGGCCCGCACGGCTGTGCCGCGTTGCAAGGTGTGGCCGAGATGTTGAACCGGAAAGGTGGAGCAGGGCATTCATGAAGGAACGGACGTATGAGCAATTCCGCAGACGACCGCAGTCAGCCCTTCTGGGCGTTGAAAATGCGGCACCGTTCTCGGAACGTGTGATGCGCTCAGCCAGCCCCCGGCTCGCCTCGCGAACTTCCCAGATGGAGCTTCCCTCACGTGGGGCGTTCCACTCGGGTTATGGCGAAACATGGGCAAAGGCCATTCTCGTCGGGGAACACAGCGCAGTCTATGGATATCCAGCCGTGGCTCTTCCCCTCCATAGCATGAAGATGAAGGCTTGGGCAACGCCGAATCTCGTTGGACGGCATCAGCTCAGGGCGCTTGGGTTCACTGGCCCGCTCGACGATTCGGGAGACCGCTTCGCGGGCATTCGCAGAGCCGTGTCCGTCGCAGAGGAATTCGTATCTCCACAGCGTTGGTCCGCCTTCACGCTTGTGACCGAGGCGGACTTCCCTGCGGAACGGGGCCTTGGGTCCTCGGCTGCCGCTGCTGGTGCGGTCATCCGCGCCGTTCTGGATGCATACGGGGTCGGCGCTACCTCACAGGAGCTGTTCGAACTTACCAACCGAGCTGAGATGGTGACCCATGGTCATCCATCCGGCTTGGACTCTGCGACCACATGCTCGCAGAATGCAGTCGTGCTCAGCGGTGGCAGAATCTCCCATGTTTCCATGAAGGCTTCAGGCGTATTGGTCATCGCGGATTCCGGCATCTGTGGAAGCACCAGGGAGGCTGTCGGCAACGTTCATCATCAGTATGAGACGGACAGGCCTCGCATCGAGGCGATACTTGGGGAGCTGGGAACTCTCGGCTCTCAATCAGTGGATGACCTGCAAGGCGGAAAGATGGACGATCTGGGTGTCCATATGAATGCGGCGCATATTCTGCTCGCACAGCTCAAGGTGAGCGAACCGACACTGGATAGGCTTGTCAACGTCGCCCGCGACGCAGGCGCCCTTGGCGCGAAGCTGACCGGCGGCGGGCTTGGTGGATGCATAGTCGCCCTGGCCGCTGACCAACGACATGCGGACGTCATCATGGATGAACTCCGGCAGGCTGGGGCATGTGGAGTCTGGTCCCATGGGCTTGGGGCGATGGTATGAGCGTGCCGGATAGGCCCGTTGCGGAAGCATCTGGGGCATCTGGGACATCCGGGGCACCCGTGGCATCTGTGGCATCTGGGCGGCAACGATCTGAGATGCCGCAGCCGGTTGCGTTGCAGGCGACCGCTCAGGCCAATGCGAACATCGCATTGGTGAAATACTGGGGCAAGGCCGATGACGAACTGATAATTCCCAACGCATCAAGCCTCTCACTCACGATCGATGGCTTGGGAACAACCACCCAGGTCACCTTCCATGCCGATGGTGCGGTGCAGGATGGCAGCGCCAGGGTCGATGCAGAGTCCACATCACGACCGATGCCTCAGGAACAAGGCTTATGTGGGGATGGCCACGAATCGTCACAGGATTCGGACACTCTGATAATCGACGGCAGGCAGCATTCGGGCAAGGCGCTGCACAGGGTCAGCGATCTGCTCGATCGCATTCGTGAACTATCGGGCTTGCATGCTCCGGCGACGGTGATCTCTCGAAATACGGTGCCCTACGCGGCTGGTCTGGCGAGCTCGGCTTCGGCCTTCGCCGCGCTCGCGGCCGCAGGGTCGCGCGCGGCCGGATTGAATCTCGATCCGAAGGATCTGTCAAGGCTTGCGAGGCGCGGATCCGGTTCTGCATCTCGGTCGATATATTCCGGACTGGCAGTCTGGCATGCCGGGCATGACGATGTGAGTTCATATGCCGAACCGGTTTCCACAATCATGGAAGATGCGGCGGAAGGCGCAGTCGCAGAGGATTTTGGCATGAATCTCGCAATGGTGGTGATACTGATTTCGAATAGAAAAAAGTCACTTTCAAGTCGCGTGGCCATGCGCCGTTCTGTTCAGACCTCGCCCTTGTATCAGGCTTGGATCGAATCCTGCGGCCGCGACCTGCATCAGGCATTGGCTGCGATAGGACATGCGGATGTCGAGGCTCTTGGCGCCATAGCCGAATCGAATTCCTATGGCATGCATGCGACGATGATGACGGCGCAGCCGCCAGTCGTGTATTGGCAGCCTGCGACGGTCGAGGCGCTGCATGCGGTTGAGGAGCTGCGCGCGGAGGGCATTGGCGCCTGGTCTACGATGGATGCAGGGCCTAACGTCAAGGTGCTGACAGCTTCGAAGGATGCCGTGCGCGTATGCGAGTCCTTGCGTGAACGTCTCCCGGAACTGGACATTCGTGTCCATGAGGCTGGGAAGGGTGTCCGAATATTGGACAGAACTGTGGACAATTCGAGGTGAATAACCGATGCGATGGCATGGGCATATGGACTGGGACAACTGAAGATTGAACGATGAACGCGCATTCCATCGAGAATGCGTGACGGATTCTTTCCCCAGGCGCGTGTGCGGCATGAGGATGAATGGACGATCAGATGAAAGACGATGACTTGGAAGAGACGGCTGTTGGCAGAGCTCCCGGGAAACTCTATGTTGCAGGTGAGTATGCGGTTGTCGAGCCTGGACACCGCGCAATAGTGGTGGCAGTGAACCGCTTCCTTGATGTCCGGATACATGCCTCAGACTTCGAGGCGCGGCAAGGATCCCTGCAATCCAACAGGTTTACAAGGAGCCGTGTGCAGTGGCATCGTAGCCACGACACGATAGTCGTCGACTCTGCAGACCAGTCAGGCTGGGGATTCATCATCAATGCGATCCGCGTGGTCGAGAGGTTTGCGGTTGAGGCAGGAAAGTCACTCCGGTACTGCGACATCTCGGTTTCGAGTGGACTCGATGACGCTTCTGGCAAGAAATATGGGCTCGGCTCGTCCGGTGCGGTCACCGTCGCGACCGTTCAGGCGCTCTGTGACTTCTATCATCTTGAAATCGGTGAGATGGAGCGATACAAGCTTGCGTTCCTCGCCGCTAACGAGGTGCAGCCATCAGGGTCTGGTGGCGACATAGCGGCAGGCACGTTCCAAGGCTGCATCGCTTACAGTTCGCCGGACCATGAATGGATTGCTGCCCGGGTCGGGCACGATGCGCAGACTGAGACGCTGCAGCGTGCCGCACCTTCCGTGGGCATCGACCGGACAGGCCTCGATCGCCGTTCAGGCGAGGTCTCCGGCATCGCCCGACTCATCGGCATGGATTGGCCGGGACTGTCGATAGAGCGTCTGCCAGTGCCATCGGACATGAAATTCCTGGTCGGGTGGACGGGCGCTCCGGCATCCACACCCGAACTTGTCGCGAACGTTCAGCACAGCGTCCATGGCGGCGACATCACTGACCAAGGGTTTGCCGCCGAATCCGGAGACGCTTCCGAAAGGGTTCGGGACACAGACGGGAAATCGCATGACTCTCCGGCCTTGGGGCTTGGAGACGCGATGGAGACGTCCAAGGAAAGGTACGGACGCTTCGTGCGTGACAGCGATGCATGCGTGACAGCGATGGCAGATGCATTCAGAAGAGGTGACGTCTCTGCCATTCAGACCCAGATTCGTGCGGCGCGCCGGATTTTGCTGAGCCTGACTGACATAACCGGCACCATCGTGGAAACGAGGGCATTGAACGATCTTGTTCGCATCGCGCAATCCCACGGTGCGGCAGCGAAGAGCTCAGGAGCCGGTGGCGGGGACTGCGGCATAGCCATCGGGGGTCCGGAAGTCGATTCCGATGCCATTCGGGCAGACTGGAACGCCTGTGGCATCGAAGCCTTGGACCTCCATATCAGCACTGGGGATGAATGATCATGTCAAGCAAGCCGAATCACGAAGAGCCAGCCCCATCCCAGCCCGCTGCCATGCCTTCGAAGCAAACCTTGCCCAGAAGGCATTCGCGCAAGGACGACCATGTCAGGCTTGCAAACGCCCAGCATGAAGCCGAAGGCTGCAATTCCTTCGACGATGTCAGGTTCGTCCATAACAGCTTTCCAGACATGGCGGTGCACGATGTCGACATGCATGTCGACATGCTCGGATCCCAGTGGGACGTGCCGTTCTATGTGAACGCGATGACCGGTGGATCGGCAAGCACCGGCGTGCTCAATGGCGCGCTTGCACAGGCCGCAGAAAGCTGCGGCGTCGCCATCGCATCCGGCTCGCAGCACGCTGCTCTTCGTGATCGGGCGCTTACTCCGACTTTCACGACGCTCAGGGAACACACGCATGGATTCCTGTTTGCCAATGTCGGGCCTAGCGTCACTGCGAGCCAGGCAAGGCAGGCCGTGGACATGATCGCGGCGAATGCGCTCCAGATCCATGTCAATGCCGCACAGGAAATAGTCATGCCAGAAGGAGACCGTGACTTTTCGGCCTGGAAGGCAACGATCCGTGAAATCCTCGAAACCGTGGATGTTCCCGTCGTGGTCAAAGAGGTCGGGTTTGGAATGAGCCAGGCAACGATTCGCGCCATCGCGGCGATGGGCGTCGCGGCAATCGATGTGAGTGGCAGGGGCGGAACGGATTTCATCACAATCGAGAATCAGCGTCGAAACCGTTCCGAATATGGATATATGGCCGGATGGGGCGAATCCACGGTCCTCAGTCTGCTCAACGCGGTCGAGGTCCACCATGAGCGCTTGGCCGATCGGGATGGAAGTTCGCACGCATCATCCGATTCGGTCTTGCAGCCACAGATCGTTGCATCGGGCGGTGTCAGAACACCCTTGGATGTGGCAATCGCCCTGTCGCTGGGCGCCCAGGCGGTCGGCGTATCAGGGCATTTTCTGCATACTCTCATCAAGTCCGGCGAGAGTGGACTGGTCGAGGAGATAGAGCGATGGAAGCAGCAGCTGCGTTCCATCATGACCCTGCTTGGTGCCAGAACAATACCCGAGCTGCGTACAAGAAACCTGCTGGTCACCGGGCAGACAGGGCGAGAGGCCGAACTGCTCGGGATTTCACTCAAGGACTACGCAAATCGCTCGGTTCAGTCAGTGGACTAGGATTGACATGTCCTTTTTGCAATGATCAGATTTTCTGATGAACGCCATGTGGAGTCGTTGGGAGAGAGCCGTCCGCATGACGGCGGTTGGTTTGGGCGCGGGCTAAGGGAAAGCAACCGGTTGAAAACGGCCGGATGAGGCATGAGAGCAGTTGTGAGCGACTGCAGAAGGCGAGTAAGCGGCTCAATGACAGTTGAGATGACGGGAACGGTACCTGAACGGCAGATTCGACGTTATTTCGGTACGCGAGCGTATAACCGGGCGTATGAGGTGATTGCAAGCGGACGCATGCATTCAATGAGAAGCGCCGAAAAGAACGAGGGAACCCCAGATGCCCAGCTGATGCTCTCCGCAGAGGTGGAGAGCACCGCTCCTGTGGTTTCCACGCGTGTGCACTCCTCGGTTGGGAGCGCTGACTATCAGGTAAGCGCTTCGATTCAGATTCCTGCGGGGAAGATCGTCTCCATCTCCTGCACATGCCCGCCTTCAACCGCATGGGTGCAGGATGCAAGCATTCCGCTGCGCTGATCAAGCAATACAACGAGCATCCAGAGCTCTTCCTCGGATCTGGTGTGCAACGCGCTCCAAGGCGGGAGAATGTCAGTCATAAGGGCACGACAAGGATTCTGAGAAGATTCATGCGTCAGCGTGATGCTGAGCAGAGTGCGGAGGCCAAGAATCGCCAGATCGCGCTGCTGAAGGAAGTGAGTACGGTTTCCGAGACGGCTGGCGGACATGCCCGTTCGGACATGCGCAAGAACATGCCGGAAGGCGCCGTCCGTCTGCGTCCGAGCATCGAATGCGCGGCGCGTGGCTGGTCATTGCGGCTTCGCATTCTCGTTCCCTCCCACAACATCAACTATGTCGTCAAAGACATTCAGGGAATGATCGGAGCCTTCCGAGGGCGCGAGTATTTTTCGTACGGGCAGCGTCTCTCATTCGTCCATACCATTGAATCGCTTTCACCGCGTTCCCGTGACTTGCTGGGAATCATCGACCGTGCTCTTGAGATTCGAAAGAGCCTTGCATCGGAGCGCAGCTCTGGTTACTACGCGGAGCATTATCAGCCCAAAATCGCCGTGATCTCGCTTTCCGACTCTGAGGTCGCCGAATTGCTGGATCTGTTTGTCGGAGCCGATGAAACGATAGACTACGCCCCGCCGCAGGAGCTCTTCGAAGCCTCCGGACCGGCACATGTCGTGGATGGCGACCCCGATCTGGGGATTCGAATCGTCGCCCAGAACGATAACGAACAGAACGCCGTGAACCATGACGCCGCCTTTGGATCAGCGGCCGAGCGTGACTCTGGCTTCTCGATTCGGCATGGTGCCGTCGCCGAACGTTTCATACCAGGGAGAGCGTCATCGTTCGTGATCGTTCGCCCTGTCGAATCACCATCGCGTGCAGCGCGGCCCATTGTGGGCAGAGACGCTTTCACGGCGGAGGATTCCCTTGATTCTCAGGGAAACTCCGAGGGAAAGATGCCTTCCGACATGCAGGACATGATGATGAATCAGGTCGTCATCCATCGATGCAGCCAGTATTTCGTCAACCATCGTGAGCTTATCTCGACGCTATGTGCCGAAGGTGACCCTGATGGACTCTATCTTGGCGAAGATGACCTGGAATCATTTTCCCGCACGGTCCTTCCCTTTCTCTCCTCACCGAAGGACGTGGGCGAAACGGATGGACCGGTCTCGGCGACGAACTCGTCGGATGCCAGCAGCCATAGGGGCATCATCGCCGAACTCCCGCAGGAACTCCTGCAGCTACGAACCGAGCCCTGCGTCATAGAATGCTATCTTGACCGCGACGACGAGGGAATCACCTGCGATGTTCAGGCCCGTTACGGTGATGAGAGCTTCCATGTGTTCTCAGGCATCGGCATCAACGGCAGCAAGGGCATCAAGCGGGACAAGGATGCCGAGCGTCTGGCTGTCGAGGCCGTGCGTCAATACTTCCCGATGCCCGATGGGCCGGTTGCCCGCATTCCGGAGTCGGATGACAAGGCAATCTACAGGCTGATAACCGAGGGTCTCACCATTCTCAAAAGTCTGGGCAACGTGTTTGCGACCCCCGCATTCGACGGGATGACGGACATGCCAAAGCCGGTCATAGGCGTTGGACTGAGCATGAAGTCCGGTCTGGTTGAAATATCGCCGATGGCAGACGAAATCGATCCCGACGAGGTGCGTGAATTGCTTCAGAGCTATCGCAGGCATCGCCGCTTCCACAGACTGCGAAACGGGAGCTTCGTCGACATGGGATCGGTTGATACCCATCGGCTTGAAGACATCGCCGACGATCTGGGCATCAAGCAGGGAGCTTTTGCCGCAGGAAACGTCGACCTGCCGGCATTCGAGGCCTACTATCTTGACAGTCAGGTCCCGGACTCCGCGAAATCCGAGAGCTTCAAGGCATATGTGCAGGAGCTGAAGGTGATCGATCCCACGCGCTACGCATTGCCTTCGTCGTTGCAGAAGGTGCTCAGACCATATCAGGCAGAGGGATTCAGATGGCTTAGCGCCGTATGCGACAAAGGATTCGGCGGCATTCTTGCCGATGAGATGGGTCTGGGAAAGACCGCACAGCTGCTTTCGTTCCTGCTTGCTCGGCAGAGCGAGGCACGCGAGGTCGGCCCCAACCTTATCGTGTGCCCCGCGTCCCTCGTCTATAACTGGGCGGCGGAGGCAGAGAAGTTCGCTCCAGGCCTGAGGGTCATGGTGGCTTCCGGAACCAAGGCCGAACGTCATGAGATGCTGGCCAGGGCCCGACGATCGGTGTCGGATGAAGGCGGTGCGACTGCGGACGAACAGCCAGACGTCATCATTACCTCGTATGACCTGTTGAGGCGAGACCTTGACGATTACAAGGCTTTGCGCTGCTATTGCATGGCTCTCGACGAGGCGCAGTACGTGAAGAACCACGCGACCAAGTCTTCGCGTGCCGTTCGCACGATACAGACCTTGCATCGATTTGCACTGACGGGCACTCCGATCGAGAATCGTCTTTCGGAGCTGTGGAGCATCTTCGACTTTCTGATGCCAGGCATTCTCGGGTCCTACGCGCACTTCCGCGAACGCTTTGAAATGCCAATCCTGAGCGGTGACCGGCATGTCCAGATGAAGCTCCAGGGATTCATCGGCCCATTCATTCTTCGCCGACTGAAATCCGAGGTTCTGAAGGATCTGCCTGACAAGATCGAGAACGTCATCACAGTTAAGCTTCAGGGCGAGCAGCGCAAGCTGTATGCGGCGCTTGAACAGCGTCTGCGAGACACGCTCACCCGTCAGACCGACCCCGACTTCACCGAGGGAAAGCTGCTCGTCCTGGCTCAGCTCACGAAGCTGCGCCAGGTATGCTGCGATCCGCGGCTGCTGTTCGCTGATGCGGAATCAGGCAAGGGCACATCCGCAAAGCTGGATGCAATCGAAGACCTGGTGTCCACATGTCAGGATGCCGGACGCAAGATGCTCATATTCTCGCAGTTCACGAGCTATCTTGACCTCATCGCCGAACGTCTTCGGGGCGACTCGGTCGCATACGACGTGATAACCGGAGCCACCCCCAAGAAGAAACGCCTTGAGCTGGTCAATCAGTTCAACAGGGACGACACCCCTGTGTTCCTGATATCCCTGAAGGCAGGGAACACAGGTCTGAACCTGACGGGTGCGTGCGTGGTCGTCCATGCGGATCCTTGGTGGAACGCTGCCGCACAGAACCAGGCGACGGACCGTGCACACCGGATTGGCCAGACACAGGATGTCAATGTCTATCAGGTCGTGGCGCAGGACACCATTGAGGAACGGATACTCAAGCTTCAGCATTCCAAGTCCGACCTGGCATCGCGCTTCGTGGATTCGGCATCGCGTTCGGGGCAGTCCATGTCGTCGCTGACCAAGGACGACCTGCTCTCCCTGCTGTCGTAGGTGCCGTGGCATGCGCGTTCGACGAGCTACTGTCGGTGGCGCCAGGAAGGGGCATGATTGCCGATTGGCGCGCCCTCGCAGGAACCGGGCCAGGTGATAGCATGTGGCATAGGTTGTGAAAAGCGAAGGGTCCAGGGATGAGTTCGGAAATACGGCCGGAACGCGAGACGGGGAGTGGCTCGGGGGATGAATCCCCGCATGACGCGGCAGCGTCTCAATCTCCGGATCCACCACAGACTCTCCCAGTCTTGGATGCTGGAAACGCTGCGCCGGCAGGCAGCCGAGGCATATCCCGTTCTGGTCGCCGTACCTCCATCATGTTCGCAATCGGCATCCCCATCGGACTGCTTGCATGCTTCCTTGGACAGAACCTACCCACGTCATTCGTCATCGGATGGGCTTGCGCCTGCATCTTCTATCTTGTGCGCGTCTGGTCGAGAATCGCAAGGTTCACGGGAGAACGCACGCGTGAGCACGCGCAGGGCGAGGATCCCTCGCGTACGACCGCGGACATAGTCATCATGATATCGAGCGTGGTTTCCATCGTGGCACTGGTTGTGATGATGAGCATCGGCGGATCCTCGCAGGAACGCACCCTTCCGATTGCCGCGCTGACGCTGTCGAGCATTCTCCTCACCTGGGGTCTGATCCATACGCTGTACACGCTCAGATATGCTGAGATGTATTACAGTGGCTCCGATCCCTGCATCGACTTTCCGGGTACGAAGCTTCCGCAATACACCGATTTCGCATACCTCGCCTTCACCATGGGCATGACATTCCAGGTCTCCGACACCGATCTGACCTCGACCAACGTCAGGAGAGTGGCTCTCGGACATACGCTGCTCTCATATCTTTTCAACACCCTGCTCATCGGCGCGACCGTCAATCTTCTCGCGGGCGTGATGTCTTGAATGTAAGGTCATGTCTGCCGGATCATCAGTCGTGCAAGGCGCGTGCTTTGCATGGAGACGGCAGTGTGATTCCAAACCGAAATCTCATCTGAATGCGGAGGATTGCGTGAATACTGATCGAACGATGAAAGTCACGGTATATTGCGGAGCGTCTACGGGCAATGACCCAAAATATGCAGAATGGGCGGAACGACTCGGCACATGGATAGCCGAATCGCACGGTGAGCTCGTCTTCGGCGCAGGCGGTGTCGGGCTGATGGGCATCGTTGCGAAAAGTGTGCTGGAACATGGCGGATCGGCTCACGGCATCATTCCGCAGGCGCTTGCAGACCGCGAGAGACCATACGAAGGGCTGACGACCGTCGAGATCGTGCATGACATGGATGAGCGCAAGCGTCGAATGATGGAGCTCGGCGATGTCTACATCGCCTTCCCCGGAGGCCCGGGAACCGTCGAGGAAATCACGGAGGCATTCTCCTGGGCGCGAATCGGACTCACGTCAAGGCCATGCATCTTCTTCAACCTCGATGGATATTGGGATCCGATCGCCACCATGTATCGGCGCATGGTCGATGAGGGATTCCTCACTCAGGAAAGCCTTGACACGTTGCTTTTTGCGACATCCTTCGATCAGATCGTTCCCTGGGTCAGGAATTACGTCCCGCCCAGAGTCCGCACCTACACCCGTACCCAATGATTGCTGCCTGGCATGCTGCCAGGTTCATTGAGTTTGCAAGTTTTTGGCACTCCCCAAAGTATGAACGTCGATTTTCCTGCATCTCTGCGTCGATTATTCAACGATTTCAGCGCCGAGTACTTCACGAAGTGCCAAAAACTTGCAAACTCGACCTGTGAGGGGTCGGTTTTCCGTCGGATCTAGGCAAGGGTTTCGACGAGCTCGAAGCGTTCGCAGACGATCTGCGTGTCGTCGTTCAGCCGAAAGTCTGGCCTGCCGAGGGATGAGCGGTATTCCTCGCTGGTCCAGAAGTCTTCGTGGGCCTTGCGCCAGGCCGCTATGCTCTCATAGCCCTCGCCTTCGCGGATGCAGTGTTCGAGCGTGACATCGGCAAGGCGGCAGATCGTCGTGCCTGACTGACGCAGCACTCCGACAGGACGTTCGTCCGAATCGATGATGACGCTCAGGTCGCCTGCCTTGGGCAGTGGTTCGGGCTCGATCTCGAACTCGACCAACAGACTGGTGGAACTTGTCTTCTTCCCGCTGAGAAGGGCACTGACCAACTTGTCTCGCAGTGGTCCGGGGAACGCGAATTCATCTTTGGGTAGTTTCGATATGTCATAGGAGCTCATGCCTGCATTCTACTAGCGTGCAGGATGAAGGATTCCAGAGAATGGTGTGCCTTCTGGCAACGGTGCAAGGCAGTTGCAGGCACAACCCTCGGCAAGGGCGCAGCCGCCTTAGGCAAGGAGCCGCTTCAGCGACTGCGGCCGCGGCTCTCAGCCCTTATCGTCTGAGGTGCGGGGGCTCAGGCAGCGACCAGTGGATTCGCGCACTATCAGCTCGGGATCGAACAGAATGACGTCCCTTCGTGCCATGAGCCTCTTGTTCTCCATCATCGCCATCAGCGCGTTTATGGTTGACAGGCAGATCTTTGCAACGGGCTGGCGAACCGTCGTCAGCGACGGTGCCATGAAGCTCATCGAGGCGGAGTCGTCGTATCCCGTGACCGATATATCCTCCGGGATGTTCAGCCCCAACGAGCGCGTGGCCTTGATCGCTCCCAGGGCAAGCTCGTCACTCGCGCATGCGATGGCTGTCGCACCACCCTCGATCAGCGATTGGGCAGCCATCTGACCTGATTCGACGCCATAGGTAGTCCATGCGGTCATGTTGCTGCCATGCTCGATATGCTGCTGCTCGAAGAACTCAAGCGCGGCCTTGTGCTTGATGATCGAAGGGTAATGGCTTCTGTCGCCCAGCAGCAATCCTATTCGTCGATGTCCCAGATCGGTAAGGTGCTTCAAGGCCATGGTCATCGCCTTCGCGTCGTCGGTGCTGACATAGAGTCCGTCCATGTCGCGCTTGGCGCCATTGACGAAGGCCGCGGGGATTCCGCGATCGGTGAGAATACTATAGACCGATAGATTCGAGTCCTTGGTGTCGTATTTTCCTCCAAGGAAGATGACGCCGGCGAGCGGTTGGCTCTGCAGCAGTTCGAGATACCCATCCTCTGAAGTTCCCGATGGCGTATACGAGCATACGATGACGAGGAACCCGCGTTGAGCCAGCAGATTGGTTATGGCCGTCACGAATTCCGGGAATATGGGATTCGACATGTTGGGCGTCACGATTGCCATGAGACGCGTGCCATTGCGCTGCATCTTGTCGACTGGCATCCCCAGCGCGGTTATGGCATCTATGACCGTGTTGCGTAAATCCTCGGACACTCCTGGCTTTGCATTGATGACACGCGAAACCGAAGCCTGACTCACCCCCGCCTTCGCGGCTATGTCTGCGAGTGTTGTTCCCAATCGACCGCTCCATTCATTGTATTCTCATACCATTGTGCCCCATAAGTGGCTTTTGAGAAGCAAAACGCCAAAAAACCAGACGAGATTCAAATGACTTTCGATGAGCGCATATCGTTGATTGATGTGGGTTCAGCACTCGACGACATTCACCGCAAGGCCGCCACGAGAGGTTTCCTTGTATTTATCCATCATATCGTGGCCTGTCTGCTTCATCGTCTTGATTGCCTGATCGAGGCTCACCATATGCTTGCCCTCGGCGAGCAGCGAGATGCGTGCGGCATTGATTGCGGTCATGCTTGCCATGGCGTTGCGTTCGATGCATGGAATCTGGACGAGTCCTGCGACGGGATCGCATGTCAGTCCCAGATGATGTTCGATGCCAACCTCTGCCGCATTCTCTATCTGTGCAGGAGTGCCGCCGAGAACGGCGCATAATCCGGCTGCAGCCATCGAGCACGCGGATCCCACCTCTCCCTGGCATCCGACCTCCGCCCCGGATATGGAGGCATTGCGCTTGAAGAGATATCCGACAGCCCCGGCGGTGAGCAGAAAGCGTTCGACGCCGCGCATGTCAGAACCGTCGACGAAATACCAATAATAATGAAGCACGGCAGGAATGATGCCCGCCGAACCGTTGGTGGGGGCGGTGACGATTCGTCCTCCACTCGCATTCTCCTCGCTGACTGCGAGCGCGAACAGATCGACCCACTCCATGTCCTTCCCATGCAGCGCCGCATCGAGTGAGTGGCATGAGTCGCCAAGCACGTCGACGCCTGCTGGTTTGAGGCTGCGATAGATGTGGGAGGCGCGGCGTGGAACGTGCAAGCCGCCCGGCAGCGTTGCACGATTGCTGGTGCACCCGGCCTGAACGCATGCGTGCATGACCCGCCATATGGAGTCGAGGCCTGCCAGAACGTCTGATTGGGAGCGTGAGGCCATTTCGTTGGCGATCATGATTTCGGCGATGCTCATGCGCCGGGAGTCACAGAGTGCGAGAAGCTCGTCGCATGTTCTGAAGTCATATGGAACGGGAATCGAATCGATGTCCTCGTTTGCCGGCGCATCCGCGATGTTGCCCTGCGAGGTGTCACTGGGTGGTGATGTCGTTTCACCGAGCCAGGCGTCATCGGCGGTCGCGCTGTCGTGCAATCCGACCTGGGGGTCATGGGCCGTTCCCTGCCTGATGAACCCACCCCCGATCGAGTACCAGACCTGCTCGTCAAGCATGGCCTTCGCGGCGTCATAGGCTTCGAATCTCATGCCATTGGGGTGCAGCAGCATGCGCTTCCATCGTTCGAAGACGATGTCTGCCCCATAGTCGAATGCAATCGTGTCCGAACCCATCAGCTTCAATGAGGCGCTCTGCTCGCATTCCTGCACGATGACCGTCATGTGGTCGGTGTCGACATCGGAAGGGGTGGCACCCTCCAGACCGGCAAGAATCGCACGATCGGTGCCATGCCCAAGGCCAGTCAGTGCAAGTGAGCCGTACAGGGTGATCCTAATGCGCCGGACCTTGTGAATGAGCCCGGATTGCTCAAGGGAGGCGGCGAATGCTCGTGCCGCGCACATCGGACCCACGGTATGCGACGATGACGGTCCGACTCCGATGCTGAAGATGTCCTGAATGCTCAACATGTCTGCTTCCCCCCCCTACACCAGAGAAGCCTATATCGAAAATGATTCGGATGCATGTACGCATGGTTTTCGCGGAGTATGACCCGCGAGAATCCAGGCCGCAGCCACGGGAACCTTCGCTGCTGGCTCTGCCATTCGCATGCTTCCGTTCGCTCTTGGACAGTTTCAGCCCATGACACCGTTCTCAAAGATTATGGTGATCGTATGGCAGAAGAATCTGAAATGAGCGCAGTCGTGACCTTCGAGGGCGGAAGCGCCGACAATCCAAAGAGCCTCAGCGATGCGATGGTTGCCAGACCGAAAAGCCCACGAGGGCGTGACATTCTCGTCAGAATTCATGCAATTTCAGTGAATCCGGTGGATACCAAGATACGCGCTTCGGCGAATGCTACTTCGCCGTCTTCGTCTCCTCTGATCCTAGGGTGGGACGCAGTCGGTGAAGTGGTCGAAACGGGACCGGATGCAAGTTTCTTCAGTGTCGGCGACCGTGTCTGGTACGCCGGAGACGTGACGAGGCAGGGGTCCTACGCAGCGTATGAGCTTGTGGATGAAAGAATCGTGGGGCATGCTCCTGCGACGCTTGATGACGCACATGCCGCAGCGATGCCTTTGACGGGAATCACCGCCTGGGAGGCGTTGTTCGACAAGCTCCGGGTGGACCGCACACCCGCGTCCAACGACGGCGGAGACGATCGGCAGTCCCTTCTTGTCGTCGGTGCGGCTGGTGGGGTCGGGTCCATGGTGATCCAGCTTGCGCATGCGCTGACATCGTTGAGAATCATAGCCTTGGCATCACGAGAAGAATCCAGGAGATGGGCGCTTGACATGGGTGCCGATGACGTCGTCGACTATCGTGACGACGATGTGGCCGCGAAGATACAGGACATTGCCCCCAATGGCATCGACTGGGCTTTCAGCGCATACAGCAAGGGCAACATCGGGCTTTTCAACGCCGTGATGAGGCCCTTCGGCGAGATCGTCGCCATCGACGATGAAAAGAACCTTGATTGGTATTCCCTCAAGGACAAGGCGCTCTCGTGGCACTGGGAATTCATGTTTGCAAGGCCGAAGCATCACGCCGACGATATGATTCGGCAGCATGACATATTGGAGAAGATCGCAGAGCTTGTGGATTCGGGGGCCGTACGCAGCACGATGACGATGAATCTCAGCCCTGTCGATGCTGGCACGCTTCGCAAGGCGCATGGCATGGTGGAAGGCGGGCACATGGTGGGCAAGGTCACCCTGTCCCGTGACGATCGAGTTCGCTGACTCATCGGAACAGAGGGCGAGACTCATACGGGCATATGGAAATATAGATGGACACCCTTACCATTGGATAAACCCTGCTGCCATGCATGTGTGCGGAACGTCACTGAGCTCTAAGGAAGTGCTGAGATGAATACTCGAAACAAGAGGGCCGTGCAACACCGTCCTGAGACCTTGGCAAAGCGCGAGGAGATTCTCAAGGTGGCCGCATTGATGTTCGGCGAGAAAGGGACAAGCAACACCACGCTGCAGGACATCGCCGGACAGGTCGGCATGACGCACGCAGGCGTGCTGCATTACTTTGGCAGCAAGAAGGGGTTGCTGCTCGAAGTGCTGAAATATCGCGACAACCAGGATGTCGCCGATCTCGAAGGCAAACGCATGCCTGGGGGACTCGACGCCTTCCGACACTTGATCAAGACCGCCGAAGAGAATATGAAGCGATCCGGAATCGTTCAGACCTATCTGATCCTCTCCTCAGAATCGGTGACCGAAGGCAACCTCGGCAAGGACTATTTCTTCTCACGCTACAGCTGTCTGCGTGCCGAGCTGAGTGAGGCCCTGGGCAAGGTCCTCGTCGGTGAACAGGGCAGTCTGAGTGACAGTGATCGTACGGCCATCGAGGACGCCGTCGCAGGCATCCTCGCAGCGATGGATGGTTTGCAGCTGCAGTGGCTGCTCGATCCGGAACACGTGAATCTGGCGCGTGCGTCGCGCTTCATCATCGAGACGGCCGTATCGGCGGTCATCGATCCGCACGAGAACTGTCTGGACAGGAATCGCTGAGGCGTCCCTTTCGCATCTGCGTCACCGTTCATGGAGCACCGCGCACCTTATATTCCTTGGACCGTTCGAGGCTTTCTTCTGGATATGGAAGGGGGGTGTCGGCAACGCTTGAGATCGTTGCCGACACCCCCCTTCCATCCCCTCATGCGGTCATCAGCTTTTCAGCGACTCACCCCAGCGCGTTCTAGGATCGAACACGGCAGTTGCCAGAGTCGTGTCTGACTGTCCGTAATATGCAAACCACAGATCGTGGAAATGCACGAGCCCTTCCACGAATGTCACATTCGGTATCAGACCGTTGACCTCCTCGAAGGTCTGTGGGTGAAGCCAGGGCGTCGTCATTCTTGCCAGCACCTCACGAGGATTGTCGGGGTCGATGACGAACTGGCCGCATCGATAGTCGACATCGTATTTTCCATCGGGACGGGTCTGTCTGGTGGCTCCGTTGGCGAGGAACAGGAGCAGTCCGTTTGAAGTCAGCACTGGGGGTGCGCCTATCTCGACCAAATTCGCATCGAATGAATGCTCCATCGGTCGGTAGATCGGCTCCTTGTCCGTGGTTCCCGGAGTCCAATGAAGCAAGTCATCGCTGGTCGCCCAATAGATGCTGCCTTCGCCGAAATACATCCACCACTTGCCCTCGATTCTGAAGGGAAGGATCACGCCTGCCTTGTTCCAATTGCCTCCGGTCGGGGAGTCTGTGACGGCAAAGGTGTCGAAGTCTTCAAACAGCGGACCGTGCTTGGTCCAGTCGTGCAAATCCGTTGAAGTCGCAAGACAGAGCCGAGCCCGCTCTCGATCCCAACCCGTATAGGTCAGATAGTATGTGCCATCTATCGCTGTGATTCTTGGATCTTCGCAGCCGTATCTTTCATAGTCCTCGCTGGGTGAAAGCACGGGAGACGACTCACGCTCGAAAGAGTATCCATCCTTGCTGTGTGCAATCCCGATGTGCGAAACGATGTCGTCCGCATGCGCTCGATACAGCAGCACCACCTCGTCATCCACGACCAAGGCCGCCGGATTATAGAGGTTTGCAGATTCCCATGATCCGCCCAGCGGCGTCAGGATCGGATTGTTCTCATAAGGAACGAACGGTCCAAGCGGAAATGTTGCGTCTTTGAAAAAGCTGGTTCCAACCATTAGTAAATAAGTCCTTTCGAAATTCCCCATCCACAGGAGCGGAAGGGCTGCTGCCTTGTAGCGATTCCCGATGCCTTCATCCCTTCACCGCTCCAAGGACGCCGTTGACGAGATAGCGCTGAATGAAGAGATACCCGAGAACGAGGGGAGCGGCGACGATGATCGTGGCCGCGGCGAGCAGTGGCCAATTGTTCGAATACGTCCCCTTGAATGCGAACAGGCCTGCTGAGATCGGGAATTTGTTCTGATCGGAGAACAATACGGTTGCCATGATGATTTCATTCCAGATCCATACCGCCTGAAGTATGAACACCGTCATCAACGCCGGCTTGGAAAGCGGCACGATGAACTTGAACAGATAGGTCCAATACCCTGCGCCGTCTATGGCGGCAGCCTCATCGAGGTCCTTCGGTATCGACGAGACGAATCCGGTGAACAGCAAGGGTCCGATTCCGACGCCGACAGCGACCATCAGAATATAGCCGATCTGGGTGTTATACAGATGCAGCCGGAGAAGAAGCTGGAATTGGGTCATCAGGGCATTCGGAAGGAACAGGACAAGTGTGAAGAGAAGACTCCAGAACTTCGATCCCTTGATGTATCCGCGTGCGACTGGGAATCCCATGAACAGGCTTATGGCAGTGCCAAGCCCTGCGCCGCAGACGGTATATATGACCGTGTTGAGGAAGTATGCCCCGAAATTGCCCTTTGACCACGCCTCTGCGAAATTGCCCCACTGGAACGATGAAACGATGCCCACGGGGTTGGTCACGAACTCGGAGGTGCTTTTCAGGGCGGTGTTCAGCAAATACAGCAGCGGGAATATGAAGAGTATGAGAATGCACGCCACGAAGAAATACATCAGCCATGGTGTCTTGCCGACACGTTGCGATCTGGCTACCTTGCTGCTCGCCCCTGTCGTCCGATGACGCGAGTACGGGGTCTTCAGCGTGCCTGTCTGGGTTTTGCCGGTGGTGCTCATTTCTGTTCCCTTCTACGCAGATAGGCCAAGGTCGCAATCGTTATGACCCCGACCAGCACGAACTGAACCATTGAAATCGCGGCTGCATAGCCCTGCGACTGCGAGAGCGTGGTCCCCGAACGCCCCCCGAATGCCTGCATGTAGACCTGCAGGGAAAGAACCTGCGTGCCTTTCTTGTCGGCTCCGGTCAGCACGTAGGTCAGCTGGTAGCTTTGGAGCGCATTCACGATGCCCAGCAGGACGTTCGCCGTGACTGACGGTGAGAGCATGGGGAGCGTCACGAATCTGAACTGCGCCCAGGGCCCTGCCCCATCGATGCTGGAAACCTCATACAGTTCCTGTGGAATGGCCTGAAGACCAGATAGGAATATGATCACCGAGGTTCCACAGACCATCCAGATCTGCACGAATATCACGAGATAGAGCGCTATGTTCTGGTCTCCGAAGAAGGCGGAGTTCTTTCCAAACAGCAGCAGCACCTGCTGGATTGGCCCGCCTGACGTGTTGAACATCAATGACCACACAAGGGCGGTGACGGTGACGCCGAGAACAGTTGGCATGAAGACGACGGCACGGTATATGTTTCTTCCGCGCAGCTTGGGGTTGTTTAGCAGGATCGCGATGCCCAGCGCCAGGGTGATTTGAATGATCGTCGAGAGCGATGCGAAGATCAGCGTGTTCTTGAGGGCGTTGAGGTTGTCTGCTCGATGGCCGAGCCCGAAGTATTGGATGTAGTTCTGGAGCCCTATGAACTTTGTTGGCAGATACGTCACCCCTCGTAGATCGGTGAACGACACCACGAGCACGGCGATGGCAGGAACGAAGGCGAAGACGAAGAGAACCGCGAGAGCGATTCCGAAGGTGATTCGCAGCGGACCCTTGGAAGAGAACGGAAAGGTATTTTTTTCAGACATGATTATCTCCAATTGGAAGCGGTGCGGCAGCTGACATTACCGCCACACCGCAGTTGAGCCTTATGACTGGAAGGTGTCAGTCAGCTGCCGTTCAGAATGCCGCAGACCATGCGGATTCGGACGAAGCGGCGGCGCTTTGAGCTGATTTCGTGCCAAGAGGCGAAAGGGCTGGGTAGTTGAACGGATAGACGGCATCTTCGCCGGCCTTGTTGTTCGCGACCCACACCTGATCCCAGGCAGGTTCATATTTTTCCGTGTATTGGGAGATCGACTTGAGGAACTTCGATGTGTCGATGCCGGGTTGGGACGAAGAGAATCCAGCTGTCTTCGCGAAGGTCGTATACGTCGATTTCTCAGAGAAGAACGACAGCCACTTCAATGCCGCTGCCTTGTTCTTCGTGGCTGAGGCCACGCCGAGCTGGAGCTCGATTTTGCCGTTGAGAACCGAATTGTCGCTGGCGTTGTCGGAGGCGGGGAATGGGATGTATCCAAAGTCGAACGCCCCGTTCACTGCCGATTCGATCGTGGGCTCGTTCCAAGTTCCATCGGGCATCATCGCAAAGTTGCCCCGTGCGAATGCCGCGGGAAGATCGTCATATCCGGCGCCCGAGAAGTTCTGCTGGGCATTGTTGAAGATCGTCTGAGTCTTCTCGAGTATGCCTTCAGGCTTCGAGTCCGTGAGCGAGACCTTCTGCGTCCACAGATTCTTGGCCAGAGCCTGCTTGGCGGCCAGCGTCGGGTATTCGGAGGCTACGCTTCCGAGCATGATCAGACCGGCAGGCCAGGTGTCCTTTCCGCCGATTCCGAAGGGCGTGATGCCCTTGCTCTTCAGAGTGCTCATCACGGATTCAAGTTCGGACCATGTCGTCGGAGCTTTCAATCCATTGTCTGCAAAGATCTTCTTGTTGTAATAGATTCCTGTCGAATAGCTCAGGCCGGTTGGCACGGAATACTGTTTTCCGCCGATTTCCTGAGCCTTCAGGACCGAGGAGGTGTAATCCTTCATGAATGACTCATTCGTCAGGTCCACAAGACCGCCTGACTGGGCCATGAGCGTGTCGTCCGAAGTGGAATCCTTCGCATAGCTCGGCACTTCGACGAAATTCTTCAAGACGAAGATGTCCAGAGTTCCGGCTGAAAGGCGCGATGCCTTTGTCGCGGGATAGGAGTCGTTGGGAACGGAGGAGAAGTTCACCTTGACTTTGGGATACTTTGCTTCGAATGCCTTGTTGACCTGCTTGAATGCCGTGTCTGATGCGGATGCGCTGGAAACCAGAATGTTAAGTTGTCCAGATATTTCAGAATCGCTGGAACTGGAAGATCCTGTCGAACCGCAGGCTGCCGTTGTCCCGACGGCGGCGAGCATCGCCACCGCGGCGACCATGCCACGGCCGAGCTTTCCGCGAAAACTGCTAGTTGGTTTCATCTCTAACTCCTTTGTTAAACCGAAACGTTTCGGCTAAACAAGTATATATCAAAAAATCGGACTTGGAGGACAGATCAGGCGATTATTTATGGGGCGCCCGTCCGACGGAATTGCCAAGGACGATGCTTGCAGGCGGAATCGTGCGGTTTTCCGGGTGTCCACCATCGACTATCTGCATCAGCATCTCCGCCGCCTCGCGCGCCAGATGCCGTGGATTCGTCTGCGCCGTGACCAAGGTCGGCCGAATGTAGGTGGAAAGCGCGATGCCATCGTATCCGGTGACTGAAACGTCCTGTGGGATTCGCAGACCGAGATCCTTGCATCCCTGGATGAATCCAACCGCCATGAGGTCGTTGCTGCAGACCACCGCGGTGGGGCGCGGCGTCTGCCGCATCATCGTCGACGCGGCCCGCTTGCCGCCTTCGTAGGTAAAGTCTCCATGGAAGACGGGACCGATGCGCAGGCCATGCAGGTGCATCGTCTGCTCCCAGGCGTGCTGGCGGACATAGGAATGCAGGAACTCCTGCGGTCCGCTGACGTGGCCGATGTTCGTATGTCCTTGGCTGATGAGGAGCTCGGTCAATTGCCTGAATGGGATGGAGGCATCCTGTCTGACATTCGGGAACTGCAGTGAGTTCGCGGAATTGATCGCGACTGCGGGCAGTCCCAGCTCCCTGACGAGCTCGGCACGCGCATCGTTGATCTTCAACTCGTTGAGGAACACGCCATCGACGCGGCCATCCGAGGAAAGCTTCCTGTATCGTTCAAGCGTTTCGCGCTCGCTTTTGCTTATCTGAAGCACCAGGGCATAGTCCTTATGCGAGATGACCTCTTCGATGCCGGTGATGAAGCTTCCGAAGAAGGGGTCGGACTCGAGGACGTCTATGTCTCGTTGAATCACCAGCCCGATCGAAAAGGTTCGCTTCGAAGAAAGGCTACGGCCTCTGAGGGAAGGCGTGTATCCCAGTTCCTCGGCCTTCGCGACGATTCGCCTTCTTGTCTTGTCGGAAACGCCCGGACGATTGTTCAAGGCCGCAGAGGTCGAGCTCAGCGCGACGCCGGCCGCCTTCGCGACATCGACGATGGTCACGCGTCTCTTGCTGTCCGCAGATTTATCTGGCATGTTCCGTACTCTATCCGACACTGAAAAACAATATATAGTATTCCACATATGTCCAATATTGAAAGGATCTCAGGAACCACGGCGGTTCAGGGATCCTTCTGCATATGCCGTCGTCGCGCCGTGCACGGCTGCTATCGTTGTCAACGAAGCCAGGGAGCTTCGCCGTCGGCAAGGGGGCTGAAATGGTTGCGAAGAGGAGAGGTTCGCGTCGCGTCGCGCTTCTTCTCACCGCGCTGTTCCTCGCGACCGCCCTCGTCGGCGTATTCATGGTGGGCAGGGGTGCTGTCGAGTATCATAGTGCGGCCAAGGACATGCACGGCAATTCGGTGACCATGGATTCGGATGAACTGCCCGATGGGCAGCAGACGAGACGGATGCATGCGGTCCAAGACCTTGGCCTGACGCTGGAGGTACCTGCCGTGTCGATGAAGGTTCCTGTGGGGGAGCTCTCCGCAGTCGACGGCGTGATCACCCCACCGACGTTCACGCAGGCATATCTGGTTCGCAATCGCGGGGTGGGCCTGCAGAAAGCGGCCGATGGGACGGTGTATGTGGTGACCCATTCTCTCAGCGACGGATTCGCCCCGGGAAACTACCTCTTCGACGTCGCGGCGCAGAGGGCGACCGTGAAGCGTGGAGACGCCCTAAGGATCGCCGGCCTGAACTATTCGGTCGATTCCAGCGAGATGATAGCCAAGACGAGCCTGGCATCGCGCTCCGATGTCTGGGATTCGGTCCCGGGGCGACTGGTGCTGATAACGTGCCTGCAACGCCAGCATGGGCGCTCACTTCGCAACCTCGTCATTTTCGCGCAGCTGCAATAACGGGGCTGTCGATTTCCCTTCCTGACTTGACACTGATCGTTGCCTTAAATTATCATGAGAAAGCCGAAACGTTTCGGTATTCAATCAATCAGACAAGGACGACTGATGAGATCGATTAGTTCAACAACAATCATCAGTGCTTGCATCGCGACGGCGACATTGCTATCCGCATCTGTCGGGACACTCGCGATTTCAGCAACCGCAAGCGCTGAATCAACCTCAACCAACACGGCAATAACGCTCAACGATCTTGCTGACAGCAGTTCAGCGCAGCAACGCTGGATCAGCGAGCCAACGTCAAGAATCGCCTTGAATCCAAGTCATAGTCAGACCGACGATGCCAAGCCAACGAGCGATGACAGCCTCGATACCGTGTTCTACACCAATCAGGACAAGAAAACTGCGGATAACGTCGTGAGAAACAGCTTCACCGACACCGCTCAGGCATCGACCACGGCCACGGCCTACGATGAAGGGGATGCAACTCCTGCGCTGAGCGACGACTTCGGTCCCTCGGACGAAGGATCGTGGACGGCCACCAACGGCAAAGGTTCGATTTCGTTCGTCGACAACGCGGGAATCGTGGCTCCGAGCGGAGGGGACACTTGGGTGGGCTTCGGCCGCAGCGTGACTTTCGACGCGGCAGCCAAGCCGATCATCATGGTCACGGTCGCCTCGACCACCGGAAAATGGGCCTTGAAGATCAACGATGGCAGTAGCGACACCAATCTGCAGAACGATACCGATGCAACCGGAACCTTCGCCTATGATCTTAGCGATTTCGGAATCTCCGGCAGCAAGGCATACACGATCAAGATCTTCAGCTCCAATAGTGGCACCACGACATTCAAGAGCCTTTCGATCCATGCGCGCCCCGCGCAGTCCGACGACTTCACCCAGACTTCGATCAAGGATTGGATGACCAACGTTCAGTCGAACAACGGAGCGACGATCTCACAGGCAGATTCTGGCCTTGGAGCGACGATAAGGAGTACGAGCAGCTCAAACTTCGGTGCCGTGGCGAAAGCCTTCACCGTCGACCTGTCGAAGACACCCATCCTTACGGTTGCCGTCAACTCATTGAGCGCCGGTTCAAAGTGGGCGCTGAAGCTCAGTGGCGCCAATGGATCAGGTGATTTCGCCATAATCCAGAACGACACCGATCGCAGTGGCGTCTTCAGCTATGACCTTCAATCCATGACGGGCAAGACGGGAGAACAGACATTTTCCGTCAAACTGTTCTCCACGCAGTCGGCGCTGCCAACTTCATTCAATGTGACGCGTCTGTCTTTCCACAGCATCGATTATTGGACGCAGAACCCGACTGACTACGTCAACACATGGAATCCGCAGTCGCTTGACTGGAAGGGAAGCTATGGAGATTCCGGAAGCTATTCCACCCAAGACCTGTTCGTTGACGACGCCACCGTATCGCGACTCATCGATCCCACGTCGCTCAGCGATGGAAATCCGACGCTGACCGGTAACTTCACCGGAACTGTCTCTTGGAATCCCACAGACCGTGTGCTGACCATCAACAATGGCGATGCCTACACAAGGGCGGTGGCGTTCCCTGCGTCTGCAACGGTATCGTTCTATGACAGCCAGGCCGACGCATCGATGGGTGCGGATGGTTCCTCGACTCCAACGGCAACGAGCCAAACCTGGCTGGCGATCATGCCGAACGATCAGAAATCCGCGATAGGTCTGGGATATGCGTACGATACGACGGCTCAGGCCAGGACCGATGCGGCGAAGAGCGCGGTCGGCGGCACCAAGGTTGACACGGTCGTGGCAGCCCTGGCCAGCCGAGTCAAGGAATGGTCCGAATTCCTGAACAAGGTTCCTGCAGTAGGCGACTATTCGCTTCACGTCACCGACTACCAGGGGACCAGCCAGTCCGAGATCCGCGCGATGTACTATCGGGCATTCGTCGATCTACGGCAGACCGTCGTGCCTCCCCAGCCGGAAAGCGGCATCAGCCACTATCAGGTTGCAACCGGCAAGGCTGCCACATATAACGGCGGTTCATCCCGTAACAAGGCTTCGGCAAGCTGGGACTCCCTGCTCGGCATTGACTATCTCGCATACACCGATCCAGAGTATGCATGGGATTCCTTCATTGGAATGATGGCGGACGTTCAGTCGGACGGCAATCTCAATGGCGAATCCCTGCCAAGCAGGAAGGCGCAGACGGCATGGATGCTGTATTCGGTCACCGGCGACAAGGACAAGCTCAGGCAGGTATATTCAGCCGTCAAGGCGCATATGACATGGTCGAGCAAGAACCTGGCCTGGAACATCGCATCCCATTACCCAGGCAGCGGCGTTCCGGCCTCGGACGAACGCGATCTGGAATTCGTCGCATCGCTGGCAGTCGATCTTGGCTATGCTTCGAAGATCGCGGCCACGCTCGGTGAGACCGAAGACGTCTCGTACTTCACCGATGTGCAGAAGAATCTGTCGAGCGAGTTCTCACAGTGGTTTTTCAAGGATGGCAAGGCCGTCCAATACTATTGGACGAGCAAGGCCGATGCGACATATGACCAACGCAAGGGAAGCGCCCAATACGTCGCCACAGGACTGCACATGCCGAATCTGAGCAGCGGAGAGGTCGCCGCACTGATGACCAGATTCGATGAGGAATACGATCCCAGCCAACAGTTTGCAGGGCTGGCATCCGATGCCGTCAAGGCCCCTGACATTCAATTCGTCGCATACGGGCTGCTTGAGCAGGGCAAGGCCACCGAAGCCGAGACAGTGCTGGAGGAAGTGCTGCGCGATGTCGTCAGAACGCATGAGTTCAGCGAGGTGTATCAGGCTGGTGCCACTGATTCGAGTGGCAAGCAGGCCGAGCCGATTTCACGGGGAGAGAGCCCGACGACCTTCGGCATGGCACAGGTCATCGATAATCTCTGGATTCTCAACGGGTATCGTTCGGATGAAGGAACGCCGACATTCGTAAGGCTTCGGGAAGCGCAAGGCGGCGTCTCAGGCCTCACCTATATGGGAAAGACATTCAGCATTTCCAATAGCGGGTCAGAGATCACGCTCAGCGGCGACGTCACGTCGATACCCGGAACATGCACGCAATATGGGCAGACCGTTGCCGTTTCATACCCGATATCCTTCACCTGCGGCACGATCGCGCTGTCGGGCACAAGCGTCGAGGCTGGAAAGTCGCTTGTGGTTACGGGCGCTCGCTACACACCATCCACCGTTGCCGACCTGTATCTTGGGGATCTCAGGATTGCAAGCGCGACAGTGGACAAGAATGGGGCTGTGCGCTTCAATGCGGTCATTCCGTCTGATACGGCGACGGGCAGGCATACCCTCAGAATTCAAAACGGAGACATCACGGCTCAGGCACAGTTCGACGTCACTGCCTCCCGACCAGGGTCCGGAGGCGGCAATTCCGGTGGCGGAACATCCAACGGTGGCAAGACCAATGCCGCCGGAGGCAAGGTCTCTGAGCCGAAGGCCGGCCAGGCCACAGATGCGTCCGCAGGTGCTTCGGTGCATACCGGAGGCAGCGCCGTGTCCCCGATGCTGTGGATGCTCGGCATTGCCCTCTCCATCATCGGTGCAGGAGGAACCATTGCAATGCGGCAGTATCGCATGGCGATCAAGTAACCGTCGCTCGTTTCTCTGAACGCATATAAAGCTTCTGGGAACAGGATTTCCGTGAACAAACATTGTGGCCTCCACGCACTGTGGAGGCCACAATCGTTGTGTTATGGCGCTCTCTGGTGTCTGTGACGGCATCATCGGAGGATCGGCGGGGGAACACGCCGAACATGCATGTTGCAAGTCGCATTCAGAAGTATAGACTTGTGAGGCATTGGTGGATTGAGGCTTGACATAGGGGGAACGGAGCGGACCTGTCTGCATGGGCGGTCCGTGCTGTCGTGTGCCAGGGCTTCTGCAGCTAAGTAACTCATCGTGCCGGCCATTGAAGTTTGGTCGATGATAGGCCAAAAAGAGAACAATCACAGAATCAAGGGTTTGAGGGGTCATCTACCTCATGTATGTCAACACTAACAATAATACTGACGCGAATAACTATCGCTGGATCATGCCGTATTGCCGACCGGATCTGCCACGAGTGGCCGCTGCGGCGGTGCTGTTCATCGTCGACAAGATCATGGTGATGATGGTTCCGATCATCGCGGGAATGATCGTCGACCAGGTGATCGTCGACCATCATCAGGACCGTCTGGTGAGACTGTGTCTTTTCATGATCGGTGTGACCGCAATTCGCGTCTGCGCCCGCTACGGATACCAGATGATCATGGAAAGATTCGGACAGAATTCCATTTTCCGGCTTGTCAGCGATGAATATGAGAAGCTCCATGGCTTGGATTTTCCTTATTTCAATCACACGCGCACCGGCGACATCATGAGCCGCATGACATCGGATACCGATGCGATCCGTCACTTCCTCTCATGGGTGCTATACAACGCGACTGACTGCATCTTTCTCTTCGTGGGATCGCTGATCATGATGTTCACGATTGACTGGAGGCTCGCGCTCGCGCTCGCATGCGTGACACCGTTCCTCTACTTCTTCACCAGGGGGCTTTCGCGGCATGCCCACCCCCTGTTCTTCGACATCCGTAACTCATTGGCACGGTTGAATTCGATGGTTGAGGAAAACATCGAAGGCAACCGCGTGGTGAAGGCCTTCGTGCGTGAACCCTATGAGACGAAGGTGTTTGACAGGCATAACGACGACTACATGCAGCGCAACATGAAGCTCGCATACAACAGCCGCAGGTACATGCCGTGGATGGATGGCTCGTCGTTCATCCTGCAACTCATAACGCTGGTATTCGGGGGCTGGCTCATCATCGACGGCAAGATGACGCTTGGTGACCTGGTCGTGTTCAACAGCTATCTGTGGATGATCGACGGTCCGGTCCGTCAGTCCGGCTGGCTGGTGAACGACATCGAGCGGTTCAACGCATCATGCATCAAGATCCGCTCGTTGCTGACGTCGAAATCGAATATCGTCGAACGTCTCGATGCGGATGCATCGGTGAATCGAGCCTTGCAGATCCGCAAGCAGGTTGGCGAGTCGAGCGTGCTTACTCCAGGAAGAATCAGCGGCGAGATCCGCTTCGAGCATGTGAGCTTTGCATTCGCAGACGATCCAGGGACTCCGATTCTCAAGGATCTGGACTTCTTCGTTCCTGTCGGATCCAAGCTGGGGATACTCGGCGAGACAGGCGCCGGCAAATCCACTCTGGTCAATCTCATCGCGCGTTTCTATGACCCGACCGCAGGACGGGTGCTGCTTGACGGCATCGATGCACGCGACTGGCCGATCGCCCAGCTTCGTTCGCAGGTGAGCATCGTCGCCCAGGAGACCTTCCTGTTCTCGGACACGATCGACAGCAACATCGCATTCGGCATGGATGCGCGCGATGAGCAGCACGTGCGCAACATGGCTTCGGTCGCGGGTGCCGACAGCTTCATCCGCAACATGCCAGAAGGCTACAACACGATTGTGGGAGAGCGTGGCGTCGGGCTGTCAGGCGGGCAGAAGCAGCGTTTGAGCCTGGCCAGGGCCTTGGCCGACGACCCTTCCATCCTGATTCTTGACGACACCACCTCTGCCGTCGACATGGAGACGGAAGCGCTCATCCAAGAGCATCTGCGGGATCTCGACAACAAGAAAACGATAGTGACGATCGCCCATAGGATCTCTTCGATCAAGGATTGCGATCTGATCCTTGTGCTCGAGCATGGACAGATAGTCGAACGGGGCAACCATGAGCAGCTGGTCGCCGATCACGGCAGATACTGGGAAATCTACAGCAAGCAATTAGGCCTGCAATCAGGTCAGTCCGCAGGGTACGAGGACTAGGGGACACAGAATACGATGGCGAAGAAAATACACGACGTCAGCCAGGACCGCAATGCGGACCGGACGCACAACGCTCGACAGCAACGCAACACATTCCGCGAGGACGAGGATCTCGAAGAGCAGATCAACGTTCACGACATAGCCCGGGTAGGGGCATATCTCAAGCCGTATCTTGGCAAGGTCATGAAGATTCTGGCAGTGGTCATCACGATGAGCTGCATAGACGTCGCGATACCGTATCTGACGAAGATAGTCATAGACTCGGTGATTCCATCCAAAAGCGTCCGTGACCTGCTGATTCTCGGAGCGATATTCCTTGTGGCCGTCGTCGCATACGAGCTATGCCTGAGATACCGCACGGTTTCGATAACCTTGGTCGGTCAGCTGCTGCTCAAGGATATGCGTCGCCAGCTGTTCACCCATATCCAGACATTGCCTTTCTCATACTTCGACTCGCGCCCGCACGGCAAGATTCTGATCAGAGTGGTGAACTATGTCAACACGCTCTCTGACACCCTGAGCTCAGGTCTGATCAGCGTCATCTCAGACGTGTTCACCTTCATCATCACGCTTATCGTGATGTTCGCGATCGATTGGAGACTCGCCCTCTGGTCATTGCTGCTGTTCCCCGCGCTTCTGGTATGGGTCCGGATCCTGCAGCATTTCCAGCGCAAGGCATATCAGGTGCTTTCCAACAAGCAGAGCAACCTGAATGCATATGTGCACGAGTCGATTGCGGGTGTGAAGACGACGCAGACATTCGCCCAGGAGAGCTCGCAGTTCCAGACTTTCCAGGAGCAGCAGAGCGACGTTCGAGCCTCGTGGATGAAGGCAGTGCACATCCAGTTCCTCATGTGGCCCGGCGTTCAGGTCATCTCGTCGATGACCATCGCGCTGATCTACTATCTCGGCATCATGAGCTTCGCTGGCGTCAATGTCACCACAGGCGTGCTCATCGCATTCGTGGGGTATGCAAATAATTTCTGGAACCCGGTCATCAACATCGGCAACTTCTATAACCAGCTCATCACATGCTCGGCGTACCTTGAGCGCATCTTCGAGACGCTGGATGTCAGGTCCGAGATCCAGGACAGGCCCGATGCCGTCGAGTTGCCACAGATACGTGGACAGGTCGATTTCAACGATGTCGTATTCCGATATGAGCCGGAAGGACGCAACATCCTGAATCTGGTGGACCTCCACGTCGAACCGGGCAGGACGGTTGCACTCGTCGGACCGACAGGGGCCGGAAAGACGACGATCATCAACCTGCTGTCACGATTCTATGATGTGGCAGAAGGTTCGGTGAAGGTCGATGGCTACGATGTCCGCGATGTCACGCTGGACTCGCTTCGCAAGCAGATGGGGGTGATGCTGCAGGATACGTTCATCTTCACCGGCACCATCAAGGACAACATCCGATATGGCAGGTTGAATGCGAGCGATGATGAGATCGTCGCCGCATCCAAGGCAGTGCATGCCGACGAATTCATCAATGGGCTTCCCCATGGATATGACACCTACATCGAGGAGAGGGGTTCCACGCTTTCCAGCGGTCAGCGTCAGCTCGTCGCCTTTGCAAGGGTTCTGCTTGCAGATCCACGCATCCTGATTCTGGACGAGGCCACCAGCAGCATCGATACCCAGACCGAGGAGGCATTGCAGGCCGGTCTTGCGCATCTGCTGAAGGGCAGGACCTCGTTCATCATCGCGCACAGGCTGTCAACCATCGAGAATGCCGACGAGATCTTCTACATCGATCATGGCAGAATCGTGGAGCATGGAACGCACCAGCAGCTCCTGACGCTGAAGAAGGCGTACTACCGTCTCTATGAGTCGCAGTATGCCATGATCAAGACCGCGAACGGAGTCGCGGACTCAGCACATTGACGATCCGCGCCGGATGGGTGCCGGGGCCGATAGAGGGAGCGCACTGGGGTGAAGCGCGATGAAAGCGCGAACTTTCAGCATGCTTCCATATCGCTGTGCTTGATATAGTCGGAATATGATGTTCACAGGAATCGAGGAATGAGATGCGCTCCAAGAAAATGAGAAACGAGCGCATCGAGTTCCTTCGAGTCTGTGCGATCATTGGCATCTCAGCATTTCATGTGCTGCTCGCCTGGTTTCAGCAGGCCTCTGGTCTGGATGCCATCCACCCTCAGGCCGTCGCCTCCCATGCGAATCTTCTTGCGGAGTCCTTTCCTTCCATGTGGCTGATGAGCGTGGTCAATCTGCTTGGCGCATGGGGAAACCATGTCTTCTACATGATTTCTGGATTCTTCCTGATATCCTCGTTGGCAGCTCAGTCGAGACAGGTCGGATTCTGGCGTCAGCAGTGCGTCGCCACGCTCAGGCGCTGCGTGGTCATCATCGTCACCCTGGCGTTCTATGCGGGCATCGCACTGCTTGTCAATGCATATGTCATGCCGATTCCCGGGGTCGGCGCTTCGACCTGGCTGGGAATGGACCTTGAATTCATATGGCTCTATCTCATATTTGTGGCCATAGCCCCCGCCATTGCATGGGCGATCGAGCGCATCGGCAGTTTCAGGGCTGAGATGCTGGTCGTCGCCATGCTCGTCGTGGTGTATCTGCTCAACGGATACATAGCCTTCTTCGATCAGGGCAATCTGGACGGGCGCGGTCTGGGGGATTGGCGCAAGCAGATGAGTGCCATAACCTATCTGTTCTCCTTCGTTTTCGCAGGTCTGATAGGCAGGCGTCTGAGGGAGGCACAGTCATCGGCCGAGGATTCGAAGCTGCATGGCCTTGTGGAATGCATGAAGTCGCCGAAGGTACTGAAATGGCTGATTCTCGTGGCGTGCGCGTGCATCGTCATGCTGACAGGCATCCTTGCCTTCTCAAGGCGCAATGATCTGCTCTATGCGCTCTCCTTCAAATCGACCTCGGTGCTTTCCTTCGTGATGGCGCTCCTTGCGCTTCTCATATGCGCACTGCCCGAGCGGTCCGTCAGACTGGACTCGCAGAGCGGATCTCGATTCATCGCAGCCATCAACGTGCTCGCTCCTGGAATCCTGGGCTTCTACATAGCCCAGTCGCTGATGCACGAGCTCTGGTACAAGGCAAGCTACTACGTCATGCATGGCTTGCTGGCACAGGCAACCAGGCTCAGTGGTGTGGCGGGCTCTGGCATGCTGGTGGTCTTTTTTGGATTCGCCATACTGTTCGCAGCTGCATTCGCCTCGTTCGTATGCCTCTTCGACCGTTTCTCTCGGCAGCCAGTATTGCGAATGCTGCGGCTCTCTCACTAGCCTGGTTCCTCAGACCTTTCCCTTCATGCCCACCGCGCATCATTATTACCGGAATGTATCGAGTGTAAATGGTTTAATACCCCAATATTTCAATCTTCTAGACCCAGTTAATTTGGCGCTCTTAGCATAAGGGCACGCATTGAGGGAATCGAAGCGTGCGATGTTCATGCGGAACAGCGTTCTAGGCTGATCGTTCAACAGAAATCAAGGGGAAGAAGTTGACGTCATGATGTTAAGAAATCTTCTGATAAAGGCATTGGCGGTCACGACATGCAGCGCCATCGGACTTACGCTCGCCGCCTGCGGTGGATCGAGTTCGAATGCGGCTGACACCAAGGCTGCGACCGCGACGAGTGCCAAGGATCTTGGTGGAATGACGGCTCTGGTCAAGGCCGCAAAGGCAGAGGGGACCATCACTCTGATCGCCTGCCCGGATGACTGGGCCAACTGGGGGAACATCATCAAACTCTTCGAGAGCAAATACGGCATCAAGGTCAATTCCACGAATCCAGAGGCATCGAGTGCCGAAGAGATCAAGGCCGCCAAGGATCTCAAAGGGCAGAAGAACGCGCCTGACGTGTTTGACCTTGGCTCGTCGGTCGCAACGACCAACACCAGCTACTATGCTCCGTACAAGGTCTCGAACTGGAGTCAGATTCCAACGGCCAACAAGGAAACCACCGGATTGTACGTCAACGATTATACGGGTGTCATCTCAATCGGATATGACTCGTCGAAGGTGAGCGCTCCAAAGAGTCTGAACGATCTGCTGAAATCTCAATACAAGGGAAAGGTCGCGATAAACGGAGACCCGACTCAGGCTGGGGCTGCGTTTGCCGCAGTGGGGTGGGCGACCCTGCAGGAGGGCGGCTCCCTGAACGATTTTTCAAAGGGCATCAATTTCTTCAAGAAGCTCAAGGCAGCTGGAAATTTCCTCACGGTCGGCGCAACGTCATCGACCATAGCTTCGGGTGAGACGCCGGTGGTGATTGATTGGAATTATCTCAATGTGGCCGCAGCGAAGCAGAACTCGAACTACAAGACGGTCGTCTTCAAGAAGAACGCATACGGCGCATACTACAATCAGGCGATCAACAAGAACGCCCCTCATCCGGCCGCAGCAAGACTGTGGGAGGAATTCGTGTATTCATCACAGGTGCAGAACCAATTCCTGAAATCGGGAGCCCTGCCCGTTCTCGCAAAGAGCATGGAGAAGGACAAGACAATAGATGCTTCGGCGCTTTCCAAGGCAGGTGGTCTGCCCGATCCGATCAATCTTGCCTCGAACAAGCAGACGGACGCTGCAAATACCCTGCTTTCGCAGCAATGGTCGGCCATCGCCGCTTCCTGACATGTTCCGAAACTCTGAGGAATCTTCGGCATCTCTAGATAAAGGGGCTCGCAATAAATGAACAACTTGAGGAATACGCTCAGGCTTTCTCCGTTCATCGTGTATGTGGTGCTGCTCTTCGCCCTCCCGACGATGCTTGTCGTTGCGAGTGCATTCGAAGGTGGCACCGGCGGCTGGACGCTGAGCAACTTCAGCGTCTATGCCCAACCCGGGGTGATCAAGGCCTTCTGGAACTCCTGCTGGCTCTCCCTGCTCACGTCCTTCGTCGGCGCATGCCTTGGCGCGATTGTGTGCTTCGCGCTGCTGGGCTGCAGTGAGAATGGAATGGTAAGGCGGCTTGTTGACGCTGCGGCGAGCACCCTTTCCCAATTCGGCGGGGTCATGCTCGCCTTCGCGTTCATCGCGACCCTTGGCAGTCAGGGCATGATCACACTCATCCTCAAGAACCTGCTGAAGCTTGACATCTATAGCAACGGCATGTGGCTGTACACTCCGCAAGGTCTGATCCTGCCGTACCTGTTCTTCCAGATACCGCTGATGATCATCACATTCTTTCCGGCTATGGCAAGATTGACAAGCAATCTGGCCGAGGCCGTTGCAAGCCTTGGAGGCAGCAGGCTCACCTATTGGAGGTGCGTGGGGTTCCAGGTGCTGTTCCCATCGTTCATGGGAGGCTTCCTGCTGCTGTTTGCCAACGCCTTCTCCGCATATGCGACGGCTGCTGCATTGATAACACAGGGGTCCCAGATAGCACCTCTGCAGGTCAGGGCCGCGCTCATCAGCGAGACGGGACTTGGCAGTTCAGGCCAGGCAGGGGCCTTCGCGGTCGGGATGCTCGTCATCATGAGCCTTGTCGTGATTCTGTATGCCTTGGCTGAAAGGAAGGCGGCTTCATGGCTGAAATGAAAGACAAGGCGGGTGAAGGCGCAACATGGAAGCCTTACGATCGCCCATCGAAGGCGTTCACTGCGACTGTGCTGACGGTGTTCTGCATCATTCTGGGTTTCCCGCTCATCGGCATGCTGTACTTCACGTTCCGGTCGTCGACCGGAGGATTCACGATAGGGCACTGGGCTGAGCTCTTCGCCTCGTCAACGACCGATATCTGGGATTCGCTTGGCTCAGGACTCGTCAACTCGCTTCTTCTTGTCGCACTGACCATACTCATCGAGTATGCGGTCGTCATTCCTGCAATCATCCTGATCGATGTGCGCTTTCCGAGGGTCCAAAGAAAGATGCGAATATTCATGCTCCTTCCCATAGCGATTCCTGCAATCATTCTGGTCGTCGGACTGGCACCGATATTCTCTGTTCTCTCGGAATTCCTGGGATCGGGAACATGGACGCTTGCATTTGCATACGGCATCATTGCGATGCCTTTCGTGTATACGACGATTGCATCGGATCTTGACGGCATGAATGCCAAGACGCTCACCCAGGCAGCGGAATCGTTGGGCGCAAGCTGGTGGAGGACCCTCATCGACATAATCGTGCCCTCGCTGCGTAGAAGCATAAGCTCGGTGACGCTCATCACGGCGGCGATCGTTCTTGGGGAATATACGATCGCCTCGCTGTTGAATCGTGAGACGCTGCAAACCGATCTCGTGATGATTTCTCAAAGCGACGTATATCTTTCGGTGATCATCACCTTCATAGTCCTGGTCGTCACTTTCGTGGCGCTCTTCCTGGTGAGCGGCATCGGCCGAGGCACAAGAAAATCACGTTCGGGTGAGAAAACGATCTGAAAGGATTTACCATGAGTTCATCCCCAAAGCAGTCTGCGCCCGCTCAAGTGCCTGGAGAATCCGTAACATTTTCGAATGTTACCAAGGCATATGGCGGCAAGGAGGTCCTGCACGCATTCAATCTGGAAATCAAGGCAGGAGAAATGGTCAGCCTGCTCGGGCCATCCGGCTGCGGAAAGTCAACCGCCTTGCGTTGCCTCAGCGGCTTTGAATCCATCTCCGAGGGTTCCATCAGCATAGGGAAGCGTTCCGTCGTAGGCATCCCGCCGCAGAAACGTGGCATCGGCATGGTGTTTCAGCAGTATTCTCTCTTTCCAAACATGAGTGTCATCGAGAATGTGGCCTTCGGTCTCAAAATTAAGAGGACGGCAAAGGACGAGCGCTTGGAAAAGGCCAGAGCGATGCTGGACCTGGTCGGGCTGCAAGGATTCGCGGATGCCTATCCCTCACACCTGTCGGGCGGCCAACAGCAGCGTGTGGCTCTGGCACGGGCGATCGTCGTCAATCCACAGGTTCTGCTGCTTGATGAACCGCTCTCAGCGCTCGACGCCAAGATACGTGTTCAACTGCGAGATGAGATTCGAGCGCTGCAACGCAAGTTGGGCATAACCGCGATCTTTGTCACCCATGACCAGGAAGAGGCGCTCGCAATATCGGATCGCGTTGCGGTCATGCACGATGGGGACATCGAACAGATCGGGGTCCCCAAGGATCTATATCTGGCGCCGAAGACTTCGTTCGTCGCCGATTTCGTTGGCCAGACGAACAGGCTGGAGACAGCCGTCATCGATGGCACCCATGTCGATGTCTGTGGCACACTCGTCCCACTGTCGAACCGGCAGCCCCCCAAGGCGCTCGTTCGTGTGTTCGTAAGACCTGAGAACGTGATGCTTGAACATGGGGAAGACGAGAGTAGGGTTGCCGGCACCGTTATGGGGACGAGCTTCCTCGGTTCGATCGAGAGAACGACCGTGTCGGTTGGACCACTGACTCTTGTCGCGCAGCATGACTCCGGTGAGCAGTATTCGGTCGGTGAACATGTCGGTGTGTCCATACGACCGCAGCCGGTCATCTCAGAGTCAGTCGAGATTCCGTGGGTCGAACATGTCGTTCATCCGGAAAGGAGCTGAGTCATATGAATCAGTCAAGGTCATTGAGCTTTCGCAAGGATGGAACATTCCGCGTCCTGCAACTTGCGGATGTGCAGGATGGGCCGAATGTGAGCAGCGATGCCATCGCTTTGATATCACAGGCTATTGAGAGGGCCGATCCCGATCTTGTGGTGCTCACCGGAGACCAGATTCGTGGGTATGATCCCGCCTACACCCAGACCTTCATCTCTCGGCATGGCAATGCCTATGGGGATCACATCGGTCTGGGGGTTCGCGTCGAGCAGCTGCTGTCCCAGCGCAGTCGGCCATGCGCGGACCCGGTGGATCCTGCGGCCGATATTGATTCCAAACTTGAGAATACCCGTGGGAAGGTAAGGTCGACGCTTCGTCAGTTCCTTGATCCTATCGTGTCACACCACATTCCATTCGCCGTGACATATGGGAATCATGATTTCCAATGCGGCATCCCTGTTGAGGAACAGGATGACATGTATCGCGAATTTGATGGCTGCATCAATCCTTCCGTCAGCGAGCACACCGGTGCATCCGGCCCGTCCTGCGTCAGTCCCGCATGCGAGCCGGGAACCTTCTCCATCGACATATCGTCCTCAAGGAGCAGCTCCGCTGCAATGAGCATAGTGATGGTCAACTCAGGCGATTTTGAGCCTGGCGGTGGATACGGAGCACCATCGGCGAATGCCATCGAATGGCTGGGGAGATCCGTCGGGCATGAGCAGAAGGATGGTGCCGCAATCCCATCCATAGTGTTTCAGCACATCCCTCCCGAGGAGTTCTATCAATGTCTCAAGAGGGTTTCGCCGTTCACACCACATGCCGTTGAGGGATACCGTCGATTCTCCGACTCATGCTATGTCATCAATCGGGAGGTATGCAGACCGGGATCGGTTTTGGGGGAGGGCCCCTGCTGTTCGGAACGAAACGTCGGAGAGGTCTCCGCCTTGCGCAATGCGGGAAACTGCTTTGCCCTGTATTGTGGGCACGACCATAAGAATTCCTTTGTCGGGCACGTCGACGGCATCGATCTTGGATACGCCCCGACGTGCGGGTTCTGCTCATATGGGCCGAAGGCGCGGGAGAGGGCGTTGAGACTGTTCGTGTTCCAGGAGGATTCCCCGGAGAGCTATGAGACCAGACTGCTCACCTATGGAGATCTTGTTGGGCGGCGAGCGCACGATCCGATTCGTTTGCTGGCAGGTGAATACATGGTCTCGGATGCCTCTGGCATGCGCAATCTGCTGCGTCATCCCGCCATCGGCGTGGGAGCGCTGGCCGTGGCATCGAAGGCGGTCATAATGCTGGCGAAGGATATGATGGGTAGACAGGTCAATGTGAAGGAGCATTAATCCATTGAATATCGTAATTCCTCAGGCATCCCAATTCGTATCTCTCGCCCTTACCATGGTTCTCTGCGGATGCATCGGTCTGGAACGCGAATATCATGGCAAGAATGCAGGAATTCGGACGAACATACTTGTCGGGCTTGGCAGCTGGCTCTTCTCGCTGAGTTCGGTTCTTGGATACGAGGCGGTTCGCGCTTCTGGGATGAATTGGGATGGCTCGCGGATCGCCGCTCAGATTGTCTCGGGAATCGGGTTCATCGGTGCGGGCGTAATCTTCTATAACAAGAGCAGAGTCAGGGGACTGACGACGGCCGCCGGGATCTGGGTCTCCGCAGCGATCGGCATGGGCGCCGCATTCAATCTGCAGATACTTGTTCTTTTGGTCACATTCTGCTATTTCCTCACGGTGCTGCTGGTTGCACCCTTGGCATACAGGGCGTTGAGGCGTTTTCACGTTTCCGTTCTGCAGATCGCATACGAGAACGGCAAGGGCTCCCTGCGCAACGCGCTTTTGCAACTCAGCGCTGCGGGGTTCGATGCCCAGGTGATGTCGTCACGCCAGATCGAGCGGAATTCATGGTCTGGCGCGGTCGTCGGCGTAAAGGTCAATGGCAGCATCTCTCCGGAGACCATGGATGCCATCATGCAGATTGATGGGATCAGGGGCATCTCGATCGACGACGAGGCAGAGACGTAGACGTGTATTGATGAGGGGGGCCAGACAGGCGCCGCTCTCCTTGAACCTCCGCTGGCGCTCTCCTTGGCATTGTTCGATCCATGCGGAATCCACCCTTACTTACACACATTGGAAACCTAAGAGCAACAAATGCTTCCTATCGTCACTAACTACCAAATTATTTGGGGCATGGTTAATTTGGTTCATCAACATAGGGGGAGATACTCTTGTCATTCAAGAAACGCGTAATTGCGGTTGTCACATGTGTGACAGCGGTTGCTTCGCTGGCAGCCTGCGGGGGAGTCAAATCGGATTCGAGCGCTAGCGGAAGCAAGGCCATAACAATCGGAACCACCGACCAGATCGTCAGCCTTGACCCTGCGGGCTCATACGACAATGGCTCATACGCCGTACAGATTCAGGTATTCCCATTCCTGTACGCGCAAAACTACAATTCATCATCCGTAAGCCCTGACATCGCAGCAGACGCAGGCACCTGGAGCAGCGACGGCACCGAATTCACCGTCAAGCTCAAGTCCGGCCTGAAGTTCGCCAACGGCGACACCCTGAACTCGAAGGATGTCAAGTTCTCGTTCGATCGAATCAAGAAGATAAACGACCCCAACGGCCCTTCGTCATTGCTGGCGAACATCGAATCCATCTCCACGCCTGATGACAACACGGTGGTGTTCAAGGATTCGGTTGCCAATGACGTGACCTTGAAGCAGGTTCTTTCCAGCCCCGCAGGCCCGATTGTCGACGATCAGGTCTTTTCGGCCGACAAGCTGACAAGCGCAAATACCATCGTCAAGGACGATGCGTTCGCCGGCCCATACAAGCTGACCTCGTTCAAGCTCAACGAGGCCCTCTCCTATGCCAAGAACACCAGCTACAAGGGTCTGACTCCTGCGAAGAACTCGAATGTGGATGTGCAGTACTTCGCGAACACGTCGAATCTCAAGCTTGCAGTGCAAGAGGGGCAGGTTGACGTCGCATACCGTTCACTGACGCCGACGGACATCTCCAGCCTGTCGAAGAACAGCAAGGTCAAGGTCGTCAAGGGCCCTGGTGGCGAGGAGCGATTCCTGACATTCAACTTCAAGACCCAGCCATACGGCACGGCTCAGAAGGATGCCAGCGTCAGCAAGGCGACGGCCGTGCGCCACGCGGTTGCCGATCTGATCGACCGTGACGATCTCGCGAGCTCGGTCTACAAGAACACATATACGCCCATGTATTCCTACATTCCAGAAGGTCTGACCGGCCATGAGGATACCCTCAAGACCGCATATGGCAACGGCAAGGGCGCCCCTGACGCGGCGAAGGCCAAGAAGGCACTTCAAGACGCCGGAGTGGCGACGCCAGTCACCCTGAACATTCAGTACAATTCAGATCATTATGGCGCATCATCGGCGGACGAGTATGCGGCGATAAAGACCCAGCTCGAAAAGGACAACCTGTTCAAGGTGAATCTTCAGCAGACTGAATGGACCCAATACAACAAGGAACGTGTCGTGACCGATTCCTCAGATGGCTCATATCCTGTGTATCAGCTCGGCTGGTTCCCTGACTATTCCGATCCTGACAACTATCTCTCGCCATTCTTCAGGGACGGCAACTTCATCAACAATGGATACTCGAACAGCACTGTCAACTCGCTTATCGTAAAGCAGGCGGGCGAACAGGATGTATCCGCTCGTGAGAAGCTGCTCAAGCAGATACAGACCCTAGAAACCCAGGATCTTTCGACGATTCCGCTGCTTCAGGGTTCTCAGGTCGCGGTGACGGGCAAAAGTGTCAAGGGTGTCGTTCTCGACGCATCCTTCCGCTTCCGCTACGCTTCGATAACCAAGTCCTGACAACGATTCCTCGACCGCTCAAGTGGTGCATGCAGCATTGTGAAAGGCTGATTGCACCGCCTGAGCGGCCCGTCTGTTCGTATTTGCGATTAAGGAGTTCATGTGTCAGAAGGCAGTATCCAAGGGATGCCGGTGGAAGGTGATTCCCAGCCGAAAGCCCCGGTGAAGGTCAAGGCTAAGAAAAATAGAATATCAGGCGGATTCTTCCGCTTCGTGGTGACCAGGTTCCTGCTCATCATTCCCACAGTTTTTATTCTTGTGACCGTTGTTTTCTTCGTCATGCGTGCCACCGGCGACCCAATATCGGCCGCCCTGGGTGGGCGACTGGCTCCTGCGGAACTGCAGCGTCGCATTCATGCAGCCGGCTACGACCGTCCACTCATCGTGCAGTATCTTTCCTATCTTTCAGACCTTCTGCATGGCAACCTGGGAACGACGCTGACTGACAATCAGCCAGTGAGCTCGATTCTGACCCAATATGGGGCCGCGACCCTCGAGCTTTCCATTCTTTCGCTCATCGTTGCGCTGGTCATTGGAATCCCCCTCGGCCGACTTGCAGCCAGGTACCGTGACCGGGCCCAGGACGCGGCCGTGCGGGTCTTCGCAATCCTGTGCTATGCCACGCCCGTGTTTTTCCTCGGCCTTGTGCTCAAGCTCATCTTTTCCGTATGGCTTGGGATCCTGCCAAGTTCAGGCAGGTCGTCGCTGAGCTCGACGATACAGTTCGACAGGCTTGTCTCGCCTACGGGACTGTACATCATTGATGCTTTCCAACTGGGAAACATGCAGGTCCTTGGCGATGTGCTGCTGCATGCGATCCTGCCGGCACTCTCGTTGGGATTGCTCACCGCTGGTGTGTTCATCAGGCTCGTTCGCACCAACGTCATATCCACATACACTTCCGGCTATGTGGACGCTGCACGTTCGAGGGGCGTATCCGAGGGCCGGCTGCTATCCAAGCATGCATGGAAGCCTGCGCTCATACCCATCATCACGGTCATGGGCATGCAGATCGCACTGATGCTTGCGGGTGCGGTGCTCACGGAGACCACCTTCGAGTGGAAGGGTCTCGGCTTCATGCTTGCCCAGTATCTCAAGGCCCGTGACTTCGTCGCAGTGCAGGGTATCGTGATTCTGATCGCGATAATCGTTTCGGTCGTGAACTTCATCGTTGATATCGTGAGCGCCATGATTGACCCGAGAGTGAGGTACTGAAAATGGCATCAGATCCTCAAATCGTCACCGTCCCAGGTGACACCAGACTTCAGAACCTCAAGAACAGGCCGAGTTCGCCGCTTGCCAAGCTGCCCATCATTCGCGAACTTCGCATCGCCGTAGGCTGGCAGCGAGGCATGCTGATAACCGGTCTTGCGATTACTGCGGTGTTCGTCCTGCTTGCCCTGTTCGCACCGGTCATCGCCCCTTATGGATTTGCGCAAAGCACTGATGCCGCGGGTCATGCCTTCCCCACGCAGGCAGCGCCGAGCTCAGCGCATATCTGGGGAACGACGGTCGGTGGCTTCGATGTGTTCAGCCGCACGGTCTGGGGTGCTCGCACGGCGATCATCGCGATCATCGTCGCAGTCATCCTCTCGCTGTTCCTCGGCGTGCTGCTCGGCCTGGTATCCGGTTACTTCGGTGGATGGATAGATCGAGTGCTCGTGGTCATAGCCGATGCGATCTATTCGTTCCCGTCGCTGCTGCTCGCAATCCTGATGGCAATCATGATTTCCGGCGGGCAGTCGAGTCTGGCCGGCGGCATCCTTGCCTCGGGCATTTCCATAACGGTGGTGTATATACCGCAGTACTTCAGAACGATACGAGCCGAGGTCATACGCATCAAGGAATCGGCGTACGTCGAATCGGCAAAGGTCGTCGGAGCGTCGACCTGGCGCATCATGACCAAGCACCTGCTGAAGAACTCCACAAGAACGCTGCCGGTTATTCTGACCCTGAATTCCTCCGAGGCGATTCTCACGCTTGCAGGTCTTGGATTCCTCGGTTTCGGCATCGAGCCCACCTCGGCTGCAGAATGGGGCTACGACCTGAACCGTGCAGTCGCCGATGTGACGGCTGGCATCTGGTGGACGTCGATCTTCCCTGGCGTGGCAATCGTGCTGATCGTTCTCGGAATCACCCTCGTCGGCGAGTCGTTGAATGATTTGGCAGATCCGCGCCTGCGTGCCCGCAAGTCAGCCGGAGAAGTGATCGGTTCGATTGAGGACACATCCGTTGACCCCAGTGAAAAGGCCGGTCCAGACAACGAGGCCACCGAAGAGGTGTTTGCCTTGCACAGAAGCATTCCCGTTGCAGATGAGTCGGGAGCTGATTCAGGAGCGGCGTCGGGGGCCAACGAGGTCGAAGGAGGTCAACATGAGTGACGGCACAGTGGCTCAGCCGGTCCGAGGCTCGGCAGAAGTGCAGCAGGAGTCATCGGCTGCGACCGGCAACAATCTGGCGCAGATCAAGAACCTGAGCGTCTCGTTCATGACCGATGCCGGTTCGATCAAGGCGATCGACAACATCAGTTTTTCAATTCCGAAGAAAACGGTTGTCGGCGTTGTCGGCGAATCCGGTTCGGGAAAGTCCGTAACCGCCCGGTCAATCATCAAGCTGCTTCCAGAGACCGCAACCACGTCCGGTGCAATCTATCTGTCCCGCAGAGACGGCAGCGAGGAGCTTGATGTCCTCTCGCTGAAGTCTGAAGACCTGCAGCATATGCGTGGCGAAGAAGCGGCGATGGTGTTCCAGGAGCCGAATTCCGTGCTCAATCCGGTCTATACGATTGGCTGGCAGATTGAAGAGGGTCTGCGTGCACATGGCATGAAGGGGAAGAAGGAACTTCGCGCCAAGGCGATTGATATTTTGCAGAAAGTCGGCATTCCAGACGCCAAGACCCGTGTGGATTACTATCCTCATCAGTTCTCAGGAGGCCAGAAGCAGCGCATTGTGATTGCCATGGCATTGGTGCTCAATCCAGGCCTGATTCTCGCCGACGAGCCGACCACAGCTCTTGACGTGACGGTGCAGGCTGAGATTCTCGATCTGCTCAGGCTGGCTCGCGATGAATTCGATGCCAGCGTGCTCATCATCACCCACAACATGGGCGTCATCGCAGATATCGCCGATCAGGTCGTGGTGATGTATCGCGGCCATGTGGTCGAGCAGGGCGATGTCGATCAGATTTTCTATCATCCCAAGGATGATTACACCAAGCGGCTCTTGGCTGCGGTTCCGAGAATCGGTCAGAAGCTTGTCGTGCGAAATGATGAAGGCGTGGCCATCGAGCGCAAGGCCGACTGGCGCACGCAGCCCATCGCCGTGGAAGCGAAGGGCGTGACGATCACCTATCCAGGGCATCTGCTGCAGCCTGATTTTGTGGCCGTAAAAGACGCGGATTTTACGATTCATCGTTCAGAGGTGCTGGGGCTCGTGGGTGAGTCAGGTTCGGGAAAGTCCACGACGGGTCGCGCGATTGCGGGGCTGCAGAGGATTTCCGGCGGCTCGCTCAAGGTGCTCGGATCTGAGATGAATGGTTTCAAGGAGCGCGATTTCAAGCCAAAGCGTGCTGACATCGGATTCGTGTTCCAGGATCCTGGCAGTTCGTTCAATCCGCTGATGACCATTGCCGAGAATGTTGCCGAACCGCTGCTGGTGCATAAGAAGTATTCTTCCGTAAGTGACGCCAACGATTACGTAGGCGATCTTCTGGAGATGGTGCAGCTTCCCCGTACCTATATGAACCGCTTTCCTCATGAGCTGTCCGGAGGACAGCGTCAGCGTGCATCGCTGGCCCGTGCATTGGCACTCAAGCCGTCGTTGATAATCGCTGACGAGCCGACTTCCGCCTTGGATGTGTCGGTGCAGGCCAAGGTGCTTCAGCTCTTCAAGCGACTGCAGATTGAGATTGGCTTTGCATGCCTGTTCATAACCCATGACCTGGCGGTAGTGGACATGCTTGCGGACCGCATCATGGTGATGCACAAGGGGAGCATCGTCGAGCATGACGAGGCCAGCCAGATCATGCTCAATCCCCAGAATTCCTACACGCAGAAGCTTCTTGCTTCGCTGCCGGTTCCGGACCCACGCGAACAGCAGCGGCATCGAGATCGACTCAGGGAGTTGCTGAGACAGCAGTGAGCCTGTCCGAATCGTCCCGGAACGCGGATCGGGGTCACAGGGTGACCTATGGCCTAATCATGGGCTTCGAGGATGAATTCAAGTGGGTTGTCTAGAAGGCGGCGCAATCCCACCTGGGCCGCTCCGAGAAGCGCCGGCCTCATGTTGCAATCGGAGAGATAGACGTGCGCCTGTCTCTCCGGGAAGCCAAGTATCTGCGCGTTCACCTGATCTTCGATCCTCCTTGCGAGGTCGTCTCCGAATCGACCCCACAAGCCTCCCAATATCACCTTGTCTATGTCCAGGATGTTGATGGTGGTGGCAAGCCCGGATGCAAGGGCCTTCGCGGCCATCTTCATGGTCTTCAGCGTCTGTGCATCGCCCAGGTTCCAGCGCCTTTCCAATTCATCCATGACCTCGCTGGGAGAGGATGCAGGGTCCGGATCGAGTCCCGATGCCGTGATGAGGGCCTTTCGCCCGGCATATGATTCCAGGCATCCATTCCTGCCGCATTGGCATACCGGACCGTTCAGGTCAACGGAGATATGCCCAAGTTCCCCGGCGAATCCGTGGTTGCCTCGCTGAACCTGGCCGTCACGGACGACCGCGCCGCCAATGCCGATGTCCGTCGACAGGTAGATGAAGGATTCGGAAGGATTGACGAGTCCCTGTTCCTTGCGTTGCATGGCAAAGCCTGGTATCTGCGACAGCGCTGCCATGTTAGCCTCATTGTCGATGCGTGGGTTGAGACGCCTGACAAGATTGAACCGTTTCAGTTCAAGGTTCTCCCAGCCCAGATTTCGCGCGGAAAGCAGCCTGTAGTCTTCCGTCACAAGACCTGGCAGGGCAAGCGCGGAGCCGACGATCACCTTCTTGCATCGGGCGATTGCGACTTCCCCATCCCTGACGAGGTCTTCGAGCCGACTGAAGATGTCATCCGGATCTCGATCCTCCATGGGTTCGCTCACCCATTGCTGTGCAATGACGTCGCCCTTGATGTCCAGGGCGATGAAGCCAAATCCGTCCGTGTTGATCTGCAGACCGATTGCGCAGAAGCCCCTGCCATCAAGATGCAGGGGTGTGCTGGGACGACCGTGCATCGGTGGGACGCTCGGCGATCCCTCCTTGACTATATTCGCCGATAGAAGCAGTGCGACAAGCAGTGAAATCGTAGCCTTTGTCAGACCGGTCGCCTTTGCCAGTTCGGCGCGGCTCAATGGGGTCTGAGATCGTAGTATGGTGTCGAGCAGGACCGAAAGGTTGTGGTTGCGCAAATCATCCTGATTGATGCTCTTCAGAGAAGCCATGCGAATCCTTTCGTTGTGCATGAGACCCACTGTAACAATGTTTCTCGTCGATGACGTGGAGGCAGGCCCCGAAAGGCATGGCAGGTTGGCAAACAGACAAGGGCAGTCAATTCAGTATAGTATAATGAATAAACTATATAAGGGTGCTTACGCTGTCGTAAGAGGAACACATTCATGAAAGGGAGATGCCATGAGCCAGATTCTGGTCGCGGGAATCGATACTTCCACGCAGTCGACAAAGGTTCGCGTAACGGATGCAGACTCTGGGGCGCTGGTTCGGTTCGGGCAGGCGAAGCACCCGGATGGCACGAGCGTCGATCCGGATTCCTGGTGGAAGGCGTTCCTTGAAGCCTCGAAGCAGGCAGGCGGGCTCGACGATGTGAGTGCGCTGGCCGTCGGCGGACAGCAGCACGGCATGGTGACTCTGGACCATCAAGGTCGGGTTGTTCGTGATGCCCTGCTGTGGAATGACACTCGCTCCGCGCCCAACGCTGAGGAACTCATTCGCCAGCTGGGCGCGGCAGGGAAGGGCGCCGACGAGCAAGAGCTCAGCGATGATCCGGTCGCGCGCGGCCGGCAGCGGTGGGCCAGGGCAGTGGGATCCTCGCCGGTCGCCTCGCTGACGATCACCAAGGTCGCATGGTTGGCAGCCAACGAACCCGAGCATGCTTCGAAGGTCGCTGCCGTATGCCTTCCCCATGATTGGCTGAGCTGGCGCATAGCAGGTCATGGACCGGTCGAACGTGGCAACGCCGATTTGGGCGCGATCTTCACCGACCGTTCCGATGCATCGGGAACCGGGTATTTCGATTCGGTCCATAACCGATATCGGATGGATCTGTTTGAAATGGCGTTCCATCGCAGAGACGTAGTTCTGCCGCGAATTTCAACGGTTGACGATTCTTCCGTCATCGCCGACCCAGCCATAGCGGGGGCTTCGATTCCAGGTGGCTGCATCATTGCACCGGGCGGAGGGGATAACGCCATGGCATCGCTCGGGTTGAACATGGGCGTTGGGGATGTGTCGATTTCTCTGGGAACCTCCGGTGTGGCTGCGGCTGTCTCATCCGTTCCGGCAGAAGACATGACCGCATCCGTCACAGGATTCGCCGATTGCACCGGCCGCTGGCTTCCCCTTGCATGCACGATAAACGGATCGCGCATTCTTGATGCAGGGTGCAAGGCTCTGGGGGTTGGATACGATGAGTTGGCCCGGCTTGCCCTCAGTGCGAGACCTGGTGCCGATGGGCTTGTGCTGATACCCTATTTCGACGGTGAGCGCACGCCCAACCGCCCGGATGCCAAGGCCGCCCTGCATGGCATGACTTTGCTCAACCTCAGTCGGGAGAACATGGCGCGGGCATTCGTCGAAGGACTGCTCTGCTCTCAAAGGGATTGTCTTGAACTGCTTGGAAGGCTCGGAGTGACGATTCGTCGGCTTCTGCTGATCGGTGGGGGATCGCGCTCCTTGGCGGTGCGTGAGCTCTCTTCCGAAATACTGGGGATGGATGTGATGCTTCCCCATGCCGACGAATACGTTGCCATTGGTGCCGCACGCCAGGCATCCTGGGCATTGTCCCGTTCCTCAGAGCCTCCGGAGTGGCCGCTGACGATCGATCGACGGCTCTCATCGCCTGCGTACGAACGCGTGTATCGACAGTATGTGCAATACCGTGGCTGAAGGCAGTGTCTTTCCTGCATGCGGCGGACATCTTCCTCGTCATGCACAAGCCCCCGCCTGCAATGTGCTCGCAAACGGGGGCTTCGAAGGAGTTTGATGCCAGAGAACTGTTCTATTCTGCCAAGGCGTCGATGATGTAGTTGTTGATGGTGGCCTTGACCGATTCGAGGTGATCGGACTTGGTTGCGGCGATCAGGTCGGCCTGTGGAATGTCAAGCGCATGGTCTTCAAGCTGCGCGAGGGAAGAGATGGATCCATCGTCGATCTTCTGCCCGATGCCGGAGTCATAGGAGCTGTATCTCGTTTCCTGCAGCCTTTCGATGTAGTTGTCCTCATGCATCTGCGCTGCCACCAGAAGTCCTGCCGCGTATGTGTCCATTCCCGCGACGTGCGAGCGGAAGAGATCCTCCTCGGTGAACGAGGAGCGACGGGGCTTCGCATCAAAGTTGAGTCCGCCGTGGGGGCCGATGCCTCCTGCCGCGAGCACCTCCCACATGACCGCAACGGTTTCGTAGAGGTCGGTCGGGAATTCGTCCATGTCCCAACCGATGAGCTTGTCTCCCTGGTTGGCATCGAGCGAACCCAGGAAGCCGGACTCTCGGGCGACGCGTATCTCGTGCTGGTAGGTATGGCCTGCAAGGTTTGCATGGTTTCCTTCCAGATTGAGCTTGAAGGTATCTGTGAGATCGTGGGCTCGCAGGAATTCGATGGCGGTCGCGGCATCGAAGTCATATTGGTGCAGCGTCGGTTCCTTGGGCTTGGGTTCGATGAGGAACTGGGCGTTGAAGCCGATTTCATCCGCATAGTCGGCGCATAGATGGAAGAAGCGGGCGATATGGTCGGTTTCACGCTTCATTTCCGTGTTCCACAGATTCTCATAGCCTTCGCGCCCACCCCAGAACACATAGTTCTCAGCGCCGAGCCGTTTGCCGATCTCGAGGCTTTTCTTGAGTTGCCCGCCTGCATAGGCATAGATGTCGGCGAATGGTGAGGTCGCGGCCCCTGAGACGAAGCGAGGATTGGTGAACAGCGAGGAGGTGTTCCACAGGAGCTTCACGCCGGTCGCCTTCATGTTCTCTTCGATCTTGGCGACGACCCTGTCGAGATTTGCGTTGGTCTCGCGAAGAGTGTCTCCTTCTGGCGCGATGTCGCGGTCATGGAAGCAGAAGTATTCGACTCCTAGCTTCGTGAAGAGCTCGAATGCGTAGTCCACCTTTGCCAGCGCCTGGTCCATCGGATCGGTGTATTTGTAGTATGCACGGTGCGCGGTTCCTACGCCAAAGGGATCGACGAGTTCCTGGTTGAAGGTGTGCCACCATGCGACGCCGAATCTCATCCAGTCCTTCATCTTCCTGCCGGCTACGACGCGTTCGGCATCGTAGTAATGGAAGGCAAGTGATTCCTGCGGGCCTCGCGTTCGCCCCACGTATGCTACTTTCTCGACATTCCACAGGTCCATGTGCTGCTCCTTTGCTTGAAACGAATATGAACCGGGCTTCGCTGCCCGGTGTTACAGAAATGATAAGAGTGTCGAACATGTTTGTCAAATCGTTTAACTTATTTGCCGGTACCAATGACCGACCTGCCTTCGTGCATGATGTCGGGTCAGGACTGCCTGAGAATTGAATTTGTTAAATCGTTAAACTAGATATATGCTGTTAGGGAAACCAGTTGAATGGCCATCTGGTTTTACAACTCACATTTCTGAAATCATCCATTATCTCATCAAGGACGAGGAGAAATATATGAAAAAACTCATGAAAGGCATGGCTGCGCTCGGCACTGCGGCAATTCTGATTTCCATGGCTGGCTGCGGCTCTGCAAGGTCGCAGAGCGAGTCTTCCGATGCAAAGGTCAGCGTGGGGATATCGATGCCCGAACAGCAGCTGGAACGATGGCAGATCGATGGCAACAATCTGAAGAAAAAGCTGGAAAGCTACGGATATTCGGTCACCCTGCAGTATGCGGACGGCAAGACGGACCAGCAATCATCCCAGATTCAGAACATGGCGAACAATGGAGTCGATTACGTCGTGATCGCATCGATCGATGGAACCGCGACTGGTTCGGCAGCGGAGCAGGCGAAGGCGGCAGGAGCGAAGGTCATCGCCTATGACCGCATGATCATGAACACCGACGCGGTCGATTACTATGCGACCTTCTCCCTTACCGAAGTCGGAAAGATGCAGGGTGAATACATCGTCAAGAAGCTCGGCCTCGACAGTGGCAAGAAGGGCCCCTTCAACATTGAGCTGATGTCGGGTTCTCCCACCGATAACAATGCCAAATACTATTACCAGGGTGCCTGGTCTGTTCTGGAACCATACTTCAAGTCAGGCGCTCTGCAGTCGAAGTCAGGGAAGGTGCCCAAGACCGTCGACGACTATCGTTCCATCGGCATCGACAACTGGGATCAGCAAAAGGGCCAGAACGAGATGGAGAATCGTATCAATTCCTTCTATAGCAATGGCACCAATCATCTTGATGCCGTCCTGGCGCCCAATGATGCTCTTGCACGAGGCACAGTCCAGGCTGTGCAAAGCGCTGGGCTGGGCTATTACCCGATCATCACGGGCCAGGATGCGGAGCAGGCCAGCGTTCAGAACATCGTCAAGGGTCAGCAGTCGATGACCGTATACAAGGATACGCGAAAGCTTGCCACAAGCACCGCGAACCTTATCAAGAGCCTGGTGGAGGGCAAGACCCCGGAAACCACCAGCACCTTCCCCAATGGGAATAAGGATGTTCCGTCGATCATGCTGACTCCTGTCTCGGTTGATAAGTCGAATGTGAAGAAGGAACTTGTGGACTCAGGGTATCTGACCGCCTCAGAGGCAGGCCTGTGAGCCATCGTCAGAAAGGGGCGCGGCGCCAAGGCCGGCGAAGTGCCCCTCTGGGCAATCGAACACTCAATGCATGAACGATCAAGGAGCCACTATGGCAGATGAGCACGATGTGATATTGGAGATGCGGCATATTGTTAAACGCTTTGGCCCGGTCACCGCCCTTAACGATGTCAGCATCTCGGTGAGGCAGGGGCAGATTTTCTCCCTCTGCGGAGAAAACGGCGCTGGAAAGTCAACGCTGATGAATGTGCTTTCCGGCGTGTACCCATACGGAAGCTACGAGGGTGATCTGATATATAACGGAGAAACCTGCAAGTTCAAGACGATCCATGATTCGGAGCAGCAGGGAATCGTCATCATCCATCAGGAATTCACGCTTGTTCCTTACATGACCATCGCCGACAACATATTCATGGGCAGCCACATTCGCAAGGGTCTTTCGGTGGACTATGACGAGCAGAGGAGAAGAACGGCGGAAGTGCTGGCCCTTGTGGGGCTGTATGAGAGTCCTGACACGCTTATCTCGAATCTTGGAGTCGGCAAGCAGCAACTCGTGGAGATCGCGAAGGCCCTGACGAAGGATGTCAAGCTCCTGATTCTGGACGAGCCGACCGCGGCGCTCAACGATGAGGATTCCTCGCATCTTTTGCGGATCATTGACGATCTTCGCAAGACGAAGGGAGTCACGGCAATCATCATTTCGCACAAGCTCAACGAAATCGAGGAATCCGCAGATGCGGTTCAGGTGATCCGCGATGGAAAGACGGTGTCTCATGTTGACATTGATTCCAAGCATGCGCTTGACGTCGATGCCCTGATCCGTGACATGGTCGGCAGGCCGTTGACGAACAGGTATCCGGAGCATGTCTCGCATATCGGAAAAGAGCTTTTCCGTGTGGAGGATTGGAAGCTGTATCATCCGATCGACGAGAGCAGAATGATCGTGAAAGGCGTGAGCTTCAACGTTCATGCCGGAGAGATCGTTGGCTTGGCTGGTCTGATCGGCGCTGGCCGGACGGAAACGCTGATGAGTGTCTTCGGTCATCAATACGGAGTCAAGGCATCGGGAAGACTGTTCATAGAGAACAACGAGGTCAGATTCCCAACCGTGCGCTCCGCAATCGAGCAGGGCGTCGTCTATGCGACCGAGGATCGCAAGAAATTCGGATTGAATCTGCTGAAATCCATTCGGGAGAACATTTCCTTGGCAAGCCTGCTGAACATCAGCCTGCATGGCGTCATCAACCTTGGCGAGGAACTCGATATGGCCGAACGCTTCCGGAACGAGCTGAAGCTCAAGGCCTCGAGCATAGAGATGGAATCGGGCAATCTTTCCGGAGGAAATCAGCAGAAGGTCGTCCTTGCGAAATGGATGGCTGCCAATCCTCGTGTCCTCATACTCGACGAGCCCACGCGCGGCATCGATGTGGGCGCGAAATATGACATCTATGAGATCATCAACCACCTGGCGGATTCGGGCAAGGCCGTGATCGTCATATCGTCTGAACTTCCGGAGCTTCTGGGCATCTGCGATCGCATCTATACGATGAACGCCGGGAAAATCACCGCTTGCGTCGACAGGAAAGACAGCAGCCAGGAGACGCTCATGCATTACATGATCATGGATGATTCAAACGATCCGAATCTTCTTGCCAGGCAAGCACTGGCTCTCAATCAACAATAATCAAGAAAGGCATTACGAATATGTCAGCCGTTGAATCGCATGCACAAGACAAGTCACATGAAAAGTCCGTTCCGACCTTTTCACTTAAGGGTCAGATACTCGCGAATCTGAGATCATACGGAATCTTTCTCGCACTGATCATCATCATCCTCATCTTCCAGGTTCTTACAGGCAACCGTTTGCTCTATCCGAACAACGTCGTTGCACTCGTTCAGCAGAATGCCTATGTGCTCATCACTGCAATCGGCATGCTGATGCTCATCATTGCCACTCATATCGATCTTTCCGTGGGTTCCGTCATCGCGTTCATAGGCGGTGTGGGTGCCTACGCGATGATGAATTGGGGAATGAACTGGATGCTGGCCATTCTCTTCATGATCGTCGTCGGACTGCTTGTCGGCGTCTGGCAGGGTTTTTGGGTCGCATACGTCCACATCCCCGCATTCGTGGTCACCCTTGGTGGCATGCTGATTTTTCGAGGCCTTGCAACCCTTATCGCCGGAGAATCGATAGCCGTTCGCTCAACTCCCTTCCGCACGATCGCAATAGGCTATCTTCCCAATGTCTTCGGCTTCTGGTGGGGCTTTGACGGTCTGACCATCGTCATAGGCGCGATTGGCATTGCCCTGTTCGTATGGTCCCAGTTACGCAAGCGTGCGAAGGCGGCAAGGAACAGGATCGAAGTGGAGTCCTCGATCTGGACGACGGTCAAATGTGTGCTTGGCATTGCGATCATCGGTTACGTCACCTATCTCTTTGCAGGATCGGGAAACGCGACCGAGGGTGGAATCCCCATCATGTTCGTCCTGATTGCGGCGCTGATCGGAATATATTGGTTCGTTCTCAACCGCATGATCCTTGGGCGCGATATCTATGCCGTGGGCGGCAACAGAAAGGCTGCAATCCTGTCAGGAGTAAATACCGAAATGGTCGATTTCAAGATTTTCCTCAATATGGGATTGCTCACATCCATCGCTTCGATCGTCGTTCTTTCAAGGCTTGCATCTGCGAGTGCGGCGACCGGACAAGGTTTTGAGATGGATGCGATAGCCGCATGCTTCATCGGTGGCACTGCCGTGTTCGGTGGCATAGGAACAATACCCGGGGTCTTGGTGGGCGCACTTATCATGGGAGTCCTGAATCAAGGCCTGTCGATCATGGGCATTGACGCTTCGATCATCAGCACCATCAAGGGTCTCGTCGTAATCGTTGCGGTGGCCTACGATCTCCTGAGCAAAAGAAAGAAGGCATGAGATCGTGTCACCCGGCATCAATGGCAAGGCCACTGCAAAGACTCGTTTCGAAGCTGACGAACGGTTCCATATGAGGCTATACGCGCTTACCAGCATTTCCAGTGTGGGTTGGCTCGTGCAATCCATGCATTCGAGTCTCGGTGAACCTGCGTTCTTTAGCGTCGCGCATGTCGTGCTGTGGCTTTGCATTCTGACGACAATCGTGTACACCGGATACAATGCCTTTGTCCTGAACAGGGAGTTGAAAGTGGCCAAGGGCGGCGGCGGATCGGATGCTGTGCGTGATGCTGACGCAATGAGTCCTGTATCTCCGCCACACGGTCAAGGAAAGGATCACGCGGAAGGGCAGGCCGCCGGTCTGTGAAAAACCGATGGGAAGCTGACGTGAGCAAGGACCCCATGGGTTGTCCCGTCTCGTGACCTTTCGGGTTGAACTTTTCGGGTTTCAGCCTTCCGGGGTCTCGCCACGATATCGCGCCATCATCTGGGTCTGGAGCAGCTGTGCGCTTGGGGGAGTCCATGTCAGAGCGTCGGCGCCTGCCTCGAGCGTGCTGGCGATATTGATGTCCGTGCTCCCGCATGACGCGAGAATTGGTATTTCGGGGTGATGCGCACGAATGCCTGTCACGACCGAAGTCGTATTGGCGCCGGCTGCGACATTGATTATTGCAGCACCTGCAAGAATTTTTTCCTCGGTGATCTCATCGTCGGCGGTGACGGTTGCGATTACTGGGATGTCGATTGAATTCATTGCAGCCTCGACGGTCTCCGCAGGCGCAGGCGAATTGATGACGACGCCGGCGGCGCCCTGCATCTCTGCGACCATGGCCAGCTCGACGACGCGAGTGCCGGTCGTCGTGCCTCCTCCGACTCCTACGAATACCGGCTGCTGGGCGACGATGAGCAGTGCCTGTGTGATGACCGGTTCGCCCGTGAACGGATAGACGGCAAGAATGGCATCCGCATTGGTGTTACGAATCACCGCAGCATCGGTCGTATATGCGAAGGTCTTGATCGTATGGCCTTTGATGGTGATGCCACCCGCGCTCGCGGTGGATTCGGGAACTCGGGCAACGGGAGATGTCAGGCGTCCCTCGACGTTCGCCGTTCCCCTCGTCGTGCGGCTCACCGATGGTGTTGCACTATGCTGCTCGATCGCTATTGATTCACTCGATGAGAACATGTGCATGGTTGGTTTTGCGCTCATTCTTCCCCTTCTTGCATATTTGCCTCACGAAATTCACGCATAGCTTCCTTCATCATCCTACGGCGTTCCACAAACTCGTCTTCGGGATACTTCTTCTCTATGTTTTCGATGACCCTCTGCAAATATCCGCTAAATTGTACCAATTCCTCAGCGTCGAGGCAGTCGAAGGCATCGGCTGCATTCTGCATGGTCTTATGCAACTGCTGCGCGGCCTTCCTGCCTTTCTCCGTTATCTCGACCATGGCAACGCGCCTGTCGCCATCCGACGGTTTGCGCGAGATATAGCCCTTTGCCTCGAGCTTCCCCAGCAACTGACCCAGAGCCTGACGACTCAGACCGAGAATCGTTGCGAGGTCGCGCTGGCTTACCGTGGACCGCAGGGTGAGGGTGAGCAGTACTCGTCCCTGTCCTCGCAGGGCGTAATCGCCTCCGCCGAGTGCCTCCATGGGATTGGGCATGCCTGGCATGCGCGCCCGGTCACGGCTTCGTTCGGCCATGCGGGCCTGACGCTGAGCCATCCGGCGCTCTGCAAGATGGCGATAGGCTCGTTCTTGCATGCCGTCGTCGATGCGTGAGACCTGCGTCCGGATCCGGATCATCATCATGCTGAGTTCGCGAAGTTGGTTGAGTATCTGCGGCTTGAGCTCTGTCTTTCTTCCGGTTTCCAGGTCTGAATCGCTGCCGTGTGCTGAGCCGTCGGTTCTGTTCGTGCCGTGTTCAAGATGCGTAGCCATCATTGTTCCTTTTTTGGTGTGTGCCCTGCCTTGCCTCGTTTGGGAGGAGTCGAGCGTCCCGATAAATTTGTAAAGTACCTGACAGATATAACTGTATTCGAAGAATCGTATCTGTCAAGTACTTGACAGTGTCATATGGGTGGCAGGAAGCGTCTTAAATTGCCTGCGTTCTCGCAATTCGGCGCCATTCGTACCTTGGTGGCAAGTTCTCTGATTACGTTGTATGATATTTAGCTGTTGCCCCTCTAGCTCAATGGCAGAGCAGCGTCCTTTTAAGTCGTGGGTTCTCGGTTCGAGTCCGAGGGGGGGCACCTTTTCTCCGTCGGATTCGGTTCATGTTGCTTCGGATTCTGATCTTTTGATTTTTTATCCGATATTCTGTACTGTTCCAATCCGATATTTTGCATCATCGACAGCCGGTATTTTGTATAATTGCATTCTGGCGGCTTATTGATGCCATGACGACTGCAGAAGGAGTGCCGGTGACGCTACGACATGAAACGTATCGTCCGCGCATCATCGACGCGGTTCTGAAACGTCACCTTGCCACTTTCGGTGCAGTTGAGGTTGCGGGCACGATGTGGTCGGGCAAGACGTGGAGCGCGCAGGCGCAAGCGAACAGCCAGACCAGTCTGTATTCGCAGCAAGCGGCTGACTTGGCTCGGATAGACCCTGGGACCGTGCTTTCAGGGGAACCTCCTCATCTCATCGACGAATGGCAAGAGGTTCCGAGTGTTTGGGATTCGGCCAGACATGCTGTTGACGAGGCGGGGAGCGTGCCGGGCCAGTACATGCTGACAGGTTCCTCTACTCCTGCCAAGAATCAGGTGAGGCATAGCGGTGCCGGACGAATCTCGCAATTGCGCATGTGGCCTATGAGTCTAAGCGAATCTGGGGATAGTGATGGATCTGTTTCTCTGAGCGGTCTCTTTGATGGAGATTTCACATCCGGCCCCACGCAGAGCAGCATTGATGATCTCGCGCGTTTCATCTGTTTGGGCGGATGGCCAGGTGCGCTCAAGCTTAATCCCGACTCTGCGATTCTGATACCTGCGCAATATATGAGCACCTTAATCTCATCCAGTCAAGGGAAGACCCCGCGAAGCCAGCGGCAGCTTCGGGCATTGGGTGTGTCATTGGCAAGAAATGTAGGTGCATCCGCAACTTTGGATACACTCGGTGAAGATATGCGTTTGGACGCCGAGGATGCTCCTCAGACCAGACAAGTCGTTCGCCAATGCCTTGATTTCTATGAGGAACGATATGTGATCGATGAGATCAGGGGTTGGGATGCTCCGATTAAATCACCAAGACGCTTAAGAACGAAGCCGAAACGCTATTTTTCCGACCCTTCGCTCCCTGCATCTCTACTTGGTATGACCCCTTCCAGACTTATGTCGCAGCCTCAGCTGTTCGGCAATCTTTTCGAAGAGCTGTGCATGCGCGATCTGCGTGTATATGTTTCTGCTCTGACTGCTTCGCCATTGGACTCATTGAGATACTACAGGGATTCCGATGGTCTGGAAGTGGATGCGATTGTTGAATTGAACGATGGCAGATGGGGTGCGATTGAGATCAAGCTTGGCTCCAACAAGGTCGATCAGGGAGTGCACTCCTTGCTGCGCTTACGGAACAAGATTCAATCGAATCCAGCTGCACATAATCCAGAGCCATCATTCATGGCGGTGCTGGTAGGCAAGACGGACTTCCAATATACGACGCCAGAGGGCGTGCGCGTATTCCCGATTACCAGTCTGACCGTCTGATCGCACGATATCGCCATTATTCAGATTTCAACATCACTTCGTTATTCTGTGCCAGCAGACTGCCGCGTTATGCGCCTGTCGGCTGCACATAAGGTCGGTCTGACTGGTCGAATGCGGCTCTCATGCATTGTGGAATGGTTGTCTTGCATCGTCGTCGGCGATCACGGTCTGTCTTGGACGGCTCTCATAACAATGCCCCGGAACGGGCTGGGGGTGACCTGCTCGTTCCGGTCGGGGTTGCAGCAGCCGTGCCTGTGCCGCCGCAGTCGTGGAAGAAATGACCTCTTTCAAGAGCAGTCGCCCTACTCATGAATCCTTGTAAGTCGTGGGTTCTCGGTTCGAGTCCGAGGGGGGGGCACCGTCTTGGGGGAATCCGGTCTTGTATGGAGAATCTGGGTTTGGTGGGTGTCTCGCCGAATCGCCCGCGTGTCTATAGCTCTGAGTTCGGGTCGAGGTAGTGGTTGCCGAAGGGCACCACCTTGCCGTTCTTGTCATAGGCCTGTATCTTGCAGTGGCCCTTCGCGGGGTGCTGGCTGTCGAAGAGGCTGTCGCATTCCTTGCCGCTGGTACTGTTGGGCCAGTTCTTGGGATATGCGAAATACCAGTATCTGACGCCCTTGTAGAAGAAGCCGGGTATCGCGTGGGTGGGCACGCTCTGATGCTCGGCGATCTGCACTCTCACCGCGTTCGCCGGCGCTGGCGCGAACAACATGAGATCGCTGCCGTTCTGTGTGGTTGATCCAAGGAGGAAGCTGTATTGGTGATCCACCAGTCTCGTGTTGTCGAATCCACACCCGCCTCCGCCTTCATCAAGGACGTATGCGTTCGGATGCTTGGGGTTGTCGGCAATGTCGTCCGAAAGGCAGAGAGTGTTGTCGTTCAGCTTCGAACTGAGTCGCCACCGCGTGCCGTCCGGCGCGACTCCGGTGGTGAGGGTCTGCCGCGGCATGCTTGCTGCAGGTATCGGTCTGCCGAGAAGGAACCAGGTGCCAACCAACGCACCCAGCACAAGAATTGTCGCGATCAGCTTCCATCGCCCGCGACTCCCTGCATGATGGGGAGACGGGACTGTGTGCTTCTCCGAATTTTCGACATTCATCACATCCTGATCCTGCCGAGGCAAATTGATGTGCACATCGTCGTCAGTTCCACTCATCGCGTTCTCTCCCGTTCTCTTCCCCCATGCCCATCAACCCTACTATTTGTTCTGTGACTGGTTTCACGATCCAGATTCTTGCATTCCTTCCAAGGCCTTCTCAGGAATGATGGATGGGCCGGCTCTCCTCAGATCGAAAGCCAGTAGTGGAATACAAAGGCAAGATTTCACACACGGGCGGTAATTCTCGCCAAAAAAAGCAACAAATGACGGTGTTAGCTTAGGAGCGTGCAACAACGAAGGTTGCAGCAAGCTAGCTTCATACAGTTCATGTAAGGAATGTCACGATGACTTTGCCACCCAAGGAAGGAGAGGGAATGCCCAGACTCGACGTGCATCTGCCCTCTTCGACATCACATATCGTCTGCATAGGCGACAGCATAACGAACGGCGATACAGGACTGGGGTTTCATGCCTCGCGTCCGTGGCCGCAATCCGTTGGAAGGCTGTTGAACGCCAAGGTCACGGCGTGCGGTCACGATGGTGCGAGCACAGTGGATTACAGGAGTTGCCCCGAGTATGGGCAAGCGAAGGCGGCGGTTCCGTCGGCCGACATCATTGTCTTCGGTCTGGGCACGAATGATGTGGATTTGGAACATGCGCGCGATCGCGATTCGGTCGCCAAGGTGATTCCTCGTCTTGAATCCCTTGTCAGGGAATGCATCGGAGATTCGACGCGCAATCCTGAGATCGCAGTCCTGTCAGTGCTGCAGTTCGCGACCGAGGAGCCGATTTTTCGTGAGCGCTTCGAATTGGCTGAGCTTGAGCAGCTGAATCAAGGGGTTGACCTGCTCAACGCCGAATACCGATGCATGTGCCGCAGAAACCATTGGCATTTCATCGACTATGCTTCGAACTTCAATCAGCGCCGTGAGTATTATGGCAATTCGATTCATCCCAATCAGCGTGGATACGACTTCATCGCGCGTATCCTCGCACCACGTCTTGCAGGGCTGCTTGGAGCCTGAGCGATATCTGCCGAGCGGCGTCTACACGCCGAAACGACCGGGAAGGCTCACCGGGAGAACTCACCGGGCGAAACATGCCAGAACCGTCATTCACCCTGCACGAAGCAATCCACGCGCATGCCAGAGTTGACTGCGCCTGCATTCTTCATGGGTGTCTCAGAGGTGAGCGGACGGTCAGCGCATACTTCAGAACAATCTTCAGAACATTCTTTCAAAGAGGTCAGAATCATATGGAACCAACAATGTCAGAATATCTTCCAATTATCGTCTGATTCATAGTGCCTTGGCCAATAATCTATTGGGATTTACGCAGTAAATACCTGGTTGCTCAGTGGCTGAGACTTTGGTTCTCATGACAGAGTGTTAGGTGCGAAGTGATGAAATGTGAACAGAAAGGCAACAAAGGGATTGTTAAATAAGGTCATATCGCTTAAATTAATACGATATGTTATTTTTTAATTTATCTGCTCTATTTTCATGCTAGAAAAGAGAAATCATGCCTTTCAGTAACCATAAATTGCTTCGTCAAATGCTTGTGCCACTTATTGCAATCACAATAGCTGTATCTTTCTCATCTGTGTCAGCAGCTTCAGCCGAGGCAGATGAAAATCGATTAAGCGAGCTTTCCAGTGTTGAGGATTTTTCGTATGCAGAGGAGCTTAATTCAATTGAGTCTTCCAACGAGCCTACAGATGATCTTGCAGCCATTATCTCGGCGGCATCGAACTATGATTCCGAGGAACCCTCAACGGTGCTTGATCTTGCTCAAACAGTCGCGGGACGTGGTGCAAGCTACCAAGGCTCCGATGATGATTCAGTATCAGCGCCGGACGGGACGATGCTTTCTGTTAGCCCAGAATCTGGAGAGATTAGTCTGAGTACCGATGACGCAATGGGTGCTGGAGAAGGAATATCGTTCAGTACTGCTTCGGAACCTGCTTCGACTGAGATTCTTGATGGCGCTATCGTCCAACAGGATATTAACGGGGACAACTCAAGTTCCATAACCCAACCCACAGATGATGGTTTCCAGGTTATTTACATTCTTGATGATGCTGAGTCCGCAGATAATGTTGAATTTGACATTGAACTACCGGCTGACACAACACTTCAATTGCAAGAAGACGGTTCCATATCTGTTATTGAAGAGATAGATATTGAGGTGCCGGACACTCAAGATCAGAAGCGCTATGAGTCGGAGGTTGAAGATGTGCTTGGTTTGTCATTGGAGGAGGGTTTGGAGTTGTCAGAGTCCGAGTTCAAACAAATTCGGACCGTAGACGAGGTGACCACCGACATTACGACCGTGCCGATTGAAGTCGGACTAATTGAAACACCTTGGGCGGTGGACGCAACAGGTCAAGCATTAGAAACTCACTTTGAAATTACGAACGAGGGCATTCGTCAGGTAATCGAGACCGACGAAAACACCTCTTTTCCCGTGATAGCGGACCCCTCGTGGTTTGACAAAGCAAAAAGCTGGTTGGGAAAATCCTGGACTTGGACCCGTGGAAAAGTCTGGTCTGGGGTTACTCGCACCAGTAAATGGGTGAAAGTTGGAAGTAAATGGGTTTGGAAGTCTGGCAAGTTTGTCATAAAGAAGGCAGGTTATCTCGGGCTTGCCCTTTGCGCGGCCGGGGCGGGATGGGCGTGGTATCGCTCTGATGCCTCGGGATGGGTAAGGGTTGGAGATGCAATAACGGGATGTATTCTATGAATAGTGTCAAGCTTCTCGGATTAAATTGCATATTCTGGCTAGTTTCAATGCTGTCAGCTATAGCAATTTCTAGAGCGCTAACCCCGTTCGGGCTAATAATCATTCCAATCAGCTGGTTCATCTTTCTGATCATTGTATGGATCGTACGAAAAAAATACTGCTCAGAACATTCTGCCAAATTAGATTCATTTTCATTATCTGTGTCGTTCTTTATTCTGTCGTTCTTCATCGCTCACATAATTTCCTTTTCCACCACAATAGGAATAATGGCAACATATACGTATTGCGGCGGGTGGCTATTATCAATCATGATCGCCCTTTTCTTTGAATTGCGATCTAAGCGTGTGAAATAGTTGTTAACTTTCCAATGCAGTGCCGGTGATCGCACGGATAGGACGTTTGGCGCGATGCAGAACATCCCGTCCGTGCGATACCTGTAGTCGAACGTTGTGAGGGCTCAGCGTTGCCGCTGCCGTAGTATCTGCAATCATCATGCACGGCCTTGTACGTTTATCGGAGTCACAACTAGGAATGGAATGTGCCATGTGCAAGCCTTCTTGCAGCAACCATCGCTTACATAGTGAACGGCTGCGTATCACATTGACGATATGCCTTATTTTGGTGCTTGGCATTGCTCTCATTGTGCCGGCAGCGCTAACAGCCGGTACTGGGAACCGCGACAGCGCGCCGAAGGTAACGCCGACAGCTCCTCTTTATACATATCGAGAATCGCAATAACGAAGGCTCTGGACGAAGCACAAGGGGCTGAAAATGGGGCAGCGGCTTTGGAAGAAGTTCATGGGTGGCAAGCGACTTAGTTGATGCCGAGGCGTTCCACGACATCGCTGGAGAAGGTCTGTTTGTGAAACTTTGATGAAACAGCTGGGCGCAAACGGTCTTCATGCCGCGGCTGCAGATGCGTGGCTACGGTGCCTGGCCATGACACCCAACAACGGGCTGTGCCCCGGTGCGGAGCAACAGGGGTGTTTTCTATGAATCGTTTCAAGCTTCTCCGGAATGCTGGAATGCGGTTCTGATTTCCTTGAAGTGCCACGGCCGGCCCTCTATATGGGCTCCCTGCAACTGGAGCAGAACGACTCCCCATTCTCGTACATGATCCCGTAACAGTAAGTTGGGCTTCCACCGCTGACCTCGAAGCAACTCTCATGCCAATCTTCACCATTGAAGTCTATGTGACTTCCCTCATCCTTAATGGGTTCGCCACATCCGGTACAAACGAGCATAACTATAAGCTTTTCCCGATGATAATGCGCCCAACATTCGGGAGAGGTAAATGGCGAGCAATGGTCGCTATCATGACGTTCGGAATAGTCATTCATATTTGCGGTCATACGACCGCAATTCGGGCATGTCTGGTGCTCGCCCGGGCGCGTCCGGCTGTTGTGCCCATCCATTCCACAAATAGAACAGGTCATAGGCATCGCATTGACATGTTAATTAAACTGGGAATAACCTCACTGCAATGCACCCATTTTGACAGGTGGGGCGCTTCGTCTCAAATGTTGGAACAATTTGGCACACACAACCGCTTACCTGCTGCATTGTTGCCGACCTTTTGAGAAAGCGCTATTTGTTTATTTGGAAATGGCTTCATATCAACAATTGAAAATGCAATACTTATCTAAAATTCAAAACCGGCAACAAAGTAATCAGAACGAAGAGAGTATGTGCTGCAGACATGAGAGTCCATTCGCGTCTATTGAATGAACCCGTCAGAAGACTGATTGCTGGATTCGTATCCTTTGAAAGAGATGGCAGCATTGTCATGGATCTGTGGAATTCGGATAAAATTGCTGCCATGACTTTTGAGAAGAGATCGGCGAAAACGAAGATTCCTGTGTGGAGCCTTCTGATCATCACACTGCCCCTGCTCGGTCCTGTTCTCTGGTTTATCAGCGATTTCGAAACAGATCGGTCGAGGCAGGCGGGACTTGTCGCGATTCCATGCTTGCTCATCATCGGCTTTATGTGGGGCTATTTTTCACGAGAAGATGAAGTGCATGAACTTGCATCCTCAGTAGGTTCACGGTGATATGTGATGGTGAGGTTCTCTTCGAGATTGCGAGTTTCAAGTTTTGGGAACTTCGCAATGTAGCTAGGACCAAAATACTGGAACATCGACCGATATCAAGCCAAAAATCGGAGTTTGTACTTTCTGAAGTTCCCAAAACTTGCAATCTCGAAAGACGTCAGGGCTTTCCCTATGCGAGAACAGTCATTCTCGGCCATTCTTGAGAGAGATTTTTGCTGCGGCGCCTGCAGCCTTTGATTGCCGTCAGCATATGAACATCGCAGAGTAGGCATTGCCTGAGAGCCAGTGATGAGCGGCACTTGCGAGTCCCGTTCGCGGATGTGTCTAGACTCCGGTCTGGCTGTGATACATCTGCGCGTAAATGCCATTGCGTGCGAGAAGCTGCTCGTGTGTGCCCTGTTCCGCCAGATGTCCATGGTCGATGACGACGATCAGATCGGCGTTGCGAATCGTGGAAAGCCTATGGGCGATGACGATGCTTGTGCGGCCTGCCGTCATGGTTGCCATCGCCTGTTGGATGGTCGTCTCTGTCACCGTATCGACCGAGCTTGTGGCCTCATCAAGAATGATGACCGGCGCATCGGCGAGCATCGCACGGGCGATGGTGAGCAGCTGGCGCTCGCCTTGGCTGAGCTCTGATCCGCCAGCACGCAGATAGGTGTCATACCCATGCTCAAGACGCGAGATGAATCCTTCGGCGCCTGCTGCTTCGGCGGCGTGAACGATTTCCGCCTTGCTCGCATCCTCCTTGCCATACGCGATGTTCTCCGCGACTGTTCCTTCGAACAACGATGGATCCTGCAGGACGGTGCCGAAGGTCCTTCGCAAGTCCAAGAGCCTATATTCCTGAATTGGCTTCCCATCGAGCAGAATCTGTCCGGAATCCAACTCATAGAAACGTTCCAGCAGATTGATCAGCGTCGTCTTTCCTGAGCCGGTCTGACCGACGACCGCGACCTTGGTTCCCGCCGGAATGTGCAGGCTTATTCCATGGATGACCGGTTCGTCCGGATCATATCCGAAACGGATATCGTCGAATGTGATGTCTCCCTTTGGATTCGTCACGGCGAGGGCCTCTGCCTGGTCGACCGGTTCGGTCGGTTCGTCCATGATCTGGAAAATGCGTTCAGCGCCGGCAACGGCAGTCTGGAATGTATTGTAGATATTCGCGATATCGACGAACGGGCGCGAGAATTGGCGGACATACAGCAGGAAACTTGCAATCACGCCAATCTCGATCTGCCCATGGACCGCCATGATGCCGCTGGCGACGCAGACGGCCAGAAAGCCAAAATTATTGATGACATTCGATAATGGCATAAGCATTCCCGACCAGATCTGTGCGGTGGTCGCGGTTGTGCAAAGCTCCGAATTGAGTGATTCAAACTGCTCGGTCACAGCCTTCTCTCTCCCATATGCCTTCACCATGCTCAAGCCAGAAACAGTTTCTTCGACATGGCCGTCAAGTCTGCCGAGAACCTGCTGCTGCCGCGCATACAGCGGCCTGGTGCGAGTCGTGACCACCTTGGTCAGAATCAGCACAAGAACCACGGGAACGATGGCAATCAAGGTCAGCAATGGACTCAGAATCATCATGAACGTCAAGGTTCCGAGAATCGTGAAGCTGTAGACCATCAGCTCCGCGACGGAATCTGAGATCGTCGTGCTGATGTTGTCCACATCATTCGTCAGCCGGCTCATAAGCTCGCCATGCTGATGCCGGTCGAAGAACCTCAGTGGCAGATGCTTCAGGGAATCAAACAATGCCACGCGCAGATGCAGCACGACCCTCTGGCCTGCCGACGCAATCAGGTATCCCTGTGCAAAATTGACGAACCAATCGAAGACGTAGACGAGTGCCAGCAGGAACAGCGCACTTTCAATCGGATCTCTCAGAGAGATGCGACTGATGACCTTGCCGACCATCAGCGGAGAAAGGACCGATGAGCATGCCGATAGGCCGGAGAAGATCAGAACGGTCCCAAAGCCCTTGCGGTGCCCTGATGTGAGATCGAAGAGACGGCGCAGGGTTCCTCGCAGATTCTTTGGCTTGATCACGGCTCTGCCACGGCGCGCCATGCCGCCACCCATAGTGGGTCCGAAACCTCGTGCGCCGCTCATGCTCTCACCGGTCCGATCTGCGATTCAAAGATGGCATGATATTGTGCACTCTTCGACATGAGTTCGTCATGAGTGCCGGAATCGCTCAGACTGCCCGCATTCATCACGAGGATCTCATCCATGCCTCGTACCGTGGATATGCGTTGCGATACCACAATCATCGACATGCCCTTGGATTCAGCTGACATTTCACGCAGATTATCAAGCACCCGGGCCTCGGTGAAACCATCCAGTGCACTCGTGCAATCGTCGAGAATCAAAAGTTCCGGCTTTCGAAGGAGGGCCCGAGCCAAAGAAAGCCGTTGCTGCTGACCGCCCGACAGATTCACGCCGCCTTGCCCTATCTCCGCATCGATGCCGTGATCAAGGTGCTCGATGAATTCGTCGGCGCTTGCCCGGCGAATTGCCTGCCACAGCTCCTCATCGGTGGCCGCGGGGTCGCCCCATAGCAGATTCGAGCGAACGGTTCCTGTGAACAGCACAGGATGCTGAGGAACGATTGCCATGTGCGCGCGCAGATCATGCAGGTCCATGGAATTCAGAGGCACGCCTCGATAGAGGATTGTTCCCTTCTGAGGCTGATAAAACCTGGGAATCATGGTAATGAGTGTGGTTTTGCCTGAGCCGGTCGGACCGATGATTCCCAAGGTGGAAGGGCCGGGCATGTGAAAGCTCAATTGCTTCAACGAAGATGCCGAAGCCCCTGGATGGGTGAAGGTGACGTTCGAGAATGTGAGAAGATCGGTGCCAGCTGCATTCGTTCGTGGACGGACGGGATTCTCCGAAGGCTTATGGCGTGCGTTCTTCGACTCGGTCTGCGCAGGTCCTTCGCCAGTCGGCCGCTCATCTGGTTCATCAAAGATCTCTTCGATTCGATGGGCCGACGCCGATGCCCGCACTGCCGTATTCAGAATCGCAGAAACGCGGCCAAGTGCGAACAGAACTTGCGTCATGTAGTTCACGCAGGCCATGAGCACGCCGATTCTGCCTGGGTCCTGTGTTCGAGAAAGCCATAGCAGTGCGATTATTCCGGCATTGACGGTGAGATTTATCAATGGCCCATAGACGGCGGAGATGCGTGAGGCACTTACGGTCGCACGCGCGAAATGACCGGCGGCAATGTCGAATTTCCTCTGTTCCCGATCTTCTGCGCCGAAGGACTTGATTACTCTGACTGAGACCAGAAACTCCCTGCTCGCGCTGCCAAGACTGTCAAGCGCCTTCTGGGCGCGCATGAAACGGGGGAAACCTGCGCGCATGCTCGCGGTCGTGAGAGCTGCGCAGACCAGTATGACAACCAGAATAACCGCTGTCTGCCGAGGTACCTGAATGATGATCAGAACGATTGCGCCGATGCATGTGATGGGTGCCTTGAGCATGATTCGCGTCATGCCTTGCGTAAAGTTCTGGATCTGAACGACGTCGTTGGTGATGCGTGTGATTATTGCGCTGGTACGCAGCCTGTCGACGGATTGGAACGGTAGTCTCATCACCTTGGCAAAGGCGTCTGACCGAATGTCGCGGCCGATGAGCTGGGAGAACCTCGATGAATAGACGTTCCGTATCACTGCGGCCATGGCACCAAGCGCCGCGGCTCCCAGCATGACCATGCCCCAATGAAGCACGCTGGAAACATCGCGACGAGTCACGCCGTCATCCACGACATGCGACATCAGCGTGGGTTGAAGCAGATCGGTTATCGTCTCCACAAGCAGAAAGGTCAGGGCAGTGCACACCATTGCGATGTGTCTTCGAACATAGCCACCAATCAATCTCATGTGCCCTCCCCGAAACTGCGCCGTCCAGATGCCGTCATTACCGTGTGGACGATTCATGAGCTTACGCCAGAAACGGTCGCGAATCTCGACTTTCATGATTGGCGAGACGCCAGGCAACGGCAAGCCACCAATTTCATGCCTTTTCACTGGCGAATCCTGCGAGCTGCTAAGTTTTTGGCACTTCTCTGAGTAGTAGATGCTGAAATCGGTGAAATCACGGTAGCGGTTCGGCTAGATTCGAACGTCGATACTTGAGCGAGTGCCAAAAACTCGCAACCCCGACCTGCAATGCGGAAAATCATGCCGGAGATTCCCGTTTAGGCCTTCATGAACATTGCGCGTTCGCGATAGAGTTGCCTCATGGTTGACATTCTCGTGGTTGAAGATGAGCGTGATCTGAATGACGTCGTTTGCATGTATCTGCGGGACGCTGGATATGAGGTGACTGGCTGCCTGAATGTCCACGATGCCTATGAGGCGATGCACGGACGCATGTTTGATTTGGTGATCTCCGACATCATGATGCCGAATATCGATGGTTATGCATTCGCTGCAAAGCTTCGTGAGCTGTATGCGAACCTGCCAATAATCTTCATGACTGCCCGTGATGACATTGCATCCAAGAAGAAGAGCTTTCACACCGGCGTTGACGATTACATGGTCAAGCCAATCGACTACGACGAGCTTGTGCTGCGTATCGAGGCGCTGCTCAGGCGTTCGCACATCGTCGATGAGAACAGGTTGGAAATGGGTAATTTCTCCATGGACGCAGGCCAGATGACATCAAGCATAGGCGGCGAGGAAGTGCCGCTGACCGCGCGGGAATTCAATATCGCATACAAGATGCTGAGCTATCCGAAGCAGGTTTTTTCCAGGGCTCAGCTGATGGACGAGTTCTGGGACACTGAGTCATACACCGGTCTGAGGGCGGTTGACGTCTATATCACCAATCTTCGCAAGAAACTTGCCGATTGCGATGGTTTCGACATCGTGACCGTTCGAGGTCTGGGCTATAAGGCGGTGCCACGGTGAGAAGAAAATCATCAGTCGAAGCCCTTCAGATCCACGGACCTGATGCGTCCGAGATGGAAGCTCTTCCCAGGAAGCGCTCCATGCGTATCAAGGAACGCAGATTCGCGCCGAGCACCTTCATCTGGACCTTTGTCATCCTCTGTTCCCTTGCTGGATGCCAGGCCTTGATCCTGGGCTCCTATGTGAAGCTTCCCTCGTTCCCCCCGCTTTTCATTGCCGGAATGACCGGCTACTGGGCGATCGTCGCCGGAATCGTCAGCTTCATATCCTATCGCCAGGTCCGCAGGCGTCTTGAACCGGTGCATCGCTTCAGCGAAGCCAGTCAGCTGGTTGCCGACGGCGACTTTTCGGTCTATCTCAATCCCAGGCATCTGCCCGAGTCGAAGGACTGGGATGCCGACGACGAGATGTTCAAGGACTTCAACATCATGGTCGAGGCACTGGGAAGCATCGAGACCATGAAGAACGATTTCGTGGTCAATGTATCCCATGAGATCAAGACCCCGCTCGCCATCATCCAGAGCTATTCCCAGTTATTGGGCAAGCCTGGCCTGAGTGACGAGCAGCGCACGCACTATAGCGAGATCGTGACCAGCGCGACCAAGCGCCTTGGTCAGTTTGTGACCAACATCCTCAAGCTCAGCAAGATGGAGAACCAAAGCATCGACCTGCAGCTTGAGGACTGTGACATTCCCCGCCAACTGACCGATATCGTTCTGGGTCTGAGTGACAGCTTCGATGCGCGCGACATTCAGCTGGACATCGATATGGACGATACGGCCTTGGCCAAGGCCGATTCTGGTCTGTTGGAGATCATCTGGGGAAACATTCTTGGCAATGCCATGAAATTCACGGAACCTGGCGGCCATGTCTCCATCAGGCAGAGCTCCGATGATTCGATGGTCAGCGTCGAGATTCGCGATGATGGCTGTGGAATGAGCTCCGATGAACTCGCCCACGTCTTCGACAAGTTCTATCAGGCAGACACCTCGCATGCAGCGCAAGGCAACGGATTAGGCATGGCGATGGTGCATCGTGCGGTTGAGCTGCTCGGCGGTTCGATCACCATCCACAGCGAAAGGGGCAAGGGAACTGAGGTGCAGGTGAGGCTCCCTGCCGCCTGATCTCTCCAGTGTTCGTGCGTATTCGCAGAATTCGCAATAACTAACACAAATCAAACAATTCACCAATATTCGCCGAACGTGTCTTCTTTAGATTAGATGTTGTCAGCTCAACAGCACAACGTGAAGGAGATAGCAATGACCGCCGCAAACGCAACAACGATCTCAGCAGCAGCACATGACTTCGTTGGATACGAATACAAGACCATATCGGTTTCCGCGTCGCTCGAAGGCCTGTATGCAGACAGCTACCGTTCGTTCGGATGGTCGCTCGAATCATCGGAGCAGGATTTTCTGTCGAAGAAATCGATTCTCAAGTTCAAGCGCGATCGACAGATTCGCAACAAGGCGGAGCTGCTTCGCCTGCAGCGACAGTTCGATTCATATGCGGACCGCATCGATTCCTTGGAGACGGAGCCAAAGTCAAATGCAGGAATGCTTGCCGTCGGCATCGGGGTTGTGGGATGTGCGTTCCTTGCAGGCGCTGTCTTCTCATATCTGGGTGGCCTGATCGTCGCCATGATCCTCCTCGCGATTCCAGGATTCCTGCTCTGGATGCTCGCCTATCCGATGTTCCGGCATTACGTGTCTTCGAAGACCAGCAAGGTCGCCCCTCAGGTCGATGCGGCATACGATGCAGTCTATGAAACGGCGAAGAAGGCAAGCTCGCTGCTGTAGTGCCAGACGACGATTCGCAGTCGCACCCCGCTCGTGCAATCAGGATTCATGTATCCAAAACTCATTCAATTCACTAAAAACTGTCCAACAATATCAGTACTCACAATAAATCAACAATATTATGAAGGAGTCATCATGAAGGTTTTTCTAGGCATCGTCGCAGCAATCGGCATCGCAGCAGGAGCTTATATATGGAGATCACGCGCCGTGGAGAAGAATTGACGTATTCGATTTCGATGGCTTTGCCGCAGGTGGTGCGCAAGGCCATGAGAAGTCCGCATCATGAGAGGCTAGCCGATCCGAGGATTCGGCATCGTTCTGGGTGCTTAAAATCCATACTGCGATCAGCGCGCACTTATGATGCATGAAGTGTGAAGAGAGGAGAAGGGGATGATTCATTACGCCCAGTCGCTTTGGAAGCAATACAAGAACCTTGAGGTTTCCGATCGGGCGGCTCTTGGCGCAGCAGGTTCCTTTGCCGCAGGTGTCGGGATGGCATCCGTAAAGTTCGGGTTGGGAATCTTCACGCAGTCAGTCCTGTTCATCGTCAGCGCCGTGTATTACCTCGTGCTATGCCTCTCTCGATTCGTCATCGTGTACCGTCATCAGAAGATCAGGCAGCTGACAGATGCCGTTTTGCGTCTGAACCGTGAGACGAGCGTGTATCACAGGACCGGCCTGTTCCTATCATGCATAGGCCTGAGCTATGCCGCATTCTCAGTGACATTGATCTTCGTTGGATCGACGGGAAAATATTCGGATATAGTCGCGATAACCGTCGCGACGATCACCTTCATCAAGATCGGCATTGCAGCCAGAGGTCTGATTCTTTCTAGGCGTGAACGCAATCCGATGGACTCTGCCGTGCGCTTCCTGGCGTTCACTGACGCGATGCTGTCGATCGTCGTCATGCAGAACGTTCTGCTGGTTTCCCAAGGCATCAGTGAAGCGGGCAGAAGCTCGGGAATCTTTGGAATCGTTCTTGGCGTATGCGTCGTCGTCGCCGGGCTTGTCATGTTCTTCAGGCGTACCTCGAAAACGACGTTCCAGGCGAAGCAGATCGAGCGATAGCTCAGTCGAGACCCAGCTCGAAGGCTGCCTTCATTTCCTTTCGCGAATACGTCTTGAAGGCCATCAGGGTCTGTGTGCTCAGGACTCCGTCGACCTTGGCTATGCCATCGGGGATGATGCCGGTCAGGTCATCGAATGCCGCAGAGGATACGACGGCCACGAGGTCGATGTCGCCTGCCACGGAATAGACGTCCCTGACACCGGGAATCTCTACGATTGCCTGTGCAGCCTCATTGATCTTCTGCGATTCAGCGCTGATAAGTACGATTGCGTCTGCCATAATGCTCCTTCTTGATGACACCGAGGGATTCGTCACGATTCTACTCGCTGCGTGGCCTCATCCATCCTTCGCCACCTTGCATCTCAAGTATATGGCGACGATTGGGAAAGCAAAGGTGCATGTCTGGAAGTGCCTCATTTGCTCGATTCCTCGCAGTGATCGGCATTCACTTTCCTCTGCCATACGATGGAGGGAACTTGACGACGACACGACTAAAGGTCACATAGACCATAAGTCATGTATACTGACAGTGGTTTCCGTGAACGGCGCGGAATGCAAGCCACGCGAGTTGTGAAGGCCATTGTCCGTATTTGATGAAGATTGCCGTCATTGCAATGGGCGCCGCCTTGATGCACTCGTCAGAGAGAGGTGAATCATGCCTTTGGGAAATGTCTCGGAGCGCAGACGAAGCGCCCCCGATCTGGGCGTATCGGTGGTCATCCTTGCTCTTGACAAGCATGGCGGGGCATCCGCTGGGACTTGCGATTCAATGGAGTCACAGGGTTTGTCCAAGCCCGAAGTTGGCAGGCTCTGGCTGCCTCTTGTCAGGCGCGTGAAGCAGCCATTCCGCGATTGCTGGGCTCTGCCTGGGGCTGGTCTGCGAAGCGACATATCGCTTGAGGATGCCGCATTCGCCGCCTTGGAATCGACGACGAAGCTTCATCCTCACTATCTTGAACAGCTCTATACCTTCGGAGGCCCACATCGCTCCCAGGGAGGACTTCCTATGGTCTCGATCGTGTATTGGGCCCTCGTCGGACAGGCCGAAGCCGAGGCACTGCATGAGGCGCACAACGTCCAGTGGTTTGCGACCGATGCCCTGCCCACTCTTGCCTTCGACCATGCTTCGATCGTCGACTATGCGCTCTGGCGGCTGAGGAACAAGATCGAATATTCCTCGATAGCGTCACGACTCGTGGGAGACGAGTTCACACTCGCCCAGCTTCGGCATGTCTATGAGGCGGTTCTTGGAAAGGCTCTGGACCCTGCGAACTTCCGCAGACGGCTTCTCTCTTCGGGAACGTTGCAGGCGACCGGAAAATCCCAGGTCCGGGGTCGCCACAGACCTGCTGCGATTTACCGCTATGCTGCAGGGACGCCCGCCGATGAAGCGTATGAGGGAGTGCTGTCCGCGGTCACTGCAAACAGGCTGTTGGCAGACAGGATTTCCGTCGGGGATTCGCAATGAGACGGAGATTCGCAGTGAGCTGGGGATTCGCAATGAGACGGGGAAGCGGGGGTGTCCGGTGCTCATGTGCGGCGAATCCCGCGGAATCGAATCTTCGAATCCCCAACGATCAGATGAAGATGTGATGAGAGAAAAGGAATGTCATGACCGCAATCAATGAGATACTCGAGCGTCTTGGCGCCGAAGACAGCTGTGATTCCCGGCTCACCCTCGACCCCTGGGCCTTCGACAGACCTGAGGAGAAACCGACATATGGGCCAGGAGCCTCGATCTTCGACACCCTGCCATCCTTGGCTCCCAAGCAGCGCATGATTCCCGAGCGTTACAGGTCGGCCAGCGATGCCGAGCTGGATTCACGCATCACGGAGGCCAAGAGGAAACTCGGGTCACAGCTACTGATTCTGGGACATTTCTATCAGCGTGACGAGATCGTCGCTCATGCCGACTACATAGGGGATTCCTTCCAGCTTGCCAAGAACGCGACCGAACATCCCGAGGCCAGATATATCGTGTTCTGCGGCGTGCACTTCATGGCCGAGACTGCGGACATCCTGTCCAACCCGGAACAGTCGGTAACGCTTCCCAATCTTTCCGCAGGCTGTTCGATGGCCGACATGGCCAACATCGACCAGGTCGAGGATTGCTGGAAACAGCTGATGGATGCTTGCCCAGACAATGCAGACGACGATGTCCGCGCTCCCATCATTCCCATCACCTACATGAATTCGTCCGCAGCCTTGAAGGCCTTCTGCGGTCGTCATGGCGGCATCGTATGCACATCGTCCAACGCCCGGGCTGTGCTGGAGTGGGCCTTTGAGCGCGGGAGGCGGGTCCTCTTCTTCCCCGACCAGCATTTGGGCAGGAACACCGGGATGCAGATGGGCATTCCTCCCGAGAGGATGCGGTTGTGGAATCCCAGGAGGCCGATGGGCGGATCGACGGCTGATGCGTATGCCAATGCCAGGATGATTCTCTGGAAGGGCTTCTGCTCGGTCCATCAACGATTTACCGTCGAACAGATCGAAAGGGCACGGCAGGCATATCCGGGCGTGAAGGTCATCGTGCACCCCGAATGCTCGATGGAAGTCGTTCAGGCGGCCGATGGCACGGGATCTACCGCCTATATCGTCAGGGAAATAGAGGAGGCACCATCGGGTTCGGCCATAGCAGTCGGCACTGAGATCAACCTTGTCAATCGGCTTGCCGCCGAGCATCCGGACAAAACGATTTTCTGTCTCGATCCGGTAGTGTGCCCTTGTTCGACGATGTATCGCATTCACCCTGCATATCTGGCCTGGGCATTGGAGAGCATAGTCGAAGGCGACATCGTCAATCGCATCACGGTGGACCCGCGGACGGCAGCCGATGCACGCGTCGCGCTGGAAAGAATGTTGGAGGTTCGTCCATGATCGTCGTCGTCGGTGCAGGAATTGCGGGGATATCCGCTGCGCTCGCCATAGCCGGGGGAAGCGGTGAGAAGGAACTCGATTCAGGGCAGACCGGGCAGGATGTGCTGCTGATTTCCAAGACCAGCTTCACCATGTCCAATACCTTCTGCGCACAGGGTGGCATAGCGGCTGCGGTCGCCGATGACGACAGCCCTGAGATGCATGCCCATGACACCCTGATCGCAGGCGACGGGCTGTGCGACAGGGAAGCGGTCGCAATCCTGACGACCGAGGGAGCAAGGGAGGTGAAGGCTCTGGCCAGGAATCTCGTGCATTTCGACCGTGACGGTTCCGGCCAGCTGCAGCATGGCATGGAAGGGGCCCATGGCGTTGCACGCATACTGCATGCCGGTGGCGATGCCACTGGATACGTGATGGAGAACGACCTGGCATCCGTCGCAGCTCTGAACCCGCGCATCCACATTCTTGAGCACGCTTTCCTGGAGAGTCTGCGCGCACGCGATGGAGAGATCGAAGGTCTGCGCGTGCATATCGATCTCGACGCCGAGATGTCTGCGATGTTGAGGAAGGTCTATGAGACGCGAGCGGACGATGAGGTGGTGCATGAGCTGCGTGCCAGAGCCGGAAGCGATGGTGGCGGCGCGGTCGAGATAGCGGCGCGGTCGGTGATCCTAGCCACTGGGGGAGCTGGGCAGGCGTACGAATATACGACCAATCCCGAAATTGCCACCGGTGACGGTGTGGCCGCCGCGTGGCGAGTGGGAGCTCGCATACAGGACGCGGAATTCTATCAGTTCCATCCCACGGCTCTTGCGGCCAAGAAGCATTTCCTTGTGTCGGAGGCCGTTCGGGGCGAGGGGGCGGTGTTGCTTGACAGTGCCGGGGAGCGATACATGCCAGATATCGATTCCAGAGCCGAACTCGCTCCACGGGACATTGTCGCACGGGCGAATTTTCGCACGATGCAGCGCCAGGGTGGGGATCCGGTTCGTTTGGACGTCACCGTTCTGGCAGACAGACATCAGGATCTGGCCGCTTTCCTGAAACGGCGCTTTCCGACATTGGACCACTTCACGAAAAAAGAAGGCCTTGACTGGGCGACGTCGCCGATTCCGGTCACTCCTGCGGCTCACTATTGGATGGGCGGCATCCACACCGATCTATGGGGAAGAACCACGGTTCCAGGACTCTATGCCGCAGGGGAATGCGCGAGAACAGGAGTTCATGGAGCGAACCGTCTGGCTTCGAATTCGCTGCTCGAAGGCTTGGTGTTCGGAAGACGTGCGGGCATTGCCGCCGTGATGGACGCCGCCGCCAGCCGTGCCGATGGCAGTCCTGTAGATGACAATGGTGTAGATGACAGCGGTGTAGATGACAGCGGTGTAAACAGCAACCGTGTAGATAGCAACCGTGTAGGCAGCAGCGGTGTAAACAGCAACCGTGTAGATAGCAACCGTGTAGGCAGCAGCGGTGTAAACAGCAACCGTGTTGATGCCGTTCGCCTATTCCCGGATGGAACGCTCCACATTTCGGGACATATTCCCACCCGCGAGGAAATCCAGAGGCTGATGTGGACGAACGTCGGCGTGATTCGCAGAGAATCCGACCTGAAGCAGGCCGTCCATACCCTCTTCGAGTGGTTGCAGACAATGGATGCGGTATATGCGCATCGACTTGCGAGCGACGTGCAACGGGGTGGCGGAGCCAAGGGGCAGGGCGAGACCCTTGGAGACGGAAAGCCTGAAAGTCCGTCGCAGTTCGAAGAGAGCAAGGCGTCTTCGGCAACGACCTTCATGGAAAATCGCAATCTGGTGACTGTGGGGTATCTCATCGCAAAAGCGGCCCTGAACCGGCCAGAGTCGCTCGGCGCGCATGCCAGAGAGTGAATGAAGACAGCATTGAGACATGCTTGATAACGGTTCGGGGGAGTGTGCGAAAGAGAAAGGATCCGATTGCAGAAACGTCAGGTCCTGACTCGTGGTCCAGGAATGCATGTTCATCCAACCGCAACAGCTGCGCCCTGTCTCCATCAGGTCAGGACGACTGCCGATTGACCCCGTGCGTCCATATAGATAAGGAAGCTGTGATGTTGAACCAAACAATTGTTCAGGAACTTCTGCAAAGAGCATTTCAAGAGGACTCGCCCCAAGGGGACATAAGTTCGAGCCAGGTCATTCCAGAAGACTTCATTGGTGAGGCGGATCTCGTTGCCAGGCAGGAAGGCGTCATCAGTGGGATTGACATATTCGCGCAGGCATTCGGATACATCAATCCGCAGGTGACGGTCGAGCGATTCATAGCGGACGGCCGGAAGTTCGATTCTGGCGAGAGACTTGCAAGGGTGTGCGGTCCCATGCGGGCGATTCTGAGAAGCGAGCGCGTCGCACTGAACATCGTGCAGCATATGACGGGCATAGCGACGGCGACTGCGGCATTCGTCCGCGAGGTGGAAGGCAGGAACATAGCCATAAAGGATACGCGCAAGACGCTGCCTGGACTTCGGGCCGTGCAACGCTATGCGGTGACCTGCGGCGGTGGTGTCAACCATCGCAATGGTCTGTCGGACGCCGTGATGATGAAGGACAACCATCTGGCCGTTCTGCGTGCCCTCGGGGTGCCTGTTTCGCGGGCAATCGCTCATGCCCGAACCATACGCATCGATGGAAGTCCTGTCGTCGTCGAGGTAGAGGTTGATGATCCTACCCAGATCGAGGAAGTCCTGTCAGGGCATCCGGATGTCATCATGCTTGACAATTTCTCGCCTGAGGACACCGTCGCTGCAGTGAGACAGATCGATCATAGGGCAGAGGTCGAGGCGAGTGGCAACATGACGCTGGAGAAGGTTCGTTCGATTGCGGATTCAGGAATCGACACGATTTCCATAGGATCGCTCACCCACAGCGTCAAGGGAATCGACCTAGGTCTGGATTGGGCGGATTGATGGCAGGGAATGCGTCCTGGGAGGCGTCGGATGCTCATGATTCATATGCTGCAGATGAGGCCATGTATCTGGATGCCGCCTCGACCGTGGCTGTGTCGCCAAGCGTCATCAAGGCGATGCTCCCATTCTGGCTGAGCGATTATGCGAATCCTTCAAGCGTCCATGCCTATGGGAAGTCAGCTGCCGAATCTCTGGAGAATGCAAGAAGGATATTCGCAAGCGACTTGGGTGCGCCAGCTCATGAAGTGATTTTCACATCGGGTGGCACGGAGTCGGATAACTTGGCGATCAAAGGCATGGCCATGGCTCTGCGCTCTGCGCAGATCTCCGATGGCGACACAGCCACTCCTAGAGGCGACCGCACCCGACGAAATCACATTGCAATCTCTGCCATCGAGCATCCTGCCATAATGGAGTCCGCACAGTGGATGTCTCGGTATTTCGGTTTCCAGATCGATGCGCTGCCTGTCGACTCGTCTGGACGGGTTGATGTGGAAGCATATGAGACGATCGTTTCACATCGCACCGCATTGGTGAGTGTCGCCTTGGCCAACAACGAAGTGGGAACGATGCAGCCAATTTCGGAGCTTGCGCGAATAGCCCATCTCAATGGTGCCTTGATGCATACCGACGCCGTTCAGGCCGCCGGCCATGTTCCCATAGACATGGCTTCCCTTGGCGCTGATGCAATGAGTGTTTCCGGTCATAAATTCGGCACTCCGAAGGGCATGGGAGCTCTTATCCTGCGTTCGGCAGCGCCATATGAACCCCTTATCTCGGGTGGAGGGCAGGAGTCAGGCCGCCGTTCAGGGACTCAGGACGTCGCAGGAGCCGTCGGCATGGCGGTCGCGCTTCACGAATCTGTGCAGCGCATGAGATCCGTTGGCGAACAGATCGCGGAATCGCGCGACATGCTCATCTCGGCGGTTCTCGAAGCCATCCCCGAGGCCCGGCTGACCGGTGCCCGAGAGCCTTCGCAGCGACTTCCGGGCCATGCGTCCTTCGTCTTTCCCCGTGTCTTGGGCGAGGCACTCCTCGTGGATTTGGACACGGCAGGAATCATGTGCTCCAGCGGATCGGCATGCTCCGATGCACGCGACGTGGCACCGCGCACCTTGATGGCAATGGGATATGACGAGCAGACCGCGAAGACATCGATCAGGATGACATTCCAGACACCATTGGAACCAGGACAGATACGGAGAATCGTTCATGTGCTGGATTCCTCCTACCATAGGCTCGCAGGGTAGCCGATCCAGCCGGTGGTCCTTCCCGAATGAGCTCAGGTCTCGGTCTTGATTCCGGTTCCGTGACGGTCTTCAGGAAGCGCCGTCGTCAATCCATGGACTGCATGGCGTTCAGCTCTTGTCGTCATCGTTCGGATGCTCGGATTCCAAGGCGTCATCATCTGGAGATTCATTCACGTCTTCGAGGATTCTTTGTGGGCCCTTATCGGAGTCGAGCCTGTCATCATCCTTCTTGGATCGTGGAGACTTTGCGTGCTTGCCCACATATCGAAGCGTCGGTTTTGATTCCAGACGGGATAGGCCATTCCATGCAAGATTGACGATATAAGCGGCAAGCTGCTCCTTGCTTGCCTTGCGGCTATCGGCCCAGTACTGCCCAGTGAACACGGTGAGCCCAACCAGCATCTGGGCATAGAACGGACTGCCTTTCGTGGATATCCTGCGACGATGAAACTGCTCGCTCAGAATTTCCTCGACACGCATGCTCACCTCTCCCAGCAGCGAGCTGAAGGAACTGGCAGGGTCGGTTGTAGGGGAGTCGCGTGCAAGAATCTTGAATCCCTCGGTGTGCTCCTCTATATAGGTGAGCAGAGCCAGCGCGGTCTTCTCGACGATCTGACGTGGATGGCCCTCGGCATCGCTCAGAGCCTCTGTCAACGCATTCGTCAGGGATTGCATCTCTCTATCCACAACAACGGCATACAGGCCCTCCTTGCCGCCGAAATGCTCGTACACTATCGGCTTGCTCACCTTGGCCTTCGAAGCTATTTCCTCGACGCTCGTCGACTCGAAGCCATGTTCTGCGAATAACGACCTGCCGATGGCCAGAAGCTGCTCCCGGCGCTGAAAAGAAGTCATCCTTGTAGTCCCGCTCATGCTTCCTAGTGTCGCACGCGTGCTAGCCACACGGGATACTATGCTCAGAGATGGCACACATCGGAAGCTGACGATGAACGCGCTTTGCCTCGATCGTTTCCTGCGCCCGCATTCGCCTGCGGCAATGCTGCAGCGCAGTGATGCTTGGGCAAAAACCGGTCCTCAGGTGTAAGGAACAAGGAGGAGTGCCGTTCGTTGTTGGAGAATTGAGCGGAAACTGGCAGAATGAACACTATGGTTTGGGTAATTCTCATTTGGCTGCTAGTACTTGCAGTTCTGGTAATTGTGGTGCTGTGGCTCGCTCGCGGGAATCAAGGAATGGTTCGGGTGACCGCTGACATAGACGAGCATGCGCGCGAAGGCTGGGACATCAAGCGCAAGCGCCACGATCCGCGCGTCGCAGGCACCGCGCCGTCGTTCCAGCCCAAGGTCCACGCGCATCCTGCTTCGGGTGCACGCAGCATTCTTGAAGAGACATCTGAGAATCCGGTATATGTCAACAACGACTCGGTTGTCGAGGTGCATGCGCTGTTCCAGAGCGATTCCGACGAACCTTCCTCGTTGAAGGACGACACGAACCAGGGCTTGTCCGGCACGCATTCGCCGCAGGATGACCGCGGCGGTTCCACGGCCGAAGGCCAGTGAGGAAGTCTGTCCCTCTCCATTTTTAGGGTGAACGGTATGGATACAACTTCAGTAATTTACATTGTCATCGGGCTGGCGATACTGCTTATCGCAGTCGTCGTTGCAGCGCTGATCATCAGACGCGCCGGAGTCAGACGGCGTGGCGCGAGCGCATCAGGTGTTTCACGTGAAACCGAGGCTGGGACGCAGGGCACTTCGCCGGATGTTGAGCATGCGGTGGTTTTGACCGCATCTCAATCGGAGACAGAGACCGTTCCAGCGTCGTCGATACCAACGGCAGGTCAAGACACACGACCATCCTCGCCGCTTCAGGCTCCTGAGTCATCGTCGTCGAGGCTCGTGCGCCTCAGAGCGAGACTTTCGAAAAGCGCAAATCCGCTTGGCAAGGCGCTGCTCACCATTCTTTCCAAGAGTCATCTGACCGAAGGCGATTGGGAGGATGTCGAGGACACGCTGCTGCTGGCCGATGTCGGTGCCGAAACGAGCGCTCACCTTGTCGAGCAGCTGAAATCCGATGTGCGCGTGCAGGGTGAGGCCGATCATGCGGCCGTGCGTGAAATGCTCAGAAATCGTCTGCTTGCAATAGTCGACGCAGGGATGGATCGTACGCTTTTCGCTGAGCGAGCCGAGATGCAGCGATCTGATGCGCCAAAGCCATCCGTGATCATCATGGTGGGCGTCAACGGAACCGGAAAGACGACGACCGCCGGGAAGCTTGCACGGCTTTTCGTCGCCGAGGGCAAGTCGGTGATGATGGCCGCCGCGGATACCTTCCGAGCCGCCGCCGCGGACCAGCTTGAGACATGGGGCAACCGTGTCGGAGTGAGTGTGATTCGCAGCGACCAGGACGGTGCGGATCCGGCGTCGGTGGCCTTCGAAGCCGCGCACGAGGCGCAGGACAAGAATGTCGACGTGCTTGTGGTCGACACTGCAGGTCGTCTCCAGAACAAGGCCAATCTGATGCAGGAGCTGGGTAAGATCCGTCGAGTCGTGGAGAAGACGGCGAAGGTCGATGAAGTACTGCTTGTATTGGATGCGACGACAGGCCAGAATGGCATGGCTCAGGCGAAGGTGTTCGCTGAGGCCATCGGAATCACCGGCATAGTATTGACCAAGCTCGATGGCTCGGCGAAGGGAGGCATCGTCATCTCGGTGCAACAGGAGCTCGGAGTTCCTGTGAAGCTTGTCGGATTGGGCGAAGGTCCCGACGACCTGACCGTTTTCGACCCGCCCGCGTTTGTTGAAGGTATCCTTGCAAGCAGTTGAATGAACCCAATGTTGCAGGATGTTTAATTTTGTTACATTGTCGTAACGCTGAGTGACTCTGACCGAAATCCGTTGCACGTTGTATTGCAATCGTTGGTCTCTAAGAAGAGGTCGCTACCATTGTTACAGGTCGGGTTCACTCGACATCGGTTCTCGGTCTTGGTAGGCAGGGAGAAAGAAATATGAGAGGGAGGTAGATATGGACACTGGAAACGCAGCATGGATGTTAACGTCCGCGTCCTTTGTATTCCTCATGACGCCAGCAGTGGCGTTCTTCTATGGAGGTATGGTCCGCGCAAAGGCAATTCTGAACATGCTCATGCTCTCGGTAGGCGCATTGGCGGTTACCGGAATCGTATGGACCCTATGGGGTTGGTCGATTGCATATGCAGGTACTGACATCGGTGGGATTTTTGGCGACCCTGCCACCGGGTTCCTGCTTAAGGATACGATGGTCTCGACGGACGGCGTCTTTGGATCGGTGAGCACCAAGGGAGCCTCGTACCCACCGAGCATTGACGTCGCCTTCCAGGTAACGTTCGCAATGATTACCGTGGCCCTGATTTCCGGTGCTCTTGCAGAGCGCATAAAGTTCAGCACCTGGATGATATTCGTCGCCCTATGGATCACATTCGACTATGCACCGATGGCGCACATGGTCTGGAATGGCGGTCTGCTTTCTCCAGATGGCGCGATCTCACAGGCGATCGGTGCGCATGCCCACGATTTCGCAGGCGGCACCGTTGTCCATATCAATGCTGCAATAGCGGCTCTGGTCATCGTCCTTATCATTGGCAAGCGCAAGGGCTTCGCCAAGGAGCCATTCCGTCCCCACAACGTCCCATTCGTCATGCTTGGCGCATTCCTCCTGTGGTTTGGCTGGTTTGGATTCAATGCAGGTTCCGCATTCGGTGCGAATGGCACCGCGGGCTATGCCTGGGTCTCCACGACGGCGGCGACATCCGCCGCAACCTTGGGCTGGCTCTTCACGGAAAAGATTCGTTCGGGGCACTACACGGCAATTGGCGCGGCGTCGGGCATGGTCGCAGGCTTGGTCGCCATCACTCCTGCCGCTGATGTGGTATCACCGTTCTGGGCCATGGTCCTCGGACTCATCGCAGGCATCGTCTGCTGCTTCGCATGCGGACTCAAGTTCAAGTTCGGCTACGATGACTCGCTCGACGTCGTCGGCGTGCACGGTGTAGGTGGCGTCACGGGAACCGTCCTTATCGGCTTCTTCGGCGAAGGCACGGGTTTGTTCGCGGGTGGCGACTTCAAGCAGCTGCTCGTTCAGATTGTGATCGCATTGGTTGCGATCATCTTCTCCGCAGTCGTTACGGCGATCATCGCCTTCGCTCTCGAGAAGACCATTGGATGGCGCGTTACCGAAGCCCAGGAAGTCAGCGGTGTCGACTTGGCTGATCAGGGCGAGCGTGCCTACGATTTCGCTGGGACTGCCAGCTCGATACTCAAGGAGGTGAAGTGAGATGAAGCTTATAACAGGAATCATTCAGCCACATAAGCTTGATGACGTGAAAGAGGCATTGTCTGCTTCTGGGGTCCATGGTCTTACTGTTTCGGAGGCCAACGGATACGGCCGTCAGCGAGGACACACCGAGATCTATCGCGGTGCGGAATATACGGTCGATCTCATTCCAAAGGTGCGTATCGAGGTCATCGCGGACGACGCTGATGCGGAGACGCTTGTGGACGTCATCGTCAAGGCGGCGGCGACCGGCACCATCGGCGATGGCAAGGTCTGGGTTTCGGCTCTCGAATCGGTGACACGGGTTCGTACCGGCGAGACTGGCTCCGCAGCCATATGATAGCGACGCAATGAGCACATTTCAGCTCACAATCGAACGAATCCCCATACATGGTCTTGTGTGGGGATTCGTTTTTTTGAGATCGCGAGTTTTGCGGCAATCCGAAAGTATGCAAGCAAATTTTTGGCTTAATGGCATCGTCATTTCAACGATATATAGGTCTTGTACCTTGAAAAGGTCGCAAAACTCAAGATCTCGCGTTGTGATACCGAGATTTTTCGGGACAACTACATGGTGAGGGATGAATTTTCATGATTACCGCGGTTCAAGGTCTCCATGACAAGCTCGTTTCGATGAGCCAGCCTGACTCCGATGGCGTATATCGACAGGGCAGCAAAAAACGTGGCGAACGATCCGAATTTGTGCTCGGTGCTCTGCATTCCTTGTGGGAACAGGCCACAGAGGAAATGCCTTTCGAGATACCCGAGAGCGGTGTTGGACTTGCGGCGGTCGGATCACTTGCCAGGAAGCAGCTCGGACCATGCTCCGATCTCGATCTGGTCTTGATCGTTGACACCCATGCCTTAAACGATGGACAGATTTCACAGCTGGCCGACAAGCTGTGGTATCCGCTGTGGGACTCGGGTCTGGACCTCGATCATTCGGTAAGAACGCGGGCGCAGTGTGAATCAGTGACGGACCATGATCTTCCAGCGGCCATGGGATGGTTGAACGTGATTCCGGTTGCAGGCGATTCCGAACTCATCACCGACATAGCATCTTCGATTCTCGATCGTTGGAGAAAGGCTGCGAGAAAGCGTCTGCCAGAGCTCATCGAGTCGGCCGCCACCCGCCTTGACAGGTTCGGGCGCCTGGCATATATCAACCAGCCTGATATCAAGGAGACGCGCGGTGGATTGAGGGACACCATCCTGGTCTCCGCGCTCACCGCATCGTGGCTTGCCGATCGGCCGCATGGAAGATATGATGCCGCGGTCGAAAGGCTGCTTGACGTTCGAGACAGCATTCATCTGGTTGCCAGGCGGGATACCGACATGCTGCTCCATCAATATCAGCCGAAGGTGGCCCAGATGCTGGGCCTGACTGATCCGACGCTTCCGGAGGAGTCTCGGGACATCGTCGCCATCGATGACCTGCAGACGCTGCTTGCCGCACTTGGACGCCGCATTGCCTTCTCGCTTGACATGACCTCTTCGAACGCCCAGCACTCGATGATCCACGAAAAGCCGCGATTCACCTTCTTTCGGGGCAGGAGAGGCGCTCCACGATTCGATGTCGTCGCGCACGGAGTCGCCAGGCATGAACAGGAAATCGTTCTGGCAATCGGTGAGAACCCGGTTCGGGATCGTTCGGTCGCCCTGCGCGTCGCAGTCGCGGCTGCCGAGTTCGACCTTCCAATCGCCGTGGCGACGCTGCTGAATCTTCGCAGGTCTCCGATCCAGGATCACGCCTGGACCGACGAGGAGCGGGAGCTCTTCGTGCGGCTCCTTGCATCCGGCCCAACGCTTATGCGCATATGGGAAGAGATCGATTACGTTGACATTCCAGGTCGACTCGTCCCTGAGTGGCTAGGCGTTCGCAACCGTCCAAGCGCCTCTGACGCCCACCGATACACCATTGATCGTCATATGGTCGAGGTGGCTTCACGGCTTGGAAGGCAGACCCACAGCGGAGGGCGCTATGACGATGAGCATTATGCCGCCTTGCTGCTCGCCGGGATCTTCCACGATATCGGCAAGCGTCAGGGCATACTGGACCATTCCATCGAGGGTGCGCGGCATGTGCCCATCATCCTCAGCCGAATCGGCTATCCTCAGGGCATCGTCGACATGGCGACGCTGCTCGTTCGTGAACATCTGACGCTATCGCAGTATGCGACATCGAAGAGTCCCCACGATGCCGCCGTGGTCGAGGACCTTGCGAATCGAGTCCGCCGCGATCCGGTGCTTCTGGATATGCTCTACGACCTCACGAAGGCGGATGGGTCGTCGCTGGGCGCGACGGCAAGTGAGGCAATCACGAAGAGATACGGCTGGTCGGCGTGGCGCGCATCAATCGTCGAGAATATGTATCAGGCGGTGCGAGAGGCCATTGCCCATCCGCGGGTCTGATTCATGCCATGGATGGAAGGTGCCTCACGGCTCCGACGGCTGCCTGCCATTCCAATGCGTCAGCTGCATGCTGTGGCACTCTGGTGTGCAGGCCGATGGCAAGAGCACGGCGATAGGCACCGATGGTATCGCCGCGTTGCGGTCCTGAGACTATCTGGATGTCACTCCGACGAGCGCATGGTCTATCCATGCATCCCCGCGGGCCCGGATTCCATTGCTTATGGCTCGGATCCCGATGAAGAAGACATTGATTGCCGCCCATAGCATGGCGATTCGCCATACGTCGCTGCGCCATTCCAGCGATGTCAAGCCCCACAGGGCGAGGACGTAGATGACCGATGTGAGCGTGCAGGTCGCGGCCAGATATCGATAGTCCTCGGCGCCGATGAGAATGCCGTCGAGCGCCCACATCCATCCACACAGGGGTAGAAAGACGGCCTGCACGACCATGCCGACAGTGATCAGATGCTGAATGTGCGAATCCGGGCTGAACATGCCGGCTGCAGTGAAGCCGATGATCGCCATGACGCAGCCGGAAGCGACTCCCATCCACAGTCCGGCGGCACCGGAGGCGCGGACCATGCGACGGGTTTCCCGACGGTTCCCTGCTCCCAGTGCCGTGGCGACAAGGGATTGTCCAGAAATGCCGATTGCATCCAATACGTTCAGGGCGAAGTTCCATGTGGCACTGACGCCCTGATATGCGGCCAGCACCTGCTGGCCCATTCTTGCCGCGGCGACAACCGTCATGAACAGCGATGCGCGCAAGGCCAGTGTCCGTATGAACAGGGGCAGCCCATCGCTTGCACTCGATGCAATGCCGGATACGCGGGGCATCCAGCTGGCTCCCTCCTTGAAGACCCACACGGCCGCAGGTGCGATGAGCATGATGCACATGACCCATTGTGCGATCAGCGTTGCGATGCCCGATCCAAGGATGCCCCAATGCAGTACGATCACGAACAATATGTCGAGAATCGTATTGATGACTGCACCGGTAATCGCCGCGATCAGCGTGATGCGAACCTTCTGAAGACCACGGAAAATCCCATTGGCGGCGTAAACGAGCAGCATGCCGGGCAGCCCGAATACGATGGCATTCACATAGGTCTCAGCCTGATCCAGGACCTCGCCCTCTGCGCCCATGAAGGAACATATCTGGCGGCTGAACAGAAAGATCGCAATCGAGACGATCACACCGACGATGAGCGCAAGCCACATGCCGTCCACTCCCGCTTCGAGGCCTTCGCGCCTTCTGCCTGCTCCGATCAGCCTAGCCACCTGAGAGGTCGTTCCATATGCCAGGAACACGCATAGTCCGACCGTGGTGAGGATGATGGTGGAACCGATTGACAGACCAGCGAGAGCGGATTCGCCGACGTGGCCTATGACCGCCGTATCTATCAATATGAATGCCGGTTCGGCGATCAGCTGCCCAAAGGTCGGGATTGCAAGAGTCGCTATATGCAGCAGCGTCGAACGTCGCTGCATGGCAGACATGTCCTTGTTCTCTGGGCTTTCTCGCATCGCTTCCCCTTGTCAGCTCAGTCATCCACGTTCATGATCATTGTGCGCCTATGCAAGTATAAAATGCCGAAATCGTTGAAATGGCAAGGCGTCGAGGCAAAATCAGTCTGGGTTTCTCGAAGTGTCGAACAGGATCGGCTCCGTATGGATGGCAACGGTGATGCGCAGGCCTGCGCGCACCGCCACATGCTCGAATGAGATTGCATAGCATGGCGGGGAGAAAAAGAGAAGCAGGCAACGCCCAGAAGCGGTTTATCCCCCGTCTGTCCACAAAGTTGTCCCCATCATGTGGATAACTTTGTGAATTATCCCCTTAAACACGCCTAAATTGTGGATAACTTATTTTGTTATCCACATCGGGTTATTGGGTGGTGAACGTCAGTGATATTGTCGATGAATTCGTTCAGATAAGGCTTGAATTCAAACCGTCCGTTCATTCATGTAATTTATTAGGGAATCATCATGTTGCTCATCGAATGAGGCAACGGGTGAAAGGGGACATATGAACACTGACAAATTCTTCCACTACCTCAGCTGGGTGGCAACGATAACCGCAATACTGATGTATGTCTCGTATATTCCGCAGATTGCCAACAACCTCGCAGGAGACAAGGGAAGCCCCATTCAGCCGCTTGTCGCGGCTTTCAACTGCACTCTTTGGGTAACCTATGCCTTGCTCAAGAAGCCCAAGGATTTTCCGATCGCCATTGCGAACGCTCCTGGAATACTCTTTGGCCTGATCGCCTTCTTCACCGCGCTCTAGTCCACTCGCGCTCTGATCGTCTCATATTGTCAGCGTGCCATGTGGTGAGTGCTGACAAGGGGGAATCGTAGAATCATCGATATGAGTTCCTCTGATTTCTCTCCTTCATCACGTAAAAACGATTCAAGGACCACTGCCAGCCTGCCTTCGGGCGATGCACTCTTCGATCGCGTTCCACCTCACGACGACGAGGCGGAAATGGCAGTTCTGGGCGGCATGCTGATGAGCAAGGATGCCATTGGCGAAGTGAGTCAGCTGATCGACGTCTCTGATTTCTATCAGCCGAAGCACCAGACCATCTATGAGGCTGTCATATCCCTGTTCTCGACTTCCCAGCCTGTCGATGCCGTTCTTGTGGCGAATCAGCTGCTCAAGGATGGCAACCTCGACAAGGTTGGTGGCACTGACTACCTTCACTCGCTGGTCGCATCGGTTCCGACCGCTGCGAACGCGACATACTATGCCGAAATCGTGCATCAGAGGGCGATCCTGCGCAACGTGATCACTGCTGGGACGAAAATCGCCCAGCTTGGATATTCGGCCGAGGGCTCGCAGGCGGAGGACATCGTCAATCTCGCCCAGTCCGAAGTCTACGAGATGAGCGTCGGAAAGGTCCGTCAGGACTACTCTGCGATAGGCCCGGTGGTCCACGATGCCCTCGATCAGCTCGACAAGCTTCAGAACGGGGACCTGCAGCGCGGCGTGCCGACCGGTTTCCGCGACATGGACGATGTGACGCAAGGCCTGCAGCCAGGCCAGATGGTGGTCGTTGCCGGGCGACCTGCAATGGGAAAGTCGACCTTGGGCGTCGACTTTGCAAGGTCGGCCGCACTGCATCACGATATGGCGACCGTCATATTCTCTCTGGAAATGAGCAAGACCGAGCTGGCGCAGCGCATCATCTCGGCAGAGACGAACATTCCCCTGGTGGCTCTGCGACGTGCCGACGACATAACGCCCGAGCGTTGGAACACGTTGAATCGTTTCTGGAGCACGCTCGATCAGTCGCCTTTGTTCATCGACGATTCGCCGAACATGAGCCTGATGGAGATTCGTGCGAAATGCCGCAGGCTGAAGCAGACCAACGATCTGAAGCTTGTGGTCATCGATTACCTGCAGCTGATGAGCTCCGGCAAGCGAGTCGAATCACGTCAGCAGGAGGTTTCCGAGTTTTCCAGGGCGTTGAAGCTGCTTGCGAAGGAGCTCAATCTTCCCGTCGTCGCCTTGAGTCAGCTGAACCGTGGTCCGGAGATGAGGAACGACCGCAAGCCTATGCTGGCGGATCTGCGTGAATCCGGCTCGATCGAACAGGATGCGGATGTCGTGTTCCTTGTCCATCGTCCTGATTTCTACGATAAGGAGGATCGCCCGGGCGAGGCGGACATCATCATGGCAAAGCACCGAAATGGTCCCACCGACACCTTCCATCTCGCGTTCCTCGGTGCGACATCGAAGTTCAAGGACATGCCGCAGGACTATCAGCAGGACGGTGTGTGACAGCGTCAGGGCAGGAACCCACGTTTTGGTGCATTGGGTGTGTATCATGGCGTGGAAACGCAAAGCGGGCATCGCATGCCGCGGTGGACGGCGGCGAAGGACTTTGGCGATGCACCGCATGGCCGGGCGTGACGGCTGCGCGATCAGGCAGGTGTGAGCTTGTGGGGAAAACGAGATGCATTTGGTTTGCAACGATTCGAGCAATGTATGTGGTGGTGTTGAATGACCTCAGCAATCAGCAAGGATAGGCCTATGGAACCGTGGTACGCGTTCATGATCCCGGCACTGGGAAAGGGCATCCGCGCACTTTCGAGGCTGGCCCGTCATGGCGGCAGCGCGCTGCCAGGCAAGGTCATCGAGGCGTGTGATCCGGATTTTCTGGCTCGGACCCTGGCGCAGCTGCCTGGGGGCGTGGTTCTGGTTTCGGGGACGAACGGGAAGACCACGACGACGCGAATGGTCGCATCGATTCTCGAATCGCTGGGCATGAGGGTCTTCACCAATCCGACGGGCTCGAATTTCACCCGAGGAGTGGTCTCCGCGCTTCTGGACAAGGTGGACATGAAGGGTGCGATTGACGCCGACATCGCGGTCCTTGAGCTTGATGAGGCATACGCGGTGCATTTCGTCCATCAGGTCGAGCCGAAATATGCATTGCTGCTCAATGTCATGCGCGATCAGCTTGATAGGTTCGGTGAAATCGACAACACTGCCAAGCTGCTGGGCGAGGTTGCGAGACATACGACCGGCACTGTGGTCCTGAATCGTGAGGACCCGCGGATATCGGCGCTTTCGCGCGAGATTCCCATTGGCACTCAATGCGCATATTTCGGCCTCGCTCCGGCAATGCGCAAGTATTTCCCTGATGACGACAACATGCATTACGACAACATGCATGACGACAGTATGCATGATGATAAAACCGATGCCCATGGCTCCGAAGAGGCGGCAACTCTCGCTGAGCCGGACCAGATGACTCCCGAGCCTTCCGCGGACGTCACACTCGACGGTCTGGTCGACCACGGTGCGATCTTCAGGATGGACGGTGCGACCCTGCAGACCACGGTCAGGCTCGAGGGCGTCTATAACCTCTTCAATGCCGCCGCAGCGCTGACCGTCGTAGGCAGGGTGATCAGGAACGCACCCTCTGACAGCAAGGCCAGTGCGGCTGACGCGCATGCGATGCTCAAGGCACTGTCGCACGTCACCCCTGCCTTCGGTCGCGGAGAGGTGATCGATTTCCACGGCACTCCCGTCGAGCTCGTTCTGGTGAAGAACCCGATGGGCTTCCGCCTTGCGCTGGCATCGTTCGACCCAGCGGGCCATGACACGATGATCGTCATCAACGACGATTTTGCCGACGGCCGTGATATGAGCTGGCTTTGGGACGTGGAGTTCACGACTCTGCGTCAGACCGGGGTGGCGGTGGTGTCGGGCGTGCGTGCATGGGACATGGCATTGCGTCTGGATTACGACCAGGTTCATGTGGGAGCGACCGAGACGAACCCGGCCACAGCCCTCGAAGCTTTCCTGGCAGTGAATCCAAGCCAGCCGAAACGGATTTTCTGCACATATACGGCTATGCTGAAGGTCCGAACCTTGATCTCACATCTTACGAAGGTTGCCGATGCAGGTCTGTAAGACATGCATGAGGCGTCCAGAACTCACACCGCATGGCACTGACCATGGCAAGGGAGGCAGCAGACTGTGGCTGAGGTAATTGACATTGTGTCCCTGTATCCGAAGGACATGAACATCTACGGCGATTCGGGCAATCTTCTCACGATCGAGCGCCGCCTGAGGCTGTACGGGTACGAGCCGACGATTCACCATTACAATCAGGATGATTCCTGGCCGGACCATGTTGACATGGTTCTCGGCGGCGGCGGTCAGGACGAAGGCCAGCGCAAGATCATTCGCGATCTGTGCAAGCGCGGGGAATTGTTGCGCGGGCTGGCGCATCAGGGCGTGCCCATGCTCATGATCTGTGGCCTGTATCAACTGTTCGGCGAATATTTTCAACCCATCGAAGGTGACCGGCTTCCAGGCATCTGCGTTCTCGGCGCTCATACGATTGGCGAGAAGCTGCGGCTCATCGGCAACCTGGTCGAGCATTCGCAACGATTCGGTTCGGTCGTGGGCTACGAGAACCATTCCGGCCAGACTTTTCTGCATGAGGGCACCAAGCCTCTCGGAGAGGTCGACGCACCCAACACGGGCAACAATGGCTCCGACCATACCGAAGGGGCCATGAACGACAACGTCATAGGAACCTACATGCATGGCTCCCTGCTTCCCAAGAACCCTGACATAGCTGATTTTCTGATAGCGAAGGCGGTTGAGCTCAGATACGGCAGCTTCAATCCCCAGCCGACGCAGAAGGCGCTTTCGGAGCTCAAGCGTCTGGATACCCTTGCCCAGCATGCCAGGGCGGTCGCCATGCGCAGGCCTCGATAGAGGCAGCGCGCCCCTGGAGTCACTCTGAAGATATACGCACAGTTAAACCTCAGGATTAACCCGTGCGGCAGAGTAGAGTTGAATGAACGCAGACACGCAGGACCGGGGCATATGCCTTGTCCGTACCGCCCTGCCTGTCATGTCTGCTCGTGCGATACACGATTTCAACAGCTAAGGAGAGTGTCATGGCTACTCAGGATCTAGGTGACGGACTTCGCAAGGTCTTGCTCGCGGGCGTCGGGGCATTGGCCTCTGGAATTGAAAAGGGCCAGGCGATCGTCGATGACCTTGCCCGCAAGGGGGAAATAACGGTCGAGCAGGGTAAGCAGCTCAATACGGAACTCAAGCGCACCTTCAAGGAGAATACCGGTTCGGATGCCCGTTCGGCCGCGGCGGATCGCGTCGATGCCAAGAACGAGGCCGACAGTGCCCCATTCGAGACGGCCGACAATGACTCGGCTAGCGACTCGGCTGCCGACTCGGATGGTGACCTTGGCAATGGCGTCAATGCACTCTGAGTGCATGGAAAAGGCTCTGTGAGGGGCGGTAAAGATCAATGGTCTCAGGCGATGCAGACGCATCCGAATTCAACTCAGCCAATGATGGTGGGGGGAATCGGCAGCGGGTTCGGACGCAGAAAATCGGTCTGTTCGGCGGATTGTCTGACAGCGCGGAGGGGGAGACCCTTCGCGCAGGCAGGCATGGTCGGCTTCGCAGGCTGTTTCAGATTGCCAGAATCACGAGCAAGTTCGACATAGTTCACGGCGTGACCCCGATGAACATGCGCTTGATGCTTGAGGCACTTGGCCCCACATTCGTGAAGGTGGGGCAGATTCTTTCGATGCGTTCGGAGATACTCCCCGAGGCGTTTCGTAAGGAACTCTCGAAATTGCGGGCGGATGCCGATCCCATGCCGTACAAGACGGTCATCGACACCCTCACGAAAGAGTATGGAAGGCCGATCGATACGATCTTCTCCTCGATCGATTCGACGCCCCTTGGATCGGCTTCTCTTGCCCAGGTGCATCGCGCACGGCTGCTGACAGGAGAGGACGTCGCGATCAAGGTACAGCGGCCAGGCGTCAAGGAGACGATGGCACAGGACGTCGAAATCATGCGGACCTTTGCCAGCTACGCGACACGATTCACGCAAAGCGCTCAGATACTCGATCTGAGGGGTGTCGTCGAGGAACTGTGGGATACCTTCCAGGACGAGACCGACTTTCTGATGGAGGCACGCAATCTCAGCGACTTTCGTCGCTTTTGCGCACCGTATGCATACATGGACTGTCCGAGCCCATACATCAGGCTTTGCACCCAGCATGTGGTCGTGATGGACTACGTCGAGGGCATTTCCGTCTCACACCCGCAGGAGCTGATCGAGGCCGGCTACAGCCTCAGCGACATAGGCGAGAAGCTCGTCGACAACTATGCCACGCAGATTCTCGACGAAGGCTTCTTCCACGCAGATCCGCATCCAGGAAACATCATTATCAAGGGCGGACGCATCGTTCTCATTGACCTGGGGATGACAGGACGCATAGGCAAAAGTTCGCGCTCCGCGCTCAGGGAGATGATCTTTGCTGTGGCGAAGCGCGATTCGCCGGCACTTGCAAGGGGTCTGCTGCGATTCACGTCGAGCACCGACAAGGTCAAGGACGACTATCCGATTCTGCTCGCTGACCTGGATTCGGTCATCGACGAATATGGAACGGTCAACCTTGCAGATCTGAACATCGGCGAATTCTTCAATGCAATCATGCAGCTAGCCCGCAAGCATTCGATCGCCGTCCCGAGCTCCGTGACGACCGTGGCTCGCGGACTGGTCACGCTCGAGGGAACCGTTGACGAGTTTCTTCCCGACGTGAACATCATCGAAATCATCTCGCGCCACATCGCAGCCTCCCGCGGAGGCATCGAAAGCCTGAAGAACGAGACCGTTCAATTGGGCAGGGAGAGTGCCAACGCCATGCATGGCGTATTGGGGGCGCTCGCCGATGCAAAGACCGTCTCCACCATGCTCTCCCGTGGCCAGCTACGGATCAACATGGAGCTTGTCGGTTCGGAACAGCCGCTCCAACAGCTTTCTGACATGGTGAACCGCATCACCATGGCACTCATCGTGGTCGGGCTCTACGTTGGTTCGTCGATCGTGTACTTTGCCGGAATCAAGCCAGTCATTCTTGGAATTCCAGTGATCGGCCTCATGGGGTACGTTGTCGCCTTCGTGCTGTCCGTATGGATAGTCATTGACATCTTCCGCAAGAATCGTGCGGTCCGCAAGCATGCTTCGCGTGCGTGAGTTTCAAGGACATGCGTGTCGCCTTCCTGTTCGAGGCTGTTTCCGAGGAGCTTTGAAACCGGCAGAGGGGCGCCGCCAACCCTTATATGCCGCCATTCTCTAAGTGGCTACAAAAGATTGCTATAACGCTGGTCGAAAAAATAATCGACCAAGTAACACATTTTCGCTTTTCTTCGGTTACATTGAAGTCTGTGATTGAGCCGGAACGTGGGGCACGCACATCGCACTGGGCGATGCGCGCAGCCCTGCCGAACGGATCTAGAAGAAGGAGATCGATTATGTCACTTATGGGGAAGCGCGTGCGTTCCTATCGCAAGGCATACGTTGCTGGTGCCGCAGTTCTCGCGGCCGCCTCGATGTTGCTTGCCGGTTGCGGCGAGGCGCCAACTGCGTCAACGGCCAGTGGAAGCAGCTCAAGCTCTTCCGTGAATCCGGACATCGATGTCAGCGCCTATACGAAGATCATCGATTCCGGTGCGACTGCAGATTCCTCAACCGTGGAGGCCAATACCTGGGCGGCTGCCATCAAGAAGGCCGGTGTGCTGAAGGTCGGTGGCACGAAGACTTCGACGCTGTTCTCGCTGCAGTCCACAAGCGACAACAAGATTCGTGGATTCGATGCAGGTCTTTCCCAGCTGCTCGCCAAATACATCATTGGAAAGGCCGACACGCAGCTTACCGTGGTCGACTCGTCGACACGAGAGAGCGTTTTGCAGAACGGCACGGTCGACTCCGTGTTTGCAACCTATTCAATAACCAGTGAGCGCAAGGAAAAGGTTGACTTTGCCGGACCTTACTATGTCTCTCAGACTGGCATTCTGGTGAAGAAGAGCAATACCGACATCAGCAGCGTCAAGGATCTGAACGGCAAGAAGGTCGGCGTTCAGGAAGGATCGACCGGAGCTGACATCGTGGCGAAGAACGCTCCCAAGGCAACGGTCGAGCAGTTCCAGACCGATGCGGAAATCACCCAGGCCCTGCGTCAGGGGCGCATCGATGCATATGTCGTCGATGAAAGCCTCCTTTTGGGCGATGTGGTGAAGAATCCGAACGACTTCAAGATCGTCGGCAAGCCATTTGGCGATAAGGATCCTTATGGCATCGGATTGCCGAAGGGCTCTGACGCCACGAAGTTCGTGAACGCCTGGTTGAAGAAGATCGAAGCGGATGGAACGTGGGCAAAGCTCTGGAAGGTCACCATCGGTGACCGCACGGGTGTCACCGATGTTCCGACTGCGCCGACGATCGAATAGGGACTGCTGCGACGCAAGACCGCTGCACTGCATGGTTGACATTGCGGTGCAGCGTTTTGCGTTGTACGGATTGAGGGTTGCCCTGTCGGTCCAGACTGCGAGCGTGGTGAGCATCGGCAATGCGGTTAACATCCGATGCGAAGGCCGCAACTTGCGAGTGGTAGCTTGGTTTCATGATCTTGTGCAGGGCGCGCCTCTGCATGGTTTCGTTTGGGAGGACATGTGAAGCAGCTGATAAGCGACTATGGTTGGCAGTTCATTGCGAGTTATGGCGTCTCATTGCGCATCTCGTGCATAGCCTTCGTGCTGGGTCTGCTGCTTGGTACGGTGCTTACGATTGGTCGAATCAGCCCGATTCCGCCTCTGAGAGAGGCGATCAACGTCTATGTCGAGACATTCAGGAACATACCTGTTCTGGCGCTTTTGGTGTTCATCGTCTATGCCTTGCCCGACCTGGGCCTGGTCATCGACTATGAGCCTTGCGTCATCATTTCTTTGATTCTGGTCTCGTCCGCGTTCACCTGCGACAATCTGCGCACGGGCATCAATACGATAGACGCCGAGCAGATTCAGGCTGCCCGTGCATTGGGATTGAACTTCAGCACCATCGTGATGTCGATCATACTTCCACAGGCTCTGACTGCAGTGATACAGCCGATGGTCACCCTGTTCATCTCTGTGGTCATCAGCTCTTCAACGGGTTCCCTCGTGCCGCTGGCACACGAGGAATTGACCGGTCTGGTCACCGAGATCAACAACAAGGAGGCGATGGGAGTCGTGACCTTCCTTGTGGCATCGATCCTCTATGTGCTGACTGGGCTGATTATCGCATTCATAGGCCGCAGGCTTGAGAGGAGGTACGCAACATGGCGATGAGCAGGACGGAAGCGGCTCTCTTCGAGGCGAGTGGCCCCAAGGCACGCCGCAGAATCATGATAGGGACGACCATCAGCGTCATTGCGCTGCTCGCCCTTGCCGCCTGGGTTGTGTACCGCTTCTATATCGAAGGTCAGCTTGAGCCGCAGTATTGGTATTTCTTCACGCAGCTCAATGTATGGGAATTCATAGGCGCCGGCCTCGTAGGAACGATTCGGGCCGCAATCGGTTCAGGTGCCATCGCGCTCATCATGGGTCTGGTGCTGATGTTTGGCAGGAACTCCAAGATCGCACCCGTACGTTGGCTCGCAACGACGCTTATCGAGTTTCTTCGCGGCACACCGACGCTGCTGTTCATATATTTCATGTTCCTTGTTCCATCGCAGTTGGGGCTGCATATCAGCACATATTGGATGGTCGTCATTCCAACGTCTGCATATGCCTCCGCCGTGCTTGCCGAGGTGTATCGCGCAGGCGTTGCTGCCGTGCCTTTCGGTCAGAAGGAGGCTGGTCTGTCGCTTGGCTTCACCCGCGCACAGAACTTCCGATACATCGTCCTTCCTCAGACGATGCGAATCGTGACTCCCGCATTGGTGGCACAGCTTGTCGTCGTGGTGAAGGACACCACCTTCGGCTATGTCGTCACCTATCCTGAGCTCATGGTCAACGCGAAGGTGATCATCGCGAACTTCGATTCGCTCGTTCCGGTCTACCTTGTGGTCGCCATCATCTATATCCTGGTGAATTACGCCATTTCAAAGTTCGCTAACTGGCTTTCCCACCGCCAGAGCGTCAAATTCAACATCTGAGCGAACGGGCATTCAAGTTTTTGGCACTTGTCCAAGTATAAAGACGGTTTTTCCGCGGTATCACGTTCCATATTGCAACGATTATTCGTGCAGATACCTTGACAAGTGCCAAAAACTTGAACGCCCGCCGAGCTTTACCCTTTTCCCGCCGTCGTTGACGGGTCGAGTGCGCCTCCACGGCTGAAGTGAGGCTGCACCGCTATGATGGTGTGTGGTTGTCGAAGAGTTTGCGACAGAGGTTTCCTCGCCGAATATCGATTCCGACTGAAAGGGTAGTTGAGAGTATGGGGTTCTCCAAAATAGTGAAGTCGATGGCTCTGTTGGGCGCCGCCTCCGGCGCAGCGGTCTGGGCATTGCTGCCACGCAACGCACAGGGACGAAAAGACGCATGTGTGTCTTCAATACCTGGTTCCTTCGGTTCCGGTTCCCAATATCGTGACGACGATGTCATTCCTGATGTTCCCTACGCTCATCGCGGTCTGCACGATGCAGGTTCGGGACTGACTGATGCATATGCATCGACCAGCAGCGAATATGTTGCCTTGGCGAGGGCCATGGCGGCGAAGGCTGGATACGGCAGCCTGCAGTCCCGCTGCCCGATTGCGCCAGAGAACTCACTCGCCGCGTTTGCCGCTGCATGCGAGGCTGGCTATGGCATCGAACTTGACCTGCAACTGACCCGTGATGGCCAGGTGGTCGTCGTGCACGACGACAATATCAAGCGTGTGACCGGCATCGATGCGAAGGTGGCCGATCTGACGTATCAGGAATTATGCGAGATCCCGCTTTTCCCCACGCCGGCGGTTCCCGGCGATGCCAAGGCCCGGCCGTCTGATTCCGATGCTGCGATAAAGGATGAGCCCAATGGCATCAAGCCAGGTGAATTCCAGCATGTCCCGCTGTTCACCGATGTGCTCGAAGTCATTGCCGGCAGAGTGCCGATCATCGTTGAATACAAGATGGGAGAGACCTTCGATGAGCCATTGATGGAGGCTGGACACGAGATTCTTGAGGAATATAGAGGACCTTATGTCATTGAGTCATTCCATCCGGATGCGGTTGCCTGGTACCGCAACAACGATCCTCAAGTCTGCCGTGGACAGCTTTCGAGTGAGTTGGGTCGGCCGATCAGGACTCTGATCGACGGACAGCAGTGGCTGCTCGCAAAGCTGCTGCTGAACTGGAAGGGTCGGCCAGACTTCATCGCCTATGACTGGCATGGGGGTGACTCATTGCAGCTCAAGGCCTCGGTGAAGCTTGGAGCCATTCCGGTGTCATGGACGGTTCGCAGCAAGCATGAGTTGCAGGCATCGGCTCCGCATTTCGATAGATACATATTCGAGGCCTTCGTTCCTGAGCAATAGGTCTCTCAGCGGGAGTCGTCGAGGAGGCGTTTGCGGGAGCTGAGACAAAGACGGCATTGACTTTCCAAAATGGGCGGGCTGCTCTCAGGAATCGCCTGAGAGCAGCCCGCTCACTCCGACTGTCGTCTTGATCAGTCGATCACACCGTACAGTCTGTCACCGGCGTCGCCCAGGCCTGGCACGATGTATGCCTTGTCGTTCAGCTTCTCGTCAACCGCACAGACGACGACCTTGAAATCGATCGAAGGGTCGATATCGCGCTTCAGACGCTCAAGACCTTCAGGGGCGGCGAGGATGTTGATGGCAGTGACGTCCTTCGCACCGTGCTCGGCAAGATAATGCGTCGCCGCGACGAGTGTGCCGCCTGTGGCAAGCATCGGATCGAGAAGGAAGCACTGACGTCCCGAAAGGTCGTCTGGCAGACGATTCGCATAGGTGATGATGTCGAGTGTGCTTTCGTCCCGTTTCATGCCGAGAAAGCCTACTTCGGCGGTTGGCAGAAGACGTGTCATGCCATCGAGCATGCCCAGTCCTGCCCTGAGCACCGGCACGACCATGGGCCGTGGGGTGCTGAGTTTCTTGCCGACCATGGGAGCGACCGGCGTTTCGATGGGATATTCAGAGACACTCAGATTTCGTGTCGCCTCATAGGCTTCCAGCATGACGAGCTCACTTACGAGCTCACGGAAGGTGTTGGATGGTGTTTTCTTATTCCTCAGGACTGTGAGCTTATGCTCAATCAGAGGATGTTCTAGTACATGGAGTTCCATACCTCTAAGCCTAACCCTTCGGCAGTCAGAATCGCAGGTGGACGTTTGACATTGATGTGTTTCATCGGATTGTCCGCTGAAATTCCGAGTTTCTCGAAGTCGCGCACCCATTCGAGCAAGGGCATCTCGGAGGCGAATATGAGGAAACGCCGAACCGTGAAAGCGCCTGTCGGCGCAAACGCCGCTCGCAGCGGCAACAAATGGAGCCCGGGGCTTAAACACGGTTCGACGCGGATTTCATTGTACGGCATGATTTGTTGTCGTATGTTCATAAGCGCTCTGCGAAAGGCATCGCAAAGGCCCTTTCGCATGTTCCGCAGGGACGGGCGAGTCTGCGATGGGGCAGACGGTTCGTGGCGAATCGATGCGAAATGGGTGCCAAATCCCTAGGGTGAGCCGCCAGAGAGCTCGGTGACCTTGCCTATTCGAGACTGTCCTGACGCCACAGGTGGGCCCCATGAATGAAGTCGCGGCCTGTGGTGTGCAATGCCTGCGCGGAATGCAGCGAACGCGCCAGCTGTGTTGCCAGTGCCGACCTGGACGGCGAACCTATGGCATCGGCGCTCGCCTTTTGCCGCCGTCTGCATTGCGTGCGGATTCCCAGACTGATGACCTCGCAGAATGCACCCGCCCGCTCAAGCGCGACTGCGAAGTCGCCCTGGAATGCACCCGAAAGGATGGAATCGGCCGTATTGGCTATGTCGTTCGCTATCAGCGGCCTGTCAACGCCGACGATTGCCGATGCTGCTGTATCAACAGGTTCTCCCAAGGCCCATAGTTCACTGATGACGGCCGAATCGCGTCGCATCCAGCTTCGGAGCGTATAGAGTCGCCATAGGATGCCAGGAAGAGAGTCGGCGTCGGCATCGCTCCACAGCTCGGCGATGATGTCGATTCCCTCGCGATCCACGAGCGTGAGCACACGCTGCACGATTGCGGGATCCTGCGTCCGATGAACCCTGTTGAGCAGGGATGCAGCGGAGACATGGCTGATTTCGCTGACTTGCTGAGGGTCCATTCCCCCTGAGAGATGGTCGACGATGGCCTGATCGAGCTGTCCGGGGCGAGATGGCCGTTGCGAACCGGATGCAGAGAATCCTGAGCGTGATGCTCGAATGGAAGAGGAACCATAGCTTGATGAAGCTTTAGTAGACAATCGGAATCACTTTCTGTATGTCGATAACCCGCGGTCCGTCGCTTGTGTTCACCACGCTGAGCGCAACTCCATGCCCTGTGGGGATATATGGCGATTTCATGGGAAGGCGTTTCGCCAATGCGGTGCCTATGCACAATTCACGGACGAGGTTGAAGATACCACCCAGCAGCGGTCGGTGCGTGCATACGATGGAATTCTTCCGCAAGCGTATGGATTCGGCCAGAATCTCGTTCATTGAGTCAAGGGCGTCATGAGGCGCAATCTCGTAGCGTGATTCGGTGAGCCGCTCATCCTCGTGGATGTGCAGGTCTGACTGAAGCGCGAACGGTCGAATCGTGTCGATGCATCGCAACCATGGTGACGAAACCACGAAGGTGGGATCGAAGCATGCCAGTTCGCGGCCCAGCGCGTATGCGGCCGCTGCGCCTCGAGGCATCAGTGGACGGTCGCAATCCTTGCCGAGCCAGACCTTGCGCGATTCCGCCTTGCTGTGGCGCACGATGAAGACGATTCGAGAGCGTAGGGCGCCCTCCTGCACTCTGTCCGTGAATTCGTCGAGAACGTCTCTGTCGGTCGAGTGGGAAAGCATGTGCCGTGCCTCATGCGGGAACACCCACCGCACGCCATCGATCTCGTTGAGATCCGGCTCATGAACCGGGCCGAAGGTGAGCCTTCGACGCTGGCAATCCTGCTCTGGGAGCATGTGGGCAATCCAGAACGATACGCGCTTGTTGCCGGTGATGTTCCCCTTGCGGAGTTTTCCGCCCTCGCGATTCAGCGGATATTCAACCGTTCGCAGGAATGATTCCAGTGCGATGGGAATGCCGGTCTCCTCGCCGACCTCACGTACCGCAGCGTGGTATGAGGATTCATGCTCTTCGATCTTGCCTTTCGGCCAGCTCCAGTCATCGTATTTTGGACGGTGTACCACGCATAGCTCAATCCGACCCATCAGATCGTGCACCTGCTCGTCGCTCAACGGGAGTTTGCTGGCATCGTCAAGCGTTCGAGGCGTGCCATCGCGCCAGCGATAGACTATCGCACCAGCCGCTTCAGTCGTTTTGGACATTGATCATCGCTTTCCGGACCTGTCTTCCATCATGCTGCCGTCTGACGCGTCGGATGCCTTGCCCCTCGTTGATGGAAGTTGACGCAGACATCCGATGCAGTGGCAATAAATTGCGGTTAACGGAGCTGTGCCGTTAACCGCAATTTATTGCGTCAGTGGGTGACCCTCTTTATGCGCGTGTGCTTCTTGATGAGATATTCCTGACAGTCGACGAGCGGATTGCCCTGCTCGTCGCGCGAATGGCGAATATAGCTTCCGTCGCCCTTCATGTGCCATGATGCGGTGGTATCCGCCATCTGCAGATCGATGTATTTGATGAGCTCGTCGATTTCGTCGGGGGCAGTTATCCTCACCAGTGCCTCGACTCGACGGTCGAGATTCCTATGCATCAGATCGGCAGATCCGATCCAGACCTCCGGACCAGAAATCGGCCCTTCACCTATCTGCGGACCTTGAGAATTTGCAAATGCGAAGATTCGACTGTGCTCAAGGAATCGTCCGAGAATCGAACGCACGCGGATGTTGTCGCTCAGTCCTGGAACCTCCGGTTTCAGGGCGCAGATACCGCGCTCGACGATGTCGATCCTCACACCAGCCTGGCTTGCGCGATACAGCGCATCGATGCATTTCTCGTCTACCAGGGAATTCACCTTGATCTTGATCCATGCGTCCTTTCCCGCCTTGGCGGCGGCCTCTTCCCTCTGAATGCGTTCGATCAGTCCTGAGCGAACGGAACGTGGGGCGACCAGCAGTCGGTGGAAGCTTGACTTCGGCGCATACCCCGATAGCTGATTGAAGAGTCGCGTCAGATCCTGTCCGACGACCGGATCGCATGTCAGGAGGCCGAGATCGGTATAGAGCCGAGCTGTCTTCGGATTGTAGTTTCCGGTTCCGATATGGCAGTAGCGGCGCAGGCCATCGGCTTCCTGACGTACTACCAGCTGCAGCTTGCAGTGGGTCTTCAGCCCGACGATGCCATACACGACATGCACCCCTGCTCGTTCGAGCTTGCGAGCCCAGGCGATGTTCGCCTCCTCGTCAAAGCGCGCCTTGATTTCGACGAGCGCCAGAACCTGCTTTCCTGCATGGGCGGCGTCCACGAGCGCATCGATGATCGGAGAGTTGCCAGAGGTTCGGTACAGAGTCTGCTTGATTGCCAGAACCTGCGGATCGGCTGCGGCCTGAGCCAGGAATGCCTGAACCGAGGTTGAGAACGAGTCGTATGGATGATGGAGCATGATGTCATGCTCGCGGATCGCGGCGAAGATGTCCTGTGCGCGGCTTGATTCGACCTCTGCGATCTGACGGTTGGTGCTGGGAATGAAGGGCTGATATTTGAGATCCGCCCTGTCGATGGACTGCAGTTCGAAAAGCACCGTGAAATCGAGCGGCGCTGGGACCCGATACACCTCATCGTCGCTGACGCGCAGCTGGTTTGCGAGAAGCTGCGAGAGGAAGGGCGATGTGGTATCAGAGATCTCAAGGCGGATGGGAGGGCCGAATCGACGGCGCAGCAGCTCCTTCTCCATCGCATTCAGAAGATTCTCGGCATCGTCCTCCTCGACGTCGATGTCCTCGTTTCTGGTGACCCTGAACGAGCGGGCCTCCTTGATGACCATTCCAGGGAAGAGTGATTCGAGATGGGCGATCAGAAGATTTTCCATCGTGATGAAGCCATATCGTTCCTCTTGCCCTTCCTCGTCGGTAAGGTCATCGACCGCCACCAGCCGTGGCATGTTGTCGGGAATCTTGACGCGTGCGAAATGCGACTTGCCTGACGTCGGGTTCTCGACGATGACCGCGAGGTTCAATGAGTTGCCGGAAATGTATGGGAACGGGTGCGCTGGATCGACGGCCAGTGGCGTCAGGACAGGGAATACCTGCTGACGGAAGAAGCGTGAGAGGCGCTCCTGCTCGGTTGCGGTGAGCTGATTCCAACTCAGCAGAACGATATGCTGCTCGGCGAGCTCTGGAAGGATGTGGCTGATGACGTAATGGGCGTATTCGTCCTGAAGCTTGTGCGCCTGTTCGGAGATGGATCGCAGCTGCTGACGAGGGCTCAGACCGCTTGCCGCGGTGACCGCGATGCCAGTGGCAACGCGTCGTTTCAGACCGGCCACGCGAACCATGAAGAATTCGTCCAGGTTGCTGGCAAAGATGGCAGCGAAGTTGGCACGTTCAAGCATCGGCTGGGTGTCGTCCTGAGCGAGTTCGAACACGCGCTTGTTGAATTTCAGCCAACTGATCTCGCGGTCGAAGAAGCGATCGTCGGGCAAGGGCTCTGCTCCCTCATCCGGATTGGTTTTTCGCAACGAGCGTTCGGATTCTGCAATATGTTCCGCAATCTGGCTGCGGAGCACTGATTTCGAGGGTGCGTCAAATATCTGGGCCATGCCACCATCGTAGTTGATGGCTTGAGCAGCGTGGTGTCGAAGTCGTAATAATTCAAGTGGAATTCATGGAAATCTCAGGAATTTCAGGCAATCCATGCATGGCCGCGCCGTTTTTCTCCCAATCCGTCAGTCACACTCAGCCATGCAGCACAGTCACACCGCATGGATGGGGTGCGAAATGCGTGCGATGATACCGTGCGTCGTGTGGGCTCTGTGCCGCGTGGTGGCCAGGATCGGGCATCCTGCACATACCAATGAATCCGGATCGGGCCTGCAGAATTGCGAACCACACCTGCCATTGCCGAATCGAAGGATTGTCAGCTCGCCGTTCCTTTCGGAACGCTCGATGACCATGTCGACCAGGTCGAGGGGCTGATGAAGCATCTGAGCAGCCTGACGCGGGGTGGCGCCCGATTGGATCGCGCTGAGAATCCGGTCTTTGACGGAGCCTCGATTCTCCGATGTCTCATCGCGATCATGTGATGAGACGCGATTGGACACGTGGAGCGGATTGGTCAGATGCCCGGACCCATGCGTCTTCAGGGCGCTGCCGGTTTTGCGGAAGTGGTTCATAGCAGCCGTCCCAGTTGAAATACGACGACCGCGAGAACATAGGCAATGATCAGTCCCATGGCCACGGACTGCGCCGCTGCCCGTGTGCCGAACTGGCGTTTCATCTCGGCGATGGTGGCCAGGCATGGCGTATACGCCAGAACGAAGATCATGAAGGCAGCCCCGGCTGCCGCGGCATGGCCTCCGCTCGATTGTTCGAAGCTCTCGCGCACGGCTGTGCCGAGCGCCCCACGGCCTTGCGCGCTTTCCGAGACGTTGCCGGAATCGTCGATCGAATAGCTCTGGGACATTGACCCGACGACGACTTCCTTTGCGACGAATCCGGTGATAAGGGCCGCCGAAGCGTGCATGTCCCCGAATCCTGCCGGATTGAAAAGAGCGGCGGTCCTGGAGGCGACGACCCCGTAGACGGAATGCTCGACCGAGTCGACATGGCCGAAGCTGTTGGTCCCAGCGATGCCGGCGCTCACAGGAATGGCGGCCAGAAGCCACATGACGATCGTGGCCGAGATGATGATGGTGCTTGCTCCTGTGATGAAGGCCCAGAGACGCAAGCATACCGACTTTGCCAGCCGGAGAGGCTTCGGAAGCTGGTATGGCGGCAGTTCCATCGCGAAGGGCTGCGCCTGCATATTGCCGAACTGGGTCTTTCTGAGCGCGAAGCCAGCGGTCAGGATGATGACGATCGAGGCGACATACATGAGGAAGATTGCAAGTCCCGCATAATTGCCGAAGAAGGCATAGGCCAGAACGACGAAAACGCTCAGCCTTGCAGAGCATGAGGTGAAGGGTATGAGCAATCCCGTCAGCAGACGCTGCCTTGAATCGGGAAGCGTGCGAGTAGATGCCAGAGCCGGCAGGTTGCATCCGAATCCGACTACCAATGGCAGGAATGCGCGTCCGTCAAGTCCGACGATGCGCATGGCCTTGTCCATGACGAATGCGGCTCTCGAAAGATATCCCGAATCTTCGAGCAGCGAGAGAATCATGAACATGATTCCCATCGGAGGGACGAAGGTCAGGACGGTGACCGCGCCATTGAGCACGCCGTTTATCACCAGGTCATGGAACCATCCTTGAAGTGCCTGCGAACCCAGAGATACGTTGAAGACCCAGTCGATTGCATCCGTAAGCCACTGCCTCAACGTGACGTCGACGAAATCTATGCAGGGGTTGGCGAGTGTGGTGATCGATTCGAATACGAGATACATGACAGCCAGAAACACGGCAATTCCTGATACCGGGTGCAGCAGTATGCGGTCTATCCTGTCGGACATCGTGACCCTGTCAGACGAGGGATTCTGCCGTGCCAGATCATGCATGATGTCGGCGACCCAGTCGAATCGCTCGTCCGCTGTCTCCTCGACCCAGGCGGAGACTTCCTTCTGGCCTGCCTGTGCATCTGGAACCGCGCGGACGCCTGTGGCGCGTCTTTTCTTGCCCTGCGTTCGCCGGTGTCCGTTCGGACTCGGTGTCGATGGTGTGGATAGCGCCGACTTGATTGCCTTCAGGAGGCTGGTCCTTCCCTCCGAAGTCCGGCCATCGACGCCGACAAATTCGAGATCGGGGAGTGCCATTCGCAATCCGTCCAAGGTCACAGGAGAGCCTTGCCTCTTCGCAAGATCAAGCATCGTGACGGCGACGACTATCGGACGGCCCAGATCGATGAGCTGGCTGAGAAGATACAGCGATCTTGATGGCGACAGGGCATTGATGAAGGCTACGATCACGTCGGGAACCGCGTTTGCCTCTATTCCCATTGCCGCCTCGCATGCGACCTGCTCGTCCGGACTGATCGCCTCCAATGATGATGTTCCAGGAGTGTCGACCAGGGTCCACTCCTCTCCGAGATGTCGCAGATGGGCGGTCTCGATCATCACCGTGGTCCCTGGGGCGTTCATGACCTTTGCGTTGCCGCCCGCAAGAGCATTGAACATGGTGGATTTGCCGACGTTCGGATTTCCGACAAGCACGACATGCGGTTCCCCCGTCCTCCGAGGTGCGCTGCCATTGCTGGCAGCGTCGGAAGCGCAGGTGCACCGCGAAGCATGCCATTCATGGATGCGTTGCGTTGTCATGATGATTTCCTCAGGTGTGTGGCTTGTCGACGTCTCTTTGGATTGCAGTCGCTCACCGGGCTCGGCAAGCTCGCTGCACCATGTTCTGAATGAATGAATGATTGATTGAATCCTAGAAATGCCATAATGTCATTGCACTCCCAGACCCTCATGCGACCGGTGAGCAGCCGCTAGCTGGGACGAACAAGGATGTGCGTCGCCGTCGATCCGTCCACGGCGATTCGATCAAACCCATGTGACACGACGCGGCCTCCGAAGTTGGTCTTCTGAATGACCGTGATTCGCTCGTGCTCTCGGAACCCGAGCTCCTTCAGGCGAAAACGATAGTGCTCCGCGAGGTCGATCGCGCAGATTTCAATTTCCATGCCGAGTGGGCAGGTGCGCAATGTTTGGGTCATGCATTCGACAGTACTGTCATCATACGGTGTTTGTAAAGGTCTGCCCTTGCGCCATGAACGGCCGCTGGGAGTTGCGTTCGATCACGAGGTCCGCCACGGTCAGATCTGCCGTGCTGAGCGCATTCTCGAGAAGCATGTGCGCGACATCCTTCGGATTCATGAAGCTGCGCTGTTTCTCGATGTCGACGTAATCCCTGCTGTCCGTATAGAAGTCGGTGTCGATGCCGCCCGGATAGAATCCCATGACTTTCACGCTGCTTCCCTTATATGCCGCCTTGAGACTTTCGGTATATCCGCGTTCCCCCCATTTTGCGGCGCAATAGACGGATTCATGGGGATTGCCCCGCAATGCGGCTGAGGACATCACGTTGACTATCTTGACGTCGCGTTCATGCGTGGCCTTCAGGATGGCGGTGGTCCAGGCGATCATGCCGCGAAGTCCTGTCAGGCAGCGTTCGACGTCCGCCGACGAGTAGTCTGTCGGAGACTTGAACGATGGCTGGCCGGCATTGTTGATCAGCAGGGAAACATGTCCGATTGCTTCGATCGCCGCCACTGACGAAAGCGTGAAATGGTCATCTGAGACATCTCCGACGAATCCGTGGTATCGGGAACCCAGAGAGGATGCCAGCGAAGCCATCGCCGTGGCGTTGAAGTCGATGCCGCAGACGGTAAAGCCCCGTGCTATGAGCTCCTGCACCATTTCCAGTCCAAGACCCGCCGCTGCGCCGGTGACCACCGCAATGGGTGCCGAATGATGTTCCATGGGATCCCTTTCGCCCTTGACGTGAAGCCCATCTGTGGCTGCGGTCCGACCGCATCCCTTGAGCGTTCAGACAAGTCTATATGAGCGCTTTCATGGACTCGCCATGTCTGCGATCGGAAGCCCTATGTTTCCTGGATTCGCATGGGTCAGAGAAAGGCGCCCACCATGTCTTGGCTGTTCGGGTCGCTGCTGATCGCGCTTGCCGATATGCTTCGAAGGATGTCCGCCAGCGTGACCTGCCTCATCGCATCCTCCGCGGCTTGCTGCAATCGAGCATATTCCTTTTCCAGAGCCTGCTGGATGTTTGCCCCAATGATGCAGCGTGGGTTGGTGTGCTCGTCGACTTCGATGAGCTTGGCCCCTCCCTGGATGCTGGTGAAGACGTCATGCAGGGTGATCTCTTCGATAGGTCTGCTCAGCGTCGGTCTCGCCTGACCGTTGACGGTGTGGATGAGATCGCTCTGTCGCAGTTTCCCCATGATCTTGCGAACATTGGTGGGATTGGTCTCTATGCTTGCGGCAAGCGCGTCGCTCGTGATCGCTTCGGTCGGGGAGAAGACGGCGATGTATGCGAGGATGTGCACCGCATCGCTGAGCTGTGTCGAATACCTCATGTCGGTTCTCCTTCTTGCCGTATCTGGTCGATGCCGATGTGGCAGGCAGCATTTCAGCATCATCGGACTTGACGCACCAGCGATTATTATATATTCTCAAGCTGTACATTATAAATATACAGCAAGTGGTTGATGACATGTGTGCATCGATCCCTGCATGAGCTTGGTCACCTTGGACTTGGTCACCGTGGTTTCGGTCACCGTGGTTTCGGCCACTGTGGTTTTGAGGACCTGGTTTTCTGGACTTGCGCCTCTCCCTCTGCGATGCAGGGGTGTGAAGCTTCGCAGGTTCTTCGGTGCTGTGCAGCGGGATCGTCCTGTCTCAACGGCGAAAGGAATGAACAATGACATATTTGGTGACTGGTGCGACCGGTGGTCTGGGTGGATATGTGCTTGGATATCTCAGGAATCTGGTGCCATCCTCGCAGATCGTCGCGTTGGCTCGCAGCCGAAGCAAGGCTGCGGATCTTGAGAAAGACGGCATCGCCGTTCGCGTGGGGGATTATTCCGATGCCGCATCGCTGAGAAAGGCCTTCGAAGGTGTCGACCGCATGCTGTTCATTTCGGGTGCGCCTGGCAACCGCGAGGCGGAACATGCCAACGTCGTCGATGCGGCGAAGGCCGAGGGTGTCTCCTTCATCGCATACACGAGTTTTGCGAATGCGGGCAATGTAGACAACATGCTCTCCTCCGATCACCAATTCACGGAGGACCTGATCGAACGCTCGGGTATCGCGCACACCTTCCTTCGGAACAACTGGTATCTCGAGAACGAGGAGACGCTGCTGAGGCTTGCGCTTGAATCCGGTGAACTTGACTTCTCTGCTGGCGACGCAACCGTTGGCTGGGCCTTGAAGCGCGAATATGCCGAAGCGGCGGCTCAGGTTTTGGCGGGGCTCAAGGCCAGTCCGAGCATACTTGAGCTCTCTGGTCCGGCGCATACGTATCGCCAGCTGGCTCAGGCCCTGTCGCGGGCATCGGGCAAGTCGATCGAGGCGCGCGATCTCGATGGGACCCATTTCGTGCAGGCCATGGGAGCAGCCGGAATCCCCGAGGCTGGCGCGAAGGGAATTCTTGGCATACAGGAGCTCATCAAGGCGGGTGATCTTGAGTTGCAATCCCAGGATTTCGAAGCCGTTCTCGGTCATTCACTGACAGCATTTGACGAAGCGGTGAAAGAGGTGCTGCACCTATAGTTCGCGTCTGAGATGCACTTGCCGCGGCCTGTGCCGAACGTCCGCCTGCCGGGATGGTGCCGTCGAGGACCATGGGACCGGAGCCCTACCGATGGGTAGATGCGATGCAGTCGGTCGTGGCATGCCATGAATCAGAACGGTGCATAAATAAAAGGGAAGCCCCCTTTCGGGGGCTTCCCTGCAAGTTCAACATAGGCAGAATCTCTGCACAACATCCTTGTCGTAACGGTAAGTCCATCCAATGCCCGTCCAACATAATAGTCCTCGTGACCATATACCTTTGTGGGCTTCTGCTCTTCTGTTTTCCTTGCAATTACTATTATGCTCATTCTGCGCCACGTTTCAACCTGGAATGGGAGCATATTTGACATTGTGATGTTTTTTTGTTTTTTGTTATCAGAAGTGAGTTGCAAAGGCATTTTTGTCGCTTGATGTGCCCTATCCTGATTCGAATGTGCGGTTCTGTGCGCTACCGAAAGAACGCGGCTTCTTCGGCGTGTCGCGTTCGGGATTTCACATTCGACCACATTGCCGAACATGGCTTGAATGCTGCGACGAAGCGGATTTCAATGGCAGCATGACCATGGAAAAAACATCGTTGGCGACACCGTCGCCGAACATGCATTTGGGGATGGATCGCATTGTGCTGTTCACTGCCCCAAGCGGCGGAACAGGGCTTACGACCCTCGCTTCCATGTTCGCTCTGCGTACCAGCGCCGCAGGTGCGAAAACGGCGCTGGTCGACTTGAATGTCCATTCTGGCGGCATGGATGTCACACTCGGCATCGAAGGCGAGCCCGGACTTCGGATGAGCGGGATCTCCGCACCTCTCGGACGCCTTTCCGGCGCGGCCTTGGATGCGGAGCTTCCGCATTGGGAGGGAATCTCCGTATTGGCTGCGGATCCCTGGAACAACGCGATTCCAAAGGTCTGGGAGATCAGAGCCGCAATCGAGGCCTTGGCGCAGACCCATGACGTTGTCGTCCTGGATTCCGGACAGGCGATTGAGTTGGAGGAATACGGCCTTTCCGATCAGATGCGTGCCGTCATGCTTGTCGAGATGTCAGTGCTCGGCATGGCGCGTGCGAAGAGCCATGTCACGAGAGTGACCAGACAGGTGAAGCACGCGGACATGCAGGTCGTCGGCATCCATCCACGCATGGCATGCAGCCAATCGGTGCGTATGCATGAGGCCGATGCGAGGGCATATCTGCAGCTGCCTGTGATCGGTTCGATCATGCCAAGAAGAGCCTTGGGACTGTCGATAGTTCAGGGCCTTGGAATTCCAGGGATACCCAGGTCATACCGGCATCTCTTCGACAGGCTCGTTCATGATGTCCTGTCATTTGCAAGCGCTCCGTCACCCGTTTCCCGACGTCGACATGTCACAAGAAGCTGAGTGAGCGATGCTGATAGCGACGAAAGACCCTTCACCGATGGCGAGAGGCGGAAACGAGGTCGGTCTTAATGCGATTTCATTCGGGCCATTGCGAGAATTCGCGAACGACGTCAGAGTGACGGATCTGGCGATCACGTCCGACGGACGCGTGTGGACTGACACTGGCGAGGGCATGAGAGAGCGAAGCAGACCTCAATGGCTGCGCTCGCCGCATGTGGTGCGCGAATTCGCCGTGCAGCTCTGCGCCCAATTCGGCAAGAGGCTTGATGATTCATGCCCGATTGCGGACGCCTCGACCTATGACGGATTGCGAATAAATGCGGTCATCGCACCCTTGGTTCCTGGTGGAGCCTCGATTTCGATCCGTTTCCCAGACAGAGTCCAGGCCTCGCTTGCCTCCTTGCGCGACGAAGGAATGATTGTCGGGGAATGGGTTCCGCTCCTGAGAAATCTTGCTCGAAGACGGGCGAACATGCTGATTGCCGGTGGAACCGGCACTGGGAAGACCACACTGCTGAAGGCTCTGCTCAGGGAATGCCCGGAAGGCGAAAGAATCGTGACGGTGGAGGAGACGCGGGAACTTGGTGACATCGGACGCCTGAACCATGTTGCGATGGCAACGCGTGACGCGAATGTCGAGGGAACGGGCGCTGTCTCCTTGAACGCGCTGTTGCGTGCCACGCTGCGGATGCGCCCAGATCGTGTGATTCTGGGGGAATGCAGGGGCAGTGAGCTCGCTGACCTATTGATGGCTCTCAATTCCGGGCACCGTGGTGGCATGACCACCCTGCATGCAGACAGCGTCGAGCGTGTGCCAGCTCGTCTGCTTTCGTTGGGATTGCTGTCAGGACTGACCGAACGAAGCTTGAATATGCTCACGATGGGAGCGTTTGATTTCGTCCTTCACCTGGTGAGGCACCAAGGCCGACGTCGTCTGGCTCAGATCGGAAGGCTGGAATCATTCTCCGGCAGTGGCATCGCAGGTAGGAGCCTTGCGATCTGGGATGGATTCAATCCCGTTCAGCGATCTTCCTCGTGGTCGCATGTGATGTCGCGGTGGAACGATGAAAGTCTGGATTTCGCTTCGCTTACCTCCGAGATTCCCATGGTCAGGTACGAGGCGAGTGATGTGGCGCAGGCATCGACTCAATCCGTCGGTCATCCCGGCGTCTGGCCGACATGCCAGAGAGAGGATGCCGAACATTCATCACAAAGGCAGCCCATCGCAGGCGGGTGGAGTCATGCCAAGCCATAGCCTGGTGCGAGCCGTCATGCTCATCATGGGATCGTTCGCGTGCGCCTCGTCCCTGTGGTGGGTGTGCGCTTCAGTGCCTGGACTGCTTCTCAATGCAAGGTTGAGATCGATGAGTCGGGTCTGTGAGGGTTCGGCATCGTCCGCGCGGCCCGAAGCGGAAGGTCTGGATTATGCCCATCCGCCCAGGGTCGGCAGCCGCCCGATGGGAACCGCGGCACTTGTGGCATCGTTGGCGTCGCTTATGCGCAACGGCTCTGATGTCGTCGCCGCATTCGAGGAACTTGCAGGACGTCGGTTTGCGACAGGGAACTTGACCTTCCATCGCGCATATGCCCTTGTCAAGGATTCCTGCCGTGGCGATGTCCAGGACGGTGAGGCGACCAGCGCCGCTCACCATCTGCTTGCAGCCTATAGACTCAGTGCCCGGTCCGGGTGTGAGATGGTGAGATGCCTTGATGCGGTCGGTGCTTCGCTGAGCAGGTCGAATCATCTGGAAGAGCTGCGGCGTCAGGCGCTTTCGATGCCCATGGCAACCATACGGCTGCTGTCCTGGCTACCGGTGGTGTCGATGGGCTTGGGGGAGCTCATAGGTGCGAAGACCCTGCTGTTCCTGTTCACCACCCTTTCCGGAGCGGCTTGCCTCGCATCGGGGCTTGGGCTATACGGTGTGGGACTGCTCTGGACTCATGCTCTTACCCGGGGCTTGCGCTCGTCTGGGACAGTTGCGACGAAGGATGGGCATGGCGGGCGCAGCCCAATGCATGGCCCAGGCGCATCAGATGGATCTCCACCTCGGGCTTGCATTTTTGCCATTGGAGTTTCGCAGTGATGAGCGCACTGCTTGCAGCGGTTATGGCCTGCTGCCTGGCCTGGGTCTGTCTGCGTGGAAGCCGTCACGCGCAATATCGGCCGAAACGGATTGAGCTCCATGTTTCGCTGCCATTCATACTTGAAATGGTGACGGTCTGCGTGCGGCTGGGCGCTTCGATTCCGCGTGCTCTCGAAATGGTGGGAACGGCGCTTGAAGGCGAGTTCGGTGAGGGCCTGTGCGCCGTCTCGCAGGAGTTGCAGGCCGGAACTGCCTGGCATGAGGCGTGGATGCTGACCGGACATGCACCTTGCATGGATGGCACCGCCGATCAGCAGAGTGGCCGCGATGGCAGATACGCTTTCTACGCTTTTCGTGACAGTGGCGCATTGGGTTATCGGGGATTCACGGCACATTATGCACGGCTTGCCGAAGCTCTTGAACCCTCCTGGAGACACGGCGTCTCGCCCGTGCTCAGGATCGAGGCGGTAATCGAGCAGCTCGACAGAGATTATAGGCGCGACATCGAAGAGGCTGGTTCCCGTCTTGCCGTGAGGGTGCTGTTACCGGTCGGCCTGTGCTTCTTGCCGTCGTTCATCATGGTCGGTGTGATTCCATGCCTGGCAGCGTTTGCAAGCGATATGTTCTGAGAGTCTCATGCAAGGGCAAGCAATGGGTGAGGACTGTGACAGTGAGGGCTGTGACAGTGAAGACGGTGACGGTGAGAACTGTAGCGGGTGAAGCTTCGGTGGCTGCTTGTCAGATGCAGGCGAGGATGAAGCCGTCGCCGCTGAACGATATTCCACATTCGACCACATTGCCAGACTCCGGTTTCGTCATCGAGATGGCGTCTTCATAATGGGACGACCCCTATGCAAACCATTCGCTTCCAAGGAGCTCATCATGAAGGACAGAAAACCGGATTCATCGACTCCAATCCAATCACGGCCTGTGCGGGACATGGGCAGGCTTCATGGTCGACGGATCATGAATATGCTCATGAATGCGCTCATGAATATGCGAATGCGAGTCCTGCTTCAGATATGCAGGGCTCAGCGAAGCGTCCACATGCTCGCATCCCACCCTGAATCGGGCATGGCGACCGCGGAATACGCCGTGGTTCTGATTGCGGCAACCGGCTTTGCTGGATTGCTTGTGGCGATTCTCAAGTCAGGTGCGGTGAAATCCCTGCTGACCGAATTGGTTACCCGTGCGCTCAACGTGTAGCAGGCGCCAAAGATGGGTGTTTGTGGAATGGCGAAGGCACATGAGCAACCTCATTGCCGGTGGGCGAGGGACTGACTCGTGCGGCGACCGTGGCACCGTCACAGCGGAGTTCGCCATCCTGCTGCCCATCGTCATGGCGCTGGCCATGCTGGTTCTTGGGCTGACGCGGACGGTGATCGTTGGATTGAACTGTCAGGAAGCGGCGCGCACGGTTGCCCGCGAAATCGTGGTGGCCGGGGATTCAGCGCGCGCAGCCTCGCTCGTGCATGCCATGGCGGGTGGCTCGGCTACCGTCTCCCTCGCAGGCGATGCCGATGCCATAACCGTTTCGACGCAATGTCCAATAGTTCCTGACTCACTTGGAGTTCTGCCACTGCGGATGACGGGTCGTGCAGTCGCGTTTCGTCATGAAGGGAACTGACATGGGTCTGCCTCCTTACCTTCGAATCCGACATGCCCGAATCCGAATCGTTCTGCATCGCCATCTGATTCAGTCCACTGCTGGGCTGTGGGCAGGCAAGGATCGAGGTTCTGGAACGATGGCCGCTGTGGCGCTGACATGCTGCGTCGCCGTGGCATTGACGATAGGTCTTTTACTCGGTGCGGTATTGACTGCGCGGGCCCGCGCGAGAACTGCTGCCGACGCAGCCGCGCTCGCCGCTGCAAGTGCATGGCATGAGGGAGTGCCTGACCCATGCGAAGTGGCGCGGCAGACATCTGCTGCCAATGCTGCTGCAATCGTGGAATGCTCGGTGGCCGGTGACGATATCGTCGTCACCACACAGGTATCGATCCCGATGCCAATGATTCCTTCGGTAACATATGAGTCACGGGCAGGTCCTCGAGAATGTTGAGTGCTCGCTATGACAGCCGGCCGCGTTGGCGACGGAGTGGATTATGGCTCAGAACGTATAAGTTCGGTCCGGATTACTATGCTTGAAACGTTCAGGGCACAGTCGAGAATGGGTAAGGTTGGTTAGTATGGGACTTGCATTATATCGACGGTATCGTCCGGATACATTTGCTTCGGTCATTGGGCAGAATCAAGTGACCGTTCCTCTTTCGAGGGCCTTGGACTCTGGCAAGCTTACTCATGCCTATCTGTTTTCAGGCCCGCGAGGCTGTGGCAAGACCAGCTGCGCCCGTATTCTTGCACGATGCATCAACTGCGAGAAGGGGCCCACAAGCCATCCTTGCGGTACCTGCGAGAGTTGCAGGGATCTGGCCACCGGCGGTCCCGGCTCGATTGATGTGGTAGAGATCGACGCTGCCAGTCACAACGGCGTTGACGATGCGCGTGAGCTGCGCGAACGCGCAGGTTTCGCGCCTGCAAGGGATCGATACAAGATATTCATACTCGATGAGGCCCATATGGTCACCCAGCAGGGTTTCAATGCGTTGCTGAAAATCGTCGAGGAGCCTCCCGAGCATGTCATCTTCATCTTTGCTACGACAGAGCCGGACAAGGTGATTGGCACCATCCGTTCAAGGACGCACCACTATCCATTCCGTCTGGTTCCGCCCGAGATAATGGGACCTTACCTTGAGCAGGTCTGCGCCAAGGAGCATGTCAAGGCAGGTTCGGGGGTCTTGCGGCTTGCCATGCGGGCAGGTGGCGGTTCGGTAAGGGACACGATGTCCGTGCTCGACCAGCTCATGGTAGGTGCCGAGGATGGTGTCATCACGCATGAGGCTGCGAGTGCATTGCTTGGTTTCACTCCCGATGCGATGATTTCCGAATCGATAGATGCCATTGCCCAGCAGAATGGCGAGGCTCTCTATGGTGTGATCGAGAAGGTCGTCATTGGAGGATTCGATCCGAAGCGATTCGTCGAGGATCTGCTGTCACGGATTCGTGACCTTCTTGTGGTTGCGGTGGGAGGATCCAAGGCACGGACTGTTTTGGAATCCGACGACGATAATGAGGATTTTTCGGAGTTGCAGCGTCAGAGTGAGTCCCTTGGGTTGCGTTCGCTGAATGATATCGCCGACGCCATCAATGCGGCGCTGTCCAACATGGGCGGCGCCATCTCTCCTCGAATGCGCTTGGAACTGCTGGCTGCGAGAATCCTTGCCATGCGGGCCGATGAGCTTCATCCGCAGTCGAATGCTCCATCGGATCAGGCGGCTGAGAGGCCGCAGCATGCTGGCCGGGCAAACCGCTCTGGAGCCGATGGAGAAGCCAGCCGCAGTGGTTCGGGATTCATCGGTTCGCAGCGCAACGCGGAAGTGCCGAAGACGGCAAAAGATGCCGAAGACGGCCAGTCCATGGCCATCGACGAGGCTCCGGTCAATGCTGCGGTCAGCGGTGAATCGCATCAGGAGGTGTCCTCTGCGGCTTCGCAGGAGCTTGGATCGAATGCCGCCCCCAGTGCCGCGACCGGCAGCGGGCAGACAGGTGATGGCGGCACTCGCAGCGATGCGGGCAACATGTCTGAAACTGCTCAAACTGCTCAAACTGCTCAAACGAGTGCCATCGGCACCGACGAACGATGGGATGCATTGGTCAGCGCTCTGCCAGGCGATGTCAGGGAATATGTCGATAGGGGCAGAGTGCCCTCCGTGAAACTGATGGACGCGCCGAAGGGCAGAAAGCGTCTGCTGATGACCTTCGATGTGCCACTGAGCCAGCATGCCTTCGCACTCGCGGTCTCACGTGAATCGGTTCATGGCCAGACAAGCGTGCCGAAGATAGTGATGCATGCCGTTCAGCAGGCATTCGATACGGAGACCATGATTTTCCCCTCCGGTGTGGCAGCAAATGGTGAGCAGGTCGGTTCGACCCGAAGAATGTCTCCCGAACAGGTCGCGAACGTCAAGCGTCAGATAGCCTTGCAGAAGGCGGGTCTTTCGGCATCGAACCTTGGTTCCGCGATGAAGCCCGTGGCGAGTTCGCACAACGAGGCAACCAGGCAGAACCATGGAGGGGCGGCCTCGCAGGGGCATGCCGATTCGCCGACGGATGGCCATCATCGAAAGCGTCCGCAAGGCGGTAATGACGGTCATGGCAGTCAGAATGCCGCGAATCCCCATGGTGTTCGGGATTCGCGGGTTGTCGAGAGCGAGCAGGGCTGGCCAATGCCTCATGGCAATGAGCATGCCGGACGAACCGAGAGTTCCAATCGTTCGGATGACTTGCGGCACTCGCATAACGTCAAGCATGTCGCGTTGCCGGACCTGAACAATTCGGATGACCCGTGGGCTCCCACGGTCGCAGCGGATTCGAATCCTTCACAGACAGCTGAGACGAATCCGAGTGGACAGCCTGACGCCAATGACGCCGGCACGAACTCAGCAACCGGTGCAGTCTCAGCAGCCAGCGCAGCCTCCACGCCAGGTCCAGTCTCCACCGCAGCTGCATACTCCGCGACAGGTTCAGGATCCGTGCCAGCTTCGGACGACAGATCGAGGGGCTCGGTGCAGGCTGCGAAGTCCAGGCCAACCCAGCTCGTGCGCGTAGACATGTCTGAGAACGGCCAGGACGGCCCGCATGCGGAGCCGCAGGGGAACGCTCATTCGGAAAAGCGAATGGATCCCTCGCAAGACACCTATTCCATGGACGATCCTGCGCTCAACACGGATCAATCCCTGAATATGGACGATATCAGGCAATTGTTCAACGTAAAGAAGATAGAGGAATTCGCAGCGGACGATCCGAAGAATCCAAGGAATGTCCAGCGCCGCAACAACCAACAGCATGCACAGGGGAATGAGTAATGGCACTCGCTTATGATGGGGCAATCCAGCAACTGATAGATTCTTTCGCACGGTTGCCGGGAATCGGTCCGAAGGGTGCGCAGAGGATAGCGTTCTATCTGCTTGGCGCCGACCAGCAGGAGGCACAGGGGCTCGCTGATGCGATAACGACGGTGAAGGCCAGAGTGAGATTCTGCGAGATCTGCGGAAACGTATGTGAGACAAGCCCATGCTCGGTTTGTTCCGATCCACGGCGCGACCACGGCACGATCTGCGTGGTCGAAGAGCCAAAGGACGTGATGAGCATCGAGCGGACGCGCGAGTTCCAAGGTGTATATCATGTGCTCGGCGGCGCCATCAATCCGATGTCGAACATCGGTCCCGCCGATTTGAGGATTCCCAGTCTTCTGGAGCGTCTGAAGACGAACGAGGTCAAGGAGATCATACTCGCGCTGGACCCGAATATCGAAGGTGAGGCGACGACGACATATCTCAGTCGATTGCTCCTTCCCCTCGAGATCAAGGTGACGCGTTTGGCCAGTGGACTGCCAGTCGGCAGCGATTTGGAATACGCCGACGAGGTCACGCTCGGCCGTGCCCTGTCCGGCAGACGTCCGGCATGATTCTGCCCGTCTGGACAAGATGGTCAGCTTTGCCCACCTGGAATGTATAATCGTTGCAACTGAAGAGAAAATGTCGTGCCTGATGAGTTCGGCTGTGAGATTGGATTGATGTGTCACTTATCGTTCAGAAGTATGGCGGCTCCTCCGTCGCAGATTCCGATTCGATCAAAAGGGTCGCAAAGCGAATCATTACCACAAAGAAGGCCGGGCATGACGTTGCCGTGGTCGTCTCTGCCATGGGGGACACGACTGACGATCTGATCGACCAGGCAATGGACATCGATTCGAATCCTCCCGCTCGCGAGATGGACATGCTCATGACAGCCGGTGAGCGGATTTCAATGAGTCTGCTTGCAATGGCAATCCATGCCCAAGGGGAGAAGGCCAATTCCTTCACCGGCTCTCAGGCGGGCTTCGTCACGGATGCCAGATACGGCGCCGCCCACATCCGCTCGGTAAAGCCTCAGCGTGTTGCTCGAGCGCTTTCAAAGGGCAACGTCGGGATTGTGGCTGGCTTCCAGGGGGTGAGCACTGAGGGCGATGCCACGACGCTTGGGCGAGGTGGTTCCGATACGTCGGCAGTCGCCTTGGCGGTGGCACTGGGTGCGGACGTGTGCGAGATATACACCGACGTCGACGGTGTGTTCACAGCCGATCCTCGCATCGTGCCGACGGCACGTCGCATTCCCTCGCTGTCATACGATGAGATGATGGAGATGGCGGCTTCGGGAACCAAGGTTCTTGCCCTGCGCTGCGTCGAATACGCTCAACGATTCGGCATGCCTCTGCATGTGCGCAGTTCCTTCTCGCATCGTCCAGGAACGCTGATCCTTCCCCAGAGGATGGATCCGTCTCGCATTCCGAACGTTTGACCACTCGTCTGCGGTGATATACCACAATTGCATAGACGCGGTGAGAACATCTACCATAAGCGGTATCAGGGTTTCAGCAGTATCGGCAAGACAATGAAGGCATGAAGATTATGACTAACAAAGAAGCAGGCAAGTCCATGGGCGAGCTGTTCCCAGATCTGAACGGCCCCGAGTCGCCTGTCATCTCGGGGGTTGCGCATGACAGCACTGAGGCCCAGGTGACGCTTCGAGCCGTGCCTGATCGTCCGGGCGTGGCAGCTGAGCTGTTCACCGTTCTGGCAGAGGGTGGCATCAACATCGACATGATCGTGCAGGCTGGTGCGGAGACGGGGACTGCCGACATCTCATTTACGATGCCGGAGTCGCAGACGAAGACCGTCACTGAGATTCTTGAACGTCGTGAGAACGAGGAGTGGAATTCCACAGGCATCGAGGTGAATCCCGAGGTCGGCAAGGTGACCCTCGTCGGGGTGGGAATGAAGAATCATTCCGGCATCACGGCCACGTATTTCAAGGCCTTGAGCGATGAGAACATCAATGTGCTGATGATTTCGACATCGGAGATTCGCATCTCTGCACTGGTGCCGCTCAACGACCTCGAGAATGCCGTGCGCGCAATCCATACCGCATTCAATCTCGATGCCGATCAAGTCGAAGCCGTCGTCTATGGAGGGACAGGACGCTGAAATGACCTTAATCAATGAACAGGGAATCAATGTAGCGGTGCTTGGAGCGACGGGCCAGGTCGGCATGGTGATGCGCCGAATATTGGCCGACCGCAGGTTCCCAGTGAAAAATCTGCGTTTTCTCGCTTCTTCTCATTCGGCTGGAACCGTCTTGGATTGGTGCGGCAGGAAGATAACCGTCGAAGACGTCGAAAAGGCCGACCTGAGCGGCATCGATATCGCCATCTTCTCTGCCGGTGGCGGCACTTCGAAGGTCTGGGCGCCACGCTTTGCCGAAAAGGGCGCCTACGTCGTTGACAACTCATCGCAGTGGCGTCTGCATGACGATGTTCCACTGGTGGTCTCCGAAGTCAATCCTGACGACCTGGACGATATTCCGCGCAGAATAGTCGCCAATCCGAACTGCACGACCATGGCCTGCATGCCGGTGCTGAAGCCTCTTTCGGATGCATTCGGCCTCAGCCGCCTCATCGTGTCCTCGTATCAGGCAGTTTCCGGAGCGGGGCGGGCCGGAGCGCTGCAGCTGATGAACGAGGCCAAGGCAGCGCTTGACCAGGGTGCAGACAGGCTCGTATTCGATGGCTCGGCGATTGACTTCCCCAAGCCGACGAAGGTCGCACGCACCATTGCGTTCGATGTCGTGCCCTTCATCGGAGCGATAGTCGACGATGGCAGCGAGGAGACGGACGAGGAGCAGAAGCTGCGAAATGAGAGCCGCAAGATCCTGCATCTGCCTGAGCTTGCCGCATCATGCACCTGCGTGCGCGTCGGGGTGTTCACTGCGCACGGCATGAGCGTCAATGCCGAGTTTGAAGACGATGTCACTCCTGACGATGCCAGAGCGGTGCTGGCAAAGGCGCAGAATGTGACCATCACCGACATTCCCACACCTTTGCAGGCTGCAGGGCGGGATGTGAGCTTCGTCGGGCGCATTCGTCAGGACCAGGCAGTCCCAGGGCACAAGGGTCTGTCCATGTTCATCACGAGCGACAATCTGCGCAAGGGCGCTGCCCTGAATGCGATACAGATCGCGGAGATAATCGCGAGCAAGCATTTCGCCGCCTGAACTGGGTTGCGCCACTCTTCCCAGCCAGGTAGTTTCATCTATACACGCCTTGAAAGGCAGAGCGCATGCGTGTGCATGCCGAGGCGGACGTTGGCGAGGGGGAATCGGATATGTCGAAGGCAGCGGATGAGGCTCAAAGGCAGCTTGATAGAATCGTGGCTCTGGGATACCCCGATGTGGCTGATATGAGCGATCCTGCGTTTCGGGCGCTCGCAAAGCCCATCATCCATGCTCTCGAAGGCGCCGAGCTGAATGTCGGATTCGTTCTGGTGCCAACGCGTGAGCTGGTGTCCCCAGAGTCGCTGATCGCACGGACGAGCATCAACCGGATGGCCGGATTCACCACATTGCCGCCGAGGGACATCATCTCGTTCACGCCCCAGCATGGCTTCGAACCGCCCGAAGGGCCTTTCTACATCGTGCTCGATCCCCATACCGGAACCTCATACGTCAACCGTGAACCCGATGTCGCCAGAAAGCTCATCGATTCCGATGACCGGCTGCCTCTGACGCTTGAGGAAGGTCTTGCCATCGCCACGCAGCACCCGAACTGGCTGCTTGAAAAGAACGGCTTCAACCTGCTTGGCTCCCGCAGTCCGGATGGACGCGTCCCCAGCATCTGGATGAGTCAGAATGCGCCGCGGCTGGCTTCGGTCTGGCCAAACTCAAGACACACCTGGCTTGGCAACGCCTACTGCATGGGACGTCAAGGCATCAGTCTGTTCCACTGATTCGCGTCCGTTGACATTGCCTTGTGGATGCGTCGATCCTGGGCGAAAGGCGGGTCGCGGGCGATTCCGAGTGCTGCCTCGCGTTCCTCGAAATGAACACTCCGACCATCTTCACCATGGATTCTAGGTACAATGTCCGTTTGTCACGTGCAAAAACGCGCGTGCAACGACGTCTGAAGAGGCAAAGGAGGAAGTATGGATAACGATCACGCATCTGTGTTTGATTTGGCTGCAGAAGCTGCAGGCTCCAACGGAGGTAACAATGATCTGCTGCTGCCTCCCGCGCGATTCGTCGGAGCTCCGCAGAAGCCGAGCTCGATGCCATTCCACAAATACATCGCCTATGACAGGCAGGTTCCCTTCGAGTATCCTCAGCGCACCTGGCCGAACAACAAGCTCATGAGAGCGCCGCGCTGGTGCTCGGTCGATCTGCGCGACGGCAATCAGGCCCTGGTCGACCCCATGGATCCCGAGCGCAAGCTTCGTTTCTGGAATCTGCTCATGAAGATGGGCTACAAAGAAGTAGAGGTGGGCTTCCCATCGGCTTCCTCCACTGACTACGATTTCATCAGGCTGCTCATCGAACGCGAGCTCATTCCCGATGACGTCACGATAGTAGTGCTTACCCAGGCCCGCGAACACTTGATTCGCAAGACTTACGAGGCCTTGCGCGGCGCGAAACGAGCGGTCGTGCACTTCTACAACTCCGTTTCCGTGCTTCAGCGAGAGGTCGTGTTCCGCAAGGACAAGGCAGGCATCAAGCAGCTGGCCGTCGATGCGGCGAAACTCTGCAAATCCCTCGAAAAGGATGCTGGAGACACCGACATCTATTATGAATACTCTCCGGAATCGTTCTCTGGCGCGGAACCTGAATATTCACTCGAGGTCTGCGATGCGGTGACTGACATCATTCAGCCGACGCCTGAGCACCCCATGATCATCAATCTGCCGAACACGGTGGAGATGACCACGGCGAACGTATTCGCCGATGAGGTCGAATTCATTTCAAGAAATCTCCGGAATCGCGATTCGATCGTGCTTTCGCTCCATCCGCACAACGATGAGGGCATGGCGGTCGCTGCCACGGAGCTGGGAGTACTCGCCGGAGCGGACCGCGTCGAGGGCTGTCTGCTCGGCAACGGAGAACGAACCGGAAACGTCGATCTGTGCACGCTCGGCTTGAATCTTCTGGTTCAGGGCATCGACCCGCAGATTGACTTCTCGGATATGCCCGAGATTCGCAGGACTGTCGAGTATTGCAACCAGATCAAGATTTCCGAACGTCACCCATATGCCGGGCATTTCGTCTTCACCGCCTTCTCCGGCTCGCATCAGGATGCGATCAAGAAAGGCCTCGAAGCCCGCGAGCATGCGGCGATGCGAGCGAATGCGGATCTGTCGAACTATCTCTGGCTTGTCCCATATCTCCCCATCGATCCCAAGGATGTCGGAGGCAGCTACGAAGCGATCATCAGGGTCAATTCCCAGTCCGGCAAGGGCGGCATGGCATTCCTGCTCAAGTCGAATCATAATCTCGACCTTCCGAAGCGTCTGCAGGTCGAATTCGATCGGGTCGTGCAGCATTATGCAGACCAGACGAAGCGTGAAGTCCAGGACGAAGACATCTGGCGTCTGTTCAAGGACGAATACCTTCCCGTCGAGGCCTCTGGAAGCACGAGCACCGTTGCCAGCCAGGCTCTCGGCGACAAGGCCGATGCAAGCCTCGTTCGGTGGGGCAGGCTGAAGCTGCACAATGTCTCGGTGATGTCCGGGGAAGACGGCTCGGATACGATTCTGCAGGCATCCGTCATGGATCGTGGCGTTGGCGGTGACGGGGAAGCCGTCGAACGCAGCATCCGCGGCGAGGGAAACGGCCCGCTGGCCGCATTCCTGAATGCCTTGGAATCGCTCGACATCCGCGTTTCGGTTCAGGACTACGTCGAGCATGCGATGACCGCGGGAAGCGACGCGCTTGCTGCGTCATACATCGAATGCAAGGTCGGTTCGGACGACCAGTCACAGACCCTGTGGGGCGTCGGCATCGATTCGTCGATTACCACCAGCTCCCTGAAGGCCATAATCTCTGCGATCAACCGTTCCGAGCGCTGATTCATCATCGGTGAGATAGGCCCCGCAACCAACGAATCCATGAATCCATGAATCCATGAATTCACGGTTGCGGGGCCTGTTGCCATAGCTTGGGTCAGGAACGGCCATCGTCGCTATATGGCGTAGAGGCTGGGACGGGCAGCCGGCATCCGCGCAGCGCCTAGCGCCTAGCGGAGTTTGCAGCGATCGGTTGGCTGTCGCGAAGACTTCTGGAAGGAAGCGCCCGCAACCAGACAATCCTCTGAAACTTTCAATCCGGGGGATTCCGGCGAGAATCCGCCAGGACTCCCTAAGATTCCAAGGGTATCCCTGATTCCCGTGATCTCCCTGATTCCCGTAATTCCCATGGACGATGGCAATCGAGAAGCATGTGACCCGAGCTGATGAGGGTCACTTGCCGCTGGTCGAAGCCTGTTCGTCCGCCTGTGAACCCTCTTGCCGCGTATCGGTTCCACGATTCGCTGCAGCCTGGTCGCTTTCGGTCGTCGTGCTTGTGGAGGCGCTGGTGCTTGGAGTGGTCGTTGTCGGCTGCGTCGTCGTCGGCGATGCGCTCGGCGAGGCAGAGGTGCTTGCGGAGGCCGATGGGGAGGCTGATTGGGTCGGCGACGTGGTCTGCGTCGAAGAGTAGCTTCCAGTGCCCCACGTGCCATCCGGTCCGCCGACTTTTCCAGTGTCCGTGGCAGCCGGGAAGCTTTCATCGGAGACCCCTGCGAGGGCCTGTGACATGTATTGCGAGAACATGTAGGCCGGGTATCCGGAACCGTGTGCATAGCCAAGGAATGTCGGTACCTCCTCTGCACCTCCGCTAGCCGACGGGTACCATAGGCCGAATGCGGTGAGCGTCGAAGGTGTGAATCCTACGAAGTCAGCCGCTGTATTGTCGTTCGCCGTTCCTGACTTGCCTGCGATGGTCTTTCCGATCGAACGGGCCGCCGAACCGGTTCCACTTTGAATGACGCCCGTCATGGCCTTTTGAAGCAGTGCGACATCGTTTGCGTCGAACACCCTGGTGGTGCCTGTGGAAGTCTTGTATTGCGCCTTGCCTGCCTGATTCTCGACGCTTGCGACGATATGCAGGCTTGGCTTCGCGCCGTCGTTCGCCAAGGTCGAATATCCACGTGCAAGGTCCAGAACGCTCAATGAGACGACACCAAGCGTGTTGAAGGCCGACTTGCTGTCGATGGTCCCCTGAATGCCGGCATCCTTGGCAATCGAGGCGGTCTTTGCAGGTGTGACATGGTCGTTCAGGTCCATGAAGACGGTATTCACCGAGTTTGCAAGTGCCGTATACAGATTGATGTATCCGTAGCTTACCCCACCATCGTTGGCGACCGATTTACCCACGCTTGCGAACGTTCGCGGCGAATTGCCGTTGAAGTACGTGTTCAGGCTCACGTCGTCCTGAATCGCGCCCAGCAAGGTGAACACCTTCATCGTCGAGCCGACCTGGAACGTGGATTGCGATGCGTTGTTCAGCTCACGCTTCAAATAGTCGTCGCCCGCATAGAGTGAGATGATCGCACCGGTTTTGGGGTTTACGCTGATGCCCCCGACTTCGAGGCCGGACGGAAGCGTGCCCGATTTCGTCGAAGGACTTGCGGTCTGAAACATCAGATCCTGCTTGGCCTTGTCTATGGTCGTGATGATCTTGTAGCCGCCGGTGTCCAGATTGCTTTCGGTGAAGGCCTTGCTTGCGATCAGCTCATCCTTGACCATCCGCAGAAGATATCCCTGCGGTCCGGCATACGCGTTCTGCGTCGTCGGAGTCACGGTCTTTGGCATGCTGGCATCCTTGAGCTGCTTGGCAGTTATGCGATTGTCCTCGCGCATTATTTTCAGCACCCGGGTGAATCGCAGCTTCGCCTCCTTCGCATTCGTCGCAGGGTCCCAATTCGTCGGTGAGGGTATGATTCCTGCAAGCATCGCCGCTTCGGACAGCGTCAGGTTCTTGGCATCCTTGTTGAAGTATGCCTTCGATGCGGCTTCGATGCCATATGCCCCGCGTCCCAGATAGATCGTATTCATGTAGTTGCACAGCACGGTGCCCTTGTCCTCTGTCTGCGCGATCTTCAGCGCAAGGATGGCCTCTCTGAGCTTTCCCGAGTAGCTTGTGGTCTCGCCCAGATAATAGCGTTCGGCGTATTGCTGCGTGATCGTTGACCCGCCCTGGCGCGTGCCTTGCGTCACATTGTTAAGGAAGGCTCGGGCAATGCCCCGCAGGTCGATGCCGCTGTCTTCATAGAAGCTTCGGTTTTCTGAAGAGACGATTGCGTTGCCTACGTATTTTGGCAGCGTCGAGCAGTCTACTATCTCACGATTCTGTTCGGCGTATGAACCGATCGGCGTCTTGCCATCGGAATAATAGACGGTCGTCTTCTGCGCCAATGCGATCGACTCCGGCTTGGGAATCTCGGTTTTTGCATACATGTATGCCAGGGTTCCGGCAACTGCGACCACGCCAAGAAAGAACAGGGCCACGAGGGTAAGCAGAATCCTGCGGCCGATGCTGCGCTTCTTTCTGCCGGGTCGTTTGTTGGAATTGTGAGAAGGAGCCTTGTGTGTGCTTCTTCGACGATTCGATGAACCTGCCTTCTTCGATGTGCCGCCTCTCAGGTTCTGTCTTGCGGTGCTGCGGGCCCCTCCCGCATTTGAACGTATTGATCGCGTCTCAAAATCCATGCATACAACGCTAACCAATTCCCCTGATAATCACATGCCGCTCTTAAGGATTCCTTCATTTTCGTACGTTTCGTTCACATCTGCCATGCAATTCACCGTGCGAATAATGCACATATCCGCTCCAGTCTTTGCAAACTCTCATGATTCGAAGGTATGCTAAGGGGTTGGGATTTAACGTTACTGAACTGAGGAGTGGTTTTATGTCAATTCGTGTTGCCATCGCTGGCGTAGGCAATTGTGCCTCGTCACTGGTGCAGGGTGTTTCCTACTACAAGGACATTGATGATGATGAGCATGTGCCAGGTCTGATGCACACGGTCTTCGGAGGCTATCGTGTCCGTGACATCGAGTTTGTGGCCGCATTCGACGTGGATGCCGCAAAGGTCGGCCTCGACTTGAGCAAGGCCATCTATGCTTCCGAGAACAACACCTACAAGTTCGAGGATGTTCCTGATCTGGGCGTTGAGGTCCAGCGTGGTCCGACCGGTGACGGCCTTGGCGAGTACTACCGCCAGATGATCAAGGAATCGGACGCGGAGCCTGTCGACGTTGCCAGCGTGTTGAAGGAACGTCATGTTGACATTCTCGTCAGCTACCTTCCCGTCGGTTCCGAACAGGCGGACAAGGGCTATGCGCAGGCGGCCATGGATGCGGGCTGCGCTTTCGTCAACTGCCTTCCTGTCTTCATCGCTTCCGATCCCGAATGGGCACAGAAGTTCAAGGATGCTGGAGTTCCCATCGTCGGCGACGATATCAAGTCTCAGGTGGGCGCAACCATCACTCACCGTGTCATGGCACGTCTGTTCGAGGATCGTGGCGTTCGTCTCGACCGCACATACCAGCTCAATGTCGGTGGCAACATGGACTTCATGAATATGCTGCAGCGGACCCGTCTGGAATCCAAGAAGATCTCCAAGACCCGCGCAGTGACCTCGATCGTTCCTCATGACATGGAGGATCGCAACGTTCACATCGGACCATCCGACTATGTCGCATGGCTGGATGACCGCAAGCTCGCATTCGTCCGTTTGGAGGGCACCACCTTCGGCAATGTTCCGCTGGAGCTTGAATACAAGCTCACTGTGTGGGATTCTCCGAACTCGGCAGGCATCGTCATCGATGCCATTCGCGCCGCAAAGATCGCCCTTGACCGTGGTCTCGCAGGCCCGATTCTTGCGCCAAGCTCCTACTTCATGAAGTCTCCTGCCGTTCAGCATGAAGACAATGAAGCTCGTCGTCTGGTAGAGGAATTCATAGCTGGTTCCGTGGAATCCACGCAGGATACGCTCGATGCCGATGCGGCTGCCGCAAAGGCGGCTGGCAAGGATGTGTGGAACGCCTGAATTTGCTTCGAGATGAGGCAATAGCGCGAAGTGGTCGCTGACTGTTCGACAGAATATATGGTGGGCGAGGCTGAAAGCCTCGCCCACCATATATTTTTGCCTCGTTTGCACGAAATTCTCTGTTATTCGTATCGAGATTCCGAGTTTTGCGGCAATTGCGAAGTATCAGCCTCGATTTTTGGCTTTTCCTCGTCGAGAATTCAACGATTGTTTGCCCTTATACTTCGCAATTGCCGCAAAACTCGGAATCTCGGAATTCAACGCCTGCATTGAGCGCATGATTGGGCAGTCATTTCTTGAGAAGTGGCTGAACCTCGTTTTCGAATGAGTCGAGAGCCTTGTCGATCACCTGATGCATGTCGTAGTAAGCATAGGTTCCGAGCCGACCGCCGAAGATGACCTGTGGCTCGGCAGCGACCTTCTCCCTGTATTGGGCATAGAGCTGCTTGTCTGCGGCGGTGCTCACAGGATAGTATGGCTCGTCATTGCGTGAGGCGGAACGGGAGTACTCTTCCCACACGACCGTATGCTCATGGTTCTGCCGGTCATGGCGCTCGGGATTGAAATTCTTGAACTCGATGGCACGGGTGAATGGCACATCCTCGTCGGCATAGTTCATCACGGGGCATCCGAGATGATCGTCCTCGTCATAGCGCTTCTCCTTGAACTCGACGGTCTTCCATTGCAGGTCGCCGAGCTTGTAGTCGAAATATCTGTCGACGGGACCGGTATACACGATGGGAACCTTGCCGACGAGCGCATCGCGGTTGAGTGGCTGGCTCGTATCGAAGAAGTCGGTCGAAAGACTGACATGGATGCGAGGGTCATCGATCATCCGCTCGAACCACGCCGTGTAACCGTCGACTGGCAGACCTTCCCAGGTGTCCTTGAAATAGCGGTTGTTGTAGTTGAACCGCACGGGAAGCCTGCGAATGACCGATGCAGGCAGCGTGCTTGGATCGGTCTGCCACTGTTTGGCCGTGTAGTTCTTGATGAATGCCTCATACAGTGGACGTCCGATGAGGCTGATGCCTTGGTCGTTGAGATTGTTGGGGGTGCTTCCCGCCAATTCGCCCGCCTGCTCGGCCACGAGCCTTCTCGCCTCTTCCGGGGTGTAGCTGGCGTGGAAGAACTGGTTGATGGTCCCAAGGTTTATTGGCATGGGGAAGACTTCGCCATTGTGTGTCGTGTACACATGGTGAACGTAATTCGTGAAGCTCGTGAATCGATTCACATATTTCCATACGCGGGGGTTGGAGGTGTGGAAGAGATGAGCGCCATACTTATGTATTTCGGCACCGGTCTGTTCGTCCATGTAGCTGTATGCGTTGCCGCCTATGTTCCCGCGAGCCTCGATTATCTCGACCCTGGCCCCTGTTCGTTCAACGGCCTGCTGCGCGATGGTCAGTCCGAAGAGCCCTGCACCAACGATGACGAGATCAGCTTGTTCGCTCATCTGCTTCCTTTCTCCTGTCGGATTTGGCATGGCGTCGTGGCCTTCTTCACGATGGTGTCCGAGAAGCTGCCATGCGCATGGCACTTCTCACATCGTAGCCGTGATCGCGAACCCTTGCACGAGAATGTTTTTGGTCTTGGATTGGTAAAATCCAATCAGTCGGGTAGAATACCATTTGCTCCCACGTGGCGTTACGTCACCCAATCCCCCCAGGGCAGGAATGCAGCAAGGGTAAGTGGCCTCTGACGGGTACGTGGGAGTTTTCATATTTTCATGTCCTACCCTTACAGTCGTGGGTATGAGTGAATTCAATGAAAAGTCAGACGACACGACACAGGCTGGTTCATACGGCGCCCCAGATGTCGGTCTCGTCGCAGATTCCGAGGATGCGACGCAGTCCAGTACCACGACGGGAATGGGACAGGAACCGGTCAGTCTTGCCTTTGGCATGGTTCACAAGGACCCGTTGACGGTTCGTCCACGCCGATCAAGCATCGTCATCTGCGCGTGCCTCGGCGTCGCAGCCCTGATTCTCAGTGCATGCCTGTGGCTCTTTGCGGTGCGTACGGTGACCGGACAGGAATACGACGATATGGTTTGGAGCCATTTCTCGCAGATCCTTCCCTCCTGGTTCATCGACGTGCTGAGCATATTCGTGAAAACCTATGTTGACATCGCGGTCGTCGTGGTGTTCTCTCTTGTCGCAGTCATCGTCAATGTCGTCAGAAGACGCTGGCTGCTGCTGGTGCAGCTTGCGGTGTTCGGGATGCTCTGCTTTGCCGTGGCGGCGACGGTGAAGCGTGTGCTGCCCAGACCTTTCCTGGTCAACGTGGCATCGTACAAGTCCAATTCCGCCCCATCGGGGCACACCCTGATGGCAGCTGCTGGAGCGGTGGTTCTCATATGCGCTGTCCCAAGGGTATGGCGCGCCGTCGCTGCCCTGATCGGGTGGGCATTCACGTTCCTGGTGGCGCTTTCGGTCGTTCAGGCCCAGTGGCATCGCCCCTCGGATCCGATCATGTCGATGCTCATCGTCGCGGGCTTGGCATTCATCATGCTCGCATTCACCCGTGCAAGTGGCATGGACGAACCCGGTACGCGCATGTCCTCGGCGAGCATACAGATCGTCGCCACGGTTATGATAACTGCTGGTATCGTGGCTGTGCTCTATGGCGGCTATGTATTCTGGCAAATCGAGCCCGGATTGGACCTCAGCGCCCAATGGGCGCGCTCTGGTGCATGTGCCGCGGCTTTTGCGCTTATGCTGGGGGTATCTCTGGTGACATTCGGAACGGTAGCCGCGCTGAGGCAGCTCACGGCATCTCCTCTGAGCAAGCTGGGGTTGATCGGCGCTCCACCCGAACCTCCGAAGCCATCAGAAGAACGCAATGACTGAACCGACAGCCACGTTCGACACGGGCAAACGCGAATGCCTTTTGGCTTATGTGTTTCCCTTATGAGTATGATTGCGTGCGTTGGACACGGTAAGGAGATCAAGATGGCAACCGGCAGAAAGCTCGTAATCGTTGAGTCGCCGACCAAAGCCAAGAAGATAGGCGGATATCTTGGCGATGGCTACACCGTCATGGCGTCAGTGGGTCATATTCGTGATCTCGCCCAGCCTTCTCAGGTTCCTTCGGCTGACAAGGGCCATTTCGGCAAGTTCGGCGTGGACGTCGACGACGATTTCAAGCCGTATTACATCGTCGATGGCAACAAGAAGAAGACGGTCGCCGAATTGAAGAAGGCATTGAAGACCGCCGACGAGCTCTACCTCGCAACCGATGAGGATCGCGAGGGGGAGGCCATCGCGTGGCATCTGGTCCAGACCCTGAAGCCAAAGGTTCCCGTGAAACGCATGGTGTTCCACGAGATCACACGTGATGCGATCCATGCATCCCTGAACAAGACACGCAACGTTGACGACAACATGGTGGATGCGCAGGAGACGCGTCGCGTGCTGGATCGGCTCTATGGCTATGAGCTTTCCCCTGTCCTGTGGCGCAAGGTCGGCCCCGGTCTGAGTGCGGGTCGCGTGCAGTCGGTCGCGACACGACTGATCGTCGAGCGCGAGCGAGAGCGCATGGCCTTCGTTCGCACGGCGTATTGGGATGTCGTGGCCACGCTGGTGACCAAGGATGCGCAGGCCACTCCGTTCCCAGCGCGTCTGGTCGAGTTGGATGGGCGCCGGGTGGCCGGTTCCAAGGATTTCGACGATCAGGGCAACCCCACGGACGCGGCGAAAAAAGACGATGCGATGCGCATTGACGAGACGACTGCGCGCGAAATCGCGGCAGAGCTCAAATCCGCTGACTTCACCGTCACGGGTCTGGACACGAAGCCATACCGCCGTCGCCCTCAGCCGCCGTTCACGACCTCGACCTTGCAGCAGACCGCTGGAAACCGTCTGTCCATGAGCTCAAGAAGCACGATGCGTGCCGCTCAGGGACTGTACGAGAACGGATACATCACCTATATGAGAACTGACTCGGTCACGCTCTCACAGGAGGCGATCGAGGCGGCCCGCGATGATGTCTCCAAGCGCTATGGCAAGGAATATCTCTCAGAGAAGCCGAAGCAATACACGACCAAAACCGCTGGCGCACAGGAGGCTCACGAATGCATTCGTCCTGCCGGCGCGCATTTCAGGTCTCCGGATGAGCTGGCTTCGCTGCTTCCTCCTGACCAGCTGAGGCTCTATACGCTGATCTGGCGTCGGACACTTGCGTCTCAGATGGCAGATGCCACCGGATCCACCGCAACCGTGCACATGCAGGCTCCGTCAGCGGGCCATGGAATCGCACACTTCCAGGCTTCGGGCACGGTGATAGCGTTCCTTGGCTTCATGAAGGCACTTGGGGAAGGCAACGGATCGCGCAACCAGAGGAACAAGGGCGAAAAGCATCAGGAGGAGTCTTCGAATGTCGCTTTGCCGCAGCTGGATCGTGGCGATGTTCTGAATGCCGATGACGTCGTGCCCGATGGGCATGAGACGCAGCCTCCGGCGCGCTATACCGAGGCGACCTTGGTCAAGACCCTGGAGGCGCGTGAGATAGGCCGTCCTTCGACCTATGCGAGCATCATCTCGACGATCATCGACCGTGGGTATGTCTATGAACGCGGACGAGCGCTGATTCCATCATGGCTTGCATTCTCGGTCATCAAGCTGCTGGAAGGCAACTTCCCGCAATACGTCGATTACCGTTTCACCGCGCAGATGGAAAATGGACTCGACATGATCGCCCACGGCAAGGAAAAGGGCAAGGACTGGCTGACCGATTTCTATTTCGGCGCTGGCGAGAATTCCGCGAAGACCACGTCGCAGATTCATGATGGCCTGCAGAAGCAGGTTGCTCAGCTCGGTGACATAGATGCCCGCGCCATCAACACCATCACGATCGGTGACGGACTACAGGTTCGCGTCGGACGCTATGGCCCCTATCTTGAGGACACGGTGAACACCGATGATGAGGGGAATCCGAAGCGGGCCTCTTTGCCAGAGACGGTCGCTCCGGATGAACTGACCATCGAAAAGGGACATGAGCTTATCGCCACCAACGCGGGAGGACCTCGCGAGCTGGGCGAGGATCCCGAGACCCATGGCAAGGTCGAGGTCCGCAAGGGCCGTTTCGGTCCATACGTCGCGTTGACCCTGCCTGAGCAAGAGACCGACGAGGCCAAGGCTCCCACGAAGTCGAAGACGGCCGCAAAGGCGCGAACATCGAAGAAAGCCGCTGCAGCCAAGCCCAAGATGGCATCCCTGTTCAAGACCATGGATCCGGAGACCATCTCTCTCGACGACGCATTGAGATTGCTGAGGCTTCCACGCGTCGTCGGAGAAGTGGAAGAGACCGACGAGAAGACGGGCGAGGTCTTTTCGGCCACGATTCAGGCCAGCAATGGCCGCTATGGCCCCTATCTGACCAAGTCGCTGCCCGATGGCAAAAGCGATACGCGCTCGCTTGCCGGCGAGGACGAAATATTCACCGTCGATCTTGACAAGGCCAAGGAACTCTTCGCCCAGCCCAAATATGGCAATCGCAGGCGTGGGGGCGCAAAGCCGCCGCTGCGTGAGCTCGGCCCCGATCCGGACAATGGCAAGGCCGTCACCATCAAGGATGGCTTCTACGGAGCCTACATCACCGATGGCGAGACCAACAGGACGTTACCGAAGCAATACACACCTGAATCAATCGAGCCTGCGCAGGCATTCGCGTTGCTTGCAGAAAAGCGCGCAGCGGGCCCAGCCAAGAGACGAGGCTCATCGCGCAAGGGCACGACGCGCAAGACCGCCACCAAGAAGACGCCGACAAGGAAAGCCTCCACCAAGACAACGAGGAGCAAGACAACGAGGAGCAAGACAACGACGAGCAAGTCAAAGACGGCAGCGTCAAAGGGCACGGCAGCCAAGGCGAAGCCCTCTCGCCGAGCTAGGCAATCCGTTGCCGAAAGTCAAGTGAAGGAAGCATGAACGGACTTTTCATATCATTCGAAGGCGTTGATGGCTCCGGCAAGACAACGCAGATTCAACGGCTGAATGCATACGTCATGGCCCAGGGGCGCAACGCCCTGGTAACCAGGGAACCAGGCGGAACATCCGCGGGTCTGGTCATTCGCGAGCTGCTGCTGCACGGCATCGCCTCATTCCCTTCGCTCGCGGTTCTTGGAGCTTCGGACGTGGTCGAGCATGGATCGGATCTGAACGACAAGGCCGAAGCCCTGCTGTATGCCGCTGACAGGGCGCAGCATGTGGACGAGGTCATCCGACCGGCTCTGGAACGCGGGGATGTGGTGCTGTGCGACAGATACGTGGATTCCTCGTTGGCCTATCAGTCAGGTGGCAGGGAGCTTCGGAACTCGAAGATCCTTGATATCAGTACTTGGGCGACCGACGGGCTGATGCCCCGACGCACCTATTTGCTGGATATGGATCCCGCCGTATCGCACAAGCGGCTCGAACATCAGCTCGACCGCATCGAGGTGGAGGGCGCTGGCTTCCAGAACCGTACCCGGGAGCGTTTTCTCGAGTTGGCGCAGAACGATCCAGAGCGGTATCTCGTCATCGACGCGAATCAGTCCGTCGAAGATATCTGGCAGATCATTCAGACCGATTACGACGCCTTGGTTGCTGGGGATACGGTTGCTGGAGATACAGTCGCTGGCGATGGAGCTGCCAGCGCTGCGGATGCCGATGCCGATGCGGATGCCGGTATCGATGGGGATGAGACAGCCGATTCCCAGCTGAGAACGGATCCGGCTCCGCAGATGCAAGATGAGCCGCAGCCAAGGCAAGGCATTCAGCATGCCGAGGTCGGCGAGTGAGTGTCTGGGATTCCATAGTCGGCCAGCAGCCCACTGTGGACATGCTGAGCAGGCTGGCGGAGCTTTCCGCGCTTGATCGCAGCGCTTCCAGTGATAGAAGCGATTCCAGTGATCGCAGTCCACAGGAGGCAGACAGGGAGCATCATGGGCTTGCTCAGTCGTGGCTGTTCTGCGGGCCTCCGGGATCTGGTCGTTCGAATCTCGCCCGCGCCTTCGCTGCCGCCCTGGAAAGTCCCGATCATGGCATGGGCGAGACTGCCAGCAATGTGACCAGGCAGGTTCTGGCAGGGACGCATCCTGATGTGACGGTGCTTTCGACCGACAAGGTCACCATCGGCATCGAGGAGGTACGCGGGCTGATAGCCCAGTCCGAGCAGATGCCAAGCACCGCTCCATGGCGCATCATCATCATCGAGGATGTCGACCGCATGCTCGAACGTACGACGAACGTATTGCTCAAGGAAATCGAGGAGCCTGCGGAGCATGCAATATGGATCCTGTGCGCGCCAAGCCCGCAGGACGTGCTGCCGACGATTCGCTCGCGATCGAGAACCGTCAATCTTGCGGTCCCATCGCAGGCTGCAGTCGCCAGATTCATTCAGGAAAGTACCGGCGCCGACGAGCATGTCGCTGCAAGGGCTTCCCGTCTGGCTGAAGGGCATATCGGAATAGCTCGCCTGTATGCGACCAATGAGCGCGTCATGAGCGACAGGGATGACCTGATAGTGGGAGTTCTTGGCATGGAGCGTACCTCCGATGCGGTTTTGCTCGCTCAGGGGCTCATCGACAGCGCTCAGGGTCAGGCTCAGGAAGAGGTCGAATCCCAGGTCGAGCGTGATGAGCGGGACTTTCGACGGATCAATGGTCTTGACGAAGGGGAGCGGCTCCCATCTGAGCTGCGTTCGGCCTTCCATGCCATAGGCAAGAAGGATGATGTGCGCAGGCGTATAACCCGCCGTTCACGTGACGTGCTTGACCGTGCGTTGAATTCCGTCGCGAGCATCTATCGAGATGTCGGAGTGCTTCAGAATGACGCCGAAGACTCGGCTGGATTGATCAATCTTGAGAACAGAAGCGCCATAACGGAACTCTCGATTCGGATTGACCGCAATCGGGCAGTCGCATGTCTGGAATTCATCGAGACCGCTCGGCGCAGACTCGCATCGAACGGCGCGCCTCTGCTCGTGTTTGAGGCGCTGTTCTCCGCACTTGTGCCATAGAGCTTGTGCCATGGAGCTGGTGGCATGTATCTTCTGACGCATATCCAGGCGATCGGAGCATGTTCACTTTCAGGTTGTCGGCATTGTCTGGCGAGGCACGGTGAGCGATACTGTATGCATGAACATTGAGACAGACTTTTCAACCATTCCTGATCGGTACGCCAAGCAGGCTCCCAAGGAATTCACCATCGATGGCACCCCGATTCTTTCATTCCCGTTCACGGTGGACGATGTCAGCGAAGGAGCGCTCTACCTGCACTGGATGTTCGTCGATCCCGATTCGATTCCGGTATGCGGATTCCAATGGAATCATTGGGCGGTCGCGAACGTTCCCATCGCATCGCTGAAGTCGCGGAAGGATCACGCGGTGACAGTCCCTGAGGATTTCTCACGACATGCCGAGCTGATCGCACCCGAGGCGATGCAGGCAAGGAATTCAGAGGCATCCCCGCTGCTGGGCGCAAAGAATCCGAAGATAACGACCGGCTATGTGGGGCCAACCCCTCCTGACAGGGATCACGAATATCTTCTTACCGTATGGGCGAGCACTGAGCCCTTCAGAAAGCTGTCTCAGGACTTCTGGTTCAATGAGCTGCAGAGGGAGATCCGCAATGCGCCCAAGCCACTTGAGCATGCGGACATCTATCTGACAGGCAGGGCCTGATTCTTGCTCTTGAGTGACGACAGCGTGTATTAGCGTATGTTACGGTGTCAGGCAGTGCTGGCTGCCGAGCCGGAGCGTGACTTGGGGTGATGTGGCGCTGATAGGGTTCACCATGATGCATATGGCCATGACCTATATGGGCTCTTCAGGGCTTGCAAATGTGACTTTGGTTTTAAGGGAAAGGTTTTCGGGGTATGGGGTGCACAACGATTCTGGTCGGTAAGGATGCGAGCTACGACGGCTCGACGATAATCGCTCGCAACGAGGATTCGGCCAATGGCGAGTTCGAGCCCAAGCGCTTCGTCGTGGTCCTCCCAGAGGATCAGCCAAGGCATTATCGCAGCATCATCAGTCATGTCCAGATCGACATGCCTCAAAGGCCGATGAGATATACCTCAATGCCCAACGCTGATACGAATCAGGGGATATGGGGCGAGGCCGGCGTGAACGAGGCCAACGTCGCAATGAGCGCAACGGAAACTCTCACGACCAACGAGCGCGTTCTTGGCGCCGATCCGCTCGTGGAGCTCAAGCCTGGCCAGGGAAAGCCCGATGATGTCGACTATCGGCCTGAAGTCCCCGGCGGCATCGGCGAGGAAGACATGCTCACCATCGTCCTGCCTTATATCCGAACGGCTCGCGAAGGTGTCGCTCGCCTGGGCGCGTTGCTCGAGAAGTATGGCACCTATGAGATGAATGGCATAGCCTTCAGCGATGACACCGAGATCTGGTGGCTGGAAACCATCGGTGGACACCACTGGATTGCCAAGAGAGTGCCGGACACGGCCTACGTGACCATGCCCAATCAGCTAGGCATCGATGAGTTCGACATGGACGATGCCTTCAGCGAGCAGTCCGAGCACATGTGCTCACCGGACCTTCGCGAATTCATAGAGGGCCACCATCTCGACCTCTCCGTAGAAGCCACGACGCCGTTCAATCCACGGGATGCCTTTGGCTCCCACTCTGATTCGGATCATGTATATAACACGCCAAGAGCGTGGTACATGCAGCGCTTCCTGAATCCCTACGACGAGATGTGGGATGGGCAGGATGCGGATCACCGTCCTTCGTCGGACGACATTCCATGGGCACGCCAGCCGGAACGCAAGATCACGGTCGAGGATGTGAAATACGTGCTGAGCTCGCACTATCAGGGCACGCCGTTCGATCCATACGGGGCGTTGGGCGATTCGAGAACGCGCGGCATGTTCCGGCCGATCGGCATCAACAGGAACAGTCAGCTTGCCGTGCTGCAGATACGTCCGTATTGCCCTGAGGGATACCGCGCCTTGCAGTGGATTGCCTACGGTTCGAACGCCTTCAATGTGCTTGTTCCGTTCTATGCGAACGTCGACCGCACGCCCGAGTATCTCGAACAGACACCATTGCAGGTCAATACCGGAAGCTTCTATTGGGCCAATCGGGTCATTGCCGCTCTGGCGGACTCGGCATACGCAGAAACCTCGACGGACATTGAAAATTACCGTCAGGTGGTTGGAGCCCTGGGGCATAGGCTCATTATTGACACCGACGCACAATGCTCGCAGCTCGAGAATGGCGAGCAGCAAGTCGATGCCGATGCGAGCAGCCTGTTGGAAATTGCGAACGAGACCATGTCGTCATATCTCAAGCAGGAAACCGAACGATTGCTCACAAAAGTGCTCTATGTCGTCAGCATGCGCATGAAAAACCGCTTCAACATGTCTGATGACTGAATCTCTTGCGCGAGATTGGGAGTTTTGCGGCATTTTCAAAGTATCAAGCCGATTTTTTGGCTTCCTGGCGTCGCGATTTCAGGCTTTTTGCTCGCTTATACTGGTAAAATGCCGCAAAACTCGGAATCTGGGTTCGAAAAGCTTGAGGAGGAGCCATGGTGATGCTCGATACGGCAGTTTCTGCCGTGCTTTCGAACAAGAGACGGGCGAATGCGCTCAAGGCTCTTGGAGTTGTCACCTTGCAGGATGCCCTGACCTATTATCCTTTTCGCGTCACCGACCCAGTTCCAATTCGTCATCTTCGTGAGGCGAAGCTTGATCAGAGCATGGCTTTCGGCGCCACGGTGCGTGCGATCAGAATCATGCCGATGGCGCAGCGACGCGGGCATCGCCTCGAAGTCATCATCGAAGATATCTCCGATTCATCCACAGCTTCACTGATTTTCTTCTCATACAAGAAATATTTCGTTGATTGGATGAGCACTCGGCTCAAGGTCGGCACCGACATCGTGGTGCAGGGATCTCCAACTTATTATAACGACCGGCTTCAATTCACCCATCCCGAAATTCAAGTCGTCGGCGAAGACTGCGCGAATCTCGAATCCGGGTTGGCGAGCGTCTCACGTCCGCGTCCGATCTATCATGCAAATTCGAGAATATCAAGCCAGCATATTCACGAAACCATCCTTGGCATCCTGCGCATGCTGGCATCGCACGAAGCGATTGACAGCCTGCAGACGAAAGACCCTGAAGAAGGCCCCTTGGCGGTTATTCCCGTTGAGGAACTAACCGCCAAGATTCCCGATATTCTGCCAGACACGATAATCGAAGGCAATGCCCTGCTGCATCGCGCGCAGGCGTTCCTGTCGATTCATGAGCCCGATTCGGTGCCTGCATTCAAGGCCGCCCTCGCGACCTTGCGATTCGAAGAGGCCTTCGTGTCGCAAACCGCACCGCTTCGCACAAAATCTGATGCGAAGCTTACGCCTGCATTGCCTTGCATCGGCGAACAGTCAGACGCATTCGTTCAGGAATTCATAGCTTCCCTGCCTTTCGAATTAACCAATGGCCAGCGAGAAGTGATGACGGACATTCGAGATGACATGGCTCATCCGTATCCGATGCAGCGCCTGCTGCAAGGTGAAGTAGGTTCGGGCAAAACGATTGTCTCGATCGCTGCGATGCTGCGTGCAGTTGGAGCCGATCAGCAGGCCGTGCTGGTCGCGCCGACCCAGATCCTTGCTGAGCAGCATTACCAGACATTGAAGCGCATGCTGAGCCAGAATGCGGATGAGAGCGGTTCAACGAGCGCAGATACACCTCTGAGTTCGATTCCTGTCGTGCTCCTGACCGGAGGCATGCGCCTTGCGGAACGAAGAAAGGCGCTCGCAGTGGCGTCAAGTGGCAAGCCATGCATGGTCGTTGCCACCCACGCAGCATTTTCGAAGACCTTTCAAGCCCCGAACCTCGGGCTTGTCGTTATCGACGAGCAGCACCGTTTCGGTGTCGAACAGCGCAATGTGCTGCGCAACAAGTCCGAGCATGCACCGCATCTGCTGGTGATGACGGCAACGCCAATTCCTCGAACTGCAGCGCTGACATGGTTCGGCGACCTCGACCTTTCCTGGCTCACTGAGCTTCCCGGTGGCAGAAAGCCTATCCGCACGACGGTTATCGAAGAGAGCAATGCCTCGATGATGGCGAAGATGTTCGTGCATGTTCGCCAAAGGGTAGATGCCGGTGAGCGGGCATATATCGTATGTCCCCGCATCGATGAGGAAAATTCGGATGCTGATGCAGCGCAAGGTCCGTCGTCGCCGACTTCAAAGGACAGCCAGCGGCACTCTCAGCGGAGCGAAGATGATCTTGGGTTCGACGATTTCGATGAATTCACAGTTGCGGATGCCGACGATGAAGCATCTTCCCAGGCTCTGCCGCCACTGCATTCCGTGACCACCATCGCTTCTCGTCTTGCCGGATTGCCACAGTTCGCAGGGCTTAGGATAACGACCCTCACCGGCCGCGATGACGATGAGACCAAGACTCGGGTCATGCAGGACTTCTCCTCGGGGAAGGCTCCGATCATCGTCGCGACGACAGTCGTTGAGGTTGGCATGGATGTTCCTCAGGCCACATGCATTGTCGTCTTCGATGCGGATCGCTTCGGCCTGTCACAGCTGCATCAGCTTCGTGGCCGTGTTGGTCGTGGTGGCAAGCAGAGCTGGGCGTTCTTCGTCTCGCGTGCTCAGCCCGAAAGCATTGCAGCGCAACGTCTTGATGTCATTCGTGATTCCACCGATGGCGCTGAGATCGCCCAGGCTGACATGGAATTGCGCGGTGCCGGCGATGTGCTCGGCGATGCCCAGTCAGGAGGCCAGTCCTCGCTGAAGCTGCTCCGCGTCATCACTGACGCGAAGATCATCGCACAGGCGCGCTCGCAGGCCGAGGAGCTGCTGGAATCCGACCCGCAGCTGACGCATCAGGTCCAGCTTGCCGGAGCGGTCCTCGATTTCATGCGCGGCAACGAGCGCTTCCTCACCAGCACCTGAAATAGTCGCGCTTTCGGGCCGAAACCGATCGAGGATTCAAGTTTTTGGCACTTGTCTGAGTATCTCGGCTGTTTTTTGGCGCTATGCCGGTCGAATTTTCAACGAAAATGGAGCTTTCTACTCAGGCAAGTGCCAAAAACTTGAAAGGTCATGACCCACAGTCATGAACATGAGGCATGAATATGGGCCGGAATCCGAGAACTCCGACCCACATCCATGACTTCAGCGGAACAAGCTCAGCGGAACAGGCTCAGAAGCCGCCCTGCTCGATCTTGCCGATATGCGGTTCCAGACCCTCCCTTTCAAGGAAGTATGAGAATGGCTTCAGATCCTCGGCCTCGTACCTCCTCTTGAATTCGGCGATGTCCTCCTCAGGGCTCAGCCGCGGATCTAGTTCCAGCAACTCGGCGGGCAGAGGCCGCTCGTTGCTTATCTTCGCATCGATGACCACAACACGGCCTTCGGCAATGTCCCTGATCGCAGAGTCGAAGACATCCTTCAGCTGGCTGATTTCGGTCACGGTGTATCCGACGGCGCCCATCGACTCCGCGAGCTTCTTGTAATCCGTGTCCTGGAACTGCACGCCAAGGAATCCGTTGTTGGTGTCTTCCTGCTCATCCTTGATGAAGCCATACTGCTTGTTCGCAAAGACGACGTTGATGATTGGCAGCTTGTATTGGACCTGCGTTGCCAGATCCTGCATCACCATGTTGAAGCCGCCGTCACCAGCCAGATTCCAGACCTGACGCCCCGGGAAGTCGAGCTTCGCCGCGATGGCCCCGGGAAGTCCGATGCCCATCGTCGCAAAGAGTGCGGAGGTCCTCCACATCTGCTGCGGATTCATGTGCAGATGGCGAATGGATGTCTGCGTCACATCACCGACATCGATGGAATAGATGGCGTCTTCCTCCGAGACCCTGTTGATCTGGTTGTAGACCTGATAGAGCTGAAGCTCGCCTTCGGCCTTGGTCTCCAAGCGGTGCACGTATTCGTTCCAATTGGCCACATTGGCGAGGTTCGCACGCCACCAGCCAGTCTCCGGCTTCTCGTCCACCTTGTCATAGATGGCCTTCAGCGCGTCACCCGCATCGCCAAGAATCGCGACGTCGGTGTAGTGACGCTTCCCAAGCTTCGACGGGTCAATGTCTATCTGAATGAACTTCCTGACATTCTTGAAGATCTTCGAGACCTCCGCGAAAGGGTAGTTGTTGCCGACGAACACGACCACATCGGCCTCCGGGAAGACCTCGACCGAAGGCTTGGTCGAGACTCGGTTCGGGCTGCCGAGCAGCGCCTCGAAGTCAGATGGGAAGTTGTCCCAGCTGATGCCGGTGTTGGCCAGCGGAGCCTTGATCTTGCGGCACAGGTCGATGACGACCTTGCTCTTGCCGCGCGTTCCGATGCCTGCGAAGATCACGGGCCGTTCTGCCTCGTTGAGAATGTTGGCCGCCAGCGCGATGTCTTCGGGGTCAAGCGTCGGATTCGGGAACTTGCGATGCGAATGCGCTGCCGAATACCAAGAATCCGAAGGAATGTTGACCCATCCGAGATTCACAGGGATCTGCACGACTGCAACCCCATGCTTTGCATATGCCTGACGGATCGCCTCGTCGACGACGTGCGGCAGCTGCTCGGCTGTCATCACGGTGCGGTTGTATACCGAGACATCGGCGAAGATCGGATTCTCGTTGATCTCCTGGAAGGTGTCCCAGTTCATGCCCGCCGTTCCGAACTGGCCGACAAGCGCCAGAACCGGCACATGGTCTTCGCGGGCATCATAGAGCCCGTTCATCAGATGCGTGCCTCCCGGCCCTGCCGAACCGAAGCACACGCCTATCTCGCCGGTCATCTTGGCATGCATTGCGGCCGCCATTGCGCCGACTTCCTCATGACGAACCTGAACATAGTCGATATGCTCCTGCTCCTCATACAGCGCGTCCATCAAGGAGTTGATCGAACCGCCAGGAATGCCATACAGATGCTTGACACCCCACGATTCGAGCAGCTTGACGGTTGCGACGCCAGCCTTGATGGTTCCAACCTCACGCTTGTTGGCAACCTTGGTGTCGAATCCGAATTGAATAACGTTCTTGGCCATAATCGCTCCTTTGCGTAGTGTTAGGTCACGGGCCTGTTTCCTCATTAAGACAAGCCGTCACCGAATGTTTTCACCCAATGATTTTCTTGCTGCGGCCCCAGCCTGCCGCGGCGGAAATTCAACGATAATTCAACACTATCAATCGTGGGAATTATTTGGAAGCGAATGCACTATGAGCTGCATCACAGTTCATCTAAGGTGAAAAAATGGCGCAGAGAGCGCCCTTCGGCAGCGAAGAAATTGATTCTTCTCCCATGTCCCCATTAGACTGATGTTCATTATGGCAGCTTTTACATCTTTGACCGACAGGCTTTCGCAGGCTTTCAAACACCTGCGTTCCAAGGGGAAACTCTCTGAGTCCGACATCGACGGAACCATTCGTGAGATTCGCAGGGCTCTGCTCGACGCAGACGTCTCACTTGATGTCGTCCGCTCGTTCGCCTCGCGAATCCGTGAACGTGCTCTGGGAGAGGAAGTCTCTCAGGCATTGAATCCTGCCCAGCAGGTCGTTTCCATCGTGAACGAGGAGCTGACGAAGATTCTGGGCGCTGGCGTTGACCGCCCGCTCAACTTCGCGAAGAAGCCGCCGACCGTCATCATGCTCGCCGGTCTTCAGGGCGCAGGCAAGACGACGCTTGCCGGAAAGCTCGGATACTGGCTGCGAGACACTGGCCACACCCCGCTGCTCGTCGCAGCCGATCTTCAGCGGCCCAACGCGGTCACTCAGCTGCAGGTTGTCGGTGAACGGGCCGAGGTGCCGGTCTACGCTCCGGAGCCAGGCGTGCAGGCGGATAGTTCGGATGTCGTCGAACCAGGGCAGGCCACCGGCGATCCGGTCAAGGTCGCCAAGGATTCAATCGCCTTCGCGCAAGACAAGCTCTATGACACGGTGATCATCGACACCGCAGGCCGTCTTGGCGTCGACGAGCAGCTCATGCAGCAGGCTCGCAACATTCGCGATGCGGTCAACCCGAACGAGATTCTCTTCGTCATCGATGCGATGATCGGTCAGGATGCGGTGCAGACCGCCAAGGCATTCGACGAGGGCGTGGATTTCACCGGTGTCGTGCTCTCGAAGCTCGATGGCGATGCCCGAGGTGGTGCGGCGCTTTCCGTCGCCAGCGTGACTGGCAAGCCGATTCTCTTTGCGTCGACAGGCGAGGGGCTGAAGGACTTCGAAGTCTTCCACCCCGATCGCATGGCTTCGAGAATTCTCGACATGGGCGATGTGCTGACGCTTATCGAGCAGGCCCAGCGCACCTTCGACGAGCAGGAGGCCCGCGAGGCCGCAGCGAAGATGCAAGAGGGCAGCTTCGGGCTTGACGACTTCCTGTCGCAATTGCAGCAGGTTCGCAAGCTTGGTTCGATGAAGAGTCTGCTCGGCATGATTCCTGGCATGGCCCAGCATCGCAAGGAACTCGAACAGTTCGACGAGCATGAGGTCGACCGCACCGAGGCGATCATTCATTCGATGACCCCTCAGGAACGCCGCGAGCCCAGCATCATCAACGGTTCTCGACGCGCGCGCATCGCCTATGGTTCCGGCACGATGGTCTCCGCGGTCAACGGGCTGCTGCAGCGCTTCGAACAGGCCGCAAAGATGATGAAGCGCATGAGCAACGGTTCGCGCAGCATGCCCGGCATGGCTGGAATGCCTGGCATGGCAGGAATGCCCGGGCAAGGCTCCAAGCGTGGTGGCAAGAAGAACAAGAAGCATCGCTCAAAGTCTGGCAATCCCATGAAGCGTGAGGCCGAAGACAAGGCATTGCGCGACAGGCTTTCCGGTAATGGGCCAAAGGCTTCCGGCTCCGCCTTCCAGAAGAACCCGCAGCAGCCCCAGACGCCAGACGGGCTGCCTGAGCTTCCGCCGAATCTTTCGGGAGGCCTGTCCGGATTGTTCGGGCGTTGATTCACCCGATGACGCCGATCAATCGATTCCGTGGTCAGTCATGAGCGCGCTGCTTTGGATTCCCTATGTGCTGATTGCCATATGGATGTGTCTGTGGTTCGTCCCCTATTCGGTGAATGGGAACAGACCTTTGCCCGAATGCATGGCGCTGATTCCTCTGCTGACTTTCCCCACCGTGCTGCTGATGGCTTGCTCCGCGATAGCAGGGCAATGGTGGCAAGTGGGATTTGCGGCGTCGCAGCTTGCGGTGCAGGCCTTATGGTTCGTTTCGACCCTGGTCGACATACCGCGCGGCGCCTTGCACATACTCGGGCTTCCGGAACGCCGAAGGCGTGCCGCTGACGCCCCAATGCCTGCAGAGTCTTCGGCATCGCCCCGGAATCTGCGTTGGAGTCTGATGACGTTGAACTGTCGTTTCGGCCGCGCCGATGCGAATGATGTGGTGGGGCAGATTCAGCGGCGGCATGTCGACGTGCTTGCCTTGCAAGAGGTCACTCCAGAGCTGCTGCAGCGTCTGGATGATGCCGGAATAGGTCTGGAACTGCCTTATCGCTCGCTAGGGAAGGCCTCCGACGATGACAATGGGGGCACCAACGCCATCCTGTCTCGTGTCAAGCCTGCTGAATCCAGCAGCTCCTCCATCGACATCCTTGCGGCAGGCATACCCTCCCTCTCTCTGGACATTCAGGGCAGACGAGTCAGATTCGTATCCGCGCATCCGAAGTCTCCAGGTCGTGGCGGACGATTCTGGCAGATAGGAATCGAACGACTCGCGGGGTTCTCGAAAAGAATCATCTCGACGCACGAGGCCCCAAGCTCCCATGAGCCGGGGGGTCTGCCATCATATGCGCCTCTTCCTCAGGAGACGGTCGTCATGGGCGACCTGAATTCCAGCCTGTATCATTCGGTGTTCCGCCATCTGCTCACGGGCTCGGGCCTCTCCGACGCCGCCTTCGAGATGAAGGCGGGCGTGCACCCAAGTTTTCCGGCTTCCTGGACATACGTTCCATCCATGCTGGAAATCGACCATATATTGATGACCGAAGGCCTGATTCCGCTTTCGATATCCACGGCAATCATTGCGGGCAGCGATCACAGGGCTCTGTGCTCTGAGATCTCGATGTCTGCCTGAAATCTCTCCATAGCCGCAAGGCAAAGCCCGGCAGTTCCGTAAAATCTGAACGAACTGTATTCTGTGTATTATATTGTGTGTATGATTATTAACACTATGTCTATGTTATGTCTACGCACGATTTCATAGACGGTCTACAAGATTGATTATCAGAAAGAGCGGAACCATGGGAAAACATGTTCGTTTTGAAGGAAAGCGAGGGAGCTGCAATCTCGTCAAATACCTAGCGATGCTGGTATCTATCGTGATGCTGTTCAGCTTCGTCTCGACGAATGCAAGCGCCGACAGCTCAGTGGACGAAGAATTGGAGACTCAGCTTATCGCCGTGTGTTCCGACACCGTCGCCGATGGGGTCGAAGACGAATTCTGCGAAGGGTTGGTCGAAGCGGTTCTTGACTCGTCAGGCACGTTCGAAGATGGTGAGGCAGCCACACTTGTCGAGAATCTCTCTTCTCCCATCAACGGCTACCTCGACACGGTGATTGCCAAGGTCACGGCAAAACAGCTCACCGTCGACGGCATCCAAGCCGACATCAGGAAGGAGTTCGCTCCCATTCTTGCCAAGGCGGTCGCCGATGCGAAGCAGATTGCATACGACGTCACCTACGATTACGGATACACGAAGCATTTTGTCCAAGAACCAGTTGATTCCCAAGGCCAGACGCATACCGATGCCTATTGGGCCGCGTATGACACTGAATACACCACGGCACTTGAAGAGGAGCAGGACGAGGTCAGTTACGACGAGGCTGTCGAAGCTCAGGAAGAAGCGCAGTCGGCACTTGAAGAGGCTGAGGAAACGCTCGAAACATATCAGGCCTTGGATGATGAAGATGGACTCATTGACGATGTCGTCGCCGGTGAGGATTCATACACAGAAGGCACCTTCAAGGATGAGGCTCTCGATGACGCCATGACCGCTTTGCAAAGTGCCTATGATGACTATGCCTCAAAGGATGGAGCCAGCACCGAGGCGAAGGCGGCTCTTGATGCGGCTGAAACACAGCTTGCGGACGCGATCCAGGCGTTGACTGACCAGGGCCATAACGAACAATGGTGCACTGGCGAAGGATCTTCCGATACCTTGTGCACGGGCGACACCGGCTACAACAAGTCACTTGAGAAGAAGAACGCGGCTGAAGGCGTTGTAGCTGACGCAAACAGCGAGCTGACAAGCTCCACCGAGGCATTGAATGTTGCGAAGGCGACAGCTGTCACAGCTGCACAGGGAGCGAGTGAGCGTGCGGAAGAGACTCGTGACGAAGCCCAGACAGCCCTCAACGAAGCCACCGCAACCGCTGAAGGCAAGGGCGACGCGGCTAAACAAGCTGCCATAGCCCGGGCCGAGGCAGCAGGAACCACGGCAGAAACCGCACTGCGCAATCAAGCAGTTTCCGATGCGAATAGCAGAAAAGGCTCCATCGGCGAGGCGGTCACAGCCGGAATGAACGCACTCCTTGAGGCATTCGTCACGAAGGCTGCGGCTGCGCAGCAGAGTGTCGAAGATCTGATTGACACTGCTGCAGGGGAAGAGGCAGATACCGCCGAAAGTGCTTTGGAAGAGATCCAGACCGATCTTGAATCGATCAAGACCGAACTTGAATCGATCAAGGATAACGTAAGTGGCGGGATAGCATCGGCGAAGAAGCGTTACCAGGCACTCTACAAGCGTCTTCTGGACCTCAACACCAAGGCTCAGCAGATCGCTCCCGAAGGCATCACTACCCTTGCCAGCAAGCTTCCCACCAAGGTCGATGACGCGATAGCCAGTCTGGATGCTCTCGATGGTGAGATTGAAGCTGTTCTCGAAACCATTGAAGATGGCTTCGCCGGGAATCTGTCTGAGGCTCTCTGGGCTCTGGCGCTCAACAATGATGAAGCCGCATCCAACAATGGTTGCGTGTCAATGCAGCATGTGATTGCAGCGGCTCTTGAAGGAATCGAAACCAGTGAGAATTCGAACGATGATCTGTCGGTCGAAGAGAAGCTGACGAACGCCTCCGCAGCCATTCTCAATGAGTTCGATGCCAGGCTCAAGGCTGGCTGCAAGGTCATCCTCAACGACGGCGTGCAGGTCTGGGCGAATGAAATCCCCGTGGCCGAATCACACACCTATGACGGTGAAGTCGTCAGTGATGTTGTCGGCGACATCACGTTGCAGGTCATCGAACAGGGTCATGTGACGACGGTTGATGGCGAGCAATACACCCTTGCCTATGCCGCAGTCAAGGGCACTGCTTCCAACACCTCAAACTGCCCCGCACAGGAAACATGGGTAGGCAGTGAGTCTGAACTCGCATTGAAGAACGCTGGAATCTACAACATCTGCATCCGCGCCACATATGATGCGACTGCGTATTACACCCAGGTGAAATATACGATCAAGCAGAAGGACATCTCGGTGCGTGCCAACGCAGCGACATCCGAATACGGGGAGGAGCTTCCAGGATTCAGCTATGCAGTGAGTGGAGAAACCCTACTTATCGAAGGCGACTCGCTCACCGGTTCGCTGACCGTCGGTACCGCCACAAATGTCGGTGCTCATGCGATCACGCAGAACAAAGATGACCTGATCAGGGATTCCAGCGGCAACGACAACTATAAGATCACCTTCACTTCGGGAACCTTGACGATAACCCCGCGGGAGATCGTGGTGTGCGCCGCGGATACATCCAAGACCTTCGGAGACAAGGATGTGTTCTCCTATGAGGTCGGAAGATACCTTGAGGACGATGACAACGACGACTGCGACGCAGAAGGCGGACTTGTCGGATCGGACACCCTAAAGGGCGTGACGTACGACCGTGACGCAGGCGAGAACGCGAACCAGGATTATACGGTCCGTGTGCTTGTCGACGTTGAAAGCAATCCGAATTACGACGTCAAGGTCAATGTTGACGGCAAGCTGACCATCAACCGCCGACCATTGACCATCGACGTGGATAAGAAAGCGATCACCTACGGCGACGCCAATCCCAAGCTGACCTACACCTTCGGTGACAAGACCGCTCCTGTCGACGACAAGGCATTGACCATCGCGCTCGCCGTGAACACCGGCGACTCGACGTACGCGCCAGTCGGTACCTATGACATCACCGCCACGGTGACCGGCAAGGACGTCGATAACTACACCATCACGAAGCATGAGAACGTGCTTCAGGTGAAGCAGCGTGCGATAGCCATCAAGGCATCGGACACGGGCAAGGTTTATGGCTATTCCGATCCAGGCTCGCTGCAATATGCGGTCAGTTCCAAGATCGGTCTTGTCGAAGGCGATAAGCTCAATGGCATTTCGGTCATCCGAGATGACGGAGAGAACGCAGGCACCTATGCGCTGCGCTTCGCCGAGGCCGAGTCGGAAATCAGCGCGGCGAACCCCAACTATGCGCTGACATTCGAAAACGGCATCTTCACCATCAAGCCGCGCCCGCTGACCATAACCCCGAAGTCGCTTTCCAAGACCTTCGGCGCAAAGGATCCAGCATCATTCCCCTATGTGATAAGCGCGGGAACCGTGTTTGGCAACGATGATCCGGGCATCGTGGTCATTCGTGAAGCTGGCGAGAATGTTGGCACCTACAAGTATCTCGTTGATGCAGCAAAGACAAATAAGAATTATGCGATTTCGGTATCGAAGTCTGCCACATTCAAGATTGTCAACAATGCTGCCATGGACGAGGTGGTCGACATCATCAACGATCTTCCTGACACGATCAAGACCCCTGCCGATGCAGAGAAGGTTCTTGAGGCCACCAAGGCTCTTGAATCGCTCACTGATGCTGAGCGTGCCCAGATTCTCGCCAAGATCAAAGAGAAGCTGGCCGCTTTGCAGAAGCAGGCGCAGCAGGTCAATCAGTCAGACAGCAAGGGCAACACCGTCGAATCGAAGCCTGCCCTGCCTTGGTACGTTCGTCTGGTGGTCGAACCGGAGAATACGGCAGACCACACCCAGCGCTTTGCAAGATTCATCGACGGCAATACGAAGCTCGAGGCCGTGTTTGACATTCATCTGGTGGACTCAAGGAATGGCAAGGAATTCGAACTGGCCAAGGGTCAGGCGGTAACGGTGACGATCGACGATGAAAGACTGTCAAGGCTTTCTGGCGGCAAGGTCATCCACGAGATAGCTGCAGACAGCTTCGAAGAGGTCGAATCTGCCTTTGACGCGCAGTCAAAGACGGTGAGCTTCAAGACGTCATCGTTCAGCTATTTCGCTGTCTTCTCCACAGGTCAGGGTGACGCTCTTGGAAAGACGGGCTCTGCGGCGCTCCCGGTTGCCATCATCGCAGTCGCTTTGACTCTGTGCGGCGTGGGAGCTCTCCTGTCAAGGAAGTTCGGAATCCTCAAAAGGTGAATCGATGCGATGACGATCAATCTGCATTGAGATTCATGTGAGATGAACAATGGTGCTCTGGCTTGCCAGAGCATCATTTGCATGTCTGCAGCTGATGATGGTCATAGTGGGAATTGGGGTCATGGCGGCAGCAACCGCTTTAGCTGCTCGCATAACGATACACTCTGTCTGAAATTTCCTTGTAAGTTCAATACTGTCTGTTTAACAACATTCAGCATGTCCAATTTGTTGACATGGAAACCTAACGAAGGAAACCATTCAGGAATGAGAATGAATCAGAAAAATCAGGATGTGCCGGTATGGAAGAGAGGGAGACGCAATCCCGTTCAATACATGGCATTATTCGTCTCGATTGCAATGTTCTTTGGCTGCTTCGCGATGAATCCCAGTGCGTATGCGGCTCCTATCGATGATGCGAAGGAAGCGCTGAGGGCCGAACTGATCGCTCAATGCAAGTCGAGCATCGCGTTTGATGATCCGTCAATTGCCGAATCTGTCTGCACACAGATTGTAGAGACCTCACTGGATTCGCTATCAAGGTTGGATGAGGCAAGCGCCAAGCAGCTCGTCAAGGAACTGGCGCAGACAGTGGGAAGCTATCTCAACGATATCGTCAGCAAAGTCGTTTCAGGCGATGTGGCCCTTGACGATGTGGACGATGAAGTCAAGCAGTCCATCAGTTCCCTTATCGACCAGGTAGGGGAGCGAGTTGGCAATATCGCGTACGATGCTGCTTTCGACTCGCTTTATGCAAGTCGCATGGTGAGTGCACGAACAGATTCACATGGAGCTGAGCACACCGACGCGTATTGGACAGCGTATGACGATGCCTATGACGATTTGCTCGCAGGATTTGAAAGTGACGAGGGTCTGGCAGCCGCCGAACAGGCGCTTTCAACTGCGCAGACGGCATTGACGGCCGCAACGGCGACGCTTGCAATCTATCAGACTGTGGTCGGTCCAGAAGGATTGATCTCTGGTATTGCAAACGGCTCGGCAGTGTATTCCAATGGGCAGATTGCCGATGCCGGTTTGAATGCAGCGCTCAAGGCACTGCAGGCCACCAAGAACGATTTGGCCAACTTTGACAACAACAAGGTTGCTGCTCAGCAGGCGGTGACCGATGCTCAGCAAGCGTTTGATAGTGCCAAGACGGCGCAGACTCAGGCAGAACAAGCCGTTACTGACAAGGGCTGGACGCTTGCATCATGTGCTTTGTTCGTCGGAGCGAACCGTAATGCGGTCGAATGCAAGAATTATCGCAATGCAGTATCTTCGACGGCGACTGCGACGGCGACTTTGGGTGCTAGGCAAGCAACGTTGGCGACCTATTCCGATACCGCACGCGATATCAAGCAGGGCGCCTTTGACCTTGCAGTCGGCGCTGCACAAGGCGTCGCACAGACTGCGGTCAACGAGGCTCAGAACGCCCTCGGCGCTCCTTCGTCTGGTGGAAGTCCGGCAACAGGACTGTACGAGGCTCTGGAAGATGCCCAGGCCGTTGTGAACGATAAGAAATCGACAGCAGAGCAGAAGGCGGTCGCCGCTGCCGAGTTGCTAGGTGAAGCTGCAGAAGCGTTGTTGAAGGCATCGGCCGTTGCTGCTGCGACGGGAGCTAAGTCGGTAGTGTCGAGCGCAGTGAAAAGCGTGCTGAACGGCGCTGCTCAAACCATATATGACGAGGTCGAAAAGATTGCTGCACAGATCTCCACTGCAATAGACACTGCAGTTGATGCCGCGACCACCGAAGCCCAGAGGCAGCTCACAGCGATCAATGCCGAGGTTGCTCGAATCAAGGCTGAGCTTGAACGTATCGAAGCGCAGGTCAATGCGGGCGCTGATTCAGCGCGCCAGCAGTATGAGGCCTTGCGCGCTCAATTGCAGGACTTGGTTGAAGAAGCACGTTCCATCATATCCAGCGGAATCTCTGAACTCGATCCTGCTGATTTGAACACCATCGAGGACCTGCAGAACGCTGTGGCGAAGTTCCAGAAAGAAGTCAAGTGTGCTCTGGATTATGTGAAAACCGCTGAGTTCAAGGCGGCGTTGCAGAAGGAGATAAAGGACTTCCTGAACAACGAGCCTTCCACAGCTCAAGGATGCGCAACCATGTCCGCCATCCTCGCCACGCTCATTGACAAGGTAGGTGCTGCGTCAAGCTCAAGCAACATCGGTCAGACCATTCAACAATCTGTGGTAAAGGCATTGGAAGCGCTGAAAGCGAAGCTTGATGCCACCTGTGCAATACTCACGTCGGAAAGCAAGTTGGAGGTATATGCCGACGAGATTCCCGCATCGAATGCGAAGACCTACGATGGACAACCGGCTTCATATGTAGCCACCGGCATCACTGTTCAGAGTGTAAAGCACGGTCATGTGCACACCATCTCGGATGGCTACACCCTGAAATATGCGGCTGTGCAGGCAGGCAATGCAACTGAGCCGGCAGCCGATACGGACTGGGTGGACACCCAGCAGGCTTTGAAACTTGTGAATGCCGGCACCTACACGGTGTTCATACAGGCGGGCTACAAAGGCCAGACTGCCGTATCGTCAGTGCGCTTCACTATCGGCAAGCGAGTCGTTACTGTAAAGCCCGTCGGTGGCGAAAAGAAATATGGAGAAGCAGATTCCGTTTCTTTCACGTATGTGGTGAGTAAGGGAACGGTTGTCGGAGATGATGATTTGGGTATCTCATTCTCTCGCGAAAGCGGCGAGAATGTTGGCAGCTACAAATTCATCGTTGACGCGTCTGCTTCCAACAGAAACTATTCGATTGTTGTTTCGGCAACAGCCCGCTTCACCATCACCAACAATGCCGCGATTCAAGCAGTGATTGATGCAATCAACGCGCTTGCAGAGAATCCGACAAGCATTGACGATGCTGATGCAGTTGCGGAGGCAACGAATATGTATGATGAGCTGACAGATGGCGAGAAAGCGCAAATTGAACAGCCGATAATGGACACGCTCGAAAACAGGCAAGACGGCGTTGCAGCCATCAATATGACGACCGACATTGCGCGAGTGGATGTTTCTACAAGTGCACTTCCTTGGAATGTGCGTCTTGTTGTGGTTGCAGAAACAGTATCTGTTCATGCTGATCGTTTCTCAGCCTTGAGTCAAGATGGGCGTGAGTTGAAGGGTGTGTTCGACATTTACTTGAAGGACACGCTCACCGGAGAGAAGTATGAGCTCGATGATGGTCAGTCAGCCACCATTGCGATACGTAACGCAGAATTGGCGGCACTGAAAGGTGGAAAGGTAATTCACGAAAAGAGTGATGGTGGTTTTGAAGAGCTGGAATCTGACTTCGACGCAGATAGTGGCTTACTTCATCTCACCACGTCATCCTTCAGCTATTTTGCCGTGACTGCCAGTGCTGCAACTGTGGATGATGAACGAACTGAGGGAGCATCTGACAAAGTTGCTGAGAAAGAACACTCAGTAGCTCCGAAGGCTTCCACTGTTGAAAACAAAGCATCCAAGGTCATGTCGTTAGCCAAGACCGGAGTTGCAACTGCGGTAATACTCTATGCGATTATTGCTTTCTCGGTTTGTGGCGCATCACTTCTTGCGGCGCAAAAAATGAAAAAAGAGTAGCGCGCACATTAGTCAAATGAGCTTTGGTGTTGCTCACTTGCCCTGAATCCATGAAAGCCAATCGGGCATCTGGTTGATCGACCAGATGCCCGATTGCTGATGGAGAACAGGTAGCGAGCGTTCATTGGCACTTGGCATGTCTAAGTGCGTTCCTTAGGAGCATAGAGCGTTACGTTACAATTGATGAAAGTGAAATAGGAGCGAATTCGATCATCTGCTCATAATCCGTAATGCCCATCATCGTCATCATGCCGAATGATTGAGAAGAGGAGACTGCTATGGTTCAACACCGCGAAGCCACATTCAGTTACGACCCCATGATCTACGACGTGATGCGTGAAAGCGCGAACTATCTCAAAGGCACATACAGCCATCTTGCAGATCTTGCAGAAGATCCCAAGATCAAGGCGGCACTCATGGAGACAGTGTGGCAGATTGGACGCGAAGTAGAGGAAGTCAACGCCTCTGACATGCAAGCTGTAGAGAGCAAAAGCAGGGAATTCACGCAGCGGCTTCAATACATCAGCAACGCAGGCAAGAAATTGAAAAGGGCAGCGGCGTGAACGATTCTCGCTGCCAGCTTGACGAGGAAACTCTCCTTGAAATCTGGACGGAAAAAATTCTGCCAGAATTCTCCCTCGCCACGGTCGAGACATCACCGACGCTGTTCATGGTTGCAGCACAGCCAGGAGCTGGCAAAACCAGGCTCGTCAGTTCAATCCAACGAGCCAACAGGAACGCCAAGGCGATAATCGGAGATGACTATCGCCCGTTTCACCCCATGTAGATGGAACTCTTGAGCGTGCATCCCGAAATCATGCCCGACGCCACTGCACAGGCAGCGGGAAGATGGGCGGAAATGAGCTTGAATTGGCTGCGGAATCATCGAAGAAGCGTGATCGTGGAAACGACTATGAGACATCCCAGGGCGACTGAGAATACCCTGAAGCAATTCAAAGCGGCCGGATACAGAACGCAAGTCATTGTCGTTGCGGTACCGCGAGAACTGAGTCTCATGGGCACATTGACCCGATACGTGAACCAGATATTGGCTCAGGGCCAGGATAGATGGGTCAATCCTATGGTTCACGATGAGGCAGCGACACAGCTTATTGAGACGTTGTCCAACCACATTGCGAACGGAGTCGTGGATAAGATCGATATCGTAGAGCGCTCAGGTAAAGAGCTGTTCTCGAAGACGATATCTGATACCAACAGAATGACCATCATCGAGCAAACATTGGCAGCAATCGAAAAGGTCGACGATTTGATGGACTCGATGAAGAGCAACGCAAACAATGGTTGGCCGAACTCAAAACAGTCCAAGATTTTGTCAGACAGCATCCAGACATGAGCACTCTGATTGCAACACTCAAGAGATTTGAACATGCCACGGAGTCCCTGATGGCCTCACAATCATTCGCACCTTTGGGATCTGAGGAAATTCCAGACAGTGCAGCCCCAATGACTGTCGAATGGTGGCTTGGTTTTCAGGAGAAAATCGGCAGTTTTGATATTAGGCATTCGAATTCGCTAAGAACAGAAAGCACCATCCGGCATGTTTATTGAGAGCAGTTGGCAATTTGACCATGCATGTGCCTATAATTGCACACTGTTATTCATGCGAACGGCGCCCTCTAAACCCGTTTTCATGAGGACACGCTGAACAACCGTTGTGCCCCACACATCTGGCTCGGGAAGCACCTATTGTACAAGGAGAGCCATTTTGGCAACCAAGATTCGTTTGAAGCGCCTGGGTAAGAAATTCTATGCCTTCTATCGCGTTGTTATCGTTGATTCACGCAAGAAGCGTGATGGCGAGGTCATTGAAGAGGTCGGCGTTTACGATCCGAATAAGCAACCTTCGTTGATCCAAATCGATTCAGAGCGCGTGCAGTACTGGCTCGGCGTTGGCGCACAGCCATCTGAGCCTGTTTTCAAGCTGCTGAACATCACTGGTGATTGGCAGAAGTTCAAGGGTCTTCCAGGTGCCGAAGGCACGCTGAAGATGCCTGAGGGCCACGCAGATGCCGCAACACGCATCGAAGAGGCTGAGAAGTCCGCACAGAAGCTGAAGGCAGCGAAGTCCGAGAAGGACGCCAAGGCCAAGGCAGAGGCAGAAGCAGCGAAGACTGCAGAAGCTCCAGCCGAGGAAACTGCCGCTGAGGAGAAAGCCGAGTAAATCATGTTGGCACAAGCTGTCGAGCATCTTATTCGCAACATCGTCGATTTCCCTGATGATGTTTCAGTGAAGTCACACGAGAACAATCGCGGCGAATTGCTGCGCGTTCGGGTCAATCCTGAAGATATCGGCCGAGTGATCGGTCGTAGTGGGCGCACGGCCAATGCCATACGCACCATCATTCAGGCTTTGGCCGACCATAAGGTCCGTGTGGACATCATGGATGTTCGAAAATAGCGTGCCGAACGTGAGCGGTTTGAACCATGGCAACGATGTTGACAGCACTGTTGTCAACGATGTTACCAACGATGACCCTCAGCAGCGTGAGTTGCTGAGGGTCTGTCGTATAGGTCGCGCGCAGGGCATCAAGGGCGAGGTGAACGTATGGGCATTCACCGACGAACCTGAGCTGCGCTTCGCGCCTGGAGCGGTCCTCGCGGATTCAGCGGGTCATGAATATCACATCGTGAGGTCACGCCAATTCAAGAAGCGCTGGATCATCTTGTTCGAGGGCATCGCCGATAGAAATGCAGCGGAAGCCCTGAACGGCATCGAACTGTTCTGCGATGCGGATGACCCTGACGAGATGGAAGACGAGGAAGCCTGGTATCCATCCGACCTGATCGGTCTGGAAGTTCGTCTTGACCCCGGATTCTGCGAGAGGAATCATTGCGACGGCACGGTCACGATTGCGAAGGTAGGCGATGTGCTCGATGGCGCGGCACAGTCCTTGCTCGAGCTGAAGTCCATCGCTGCCTCTGATGCCAATGCCGATGCCAATGAACATGCCAATGAACATGAACCAATGAGTGTGCTGGTTCCGTTTGTCGAAGCAATAGTTCCTGAAATCGATCTTGAACACGGGTATGTGTCTATCGACCCGCCGAGTGGACTGCTTCCTGATGCAATGCTTGATGTGGCAAAGAAAAGTTAAGTGTATCTGCAATGAAGATTGACATCGTTTCCGTATTCCCGGAATATTTCGAAGTGCTGAATCTGAGCCTTCTTGGCAAGGCGCAGGAGCGTGGGCTGCTTTCTATCGATGCGCATGACCTGCGCGATTGGACTCACGACGTCCACCATTCCGTTGATGATACGCCGATTGGCGGCGGTGCAGGCATGGTCATGAAACCAGAGGTATGGTCCGAATGCCTTGATTCGCTGCTTGGCGAACGGTCCCTGGTCAACATCGAACAGTCGGATGTAAAAAAGCCTGATGGAGAACACTCTGATGTAGAAAAGCCTGATGCCGAACAGCACAGTGCCGAACAGTCGGACGAGGGCTATGCGGCGAGCGATCCCGCACCAGGGACCACGATTGTTTTTCCGAATCCGTCGGCTCCACTGTTCACTCAGGACGATGCCCAGGAGCTTTCTCACCAGAACAGGCTTATCTTCGGATGTGGCCGCTATGAGGGCTATGATGCCCGCATTCCCGCATACTATTGCTCCAAAGGCTATGATTTCCGGGAATATTCGATTGGTGACTACGTGCTCAATGGGGGAGAGGTGGCGGTGTCGGCGATGGTCGAGGCCATCACCCGTCTGCTTCCGGGGTTCATGGGCAACCCCGACTCGATTGTTGAGGAATCGTACACGGGCAAGCAGGCGCTTTTGGAATACCGTCAATACACTCGCCCCGCGCAGTGGCGCGGTCGAGACGTGCCAGATATTCTGCGCAGTGGCGATCACGCCAAGGTCGACCGTTTCCGCCGAGACGAGGCACTCGTGCGAACCGCCAACATCCGCCCCGATCTGATCGAGCAGCTCCGAGTCGAAGACCTCGACAAGGCCGATCGCAAGCTCCTGACGAGCCTGGGCTGGGATCTGACGAACAGCTATCCCGAAGCTCACTGACTCATTGGCGCTGACTCATTGACGCTGATTCGTTGATGCAAACTCATTGGCGCGATTCATTGATACTGACTCATTGATACTGACTCATTGTGCGAGCTCGCTATCGAGAGACACTCCAGACAAGACATGCCATGGCACCTGGCCGCGATCAACGATTGCGATTGAGCGATGGGACCGTCTCCATGCGATGCCGAGCCCGACTGTCGAAAGAAACGCCGTCGGAACTTGACTTGGAGTTAACTCCAAGTTTTAGAATCATGTCTTATGGAAGACAGCAATGAGAAGTCTCAAGACAGATTGCTGGGCGAATCGGATGGAGTGCCCAGTGAATGGATGCAGCCTCAGTACTCGATCGGGCGTGCAGCCGAACGCACGGGTGTGCCAGCGGACACCTTGCGATACTACGAGCGCGAAGGCATCATGGCGCCGGCAGGTCGCACGTCTGGCGGTTCACGGCGATACAGCGAGCTCGATCTCGAGAAGATCGCATGCGCGCACTGGCTGCGGGAGGCAGGCGTGCCAATCGCCGTCATCAAACACTTTGATGCACTGCGTGATCAAGGTCGTGAAACGGTAAGTGCCAGAAGGAGTCTGCTTATCGCCCATCGAGACGAACTGCAGAGGCGTCGAGACCGCATAGAGGCTTCCATGGTGGCGATCGAAGAAAAAATCGCCAAATATGACAGAATCATGGAGGCTCGCCGATGAAGCGGCACACGAAGGCCATCGTCGCACTCGTCGCAGCGTCGGCATTCTGGGCAGGCAACTATGTCTTCGGCAAGGTCGCCGTCGAAGACATGTCTCCGTTCAGCATCGTGCTGCTGCGCTGGGCCATCGCGCTCGTTCCGCTGGCGATCATCGCCCAGACGGTCGAGCACCCTGACTGGCTGGCGGTGATGCGGCACTGGCGCTTTCTGCTCATGCAGAGCCTGCTTGGACTCTTCGCATATAACTTTCTTCTCTACGAAGCCTTGCGCGGATCGACGGCGTTCGGGGCATCCCTGATCAATGCTGCGAATCCTGCGTTGATCGCATTGGCGGCGCTGTTTGTGTTGCATGAAGGCATTGGTTGGAGAGGTGGCGCTGGCATCGCGCTGGCACTCGTTGGGGTTCTTATCGTGCTCACTCACGGCGACTTCACGACTCTGACGACCATATTCGATCCGAGCAGCATACTCATGCTCGCTGCGATCGGCGTCTGGACCGCCCACACGATTGCGGCGCGCAAGGGCCCTCGACTTCCTCCGGTAACCGCAGTAACCATCCAAGTCGCCTTCATCGTCGTAGGGCTGGGCGTGGCGGCACCATTCGTAGGGGTCACCCTGCCAAGCACTGGATCCGCATTGGGTTCGCTGCTGTTCATCGCCATATTTCCCTCATGCCTGTCATATGTGCTATGGAACACTGCACTCACCGTCATATCGTCGGGGAAGGCAGGGGTGTTCCTCAACCTCATCACGGTATTCACTGCGCTGTGGGCGCTCGCCACAGGCGAAGCCATAGGAGCCTCGCAGATCGTCGGGGGAGTGACCATCATCGTGGGCGTTCTTCTCACATCATGGTCTTCGCAAGGCGCTTCTGGCTCACCCATTCATGGGCGCGACCGGGATTGACCGGAATATGGCCGCTCGGGCCCCATGGCCGGATGCCATTGTCATGAGCTCCCGAGCGGCGTCATCGAGCGTCTCCCAAGGTGTCGCCTGCCACGAATGACGTCTCGAAACGAATATGCTCAACGGCGTGAGTGTCTTCGATGATCTGATTTGCCAGACGATCGGCGCAGCGGCCACGTTCCTCCAAGGGCTGGCTCATGGTCGTCAGAGATCTTGCGAGCCATGGCAGATGCAAGCCGTCAAAGCCGGTGATGCTCAGATCTTCCGGTACGCGAAGCCCGGATGCCTGAGCGGCGCGCAGTGCACCTTCCGCAAGCAGATCGTTCTGCGCCATGATGACTGAGATGTCAGGATTTGAGGTCAGCAGAGCGCGCGCTGCCGCTTCGCCTGCGTTTGAGTCGCGCGCTGCCGCTTCGACGCGCACCGCCTGGGGGAACCTTTGAGCAACCGCTCTGAGTCTTCCCTGAATCGTTGGATTGGCGATGAGATCGATATCGGTGTCTATGGGAATGACGTCTCCTGGCGGACCGCAATATCCCAGCCGTGTGGTTCTCATAAGAACTCCCACATTTCTGTGGCCATGAGCCTGCACTATGTCGGCGAGCTGGCCCATGCCCTCTTCGTCGGCGATCTCCACGGAGGAGATGTCGTCGGCATAGGGCCCTTCGACTCCCACCATCGCAATGCCATGCTTGCGCGCCAGCTCAACCAGTTCAGTGAATGGCTCTCCACGGCTGATGAATATCAGGGCATCCAGCGGCACCGTGCTCAAGCGTCTCAGGGTCCTGGCATCGACCTTCGCACTTGCCTGAAGCAGCAGCATGCTGTGGCCTGCCTCTTCGAGTGCAAGGCTCAGGCCATTCATGGTTTCGATGGTCGTCGGATTGTCAAAGGCGTGCGCGATCTGTTCGGCGATCGCGACGCCCACGATTCCCATGCTTCCACTCTTCAAGGAGTGGGCTATGGGATTCGGCCCCGTGTAGCCGACTTCGCTGGCAACCTGCAGCACATGGGAACGCATCCGAGCCGATATCGGACCCGACTCCCGAAAGGCCAGGGAGACGGTCGATACGGAAACATGTGCACGATCCGCTACCTGGGTGATGGTCGCCCTGGAACCATTCAGACGCGATGAACGATCGATGCTCAATGGCCTGGCTTTCTGTGAGATGTGGAGGTGCTGATTGCAAGGCTATGCCCCAGAACGGACGACTGGGAAGCTGCGGGATTCACTCGCGCATCAGCGATTCATGCCATACGTCGATTATCGCATTCGCGCAGCGTCTGTCGCGTGCAGCCAGGAATCCTGCATTCCGGGGGTTCAGGGTTTCCTTGCCCGTCTCGTCCATGATCACCCCGCCCGCCTCATGAACGATGAGCACTGCGGCGAAATGATCCACGGTTCCGAACTTTCCGATCAGAGTCGCCACGCCACGTCCGAGTGCGACGCCGGTCACGCTTGCCGTGCCGGTTCCTGGCACTCGCATCGTGCAGAAGCGCTTCGACAGCCGTTCGAAGATTCCGGGCAATCCTGGCCATGCATAGTTATTGGCCAGTTCGACGGAGACGATGGTTCCTTCGACGGGGTCTTCGGCATTGTCGAACGAGCGTTCGGGAATGGTGATTCTCCGATCGCCAATCCATGCGCCCTTGTTCTTCTGGGCTGTGATGACCCGCCAGCCTGCGGGGTCTATCACGGCGCCGACTATCGGATCGTCGCCGTTGCGAACCAGCGCGAGAGAGAAGCTGAACCAGGGGATTGCATTGGCATAGTTGATCGTGCCGTCCAAGGGATCGAGGAACCAGCAGTCACCCTGTCTGGGCTCGTTGCCGCCCATCTCCTCGCCAACGACGGGCGTCTCCGGAAACTGTGCATGCAGCGCCTCCCGAACTTCCTGCTCGATGAGCCCGTCGAGGTCGGTCACCAGATCTGCCGGGGTTGCCTTGCCATGTATGTTGGTTCGGAACTGGCCGTTTGACTCCTGGATTGTCTCGACAGCAGCAGCGGCGATTTCACCGGCTATGAATCGCGCCCGTGCATCATGCTCTTCGACGCTCTCTTGAGCATTTCCATCCACTAGCTGAAGCGCATCGCGAACGGCATTCATACGGTTCGAGGTTATGCCGTCGACGCCGACGCTGCGTAGATGGGCGGCCTGCATGGTGTTGTCCACGGTCCAGCAGGAAACCCCGAGGCCGAGGGCGTGAGCGCTTTCCACCAGTTCGCTTCCCACCATCAGATAAGGCAGATTCAGCATCTGCGGATGCAGTTGTTCGATCTCCGATTCATCCGGTGCCTGGGCGTGCCGCCACGGCATCCAGATGAACGCCTCCCTGTCGAGTGAACGAATGTCAAGCATGGCTTGGTATTTGCCGCACCACTCGACTTCGTCGTTCAGCCCGAGTGCCTTGACGACATCGTATGCCGGTTCGGCGAAGCGTTCATCATCCATGTCGATGAGCAGACGGGATCCACTGTCATGGATGACGTTCAGCACCTCTTCCAGCGTTGGAACGCATGAATCAGGGTCGCCTTGCATGGCGCGCAGCTCATCGAAGCCAAGATCCTCGACCTTTCGGGAATCGCCCCACACGCGCAGCAGGTCAGGGTCATGAAGGACGATGACGCGTCCATCGCGCGTGCATCGCACATCGATTTCGACCAGGTCGGCGTGGGCGGCGATCGCTGACTTCACCGAAGCCAGAGTGTTTTCCTTGATTCCCAATCGATCTGGATGAACTCCGCGATGTGCGGCGAAGCGCATGGTGCTACTGATCGTCATTGCATAACCTCCAATAATGCATTGTCCTTATAGTGATAGATTCTTGTGGCGCTCAGATGGACCTGGGCTCCCAGGGCGATGGTGGGCTGATCCAGCTGACGCAGTCCTGTGATGGATGTGCCGTCGAATGCGTCGAAGATGACTTCCTCGTATCTGCCGTGTGGAATCGTTCTGACGACCTTCGCATCGCAGACTGGAAGGGAAGTGCTGCCGAGCTCGCTGCCTTCGGATGCATAGCGTATGTCCTCTGGACGAACGAGCCAGTGTTCCTTGGGCTCAGATGGACCGAAGGCACCGTCAAAATCGCTCATCGTACCGATGAAGCGGGCTATGTTCTCCGTTTCCGGTCGCATATAGAGATCTTCGGGAGCGCATACCTGTTCCAGTCTGCCGTCGTGCATCACTGCGATTCGATCGGATATCGCCATCGCCTCCTGCTGATCGTGGGTCACCATAATCGTCGTGATGTTCAAACGCTGCTGAATCTCACGGATGTCCTCGCGCACGCGCTCCCTCAGCTTCGCATCCAGATTGCTCAGCGGCTCATCGAGCAGCAGTATCGAGGGCTCTCGGACCAAGGCGCGAGCCAGAGACGCTCGTTGCTGCTCCCCACCAGACATCTTGCCTGGTCTGGCCCGACGTCGCTGGGTGAGATTGACCAGCTCGAGCACGGCATCGACGCGCTGCGCGATCTGCGCCTTCGGCACCTTGGCTACCCTGAGTGGGAAGGAGATGTTTCTTTCCACGGACATCTGTGGCCATAGGGCATAGTTCTGGAAAACCATTGCGCTTGGCCTGCGTTCGGCTCCATATTCGGTAACGTCGCGCGAGCCCATCCACACTTTGCCGGCATCGGGATGCAGGAATCCGGCGATCATTCGCAATGTCGTGGTTTTCCCACAGCCGGATGGTCCGAGAAGGGAGACGAGCTCGCCTGGTTCCACCTTGAGCGTGACATCGGTGATGACCTGCCTTCCTCCAAAGGACTTATGCAGTCCCTGAAGATACAGCCCATCGCTGTTGGAATCGAGATGCTGGCCTTCGGTCGCATGATTCGTGACCCTGCCTTCGCGGGGCGTGATATTGTGCATTGACATGTGTGTGCCTTTCAATGCCGAGATCTATTGGTGATTGTCGGATTCATCGGATCTGGAAGCCTTCCGCGAGGCGACCGCCCATGATGTACTTTCTGCACGAGACGAGCAGCACGACCGAAGGCACCGCAAGTATCAGTGCGAAAACCGCGGATACCTGCTCTGGATAGTTGAGCACCATCGAATACATCTGCGTCGGCATCGTCATGTATTTCGGCGCGCCTACGAGGTAGGTGCCTTGGGACTCGTCGAACGATGCAAGGAATGACATGACCATGGCGACGATGATGCCTGGCGCGGCAAGTGGCAGCGTGACCGAGAAGAACACTCTGAACTTGCCTGCCCCAGCGTCCGATGCGGCCTCTTCCAATGATCGGGGAACGCTTGAGAACGCTGCCGCAGGAATCCATGTCATGTTGACCAGGGTGCTGATCAGATGAACGATCAGGATGCCAGCGACGGTTTCCATCAGATGCAGTCCATAGAAAATCGCAGCCATGGCCACGAACAGGCCCATCTTGGGGAAGGCGTTGACTGCCAGAAGGCTGACCTGGAATGCGCGTCTTCCAGGAAAGTTGAACCGCGAGAAGGCGTATGCCGCTGGAAGGCACACCAGTGACGAGATGATCACCGTCACCGGCGCAAGGATGAGAGAATTGCCGACCGATGACATAAGCTGCTCGTCCGAGAAGACGACCGACCACCAGCGAGTGGTGAAGCCGTCTGGCCACAGATTCGGATACGTCCATGACGTCACGAACGCGTGGGAGACAAGCCATAGGAACGGTCCGAAAATGAACAGCATGGCAATGATGGCCACAAGCCATGTGAGTGCGGCTTTCACGACCTTTCCCATCGAAGTCGATACGGCATTCGCTGGCTTGGAATCAGCAGTGGGGACTTCGGAGCGATCGGCTGATGTCCCGACGGAAGGATGGGAAGACGTCGTCTCGATGGTTCCTTGCGAGGATTGCGTGAGGGGAGGCATCTTATGACTCCTTTCTCGAGCCGTCGTCGCCGCGAACGGATGTGACCACATAGGTGACGGCTATGCCAATGCCGATGATGAACATGACCACGGCGATGGCAACGGATTGTTGGGGACGATTGAATGATTGGTAATACTTGGCTATATCGACTCCAAGCATCGTCGGCGCATTGGGACCGGTGAAGTAGGGGACGGTGAACTGCCCAAGAATTCCGATTGCGGTCAGTGTCGAAGCGATGAGTATCTGTGTCTTGGCCAGCGGAAGCAGGATCTCCCATACGATTCTCCAGGACGATGCCCCGGAATCCCTGGCACAGTCGATAAGATCGTCTGGGACCCCCTGAAATCCAGAAACCGTCATCAGCATCGCGAATGGCAGATTCACCCATATCGATGTGATGATCACACCAGTCGTCGTGAATCCCCAGATTGGGGCGTTCAGACCGAACTGTGCAAAGACGGATCGCAGAAAGCCGTTTGACTGATAGAAGATCAGATTCGCCCAGGAGGCTATGACCACCGGTATGAACAGCGGTATCACTCCCAGTCCGGCAAGCAGGGATCCAAGCCTTGAATGGCTCAGACGCATGTATACCGCTATGGATGTCGTGATGAGCACCACCACCCCAGTGCTGACGACGGTTATGACCAGTGTCACGAGAAGGTCTCGTATGAAACGGCTGTCGGCGATGATGTCGGCATAGGCGTCCAGTGTCAGCGGCTTGCCCTGATGGACATCCATGCCAATCTCGGCTGCGATCTGATTGAGTCCACCGGTATATCCCAGACTGAACAGTATGGCCAGAATGACCGGAATGCCGACGAACAGCAGAAGGACGACGATAGGAGGCATCGCCATCAGAAATCCGATGAGGCTGCGCCTGCGATCCCGTCTCTTCTGATATCCGCCCGCATGTGGCGCGGAGGGGCGCAGCGCTTCATGCTTCGTGGCGCGCCCCTCCGGTTCAGCGTTGGGCCGCACCATTGATGCGGGCGACCCATCAAGGTCATGGACGCTCATTGCTGACCCGGTACCAGCTGATCCCACTGGTCATTCATATCCGAGGCAACTTCGGAGTAGTATCCTGCCCGGAGCGAACTGATGTTGGCATCCTTGAACTCGGCGGCGACGGATTTATCCATCTTGTCGAGTGAGATCACCGGGTATCCCGAGACCTCGCTGGCCACAACCTTCTGACCTGCCGCACTGAGCACGAAATTCAGCAGCTTGTAGACGAGCTTCTTGTTGCTGGCAGTCTTGGGGACGCCAAGGTATGAGGCGCTGCCCGTGAACGAGGGGTCCGAGATTTGCGTGTATTTCACCGTCGAAGGAATGGTGCCGCTCTTCTGCGCCGTGATGAACTGATCTGACCACACGGGTGCCATCTCGATGGATCCCTGGCCTAGCAGCGTGAGAACCTGCGTGTTGCCATTGGGATACACGCCCTTCTGATAGACATAGGGGTTGAGCGAGGCAAGTTTGGCAAAGCCCTTCTTCCAGGCTGCTTCTGCCGCTGCATTCTTCTCGAGGCGAAGCACCTTCTGCTGCTTCGTCGTCAGATAGCTGTCAAGGACAGTGCTGACGAATGCGCCGCCTGAACCGCCGCTTGCGGGGGAATTGTAGGCGAACTGACCTGGATTCTTGACAATCCACTTCAACAGCGCCTTCAGGGTCTTCGGCGGCTTGCTGACCTTCGTCGAATCATAGGCGAGCAGCACTGAGGAAGCGCGATAGGGAACGCCCACTCCAAGACCCGCCTTCACCGTTGCTGACGGCACGTCTGTCAGGTTGGAGATGTTCGAGGAGGAAACCTTGGTGAGCAGATTGGCCTGTGCTGCCTGACCGGTCACCCATCCGGCATCGACCAGCTGATACCCTGGGTCGTCGCCGGACTTCGTCGATGTGGCGAGCTTGGCCACGGTCTGCTGGTCATGCTCACCGTGAAGATCGATCTGCGTCTTTACTGTGATTTTTGGATACTTCTTGTTGAATGCGGGAATGATGCCCTTATCCCATAGATCCTGAACGTTCGTGTCGCCGGATATGAACACGGTGACCGTTCCGCTTGCCGAACTGTCTGAAGTCGTCGATGATGCTGTCGAGCCTGTGCTCGACGTCACGCCGCATCCTGCGGTGAACATGGCTATTGCCAACGTTCCTGCCACCGCGCTGAGCATTCGTTTGATTCTCATGTCCTAACCCCTTCTGATGATCTGGCTCATACGGAAGTCAGATCGCAACAGATTTCACGACTCCCAGCCGTCAACATGTGGCGAAGAGCCGAAAATGATTCATGCCAGCATGCATCTTCTGATCCCATGCATGCCGAGGCTTTCTTCTTGAAGTACGTCGAAAACCTAATTCGAATTGTTTCGAATCAGGGTTAACTAACATGCGACTGAGCATTAACTAGGGGAGAATTCTTATGGACGAATGGATAAATATGATCTGATGGACCGCCCATTCCTTGCAGGACTGACCGCATTGATCCGGCATGCCCGAGCGCGCGTGATGAGATGGTCAATTCATGAGCATGGCTGGGAGGGTGTGACGGAGCATGGCGGGGAACACGACCGAGAGCACGACCGAGAGCACGACAGAAAGCGTGGCAGGGAGAAGAGCAGGGAGAAGAGCAGGGAGAAGAGCAGAGACATCATCGAATCTATTCAGTCGTGCTCGATATAGAATACCTTCGTCTCGCCATAGTTCTTGATCTGCGTGGCATTCCACCCCGTTGGAATCGTGGGATCTGCGGTCCGGTCCGAACGCTCGAGCACGATGATGGTCGCGGCATTGACCAGGGTGCCCGCCGCCAGTTCTTGCAGCAATTGCTCGCATTCCTCGGTGGAATATGCATAGGGTGGGTCGATGAAAATCAAGTCGAATCCCGGTTCTGCAATGTCGGGGTTCTCGCTCGTCTGAGGGTGGGATTGCGAAGCCGTGTCGGCACGCTGGCCGTGCGACCGCACGAACTTCTCCGCCTGAGTCTGCACGGTTCTTGCGCTGGTTTCGCCATCCCAGCTTGAGAGCTTTCTGAGTCGAGAGAAGGTGTTGCGAAGCAATGAACCAGCCTGGCCCGCCGATTCGACAGAAACAAGTCCAGAGGCGCCGCGAGAGAGTGCCTCGATGCCAAGAGCTCCGGTTCCTGCGAACAGGTCGAGCACCTGGGCTTCCTGAACCTGTCCATACGACTCAAGGTGCGAGAAGATTCCCTCTTTCGCGCGGTCGGTCGTCGGTCTGGTTCCTGACTTCGGTACGGTCAGCTGAAAGCCCTTGTATCTGCCCGAAACGATTCTCATATGAATATTCTTTCATCAACGCTGTGCTTGGGATTGCCAGTTTTATTCCATGCTCCAGCTCGACCCGCTCGAGGTGTCTTCAATCACGATTCCAGCCTTGCCAAGCTCGTCACGAATGGCATCGGCCTGCGCGAAGTCCTTGTTCTTCCGAGCCTTGGCACGCTTTTCAAGCTGCTCGCCAATCAGTGCATCCAAGGCATCATGCTCTTGGCTCGAATGGTCATCGTGGGCGTCGCCCGCGACCCACTGAGCGTTCAGCGGGTCAAGTCCCAGCACATCGAGCATGGCTCGCAGCTGCACGACCATGGTCCGCAACCTTGAACCTGTGTCAGTCGCGGGCTGTGCATCAAGCAGTGCGTTGCCCTGGCGGATGGTCGTGAAGATGCTCGCGGCAGCTCCCGAGACGTTGATGTCCTCGTTCAACGAGCCTATGAATTCCGCGGGGAATTCTGTTATGGGCAGTGCAGCGACGTCATCGGTTGAGATGGGCGAGTCAAGCAGGGCGTCGGCGCGATCAAGGAAGTTCATGATACGCTCATGGGCGCTTTCGGCCTCGGCAATCGTCTGTTCGCTCCATTCAAGCATCGAGCGGTATTGCACCGTCGCCATTGCATAGCGCACGACCCACGCCGAATGTTCGGCAAGAATCGAGTCAACCGACAGCCCGTTGCCGAGCGATTTGCTCATTTTCTCGCCCTTGGCCGTGACCCATGCCGAATGCATCCAACGGTGGGCGAATCCCCAGCCAGCGGCCTTGGACTGCGCCATCTCGTTCTCGTGATGGGGGAAGCGCAGGTCGAGGCCGCCGCCATGAATGTCGAAGTCGGCGCCAAGGTAGCGATGGCTCATGGCCGAGCATTCGAGGTGCCAGCCCGGACGTCCCGTTCCGAATGGGGTTTTCCATCGAGCCGTCTCTGGATCGGATGGCTTCGGCGACTTCCACAATGCGAAATCCCGTGGGTCGTGCTTGTCTTCTGAATTGTCTGCGGCATCGGCTGGATTGTATTTGTCATCACCGGTGCTGTCGACGCTCGGCCCCATTCTGTCGGCCACGGCTGCGCTTTCATCCGCTGCCTGTGTGCCAGCCTGCTGATGGGTGAGCTCGCCATACTGTGGCCATGATGGCACGTCGAAATAGACGTTCCCCGAAGGCTTGCCGTCTGCATCGGGCACGACATAGGCATGGCCATTGTCGAGAATGCGCTGAATCAGATCGATCATGTCGGTGATATGGCCGGTTGCGCGTGGTTCATATGTTGGCGCGAGCACGCCAAGCCTTTCGTATGCATGGGTGAATTCGCGCTCATATATATATGCGCGTTCCCACCATTGCTGACCGGCAGCCCGTGATTTATCGATGATCTTATCGTCGATGTCGGTGACGTTGCGAATGAAGGTCACCTTGTATCCAAGCCGGATGAACCATCGACGGACGACGTCAAAGGCCACCGCCGCACGAATGTGACCGATGTGGGGCGAGCTCTGCACAGTGGCCCCGCAGACATAGATGCCCACCTCGCCTGGGTGAATCGGCGTGAACGGCGTTATCCGATGAGTCGCGGTGTCGTAGAGCCTGAGCTGGGGCACTTGGGAAACGCTGGAATCATGCGGTTTAGGGCTTTCTGTCATATACAAGAGATTATTATCGTTGCCCGACATAGCTTCATTGATGGTGCATTGATAGTGCATGGATGTGCAAGTCATCTTGCGCGCATCGCGCAAATCCCACTCCGATTGAACCGATGACACATATGACACCAAGGTTGTTGTGGAGTTTAGAGAAGGTGAGACAATGGAGATTATGGCACAATCAAAGGTCCTCATACTCCAGCATGTCCCTTGGGAGCGACCGGGTCGCATTCTCGAAACCTTGGAGGATGTAGGTTTGGAGACGAATACCTTGAACATCGTCGATGAGAAGAAGCCTGATTTACCAGATTTCAAGGATATTTCCGGGGTTGTGATCATGGGTGGGCCGATGGGTGCCCTTGATTTCGAGAAGCATCCCGGTCTGAAGACCGAGGCAAAGCTGGTTCGCGCGTCCATCAGCGTAGGCAAGCCGATTCTTGGCATCTGCCTGGGGCATCAGATAATCGCGACGGCCCTCGGAGGCAAGCTCACGAGCAATGCGGTCGAGGAAATTGGCTTTGCCCCCATCAAGCGCTTGGATCGGCATGATTATTTTTCCATGTGGAGCAAGGAAGTCAACGTTCTGCACTGGCATAGCGACGTCGTAGGATTGCCCGAAGGCGCGCAATTGCTCGCACGGTCTGAGAAGACGAAGGTTCAGGCCTTTCGCATAGCCTCGGCACTGGGCCTGCAATTCCATCTGGAAGTGACGCCGGCCATGCTCGAGGAATGGCTCGCAGAGCCGAAGATGGCCGGAAAGCTGAGCAAATCCGAAAAAAAGAGGATGCTTGCCGACTTTGAGGAGTGCAATTCGCAGCTGCTCCCGCTCGCAGACTCGGTCTTCAATGGCTTTGCCGCACGCTGCTCGACGTATGCGGGGTTTTTGCAGGGAAAGTAGCCGACTTCGAGTCGACTTTCCGAGTTTTGCGGCAATTGCAATGTATAAAGCCTTGAAAGTGTTGATTTTCCGACGCCAATCTGCGAAAAATGTCCGCCGCTACTTCGAGATTGCCGCAAAACTCGGAAAGTCGCCCGGAAAGGGCGTATCGAGAGCAGAAAAAAGGATTCCATTGAGGTGGCATCGTCCACGGCGGTCGCAAATCGCGCCAATTGACTGGGCATGAACCGGTACACGCAAAAACGCGTACCTTGGAAGGCTAGGCTGAGAATCCAAGATACGCGAAGTGGGGAACGATTCGAATCAGTGCTCTTTAATCAGTGCTCTTTGCTCAGTGCTCTAGCGACGCCTGGAATGGCTTGCGTATAGCCTTCCAGCAAATCATGTGCGATAGAGATCGAATCCACAAGAGGATGAAGGCCGAAGGCAAGCAGAGCCTCGTGCGTTGAATGTTCGGTTGCAGCAAGAATCGCGTGGCGCTCCACTGACTTGACCTGCTGCATCAGACCAAGCTGATGCAGGTCTGGCTGCGCATAGAGTGACAGAGGGTGAACTCCATTGCCATCCACAAGCGTGGGGACCTCAACCACGGCATCGTCCGGCATTGCGTGAACGGTCCCGCTGTTGCGAACGTTGAGAATCATGGTCTGCCGTTCGTTTCTGCTTATGGCTGCCATGACCGCAAGGGCGACGCCTGCGTAGCCAAGCTGCGAGGGGTCGATGTCGTTGTCTCTCTGAGTTGTGGGAGCACCCTGGACGCCCCCCAACGCCTCTGCCATATAGCTGGCATTGCGGGCGTCGACGGTATTCCACCAAATCTGAGTGGCATTCGGCAGATCAGTGCCGGCATGCCGATAGAAGGCAGTCTGGGTCTTGAGCAGATAGTCGCCGCGAGTCTGTGGCGATTCTATGATTCGCCGGACGGCATCCTTATTGTCATAGTAATAATAGAGATATTCGTTCGGCACGGCGCCCAGCTCGCGTATCCAGTCTTTGCCGAATATCTTTGACTCTTCCATCTTGTCGAGCAGGGTGTCCTGCGCCAGAAGTTCGGGCAGCACATCCTTGCCGTTCGAGACGACGCGGCGCATCCACCCTAAATGATTGAGCCCTACGTAATCCATTTGGATGCTGGCATGGTCGACCCCCAGGATTCCCGCCACGCGTCGACCCAGCTCCGATGGTGTGTCACAGATTCCAACGACGCGATCTCCGAGCACGGACTGCATCGCCTCTGTTATGATTCCGGCGGGGTTGGTGAAGTTGATGAAGAATGCCTGAGGTGCGACTTCCTTGACCAGTTGCGCGATGTGCAGCATGATCGGCACCGTTCGTATCGCATAGGCTATGCCGCCAGGACCTGTCGTCTCTTGGCCCAGGACGTTGTGGTCCAGGGCCACGTGTTCGTCGCAGCAGCGTCCTTCCAGCCCGCCCTCACGGATCGCTGCGAATATGAAGTCGGCACCTTCCAAGGCTTCCTTGAGATTGGTCGTGACGGTAAGCGTGGGAACATCGTCGAAGCCTTGGGACAGCTCCTTCAGAATGTTTTCGATGATGCCAAGCCGGGATTCGCTGATGTCATAGAGCGTGACGTGGTCGACTCGCGGTGTGCCCATGTCACGGATTAGCGCCTGCCAGACGAATGGCGTGCGGAATCCACCGCCTCCTAGAATTGCAAGTTTCATGCGACAATGACCTTTCTGCCGCCGCTGCGGCTGTTTTTCAACGATGATTCGGATGTTCCGCTGGTAGTGATGATGGTGTCGATGTGATCGAGATCGCAGAGACGCAGACTTCCCGTCCCGGGGAACTTGTTCTCGCCCGCGAGCAGGACTGTCTGATCTGCGGATCGTATGAGACCGCGTTTGATGGGTGCCTCGACTGCCATGTCATCGACGACGAAGTTGTTCTTGACTCCGGTGCAGCTGAGAAACATCAGGTCGGCGCTCATCTCGTGGATGGCGTCTTCGGCAAGCGGGCCCACAAGCGACTGGTGATTCCTGCGCAGGACTCCTCCCAGCAGAATGATGTCGACGGCGTCATCATCCCGGACCTGATCGAGGACCGCCAGGCTTGACGTGATGATGGTTATGGGTCTGCCGCGCAGCTCGAGTGCGATCAGTGGCGTCGTGGAACCGATGTCGAGGATGATCGTGCTGTTGTCCCTTACCAGAGAGGCTGCCACCTTTGCCATGCTCCGGCGAAGCTCCAGATCCTTCGCGCGGTCGATGTCGATCGGCTCTTCGGCTTCTCCGGTATCGGTTGTGTTGGCGTGGCTTCCACGCGCAAGGACCGCCCCTCCATACTTTCTCTCCAGCAGCCCCTGCTGTTCGAGTCGCGTCAGGTCGCGCCGGATGGTCGACTGACTCACATGCAATGATTCGGCAAGCTCCTTCACGCTTTGGTCGTGCGTGGCTAGGGCAGTCATGATTTCTGTACGTCGTTGATCGAGAAGCATGATTGCAATCATATACGCAGATGATTACAAATGAGCAAACAATTCCATAAAAGTTCATTCAAATGAGCAATGTAACCAGAATTGTGCTTGATTGAAACATGGATGTGATTTTTAATGCGCAAAATAATCATCAATTGATCACCACAATGAGCAAATGGGGAATGATGGACTCAACTTCTGTGGATGTTTTGGTAACGGGGGACGTTTACAGCGATCTCATATTCTCCGGTGTGAAAATTCCTCGTCAGGGAACGGAGACATTCGCACAGAACTTCACCATATCCCCAGGGGGAGCTGCCAACAGGGCTGTTGCAAGCGCGCGCATCGGTGCAGATACCGCGTTGCTCAGCGCCATGGGGGACGATCCGATAGGAAGCATTGTCAGGCAGATGCTCAGCACGGAGAACAACCTCGACATGACGCAGACGCGGTGTCTGACGGGTGTCACGAATCCCGTCAGCGCTGCGATAACCAATGGGTCTGACCGGTCGTTCGTCACATTCCATACCGACAATCCGCAGCCAGTCTGGAATCCGGTCAGGAGCGTCAGGACTGTGATGCTTCCGGCGGAGGAGGAGGTTCCCGATTGGGCGCATCGACTGCATGAAGACGGAACGACGCTCTTCGCAAGCGTCGGATGGGATCCAACTGGCGAGTGGTCGGATTCCCTGCTGCAGCGATTGCGGTCCTTCGATGTGCTGATGCTCAATGATGCGGAAGCCAAAGGCTACTCGCATCGTGATGACTTGAATGAGGCGCTTGAAATATTTTCCGAAGTAGTCCCCACCACAGTCATAACCCTCGGGTCTGGAGGGGCGATGGCGGCATCGGCTGACGGACGGTCTGCCATCCCAGGGATTGCTGTCGATGCCAAGGATCCTACGGGTGCCGGCGACATCTTCAGCGCAGCTTTCATGGCGGGAACGGCATGGAACTGGCCGATTGACGACTGTCTGCAGCTGGCATCCGCCTGCGCCGCATACTCCGTCACCCAGCCAGGCGGCGCGGTGAGCGCGCCCCGACGCGATCAGCTTTCGGAATTCCTCGACGCTCACCATTGCAATGACGAGGATTGGTCCAGGCTCTTGAGCTGGGCGGATTCGAGGGACCGACCGTTGGATTTGTCACCTGATAACAGCTCGTCACCTAATAACAACTAAGGGGAGTGCACTATGAAAAAGAGTCGAATGAGGCTTATGGCCATCGTTTCCATGGCTTCCAGCCTGATGCTTACCATCGCTGCGTGCGGCCCAGGTGCATCGACGGCAAGCCAGACGAAGCTGGGCGATGTGTCGAAGGATGTCGCTTCGGCCGGCAAGGTCACTCTTGTCGTCTGGGACCAGAACACCGACGGTGGAATGCCTCAGGCCCAGAAAGAATTGAATGCCGAGTTCCAGAAGAAATATCCGAATGTGACGATAAAACGCAATTCCCAGTCATTCAGCGATTTGAAGACCACCCTGAAGCTTGCACTCTCTTCGAACAATCCACCCGACGTGGTCCAGGCGAATCAGGGCTACCCCGACATGGGCGCCTTCATCCAGGCGGGGATGATACGGCCAGTCGATGACTATGCAAAGCTGTATGACTGGTCATCGTACTATCCGAGCAAACTGCTGAAGCTCAACAGTTTCAGCAAGGATGGGAAAACATGGCAGGGCAAGAGCCTCTATGGAATCTCCCAGACCGGCGAGCTCGTCGGAGTATATTACAACAAGACGCTCATGAATCAGCTCGGGCTGAAGCCACCGACCACCATCACCGAGCTTCAAAGTGAAATGGCAGTTGCCAAGAAGGCGGGAATACAGCCCCTGTCCTTTGGAGACCTCGACAAATACCCCGGCATCCATCTCTTTGGCTTCGTCCAGTCCGCAATGGCTGGGTCCACCTATGTCAACGATCTTGTCAAAGGCTCCTCCGGGTCCTGGACCAGTTCGGCAACTGTCAAGGCTGCCACGACTATCCAGAATTGGGTCGAGAAGGGATACATAACGCAGGACGCCAACGGTGTATCTGCGGATAGCGCTGCCTCTGACTTCGCATCCGGAAAGGCCCTGTTCAACGTGAATGGCACCTGGCAGCAGCAGACGTACGCAGCGGCGATGGGGAACACCAATGTTGGATTCGTCACCATGGACACGAAGGATGGCAAGCCATCTGCAATGGGCGGCGAAGGCCTGGCCTGGGCGATAACCTCGAAATCCAAGCATCCTGACGTTGCGGCGGCATACATCGACTTCGTGAATACGAGCCATGCCGCGCAGGTGCTGCTCAAGACCGGCAACCTGCCTTCCGTGCTTCCCTCAAGCTATGAGCCCGAAAAATCGACGCTGGCGGCGAGCATCGCGACTCAGTATCGCAAGGTGCAGAAGGCTGACGGCGTCGTCCCCTATCTTGACTACACCACATCGACCTTCTATGACACGTTGACCGCAGGAATGCAGAACCTCATAGCCCGGCAATCCACCCCAACCGAATTCACCGGTGAGCTGCAGAAGGACTATGCCTCCTTCCTGGACAAGCAATAGGGAGATATTCCAATGACTCGAGATGACGAATCAGGTGACGGCAGGTCAGTGCAGCCAGGCCTGGCAGCGAGCAACGAGGAGTATGACGAGAAAAAGCTAAGGGGCAGCAGGTTCAGATCGATCATCGCGCCGTATCTCTATGTCGCGCCTGCCTTCGTGGTTTTCGCCGCATTCCTGGGATGGCAGCTTGTGCAGACAGCCGAATATTCGCTATTCGACTGGGATGGCTTGGGCGCATCGACATTCGTCGGACTGTCGAACTATCTCGAGACGTTTCAGGATCCTGAGATCAGGAGCTCCTTCATCCATGCCCTGGTGCTGACTCTGTTCTATGCCGGAATTCCAGTGATCGTTGCGTTGATACTGACGGTGCTGATTTCTCGTTCGTCCAAGATGAAGGTGATGTCGTTCTATAGGACGGTCCTGTTCCTGCCACAGGTCATCTCATCGGTGGTCGTCGCGACGATATGGGTCTCCATGTATTCCCAGAACGGCTTCATCAATCAGATTCTCAATGCGTTTCATCTTGGCGGTCTCACGCATGCCTGGCTGGGGGATTATTCCACGGCCCTGATTGCGATCGGAGTCGTAGGGACATGGACCAACATGGGCCTGTGCCTGGTGCTGTTCCTTTCGGGAGTCGGAAACATCGAACCGGAGCTTTTTGAGGCGGTGCGGCTGGACGGTGCGAACAAGTGGCAGGAGTTCTTTGCCATTACCCTGCCTGAGCTGAGAGGACAGATCTCGGTTGCGCTGACGCTGACGGTCATCTCGGCATTCAAGACATTCGATCTTGTGTTCGTCACGACGCGAGGAGGTCCAGGCAACAGCACATCCGTGCCGGCATGGGAGGCATATAACAGAGCGTTCAATACCGGGCAGGTGGGCTTGGCGTCGGCGGTCGCCGTGGTCCTGACCGTGCTGATCGTAATCATCACCTGGGCAATCGGCCGCATCGATGCGAAGGAGACAGCATGAAATTATCCAGAAGAGAAGTGGTTGCCAATAACGTGGTGCTGATTGCATTCTCTCTGTTCGCAGTGATACCGCTTGTCGGAGTGCTGCTCTCCTCGTTGACTCCATCGGTTGAGAATTCTGGTGGATTCAGCATTCCCAAGAGTCTGGTCTTCTCCAACTATGGGGATGCATGGACCCAGGGGAGCTTTGGCAGCTATCTGATGTCCAGCGTCATCGTCACCGTGGCCGTTGTCGCCCTTACCGCAGTGCTGGGCATATTCGCCGGATTCGGCTTCTCCCGCTTTCGCTTCCGCGGATCGGGAATTCTTTTCGGCCTCATCGTGATCGGCATGGCCCTTCCATCCGAAGCGTTCATCATACCGCTGTACTTCAATCTGCGGGATGTCGGACTTACTGACAGCTATTGGGCGTTGATTCTGCCTCAGACAGCACAGTCACTGGGATTCGCCGTTTTTTGGATGCGCAACCAATTCCGGGCATTCCCGCTTGAGATCATCGAGGCCGCCCGCCTGGACGGCGCCAGCGATACGCGTGTGCTCTGGCAGATAATGGTGCCGCCCATGATCTCACAGATTGGAACCATGCTGTTGCTGGTGATGATGTGGACGTGGAATGAATTCCTCATTCCTCTGGTCATGATCGTATCCACATCCAGAAAGACGGCACCTCTCGGACTTGCAAGCTTTCAGGGGCAGCATCTCACCAACTACTCGCTGCTCTCTGCGGCGGGTGTTATGGTCGCGATTCCGGTGGTCCTCATATACTTCATCATGCAGAAGAAGTTCATCAGCGGCGTCGCAGGGGGCATCTCGCTGCGGTAGCTCGACGCTCGATTCTGCGAAAGTCGAACCGAAAGGTCGCGTCGAAAGCTGAAAAAGTCCGTCCTTTCGCTTCGATGACGCTATGTCGAGCTATATTTGAGCATCATGCCTGTTTATGACCTTGGATTAGAACACGTCTCCCTTGCCTTTGCCACCACAAATGTTTTCACTGATGTGACGCAGGGCGTTTTCGAAGGCGATAGGATCGGCATCGTCGGCCGCAATGGTGGCGGAAAATCAACGCTGCTGCAACTTCTCGCCGGTCAGCGGCAACCCGATGACGGTCGTGTGACCAGACGCAACGGGCTTGCATTCGGACTTCTTGACCAGCGAGATCCTCTTGACGACAGCCAGACCATCCGAGAGGCTGCGCTCGAGAATCGGGCTGACTATGAATGGGCTGCGGATGCTGCATCGCGCGACATCGTCGAGGCGCTTCTCGGCGGACTGCACCTGGACACGAAAATAGGAGAGCTTTCCGGCGGGCAAAGGCGGCGCGCTGATCTCGCCCGCCTGCTGCTTCACGATTGGGATATTCTCGCGCTTGACGAACCGACGAACCATTTGGATATCGTCACGATTCACTGGCTGGCCGAACACCTGAGGAACCGTTGGTCCAATGGCAGCGGAGCCCTGCTTCTGGTCACGCACGACCGTTGGTTCCTTGATGAGGTCTGCGAAAGCATGTGGGAGGTCCACGACGGCTCCATCGACCCCTTCGAGGGTGGGTACAGCGCATATATGCTTCAGCGGGTGGAACGCGACCGACAGACGGAAGTCGCCGAAACAAAGCGTCGCAATCTTGCGCGAAAGGAGCTTGCCTGGCTGACTCGCGGGGCAAGGGCCAGAGCCACCAAGCAGAAGTTCCATGTCAAGGCGGCGAACGATCTGATCGCTGACGTTCCACCCATGCGCAACACGCTTGAACTCAGACAGATGGCTACGTCCCGTCTTGGCAAGCAGGTAGTCGACCTGAAGCACGTCACTCAGATCTATCAGGAATCCGCAAGTCGGTCGGACGATTCCTCGGCGATACCATCGCCATACGCGGCGCCGACAGTGGAAGCCTCCGTGAAGGTCACCGTGGATGAGACGGTGCATGACCATGCATCCCCTTCGCAGACCGTGGATTCCATGCATGGCGCAGATGGGGTGTCCGCTGCGAAAACCGTTACCGTCACGGGCAGGCGCATCCTCAATGATGTGACATGGCTTATCGGTCCAGGTGACAGAATCGGCATCGTCGGGGCGAATGGGGCAGGAAAATCAACCCTGCTCCGCATACTCGACGGCACGCTTCAACCGACGAAGGGGAATGTCAAGATTGGCAAGACGGTGAGATTCGCAGTGCTTACCCAGCGGCTTGACGAACTCGAGAAGCTCGGCAAATACCGTATAAAAGAGGTGCTGAGCCGATACAAGACAAGCTATGTCGTCGATGGCAAGGAAGTCACGCCCGGCCAGCTGATGGAACGCCTTGGCTTCGAGTCCGCTCAGCTCATGACCCGCATTCAGGATCTTTCCGGAGGGCAGAAGCGCCGCATGCAGCTGCTGCTCATTCTGCTTGACGAGCCGAATGTGCTGGTCATGGACGAACCTGGCAACGATTTGGACACCGACATGCTCGCAGTCATGGAAGACCTGCTCGACACATGGCCTGGAACGCTGATAGTGGTCTCCCACGACAGATATCTGCTTGAACGGGTGACAGACCAGCAGTACGCCCTGTTCGATGGCAAGGTTCGTCACTTGCCTGGGGGAGTGGATGACTATCTTCGCATGGTCGAATCCGGGGACTCTGGCGGTGATGCTGATGTCTCCAATGGTCAGGCAGGAAATGGTTCCGCCGCATCGGAGCTTGGGGAAGACGGAGAGTCCCGTGAAGATGTCAAGTCCCGTGAAGACGTCAAGGCGGAACGCGTTGCAAGACGAGAAGCTGCGAAACGCATCTCGGCCATTGAAAGAAAAATGTCCAAATTGGAAGAGAGCAAGAAGAAGATCGAGCAGCAGATGGCCAATCACGATCCTGCCGATTATGAAGGTCTGAACAAATTCAATGCGCAACTTGAGTCCGTGACGAAGGAAAATGCCGATTTGGAAGACGAGTGGCTCACTTTAAGCGAAGAAATTGCCTGAATGAAGAGCAGATGCCGATTTTTGTGGCCGGATCTAATCTGAATCGCCATTGTTGCGGTTTTTCGTTACGCCGCATCAACGATCTCGACTGAGTTTTTTGCCAAGCAAGCCACAACAACCGGAATGTGCCGCAAAACCGGAGCTTTGCGGCACTAAACCTTGATTCAGCGGCCAGTGACCGTCGAGCCGACGACCTTTTCGCTCAATGCCTTCGGTCCGCGCGTCATGGCGACGGATCCGGAACGTACCAGTTCGATGATGCCATAGTTCTGAAGCAGCCCAAGCAGCGCATCGAGCTTGCCGCCAGCGCCGGTCGCCTCAATCGTGAGCGATTCGGGATGCACGTCGACCACGCGCACGCGGAAGAGCTTCACTATCTCCAAGACGTCGGAGCGGTTGCGTTCGTTCGCCGAGACCTTGATCAGCACCAGCTCTCGCTCGACGGTGTTTTCTGGGTCGAGTTCGACGATCTTCAGCACGTGCAGCAGCTTGTTCAGTTGCTTGATGACTTGTTCCAAAGGAACGGCCTCCACATCCGCCGTGACCGTGATGCGAGAGATGTCATCGCGTTCCGTCGGAGAGACTGAAAGCGAGTTGATGTTGAAGGCGCGGCGTGCAAAGAGTCCGGCAACGCGTGCGAGCACGCCTGGACGGTTCTCGACGAGCACGGAAAGCGTATGGCGGCCTGAGCCAATCTGTGACACTGGATAATTCACCATGATGTTTTCTCAGCCTTCATTCTTGGTTGTTGGCGTTGCAGCCTTGGGCAAGTCCGGCGCAGCCGCGGTCTCCGTGGCTTCTCCATCCTGATTGGGTGAGTAGCGCAGTGGCATCACGCCGGGCTTGTACATCACATCGTCGTTCGAACGTCCGGCCGGAACCATCGGCCAGACCATCGCGTCCTTCCATACTCGGAAATCGATGATGACGGTGCGGTCATTCGTGGCGTTGGCGATGTCGATCGCTTCCAAGGCCTGCTCCTTGGTGAAGGCACGAATTCCCACGCAACCGTAAGCCTTCGCCAAAGTCACGAAATCAGGGATGTCCACGATGGAATCATCGTTCTCGGATGCGAGGCCATCTTCAAGATTCGTCTTCGAGTAATGCTTCTCATAGAACAATGTCTGCCATTGACGAACCATGCCGTACACGGAGTTGTTCAGAATGGCGATCTTCAGCGGGGCGTGCTCGAAGAAGGCTACGGCCAATTCCTCGGAGGTCATCTGGAAGCTGCCATCGCCATCGATGAGCCATACTGGCTTTTTCCCGGCAAAGTCGCGCTGCGACCCGATTTCGGCTCCTATCGCTGCAGGAAGGCCGTATCCCATCGTTCCCAGGCCTCCTGAGGAGACCCATGTATGTGCCCGCTCGAAGTCAATGATCTGGCTGGCCCACATCTGGTGCTGTCCGACGCCGGATACCCAGATGGTATCTGGAGAGGATTGCTTCGAAAGCTGTTCGACGACCCATTGAGGTGCCAGGCTCCCATCGGTCGGCTCGTCATAGCTCAGTGGGTAGCTCTCACTCCAGGCATCGATCGTCTTCCACCATGAATCCAGGTCGGGCTTTCCATGAACGCTCTGAAGACGTTCGATCTCGGGGATCAAGTCGTCCAGCACCTGGGACACGTCGCCGACGATCGGAACGTCCGCATAACGGTTCTTTCCGATCTCCGCGGGGTCGATGTCAATATGTATCACGCGTGCGGAAGGCGCGAATTCATCGACGTTGCCGGTTACCCGGTCGTCGAATCGAGCTCCGATGGCGACCAGCAGATCGCAGCGCTGCACCGCCGCGGTGGCTGCGACCGTGCCATGCATTCCCAGCATGCCAAGCACGGCATGATCCGAGTCGGGCACTATTCCACGCGACTGAAGCGTGGTGACGATTGGCGCACCAGTGAGCTCGGCAAGCTGCTTCACCTCTCGCGAGGCATCCGAGCGAACGGCGCCACCGCCGACATAGAGCACCGGACGATACGAGGTGGTGAAAAGCTTGGCGGCATCGGTCAGCACATGGCCATGCGCCTTGGTCGTTGGGTTGTACCCTGGCAGGATCATGCGCTGTGGCCAGGAATAGTGCATCTCTCCTGTCTGCGCCGTCTTGGTGAGATCGACGACGACCGGACCGGGACGTCCCGATCTGGCAATGTAGAAGGCCTCTGTGAGCACGCGCGGAATGTCTTCCGCATTGGTCACCAGAAATGAATGCTTGGCCACCGGGTATGTGATGCCGACGATGTCGGCCTCCTGGAATGCATCGGTGCCGATCGAAGAAACATTGACCTGTCCAGTGATCACCACGAGTGGGACGGAATCCATCATCGCATCCGCAATGGGCGTGACCATATTCGTCGCCCCGGGACCTGATGTGACCAGGCATACGCCAACGCGTCCGGTGGTGACGGCATATCCTTCCGCCGCATGACCTGCGGCCTGCTCGTGCCGAGACAGGATGAAACGGAATGCGGTGTCGTCGTGAATGGCGTCATAGGCTGGAAGAATGTATCCTCCCGGAATGCCGAAAACGTCCTTGACGCCTAAATCGACCAGCGAGCGTACCAGAGCCTGAGCTCCGGTCATCGTTTCGCCGTTTGCGGCTGTGCCGCTGGCGGGAGTCTTTGCTGATTGCTTGGCTGAATCGTCCGGGGTGTTGGGAACCCCACTGAATGCCTGTAGAGGCGTGGGCAAAACCATGATTTCCTCTCACATAGATGTACGTGGAATTCGTACTCATGTCTAAATCGTATCGCGGGAATTTCAGCACCAGCATGGCTCCGGATCGTGGAACTCGTGATTCCAACGTATCTGCGCGAAGCCAGATGGCGCGCACTTTTGCATTCATCCTAGTGTAGGTGTCCGGACGTTGAAAATCGTTCACGTGTCACATTGCGGATAACGTCAGCTCATGGGGAGCTCCAAAAGCCGAGGTAATTACAGCGAGATTCCGAGTTTTGCGGCAAATCGTGAGTATAAATGCCCCAAAACGGCTTTCTGGCGGTGCCAAATCAACGATTACAACACGTTATACTTCAGAATTGCCGCAAAACTCGGAATCTCGAATCAAACGATCATGATTGCGGCTGTTGCTGGCTCTTTTCTGCGTCCAAAAGCTTCCACGCAACCTCTGCCGCAGCCAACTGGGCCTTGCGCTTGCTGCTGCCCTCGGCACTGGCAAGAATCTTGGGCGAATCGCCAAGCATGACCTCTGCAGTGAAGGTCTGCTGATATTCAGGGCCTGAAACCTTCATGCGGTAGTGAGGCTCGCCAAGATTCATATGGTTTGCCTTCACTGTCAGCGAGGTTTTCCAGTCCAGAGCCGGACCTTCGGTCGCGACTTCCGCCAGGGTATCGTCAACGAGACGATGCACCACCTTGCGGCCACCTTCGATGCCATGCTCGACAAAAACCGCACCGATCAGCGCCTCGACGGTGTCGCAGAGAATGGAATCCTTGTCGGCGCCGCCGCTTGCGGACTCGCCGTGGCCAAGAAGGATGTATGGGCCCAGCTTCAACTTGGTTCGAGCGATTGCGGAAAGCGCCTCTTCCGATACGGCCTTTGCCCGCATCTTCGCGAGCTGCCCTTCGTTCATGTCAGGGTGAATCCTGAACAGTGTCTCCGTGGATACGAGCTCAAGCACCGCGTCGCCAAGGAATTCCAAACGCTCATTGTTTGGCAGTCCATGGTGCTCATTGGCAAAGGAACGATGGGTGAGCGCATGGACGAGAAGATCCGGACTCACCGGACTTCCCAAAGCTTCCAGCAGCTCATCCGGGCCACTGGGGGCTTTCGGCTGGGAAGCCACGAAAGACGGGTTTCCGGTCGATGCAGAGGCCGTTTCGGATGCTGATTGGTTCGAGATTTCCTTGTGTTCCTGCTGAGACATGAATCCTCCTGAACGCGCAACGATTGAACGGCATATCGGTCAATCGTTCTGCGCGGATTGACGACCGACTGGACTTACTGGCTGAGTGACCGAAAACGACCTTTGGAGCAACTGTCATCAGCCATCGAAGAAACGAAAACCCCGCCACCCGTCGATGGCAGGGTTTCATTGATGAGCCTGAACGCTCCTCATTACTTGCTGAAGACTGATTTCACCGCATCCTGATAGACGCGGCCGCGGAATGAACCGCAGCTTGGGCAAGCCATGTGTGGCAGCGTCGCTGCGCCGCAATTCGGGCAGGTGACGGTCTGTGTTGCCGATGCTTTCCAGTTGGCGCGACGCGAATGAGTGTTTGCGCGCGAAGTCTTATACTTTGGCAGTGCCATAATTTCCTCTATTTCGATTAATCTACATAGCTTAAGCGTTCAGTATCTTAGCGCATGGTGCTGATTTTGTCATCTTATGACAATGCGCGCTTGTCATGAGCACAAATCAGCCGAAGAAGTCTGCTGGCCGGTCCTGGTACGAGGCACATGAAGATGTTCAGATGCTGTTCGAACTGAGACATGCAGCCAGTGCCAGTCAGCCGTCAACCAGTCGCTAGTCCGTCGCGTCGTCGCCTTTGTCTTTCAACTGATCGCTGAGCCCTGCGAGACCCGCCCATCGAATGTCGGTGACGTCATGGTGATGATCCGGATTATCGTTCAGATTGATGCCGCATTGGGGGCAGAGTCCTTGGCAATCCTCTTCGCACAATGGTTGCAATGGCAGTGATTCGACGAGATTGTCGCGGACAAGGGCCTCGACGTCGGCATATGCGGAACCGGCCGAAAGCGGATAGGTGTCCTCTGCCTCGTCTTCCTCAGCGATGATGTCGATGTCGCCATGCTTGTCTGCCGGGGTTGACCGCGAAGCGCCGCGTCCTGCAACGTCGGAATTATATGGAAAGAATGCCATCGCATTGACATGCCAATCCTTGGATATCGGCTTGAGGCAGCGGATGCATTCTGCATGGACGGGTGCAACGATCAGTCCGTTGAATATGAGTCCGTCGGCAATCGAGTCGAAGCTACCCTCAACATGCACGTCGGAGCCCTCTTCGACGCCTATGATTCCATCTCCGATGCCGCTTGGCGCAGGGCAATCAAGGTCGACCGACTTGCTCTGCCCCGCCCTGCTGGCAACCTGTGCCACGGGAATCGACCAAGGTGAATCCTCTGGTCTACTCATATCATTCTCCTCTGCTGCCGCTGCAAGCTGCATGGTGTTCGAGAATCAGCTCACTGATTCTGCTGGGATTGCTGAGACTGCTGCTGAGCCTTCTGCTGCCGTTCATCAAGGACCCTCAGTCCCGCCTGCACATCCTGCTGAATCTTGTTGAGTTGCTCGTCCAGGTCATTCATCACTCTGATGGAATAGCGATCAGCTCCCTGAGAGAGTGTAGACGCCTTCGAGCGTGCCGTGTCAAGAATGACCTTCGCCTTCTGTTCCGCGATGGCGACCACATTCTCTTGACCGGCAAGAAATTGCGCCTGCTCCTTGGCTTCGCGGACGGTGTCGGCGGCCCTGCTCTGAGCGCTTGCAATGATTGCGTTCGCCTGAGTTCTGGCATTCTGCAATCTGCGCTCTGACTCTCGCATCAGGGCAGATGCACGTTCAAGCTGAACCGGCAGCATCTTTTTCAGTTCCACTATGCTGTTGGAGAACTCATTCTTGTCGATTTTCACCACCCCGGGCGTGAACAGCCCGGCCTTGGCTTCGTCCAGACTCTGCTGCATAGCGTCGATGATGTCATAGACCGTGGTGAATTCGGCATGCGATGAATCTTCGTCACCGTCATCAAAAGACTGGCCGCCATGGCGTTCGCTCATATCGGGCAGCGAATCTGGAGAGAAGAGCGGTTGAGCGTTCTGCTTGGAATCCGCGTATGACGCGGAGTTGACTGCAGCCGCGGGAACGAACCCCGTCGCCTCATTGTCGGCATCTTCATTGTCGGCGACTTCATCGTTGGTCACCTCACTCTGTCTGCGATAGGCGGCGTAGGGGTCCTTGGTGGATTCGCCGCGCTGGGCTGAGCTGCTCGACGCTGGGGCGGGACGCGGCATCGGCGAAGGTTCAACGGAATCGTGATTGGGTTCGTCTTCTTGGTCTGCTGGGGAAGTTGAGTCTGAAGATTTACCAGCAGCCTGTGGCACCTGAGGAGCCTGAGGAGCGACGCTCCCGTCGGCTGACACGGCGAAGCTGCGCACTTCCGATTCGCCCGTGTCGTCGTCCATCGCGCTGCCATGCAAGTCATTGTTCTCTGTGTTGTCTGTCATATTGAACTCTTTTCACCGTTAAGTGCTCGACGCAGCATGGCCACGACGCAATCGGGAACCATGCCGGTAACATCGCCACCATGTCTGGCGACATCCTTGACGATGGAGCTGGAAATGTGCTCCCTCACCGGATCCGCCGGAAGAAACAGCGTCTCAACGTTGGAGAGCTTTCGATTCACCAGAGCCATCCCCAACTCGGCCTCGTAATCGCCATTCTGTCGTAATCCCTTCACGATAACCGAAGCACCCACATGCATGCAATAATCGGTTATCAATCCGCTGGTGGCGACAACCTTGATTTTCGAGTATCCATCGTCGTCCAAAGCCCTTCGAATCATCAGAACGCGCTCCTCGTCGGTGAAGAGCGGCGTCTTTGCCGCATTCGCGGCCACGACGACGTGAACCTCGCAGAAAAAGTTGCTGCATCGTTCGATAACATCCATATGTCCCGATGTCACGGGGTCATATGAGCCTGGGCACACTGCAATAGTCATATGAAACAGAGTAGCGCGTTTGGCGCATTCACGGTGCATGATGAAACCGCGTGGTCCGAGAGTCATATGAGATTTCTCTTGCAGCATGAGGTGTTCCCCATGGAATTGCTTCTAAGATGGTAGGCATGAGCATGATGAACGAGCGGATGAGCAAGCGAGAGAACAGCCCCTTGCGGATAATGAACGAGGAAGGCGAATCGCCTCTTTCCGATCCTGACCAGTCCACTGGGACCGCGGTCCTGGAACGTCCTGAGACCAAGGAAGAGACGAGGCAGTCCGATGACGGCGATGCGGACAGATTCGCCCATTATGTTTCGAGAGAGCGCATCGCTGAATCGCGAATGACCGGAAGGCCGGTGGTTGCGCTGTGCGGCAAGGTGTGGGTGCCGAAGCACGACCCGTCGCAGTATCCGGTCTGCCCGGATTGCAAGCGCATATATGAGGAGATGCGCCGCTGAGTCCTCGTTTTCAGTGCAGACTGGTCGACGAATGGAGCGGGCTTGCAAGTTTTTGGCACTTCCTCAGGTATGCAAGCTGACTTTCGGCCTAATCGCGCGCATTCGTTCGCGTCCTTTAGCGGCTTTTGGATTTCTATACTTGAGGAAGTGCCAAAAACTTGAAGATTCGTCCCTCTGCTGCCGTTCGCCATCATGGTAACCGGGGATTCTCAGCAAGGCGTGCGCATCAGAGCCATGGCCGGGTCGGCTGACGGAGCATTCGGGTCGGCTGCCCTGCAGGTCTCTGAATCACTCAGCGTCGATTACTCAGCATCGATCACTCAGTGTCGATCACTCAGCATCGTTTCCAAGTGAGATTCGATCGATGCTTCGTAGCTCGTCATCGCTGAACGAGAGATTCTTCAAGGCTCCGATGTCATCGAGAATCTGCGACGGCTTGGAAGCTCCGATAAGCACGCTGGTGATGCTGCCATCCTTGAGAATCCATGCAAGCGCCATCTCTGCAAGAGTCTGACCACGATGCGAGGCGACGTCATTGAGCTCGCGAATCTGCTCCAAGCGTTTCTTGGTTATTGCTGATGAATTCAGGAACCGTCCGTCACGTGCGATTCTGCTGTCTGAAGGAATGCCATGAAGATAGCGGTCAGTGAGCAGCCCCTGTGCAAGGGGACTGAAGGTGATGATGCCCTTGCCAAGCTCGTTCGCCGCGTCCTTGAGGCCGTTGCGTTCGATGGTTCTGTCGAAAATGGAGTAACGATTCTGATTGATGATGAATGGGCAATGCAGCTCGTCAAGCATCCTGGCTGCACGCTTCATGGTCTCGCCGTCGTAGTTTGAGAGTCCGACGTACAGTGCCTTTCCGCTCTTCACAGCCGAATCCAGAGCCCCCACTGTCTCTTCCAAGGGAGTGTCCGGATCCATGCGATGGTGATAGAAGATATCGACATAGTCGAGGCCCATGCGTTCGAGACTCTGATCCAGGCTGGCTAGCAGATACTTTCGGCTGCCGCCATCGCCGTAGGGGCCGTTCCACATGGGGTAGCCGGCCTTGGTGCTGATGACCAGCTCATCGCGATAGTCGCGAAGGCCACGTCCGAGTATGCGACCAAGGTTGCGCTCTGCGCTGCCGCTGGAAGGCCCGTAGTTGTTCGCTGCATCCATATGCGTGATGCCGTTGTCGAATGCCGTATAGATCAGTTCCTCCATGCGGTCCATCGCGGCTGCATCGCCGAAGTTGTGCCACAGTCCGAGACAGACCTCTGGCAGCTTCAGTCCGCTGCGCCCTGCTCGGTTGTAGCGCATTGAATCATAGCGACCCTCGTTCGGTTCGATATGTCCATTGATGTATTGCATGGATTGCCTTGTCTGCTCTGTCATCGTTCACCTCATTGTGTCTCGAAGTTGGATTGCTTGGTCTGCGCCGGTTCGTCTTCTAGAGGACTTAGAGGACTCAGAGAACGGTTATCTCGGTGGGAATCGCCGGATCGCCCTTCATCAGGCTCTGAGCGGTGATCGGCAGCTCATGCAGGGCCTGGGTCCTATGCTCCTGCGCTGTGATTATCGCATCGTTGCCTTGGTATTCGGCATTGATCTCGCCCTTCACCACGTAGTCGACCAGCAGATCGCGCCAGCCATCCTGCGGATGATACTGAGCAAGCTGGTCTTCCGAACCGGAGACGATATGCTCGCAGTCAGCCAGATTGTATTCATATGAACGGTATGCAAGCTTGCGGCCAGGAGTGTTGCCCTTGTTCTTCGACTTCTTTGCGACGGGCTGCATCACTCCTGCGCCATTCTCACGTTCCGTGAGCTTGTATACCATCGCGCAGGTGGGAGCGCCAGATCCCGTGACGAGCATCGTGCCGACGCCATAGGAGTCGACAGGAGCTGTCTGCAAGGCGGCCAGAGCGTATTCGTCCAGATCGTTCGTCACGGTGATCTTGGTATTGGTAGCGCCCAAGGCATCGAGCTGATTCCGTACGCGCTGCGCCAGCGATGCCAGATCGCCGGAATCGATTCGCACGCCGCCCAACTCCGGTCCTGCGACCTCGACTGCTGTTTTCACCGCGCTTTCGATGTCATAGGTGTCGGTCAGCAATGTCGTTCCGATTCCAAGCGCCTCGATCTGCGAGGTGAACGCCTGTCGTTCATCATCATGCAGCAGCGTGAAGCTATGCGCTGCAGTGCCGATTGCGTGCAGGTCATAGAGCTTCGCGGCCAAGAGATTCGCCGTGCCCTTGAACCCTCCCACGACTGCGGCCCTTGCGGCGCTGACGGCAGCCCATTCATTGGTTCTGCGACCGCCCATATCCATGCAGGGGCGGTCACCTGCGGCGGAAACCATGCGCGATGCCGCCGAAGCCACCGCAGAGTCATAGTTGAGAATCGACAGCAGCAGGGTCTCCAGCAGCGTGCACTCTGCGAAGCTTCCCTCGACCTGCAGAATCGGTGAATCGGGGAAGAACATCTCTCCCTCACGATATCCGCGGATGGTGCCTGAGAAGTGGAAGTTCTCGAGCCAGACTGCGGTTCTCTCGCTCACGACCTTGCGATCGCGCAGAAAGGCGATGTCCTCTTCCGAAAGATGAAAGTGCTGCAGGGCATCCAGGATTCTGCCGGTTCCTGCGAGAACGGCGTAGCGTCGGCCTTCGGGAAGATGGCGCGTATAGATCTCGAACACACAGTTGCGATTCGCCGTGCCATCCTTCAATGCCGCGTCGAGCATCGTGTATTCATACATGTCAGTCATCAATGCCGGCGAGTAAGCGTCGGTGAATCCTCGAGAAGCGACCATTTCAATCCCCACTTTTGCTAGTTGTCACTATCAAGAAGGATACTCAGACTCTACGATGATGGAATCAGCCCTGAACATGAAGCCCTTCCGTCAGCTGGTAGACTCAGACCTTCCCCTTGGAGCGTTGCCCGGCAGCGATCGGTGCAGGCTGCCCAGATTGTCCCATCACGAGCGACTCCCGCGACCCAAGGTGTGGGATATGCTTTCGGTATGAGATTTTTTGTGGGCATATACCGTCTTGTCATTGCATTCTTCTGTTTTTCGGGAACCTATGAAGGCTGGCTTCTGGGAGTCGGCAACAGATGGGTCTTCTTCACCTTCGAAACCAACGCGGTTCTGGGATTGCTCATGGTCTGGGCCGGCGCCGCGTCGCTGCTGAAGGGCATCCAGCCACCGGCATGGCTGAAGGGATGCATCACCCTCTACATAGTCATAACCGGCCTGGTGGCCTGGCTGATACTGCCACCTGCCGATCCCGCCACGACGACCCATCTGTATGGCATGCTCACCACCACGATGGTCCACATCATCGCGCCGATCATGGCAGGCATCGATTTTCTGCTCTTTGACCCACATCGCCGATACAGGTGGCATTATTCGCTCAGCTGGCTGATATATTTCCCGTTCTATGTAGCCTTCGTCGTGATCCGTGCGCAGATTTGGCCGAATGCCGGCCCTGGAAAGGATCCGTATCCATACGGATTCATAGATCTGAAGACACTGGGATGGCAGCAGTTCGGCATCAACATCGTGACCTATGCGCTCGCATTCTTCGTGCTTGGGCTTGTCCTGTTCATCATCGACCGCGCATTGCCGAAGAAAACACCATTGACGGTCAGTTGAATGAATCTGGGTTGGAACGTGTTTCGGTGAACGGTCCAATGACGCTCAGATCGCTTGAACTGGCTTGATTTTGTCGGCTTTGAAAGATAGCGTCTGAGAGGTATTGACGAAAGTGACAGTTGGATATAACGAGCAGAAGGCTTGGCAATGGCAGCGATAAAGGATATGTTGGACAGCTCTCAGGTCATACGTTCAGACGGAAGGGCCGTCGACGAACTGCGGCCGGTGAAGATCACTCGCGGATTCACCGATGTTCCCGAAGGTTCGGTGCTGATCGAATGTGGCAACACGCGTGTCATGTGCACGGCGACCTTCACCTCGACGGTGCCTCGTTGGCGCAAGGAATCAGGCTTGGGATGGGTCACTGCGGAATATTCGATGCTTCCCCGTGCGACCAGCGACCGCACTGACAGAGAGTCGGTCAGAGGCAAGATCGGTGGCAGGACGCACGAGATTAGTCGTCTTGTCGGCCGCTGCCTGCGCGGCGTCATTGACATGAAGGCCCTGGGAGAGCATCAGATCCAGCTTGATTGCGATGTCTTGCAGGCGGATGGCGGAACACGCACCGCATCGATCACAGGAGCATACGTCGCGCTCGCAGATGCGTTGAACTGGGCGGAAAAGAACCATCGCATCCGCAGCGCGAAGAAAATCCTGAAGGAGCCGGTTTCGGCAGTCTCCGTCGGTGTGATCGATGGAACGCCGATGTTGGATCTTCCCTATATCGAGGACAGCAAGGCAATGACCGACATGAACGTCGCGATGACCGGTTCAGGGGCATTCATCGAAATTCAGGGCACTGCAGAGCATCGTCCCTTCAACCGCGAGGAGCTGGGCGTTCTTCTTGATCTGGCCACGAAGGGCAATCAGGATTTGCAGAAAGCCCAGCGAGAGGCCTTGGAACAGAGCCTGTGACTGCGGGTCTCGAAATGACCGAGGCGTGGGTTCTGGCAGATGATTCCGATCATGAAGTCCAAAGGGGGTACGTGCGATGAAACTGATCGTTGCAACGCATAATGAAGGAAAGCTTGCCGAAATCCAAACGATCCTGAAGGCTGATCTCGGCTCTCGCAGCGATGGGATACAGCTGGTGACCGCGGGTTCGCTGGGCTTGCCTGATCCCGTCGAGACCGGTGTCAGTTTCGAGGAAAACGCACTTCTGAAGGCGCGTGATGTCGCAGAGAGAACCGGGGAACCGACGCTTGCCGACGATTCTGGGCTCATCGTTGACTTTCTCGGTGCCGCTCCGGGAATTCTGTCAGCGCGCTGGTCGGGCGTCCATGGCGATGATGAGGCGAATCTTCGTCTCCTTCTTTCGCAGATGAAGGACATTCCTGATTCCGGACGTTCGGCGCACTTCACATGTGCCATGGCCTTGGTCGTACCCGGATCGGTGACGGGTGGAAAACGGTATGAGCATGTCGAGTTTGGCATCATGAGAGGCTCGATCAACCACGGTCCGGTAGGGGAGCATGGTTTTGGATATGATCCCATCTTCGTACCGACCGCTCAGCCCAAGGACCAGGTGGGCGGCGCTGACAACAACGAGCTCACATCGGCGCAGATGTCGCCTCGCCAGAAGAATGCCATTTCACATCGTGGGCAGGCGATACGCAATATGGTGCCTTTCATCGACGATCTATTGCTGCAATAATCGATTGCTGCAAGAGAGCAGGGCTGCTCTGACAGCGCTCTTCCAGCGGGCCAGAGGGATCCTTCGAAGTGTCGGGATCCTTCGTGTCTTCCTGACTGTTCTGTTCGACCGTTCTATCCGACCGTTCTGTCCGATCTTGCGCACGCGTGTGCAAGGACTCGCCAAGGTCATGAGACTCTGCGGAGAGTGCGCTGTGCACAGTGCACTGTATAAAGTGCACTGTGGCAAGTCCCCATCGCCTCGACCGAGGTTAGATTGGAATCAGGGCATTGAGTGTCGTTATCAGGATCAAAGAGAGAATCCCAGTGCTTGCAAGGGTGAAACCTGCAAGTTTCGCATTGCCGAGAACCCTGTCTGTGAAGAGCGTGCTGAAGACAGCGGTTGGAGCCAGGCACACCAGAACCACTGCCTTGCGGACAAGCGGTTCGAAGGGCAGTATGTACCAGGCTGCCACGCCGAGCAGAATGCCGAACAACAGTTTCCAGCCAATGACCGAAAAGACTGATTTAATATCGGCGGCGGAGGCTGGCAAGTCCATCAGCATGCCGACCATGAGCATCGAGCAGAAACCATTCGCGTTCGAAATAGGGCCAAAGAAGTTTGCAAACCACTCAGGGAGGCGAACTCCGATTATCATCAGGGCGACCATCACCACATAGGTGTCGAAGGGCACTGAGGTATAGAAGCTCCTGATTACGTTTCGTATGTTCGCTCTGCGGCGCAGCCAGCGTGCATGCGGATCTGTCAGACGGTGATAGGGCAGCTTGGCGACGTCGTTTCCGACATGGCTCAGGTCGACAGGTTCGTTCTGAGGAATATGCAGCAAGGATGTGGTCATCGCATACATGCCCGCGCACATCATCAATGAGTTGCCTATGTCGAACATGATGACCGACATGCTCGCCCCTTGTCCAAGAAGCGCAGTGATTATCGGCAGGCAGAAGTTGCCGACGTTCATTCCGCAGCCGTTGAGCATCAGGAAAACGCGATCGCGGATCTGTAGGTGTCTGGTCGAGACAAAGATGAGAAGCAGAGGAATCAGGCTCGAGATTACGCCGAAAAGAGACAGCCACAGCATGTCGAGATGATGTTCATTGGTTGAGAAGGAATATATGATTGCGCCAGGAAGCGTGAAGTCAAAGACCACGCCTTCCATCACCTTGTAATCCTTGGGACCGAAAACGTGGGCGCGCTTCAGTCCATAGCCGCCGAGCAACACTGCTAAAAGGGCTAGCGCCTGTATGACTCCGGACACGATCTCTCCTCATTGGTTGGTCAATGACCATTCTTCAACCATTGAGAGACTTTCGGGCTCGAAACACACCTGCGATTCGGAAACAGTCGGAATTTCGTCAAGGCAGAGGGCTTTTATCGGTGTTTGAAGGAAGTTTTATCCGAGATTCCGAGTTTTGCGGCAATATCAAAGTAGATTGGCTGAAAATCGTTGTGATGCTGAAGGGAAAAAGCCAATTATTGACTCTTATACATCAGAATTGCCGCAAAACTCGGAATCTCGATTCCCAAACACTCCGCAGGGAAGAAAAAGCGCACATCATCGAAAAAAATGCACAAAAATGGTTGAATTCATTGTTGAGGTTCATTCCCCATCTGGAGGTGAGCCTCAAAAAACGCGATTGAAAGTCCATAGGAGATTCAATCGCGTTGAAATTCTGGAGCCGATCGATCACTCGATTGGCTTGCCCGCATTCGCTCCAGGGGCAAGACTGTCGATTCTGGTGATTTCCATAATCGGCACGGTAACAGGATGCTTGGTGCCATGCTCGTCGGCCCATGCCACTGCCTGGTTAAATACGTCGTCGTCACTGTGGAGCGTGACAGGGCCATGGAAGCGGTAGCCAAGCTTCTTCGCAGTATCGACGACCATGACGATCAGACGACCGTTGTCGACGATGTTGCGGTAGTGCTGACCAGCAGTCCGCTCGTAGTAGCCAATGTGGTTGTCGTCGACTACGTGAATGGACATCTTTGGTCCGATGTCCGGATTCCCGTCGTGATCGACCGTCGCGATGAAGGCAACGCCATCGTCGATCATATGCTTCATCTCATCTGTCAGTGTAGCCATGAATGCTCCTCAACTAGCTTGTCGGTTTCAAAGATGATTGTATGCTTCGACGGGCAGCTTGACCACTCATTCACCATAAGAACAATATGGCATGCATCACATTTTCCATGCCATATTGTTGTGCCCCATTCCGCCACCGAATACGCAGTCAGGTGGCGCAGACACGGATCCTCGAATTTCGCTCAGTCCTGCAATTCGTATCCCATCGCATCCTGGTGCCATGGGTTTCCGGGATGCGATGCAAGAATGAGAATTCCTTCGACGATGGTCCATATCTCGACCGCGATCGCCCCGATGCCCAGAGTCAGCACGCTGATAAGCAGCTGTACGACGGCCCTGCCCGTTCTGCCCAGATAGAAGTTGTGAACGCCGAATGTACCCAGGAAGATGGCGAGAAGCCCGGCGACTATCTTCGACTTAGAAGAGGTGGGAACACCATTGCCATATGGATTCTGTTGCCAATATGGCTGTCCGTTGGGAGCATAACCATTGTATGGGGCGTTGTATGGGGAATCGTTTCCAGGCTGTGCATATGGGTTTTGCTGGCCGTACTGGGCATTCTGCGCATACTGGCCGTTCTGCGCGTATTGTCCTGCCTGCCCTGGGTTCTGCCGTGCATATTCGTTTTGCTGCGAGTACGGGTTTTGCTGTGCATACTGGTTCTGCGAGGAAGGGGTTCCCGGCTGGCTGCCGTAAGCCTGCTGCCCTGCATTTGCGCCGGTGTCGCCATGCCCTGCCTGTCTGGCGGCATTTCCGGCATAGTTGTATCGATCGCCGGTTGATTGTTCCTGGTCTTCTTGATGTCCCTGGCTACCCTGGTATGCCTGATTGCCCTGTGATTGGCTCTGCGCGGTCTCCTGGCGATCGGTGTTCTCGGAATCATTCGTGTTGTCGTCATGTTGCGGCGATGTTGGGTTTGTCATCTTTTCCCCTGTCGTTGTTGCTCTGTTCGCATATTGCAGTCTCCTAACCAAAGATACCAAAAATCAAGGAGCCATTGCGTGCCGGAACCAGGCAAGGAATGCGGGTATTGATATCATTGCGGTCGGCATCGCTGTCAGTGACTGTGCCAGAGTCAGTGACTGCGCCAGTATCAGCGACAGTGCCAGAGTCCGGAGGACAATATGAGAATGTGGAGTGTGGCACCGACTGCCCTCGATCAGAAGGCCCTCGTGGCCTGTTGGAGGGAATCCTTGCTCGCACAGGCGGTGCTGCTCGGAAAGACGAAGGGGTACGTTCATCACCCACAGCTCACACGATTCCGTGAGACAGCGGATCCTATCGCTTCGATAGCCACATTTCTATCGAACATTGCCGATGAGGCCGATTCGCGCGGATATCATTTCGATCGCTCGCGGATCGTCGGCAAGCCGAATGAGGTCATTTCCATGGATGTGACCAAAGGGCAGCTCGATTACGAATGGCGCCTGCTCCTCGTCAAGGAATCGAGGAGGGATGACGGTGCCTTCAAAAAAATGATGCATATGACGGTGAGATCGAATCCCATCTTTCACGTCGTGGCAGGGCCCATCGCTCCTTGGGAGCATGTTCTCGACCTCGCATCGCTTGACGAACGGCACATTCTTGGCAGCGTCTCATGACTGTCTGGTGACTGTCTGGTGACTGTCTGGTGACTGTCAGGTGATCGTCCGGCATCCGCATGCCTCGACCTCTCCTTTTTAAGGGCAGCCGCCCAGTTCCATGCATATCCTCCATGCTTCAAAAAGGCGCATTCTCAAAGAAGCTATCGGTGATCCGAATAACCTATCGGCTAAGATGGCTCTGTTGCCAAATACCAATCATGCGTAAGGAATGTCGATGTCGTCCAAGCCACTCCATATCGCATTCAACGCAGCGAAACGGATGTCTGCCAGCGATGCCGGAGCGGGCGTCATGCTGCTGTTCGCCGCAATTCTTGCACTGGTCCTGGCCAACTCCCCAATGGGGAGACTCTATGAGCAGGTAGGCTCCCAGACCTTCGGAGTCAGTTCCATCGGTCTGCGGCTGAGTTTGCGCGAATGGGTCACTGATGGACTTCTGGCCATATTCTTCTTCACGGTCGGCCTGGATCTGAAGGAGGAATTCACCTCGGGAATCCTGAAGGATCCCAAGGTGGCGATCCTGCCGATTGCGGCTGCATTCGGAGGGGTGGCATGCCCGGCGCTGATCTTCGTGCTGGCCATCATGCCCATCGGGGGAGAACCGCTGCAAGGCTGGGCGATTCCCACGGCCACCGACATCGCCTTTGCGGTCTCGATTCTCGCAATGGTCGGCAGATCACTGCCACGTCAATTGCGCACATTTCTGCTGACGCTTGCAGTCGTCGATGATTTGATCGGCATCGCAATCATTGCCGTATATTACACCGATGGCATCCATGTGATTCCGTTGGCCATCGCCGCCATTGCGCTCGCGGCATTCGCGCTGCTGCTGCGAAAGGGCATGACTGCACCATATGTCATTCTTCCCTGCGCTTTGCTGGTCTGGGGTTTCGTGCACGCTTCTGGGATCCATCCGACGATCTCTGGCGTGGCGCTGGGACTATGCGTTCCTGCAAGCGAACCCTGGAAGGGTGGAAAATCTATGGCAAGGAATGTTGGCAGACGATGCGCCCCCTTCTCAAAGATGCTGATCGTGCCGGTGTTTGCCTTCTTCTCGACGGGAGTCAACGTCGGAGGCTGGTCAGGACTGCTTGAACAGTTGCGGCAACCGGTGACCCTCGCGATTGTCGTCGCACTGTCGTTCGGCAAGGTGCTCGGCATCACGGGCACGACCATGCTGCTCACCCGCTTTCCCGTACTTGCGCTGCCCAAAGGCGTGCATTGGCCAGAGATGATTGGCATGGGCTTCGTGGCGGGAATAGGATTCACGGTCTCGATGCTCATTGGCGAGCTCGCATTTGGCGCTGGGAGCGTCCTCGATGACGAATCCAAGATCGGCATTCTTGCCGGGTCACTGCTTTCGGCATCGATCGGGACGGCAATCCTGGTCGTTGCGTCCCGGCGAAGGGCATCGAAGGCACTCAAGGAAGACCCATCGCAGTAGCGAATGGAAACGGTGTCCTCGATTCGCGTTCGCTGATATGGGACCATGCATGGCCGCGAAGTCATGCCATGCGGCATCGATGAAGGTGCATCGATTGCCAAACCCTAAGCTGAGTCAGGATGATAAAAAATGCAAAGCTAGTGTTCTTAATAATTAATATTAACCAAGTAAACATTGAATAATCGTTGTGCATGCGAACAATACTGTTTAATGATATAAGCTAAAAAACCTAGTAATGCGTTATTTATTTGGATAACTAGCAAGAAATCAAGGTAATTTTCGTGCATTTTCAATCAATTTCCAAGTAATGCTAGTATTCTATATATGGGGAAATTACCAAATATCACATCAAACTGGGCGAAGGCTGCACTCGTGGCGCTGATCGCCTTTACCATGCTCGTCTCGGTTTCGCTCGCTGATGGCCATGCGGCTTCCGCTGACAGCTCCACGACTGGCTCGACTCTTGTCAGCGAGGATTTCACGGAATCCAGTGTCTCTGACTCCCGTTGGCTCGCATTTGGCGATGCCTGCCTGACCGCCGCTTCGGCATCGCCTATGGCCGATGCCTCGAAGCTTGGGGTCTGTGCAAAAACAGAGGATACAGCATACCTGGCAGGACAAAGCGACGGTTTTCTGCAGCTTACGGACAACTCAGCGGGCAGCACCAGCGATGTGCTGTACAACCGAGCGATCCCAACCAGTGCCGGGCTGGACATAAGTTTCTATCAATATCAATTCGCGACAAGCGATACGGGCCTCGGCGAGGCGGATGGAATCGGCTTCTTCCTGACGGATGGCTCATATACACTGGATCAACCCGGTCCGACGGGTTCGAATTATGGCGGCGCCCTTGGATACGCGAGTATAGGCGACAAATCGGGAATCGACAACGGCGTGCTTGGCGTGGGCCTCGATGTCTATGGAAACTATGCGAATCAACCCTACGTAGGAACATCCTGCTCGACGAGCAACCTGTTCTCTCCCTCAAGCATCTCCCTTCGTGGGCAGGGCAGTGGCACGGACGGGTACTGTCTGCTGAAGAACGGGAACGGAACGTATTCCACCAGCAACGATGCCTTGAAGACAAGCGCTCCGGCGGTGTCTCAATCGGGTGCAGACAATGGGTCCCTGGTCCATATCGTCGTGTCTCCCGTGACTGAGGCGAATCCGCTGCCAACGGTGACCATTTCCGTGAACGACACGGTGGTGTCGAGCTATCAGCTGACCACTGCGTTGCCTTCCCTGGTCAAATTCGGCTTTGCGTCTTCCACCGGTGGCGGACATTCGGCTCACATGGTTCGTCTGACATCAGTGAAGTCGGTCGAGCCGATGGATGCGCTGAACCTCGTGAAGACGGTGAACCATGACGTCACCAACGGAGGCACCCTGCAGAAGGTGTTCAAGGCGGGCGACACGGTTCCCTATTCGTTCGAGGTCAGCAATACCGGCAATGAGACCTTGAAGGGCATCAAGGTGACCGATCCGAAGATATCGAACATCCAATGCGCGGAGCCGGCCGGCGGTCTGACCGTCGCCAACTCGATGACGTGCACGGGAACCTACGGTCCTCTCACCGCGGCAGAGGCCTCGGCCGGACATTTCGACAACACAGCCGTGGCGACTGCCCAGAACGAGGAAGACCAGACAGTCACCTCGAATGAGTCAAGTGCGACCATACCGACCTATACGACTGGAAACTTAGCCGTGACAAAGAAGGTCACCGGTTCCGGGGCCTCGGCCGTTGACGAGGGAGATTCATACTCCGTCAATTACAGCTACCCCGCAGGTGCGTACCAATACTGTTCCGCCGATGGGACTGCAACGGCAAGTGACACCGACGAACAATACGCGGCTGGTTCGGGCACGCTGCAAGTCAAGGCTGACGGCACTGCCGTGTCAAGCAGCCAGATTCCCACGGGAGCGAAGGTGGAATTGAGCGAGGTCCAGCCTTCGAACACGTCATCGATCAATTGGGAGTCGCCCTCGTTCTCGCCACAGTCGGTCACGATCGGCTGCCAGGGCACGACATCAGACGTCCAGCTGACGAACACCGCCGATCAGGTATCGGGCTCGGTTTCCTGGAAGAAGACGGATGCCGCAGCATCAGGTACCATGCTCGCCGGTTCGCAATGGGAGTTGACGAAGCCTGACGGTTCGACCGAGACAGTGGTCGACAACGGTCAGAACGATGCCGACTCCGTAGAGGGGCAGCTGAAGGTATCCGATCTTGCCTGGGGCGAGTATTCGCTGAAGGAGACGAAGGCGCCGACAGGCTATGTGCTGAATGCAAAGCCCTATTCGTTCAAGGTTGATTCCAAGGACCTGAACGTGTCGCTCGGCTCCATTGCCAACACTGCCGGCAATACCGGACTGGTGCTGAAGAAGACCTCAGACCCTGCCTCGGGCTCGACGGTCAAGCGAGGTCAGACGATCACGTATTCGGTGACCGCACACAACACTGGCAATGTTGATTTGCCGGCTGTGGTCGTGACCGACGATATGTCCAAGGTGCTGAATGCAGCCTCGTTCGTCGATGGTTCGGCGAAGGCCTCAATCTATGGTGTCGATGCCGGATCCGTGACGAAGTCCGGAACGTTGCTGAGCTGGAAGGGTGACCTCGCGGCGGGCAGGACGGTCACCATCAAATATCAGGTGAAGGTATCCGACTCTGCATCCAACGGTGCGTCCATCGTGAACATGATCTCTGGCAATGCGACGCCTCCCGATGGATTCACGCCGCCGACGTCGAACTGCACGTCCGACAATCAGGCGGCAAACCCTGACTGCACGACCACCGCGAAGGTTGTCGTCCCGTCGAATCCTGCAAAGCCGTCGAATCCTGCCAGACCATCGACTTCAGGCGGCACGTCAACCTCTACGACACCGAAATCGTCGCTTGCCAAGACCGGTGCAGACGTGGCGTTGGCAGTGTATGCAGCGATTGCCATGCTCGTCGCTGGCATGGGCGTCATCTCAGCAGCCAGGAAGAAGTCAGGTCGCAGTCGTTGATTTGGCAGGGCTGATGCAGGAAGGATGCCCCGTCGCTTTCGGTGATGTGTGAGGCGGCCATCAAGGCCGTGCATCCTTCAGAGATCGTCGAATTGACGGTATGTCATCTATATGGTGCGGTCGAGGGCGTCACTGCCTTCGACCGCACCATATTGCCCTGCGCGGCCCTGTGTCTTACGTCCATGAGTGGATTTCACACCCTTTGCTCTCACAGCGAGGAATAGTATCATCGACCAGATAAGGACGTAGTCTGGGTTATGAAGTCAAGCTGGAGTGAGGACATTTCATATATGGGCACAGGTGCACGCGGTGTATATCCAAAGGGTGCGGCAAGGCGCCAGCAGATTCTTGATGAGGCCTTGAACATTGTTGCAGTTGATGGGTTTGACCAAACAACACTGTCGAAGATTTCGAAGGCGGTTGGAATCACGGAGGCTGGCGTTCTCCATTATTTCGATTCCATTGACGATCTGCTGGTTCAGGTCTTGCGTCAGCGTGATGCGGACGATCTTGCCGCCAGCAAGCTTACCGAAGAGAATCTCAGGGATCCCGCCACGGTACGCGCTGAGAATGGCATGAATCCGGTGGAGAACGCCTTGGGCATCGTCGCGCGCAATCAGAAGACCCCAGGCCTTGTCGAGCTGTATGCACATATGTCGGTGAAGGCCTCGGACCCGGAAAGCTACGCATATCGATACTTCAAGCAACGAGGCATCATTGAGCGGGCGATGGTCGGTCAGGCTGCAGCTACCATGTACGAATCGGCCAACGTGCCTGCCGTGGTACCGCCGGAGGATGTTGCACGACTGCTGCAGGCCTTGCTGGATGGCCTCCAGATTCAATGGCTGCTCGAAAGGGATCTTGACATGCAGGGTCTGGCACAGAAGGCCATCTTCTCCATGCTCGACATCCCGCAGGGCGCGAATGGGCCAGAAGCGTCGTCTCCGGATTCGGAAGGCGAGTCAGACTAGGCGCCCCACGCCGGGATCGACGGAATGATTATGACTGTGTGACTGTGACTGTGACTGTGTGACCATGACCGTTGAACGATAGCAATCCAATTAGGCAATGATGCTTAAACGATGAGGCTTAAGTCTCATTGGGTAGGCTGACGTTGGAAATGTGACGGCTGAAATGGGAACCACGATGACCCTAGCGATCAGGAACAGCCTGTGCAGACTGTCCTTGACAAAGCTCATGAAAAAGAGGAAGCGCCGGGAACATGTCGAAAACACATAGGCGATATTTTTTCAGGCGAGTGAGGTAAAACCCCATTAATGTGGACGAGGCAGTGAACCTTTCCGGTTGATATCCGGATTGGTCGACGTATCGCGCTGATCTGATATTCGTTGGACTATGTATGGGTATGAGCTTTCACGATGTTGGAAATCGATAATTGCAGGGTTCAGGATTTCCCCTTCGCGGATGTCCTTTGCCTGGGCGATGGTTTGATTCTCGTTCTTGGCGATAAGGTCTGGAAGGAAAGAGACAAGTGCCTGCGAAATCTCATACGACGCAGCATCCCACAACAGCGACGGAGTGTGGTCAACCGCGTAATATGTGATATTTCCAAATTCCATGAAAGGTGCTTCGAAACTTGTCGGAGATGCGAAACTGAACCCCATGCTCTTTGAACAGCTCACGTCAACGATAAGGCAAGGTCTGTGGAATCGGTCAATATCGTCGAGTGAGAGGAACAGGTCGGGATGTCTGGGATTCTGAAGTGTCCCATTCACAATGACATCCCGTTTAGAAAGCACTGCGGAGAATGGAATGAGGCATCCCGACTCATCCTGAATGTCATATGAACCGGCCTTGTTTCTTAATAACCTTCGGTATTGAATCCCCAACATTCGATGACTGATATGATCCACCGGTCGACGAGTGTATACGGTGATGTCACGGAACCCGTGCCCGTCCAACGCGGCAAGCGCTCCACGGCTGACCGACCCATAGCCGATGACTGCAGCGCTCTTCTGCGGGCCGAACGCGCCATCCTGTCCCATGAGCTCCAATGCATGCTGCACGCCACAGTAGCCAGCCATCTCATTGTTGCGTTCAAACACATGTGTTCGTTCTACCCCATCCCACCAGTACATGTGTTCCCAGCAGACAAGTGTCATCTGTCTGTCTATTGCAACTTGGGCCATATCTTCTTGCTCTACATCATGCATCCATCCACATGCGGTGCTCCCGATACCCATCATTGCCAGATCCTCTGTGACTGGTTTCGTGACGATGACTGTCTGAGAGGTGCGTAGAAGTTCCTGCCGTTCAATCAACGAATGCCCCGTCGACTTAGCTATCTGTGCGTCAGAGACCCCGAATCGCCTGCCATACCCCTTTTCGAATATGAGATGTGATCTCACAGATATGGGTAATGATCGTATCGCGTTGGGATAGATTGGCACCCGCAGCTCATTCTCTAACAGGGATGTTCCTATAATTCCAATATTATGCATCGCATTGCTTCCCTTCACTACCCATATGCGTCAATTGGATTCCATAGGAAAATCTGTCTAGGAAGCCGCACGCTTAAATCAGATCAAAAAATACGTGGCATCGGATGCCGCGCCTAAGAAATATAGAAAGCAATATGATGGCGGCCTCGCACGGCCGTGCACAAACCTCTTTAAACTTCAAAGCACTTACTTGCAGCATAGCAGGATATTCCTATCCGCGGGACTCTTGTCCAATGACAAGACATGCGTGATCGAGAAGCAAAAAGGCATGCGCTCAGACCGCTGCTTGGCAACGGTGCAATTGGTCAAAGCTTTCGAAAGCAAACGAAGAAAACAGCTAGCTCAATGTCCGTTATGCCGTGAGTTCATTGTGACGGTGTATGGTCGTTCATAGCGGCCATGCTGTTAGGCCGTCAGAGCCTCGCAGCCAGCCTGATGTTACAGTGGGCTGGCATAATAACGTTTGCGGGGCTCGCCACAACGAAGATTTGGTAAGCGCTGTGGTTCATTCGGGTACGCCGCCCCAAGTTCTTTGGAGGCGATCATTTTGAGAGTTCATTCTTTTCACTCGCGCCTGGCCCTGTTCTATCACGACAATGACGACTGCCCATTCGGGCAGACGATCAAGCCATTGTCACGCCGTTCCGGGAAGGCAGGCCTTGGCCTGTGCATGCTGTGTCGCAAGCTTGACAAAGAGGATGACGACGCGAACGACAGCGCGCTTCACGAAGCACGGCTGGAAGACTAGGAGAACATATGTCAGAAAGTGAACATGACAAGCAGGAGAGCAAGCTGGAACGCTCCTTCATGAAGCAGAACTTCGGCTCGCATCCCGGACGCGACATGCAGGGTGATGCAGTGCCGGACGAGGAGCAGGAGCTGATTGACAAGGATCTGAAGCATCTGCACAACCAGTCCGACGATGCACGGGGCTCGGAAGAGTAGGAGCGTCAGGTGATGAGATGCAACGGAGGAAGGGGTCGGACGCATGGTTATCTATGCGATTAACTACACATTGAGATCTCCAAAGGAGAATCATCAGAGCTTGGTGGTCATGCTTAGATCATTTCCTCTGTTCTGCCATGTGCAGAACGGGTTCTGGATCGTGCAATCCCCGCTGGACAAGGATGCAATATTCCAGAAGCTTACTGCTGTGCTTGTTCCCGGCGACGAACTGTTCATCATGGTCTATACCAATGGTGGAGCGACGTGGACAGGAAATCAGAACGAATCACTGACGAGACTGCAGGACATGCTCTTCGACCCACAGCATGAACGACATTCCGACAACGATTGAGTTGACCCTGCTCACTTTCGTCCGATACTCTCCGTTCCAAACCTCGGGTGCCTCACTCGTTGCCATAGGCGGTGGTTCGGTCGGCGCGGTATCTCTCGAAGCTCTTAAACATTAGGCTCGCCTCGTTCTCGATACGGCTGAGTCTGCGTTCAAAGGCTCGGTCATGGATGGCGATATGGCAGAGTGTCGATGGCAGCAGGCCTGTTTTGAACTGTGCCTGATGTACCGCCTGACCTTGTAGGATCGTTTGACACACTTGGACACTCAACACTAACCCTTGTGCGCGAGATGGGACTTGAACCCACACGTCCGAAGACACAGGAACCTAAATCCTGCGCGGCTACCATTACGCCACTCGCGCCTCGTATGCCCGGCACGGCAACATGTGAAAAAGAATGGTTCGAACCCTGTCTGCACCTTTACCACGCCGGAGTTGCACCCCTGACCCTGCATCCCTGCAGATGCGTCAGGTCAGATGCATGGAGCCACTTGACAGAATCGAACTGTCGACCTGCTCATTACGAGTGAGCCGCTCTACCAACTGAGCTAAAGTGGCAAGTCGCCGAGAACCACCATGAGACCTTGCCCGGCCTAAAACCGTATGCCTCGGAATAAACTCCGGCACAATCTTAAGAGTGTACCGAAAACTTGAGATTTGTCCAGTTTTGAAGCACTGTGTCGCGCGTTTCATCGTGTACAAGATCTGAGAGACAATGGGAGCATGACATTCGAGGACTTTCATGCAATCATTCCAGCCGGCGGAGTCGGAACGCGTCTTTGGCCGTTGAGCCGCAAGGCAAGACCGAAATTTCTCTTTGATGTGGCTGGGTCAGGAAGGACTCTCATCCAATCAACCTTCGATCGGCTGATTCCGCTTTGCGGGGCGGCAAACATATATATATCGACGGGGGAGCAGCATGTCGCACCGATTTGTGAGCAATTGCCCCAGCTCGACTCGTCGGCGATATTTCCTGAGCCCTCGCCTCGAGATTCAACGGCGGCCATCGCTCTGGCCGCAGCGGTCATTGCGCGCCGATTCGGCGAGAAATCAGTGGTGGGTTCGTTCGCAGCCGATCATGTTATTCGTAACAAGACCGCTTTCGAGCAATCCGTGCATCAGGCGATCGTCACGGCCCGTGCAGGCTATGTGACGACCATTGGGATCGCTGCATCGCGACCATCCACCGCGTTCGGATATATCCATGAGGGGCGTTCCCTGGCTTCGGAGATTCCAGATGCACCCTCTGCGCATTTGGTCGAGGCATTCGTGGAAAAGCCCGATGCCCAAACGGCTCAGGCATATCTTGAGACAGGTGAATATCGCTGGAATGCGGGCATGTTCATCATGAGGGCCGATGTGCTGCTGAAGAGCCTGGAACAGACCAAGCCGGGAATATACGAAGCTGTACGGTCGATTGCAGACGCTTGGGACAAGGGCAAGGATCAAAGGGAAGATGCCATGAATAGATGGTGGCATGGCATCGAGAAAATCGCCTTGGACTATTCCGTCGCAGAGCCGGTTGCGGCTCAAAGCGGGGTGGCCGTCATCCCAGGTGGATTTGGATGGGACGATGTTGGCGACTTCAATTCGGTGGCCGCGCTGTTGCCAAGTTCGAACAGGCAGAACATCAAGGTTCTTGGTGACGCAGACAGTCTGGTCTATCTTGATTCGGCAGGAGACGTCGTCGCACCGCAGTCAGGAAGGACGATTGCGTTGCTGGGGGTCGATGACCTCATCGTCATCGACACACCCGACGCGCTTCTGATTGCCCCTCGGGCACGAAGCCAGCAGGTCAAGCAGATGGTCGCTCACCTGTCCGAATCCGGCCATGGCGACATCCTGTGATGCACAGGCCTTGGCGACGGTCAAGGCTGGATGGGCCACAGTTGTGAAGTCTTGAACGGAGCGCGCTGAAGACCGCCGCCAGACAACGACTTGCGGCTCGACGCCCCAGCCGCTGTAGCGTGCAAGAACTTGTTTGATAATGTCCGCTTTTGTGAGTAATGTGAACAGCGGAATCCGAGGCAAACTAAAAATGCAAACGTTTGCATCGCTTGAACAACGAAGTTGATGAAAGGAATCGAATCATGGCGATTAACCCCCCTATTGATGCCACCACCACCCAGGCATGGAAGGACTTGCAGAAGCACTTCGAGGATTTGCAGCGCGAGGGTATCGACCTGCGAACCTGGTTCAACGAAGATTCGCAGCGCACTGCGAAGCTGAGCTTCGATGCCGGCGATTTGCATTTCGATCTCTCAAAGAACCTTATCAAGCCGGAAACGCTGCCATTGCTTGCCAACCTTGCCAAGAGCGTCAATCTTGAAGAGCGCCTCAAGGCGATGTACAGCGGCGTGCACATCAACAACACCGAAGACCGTGCGGTGCTTCACACCGTGCTGCGTCGCCCAGTCGAGGACGAGGGCAAATACGTCGTCGATGGCCAGGACACCGTCAAGGATGTTCGTGAAACGCTCGATCGCATCTATGCCTTCGCCGACAAGGTCCGTTCCGGCGAATGGAAGGGTGTGAGTGGAAAGAAGATTGAAACCGTTGTCAACATCGGCATCGGTGGATCCGATCTCGGTCCGAATATGGCATATCAGGCACTGAAGCCCTATGCCGATGCTGGTATCTCCGCCCGCTACATCTCCAACATCGATCCCAACGATCTGGCCGAAAAGACCAAGGGACTGAACCCAGAGACGACACTATTCATCATCGTGTCCAAGACCTTCTCGACGCTCGAAACCCTCACCAACGCACGCGAGGCAAAGGCATGGCTGCTCGAGGAGCTTCAGGCGCAAGGCGCGATCGATGGTTCTGAGGATCAGGCCAAGGATGCCATCAAACGTCACTTCGTCGCAGTCTCCACGGCTCTCGACAAGGTCGAGGCATTCGGCATCGACCCACAGAACGCCTTTGGCTTCTGGAACTGGGTCGGCGGCCGTTACTCGGTGGACTCCGCTGTCGGCACCTCGCTCGCCGTCGTCTTCGGACCTGCGCGCTTCGAAGAGTTCCTTCACGGCTTCCATGAGATCGACGAGTACTTCGCCAACACACCCATCGAAGAGAACGTCGTCGCTCTCTTGGGTCTTATCAACGTCTGGTACGTCAACTTCTTCGGAGCCCATTCGCATGCGGTGCTCCCATATGACCAATATCTGAATCGCTTCCCGGCCTATCTGCAGCAGCTGACGATGGAATCCAACGGCAAGTCGGTTCGTTGGGACGGCACCCCTGTCACGTCGCAGACCGGGGAAATCTATTGGGGCGAGCCGGGAACCAATGGCCAGCACGCCTTCTACCAACTCATCCATCAGGGCACACGTCTGATTCCAGCCGACTTCATAGCATTCGCGAACACGCCCAACCCCGTCAGGGACGGCGATCAGGATGTCCATGAGCTCTTCCTTGCCAACTACTTCGCGCAGACCAAGGCGCTTGCATTTGGCAAGACCGCGGACGAGGTCCGTGCAGAGGGCACACCGGAGGCGATAGTACCGGCACGCGTCTTCACAGGGAACCGGCCAACGACATCGATTCTTGGCGACGCACTGACACCATTCGCGCTTGGCGAGCTGATCGCTCTCTACGAGCACATCACCTTCGTCGAAGGTACGGTCTGGGGCCTCGATTCCTATGATCAGTGGGGCGTTGAACTTGGCAAGGTCCTTGCGAAGCAGATCACGCCTGCCATTTCCAGCGATGACGAGGCTCTGGCTCAGCAGGATCAGTCCACTCAGTCACTGATCAACTTCTACCGAGCACATCGCGTCTAGTCCATCCGAACTTGACTCAACGCCTGCTGCGAGCCCCGTTTGCATAACGGGTGCCTTCTGCAGCAGGCATTTTTTTGCTCATTCTTGCAGTTGGTCGCATGAATGGGCTAATATATCAATCTGATATGCCGGAATTGCGGGTTGCCGTATGGACCCTGATTCCATCAGGTCCAGCCATGCGGTGCAGAAAGCATCGTACAATGGCGGACTGGCACTCTCCTGCAGGCAGACCTGTGGGGAATGATTGGGTTTGTCTCCACGCCAAGTCGTGATCGGGCCCCTTATCATGCGCTGATGTACGGCAGCGATGGAGGAACAGCATGAACGCCATTCAAGACTTTGAAGCCAAGCAGATGAAGTCAGAGGAGTCGATTCCCGATTTCCGCTCTGGAGATACCGTTGAGGTCAATGTGAACATCACAGAAGGCAACAACACCCGTATCCAGGCCTTCACAGGCGTTGTGATCGCACGCTCCGGCACGGGTCTTCGCGAGACCTTCGTGGTTCGCAAGGTGAGCTTCGGCGTCGGTATCGAGCGTCGCTTCCCACTGCACTCCCCGCAGATTGACTCCGTCAAGTTGCTGCGCAGAGGCCGCGTTCGTCGTGCGAAGCTGTATTACCTGCGTGATCTTCGTGGAAAGGCGGCTCGTATCGTTGAGCGCAAGGACAACAAGGCAACGACTTCCGAAGAGAAGTAGTTCCATGATCCAGCCTATGCGGTAGGGCATCAGAATGACCCGAAGTCTTTCGACTCCGGGTCATTTGCTTAGGGGATGGACTGCAATATAGTCGTGAGTTGCACAAGCCGACGGTTCCAGGGCTCCACCACACGAAGTTTCACTTTAGGAAAGCGAAGTAGCAAGCCGTGCACGATTCAGACGACGATGAATATGTGATCGCAGTTGCGGACAGAGGGGTGGATCCTTCCGCGAAGCTACGGCGTGGTCGAGGCGCTCGACATAAGAAAAGGCCGCAGACTCCGCAGACCGAACCGTTGTTCAGCGTCAGAAACGTATTCATGCTCTTCGTGCTTCCCCTCGCCATCGTCATCGTCATTCGAGTTTTCTTCCTGGGCTTCTATTCGATACCATCCGAGTCGATGATGGACACCATTCAGGTTGGCGACCGCGTCATAACGTCGAAGATCGCTCCACGGTATCCCGGTCTTTCTCGTGGGGACATCATAGTCTTCAAGGATCCTGCGCATTGGCTGAGCGCCGAGAGCTCTTCGTCGTCCTATCAGAACAGCGAATATCTGATCAAGAGACTCATTGGCCTTCCAGGTGACACCGTCGCATGCAAGGGAGCGGGATCTCCGATAACGGTGAACGGCGTTGCGATAGATGAGAAGGAATACATTCGACCAGGCGTAGACCCAAGTTCGATAACCTTCAGTGTGAAGGTCACATCCGGCCATGTGTTCGTTCTTGGCGACAACCGTTCGAATTCCGCTGATTCCCGCTACCATCTCAATGACGGTGACAGCGGGTTGGTTCCTGAATCGGATGTGGTCGGAGTCGGTCTGGTGGTGTATTGGCCACTTTCACGATGGTCGGTGCTCAGCAGCCATGGCAGCGTTTTCTCAGCGGTGCCGGATTCCGGCACAGCAGCGAAGTGAGGATACGGATGTCGTCGGAATCTTCAAGGGCCAAGGCGACGGTTCACGCAGTTCCCACGCTTGAGATGGAGCGTTCGATCGGCTCCGAGGGATTTGACCTGATCATCGGTCTCGATGAGGTCGGACGGGGCTCCCTGGCTGGTCCGGTGATGGTAGGTGCGGCATCGCTGCTTTCGGCTTCGCTTCGAGATCATGACGTCCCAGAGGGGCTTGCCGATTCCAAGATGCTTTCGCCACAACGCAGGGAAAGACTCGTCGCTCCACTTCGAGCTTGGACGGATACCTGCGCCATAGGTTCGGCGAGCAATCGTGAGATCGATCAGCTGGGCATCTCTCATGCGCTTGGTCTGGCCGCCTTAAGAGCGATCTGCGCGGTGGAGAAAGCCCTGAAGCTGCAATCCGGGAGCGGTCAGGCAAGGGTCGCTGCCATTCTGGATGGCCCATTCGACTATGTCACCAAGGCGCTGAACGCATTCGATACGCCTGATGTATCAATCATTCCCAAGGTGTTCACCAAGATTCGTGCGGATTCATCCTGTGCGACCGTCGCGGCCGCATCGGTTCTCGCCAAGGTGCGACGCGATGCGGTGATGACGGAACTCTCTCTCAGCAGTCCCGAATACGCTCCTTTCCATTGGGAGCATAACAAAGGCTATGGTTCAGCGGCCCATCGAGAGGCGATACGAAAATTTGGTCCTTCTGACCTGCACCGTGTGACATGGCACCTGCTGTAGACGACCTCGGAAGGGTTTGTGTCGTCTTGGGCGGCGACTTGCGAAGATCTGCCATGTGCGTGGGACTGCCAGGTTCGTGGGGCTGCGAAGTATGGGGGCTGCGAAGGCGCGGAACCATAATGCTTGCCATAGGGATTGTCGGCATCGTCATGGTGGCCATTGAGACGTTTCGGTCACAGTGAGAGAAGAATCGCAGAGAGACGAGTATGCTCGAGGAAACCGAGACTGATGGGAGAAGTCTGAGCATGAGCAGCACAGCTGACATACGCAATGCCAAGAAACGCCCTTCCATATTCGAGGTTGCACGCTCTGCGGGCGTCTCGCATCAAACCGTTTCCCGCGTGATCAACGATTCGCCGGATGTCTCCGAAACGACTCGTGCGAAGGTGCAACGGGCAATCGATAGGCTGGGATACCGTCCGAGTAGCTCCGCAAGGGCACTGGCGTCCAGAAGGTCTCGAACCATAGGACTGATCGTCGGGGGCATGCGCTTTCACGGTCAGCTATCGACCATGGGAGCGATTGAGAGCGTCGCCAGATCTCACGGCTTTTTCATATCGTTCGGACTGATCGATGAGGCGAAGGATTCGAAAAGAGACGTGGAGAGACTCTGTGGCATGTTTCTTGAGCAGAATGTCGACGCGTTCATATTTCTCGCCCCGACTGACATGATGTTTGCCGCAGCATGTCAGACGAGAAGCAGCAAGCCGAAGGTCATCGTCAGCGCGACCCATGGAAAGATGAGCGTCGAAGAGGGAATGACCCATAATCGAGGAAGCGGTGTCGCCTCGTTTCTCGGAATAGACCAGTGGTCGGCGATGAAGGACGTTGCGACGGTCGTGAGAGGGATGGAGCATCGCAGCGCCCTGTACCTTTCGGGTCCTCCTCAGTGGCGTGACGCACAAACCAGGTTGCAGGCCTGGCAGACATATTGCCGTCAGATGAGCATCCAAACGTGCATCGTTCGCGCAAGGGACTGGTCGGCAGGCGAGGCATATGCGCTGATGAATCATTTCCTCGATGAGATCGGCAGAGGTGGCAGCGCATTGCCGACAGTCGTGGTCGCCGCAAGCGACAGCCAGGCCATCGGCGCTTCGAGGGCAATGCATGAGCATGGCATTCGAATACCTCAGGACGTGAGTCTTGTCGGCTTTGATGACATGCCAGGCATGGATAACCTATACCCTCCGTTGACCACGGTTCATCCGCACTTCGACCAACTGGGGGCTCTTGCAATGCGCGAGGCGCTTGCACTGATGGGTGAGGGGCCCCACCCACTGTTCAGGGAGAGCCTGCATGGTGCAGGACTCGTCCCTGCGACGCTTATGAAAAGACGCTCGTTGGCCAAGGCTCGCATGCACTGATTGGTTTCCTGATGCCGTGCTGCGAGAAAGCAATCTCAGCGCAGCGCTCAGGGCCAAGTACCGATATGGCCTTGCGCAACCTGCCTGCAAACATATGTCGGGCATCGGAGGAATCGGATGCATGCGAGCGAGGCAATCCGAATCACGCAGCCGTTCATACCATGTTCGACCACATTGCAGGGGCAGCTCGGTCGGTTCTGGGATGAGTATTAGTGTGGGTATGGAAAGTCCAAGGAGAGAAAGGAAAACCGTGATACCAGAGAACGGCGGAATCGAAGCGGGAATTCCTCTGATTGGCCTTGCTGACGGGAATAGGATTCCTCAGGTCGGTCTGGGCGTCCTGCGCATCGACGATGACGAGACAGCGCCCGTCATCGAATCTGCCCTGCAGGTCGGCTATCGCCACATCGATACCGCCGCGGGCTATGGCAATGAGGGCGGGGTCGGGAAAGGTCTGGAAGCGGGAGGCTTCAATTCGGGCGAACTGCGTTCCGGGCTCTGGCTGACGACAAAGCTCAGGGATTCCGAGCAAGGCTATGACACTGCATTGAGGGCGTTCGACCGCCAACTTGGCCTGCTTCGAAGCGAATATGTCGACATGTACATGATTCACTGGCCAACCCCGTTCAATTGGCGTGCGGAAGAGACATGGAAGGCCTTTGTCAGGCTTCGAGATGAAGGTCGAGTGAAGACCCTTGGAGTCTGCAACTTTCTGCCGGCAGACCTTGAACGCCTGCACAGGGAGACAGGGGAGTATCCGGCAATCGACCAGATCGAGCTGCATCCGACATGGCAGCAGAGGGATGTGACGGCATATTGCAGACGTCACCATATCGCGGTGCAGGCATATTCTCCTCTGGCAAGGGGAGCCGACCTTGACGCCGGTGGTGGGCTTCTCGCAGAGATGGCAAGAAGGCACAGCACAGAGGTCAGACAGGTATCTCCAGCCCAGATAATCCTTCGCTGGCATATCGAAAACGGTACGATCGTCATCCCAAAGTCCGTGCATCGTGAACGCCAGATGGACAATCTGGCCCTCTTCGACTTCGCACTCAGTGCCGACGAGCATGAGGCGATCACCGCCCTCGATGGTCCACAGAGATCCGGGCACGATCCATGCACCTTCTCGTATTCGTAGACCGGGAATCATGTCACGTATCTCTAGACGCAGACGATCGCATCGCAGGGCTTCGTCGTTGGACCGATTGCTGTCGCTGCTTGTCATCGCCGTGATGGCTGGCGTCACTGTCGGGCTTGCACTGCCGAAGTTCAGCGATCGGATCAACGACCTTACCGGTGGCTATCATGCAGCGGGCACGGCAGCCGCTGCGGTGCAGGCGTTGAAGGTTTCCGATGCGCTGCCAGGAACCGGTCACTATGACCGGAAGAGCTTTGGCTTTCGTGAGACGGATACCGATGGCGATGGATGCGATATTCGTGATGACGTGCTTTCCAGGGATCTCAGCTCGGTCAGATACAGATATGCCGGAAGCTGCATCGTCGAATCGGGCATTCTGAAAGATCCATACACCACAGAGACCATTCACTTCGCCAGAGGGCCGTCAACCAGTGCAAAGGTACAGATCGACCATGTCGTCGCCCTCGAGAATGCCTGGCAGTCAGGTGCGAATACCTGGTCCAAGGCGGAGAAATATCGATTTGGCAATGATCCCTACAACCTGCTTGCCGTGGATGGGAGTGCGAATCAAGAGAAGGGCAGCGCATCAGCGGCGCATTGGCTGCCCAGCAATCGGTCCTATCAATGCAGCTATGTTTCAAGGCAGATCGGGGTCAAGACCAAATATCATCTGACAGTCACCGATGCTGAAAGGCGTGCGATGCTTGCGGTCCTTCACACCTGCCCCGATCGCTCGCTGCCATCAGACTGATGTCCGTGCCGCATCGGCGCAGGCAAGGGCGAACCTTAGGCGTCATCATCCGAAGTACGTGACAGATAGGGAAGATGAGCGATTACGTGCCGTTCCGAAAAATCCTCGATGCTGTGCAGCACGGGCACCGAATGCAGATCTGGCATGTGCACAATGCGCATCTTTCTCAATGCCACGCGAGCCATGGCACGTCCGCTCCCAGCGCCATCGCCCTTCACTCCGAAGAGGATCAGAAGGAACATGGCGACGCAGATCAGTGAAGAAACCCTGAGTATCCAGTCGATTCCGAAGATGCTGGCGGGGATTGCCATGCCTGCCTCCCCACCCATGGAAGACTGCCTCGCCGCGACGAAGCTTTCCATGAGAATGACGAGCACAGGCGCTCCGATTGCCCCGGCGAGCTGCCTGACGGTGTTCGTGACGGCCGACCCCGCAGATACCTCCTCTGGCTCGAGGCAGTTCAGTGCCCATGTCGTTATTGGCATCAGCACGAAGCCCATGCCCACCTGCCGAACGAATTGGCATATGGAAACCCACCAGATCCATGTGTCAAGCCCTACGAAGCTCATGCCGACCGTGCCGAGAGTGAGCACGAGGCTGCCGGTTATCGCCACAGGCCTCGCTCCGAAGCGGTCAAGCGATCTTCCGCCGAAGAACTGTGCGATAGCCATTCCAAGTGCGCCTGGAAGCATGATGAGTCCGCTCATGGTGGCTGAATAGCCACGGTCGGTCTGAATGTAGAGCGGCATGATCACCATGATCGAGCTGAATGCAAAGAATGAGAGCGACGCAGCGACGGTGCCAATCGTAAATCCTCGATTGCGGAACACATCAAGGTTGAGCAGCGGTGCAGCCAGATGAGTCTGTCTGAGCACGAACCATACTATTCCTGCAATTCCAACAAGCATTGGCATCCATGTCACTGGGCTGAGAATCGAATATGCCTCAATGTTGGTGAAGCCGAAAAGAAGCCCTCCGAATCCCACGACCGACAGGCTTGCCGAGAAGAAGTCAGCCTTGACGCGTTCGTCGCGAGAGCCGAAATTGCGGAGCCAAAGCATCGATATGATCAGGCATAGTGCGCCGAGCACAGTGAGAGAGAGGAAAATCGAGCGCCAACCGTTGCTGTCGGTCTGCAATCCACCCAAGGTCGGTCCCAATGCAGGGGCAACGCTCATCGCCAAGCCAACGGTTCCCATGGCGACGCCACGTTTGGCCAAGGGGTATATCGAGAAAACGGTTATCTGCAGCACTGGCCACATGACACCCGTTCCGATCGCCTCCAGGGTCCTGCCTGCCAGGACGAGTATGAACGAAGGCGACAGCCAGCTGAGCAGCGACCCGATGGTGAAGATGTACATTGATGCGATGACGATCTCTCGCGTGGTAAAGCGCTTGGTGAGAAAGGCTGTCAGAGGAATCATGACGCCCATGACAAGCTGGAAGATGGATGTCATCCATTGTCCTGTCGTCACCGATATGTTGAATTCGCGGACCATAGTCGGCAACGCGCTGGTCAGCTGGAGTTGGGTGAAGTTACCGACGAATGTGATGAAGGTGAGAATCGATATCGAAATGAGTGCGGGCCGTGTCAGTCTGCCATTCGCAAATGCCTTGCTACCGGTTACTGTCTCGATTGGTCCGTGCCATCTGATGCGCATTAACTCACTTCTCTCGCGTTCATAGAACATTCATGAAAATTTCAGCCAGAGATTCATGTCCCCAAAACTCCTGCAAAGAAGACAATCCTAATAGGACGTGCAGATATTTTTCCTCATGCAGCGATGCCCGATCTGGACAATGCGGGCAATATGATTGTAGCTGTATCGGCAACGAATCGTTCGATCTTCTTGGGAGAGGGCATCATGCAAGTAGGCGTAATCTGGTGGCAGATCTGGGTATTGACCGCGATCGCCGCAATCGTGATATGCGTTGCATGCTGGGGCTCATATCGTTTCGGAGCTTCGCGCAAGGCGAAGCGCGATGCCCCCCGCGACGAGCGTTCCCAATCAATATTCGGCGCCACGGTTGCGACGGAGCAGGCGGAGCGCGGACTCATCCAGATCATGTATGGCGGAATCATCATCCTCAGCTCCGCACGTGAAGTCGAATATGCCAGCCCTGCGGCCGAGGAGCTGAAGCTCGTCGAAGGCAGTCGTCTTGTTTCCGACGAACTGATTGACATGCTGAATCAGACCAGTGCCGACGGTGTCCTTCGGGAGCGTGAGATCGAATGCGACCGCAATGGCTACGTGGGATCTGAAATCAAGAATGGAAGCCATGCCTCCCAGAGTCCCATCGGCGTGTCTGGCCTTGGTGTCCAGCCAGGCGCCGCATTGCCTTCGAAAACGGTCAACCTGCGAGTGCGCATAGGCAGGGTCGCCGGTGACATCTATGCGATCCTCATCCAGGACACGAGCGAACAGCGAAGCTTCGAAAGGATGAGAAGGGATTTCGTGACGAACGTTTCGCATGAGCTGAAGACTCCGGCAGGAGCAATCGCATTGTTGGCGGAAACGGTTTCTGACGCTGCGGACGATCCCGATGCGGTGCGCTATTTCTCCGGCAGAATCTCGAAGGAATCAGAGCGTCTGACGGGGTTGGTCGGAAGGTTGATAGAACTGCAGAGAGCCGAGGACACGCTGGACATCGCCGAAAGCAGACAGACGAACGTGCTGGAGACCGTCACCGAGGCGATTCGAGAGAATCTGGTCCAGGCCGAGGCGAAGCATATGGAAATCGTCCTGTCGATCAACGGCCAGCGAGCTCCGATCAATGAGGAGTCCGACCTTGCCTCATCTGCCGCGTTCGAGGAGACGATTTTCAATCAGGGGAGCGCGGACGCGTTGAAAACAGCTGTGAAGAATCTCGTCGAAAATGCGATCAGGTATTCGCCGACGAAAACGCACGTCGCCGTGGGCATCGTCGCTGACGAACAGAACGTTCGCATCAAGGTCGTCGACCAAGGCATCGGGATACCTGAGCGGTCTCTCGGCCGTGTCTTTGAGCGCTTCTACCGAGTCGATCCCGCGCGTTCGAGAGAGACCGGGGGAACGGGTCTCGGTCTGAGCATCACCAAGCATTGCGTTCAGGAGTGCGGTGGAACCATCGCAGTCTGGTCTCGTGAAGGTGAGGGATCGACCTTTACGATAACCCTTCCCAGGGGAGTGAAAGAGCCAGGTTCCGGGCGGACCGCAGGCAAGGATGGCGTTCATCCGAAGCAATCCCGGGGAGACCGATGATGATTGAGAATCATGCCAACGGACGCGCATGCCGAGGGTGATCGATGCGTCGGGAATCTCTGAGGTTGAGCATCTCCATTACCATGGGGTGCGATATGCGTGATGAATGGGGTGTGCATGCACCGTCCGCACATATGCCTTATTCTGTGCATGGTGCGCAACGTGTGGAAAAGGGTGTGAAGACAACGGTGACAGTCAGGGAAGGTGTCGAATGACTCGCATACTGATCGTGGAGGATGAGGAATCGTATAGGGAGCCTCTGGTATATCAGCTCAACCGGGAAGGCTATGAGGTTTCCGCTGCGGCAACAGGCGAGGAAGGTCTGGAGATATTCACCAAGGGTGGGGTGGACCTGGTGCTGCTGGATCTGATGCTGCCGGGCTTGGATGGAATCGCGCTGTGCAGACGGATTCGTGAGCAATCCCGTGTCCCCGTAATCATGCTTACGGCAAAGAGCTCGGAGATCGACAAGGTCGTCGGATTGGAGATTGGAGCGGATGATTATGTCACCAAGCCATATTCATTCCGTGAGCTGCTTGCCAGGATCCGAGCCGTTCTCAGACGCAATCAGACCGTCAGAACGCCTGAGCAGGGAACGGCGGTCCATGCTGACATGCCGCTGAGCTGCGGTGAGGTTTCCATGCTCGTCGGCGAGCATTCGGTCCAGGTCCGTGGCATGGATGTGTTCTTCCCTCTCAAGGAATTTGAATTGCTCGAGTATCTCTTGCAGAACAAGGGAAGGGTGATGACGCGGCATCAATTGATCGATCGAATCTGGGGGTCGGATTATGTTGGCGACACCAAGACCCTGGACGTGCATGTGAAGCGTGTCCGTTCGAAGATAGAAATCGACCCCGCCCATCCCAAGTACCTCACGACCGTTCGTGGCTTGGGCTACAAGATCGATGAGCCCGGCCGCTGAGATAGTCAACGCTCAGCCGTTGCAAGACCTGTCGTCTCGCCGAGCGACAGTCGTTTTCCCATAGATCCAGCGAACGATGATGCGAAACTCGGCATATCGACGGAGTGGTCGAGATATAAGCTCTTGTTCATTCTCCGTTAACCTATTTCGCTTCCCGAACTTCGATTCACCCAATACGCTTGGAATTGGCTTGAAATTCCATGTGCCATGTTCAGGTCGGATGGGGTCCTTCAAAGGTCGCCCCAGTTTGTTGAGGAAGGCACTCAGGCGGGTAACCGTCAAGGATGATAGAGGAAAGAATATATGCGTAACAATGCGTTGATCCGTTCCGTCGCTGCACTTTCTGGTTTTGCCATGTTGGCGGCCCTTGCAGCTTGCGGTGACAACACAAGTGCAACTTCGTCAAGTTCAGCTTCAACTTCTGCCGCTGCTTCGATCTCAGGGGAATTCGCGGGAGCAGGCGCCTCTTCACAGCAGAGCGCTGTCGAGGCTTGGATTGCAGGCTTTGCCGACAAGCAGCCTGATGCAAAGATTTCATATGATCCATCCGGTTCGGGCGCAGGCGTGAGCACCTTCCTGACTGGTTCAACGGTATGGGCCGGTTCCGATGCAGCAATGACATCGGATCAGGTTTCTCAGTCAAAGTCGGTTTGCGCAACAGGCACCGCCTTTGACGTTCCTGTGTACATCTCCCCAATCGCAATCGTCTACAACCTCAAGTCCGCCGGACTTAACGGCACCAGCAAGCACTTGAAGCTTGATGGCGAGACCATTGCGAAGATCTTCGATGGCAAGATCACCAAGTGGAACGACTCCGCAATCGCGAAGATGAATCCGAATGTCACGCTCCCTGACCTGGCGATCACCGTCGTCCACCGTTCCGACAAGTCCGGAACGACCAAGAACTTCGTCAGCTACATCAAGGACACCGCCAGCTCGGCATGGTCCTATGAGGTCGGCGAGAACTGGCCTAACAACGTCGGACAGGGTGCCAAGGGCACTTCCGGTGTGATCACCACAGTCAACCAGGCTGAGGGAACGATCGGCTATGCCGACGCTTCGCAGGCAGGTTCGCTGGGCACTGCCGCCGTCAAGGTCGGCGACGAATACGTGCCTTACTCAGCCGATGCGGCTGCCAAGGTAGTCGATGCATCTCCTAAGGACGACACCGCGACTCAGGCAAACCGAGTCGTCATCAAGATCGATCACAACACGACCGAATCAGGCGCATATCCAGTTGTTCTCGTTTCCTATGACATTGCATGCCCTGCATACAAGGACACCAAGAACGCTGAATTCGTCAAGCAATGGCTCACCTACGTCGTCAGCAAGGATGGTCAGAAGACCGCAGCTGACAGTGCAGGCAGTGCCCCGATGTCGGCCTCCCTGCGCGCCGAAGTCATGAAGTCCGTAAACGCAATCAAGACCAAGTGAGCGATCTTCACAGGTCATCTGATTGATTCGCGAATGCTGATATGGCAAGCGACATGTTGATTATGCAATCCGTTTCGCGGATGGTCTCGGCCATCGGTGGGACGGATTGCTTGCCGAAAAGGCAGATTGTCCGGCCGCATTCCTTGATGCATCCCGGTAAGGTATACAGTGAGACTCAATGCGTGAATCGCATACGATGAAGGAGAAGCCTTGAGTTCGCAGACAACGGTGACACGGAACACAACATCGGGCAAGTCCGGCGATAAAGTGTTCAAAGGTTTGGCTTATGGAGCCGGAATCATGATTCTGGTGGCTTTGGCTGCCGTGACCTTATTTCTTATAGTTCGAGCGATGCCTCTGCTGACCGGCGACCAAAAGGCCAATGAGGAAACCATCGTTTCATTCACAGGTGGGCAGGCGCATAACTTCCTGCAATATGTCGGACCTTTGGTATTCGGCACCATTCTCATCTCAGCGTTGGCGCTGCTGCTTGCATTCCCAATCTCGGTAGGCATCGCGCTTTTCATTTCGCACTATGCACCGCGTAGGCTTTCAACCGCGCTGAGCTATGTGGTCGATCTTCTTGCAGCCATCCCTTCCGTGATCTACGGTCTGTGGGGTGGCATCGTGCTGGTGCCTCACATAACCGGATTCTGGCAGTGGGTCGCCAAATATCTTGGCTGGATACCCTTGTTCAAGGGCCCTGCAGCGGATCCATCACGCACCGTGGCGACGGTTTCCGTCGTGCTGGCGGTAATGATCCTTCCCATCATCACATCCGTTTCCCGCGACATCTTCCTGCAGGCTCCGCGCCTTCAGCAGGAGGCGGCGCTGGCCATGGGTGCGACGAAATGGGAGATGATCAAGCTTGCCGTGCTTCCATTCGGGCGTTCGGGAATTATCTCAGCTTCGATGCTGGGACTTGGCCGTGCCCTTGGCGAGACGATGGCGGTGCTGATGATTCTTTCGCCCGGCATGTCATATTCCTTCAAGCTGTTGCAGGCATCGCAGAACCAAAGCATTGCAGCCAACATTGCGTCGCAGTTCCCTGAAGCGAACGATCTTGGTGTCTCGACCCTGATAGCGACCGGCCTGGTCCTGTTCCTGATCACCTTCCTTGTGAACTTCATAGCTCGTAAGATAACCGAGAAAGCGAGAGTATGATGTCCCAGTCACATACTTCCATCGACTTTGACAAGTTCAAGCCCACGCGATCCTATCTTGCTGCGCGCAAGCGCAAGGATTGGATGATGAGAGTCCTCATCCTGCTTGCCTTCGTCGTTGCGCTCATTCCGCTCATCTCGGTCCTGTGGACCACCATTTCCTCTGGCATCACCAGGTTGAACCTGAACTTTCTCAGCTACAACATGTCTGGTGTGGTCGGTGGCAACGCCACGCCAAGCGGTGGCTACGGCGGCATCGTCCATGCCATAATCGGCACGCTTCTGGTCACCTTGGGTTCGATGGTCATTTCGATTCCGCTGGGCCTGATGTGCGCTGTGTATCTGGTCGAGTATTCGCATAACGGCGGCCTTGCCAGAGCGATCGGACTGCTTGTCGACGTCATGAGCGGCATTCCTTCGATCGTTGCCGGACTCTTCGCATATTCGCTGTTCAATACGCTCGTTGGACCTGGCACGGTGAATGGCTTTGTCGGTTCCGTGGCTCTTTCGCTGCTGATGATTCCAACGGTTGTCAAGACGTCGGAGGAGATGCTGAAGATCGTTCCCAATGATCTTCGCGAGGCCGCCTATGCTCTCGGAGTGACCAAGCAGCGCACGATCACGAAGATTGTTCTGAGGACTGCGCTGCCTGGAATAGTTTCAGGCGTCATACTTGCCATTGCGCGTGTCATCGGCGAAACCGCACCGTTGCTGATCGCAGCCGGTTTCATATCGACAACGAACCTGAACCTGTTCAGCGGCCGCATGACCACCCTGCCAGTGTACGTGTATCAGGAATATTCGCAGGGTCTGGCCACATGCTCGGCGACTGCCTTGCAGGCGACACCCCCTTGCCTGCCAGAGATTCGCATGGAACGTGCCTGGGCTGCCGCACTGGTGCTCATCATCATCGTGCTGCTGCTGAATCTTGTCGGGCGACTCGTCGCCAGGCTGTTCGCCGTAAAGACTGAAAACTGAATCTTAGGACTGTGACATCACGAATTCATGCAAGAATCGTGAAGCAAAGGAACAAATATGGGACAACGCATAGATGTCAATCATCTGAACGTCTACTACGGGAAGTTTCTCGCAGTTGAAGATGTGAACATGGCCATCGAACCGAACAAGGTCACCGCCTTCATCGGTCCCTCAGGCTGTGGAAAGTCAACGGTTCTACGCACCTTGGACCGCATGCACGAGATCATTCCCGGCGCATACGTCAAGGGGGAGGTGCTGCTGGAGGGGCAGAATCTGTATGCGCAGGACATAGATCCAGTCTCGGTGCGCAGAGACATTGGCATGGTGTTCCAGCGGCCGAACCCATTCCCGACCATGTCCATACGGGACAATGTGCTGGCGGGCGTGAGGCTCAACAACCGTCGCCTCAAGCAGTCAGATGCGGATGACCTTGTGGAATGGGCCTTAAGAGGCGCGAACCTTTGGGAGGAAGTCAAGGACCGTCTGGGCAATCCAGGAATCGGACTTTCCGGTGGTCAGCAGCAGCGTCTCTGCATTGCCCGTGCAGTTGCCGTGCATCCTCAGGTCCTGCTTATGGATGAGCCATGCTCGGCTCTGGACCCCATCTCGACTCTTGCGGTCGAGGATCTGATCAATGAGCTCAAGAAGGACTACACCATCGTCATCGTGACGCACAACATGCAGCAGGCCGCCCGTGTCTCCGACTACACGGCCTTCTTCAATCTTCGCGCTGTGGGCGAGCCCGGTCACCTGGTCGAGATGAACGATACGACCAAGATATTCTCCAACCCTGAGGAGAAGGACACCGAACGCTACATCTCCGGTCGTTTCGGATGATCCCTTGCGCTGCATGAGCGCATTCAATAGCGGAGATCCACGCCTTTGGCGTGGATCTCCGTTTTCTCATGGGCAGCACAGGCCCCGGATTGCATCCCGTCACAGCATTTCACTCTGCTTAGCGACCAGGTTGAGGCGATGCTTCAATCACAGCCGCATCGATTCGCGTACCAGAGTCATAATCAATGCGGTTCCTGCTCCCACAGGGGCTATTGTTGCCGAGATTCCGAGTTTTGCGGCAATTGCGAAGTATAAGGGCAAGAAATTGTTGAAATCAGGACGTAGAAAAGCCAAAAAACCATGTTTATACTTCTTAATTGCCGCAAAACTCGGAATCTCGATCTTCGGGGCCTGAAATTCATGCAAAATCAGCCTATTTGTAAATTCCTCTTTACATTTTTCCGAGCTCAACGATGTGACATGTGAGTTACCGCACATTCGCATCGTTCTGGCAACAATTGCAGACCATTGCCAGTGATATGCTCTCTTTGTCCAACACATCTATAACTAGGGAGAAGAGAGTATGGACAAGTTCTTCAAATTGAAGGAGAACGGGACTAGCGTCTCAACGGAAGTGGTTGCTGGTATCACAACCTTCTTCGCAATGGCATACATCATCGCTGTGAATCCAGAGGTTCTTTCCAAGACAGGGATGCCGTGGGGGGCTGTATTCCTTGCAACCATCATCGCATCCATCATCGGTACGCTCGTCATGGGCCTGGTCGCCAACGTACCATACGCTCTGGCTCCTGGTATGGGTCTCAACGCATTCTTCACCTTCACCGTGGTGAAGGGGCTTGGCTTTACGTGGCAGGAGACCTTGAGCATGGTCTTCATCTGCGGTCTTATCAACATCATCATCACCGCGACCAAGATTCGAAAGCTCATCATCAAGTCGATTCCACCGATGCTTCAGCACGCCATAGGCGGCGGCATCGGCATATTCATCGCCTATGTGGGTCTGCTCAACGTCGGCATCATCAAGTTCAGCCCAGACAAGACCGCCCCGGCTCTTGCAAATCCGGCGCTGACAGTATTCAACACGAGCACGACGGTACTGTTCCTCATCGGACTGCTGCTTGCCATCTTCTTCTTGGTATTCAAGTTCAAGGGCCGTCTTTCGTTCATCAACAAGGGTGGCTTCGTCATCGCCATCGCGCTGACATCCATCATCGGCATTCCCATGGGCGTCACCACCATGAGCGCAGCGACCAACTTGGGCCAGTCATTCTCTGAGCTTCCACAGACATTCCTGGCCATCTTCACCCATGCAGGATTCGGTTCGCTCTTCTCTGATCCTGCAAAGCTTCCGATCGTCATCATCACGATCTTCGCATTCTCGCTGTCTGACACCTTCGACACCATCGGCACCTTCGTCGGCACCGGTCGCCGTTCAGGCATCTTCTCACAGGCAGACGAGGAAGCCCTCGAAAACGGCTCCGGCTTCAGCTCGAAGATGGACAAGGCACTCTTCGCCGATGCCACGGCGACTTCGGTCGGCGCGCTGATCGGCACCTCGAACACCACCACCTACGTTGAATCCGCTGCAGGCATCGCAGCCGGTGGCCGCACAGGTCTTACCTCTGTCGTGGTCTCCATCTGCTTCGCATTGAGTGCGTTCCTCGCACCAGTCGTCTCCGCCATTCCATCCGCGGCAACGGCTCCAGTGCTTGTCCTCGTAGGCTGCATGATGATGAGCTCCTTCCGCGAGATCAAGTGGGACGACATCACCGAAGCGATTCCCGCCTTCTTCACGTCGGTGTTCATGGCTTTTGCCTATTCGATTTCCTATGGCATCGCAGCAGGATTCCTCGTCTACTGCCTGACCATGACCTTCAAGCGCAAGGCGAAGGAAGTCAACATCGTCATCTGGATCGTGGCTTTGCTCTTCGTGCTTGACTTTGTGCTTCAGGCAGTGCTCTGACGCATGGGATTCGGCAGCAAGCAAGCAGTCAGGAGCCATTCCTGACTCCATGGTCGGCACGCGCCCTATAAGGTGCACCGACGCTGTAAGTATCGAGCCCTCACATCTGAAATGCATGATGTGAGGGCTCTGTTCTATGTCTGGACGAGATGTGGGAGCACTTCCTTTGACCTCAACCTGCAAAGTACCCAGAGCATCGCACCGTCCGCAAAGTCATAGAGCCTGTATAAATCAGACTCTGTCAGCAGCATGTGTGTGGTCCTTTCCCTCATGTCGGACGCCCTGTCATGCTCCCTTGTGATTCCGGAGCCTGAGCGTAATCGATCTGGATGGCGGAGATCTTCTTCAAGGGAGTAGGCAAGCTCAGGGAGAGGTATTGCTTGCTCTATCATGAAGCCGATATGTAAGAATGTGTCCGAACCAGAATGTCTGTTCCGGCATCTGTACTGTTGCGACGCGATCGTCACAGCGCAGATGAGCTTCGGTAAGTTCACGCCATAATGTCACGGCTGCCACGAATCTCGTTCGCTGCGGTTGAATAATGAAAAGCCCCTGCGCCGAATCGGGCACAGGGGCTTTTCATGGTGGAGATACGGTTTAGTACCATCCTGAGGATTCTGAATGAGACCAGGCTCCGCAAGGATTCGTATAGCGTCCTGCGATGTAGCCGAGGCCCCAGGTGATCTGAGTCGATGCATTGGTGGCCCAATCAGATCCTGCGGAAGCCATCTTGCTTCCTGAAAGTGCCTGAGGGATGCCATACGCGCCCGAAGGATTCTCCGCAGTGGTGCTCCAGCCAGATTCACGATTCCAGAGCTGCACGAGGCAGGTGAAGTCGCTTTCGCTCCATCCACGCGCCAGAACCTGAGTGTGCGCGATGCTCTGTGCCGTTCCGACAGGCGTCGTGGAAGTCGAGGAAACCGAGGTCGTTGATGTCGAAGAAGAGCTTGAAGAGCTTGACGAGCTTGAGCTCGAAGATGAGGACTCGACCTTGCCGGTACCAATGAGAATGACCTTGTTGACAGGTGCATTCTTAACGTATGACGCGAAGATATTGCTGGAGGAATTCTTTCCGCCCACCTTGGTTATCAGGCTGGTGGTTTCCATGATTCCGGCTTTTCCTTCGGTCTTGACCTTAGTCGTTCCTGCAGGAATGCTGTCTGTCTTCTCTTCGATGGTGTTGAATGGAATCTGTGTCTGCGACGACTGAATCTCACTGTTGGAGCGGGATATTTGGATGACTGTCGATTCAGTGACCTTGGTGTTCAATCCTGGAGCGACCGTGTCGTCCGGTTCAAGAGTGATGTCGCCCGCATCGAGAACCGATTTCACCGTAGTGAAGTTATCTCCGAGAATGAGCTTGGACTTTCCATTGATGACGACCTTGACATACGACGTATCAGTGGAAGATCCTCCCTGGCCTTCGTTGATGGCCTTGCGCACGGAATCCCTCGAGACCTCAAGCCCCTGCATCTGGGTCGCCGAATAAGAAGTTACCTGCGTTTTTGCCTGAGCTTCCGGCGCACTGTAGAAACCGCGTGACACAATGCCAGCGGTGCCAGCCAGAATGAGTGCCGCGGCTCCTGCAATAAGCCTGGTTCGTTGTCTCTTGGTCAAGACCTTGAACACGGAAACCCGTTCTCTGCGATGGCTTACCATCTTTCTCCTCTGTCTTCGACTACAGATCCTCAGCTGCTTGAAGCCCTCATATCTCCCGTATCAGGCCACGGTGAGTTCACGCCCCGCGCTGGGCGGAACATCCACTATGCAATGCCGCTGGTGCTTACACAATTCCAACATCATAGCGCAGGCATGTTATTTTTGCATATAAAAGTGTGTTGCAATGGATTCATGCAGCAATGCACGAACGCGAGGGACGGACACGGCGAAGGCCGTCAGCCCAGTCATACTGCGATCGCTGCAGACCTCTGCCTTCCTGCCGGTCAGATCTGCACTGATACCCTGCACTGAAGATTTGCCCTGACGCTCTTGCCTACCCTGGCTGCTTACTTCTCAGAGGAGGAAACGTCCGCTTTCTTGGCCTGATCGATCAGACTGTTCAAATCAGCTGAGCGCAACGCACCTGCCTGCTTGAAGATTATCTGACCGTTCTTGGTGACCATAAGCGTCGGCACTGCCTGAATGTCGGCCGCAGCGGCCAACTCCTGATTCTGATCGATGTCCACCTTGCCGAAGGTGATTTCCGGATGCGTTTCCGATGCCTTCTCGAAAATAGGGCCGAATGCCTTGCATGGTCGGCACCAGGTCGCCCAGAAGTCAACGAAGACGAGTTCGTTGTCGTTGATCGTATGTTCGAAGTTCTGTGAAGTCACTGTCTGCGTTGCCATCGTCATTGCCTTTCATCTGCGGTACTCCTCCGCATGCTTAGTCTCACACTCTAACAAGTGCCAACATGAAGAACAATCTAGCTCACCCTCGGCTTATACGCTCTAGGCTCATTGGAGCAGATGCATGGCCGATCCACATGGCTTTGGTCATGCGTTGTACAGATAATGGTCGGTATGCCAGTGCTACATGATGAAATTCCCGATGACGATGACTTTGACGCCGATCGTAAGCGGGGTGCGTTCGACCACATCACGCCAGAGGACTTTGTGAGTGGGTCAGACAATCCTCCAGGCTGGCTTGGCAGTGCTGACATCGATCGTGCCAGGCATCAGATCCCCATCGCATATGTTGAGATCGTGCCGGTGAGAACCGATGACTTCGGCCAAATCGAGCAGGTTGGCTCGCTGCTGCGCATGTGCGAGGATGGCGCCATCGAGCGCACGCTCATCACCGGCAGGGTGCTTTTCCACGAGTCTCTGCGCGAGGCGATTGCCAGGAATGTTGCCAAGGACTTGGGAGAGCTTGCGCTGCCTTTGATTCCCGTGAGTCTGCAACCATTTACGATTGCGGAGTTCTTCCCGACTCCCGGCGTCTCCGAGTTCTACGATGCGCGTCAGCATGCGATTGCGCTATGCTACGTCGTCGCGATCGCAGGGGACTGCAAGCCGCGAGACGAGACTCTGGACGTCGAATGGGTGGAACCGTCCAACGTCCTTCTCGACCAGTTCATCAGCCAGATGCCGAATGGCCACGGCACCATAGTGCGTCAGGCATTGTCCTGGGCCGGAACGCATTCGTGACCCCCGCGTGCCCTGCTGATTCGCGACTGGAAACGATTCAGAACATGATTCTGGCCTAGGATGGCAGTGAGACGCAGGACGGGTGTGATTCGCGACCCTTCGTGACCGCTCGTGACCGTTCGCGAACGTTCGTGACTGCCGCAAAAGATAAGACTTCTTGCTGATTGCAGGATGGGAGTACCAAATATGACAATGCACATAGGCAACACCACGTATCGCGATGGCTTCGGCATCCCGCTCGTGCTGGTCCATGCCTTTCCCATCGATCATCGCATGTGGGATGAATGCGCGAAAACCGTCTGCGATCTGTCGGCGCTCAATGACATTCCTCCTTTTCCTGTCTTTGCCCCAGAGATGCCGGGAGCCGGCTCGAGTGGAATACCTGCTATGGCCGACACGGGTCCGGTCGATGCGGACGGAGCATACCCTCAGGCCTTGGAGCGAATGACGGAAGGATACGCGTCCCTGCTGAAGTCGCTGGGATATGACAGGGCCATCTGGGTAGGACTGTCCATGGGCGGATACGTCGCATTGATGATGCAGAAACTCCATCCGGAAATGGTTGCGGGCATTGCGCTGTGTGACACGAAGTCTCAGGCAGACGCAGGTCACAGCCGTGAGAACAGGCTGCGAATAGCCAACGAATGCGAGAACACGAACTCGATTGAACCAGTCATGGGCTTTGCGGCTGCGACCGACAGGGACTCCACGGTAAAGCGGTCTCCGGCATTCATCGCGAAGTTCACGGCGTGGCTGCACGATCAGAGTCCTGCGGGTGTTGCATGGCGCGAACGCATGGCTGCGGGGCGTCCCGATTTGAGTGATGTGCTGCCGCAGATAACCGCTCCCGCTGCGATAGTTTCTGGAGAGAAGGATCCCTCCAGTCCGCCGGAAGAAATGAAGAAGCTCCAAGACGCGATGATTTCGACTTCCACAAGCTTCACCGTCATCGAAGATTGCGGGCATTTCAGCGCATCCGAACATCCTGGGCAGGTGGCACGCGCACTGCTGGAACTGGTGGGACGAGTCCATGAGTGAACATGATGAAACGGATTCAGGCACACGAAACGAAGTGGATGCGGCCAGTGACGCACAAGGTCAGCCTTCGCACGCCGGGCGGCATTCAGAAGGCTCAGTGCCGCTGACGGCATCGGGATCTTCAGACAGGGCAGGGGCACCTGGCAAGGAGCCAGTCCATGCTTCGATGTTCGCGCCTTTGGCGTTGACGCATGTTCTGCCATTCCTGCCACTTGCACAGGACGGGGTCGACTATCAGGTCGATCGCAGGGATGATCCTGAACTGATACGCACGCTTCTCTCGTCCGACGCCACACGAGTGATTCTGGTGCAGTCCGGAAGAGTGGCCATTCCAAAGGGACAAGGCAGATTCGTTGACTATGACGTTGCGAAGATTCGTCTGACAACGCTTGCCGGAAGCTATGTGCGCGATTTGATTCCAGATTCCATGGGTGGAGACTTCCGTAGTTCTCCCCATGCTCAGTGCATTCCGATATTCCTGGGAACGCGCGCAGGCCATTCGTATGTCGCTCTCGACATATCCGAAGGCATCATCGCGGCGGAGGTTCCCAATCCTAGGAACGTCGGGGCTGATGATGCATTCGCCTCCGATGGTCCCACGCGTGCATCGGCCGATGCGAGACCGTCGATTCTTGAGCTTGCCCGCACGCGTTGCGATTGGGTGGGGCTGAGAGAGTTCGCGCCGCATGCCTCGACAGTGGAGGCGGGCCTGGCGACGACGGCTGCGACTCTTTCAATGTGGCACAGAGCTCAGCACTACTGCCCGTATTGTGGCGCGGCGACGACGAGCGTCTTTTCAGGATGGGCGCAGCGCTGCCAGAACGCCGCAGACGACAACCGAATCATATTCCCGAGGATTGAGCCCGCCGTCATCACTGCAATCGTAGATTCACAGAACAGACTGCTGCTGCAGCATAACAGCGCATGGAAGCCTGGATTCTATTCGGTGTCCGCAGGATTCGTCGAAGCAGGGGAGAATCTGGAGCATGCGGCGCGGCGCGAAGCCAGGGAGGAAACCGGAATCGAGGTATCCGATCTCATGTACACAGGCTCGCAGCCATGGCCCTTCCCATCATCATTGATGATGTCGTTCAAGGGATACGCTCGCGACACGGCAATCCATGTCGATGGCAAGGAGACAGAAAGCGCCCGATGGGTCAGCAGGGACGAATTCATTCGCGCTCTCACGAGTGGGGAAATGCTGGCTCCGGGAAAGGCGACCATTGCCCGATACATGATCGAGGAATGGTACGGAGCGCAGTTCTAAGGGTTTTGTAAGGCTACGCAAGTAATTTAGCCGAAGTGTGAAATTCGCGACATTTGCCATGGCAATGGCAATAATTGGGATATATGGTGGTTTGCACATAGCTTTGCTAGTAGAATCGGCACGGCGAACGCAAGGGGTATAGCAGCAATCGGCCATGGCTTGCGAGTTGCGTGGGAAACACAGAAAGGCCCAGTATGTCAGACAACGGGTATTTTGACTCAGGTATTCCTAAACCACCTGTGTCACGGGGCAGCCAAGGCCAGAAGTTCAATGTGGATGGGAATGTCTCTCCCGTGAATGGGGAAACTCGCCGTGGGGATTACTCCAACGATACGCAGAGCACGATGCAGTTCTCTCCCTTGCGGCCTTCTGGCCAGTTTGCAGGGCGAGGCACTGAGGATTCAGGTGATTCCGGCCTTGGACAGTTCGAGGTTCAGCATGGCGATGGCATGGCCAAGAGACACGGCCATGTCGGTCTGATCGTCACACTGGTGATGCTGCTGGTGCTTGTGGCGGCTGCGGTTGGCGGCTTCTTTGCTGCGCAATCCTATTTCTCCGACAAGGCGGCACCGGGCGTGATGTTCGGCAGCCGGAGTGTCGCTGGTCAGAGTGCCGCTCAGCTCACCCAGACTGTGAAGTCCGCGGTTTCCGATTCCAAGGTCGAGGTTGCCGATAATGCGGAGCAGGACACGAAGGCGACGCTCAAGGAACTTGGCGTCAAGGTGGACGTGAAGGCCACGGTCAATGCATTGCTGCAGGCGAAGTCCTCGGCAGGAGCGCTGCGGATCAATCCATTCCAGCGACAGCAGGTCAGTCTCGTGACCTCGACTGATGACTCCGCCATGAGCGATTACCTGACTTCGACTTTCGTGAAGGAAGGCGAACGCGCCAAGGCATCAACCATTGCCTATGATAAGACCTCCCAGAAGTTCACTGTTACGGCAGGCAAGGAAGGCAAGGCTCCCAAGCTTGACACGGTGAAGTCGGCGGTTGCCAAGATCGTTGCCAATCCAGGAACAACAGTCTCAGCGCCCATAAGCTACGGTTCCGTTTCGATGCCCATCAGTGAGGAAGCTGCTCAGGAGGCTGCAGATACCGCCAACCAGCGCATCGCGCAGAGCGTTACCATCAATAATGGAGACAGCAAGAGCTTTACGATTCCCGCCGACGTGGTGGCCGGATGGGTAGATTCCAGCAGTGATGTCGCGAAGGGCACCATCACCATCCAATACGATAGCGAGGCGATGAGCACCTATCTCGAAAGCACTCTGCCCAAGCAGTTGGATCAGGATGCCGTCGCGCAGCAAGACATCAAGAACGCGCAGGGCACGGTGTTGACGGTCACCACCAAGGGTGTGAACGGCGTCAAGGTCACCAACATCGCCACAACCGCGCAAAAGGTGCTTGACGCTCTGAACAACGGCTCGACGGAATCCATCGCTGCCCAGACCACAGTGGTGAAATACAAGACTGAGTCGCATGTCGCCGATTACACAAAGGCCAACGGCGACATGTGGATCGAGGTCGACCGTTCCAAGCAGACGGTGACCGTATACAAGGGATCGACGAAGGTCAAGAGCTTCAACGTCTGCACTGGCAAGGATTCGACACAGACGGACAACGGTACGTTCTATGTGAACATCAAGTACCAGACACAGGATATGCGAGGCACCGATTACCTCACCAAGGGCGTGAAATGGATAAGCTACTTCAACGGTGGTGAGGGATTCCATGCAGCGCCGTGGAACACGGTCGGCATTGCGACGGGGGATCCCGTGACGCACGGTTCGCACGGGTGCGTCAACATGCTGACCGCGGATGCACAGTGGATCTATCAGAATGCAGGGGTTGGAACCATGGTCAAGGTGATCGGCACTCAGCCGACAGGCGCGGTTCGCTGATCCCATCGATGATGGATTTCCTGGCGAGGAGCCACTCTGTCTGTCTCTATCTCGATGCTTTTCATGCCTGTGAACGATGACCATGCGGACGGCAGTCATATGATTCCTCGATGAGTGTCTTTGCATGGGTGTCTCTGCATGGTTGCAGTCGCCTGTTGCATGTCGCATTGCAGCATGTCGTGTTGCAGCATTTCGCCATATCAAGGTAGTAGTTTATAAAGTGCTCCTATCTCGCATCGTAGCTTGGCAGGGGTTGTTCGAAAAGGTAACAGAAAGGCGGGAAGTAGCCATGAGCGAAGAACAGAGTGCAAATGCCCAGAATCTTGAGGTTCCTGAACACCTCGAGTATTCCGAAGATCACGTATGGATCGACACTTCAGCATCGCCGGCGGTCGTTGGTGTAACAGAGTATGCACAGGACCAGCTCGGTGACTTGGTGTTCGTCGATCTACCCGAAACGGGCACCCACATAGAGGCAGGCGATGAAGTAGTCGAACTCGAATCGGCGAAGGCTGTGGAACCTCTCGTCAGCCCCGTTGCCGGAACCATCAGATATGTGAATCGTGAGGCGTCAGACGATCCCAGCGTCATCAACAACGATCCATATGGTGAGGGCTGGATCTTCAAGATCGAACTTGACGACGACGAACCGGACTTGCTCAGCGCCGAGGAATACGCGAAGATCATCGAGTAGCGGGATTTCACAGGGCCATCACGGCGTCCGAGCGGCTTGGCACGCATCGCCATGGCCGATGCGTTCGGACGCTGAATTCCTTCAAATGTGTGGAGATTGTGTATGGTAGAGGGTATGGATATGCCTGATTCATCACCAATACGCGCAAGAAAGACCGCGAGCAGCTTCGACACCGTCTCTCCGCGAATGAGGCTTGAACGCCAGCCGTTGCCAATACGGCTAGCTCGTCGGGTTTTGATTCATTCATTCAATATCTGGACGCATTTTTCAACCGCGCTCACCCGTCAGCTTGATTGGTTTCCGCGAGTCGAGCCATATGTGGGCTATGGCACCGATTCCTATTCGCGCCTTATCTGCCGCACGATGCTTGCCCCTCAGCGCGGCAGGTCCGGCGCGGTCGTTCGCGGCATAAGAACCGTGTTCACCGTTCCCGCACCTCATGCCCGCGTGAAGATCAGCATCGACGGCACTCCTTTGCGTACGGTCCAGATCGGCGAGTCGGAGCAGCACGACAAGCCTGACGCATCGCGCGAGCGGAGCAGCAAGTATGCATGGTCGGACACGCGTGGATATCTCGATCTCCTTGCCCAGCATCATCTTCAGCCCGGTATCCATAGCGTCTCATACAAGATTCCTGGCAGGGAGCCTGTGAAGTCTGCCTTGTATACCATCGCGAGAACCGCAGGGATAGGCGTTGTCTCCGATGTCGACGACACCATCATGGTCACCCAGGTTCCAACGATCTGGAAGGCCGCATATAACATGCTGCTGCTGAATCCAAGAAAAAGGATGTCCGTTCCTGGCATGAGCGTCCTGTATTCGAAGATAGGCGACATCTTCCCTGACGCACCCTTCTTCTATCTATCCACATCTCCCTGGAATGTCGAAAGCTCGATCCGTCACTTCATCTCGTATCACGGATTCCCATCAGGTCCGTTGCTGCTGCGCGACCTGGATCCTCGGCCAAAGTCATTCATTCCATCTGGCGTCCAGCACAAGCTTGAGTTCATAGGTCAGCTGATGGCGGATTTTCCTCAGATGCGGTTCATCCTTATCGGCGATGATGGGCAAAAGGATCCGACCACCTATGCCACCATTGCACGCCGATATCCTGGGAGGATCATTGCCATCGGCATGCGCCAGCTCAGTCCGAAGGAGTCCGCTCTGCCCTCGTTGGCAGGAATGACGACGACTCAGCCGATGCCTGAAACCGATATTCCGGTCTTCTATGGAACGACGGGCTCGAATCTCATGAAGACGCTTATTCCATACCTCGAGCGATATCACGGTCCTGAAAGATAGACCTTCGGAACCCAGCCGCGGACGTGTCTGACTCTGTGGGGCAATGAAGGCGTGATGCGGCCGAATCGAGAGCCAGCACCGGGATTTCTTGGAGGCCTGTTGTTCGGAGTGCGAAAAGATGCATGCGAATGCTTATAATCGTCCCCTATGAGTGACATTTCGAGACCCATCGCACCAAAATCGCCAGAAGTCCGCACAGCAGGTGACGGAACGTTCACGGATGACTATGCATGGATGAAAAACAAGCATTCCGAAGACACCAAGACATTCGTCGCTGCCGAGAACGCTTATTGTCAGCACGTCATGAAGCCGTTGGAATCGACGCGCAGGGAACTCTTTGACGAGCTGAGGTCGCGAATTCAGGAAACGGATATGTCCGTTCCAGTGCGCTCGCATGGGTATTGGTACTTCTCGCGTACCCAAGAAGGCCAGCAATATGCCATTCAGTGCAGGATCCCAGTCACGGATGAAGACGATTGGGATGTGCCGGTCATCGATGAGAATGACGAGCCTGGCTCATTGTCGGGTGAGGAGATCGTCTTCGACGGCAATGCCGAGGCGAAGGGTCATGACTTCTTCCGCATAGGCGGTATGAGCATGAGCGCTGATGGCAGATGGCTGCTCTATGGCATAGACACGACCGGCGATGAACGCTATGACCTTCACGTCAGAGATCTGCATTCAGGTCACGACCTGCCAGAGACGATACCGCAGGTTTCGGCCGGAGGAATCATCACTCCCGACGGATCATGGGTGTTCTATGCAACGGTTGACGATGCATGGCGTCCCGATGCCGTTTGGCGTCACAGGGTAGGGACGCCATCAACCGCTGACGTGCGCGTCTGGCACGAAGACGACGAAAGGTTCTGGGTCGGCGTCGGATTGAGCTTCGATGAACGGCATGTTGTCATCGGAACAAGCTCCAAGACGACGAGCGAGGTGCTGCTGCTGCCGGTGCAGACTCCGGAAGGAGACTTCGTCCCCTTCATTCCACGGCGAGAGGGCATCGAATATGACGTCGGTTTCTCCTGCTTCGAGGGCGCTGGTGACGAAGGACCTGACATTCCCATAGCGGTGGTCTGCCACAACGTATCGAACCCCAATTTTCAGATCAACATCATTGACATGCGCAGCCATGGAGCTCCATATGCCCTCGACGAGGGAACATGCATTGCGGAGGGAAGCAGATTCGGATGCGAAAGGGGCGGGGAATTCCGCGACCAGCCGCTTGATTCCCCGGATCGCAATCCCGAAAATCCAAGGATACTGCAGGGTGCGCGTGGCCTGAACATTGAGAGCCTGGACATCCACGAGCACTTCATCACACTGGGATACCGCGCGAACGGTCTTGCACATCTGGCTGTCATCACCAAGAGACAGGCCATTCAAGACTATCTTGCGAAGATTCCTTGGAATTTCAAGGAGATACTGCCTGAACCAGATGGCCGTTCCCACAAGGCATCCACGGATGGCTCAGACTCACCAGAGAACCCGGACAAGGCGCTCTTCTCGATTGGCACAGCAGGGAATCCATCGTATGAGGCCCCGCGCCTGCGATACTCATTCACCAGCTTCACCAATCCCGCAGAATTGCATGAACTTGACCCCAACGAGGGCACCGACAGACTGCTGAAGAAGGCGAGGGTGCTGGGGGATTTCCAATCCGACGATTACGCCGAATGCCAGGTCTGGGTTCAGGCGCGTGACGGCGCTCGCGTTCCGGTTTCATTGCTCTGGAAGAAGGGGCTTGTTCCTGCCCTGGATGCTTTCGGTCATCAGGGCATGACCGAGGAGGTGCTCACCGACATCGAGGCATCTCCAAGGTGGAATTTCACGGAAACCAGACCCGCCAACGATGCTCCTGAGGTCGCCGGCCAAGGCCTGCCCGCCGCATCGCCCATGTTCATCACAGGCTATGGGGCCTACGAGATAAGCTCCGACCCAAGCTTCTCGGTGTCGCGGCTGAGTCTTCTCGACCGGGGTGTGCTCTATGCCTTGCCGCATGTCCGCGGAGGTGGCGAAATGGGACGGGCGTGGTACGAGCAAGGCCGCAGGCTCAACAAGAAGCACACCTTCGAGGACTTCATCGATGCGACGGCTGCGCTGCAGCGCGCCGGATTCGCCGATCCTGCCAGAACAGTCGCGAACGGCGGTTCGGCAGGCGGCCTTCTTATGGGTGCCATCGCGAACATGGCTCCACAGCTGTATGCGGGCATCGAGGCGGACGTGCCCTTCGTGGACGCACTGACATCGATTCTGGACCCGAGCCTGCCACTGACCGTGACTGAATGGGACGAATGGGGAGACCCGTTGCACGATGACAAGGTGTATCACTATATGGAATCCTATTCGCCATATGAGAATGTGCTTTCCGTAGCGGAGCGGCAACGACGCTTCGGCACGGTGCATTTCCCGCAGATATTCATCACGACCTCGATGAACGATACGCGGGTGCTCTATGTCGAGCCGCTGAAGTGGGCTGCGCGGCTGAGCGAAGCTGAGGTCGGTGCGAAGGTATGCGCAAAGATCGAGGTCGAGGCAGGGCATGGTGGCACGACCGGCAGATACAAGCAATGGGAGGAACTGTGTCTTGAGGTGGCGTGGTGTCTGTCGCTTATGGGGTGCGCCCCTAAGATCTCGATGTGATGCCGACGGTGCCATGTGCAGCTGCACGTCTGGTCTTGCACATGGCCCACTCGCCCCGAGCCGTTTCGATGCTCGAATCGTGATATGGAACTGTCCAATAATCGGACTGCATCGACGTTCGCATCAGGTTTCTGCCTATTGTCATGAGACATGACTCAAAGCATAGATACAGCGTCGACTCGTACATACAGCATTGCGGTTATTCCGGGCGATGGCATCGGCAAGGAGATCGTGCCACCAGCTCAGGCGGTACTCGAAAAGGCAACCAAGGGTCTCGTGAACTTCGATTATGAGACCTTTGACCTGGGTGCCGAGCGGTATCTCCGAGATGGCTCCACTCTGCCGGACGAGGAGCTGAATCGCATCAAGAACAAGGATGCCATTCTGCTGGGAGCGGTCGGTGACCCGCGCATCAAGGCTGGCATCATCGAACGTGGATTGTTGCTGAAGCTGCGCTTCGCTCTCGACCAATACGTGAATCTGCGCCCATCGAAGCTCTTCGAGGGCGTCACATCACCGTTGGCGAACCCAGGCAAGATCGATTTCGTCGTCGTCCGGGAAGGCACGGAAGGCCTTTACGTGGGTGCAGGCGGTGCGATACGTCGTGGAACTCCTCATGAAGTGGCGACCGAAGTCTCGATCAACACGGCCTTTGGCGTGGAACGGGTGGTCCGCTATGCCTTCGCGCTCGCCATGAAGCGCCGTCGCCATGTGACGCTTGTGCACAAGAAGAACGTGCTCACCAATGCGGGTGATATGTGGCAGCGCATTGTGGACGCCGTCGCGAAGGAATTTCCGGAAGTCACGACCGACTATCAGCACGTCGATGCCGCAACCATATTCATTGTGACTGACCCGAGCCGATTCGACGTGATTCTCACGGACAATCTCTTCGGGGACATCATCACCGACGAGGCCGGCGCAGTGGTCGGGGGAGTCGGCTATTCAGCTTCCGGCAACATCAATGCCAGCAACGAGTATCCTTCGATGTTCGAGCCAATCCACGGATCGGCGCCGGACATAGCCGGAAAGGGCATCGCCAATCCTACTGCCGCGATACTTTCCACTGCCCTGATGCTCCGTCACCTTGGGTTCGACGATCCCGCGGACAGAATTGAAACCGCTGTAGAGGCCGACATCAAGGAATCAGCGACGGCAAAACGCTCCACCGCTGAAGTCGGAAGCGACATTCTCGCAAGACTGTGACCAGAACCCGAGTGTCACTGCATCCGTGAGATACACAGCGTGAGTTCGCTGACGTGGCCGCGGTGACAGGTCGATGCATGGCCCCGTAGCATATGTTGGGCAGCAATGCACGCACTCTCGGAGTCATATTTCAAGTTTTGGGGACTTGCCAAAGTATAGAGGACCATGAATCGGTGTCCTTGCGTTACGATTCGAAGAAAAACCGGGTCGAAATACTTTGGCAAGTCCCCAAAACTTGCAACAGAGGTTCAAATCGGGTCATTTGAGAGCCTGATTTCGGCATAATCGACCGGCGGCATCTGCACGGGTGTTCATGGGCGGACAGTGCAAGGAGAGTTGGTAGGTCTGAATCGCGGATGGGTTTGGGGACTTGAAGGACATTGTCTTCGGTGGTTGTTGTGTTGTGTACGATCTTCGCTGTCTTGGGTGCTTGGCTCGTCTGCGGATGGTTTGGGTGGCTGGTTGGTGTGTTCCTCGGTGGTTGTTGTGCTTCGCACAATCTTCGCAGCCTGTAACCGCTGTCGCGGTTACCTTCGCAGTCTTAGGGGCTGCTCACTTCGCCTGAGTGATGCTCGCCGGGCATCACTCTTTATGGCTCAGCTGCTTACCTCGCCTAGGGACTTTCTGGGGTGGCTGGTTGGTGTGTTCCTCGCTGATTATTGTGCTTCGCACAATCTTCGCAACCTTGGGGTTGCTCACCTCGCCTACGAACAGCCCACCGGGCTGTTCGCTTGACGGCTCGGCGACACGCCCGGTTTATGCTAGGGGGGCTTTGTGCTTTAATGGAGCAGTTGCCTGTTTTGGGCTCGCACTTTGTAATTAAAAAAGCGAGCGTGGCACAACGGTTGCGAAAGCGATCGTTGCATGGTCACGCATTGATGTGGTTCGGCTCGGCTGAGTATATCCCAGTCTGCCTGCCTTCAATGCCCGTAGATAGGTTGTTAATCAGAATCAATCGCAAGAAAGGGCGGAAGGCAATGGCGGGACAGAAAATCCGCATCAGGCTTAAGTCCTATGACCATGAGGTCATCGACCAGTCGGCGAAGAAAATTGTCGAGACAGTGACGAATGCGGGTGCAACGGTTGTTGGCCCAGTTCCTCTGCCGACAGAGAAGAACGTATTTTGTGTCATCCGTTCTCCTCATAAATACAAGGATTCTCGCGAGCACTTTGAGATGCGTACGCATAAGCGTCTCATCGATATCGTCGATCCCACACCTAAGGCTGTGGATTCATTGATGCATATCGACCTGCCCGCAGATGTCAATATCGAGATCAAGCTCTAGGGGGGAGGGAACCGTTATGACTGCACAGCAAGCACATCGCACTGCGCTGCTTGGCAAGAAGCTAGGTATGTCGCAAGTCTGGGACGAGAACGGCTTCTTCGTTCCAGTGACACTGGTGGACGTTTCCACCAACGTAGTCACCGCTGTCAAGACCGAGGCAACTGACGGCTATCACGCCGTCCAGATCGGTTATGGACAGATTGACCCGCTCAAGGTGACCAAGCCACTCGCAGGTCATTTTGCAAAGGCCGGTGTCACGCCTCGTCGCCACCTCGTTGAGGTTCGCACCGAGGACGCAGACAACTACACGCCAGGTCAAGAGCTGACCGTGGAACTGCTTCCTGAAGGCGCTCAGGTTGATGTCACAGGCACCAGCAAGGGCAAGGGCTTCGCAGGAACCATCAAGCGCTGGGGCTTCAAGTCCTATCGTCGTACCCACGGTTCACACAAAAACGAACGTCGTCCAGGTTCAGTCGGCGCATGCGCCACACCAGGTCGCATTCTCAAGGGCAAGCATATGGCTGGCCGCATGGGCAATGAGACTTCAACGACTTTGAATCTGACCATCGTGTCTGCGGATTCAACCAATGGAATCATCGCCGTGAAGGGCGCTGTTCCAGGACCAAAGGGCAGCATCGTTCTCGTTCGTTCCGCAGTGAAGGGGGCCTGAAACCATGGCTAACATTTCTCTGAACGTTACCGATGCTTCGGGCAAGTCCACGTCAACAGTGGAAGCTCCCGAGGATTTGTTCGGAATCTCATCTGAAGACATTCAAAGCCACATTCCGCTGGTTCATCAGGTGGTCGTGGCTCAGCTTGCAGCTGCTCGTCAGGGCACTCATGCCGTGAAGACCCGTTCCACCGTTGCAGGTGGCGGTCGCAAGCCATGGAAGCAGAAGGGAACCGGTCGCGCTCGACAGGGTTCGATTCGCTCTCCTCAATGGGCTGGCGGTGCAATCGTTCACGGACCAGTTCCACGTGACTACTCGCAGCGCACTCCCAAGAAGATGAAGGCGGCGGCACTTCGCTACATGCTTTCAGACCGTGCAAATGCGGGTCGCGTGCACGTCGTTGAATTCGGCATCACCGACACCCCATCCACAAAGGCTGCGAATGCAGTGCTGCTTCAGGTTGCCGAACAGCGTTTCGCAACCGTGGTTCTGTCACGAGAGAACGTCAACGAGTGGCTTTCCGTCAGGAATCTGCCAACCGTCCATGTTCTCTTCGCAGATCAGCTCAACACATACGACGTGGTCACCGCTCAGGATCTCGTTTTCAGCAAGGATGGCTTCGATGCCTTCATCGCAGTGAAAACAGGTTCCGAGACCGCTGTCGCCAAGGAGGCCTGATTCTCATGTCAGTAATTCATAAGCCATTGCATGATGTCATCATCAAGCCAGTTGTTTCCGAGAAGAGCTATGCGAATTCAGATCGCGGCCAATACACCTTTGTGGTCGCTCCGAATGCGAACAAGGTTCAGATCAAGCAAGCAATTGAGCAGATCTTCAATGTCAAGGTAACGAACGTCAATACCTTCAACCGTCGCGGAAAGACGCAGCGCACTCGCACCGGCTTTGGCCAGCGTGCAGATCAGAAGCGTGCCATCGTATCCGTCGCTGAAGGTCAGACCATTGATATCTTCGGCAACTGAAGGCTAGCCGACAAAAGTTAGGAAGAACTACATTATGGCTATCCGCACATATAAGCCGACTACTGCGGGCCGTCGCAATGCGTCTGTTTCGGATTTCTCCGAAATAACACGCTCGACGCCTGAGAAGTCGCTTCTGCGCAAACTCAGCAAGACTGGCGGTCGTAACTCATACGGTCGCATCACCAGCCGCCATCGTGGCGGCGGGCATAAGCGTCAATACCGTCTCATCGATTTCAGGCGTTGGGATAAGGATGGCGTTCCAGCAACGGTTGCGCACATCGAATATGATCCAAATCGTTCGGCTCGCATTGCGCTGCTTCACTTCGCCGATGGCGAGAAGCGCTACATCGTCGCCCCGGAAGGCATCAAGCAGGGAGATCGAATCGAGACAGGCGCTCAGGCCGATATCAAGCCTGGCAACAATCTGCCTCTTCGCAACATCCCAACTGGTACCGTCGTGCATGCGATTGAGCTTCGTCCACTTGGTGGCGCGAAGATCGCTCGTTCGGCCGGCGCTGCCGTGCAGCTCGTTGCAAAGGATGGCGCTTTCGCTCAGCTGCGCATGCCATCCGGTGAAATCAGGAACGTGGATGCACGTTGCCGCGCAACGATTGGTGAAGTCGGTAACTCAGACCATGCAAACCTTCAGTTGGGTAAGGCTGGTCGCGCACGTTGGGTAGGCAAGCGTCCTATCACACGTGGTGAATCCATGAATCCTGTCGACCATCCACATGGTGGTCGTACGCGCGGTGGCAAGCCGCCGGTTTCGCCTTGGGGCAAGGGTGAGGTTCGTACACGTCATCCGAAGAAGGCTTCGAACAAGATGATTGTTCGTCGTCGTCCCAATGGTAAGAACCGCAAGTAAGGGAGTGTCGAAAAGATGACTCGAAGCATCAAGAAGGGCCCATTCGTCGACGCCCACTTGCAGAAGAAAGTCGACGTGCAGAACGAAAAGGGTACGAAGAACGTTATCAAGACGTGGTCACGCAGGTCGATGATCACTCCTGACTTCATCGGACACACCTTCGCTGTTCACGATGGTCGTAAGCATGTTCCGGTGTTCGTCACCGAGGCGATGGTCGGTCACAAGCTCGGTGAGTTTGCGCCAACCCGCACCTTCAAGGGACATGTGAAGGACGATAAGAAAGTACGCCGCTGAGGCGAGGAAGAGTAGAGACACATGGAAGCTAAAGCAATCGCTCGTCACGTACGCGTGACGCCGCGCAAGGCTCGCCGCATGGTCAACCTCATCCGAGGCAAGCAGGCGACAGAGGCTGTGACCGTTCTCAAGTTCGCTCCACAGGATGCGGCGGTTCCCGTCCGCAAGGTTCTGGAGAGCGCAATTGCGAATGCTCGCGTCAAGGCCGACAAGGCCAACGAGGCATTCCACGAGAACAATCTCGTGATCACTGAGACCTATGTTGATGAAGGCGTTACGCTGAAGCGTTTCCGTGCTCGTGCACAGGGCCGCGCAGCTCGCATCAATAAGAGGACCAGTCACATCACCGTGGTAGTGGCCGACAAGGAAGGAGCCCGATAATGGGACAGAAGATCAACCCCTTCGGGTATCGACTCGGCATTACCGAGGATCATCGCAGCAAGTGGTTCTCGGACTCCAACAAGTCCGGCGAGCGCTATCGCGATTTCGTTCTCGAAGATGACAAGATTCGCAAGGTCATGAACAAGGACCTCGAGCGCGCAGGCGTGTCCCGCGTGATCATCGAGCGCACCCGTGACCGTGTCCGTGTAGACATCCACACCGCACGTCCAGGCATTGTCATTGGCCGTCGTGGTGCAGAGGCCGAGCGCGTCCGTGCAAAGATCGAGAAGCTGACGGGCAAGCAGGTTCAGCTCAACATCTTCGAGGTCAAGAATGCCACCTTGGATGCGCAGCTTGTGGCACAGGGCATAGCGGAGCAGCTCACCAATCGTGTGACTTTCCGCCGTGCAATGCGCAAGGCTCAGCAGGATGCCATGCGCGCAGGCGCAAAGGGCATTCGAATCAAGCTCTCAGGCCGCCTCGGAGGAGCCGAAATGAGCCGTTCGGAGTTCTACCGCGAAGGCCGCGTGCCTTTGCAGACTCTGCGAGCACTCATTGACTACGGATTCTTCGAAGCTCGTACGACCTATGGCCGTATCGGCGTCAAGGTCTGGATTTACAAGGGTGACATGACCGAGCGCGAGTTCGAGGAGCAGCAGGCTCAGCAGGGTGCCCGTCAGGGTCGCCGTGGTGACCGCCGCCCACGCAGAGGCTCACGTCCGTCAGAAGGCCGTGGCCAGCAGGGTCAGCAGACCAGTGCTCCACAGGCTGCCAAGGCTCAGCCTGCAGCAGCTGCAGCGCCTGTGACAACAGAAGTAAAGGAGTGAGCTGATGCTTATCCCAAAGAGAACAAAGTATCGCAAGCAGCAACGCCCGACTCGTCGGGGGATGTCAAAGGGTGGAAACGAGATCGCCTTCGGTGATTACGGAATCCAGGCTCTTGCTCCTGCCTATGTCACCAACCGTCAGATCGAGGCCTCACGTATCGCCATGACGCGCTACATCAAGCGTGGCGGACGTGTTTGGATCACGATCTTCCCGGATCGTCCGCTCACGAAGCATGCTCTCGGTGCCCGAATGGGTTCCGGCAAGGGGGTTCCTGAGTTCTGGATCGCTAACGTTCACCCAGGTCGCGTCATGTTCGAGATCGGTGGCGTTACCGAGGATGTCGCTCGCGAGGCTCTGCGCCGTGCAATCGACAAACTACCAATGAAATGCAGAATTATCGCTCGTGAAGGCGGTGACATCTGATGTCAGTAGGAACAGCTGAATATACAATCAAGACCCTCGGCGAGAAGACCAACGCGGAAATCGAAGGCTTCCTCAAGAAGTCAAAGGAAGAGCTTTTCAACCTGCGCTTCCAGGCCGCGACCGGTCAGCTCGACAACCAGACAAGGATCAAGGCAGTCAAGCACGATATCGCAAGAATGTACACCATTCTTCGTGAGCGTGAACTTGGCATCAGCCCAACTCCTGCTGAGGGTGACAACACCGCTAGTGAAGCTGAGGAGAAGTAAGCATGGCTGAGAAGCAAGAGCGTAACTTCCGCAAGGTTCGTCGTGGATACGTCGTGTCTGAGGCAATGGACAAGACGATCACCGTCGAGCTCGAGCAGCGTTCGACCCACCCGCTGTATGGCAAGGTCGTGCGTTCCACTCGTACGGTCAAGGTTCATGATGAGAAGAATGATGCGCATTTGGGTGATCTCGTGAGTATCATGGAAACTCGTCCACTGAGCAAGACTAAGCGTTGGCGTCTCGACTCGATCGTCGAACGCGCTAAGTAAACAAGTTCGGCAAGGCTCCGTGCACACCGCCGCTGATTCAAGTGGTGTGCAGGGAGAACCAGCTCGGCTAAGGAGAATCAATGATTCAGCAGGAATCGCGGCTTCATGTCGCCGACAACACGGGTGCCAAGGAGATCTTGGCCATCCGAGTGCTCGGTGGATCGAAGCGACGCTATGCCGGCATCGGCGATGTTATCGTCGCCTCCGTCAAGGATGCCATTCCGGGAGGGTCGGTCAAGAAGGGCGAAGTGGTCAAGGCCGTTATCGTCCGTACAGTCAAGGAGCATCGTCGTCCAGATGGCTCCTACATCAAGTTCGATGAGAATGCAGCAGTTATCCTCGGTTCAGGTCGTGAACCTCGTGGAACGCGTATTTTCGGACCGGTCGGTCGTGAGCTCCGTGACAGGCGCTTCATGAAGATCGTGTCTCTCGCACCGGAGGTGATCTGAGATGGTAGCGAAGATCAAGACAGGCGACCAAGTCAAGGTTATTCGTGGCAAGGATCGCGGCAAAGAGGGCAAGGTTACTCGTATCCTCAGCAATGATCGTCTCATTGTAGAGGGTGTGCAGATTGTCAAGAAGCATGTCCGTGCAACCCAGCAGGGTCAGCAGTCGGGCATCGTTCCTACGGAAGCCCCAATTCATCGTTCAAACGTCATGGTTATAGATCCCGAAACCAAGGCACCTACCCGCGTAGGCGTTCAGGTTACGGAAGAGGCCCGTGACGGCAAGGTCAAGACTTTGCGCACACGCGTTGCAAAGAAATCAGGAAAGGAGCTGGCATGAGCGAAGCAACATCAACGGCTGTTGAAGCACCTGCGGTTCCACGTCTCAAGCAGCAATACAACGAGACGATCGTTCCTGAGCTCGAGAAGGAATTCAAGTATTCCAACCCGATGCGCGTTGCACGTCTTGAGAAGATCGTCGTCTCCATGGGCGTCGGAGCCGCTGCGCGCGACTCGAAGCTCATCGAAGGTGCGATCAAGGATCTCACTCTGATCACCGGTCAGAAGCCAAAGGTTACCAAGGCCAAGAAGTCCGTCGCGCAGTTCCATCTGCGTGAGGGCCAGGCCATCGGCGCCTATGTGACGCTTCGCGGTGACCGCATGTGGGAGTTCCTGGATCGTCTGCTTACCCTTGCACTGCCAAGAATCCGCGATTTCCGCGGCATCAGCGGCAAGCAGTTTGATGGCAATGGCAACTACAACTTCGGTCTCACGGAACAGTCGATGTTCCATGAGATTGATCCAGACGAGATCGATCACCAGCGTGGTATGGACATCACCGTTGTCACCACCACGAAGGTAGACGCGGAAGCTCGAGTGCTATTGAAGCACCTTGGCTTCCCCTTCAAGGAGAACTGATATGGCAAAAACCGCTCTTAGGAACAAAGCGGCCGCAAAGCCCAAGTTCAAGGTGCGTGACTATACACGTTGCCAGGTTTGCGGTCGTCCCCACTCCGTCTATCGCAAATTCGGCCTGTGCCGCATCTGCCTTCGTGAGAAGGCCCACCGTGGTGAACTGCCCGGAGTTACGAAGTCCAGTTGGTAAACATCGACGCTGAAGGTCCGCTACTCATCGGGGTTATACCCGTTGAGTGGCGGAAACCACGGCGAGGAAGGGCATAAGCCCACATGACAATGACAGATCCAATCGCAGACATGCTTACGCGTCTGCGCAATGCGAGTGCGGCAAAACACGAGACTGTTCAAATGCCGTATTCAAAGTTCAAGGCGAATATCGCCCAGATTCTTCAGCGTGAAGGATTTATTGCAAACTATTCGGCACAAGAGGCAAAGGTTGGACAGACCCTTGAGGTAACGCTCAAGTATGGTCCGACCGGAGAGCGCAGCCTTCAGGGCATCAAGCGCGTCTCGAAGCCTGGCCTGCGTCGCTATGCAAAGTCTGACTCACTTCCCATGCCATTGGGTGGTCTCGGCATTGCAATCATTTCGACAAGCGCCGGATTGCTGACCCAGAAGGAATGCCTCGACCGGGGCATCGGCGGCGAAATCGTCGCCTACGTTTGGTGAGAAAGGAGAGCTAACTCATGGCATCACATATTGGTAAGCTCCCAATCGCCGTTCCGGCAGGCGTCGAAGTCGCGATCAAGGGACAGGAATTCACCGCCAAGGGCTCGAAGGGTTCCGATTCATACACTATTCCTGAAGGCATTACAGGAAAGTTTGAAGATGGCACCATCACTTTGGTTGCTTCAGACGATTTGCGTCCAACCCGTGCCAACCACGGTTTGAGTCGTTCAATCATCGCCTCAATGGTTCAGGGCGTTCATGAGGGCTTCTCGAAGCACCTGATGATCATTGGAACCGGTTACCGCGTCGTTGCGAAGGGAAAGGGCCTCGAGTTCTTCCTTGGCTATTCGCATACGATTACGGTCGATCCTCCTGAGGGCATCACTTTCGAGCTGCCCAACGCCAACGAGGTCATCGTGCACGGAACGGACAAGCAGACTGTCGGCCAGGTAGCTGCGAACATCCGAAAGCTCCGCGCTCCCGAACCGTACAAGGGCAAGGGAATCAAGTACGACAACGAACATATCATTCGCAAGGCTGGAAAGGCTGGTAAGTAACCATGACAGTCAAGATTTTCGGTAAGGGTAAGAGCGTTGCTCGTATCCGCCGTCATGCCCGCCTGCGCAAGCGTGTGGTAGGAACTACCGAGCGTCCACGTCTGGTCATCACCCGTTCGAATCGGAACATGATCGCGCAGATTGTTGACGATTCGCAGGGATTGACCCTGGTCAGCGAGTCCACGCTGATGTCCGATTTCTCCGACTTCAAGGGGAACAAAACCGAGGCTGCCAAGAAGGTCGGCGAATTGGTTGCGAAGAAGGCTCAGGAAAAAGGTATCTCTGAGGTTGTCTTCGACCGTGGCGGCAACAAGTATCATGGACGCGTCGCAGCTGTTGCGGACGGAGCCCGTGAGGGAGGGTTGGCACTGTGAGCGACAACCAGAATACAAAGGAAACCAAGGTGGCTGATTCAACTCAGGCTGCTCAGGACTCTTCCAACAATGACAGCCGCAGCGATAATCGCAACGACAGCCGCAGCGATGACCGTCGTGGTCGTCGTGGCGACGGCCGTCGCGGTGAAGGTCGCCGTGGAGAGGGTCGTCGTGGCCGCAAGGATCGCGATGACAATCGTGATGAGCTTCTCGACCGCGTCGTGACCATCAACCGTGTCGCAAAGGTCCACAAGGGTGGCCGTACCTTCAGCTTCGCCGCTCTCGTAGTGGTCGGCGATGGCAAGGGAACGGTAGGCGTTGGCTACGGCAAGTCACGTGAGGTCCCCGCCGCAATTGCCAAGGGACAGCTCGACGCGAAGAAGAACATGTTCACCGTTCCTCGCGTACGTGGAACCGTCACGCATCCTGTGATCGGCCATGAGGCTGCAGGTACAGTCCTGCTGCGTCCAGCCGCTCCGGGAACCGGCGTCATTGCCGGTGGTCCAGTCCGCGCAGTCCTTGAGTGCGCTGGCATCACCGACATTCTCAGCAAGTCGATGGGATCGGCAACTGCCATCAACATGGTTCGTGCAACCGTTGCAGCTTTGCAGCAGCTCGAAGAGCCTGAAGAGATCGCAGCTCGTCGTGGTCTGACGGTCGAGGAGGTCGCTCCTGACGCACTGCTTCGCGCTCGTGCAGAGGGCATCGCCGAGGCTCGCAAGGAACGCGAAGAGGCCAAGGCTAAGGCCGCCGAGCAAAAGGATGGTGAGTGATGACTAAGCAAATCAAGATCACACTTGTCAAGGGCCTTGTCAACCAGACTGCACGTCAGAAGGACAATGTTCAATCTCTCGGTCTGCATAAGATCGGCCAAAGCGTCGTGCGTGAAGACACGCCTGTCTATCGTGGCATGGCTCACGCAGTTCGTCATTTGGTTACCGTTGAGGAGGTGGACTGATTAATGGCATCCACAACTGAGGCAACAACTGCCAATGAAGATACCAAGTCAGGCGATGTCAGCATCATTCAGATGCATGATCTTCGTCCTGCTGAGGGTGCAAAGAAAAACAAGATTCGCGTAGGCCGTGGTGAAGGCTCGAAGGGTAAGACCTCTGGGCGTGGAACCAAGGGCACGAAGGCTCGCTACCAGGTCCGTCCAGGATTTGAAGGCGGCCAGCTGCCTCTCTACATGCGACTTCCGAAGCTTCGTGGTTTCAAGAACCCGTTCAAGAAGCAGTTCCAGGTCGTCAATGTAGGCGCGCTTGCTGAACTCTTCCCGAAGGGTGGAGACATCACTGTCGAGGCTCTTGTCGAAAAGGGCGCAGTGCGCGCAGGTTACCCTGTCAAGGTTCTTGGCGAAGGTGAAGTTTCCTCCGCACTGACCCTGAAGGGCGTGAAGGTTTCGGCTTCGGCAAAATCAAAGATCGAAACCGCTGGAGGCTCGGTCTCCGAAGACTGAATCAGTCATCGGGGATAAGATGTGAGGCGGTTCATGACCCTCCCCGGCATGGGGAGGGTCATTTTTTTAATGTGTATGTGTGTTCTTCAGTACTTTCGGCTAGACTCATACACTAGTGTGTCGGTGCATCTTGCGCTGTGCGTTCATAATGCTTTAGGAGGATCCAGGTGCGGACGCTAATTCAAGCTTTTAGGACGAAGGAATTGAGGAATAAGATCCTCTTCGTTCTCGGAATCATTATCGTCTATCGCATAGGTTCGTTCATACCTACACCTGGCGTCGACTACAAGGTGGTGCAGCAGTGCATCACATCGACCGGAAGCGAAGACTTCATCGGTCTGGTCAATCTTTTCTCGGGCGGCGCGCTCTTGCAGCTGTCCATCTTTGCACTGGGCATCATGCCATACATCACGGCTTCCATCGTTGTCCAGCTTCTCCGTGTGGTCATTCCTCGCTTCGAGGCACTGCATAAGGAAGGGCAGTCCGGCGAGGCGAAGCTCACTCAGTACACCCGTTACATGACCATCGGCCTTGCGGTGCTGCAGTCCACCACCATCCTGGTGACCGCTCGCTCCGGTGCACTGTTCAACTATGCCTGCACCGGCCAGGTAATCCCTGACTCCTCTCCATGGAACCTGATCGTGATGATTCTCATCATGACCGGCGGCACGGGCCTGATCATGTGGATGGCCGAGCTCATCACCGAGAAGGGCATCGGCAATGGCATGTCAGTGCTTATTTTCATGTCCATATGCTCCGGGTTCCTTCCACAGCTTTGGGCCATCGGCTGGGGCACGACCGGCAAGAACGGCAATTGGACCAAGTTCGGCATCATCACTGGTGTGCTGATCGTCATTCTCGTCTTCGTCGTCTATGTGGAGCTCAGTCAGCGTCGCATTCCAGTCCAATACACGAGGCGCATGATTGGCCGAAAGATGTATGGCGGATCGTCGACCTATCTGCCGTTGAAGATCAATATGTCCGGCGTGATTCCACCAATCTTTGCGTCTTCGATTCTAGCCATACCAACCCTCATCGCGCAGTTCGGGAATACCGAGCAGAGCTGGGTCTCTTGGATCAACACCAATCTTGCAAGCACGACTTCGGTCTGGTACATCTCGCTGTATGCGCTGATGATCGTGTTCTTCTGCTTCTTCTACACTTCGATTACCTTCAATCCGGACGAAACAGCGGATAACATGAAGGAATATGGCGGGTTCATCCCAGGCGTGCGTGCCGGCCGGGCGACCAGCCAATACCTGAACTATGTCATGAACCGTCTGAACACGGTAGGCGCCGTGTATCTGCTCTTTGTGGCCTTGATTCCAACGGTGCTGATCATGAGCCTTCAGCTCGGCACCAAGCTTCCATTCGGCGGCACCACCATTCTGATCATCGCCGGCGTCGGCTTGGATACGCTGCGTCAGGCAAAGGCTCAGACCGAGCAGTTCCAGTATGCCGGCTTCCTCTTCGAGGACACCGATCACAAGGAAGGCTGATTGCTGACTGCCCTGGCCTTGATTGCCGGGGCAGTTCTGTATGTGGGTGCTTAGACTGTGTATACATTCATACATCAGCATTCTTGCATTCACATCTTGAATCCGCCATCTTGCATCCACACTGGCATGTGGGAAATAACGACAAAGTAAGGAACGACAATGCGACTATTGATTATGGGACCCCAAGGCGTCGGCAAGGGAACTCAGGCTGCGCTGATAAGCAAGAATCTTGGAATTCCCGCCATCTCGACAGGAGATATCTTCCGTTACAATCTCAAGAATGAAACCCCGCTTGGTCTTGAGGCGAAGGCATACATTGACAAGGGGTTGCTCGTTCCCGATGAATTGACGAACAAGATCGTCAAGGACCGCCTTGCCAAGGATGATGCGAGCAACGGGTGGATTCTTGACGGATATCCACGCAACGACTCTCAGGTGGCTGCCCTTGACTCAATTCTTGAAGAGCTGGGCACTCCTCTCGATCACGCGATCGCCTTGAATGCCGAGCGCAGCGTGCTGATGGACCGTATGAAGAAGCGCGCCGAAATAGAAGGTCGCGCGGATGACACTCCGGAGATCATAGCCAAGCGTCTTGATGTCTATGAGCATGAGACTGCTCCACTGATCGATATCTATCGCAAGCGCGGGGTTCTGGTGGAGATCGACAGCACCGGTGGAATCGAAAGCATCTCAGAGCATATCCTCGACGCACTGAAATAGCGAGATTGCCAGCTGCTCGAAGCAGAGTGGTGCATAGCAGTCCATTAAAACTTGAGTCTGTATGACTCAAGTTTTTTTATCTCTGGGTAAAACCCCGGAACAAAACCCAGTCATTATCTATTGTCAAAGGTGAAAGGCAAGAAAGGAACCGAGAGGTTCCGGGAATGGTTACGAAACGATATGCCAGGCGATCTCATAGATCGCGCAGGCATTCGCGGCCAAGCCATCCCGCCTAAGGTTTTTGATGATGAAGGAGTATAGATTATGGCTATGTTTCCGGCATTGATGAATGATTCCATTTTCAGCGACTTGTTCGATGACCCGATCTTCTCGGCATGGAATGGAAGTCGTGGATCACACGCGATCGTGCCAGAGTCGGGCACCAGTACAAGCATGATGAGCACCGACGTTCAGGACAATGGCGACAGCTATCTTGTCGACATCGATCTTCCAGGATTCAAGAAGGACGATATCGGCATTCAACTTGAGAACGGATATCTGACCGTTTCGGCGAAGCGCGAGGATACCAAGGAAGACAAGGACAAGGATGGCAAGTGGCTGCGTCGGGAACGCTATGCAGGATCCTGCTCCAGGAACTTCTATGTCGGTGATGGTGTGAAGGACGCCGACATCCATGCGAAGTTTACGGACGGAACCTTGCATCTTGAGGTCCCGAAGGCCCAGGCGCCAAAGGTCGAGGCTCGGCACAGCATTGCCATCGAAGGCTGAGCGTGGCACCACGGGCTTAGGTCTTGAGCATCCTCGTTCTCGACTACGTTTTCTACGCCGACTGATCCGAGAACGTCGCAATAGCTGAAGTTCATGGCAATAAGGGCGGTAATCGCAGAGATGCGGTTGCCGCCCTTGCTTTCGTTGGGGCTCTGCGAATTTCTCAGTGAGCAGGGCTGTCTGCATAAGGCTCAGACACGCCGAGCTGGAAGTATTCTACAAATCTGGTATATTTGCAATTTGGTGTGTCTTCGGACATAACAGTGTAATTCATCCATAGAACGGATTGGGGCTCATGGCAAAAGACGGTGTGATTGAAGTCGAAGGTCGGGTTGTTGAGGCATTGCCTAACGCGATGTTCAGGGTCGAGCTTGAGAACAAACACATTGTACTCGCCACGATTTCAGGAAAGGTACGGAAGAACTATATCCGTATTCTTCCACAGGATCGTGTCGTGCTCGAGATGAGTCCATATGATTTGAACCGTGGACGTATTACGTACCGTTACAAGTAGGTACAAGCAAAGGAAAACCATGAAGGTCAGCCCTAGTGTGAAGAGAATCTGCGAGAATTGCCGCGTGATTCGTCGTCACGGCCGCGTCATGGTGATCTGCTCCAATCCGCGCCATAAGCAGCGCCAAGGCTGAGCAGATTTCCAGCGGCATAACAGAAAAGGCGCTAAGCCACAGCGAGTGAATGGTCAGTGAGACGAAAGAGATTTCGCCGATATGGCCAGTCAGTAGCTGAACCCCGAGCACGCAGGCTCGGGCCGGGAAACCGGAGGACTTGGTGCACGACCTGCGGAGATTAAGAAGGAATCGCAATGGCAAGACTTGCCGGAGTCGACATCCCCAATGAGAAGCGCATTGAAATCGCCCTCACCTATATTTTCGGTGTAGGACGTACACGCGCAGATGAAACACTGGCAGCAACCGGAATCAATCCGGATACCCGCGTCAAGGATCTCACGGATGAGCAGCTCATCACGCTGCGTGATTATCTCGAGGAAAACTACAAGATCGAAGGCGATCTGCGCCGTGAAATCGATGCAGACATTCGTCGCAAGATTCAGATCAACAGCTATCAGGGTCAGCGTCACCGTAGAGGACTTCCAGTACGCGGTCAGCGTACCAAGACCAATGCGCGCACACGCAAGGGTCCGAAGCGTACTGTAGCCGGGAAGAAAAAGGCCGTTAAGTAATTGACGCCTTATCCGAGCCACGGGGTTCGCATGAACTCCATCGTTCGGAATCAACAATCATTCGTATTTAGGAAACGAGGGTAAATGGCAGCTGCCAAGCAAGCCGTACGTAAACCTCGCCGTCGGGATCGCAAATCCGTTCCGGTGGGGCAGGCGCACATCAAGTCCACATTCAACAACACCATCATCTCCATCACGGATCCATCCGGCGCTGTCGTCGCATGGGCTTCAGGTGGCGATGTCGGTTTCAAGGGTTCACGTAAGTCGACACCATACGCAGCTGGAATGGCTGCTGAATCTGCTGCCCGAAAGGCGCAGGAGCATGGCGTCAAGAAGGTCGATGTGTTCGTCAAGGGACCAGGTTCGGGTCGTGAAACGGCAATTCGCTCACTTCAGTCAGCCGGTCTTGAGGTCGGTTCCATCTCTGACGTAACCCCACAGGCGCATAACGGCGTTCGTCCTCCAAAGCGTCGTCGCGTCTGAAGCACTTAGGAAACCATCAATCCACCCGCGAAAATCGATGTGTGCACCATCGGTTGGAGCTGAAAGGATAACACAGTGCTTATTGCACAGCGTCCGACACTGAATGAAGAAGTAGTCAATGCTCAGCGTTCTCGTTTCACCATCGAGCCACTTGAGCCAGGATTCGGCTATACGCTGGGTAATTCCCTGCGCCGTACACTCCTGAGCTCGATCCCTGGTGCTGCGGTTACATCGGTGAGAGTCTCTGGTGCCCTGCATGAGTTCACCACTCTGCCAGGCGTTGAAGAGGATGTCACCGAAATCCTGCTGAACATCAAGGGCATCGTTCTTACCAGTGAATACGACGAGCCAGTCGTTATGTATCTACGCAAGAGCGGCAAGGGCGAGGCAAAGGCGGGAGACATCACATCCCCAGCGGGCGTTGTGATCTCGAACCCTGATTTGCATATAGCGAACCTTGCAGATGATGGGGAACTTGAAATCGAGTTCACCGTCGAGCGTGGGCGTGGATACGTTCCAGCGCAGTTGAACAAGCAGGATAACGATGAGATTGGCCGCATCCCGGTTGATTCCATCTATTCGCCTGTACTCAAGGTCACATACAAGGTCGAGGCAACCCGCGTCGAGCAGCGTACTGATTTTGACCGTTTGATCCTTGATGTCGAGACAAAACCGGCCATTTCGCCACGCGATGCCGTCGCTTCTGCAGGATCGACGCTGGTTGAGCTCTTCGGTCTCTGCCGCGAGTTGAACACGCAGGCGGAGGGTGTCGAAGTCGGTCCAGCACCTGTGGTTGAGGAAACCAACCCAGAGATGGCAGTTCCGATCGAAGACCTGAATCTGACGCAGCGTTCGTACAACTGCCTCAAGCGTGAAGGCATTCACACCATTGGTGAGCTTGTATCACATACCGAGCAGGATTTGCTCGATATTCGCAATTTCGGTATGAAGTCAATCGACGAGGTCAAAGAGAAGCTCGAGACCATGGGTCTGTCTCTCAAGGCATCGCCGCTTGGTTTTGATACCAGCAATCTTGAGGGCGGCACGTTCTTTTCGCCAGAAGACGAGTAATCTGCGGTCGGGAGTCACCTCCCGACCACGGCTGATGTCTTCAGCGGTGGGAAGTTAACCGTTTTCATTCAATCGTTCTGCTTTTGGACGTTCGGGCTGATGCCCACCTGAAGGTGGAACATATAAGGAGAATTCACATGCCAAGACCAAAGCAAGGGCCACGTCTGGCTTCCAGCCCAGCACATGAGCGCCTGATGCTCGCGAATATGTCGACGAGCCTTTTCATGCACGGTCGTATCACCACCACACTGCAGAAGGCAAAGCGCCTTCGCCCTGTGGCTGAGCGCTTGATTACCTTCGCAAAGCGCGGGGATCTTCACTCGCGTCGTCGCGTCATGCGCGTCATTCGCAACAAGTCGATCGTGCACCTGCTGTTCACGCAGATTGCGGAGCAGATGGAACAGCGCGAGGGTGGCTACACCCGTATCGTGCGCATTCCTGCACGTCATGGGGATAACGCACCTCAGGCAGTCATCGAGCTCGTGACCGAGCCGGTTTCAGCCAAGCAGGCAGCCGTCAAGGAAGCTGAAGCAGCGACGAAGGTCGCCGCAAAGGATGAGGCCACTGAGGTCGCCGATGCGACAGAGGCAGCGATCGTCGAGGGTGCGGCTGACGATGCAGTAAACGAAGCGGTCGAAGCCAACGACACCGATACGGATGTCGCTGAGGCTGACAAGGCTGCCATCGATCTCGAAAAGGACGCAAAGTCCGCTGATGAGACCGCTGGCGAGGCTGAAGAGGACGCCGACGAGGCAGAGGATGCCGAAGCCGCCGATAAGAAGGCCGAGAAGTAGTTCTTGACTTCTCGAAACCATCGTGTTTCAGGTCAACATTGATTGACACCTTCAACGCGCATACGGGCTGACACCAACAAACGGTGTCAGCCCGTATGCTATTCATGAGTTCCTGCGGATTCCTCACGCTGCGCCGCACTGTCGATACACAATCGATTTATTCCTTTCGCCTCAGCATTTTTCAGTGACTTCCAGCATTCGTTACTGGATTTTTGGGAATGCATCATCCAAATGCACCGAGATTCCGAGTTTTGCGGCAATTGCGAAGTATCAAGCTTGTTTTTTGGCTATTCTTGGTCGACATTTCAGCTCTTTTGGACCTTTATACTTCGCAATTGCCGCAAAACTCGGAATCTCATTTTGAACGAGACGCAATGACTGATCGCAGCGTGTCAGAAAACCTTTGCCAACCCTGTTCTGTGAGCAGATATTCGCTCGTGAGTGGAATTACATTCCAACCAAGCCCTTGAAGTGCGGAAATTTTTCTGCTGTCTTTGCTGAGTTTGTCTTTTGAGATATGAAAATCCGTACCCTGATATTCGACGGCTATCTTAAGCTTTGGATATGCAAGATCAGCAAACCATGTTTCGTTTGTGGCGGGATGCTGAATTTTGAAATTAACGGCTGCCTTAGGAAACCGACTCTTCCATAGTTTGATTCTCAGTCGGCTTTCCATAGGAGAGTCAGTTCCTTCAACTGCGTGGTTCAATGCCCATTTTCCTCGTTCCTTGCCTTTAAATCTCTTCGTTCCATAAAGAATCCGTTCCAATTCAGCTCTGGTTGTGGCACGGGAGTGCGCATATCTGCTCAGAAGATGGTCGAATAGCACTACGGCTTCAATATCATTTACAAAGCGTAGAGACTGCAAGCTTGCTGTAATGGGATCTACGATCCGGAATGGGCAGTAGTCAATTTCATGAAAGGTCGTCTGAAAAGGGATGGTCCAGTATATGAAGCTAACATCCTTGAGTTTCGTTCTGTTCCCTGGGCGGGTAACGCACGCCTGTATCGGCCAAGACTTATTCGCAGTGTGATGCAAATCAGGGAAACCTCGTAGCTTCAAGGCAGTCAAGCCTGCAAAAGTCAGCATGTTTCTCGATCTACGAATAACAGCCTGACATGCTTCTGTATCACAAGGCTGCCCTGCATCTCCAAGGCTGGTATGAGCAATATCTAAGTTCATGTGTGGAGTCTAAGGTAGTCCCACCTAAACCGTCTGCTCTGCAGTGATGTGTGGATAAATATGGTTTGAAACGGCGAAATCCCTGTTTGCAAAGTTGAGATTCCGAGTTTTGCGGCAATTGCGAAGTATCAAGGCAAAAAATCGTTGAAATGATGACGAAGAATAGCCAAAAACGAGCTTGATACTTCAGAATTGCCGCAAAACTCGGAATCTCATCCAAAACTGTGCGGAATTGTCGAGGATTATGAGAAAATGTGGGGCGTGATACGAATTCGGATGGATATTGCCTATGACGGCACGGAATTTCATGGGTGGGCAAAGCAACCTGAATTAAGAACAGTACAGGGCGAGCTCGAACATGCTCTCAATACACTCCTCGTCCGCTCTTTCGCGAAAGATCAAGCTGATCGGCAACTTATCCATATCGCCGTTGCTGGCAGAACGGACACTGGAGTTCATGCATCACACCAGGTCACGCACTTTGACGTTCAAGAAGAGCAGTTGCAACGGTGTGTCGGATACCTCGACTTGGACGGCATCGAGGCATTGCAACACCGGCTACGCAGGATACTCCCAGATGACATCGCAATCCTGGGCCTCGAACGTGCCCCCCAAGGCTTCGATGCAAGATTCTCTGCGCTCGATCGCACATACGTTTTCCGAATAGTCGACAGTGAATGCACGCCGGACCCGAGACTTCGCAACTGTGTGCTCGCAATCGAAGGCCATCTCGACGTGGCTGCCATGAATCAGGCGGCGCAATGCTGCGTTGGTCTTCACGACTTCGGATCGTTTGCAACGCCAAACCCCGGTGGCACAACCATCCGCAAGGTCAGGTCGCTCGAATGGCAAAGGATCAGCGAGGCAAATCCGAATGCCAGTGAATATCGGTTGACGTTTCCAGGCATGATCGTGTTCAAGATCGTCGCGGATGCTTTCGCACACAACATGGTGCGCTCATTGGTGAAGGCCTGCGTCAGCATTGGCCTGGGCAAACGAGATGCCAGGTGGTTCGAATACAAGCTGAACGCACCGCTGCGCGAAGGTTCCACAGGTCCAATCGACCCACGCGGGCTGACCTTGGAACGCGTGGAATACCCGCCGGACGCGCAGCTTGCCGCACGAGCCGCGAAGATCAGGGCGAAGCGCACGCTCTTGGATGATTGAGCGCTGTCGATGATCGTGACTGTCAGATGACTGGACGTACTAAGGGAATGCAGCTTAAGGAATGCAAAACTGCATTGAAGGCAAATCAGAAAACATCGGGCGTGTGGTCTGCAATGTGTGGCATACTAGAAAAGTTGCTTATGGCAGGCGGCTGCAATGGCAGTCGACGAGTCCAAGGCAATATGGTTGAGTGTCCGAGCGGTCTAAGGAGCACGCCTCGAAAGCGTGTGAGGTGAAAACCTCCGAGAGTTCGAATCTCTCCTCAACCGCGTGCAAGGGCTTTGAGCTTTGTCTCAAAGCCCTTGTTTGATTTCACGAGCCCAGTTTCTCCGGGTTAATGGGTTAATGGGTTAATAGGCTAATAGGCTAATAGGCTTAATAGGCTTAATAGGCAAACCCTGATTGCATGTCATGGCAGAGTAAGCAATCCTTAGCTGCAATCCAGATGCCCGGCTTGTAGTGCCTTGGCCCCATTTCCCTCGAACTCGCATGCTTCTGCACAGCGAGAATGTGGCGGAGCGTCGGTACCCTGATGGGTGCCCGGTGACCGCTCCAATAGAGGATTCTCGAACATACTGACTGCTCGAACAAGAGGCTCGATGCACATGCTCGGCAATGGTACGTTCACGGCCCTGGGGAGAGAGTCGACTCCACATCAGTCGAATTTCGAGTTTTCACAGGCCAGCTTGCACGCATCTTCCCTATTCTTTCGAGGAATCATCTCAGAACGGTTGTGAACACTGACGATTTCAAGTTTGACAGTCTGTATATTTATTGCTAATTTATGCAATATGTCAACTCTTAGTGACTTCAGCGCCATGAGCATAAGTCGGTGTTGTCTCTATGGCTGCTTCTTGCAGGCAGGGTTGGAATGTCTTCGGAGAATTGCAGACAAACAGATAGTGCCATAAGGGTCACGGCTTGGTTGGCGATCTGAAATGAAATTGAATTCGACTAATGGGATTCAACAGGAATTAAAGAGGGAAACACTCATGGAATTCAGACATATCGGGAAGAGGGTAGCAGGTTTTCTTGTTGCATCCTCAGTCGCGTTTGCTGGCATGGCCTTTACCAACACGGCGCAGGCAGTTCCAGCCACCGACGCAACGATCGAAATCAAGGTTGAGCATAACGCTCTCAACAGCGAGAGCTTCACTGCGTATCTGCTTGGCTCATACGAAAACGAGAAGTACCTATGGGGCAACGGACCGCTCGAATCATTGAAGATTGCAGCCAATACCAATACGACTGCGAATAGCGCGATCCATGATATCGCAAAGGGGCTGGCCGATGCGGATGCGGGCGTTGACGAGAAGGTTCCCGCCAACTGGGTCGCCTCGCATTGGTTGGGCTATGCGATCACAAACGACGAATATGGTCTGAATGAAGATACGAAGTCTGCCGCAAGCCCATACGCAGGCATACTGCAGCGCTTCGCCAAGCAACTTGCGCAAAGCTCGGCCTTCACAAGCAACACCGAGTTCAAGAAAGAAACGGGCAGTCTTTCCATTGCAGCAGGGGAGTCCTTCACCATAGGTGGTTTGAAGACGGGTCTTTACCTGATCACCAGCACCAAGGCCGATACTCTCCCCATGATTGTCGGTACCAAATCGTGGGACGGCTTTAACTTTGTCGATTACGAAGATGTGGGCGGCAACAAGCGCGAGCTTGGTGTCGGTGTCTTGAAGAATGAAGACATTCCGTACATGTGGAAAGAGATCACCAACGGCGAAAACGGCTTTGGCATCCATGACGTCGTGCAATACCAGATCACCTACCCAATACCAGCCATTGGTACTCACAGCACCGATACTTCCTATGCAATTTCCATCGCTGACGGGCCAGGGGCAGGCATCACCTTCGACGAGTCTGAAACGGTCAACAGCCTCAGCATCACCGCGGGGAAGAACCCAGTCGAGCTTTCCAAGGTCGATGGGATAACCGCTGCCGTGACAGGTGGCACATTCAACCTGGGCGGCATCGAAAAGCTCTTCATCGGAGGTTCCTCAGGCGCGTGGACGGATCTGCAGCAGCTGACGGTTGATGTCGTAGATTGGCAGGGTGAGCCTGACACGGAAATTGTCGATGTCTCCCCGGGCACGCTGCTGTACATCCGATTCACGGCACGAGTCAATAACAACGCGGTTTCCATCGACGCGACGCAGTATCCACACACCGACGCGAAGGCAGCTTCCAACCCGGATCTAGCCGCCAACACGGCCACGGCCACGTTGACGCAGCCCGGGGTGAATGATCCAGACGACAAGGATTCTGCGACCGCGTATGTTTTCGGCATCAATCTGAAGAAGGTGAACAAGGGAAATCATAAGCAGACCCTTGAGGGAGCCGAATTCGCAATCAAAAGGCTTAAGGATGATAAGGATCTGAACTTCGACTCAATCGGATCGGGTGAGTTCGAACTCACATGGTCGGGTGTTTCAGTGCCGACCTCGTTCAGCAATGGCGTATTTAAGATCACTGGACTTTCGGCAGGAAAATACGAGTTCACTGAAACGAAGTCACCTTCAGGCTACTATGCCCTCGACCCCTTCATAGTGGTGATCAAGCCGAATTGGTTCACCAGCATCGACCATTACAAGAGCGGCCAGATTGTTGACACACTTGAATATTCGGTTGAAGATGTGGCGGATGACACTGTCTGGATTGGTGATCTGAACACTGACACAGGAAAGTATCAGACCGTCTATGTCGGAGACCCTGAGTCCAATGTTGCCAACCTGCCATATACCGGCGGCATAGGCATTGCAATCTTCCTTATCGTCGGCATATGCGTGACCGTGGTTGGAATTCGCGCGCATAGGCAGAGTGTCAAGGCAGAGACTGCCGCCACTGCGATCTGACGGCAGTGGCATCGGATCTCAACTGCGATGGAATGAATTCAGCGACCTTCTCCATGTTCCTGCAATATGGGGAAGGTCTTCAATACGACGACTCGTTTGCCTGTGACTGTGCTTCGGAATCGAAACACATGCCTGCTCAGAAAGTGGTGAATCATAATGGGGAAGATTCTCCCGAAGCTCTTTCGACTTCGCGTGCTGCGAATGACGTGCATTGCCACAATCGTGACTGGCCTCTGGGTTGCGGTGGTCGTTTCCCCGAGCGAATCCGCGCTTGCGGATGACACGGGAACCACTTCGATCGTCATCGAAGGCGATGCAGTCTCAGGGCATACGTTCCGAGCCATGCGGATAGCGCAATACAGTGAAATAGAGCTTTCTTCAGAGTCCATTCCGCAGCGCGTGGGACTTCAGACGGTGGAAGGGGATGCCACCGAGAACAAGACCGTTCTCAGCGACGGAAGTTCCGTGGGCGGACCCGATCGGCCACTTAACTTCAAGCAGCTTCTCGCGCATGAAGTGTCCGCCCTGTACCATGCGCAGAGCTCGAGCAACAAGAGGCCTGAGGTGTCCGATTCGGGGGAGGTCATGAGCCTCGAATCGAGCGTCACTTGGAAAGATCCTCTCGTATGGGCGGGGAATCAATGGCAGAGACAGGTGACCGAGGCCGATTCCGACCCCTGGCTCAACACGAACACGCAGACGGTGGGAGCGATCAGGACCTTGACCGATTGGCTGGCGATGGAGTCTGGCATCAACTGCGAGTCAGCGTCCTGCATAGGAATCGACAATGTGACGTCGTCAGGAGAGGTTGAGACCGACGGTGCCATCCGAGTGCGTTTCGAAGGTCTTCAGCCTGGGCTATACATCGTGATTGCAGTGGAAACGTCTGCTTCGCCTGAGGTACAATCTACGACGACGAGATCAAGTCCCATGGTGATCGGGACCAAAATCCCCGTAACGACCCAAGGTGTCACTGAGTTCCATGATCTTGACAGCCATGGCCTCGGAACGATGAACGTCAAGGGCGATGCGGTGAATGCCTCGCTCCTGATAGACGATGAGGCTCAGAACAAGGAAAGAACTTACGCATCGGGAGATGAAGTTCCGTTCGTGTTCTCAACCAACCTACCTAACTACGATACGTACAGTCATGGTGCTGCGACCGGTTCGTACAGGGACGGGAGAATTTCAGGTGATATCTCCTCGAGCGGCACGACATTGCTGAATCGCTTTGGCAATCCGGCAGGGAAAATCGCAACAAGCACGTCAACCTACGGCGGAGAAGGCGGCAAGCCTGTGGACTACCGTCGACCGGCGTCTGACGGCACGACTCGAGGCCTGGGCTTGGAAGTCCCTGACGCTCTGGTGGCAGCTGACAAAATCCTGCCAGCTGAAGGGACACTGGATCGAGAAGGTGCCGTTCACAGCCAGCAGGTGGACACGCACACCTATGATTCAAGTCCATTGCGCTTTGACATCATCATCGATTACGACAGAAACTTCAACAATGTCGATCCGAGATCGATCCAAGTCAGCTTAGGCGATGTGAACCTGTCATATATGGATGTCTGTCCCATCGACAACAAGAACGTTGAGACGCCTTGCTTCGGATTCGTCCAGTCCTTGGCAAACGCGAAGGGAGAACGGTACTTCATCGTTCAGCTGCCTTCGTGGACATTGCATACCCATGGCGGAGAGGCTGTCCAGATGCGATATCGTCAGGCAGCCGTCGTGTCAGACGCTGAGTCGGATGTGTTCGTGACCAAGCCGACGTGCTCTGCGAGCATAGAATTCTCGAATGATCCGCTGTCGGATGACTATTCCGATTTCTCCCTTTCGCAGGAGTTTGGCAGAATATTCCTGTCCCAGCACCTGTATCTGTTCAGCTATGGCATGAAGCTGACAAAAATTGATTCCAAGACCGATCGAGTTCTGAAAGACGCAGAATTTCAGTTCGAATCTGAAGGCGTGCTTCAATGCTTCAGATTCGTCAAAGGTTCGTACATCCGTTCGGGGAGCAAGGTGTGCGGCGCGAACGAAACGGGCCGTGTAGTCAGTGGCGACGATGGAAGCGCCGTTATCAGGGGGCTGTCCTCGCATGTGGAATATCGGGTTCAGGAGCTCAGACAGCCAGCCGGATACCATGCATCGAATGTCGGAACCATTGACTTTACGATCAGGATCAATCCGACCTTTGACGTGGAAAGCTGGCCGACGGCGGTTCTTGCCGCTGAATTTGTGTATTCGGGAGCAAGCTACATGGATTCATGGGGATTGCCGTCATATCTGCGTCCTGCGATGACCGATTGGGTGGATGATGTCGACCACATCAAGCACACCATCTATGCGCATGAAGTCAGCGTTCTCAATGGGGCCAGCGAAAGGGATGTCGAGGCAATCGCGCCGTTCGCCTGGGATGTGCTGGCAAAGACGGGAATTGGGTTGCTTGCATTCATCTGCCTGGCGGTGCTTCTCATGTTGCTTGGCAGACTGATCAAATGGCGGCAGCGGGCCTCGCGGCATTACGGTCCACGCACTGCAATGCCTTTGCGGAGAGAAAGGTCCGATCGCAAACTTGAGTAAGCCAACCGGGGATGCCATGAATGGCAATAATTTAGTTCGGCAGCGAAGCGTCGGCGGGATGTCTGATGGCAATAGGGAAGACGACGCTAGGGAATATGGCGATAGGGAAGACGACACTAGGGAAGATGACGCTAGGGAAAATGACGATGCAAAGGGGATGAGGTCGGATTCCTGGGATGAAGAAAGCGACCTGCGCAGTTTTCTGAACGAGTCAATCGAAAGGTCCCGAGAGATCGGCAGAACCCAGACCAAGTTGCGGCGGAAGGCATCGTTCTATAGATTCTTCTCGCTCATCGCCGTGATCGTCGGTCTCGTGATTGTCGGGTATCCGATGGTCTTTCAAACATATAATGCATATAAGTTCGCACGCCTTGTCGAGGAATCGAATCAGAAGGCGGCGCAATGGCCATATCCGCATGCCGAGGTCGCGTTGCAGGAGGCTCGGGAATATAATGTCAGACTCTATGAAAGTTCCTTTCACAATATCGGTGAGGTAAACGATCCATATTCAGAGCAGGAGCATGGATCTGACCTGATGGATGCCTTTCGCGACCTCGTCGGGAATGATGCCGATGCGCCAGAAAAAGGGAAAACCACTTCCGAACTTGACGATGAATATATGAGCACGCTTGACCAAGGTGATGGAATAATCGGCTCCATTGAGATTCCCAAGATATCGGTTACCATGCCGATCTATCATGGCACCTCATCCAAAACTCTGAATGCCGGGGCTGGTCATCTGTATGGCACAGGCTTTCCAGTGAACCAGGTCAATTCCCACACGGTGATCACGGCGCACCGTGGGCTACCCACAGCCCTGTTCTTCACCAGACTGGGTGAAATGGAGCTCGGAGATGAGATGTATGTGACGACAATGGGGAAAACCTTCGGCTACCTTGTCGATCGCATAGAAGTGATAGAACCGACCGATATTTCAAAGATAGCGACGGTCGCAGGTGAAGAGCGCCTGACGCTCATGACATGCACTCCCTATGGCGTCAATACCCATAGGCTGCTCGTTTCCGGTCTACGTGGCAACATTCCTCAACCCGTTCCAAGCATCCCGGAAGCGAGGAACGATCTGCTTTGGGTGATGGTGAGCGTTCTGCTGACGATGCTGTCATCGCTGATCTGCTATGCGATCGCTCGGCGAAGGCGGCATGCCATGTGGCTCATGCGCGCTCGCCACGCCACATGGCAGCTCTGGTGGTGAGGTCTGGCACCGATGCCGAAAGTGTGACATGCGCATGCCGCATCATGAGTTCGGCGAGCGTGCAGGAATCGATCTCGTCAGGGCACTAATTGCAGCGGACTAATTTCAGGGCACTAATTATCGCTATTGGCTGCATTCTTGGAGACAAACAATGCGCTCTCGAACGCGGGGTATCCCAGCTTGAGAGCCTGATAGGCTCTGAGCGTTGCCAGTTCCGCCACAAGGCGCGTCAAGCGCTCAGAGGAGGGACGCGCTGAAGCGTTTCTTGCAGCCGTCATCGCTGCGATTTCAGCCCGCGCGCAATTCATCAGCACCGAAGCGGCTGTTGGCGCTGTCAGGCCGTTCGCCGGATCGGCGATGGTCTGCGGGTGTGAGAGCAGATTGGTGACTGAATAGACCTTCTGCCGCGGGTCGCTTGCATTGGGATGAACGGACACGAATGTCTGAGCGACTGCCTTCTGATTGTCGCTCAAGGCGAGAAGTCCGGCATCGTTGCCGTTCCTGGCTGCGAGGATTTCGAGGGCAAAGCCAGACCTGTCCTCAGCCAAGGCAATCGCCGAGGATTCGGCGCTGGATATGCTCGAGGGATCAAAGCCCAGGTCGGAGAGTTCAGACTCGTTCAATCCGTCCTCGGCAAGGGAAGAATGTGGCGAGGCAGAGTCGTCCTGCTGGTTGGCAAGCAGATAGTGGCGATATCCGGCCAGTGCGCTTGACATGGTGCCTTCGGCGAAACGACCGGAGCAGTATTCGGCGACACCCAGCCAACGCTGTTGGGCGCGCTGGGCCGCGATCTTCCTGAACATGAATTGCAGGCCGTCGACGGATTCGGCATCGTTCGAATTCGCAGATTTCAGGGAAAGCTCGCAGGAGCTCAGCGTGTCTTCGCCTTCTTCGCGACCCGCCAGACGCATGCTGATGCCGAAGTCAGAGGAGCATCCCGAAGAGAGCACGATAAGAAGGCATGTCATCAGAGCGACCACGGAGGAGCGAAGGTGGCGCAAATGGTGCACTCGCGTCCGGGGAGTGCCATATCTGACGTGCTGCGTTCGCCGAGGTGTCTGCATGAATCGTTAGAGTAGTCTGGAACGCAGACCATACGGGCAGAAAGTCCGTTATATAACTTCATAGGAGGTCTAGCAATGGAACTTGACCTAACTGGGATCCATCAGTTGGCTGCTGAGCAGGGCATAGACACGGAAACTCTTGATGAAGCATTGGCAGAGGCGTTGCGCCAAGCCTACCTGAAGACACCGCATGCCGCGAAGCACGCCAGGGTTGAGCTGGATGATCGTGCAGGTACATTCACCGTGTGGGCTCAGGATGAGATTGCCGAGCCACAGACAGACAATGCCGAGATTGGCGGGTCTGCCGAGGAAGCCAAGAAGGGGCCTGCGACAGAAGGCGCCGAAGGGGTTGCCCAGGGCAACGCGGATGCGTCCGAGAAGCATGGACCGGAAGCTGCGGCGACAGGGATCTCTGATTCTGATTCTGAATCCGGACACTTCGTCGGATCTGTTTCGAAGCCGTCAGCTACTCCAGCTCCTGAGAGCCACACGAGCACCACGACAGTGACGCCGAACGGGAGAAACCACGCAGCCTTCGGCAAATATGCAAGGGATGCGCGTCCGGTGGTGCATCTCGGCGAGGAGTACGACGATACGCCGAACAACTTCGGGCGCCTTGCAGCCGCCACGGCCCGTCAGGTCATTTCGCAGCTTTTCAGAGACGCGGAGGACAATAAGATCTTCGGAGCCTTCTCCGGTCAAAAGGGCAAGCTGGTGACAGGCATCATTCAGCAGGATGCGAACGATGCCAGCAACGTCCATGTAGCGGTCGGAGAGACCGAGGCATTGCTTCCGAAGCGCGAGCAGATTCCTGGCGAACGATATCGTCATGGAGATCGCATACGCGTCTATGTAGTCAACGTCGCACGTGGCCTCAAGGGACCCGAGATCATCGTTTCCCGTTCCCATCCAGAGCTGGTTCGCCGTCTGTTCGAGAGAGAGGTTCCCGAACTGGCCTCCGGAGCGGTCTCCATCATGGCAATTGCTCGCGAGGCGGGGGCCCGCACCAAGATAGCGGTGCGTGCCAACACGCAGGGCGTGAATCCCAAGGGGGCCCTGATAGGTCCAGGCGGCGCACGAGTGCGTGCGGTGATGGAAAATCTCGGACTCGAAAAGATCGACATCGTTGACTGGTCTGCTGATCCTGCGAAGTTCGTCGCGGCGGCGCTGTCTCCTGCAGTCGCAACACAGGTTAACGTCATCAGCGAAAAAAACAAGACTGCGATTGCCTTCATCCACGATGACCAGCTATCCTTGGCGATAGGCAAGGAAGGCCAGAATGCGCGGCTTTCCGCCAAACTCACCGGCTGGAAAATAGGAATTGAATCCGCCGAGGCGCATGAACAGCAGGAGTCTTCCAAAAGCGCAGAGATGTAACGAATCTTTGGGCGCGCACATCCATAGAGTCGAGTATGCTTAACTCGGTATCCGAGTGGGGGTGTAGATTGCGCCTGATTCGGCTTAAGAGACGAGGTAACACGATCATGGTCGCACGATGAGACAGGATATGTTCGCCGTCATGGATGAGTGACCGCGCCGGTCATATGCGCGGTCTGGAATAGGAGATATTGGTGCCCAAAGCACGCGTATATGAATTGGCTAAAGCGCTTGGCGTGGATAGCAAGACAGTTCTTGAGAAACTCAAGGACATGGGTGAGTTCGTGAAATCGGCTTCTTCCACAGTTGAAGCCCCAGTCGTGAGAAGACTGAAGAACGCATTTCCCCAAACGAATCAAAACTCACAGAATGCCCAGGGAGCGCAAGCGCACGGGGCATCTCAGCACCCGACACCCAAAGGTGCTTCACGTGGTTCAGCTCAGGTCTCTAACAGGCCTGGGCCACATAGGGCTCCGGCAAGCTCACATAATGAGGCTTCGCAGCGCGGCGGAATGCGCCCGACGCAGCAGGTCAGCGAAGAATCGCAGTCTTCGTCAGGAACGCATGCCACTCCGTTGATGGCTGCCGAGGAAGAGCGAAGGGATTCCCGCCGTCCAGGTCGGACGGGCGGCTCCTCGCATGCCCCGACACCAGGTCAGAATCGCCGCGATCGTGGTGGTTTCGGCGATCAGCGTCGGGACTCACATTCAGATCGCAGCGATCGAGGCGAGCGAAGCGATCAGCGACGAGACGGACGCAATGATCGTGGACCACGTCCCAATGGTGGTTCTCATTCGAATCATGGACAGCATGTTGGCCGTGATGGAAGAAATGATCGCGATGGTCGCGACAGGCACGATTCTCGCGATAACCGCGGCGGACGCCCACAAGGCGGCGGCAATGCATCGGCTCCAAGGACACGTGCGACTGGAACTCCACGGCCAGGGAACAATCCCTTCAGCCGTAGGCAGGGAATGAGCGCGCCCACTCCTGGTGACATACCACGTCCACATCCAATGGCGCGACCGACGGTCAACGAAGGTCGTGGCAGAGGAGGACGCCCAGGCGATCACAACGGAGGATTCCGCGGTGGAAGACCAGGTCAGCGCCAGGGTGGTGGCCAAGGCCAGTGGGGTCACAACAACCATTCTCAGGGTGGCGGCCAAGGCCAGCATTCAGGGCAGGGCGGCAACCGTTTCGGCGGTGGCAACAACTTCTCCGCACCTTCGAATGGACCTTCCAGCAACAGCAACGGTCGCGGTGGTCGCGGTCGCGGCGGTGCAGCAGGTGCATTCGGACGTCAGGGTGGAAAATCATCAAGGTCCCGCAAGAACCGCATGGCCAAGCGTCAGGAATTCAACGAGATTCAAGCGCCCGTCATCGGTGGTGTGAGAATACCTGCCGGCAACGGCAAGATGATCAAGCTTCGTCAGGGAGCCACGCTTTCGGATCTGGCAGACAAGATCAATGTGAGTGCAGCCTCCCTGGTGACCGTGCTCTTCCATCTGGGCGAGATGGCGACTGCCACGCAGTCCCTGGACGAGGCGACGTTCCAGATTCTCGGTGAGGAAATTGGCTGGGACATCAAGATCGTCTCCGCCGAAGAGGAAGACAAGGAACTTCTGCAAGAGTTCGACATCAACCTTGAGGAAGAGGAGGAGGGTCGCGACGACTCGAATCTCAAGCCTCGTCCACCGGTCGTCACGGTCATGGGCCATGTCGACCATGGTAAGACGCGATTGCTCGATACGATCCGAAAGACCAACACTTCGGCTCATGAGGCGGGCGGCATCACCCAGCGAATCGGCGCCTATCAGGTGACCGTCGACCTTGAGGGCGAAGCTCGCAAGATCACCTTCCTTGATACGCCAGGCCATGAGGCGTTCACCGCCATGCGTGCCCGTGGTGCGGAATTGACCGATGTCGCAGTGCTGGTCGTAGCCGCTGACGATGGCGTGATGCCTCAGACGGTTGAGGCAATCAACCACGCCCAGGCTGCCAACGTTCCAATCGTCGTGGCTGTCAACAAGATCGATGTGCCTGGCGCGAACCCGGAGAAGGTCCGTGGCCAGCTCACCGAGTTCGGTCTGGTCGCCGAGGAATATGGTGGAGACACCATGTTCGTCGATATTTCGGCAAAGCTCGGCACCAACGTGAACAAGCTTCTTGAGGCTGTGCTGCTGACGGCGGATGCATCGCTGGACTTGCGGGCCAATCCGGATATGGACGCTCGAGGGGCGACGGTCGAGGCTCGTCTGGACAAGGGTCGTGGTGCAGTCGCCACAGTGCTCGTTCAGCAGGGCACCCTGCATGTCGGGGACGCCATCGTTGCTGGAACGTCATATGGCCGTGTGCGTGCCATGCTTGACGAGAACAGCAATCAGATGCAGGAGGCGACGCCTTCGACACCGGTCGCCGTTCTTGGTCTGACCTCCGTGCCGAGCGCAGGAGACCTGTTCCTTGTGGCATCCGATGACCGTACGGCTCGGCAGATCGCCGAGAAGCGTCAGGCCACCGAGCGTGCCGCACAGCTTGCCAAGCGTAGGAAGATCGTTTCGCTTGAGAGCCTGAAGGAACAGTTCGCCAAGTCTGAGATCGACATGCTCAACATCGTCATCAAGGGTGAATCGTCCGGTTCGGTCGAGGCTTTGGAAGATTCCTTGATGAAGATCGAGGTGTCCGAAGAGGTCGGGATTCAGGTCATTCACCGCGGTGTCGGTGCAATCACCCAGAACGACGTCAATCTTGCTACGGTCGATAAGGCCGTCATCATTGGCTTCAATGTCCGTCCAAACCGTCAGGTTCAGGAACTTGCGGATCGCGAAGGCGTTGAGATCAAGTACTACTCCGTCATCTACAAGGCCATCGAAGATATCGAAGCTGCACTCAAGGGCATGCTCAAGCCTGAGTATGAGGAGGTCACGACATCGCATTCCGAGATTCGTGAGATCTTCCGTTCCTCCAAGTTTGGCAACATCGCTGGTGTCAAGGTCCTCGATGGCACCGTCACCAAGGGAACCAAGGCCCGTATCATGCGCGAGGGCGTCGTCACCGTCAACGATTTGGAAATCTCGACGCTGCGCCGCTTCAAGGATGATGTCAACGAGGTCAAGGAAGGCTACGAGGCTGGTATCAACCTTGGAAGCTTCAATGACATTCAGATTGGGGATGTCATCGAGACCTTCGAAATGCAAGAGGTCGAACGTAAGTAATCAAAAATGAACAAATTTAGCCGCCGCAACAAGTTGCGGCGGCTAAATTTCTTCGAGATTCCGAGTTTTGCGGCAATTCCGAAGTATAAGTGCCGATTCTTGGCTTTCCGGTGTCGATATTTCAGTGTTTTTTGACCTGAATACTTCGGAATTGCCGCAAAACTCGGAATCTCGTTTTTCAGACGTGAAAATTCTGGTGAAAAAAGACTAGGAGTGGGGAAAATGGCAGGAACAAACCCGCGCGCGGTACGCATTGCGGCGCTGATTCAGCGAGTGATCGCATCCTCGATTGAATCTCAGCTGCATGACCAGCGACTTCAGGGTGTGACCATCACGGATGTCCGTGTCACCAACGACTTGCAGATCGCGCACGTTTTCTGGACTCAGCTGGGACAGTCCGGGCATGAACAGGGTGAGCGCAAGCGTGCTCAGCAGGCGCTGAACCAGGCGAAGGGACGTCTGCGTAGCTTGGTCGGGTCAAAGGCGGGACTTCGGCTGACCCCTCAGCTGCGTTTCGAATTCGATGAGGTTCCACGAGAGGCGACGGAAATCGAAGACATTCTCGTCGCGGCTCGCAGGCGTGACGTAGAACTCGAACGTTTGCGAAGCACCGCTTCATACGCTGGCGAAGAGGATCCATATCGCCATGATGACGATGCCGATGCCGATGCCGATGACGATGACTCCGCAGAGGACGCCGATGATTCCGAGGTGGACGCTGCGCACGATGAGTCGGAGACGCCAGCCTATGTTGAGAGTATTGGCGATGTCGATAGCGATGGAGATGGCACAGGCACTGGCACTGACGCAGAGTCCGCTCACGTTGATGAAGAATCTGAAAAAACTGGAAATTAATCGGAATGTGCATATCATTGCAGTAAATAATGGGATGATTGGTCAAGTACTGGTTTTTTCGATTTTGAGAAGCTTCAACAACTGAATGGATGAGAGAATGGCAGAGTCGGGGATCCTTCTTGTTGATAAGCCGCAGGGCGTAACCAGCCATGATGTGGTGGCTGCGGTAAGGGGTGCCTTGCATACGCGACATGTCGGTCACGCTGGGACTCTGGATCCCATGGCGACCGGACTCCTGGTCATAGGCTTCGGCGATGCCACAAGATTGCTGCGGTACATGGTCGGGCATGACAAGCAGTATGTGGCAACCATACGGCTAGGTCTGGCGACTGATTCCGATGATGCCGACGGCCGGATACTTCGACCGGATGCCACTGTCAGGAAACGGGTTGCGGACATCGTGAAGACGATCAGCCTTGATGGTCTCCAGGCTCTTGTGGATGAATTCTTCGTCGGCGCGATCGAACAGATTCCAAGCGCGTTCTCTTCTGTGCGTGTCAATGGCAAGCATGCCTATGAACTGGCTCGCAATGGGGAAAAGCCGAATCTGGCTCCACGTGAGGTTACCGTCCATAAGTTCGATATTCTTGGGTTGCGAAACGACGACGTACGGATTCATGATGCGGATTGTCGTCTTGCAGTGGACAGCGCCGACTACGTGGGTGAGGCTGCGGATGTCGCCGGAGGCAATGATGTTGATGACCATCATGACCATGACCATGGCCATGCTGATGATGAGAGCTCAGTGAGAGTCTCAGTCCTCGATGTTTTCGTTCGTGTGAGTTGTTCGAGTGGAACGTATATTCGTGCATTGGCGCGTGACCTGGGTGCCCGGCTAGGCATTGGCGGCCATCTTGTCGCTCTTCGGCGGACGAGGGTCGGAGGTTTTCTTGTCGGTCGGGAAGAATCGCCATACGAGTCCTCGGTCCAGCCTGCCAATCCGCAGATAGCGGACGATGCACCCTTATGCACGGTGGCGGGCACAGAGGTCCGAACACACGTTGCCAGGGTCAGGGTTGTTCCGCGCGAGCTTACAGATAGGAAAACCGGCAAGCTTATCGTCCGCAACAGGGCAGTGATGCTGGAAGATGCCGAGTCTCTCTTGAAATCAGCCCTCAGCCCAGCGGTCGCAGCCTCGACGATGATGAATTCCATAGATATTTCTGCGAAGGAGGCGGAGGATCTGAGTCATGGCAGGATTATCGCCAGACACGTATCAGACCCAACCGCTGCGATACATGAGCCAAGGCACAGTTCGGCGTCCGGCGAATCGGCAACGGCGACGTCAAGTCCGCGATTGTGCGCGATCCTGGTCCCCTATAGGCATGATTCGGCCAAGCCTCAAACCGTGTTTTCCGATGCATTCGAGGAATGGCAGAAGAAACAGAAGTGAGTAAGATGTGTTGAGGTGAATTGAAGAGCTTGTCGATGAAGGTGCGCGTTCGGCTGAGGTCGAATCGCAGTGATGGGAGTTGAATGAGGATCAGCAGACTTACGCCTGACGAGAGTGGAATTGTGCCATGGCCAACATTGAGCGTATCCAAGAAGGCAGTGGTTACCGTCGGCGTATTCGATGGCATGCACAGAGGACATACCGAACTTCTTGAACGCGTCAAGGCGCTTGCTGAACAGCAACGGGCCTATTCCGTGGTGATCATGTTCGACCCTCGGCCCGGCGTCGTTCATCATTTCGTCAAGGAACATGATGGTATGGAACCTACTGCCGACGATCTTGCTGTCGATTCGCAAGCCCTGATGAGCGTGGATGAACGTATGCACAGGATGGCACAGCTAGGAATCGATCATGTGCTCATCGTCGCATACAATCTGGCATTTGCTGCAAAATCATACCGATTCTTCCTCGGACAGCTTGTCGGGAAGGTAGGAATGCGCACGCTTGTGCTTGGCAGCGATGCGGAAATGGGATCGAACCGTGCTGGCGATGTCGAGGCGATACAGAGACTCGCCGAGGCCACCGGGGTGTTCCAGCTTGATGTCGTCGGCGACGTTGGGCCAGGGTACACGCGCGTCCCAAGAATTATTGAACCGCAGGCCCCAGAGCAGGCAGGGGAGCCTGATGATCCTTTGCTGCATATGACGAAGGATGAGCAGCGTGCCTGGAGCAAGAGCCATGATGCTGCGAAGGTTCGCGTGTGGAGTTCGACCAATGTCCGATATCTGCTATCACAAGGTCGGATGGCAGAGGCGAATGAGGTTCTTGGACATGATCATGTCATCGAAGGACAGGTCGTTCACGGTGAACAGCGAGGCCGCGATCTCGGTTTCCCCACTGCAAATCTAGGTGAGCCGGTCGGTGGATACATACCCGTCGATGGCGTCTATGCAGGCTGGCTGGTTGATCTTGGCAAGCGCGACAAGGTGCTTGACGGATACGAAGAGGAAGATTCCGCTGCGATTTCGCAGGCGAATGTCGATGCGCGTGTATCACCCGGTTCACCTTGGCGTTGGCCGGCCGCGATCTCGATTGGCACGAAAGAGACGTATGAGAGTCAGACCGGTCTGCGGCATCGCGTGGTAGAGGCATATGCGATGAGCAAGGAGTGGCTCGATCTATATGACCACGATGTGCGCATTGAATTTACCAATTTTCTCAGGCCACAGGTGAAGTTCGATGGCTCGGATCAGCTTGTGGATCAACTCAGGAAAGATGAGCAGAGCGCGCTGAAACTTCTCGGAGCTTAGTCCCTGGATTGCATCGGGGACTTGTCATAGGGGTTCATTGCCTGGAAATTCCCAAGGCATTCAAGGCTTCCTTGATGGTTGAAACCTCGAGAACCTTCATGGACCTTGCATTGAGGGTTCTCGCACCTCGGCGCTGTGCGGCGACCACGACCGTGGCAAATCCCAGCCGCGCGGCCTCATCGATTCGTTGCTGCAGTCGTGGGACTGGCCGGACCTGACCAGTGAGTGAGATCTCCCCAATCGCGCAGACTGTCCGTGGAATCGGATGGTGCGTTGCCGCGCTCGCAAGAGCGGCGACTACCGCCAGATCGCATGCAGGTTCGCGTGCGGTTGCTCCCGCGATCGTGGAAACATAGAGATCGTTGCTGAGCAAGGGTATGCGTCCGTGCCGATGCAGCACCGCAACGAGCATGGCCAGACGGTTCGTGTCGACGCCATTCGTGGCACGGCGGGGAGCGGGAAGAACGGAATTCGTGACCAACGCCTGTACCTCTATCGGCAGGCTGCGATGGCCATCTACGGTGAAGGTGATGCATGTCCCTTCAACTGCATGCTCATCGGGTGAGAGGAACAGCCCGGCTGGATTGCGGACCTCCTCTATGCCATCGCCGCTCATGTCGAAGCAGCCAACTTCGTCAGTTGGGCCGAAGCGGTTCTTTGCCGCTCTGAGCATGCGCAATGCGGTCTGCGAATCGCCTTCGAACTGGCATACGACATCGACTAGGTGTTCCAGCGTACGAGGTCCGGCGATCGAGCCGTCCTTGGTCACGTGGCCGACGAGGAAAGTCGGGATGTTAAGCGTTTTGGCGGCGTCTATCAGTGCGCTTGCAACCTCTCGAACCTGCGAGGAACCACCCGTGATTCCATCGACATCCGCTGAGGATATGGTCTGGGCGGAATCGACTATCGCCAGTGTCGGCTTTTCCTGCTCGATAAGTGCCAGGACCGTCGAAAGGTCAGTCGTCGATGCAAGGAGGAGCCGTTGCTGAACGGCATCGACCCGAGTCGCTCGCATACGAATCTGGGCCTGCGATTCCTCGCCCGAGACATACAGCACTGTCTGTCCCTCCTGAGATGCTATGCGCCCGGCGGATTCCAGCAGCAAGGTCGACTTGCCTATGCCAGGCTCGCCAGCAAGCAGCACGACCGATCCAGGCACGATGCCGCCGCCAAGGACCCGGTCAAATTCCTCAAAGCCAGTTGCGACTCGGTTTACCTGATCTGAACCGACTTCGGTTATCGGTGTGGCCGATTGCGTTGCATCCAATCTCGGCTCGCGTCTGCCGGATGCTCCGGCTTTCGAGATTCCGGAGATTCTGGCTTCATGAAATTCCTCGATGGTTCCCCATTCGCCACACTGCGGGCATCGTCCGAACCATTTCGCACCACTCCAGCCACATTCGGTACACACATATTGAGTCGTGCTCTTTGTCATACTGAAACGCTATAGAACTTTACGGACAATTGTCAGGAAGAATAATCGAATGATTGTCTGAACACTCACCAAGTTTTGAGCTGTGCGTCGTCTGGCTGTGAGAGAATCGGCAGCATGGCGCAATATCAATCAGCAAAGTCCCATCGCATGCTGCTCACGGTTCTGTGGGCCATTGCAGCAGTCATCGTTATCGTCCTCGTCAGCGCATTCGTATGGCCAAGGTGGGCGATCCGCGGTTCAGAAGATGCGGCATCGACACAGACGGCGACATCGTCTCAGAGCACGGCAGCCTCTGCGACTCCGACATCGCCGACGATTTCGCCATCTGCACTGCCGACAGATGCGAGCACTCTGCTGAAAACCATGCCCGACTCGGTTCGCAACTATGCACGTACCCAGGCGACTGCCGCCACGACGTGGAGTTCTTCGTCTCCGATAGAGGAATACACCGTGGTGTATTCGACGGGTGACAGTGCCGAGGACATTACGTTGACCGTCGCGCAGTGGTCCACCTCGGATGACGCGAAACAGCAGTACGACACGGTTGCGGCAACGCTCACCGGGGACGAGATTGCCTCGGGGAACGTGAAGGTCTCCGGGTCTGCGACCGGCGCATATGTCGTCAAATCCGATACTGCCAACAAGAAGGATGCGACGGCACTTTGGCAGAACAGCACCGTTCTGATTCAGGCGCACGGTGAGAAGGAAGCAGTGAAGAACTTCTATCAGAAGTTCCCGCTGTGAACCGTCACCCTGTCAGTTTTTCGTCCAAAGGGTCGTCTGTCCGCATTTTGGAGGACCGAGCTTGGAAAACGCTCGCTCGTCGTCGCTGAAGCAGTGTAGTATAGGGCGAGTTGCAATCTTTCAAGTAAGGAACGGAGGCTCGGATGGGTTCTGTCATCAAGAAGCGCCGCAAGCGGATGAGTAAGAAGAAGCATCGCAAAATGCTGCGTAAGACTCGCCACCAGCGCAAGTAGCTTTTATAATGATCCCCGACTGCTATGCCGGGGATTTTTCGTATGTTCCTTGTGAGGCGAGCGACGCCTCCAGCTACTTATTGGAGTTTGTCAGCACACGAGGCCCTCGAGGGTCCCCGACAATCACTGTGTTTACCATGTTAAGGAACAGTCCGTGCTCGACGACACCGACGGTGGTGATCAGATCTTCGGCCAAGTCCTGAGGATGATCGATACGGTTCATATGAAGGTCAACGATGAAGTTCTTTTCATCGGTTCGGATCGGCGTGCCCTCCGCATCTACTCTCAAGGTCGGCTCGTATCCGCGGTTCTTGAAGCGTGTAATCACATGCTGGACGCCGAATGGAATGACCTCTACAGGCAGCGGGAAGCGGCCGATCGTGTCTACGACCTTGGATTCGTCAACGATCCAGACGATTTTCTCTGAATTCGTGGCGACGATTTTTTCCCAAAGCAGTGCAGCTCCACCACCCTTGATGCCGTTGAAGTGCTGATCGACTTCATCGGCGCCGTCGACGGTGACATCAATGTGCGATACCTCATCGATGTCAACGATCTTGATGCCGAAGGACTCCGCCTGAGCCTTGGTGCGATTCGAAGTCGTGACGCCAGTGAAGTGCAGGCCTTCCTCCTTGACTCGCCTTCCCAGTTCATCGACGAAGAACTTCACGGTCGAGCCTGTTCCGAGCCCTGCAACCATGTCATTTTCTATAAGCTTGGCTGCTTCGATGCCCGCCGCCTTCTTCAACGCGTCCTGTTCGGATTTCTCCATAAGTGCCTCTTTCCATAACGTGTGGGATCAATTCAATTTAATGAAGAGCACAATCAACCATAGTAGTGGTCTGCATGCCCGAGTCGGCGCGCTCAGGCATTACCGATGATTTCAACGTGGGTCACGTGCAGGGGAGCGTCGTTGATACGCGCATAGCCATCTGCATCGACGGTCAAATCAACCGAAATCGTGCCAATGACACGTCGGTCGAGGCTTGCATGCGTAGAGGCCGACGATGGAGGAGGACTGATGCGAATCGAGCCTGAAACGCTCAGCTCCGAATTGTCTGGACGTCGTTCGGGGACGGCAAAGTCGAAGGCGTCCTGCGAGCTCGTGCCTGCCTCCGTTGACATGGGCGTTTCCCGCGGCGACTGATTATGCTGCATTGACTTTGTATGCGAACGAGGCGGATTGACCTGGTCTTTGGCATGTCGGTCGCTTACGCCGCCAGCGAGCCGCTCGCGGACATCGTCCGGGATGGAGACACCGGAAGCGTATGGCGAGGCAAGCAGCGACTGCCATCCTTCGATCGGAAGACTGCCCGTCTTGACGCCTTTGCCGACGGCAAGGGCGTATCCGTGTGCGAGGTCGTCAACCTTTTCATTGAACTCATTGCCAGCATGACCTTTGACCCACACGAACTTAACCGATCCTGTTCGAGATGCAATCTCGCGGTCGATTGCACGGATTATCTCGGCGTTTTTCACCGGTTGTCTCTTGCTGTTTTTCCAACCGTTGCGCTTCCAGCCCTTGAGCCATGTCGTTGAACATTGAATCGCATACTTGGAATCGCTTTCGATGATGAGAGGGACATCGGATGGGTGCGCCCTCAAGGCTTGAAGCACTGCGCACAGTTCGCCGATCTGGTTCGTGCCATTCGAAGCGCCACCTGCATCGCAGCCGGTGCCACGATGGTCGACCCACCCCCAGCCCATTGGCCCATTCGGATTCCCCAATGCAGATCCGTCGGTCGACACGGTCATTGGTGAATCCGAATAGGCCTTTCGCGCCCCGTTGGGGGCGCTCACTTCACCTGTGGAAAGCCTGTTCGGCTTTCCACGAGTCGGTTCAGCTTTCGGATTCCCCAATGCGGATCCATCGGTCGACACGGTGAGGAATGTTTCGTTATGAATCGAAGTAGTCATGCTTCACAGACTAATGCAGTCGAGGGATGAGACTGCATGCCCAAAAGGGTTTTGGCTCAGTGAAAATGCGGAAGTTTGTTCCATATTCCGAGTTTTGCGGCAATTTCGAAGTATAAGTGCTCAGAATCGTTGAGATGACGTAAGGGAACAAGCCGATTTCAGCGCTGTATACTTTGCAATTGCCGCAAAACTCGGAATCTCGAAATAATAAGCCCTCGGATTGATGAAATTCGATCAATCCGAGGGCTATTTGTGCACGAAACTGGTGAAATTACTCTCCGAGCGCCTTGTCCACGACATCCTTTGCCTCGTCAAGCACATTGTCGAGCGCCGAAGGAGAAACGAAGGACTCTGCATATACCTTGTATATGTTCTCCGTGCCTGATGGACGGGCGGCGAACCAATTATCCTTGGTCGTAACCTTAAGGCCGCCGATCTTTGCATGGTTTCCGGGAGCCTCAGTCAGCTTGGCGGTGATGTCTTCGCCGGCAAGCTTGGCAGTCTCAACGTCTTCGCCACTGAGCTGAGCGAACTTCTGCTTCTGAGCAAGGGTGGTCGGCGTGTCGACGCGCTTGTACCAGCTCTCGCCAAAACGAGCGACCTGGTCCTTATGGAGCTCTGCAGGGTTCTTGCCAGTCTTTGCAGTGATTTCAGCCGCCAAGAGGTCAGGAATCAGACCATCCTTATCGGTCGTCCACACACGGCCATCCCGACGCAGGAAGCTCATGCCAGAGCTCTCCTCGCCACCGAAAGCAACCTCACCGGAGAACAGAGGATCTACGAACCACTTGAATCCGACAGGAACCTCGACGAGCTTTGCACCGATGGAAGCGGCGACGCGATCGATCAGCGAACTCGACACGAGTGTCTTGCCAATGCCCGCGTGGCCCGGCCAACCAGGACGATTGCCGGAGAACAGGTATTCTACGCAGACTGCGATGTAATGGTTTGGATTCATCACGCCCCAGTCAGGGCACACGATGCCGTGACGGTCTGCGTCCGGATCGGTGCCGCCAACGAGATCGTATTTATCCCAGGCACCGTTGTTGAGTCTGTCAACCAGACCCTTCATAGCATACGGCGAGCTTGGATCGATGCGAATCTTGCCATCGTGGTCGATGGTCATGAAACGCCATGTCGGGTCGGTGTCTGGATTGATGACGCCGATGTTCAGGCCATAGCGTTCGTTGATCAGTGGCCAGTAGTGTACGCTCGCACCACCGAGCGGGTCGATGCCGAGACGAACGCCGGACGAGCGAATCACATCGAAGTCGATGACATTGCCCAAATCGGCGACATAATGCTCGCGGTAATCGAAGCGCTCAACCAGATCGGACTTCAAGGCCTGTTCGAATGGAACGCGGCTGATGGTCTTGAACGATCCGAGCAGCTCATTGGCGCGAGCGGCAATCGCGTTCGTGGTTTCCGCTGGAGCTGGGCCACCTGTTGGCGGATCATACTTGAAACCGCCGTCGGTTGGCGGATTGTGCGAAGGGGTGACGACGATGCCATCCGCGAGGTCGTCTCCCGTGAATCGCTGCGTACCGTCTGCCGCACGGTTATGCGTCAGGATCGCCTGCGAAACCGTTGGGGTTGGAGTGAAGTCGTCGTTTGCATCGATGCGCACTCGCACGCCATTGGCAACGAGAACCTCTATCGCGGTCTTCCATGCCGGATGGCTGAGAGCATGCGTGTCCCGACCGATATACAGAGGTCCCGTGATGTTCGCGGTCTTGCGGTGTTCGGCTATGGCCTGTGTGATCGCGACGATGTGTGCCTCGTTGAACGATGTCTTGAGACTTGAGCCTCGGTGCCCTGAGGTGCCGAAGATAACACGCTGTTCGGCTACATCAGGATCGGGAATGGAATCGTAATACTGTCCGATGACGTGATCGACGTCAATCAGATCCTTTTCTGTGGCGGGTAAGCCCGCATTTTTTGCAACCATACACCTATACTGCCACGCTCTGAGGATGTCTGGAAGTGACCGTGTTGAGTCTGCTGAAAAGTCGCCAAGCCCTTGGCTCAGGCTGCAGATTGGGAATCAGGCACACGGACGCATAGCGCCTCTTTCTCAACGGAGAAGCGAATATGCCTGGTCTCGCCCAAGACGTCGCCATCGACCTGCACTGGGGCCGCCTTGTCCAGGGTTATCTCTGCGCTCAGTCCCTGTATCTGTTCGACTTTCGAATTCGTCGAAAATGGACTCTGCTCTGCCTTGTGCGTTATCGTCTGGTGCAGGACGTCGCCAAACAGATTGGCCCAGCCTATGATGCCGCCAGAGGTGTCGATTATCTCAAAATCGAGAAGGCCATCGTCCCACGATGCTTCAGGCATCAGCGACAGGCCTGGGATCTGACCGCAGTTTCCGGCCATCAGAGTTCTGAAGACTATTGATTCGCGCTGACGGGTTTCGCCGTCAGAGCTGGTGATGGCAACGGTTCCGGTATATTTCTTGGTGAATAGATGCTGGGCTCCGCTGACGAAGTAGGCGAGCCAGCTTATGTTTTTTTTCAGCGTGGGATCCGTGTTGTCGATCATCAGAGCGTCAAAGCCTGTTCCCGCGATGATGAGGAACGCGTGAGCCTCCCTGTCTTCAGCGGAGTCCAGCATCTCCAAGCGTCCGACATCGACGAAGCGTGAGCCGTGAGAGGTGGCGACTGCGAGGGCGGAGTCAATGTCATCGATCGGAATGCCCATGTTCCTCGCAAAAAGATTGCCTGTTCCTATGGGAATTATGCCCATCGCGTGGCTTGTCCCTGCAAGTGCGCTCGCAACCGTTCGGACGGTCCCATCCCCACCGACTGCGACGATGACGTCCGCGCCGCCTTCAAGCGCCTGGATGGCACATTCTCTGCCGTCCTTATCGAGCTCAGTGTTGATGAATGTGATTTCCTTCAGACCATTCTGGGCGCAGTATTGGCGAATCCTTGCCTTGAGACTTTTTGCATTGGGTTTGGAAGGGTTGATGATGAACGCGTAGTGAACGATATCGTTCCCACGCTTGAACAAGCGATGCAGGAAGGAATGCCTGCGATACATCCGTATCGAAAAAATACTGACCGCGAGAATAACAATGAGTGCTCCGATTGATGAGAGCACTATTATCGCTGAAGTAGGCATAAGGCAATTGTGCAATATTCATTCCGGAATGTCCTGCGTGAACCAGATAACTCAACGAATCCTGCACGTAGTCAGGAAATCTTCAGCATTGGCCATGGCCTTCTTCGACATTCCTCGGACTCCTGCTGCGTGGAATCTATTCGACAGTCGTGCGGGCGGGCCGGCATGCGAGCGAAGATTCCCCTTCACAGGCAACGTGCAGCCATCCAATCGCTGCGCTTCCTGACTGTCTCAATCCGGCATTAGGCTTTGCCTTATGCTTGATATCCAATTTATTCGCGATCATGCCGATATTGTCAAAGATTCACAACGCAAGAGGGGAGAATCCGTCGAACTTGTCGACGAGATTCTGCAATCGGATTCCGAACGCAGGAATGCATTGCGATCTTTCGAGACTGCTCGCGCCGAGCAGAAGGAGATGGGGAGGAAGGTCGCTACCGCAGCTCCGGAGGAGAAGGCGAAGCTGATAGCGCAGACGAAGGAGTTGGCTGCGACCGTCGGCAGGCACAAGGCCGAGGCCGACGCGGCTACCGCGGCATATACCACGGCAATGTGGAAGATGAGCAACGTCGTAGAGCCAGAGGCCCCTGAAGGCGGCGAGGACGATTATGTCGTCGTCAAGAAGGTCGGAACCCTGCCCGACTTCGATGAACGTGGATTCAGTCCCAAGGATCATCTTCAACTGGGCGTCGGGGTCGCGGGCATCGATATGCGGCGTGGCGTCAAGGTATCAGGCTCACGTTTCTACTTCCTGCGGGGAGCGATTGCACGCATGGAAATCGCCATGCTCACCATGGCGGTCGATCAGGCCGAGGAGCACGGATTCATCCCGACCATCACTCCGACCTTGGTGCGTCCCGAGGTCATGGCAGGAACCGGTTTCCTGAACTCTCATGCCGACGAGATATACCGTCTTCGCGAGCCCGATGAGCAGTACCTGGTCGGAACCTCCGAGGTCGCGCTTGCGGGCATGCACGAGAATGAGATCCTCAATCTTGATGAGGGATCCCTGCGCTACTGCGGTTGGTCGAGCTGCTATCGTCGCGAGGCAGGTGCGGCTGGAAAGGATACCAGCGGCATCATTCGTGTGCATCAGTTCAACAAGGTGGAGATGTTCGTCTATTGCAAGCAGGAGGATTCCCGCGAGCAGCATCGGCAGCTGCTTGGCATGGAGCAGGAGATGCTTGGCAAGGTTGATGTTCCGTATCGCATCATCGATACAGCCGCTGGTGACCTGGGATCTTCCGCTGCCCGAAAGTTTGATTGCGAGGCATGGGTCCCGACCCAGAATCGCTATCGTGAGCTGACGTCGACTTCGAACTGCACCGAATATCAGGCGCGCCGTCTGAACATTCGCGAGCGCGTGGATGACGGTGGCACGCGTCCCGTCGCCACCTTGAACGGTACCTTGGCAACGACTCGCTGGCTCGTCGCCATCATGGAGAATCATCAGCAGGAAGATGGATCCATCGTCGTTCCAGATGCCATGCGCGCCTATATGGGTGGCCGTGAGGTGATTGAGCCAACAGCGTGGGAAGCCTGATTTGTAGAAATCCACACTCAGGTTTATCATGAAATCCGTGCTTGCGAAGCCTGCCCGTATGGGTATGCCCGCAGACACGTGGACAGGTGTCTGAGCGGTCGAAAGAGACGGTCTTGAAAACCGTTGAACGTAAGTTCCGCGAGTTCGAATCTCGCCCTGTCCGCAATCTTCTCCCAGACCATTCGCTGCAAGCGACCATCTGGACTCAAGGCAGACTCGATGGGTCTGTATCGTTTTCGACGGTCATTGGGACAGTGCGTCTGCGGGCTGCGCACGGTCTTGGGGGTGAGTATGCGATTGAAGGGGCACAGGCTGCTCGGCAGGGTCATGCTCGGCATATTGGCATCGGTGATCGCGATTGTGGTTGTGATAGTGGTGGCATTCAATGTCTCTCCATGGCCGGGCGCTCTCGTCTTTCGCAGGGCCTTTGAGAGCTCTGCGGTAGAGAAGCCGACTGGCTACGCGACTATGCGCAGCAGAACCAAGGTCGTCGGCAATCTGAGCTATCCTTCGAAATTCGGTCGAAACGACTTCGATCTGTACCTTCCGAAGCAGCGGTCACAGTCCCTGCCGGTCATCGTATGGGTGCATGGCGGCGGTTTCATCGCGGGCGACAAGCAGGGGGTCTCCACCTATGCCACGATGCTTGCTTCTCGGGGGTATGCCGTTGCGGCGATGAACTATGACTATGCGCCGGATGCGACGTATCCGACACCGGTGATTCAGGTCGGTGAGCTTATCACCCATCTTTATGAGATCGCGGGCAGGTATGGACTTGATGCGGACCGCATCGTCATCGGGGGAGACTCGGCGGGTGCTCAGATCGCTGCTCAATTCGCGGCGATCGAAACGACTCCGGGATACTCGCAGAAATCGGGAATCCCAGCGATTTCCTTGCGCAAGCCCTTGGAGGCTGCATTGCTGTTCTGCGGACCCTATGATGTTTCAAGGCTGACAAGTGTCGGAAATTCCTGGATTGCCAGGCAATTCGTTCAGACCGTGGGCTGGTCCTATCTTGGGCACAAGGATTGGCAGAGCACTCAGGCTGCAAAGATGGCCTCCATCGTTGACTATGTCTCGTCTGGATTTCCCCGTGCATATATCGTCGATGGAAACTACTTCTCCTTCCCCACACATGCCCGTGAGCTGTATGGAAGGCTCCGGAACGATGGGGTCGATGCGACCTTGAGCCTGTATCCGAACAAGCCGAAGCTGCCTCATGAGTTCCAATTCGACTTCTCCCATCCCGAATCCTACGATGTATGGAACAAGACCCTGAAATTCCTTGGTCAGTGAGGCGACTGCAACGAGTGATGCAGGCATGCGATGGAACGATTCGACTCTGGATGCTCCCTTGCAGCGATGCCCTCCTGTCTATTCGATTGTCTTGGCGAAGGGATCAGTTCGCGGATCCTCATTCCACAGGTATTCGATGTCATGTGCGGTTTTGTGCGCGACTTCGTATCCGAGCCTGTCGCTGACATAGCCAAGGGCCATGTCCATTCCGGCGGAGACTCCCGAGGATGTATAGAAATTGCCATCGACGACCCATCGTGCCTTGGGAACCCAATCCACTGACGGATTTAGGGAAGTCACCCATGAGAAGGCGAGTTTGTTGGATGTCGCACGTCTTGAATTCAGCAAGCCGGTCATGGCCAGAACGGCTGAACCAGTGCACACTGTCAGAACATCCTCGGCTTGATTCGCCAGCGTTGCAAGCTGTCCCAGGAATTCGGGATCCCGCACCAGAGTTCTGGTTCCCATCCCTCCGGGTATCAGCAGCGTTCCCGAAGGCTCCATGCTTGCGAAGGGCTTCGTCTCTACGCGCAGACCCTGCCGACTGGCAACGATGCCGCCATTCATGGAGAAATACTCAATTCGATATGATGCTCCGAGGGTTCCGAATATCTCTATCGGTCCGCATGCGTCCAGAGTCTCAAAATTGTCGAATAGCACCACATTCAGGTCTTGCATCTGGGTCCTTCTAGGTCGAGAAAACTCATTTCGCTCATGAATATATCATTTCCGGACCGGTGTGGCCGTATCTACGCTCGAAGGAAGTCAGCGGCATGACATAGCTTTGTCGTGGAATTCTTAATTCTTTGACACGAGGATGACTGAGACTGATGCAGCCGAAAATCAATGACATCGTTTTTGATTTCTGTGGCGTTCTGCTCGACTGGCGGCCGGATCTGGCTTTGCGCGGCGAATATCCACAGGGCGTCATAGACATGTTCTTCGATCCGGATGATCCTTGGGGCTTTGACTATTATGATCAGCTCTGTGATGCGGGATGGAGCGAGCGGGAGATCCTTCTCGACTATGAGAAGCATCATGGCCCTGCCGTTGCGTGGGTGTTTCGGGTGTATTTCGATCACTTCGAGCGCGCGTTCCATGGGTTGATTCCTGGAATGGGCGACTTGCTTCGCGATCTGGACGCGGCGGGTGTGGGCGTCTGGGGTCTGACGAATTTCACCAAGGCAAGCGTCGACGAGGTTCTGCGTAGGTTCAGCGAGCTGGCATTCCTGCATGATGTCATCATTTCCGCAGAGGAAAGGCTGATCAAGCCAGATCCTCGCATCTATCAGCTGGCGCTGCGCCGATTCGGACTTGATGCCGAGCGGACGGTTTTCGTGGATGATCGAATTCGCAATGTCGAAGCTGCTCGGCATTGCGGAATTCATGGCATCGAGTTCGTCGATGCTCGGCAATTGAGGCATGATCTTCAGAAAATTGGTCTCAGCCTATAGCTCCGTAGGCGGCCGTGGACGAGACTCTCCTTCTCGAACGTGTCCACAGGGAAGTGAAATCATCGTCGGAGAGACCGTGCTGGTCGCGTCTGTTTCTGTCGCCCATGGCCGCTGTTACCTATGTCTTCCGTCACCTATGACTTCTGTTGCCCGTGTCTTCTGTTGCCCACGGTGCATTCGCAACTCTCCAAAATTTCAATACAGTCCCCAGAATGCCAGTGAGCACATCAGCAGGGCGGAACCTGACAGCACGCAGAGCATGATGATTCGTTGCAAGGCGTTGAAAACGTGAGATGCCTCGTCAGGTTCGTTGCCTTCTCGACCGGTGAGGCGGATGAGCAGCGGTTTCAGGAATTGCGTGCAGAGCCAGGAAAACGCGAGGATCACCATGATGGAAGCGATCCGGAGCGCGATCCATAGGGGAGCGAGCATCTGGGTGTCGCGTTGAAGCGTGAGCGCATGGGAGACCACGACGATCACATAGCCCACCGTTCCAAGAGTCGAGGCGATGCTCAGCGCCCCAGTGCACCACATCGAGGCCACCACGCCATGTGAGAACGCATGCTTCGATGGCGCTGACCCATGATGGTGGGCTTGCCGTCTGACTCTGAGTCTGCGCAAGGCACGTGAAAGCAGACCTATGATGCCGAGAAGCAGAGCCAGAATGCACAGTCCGGAGCCGAAAAGCATCAGGGCTATCAGCTGTCCGAGCGAAGTGACCAATCCAGCCGTTGTCCGTGAAGGCACAGCATATTTCTGATGCGGCTGCGAGCCCGCGATCATGGGCGACTTCCACTGTTTGGCAGTGGTCCCTGCGGCGACTGCGTTGATCCAGTCATCGAGGTTCCGTGTATACCCCTGTGCAAGCGGCAGATTGGGGAGAGCCTTGTTCTCTCCGACGCGCATCTGATGGTTCGCATCGTAGTAGCGAAGCGTCACGTTGCTGTTGCCAACGGCTCGGGCCTTCGCAACTATGGTTGCGGCACCTTGCTCGATCGGCATTGAAAGGTCACGCGTGCCATAATTGACAAGGGTCGGCTGAGTCAGATGCGAAATGTATCTGAGCGAATTGAAATCGGCATAGTCAAGGCCCAGAACTGAGAAATTCAACGCGGTCAGCTTTGGAATGTCCTTCGTGAGCGCAAGCGGCGCTCCGGCAGTGTTGAAATATGATGTCGCGGCTATTGCCATTTGCTGTCGTCCTGAATATACCGGTGGCGATGTGAGAATGGTGAAGGCGATGTCCTTGCGCTCCGCCGTCATGACTGAGGAAATCCATGTTCCTTCAGACTCCGAATACAGTCCCACCTTGCTGGAATCGACGCCCGGCCATTTCTTCAGGACATCGAATGAAGTCCCATAGTCATGCGCCATGGAGACATAGTTGCGGTGAAAGATCGTATAGTCGTCCAGGCGCTTGTCGGGAACCAAGGTGGTGATTCCGGCCGAAGCCATCGAAGAGGCGAGATCGCCGTAGACCTCGGATGCCATGCCCGTTCCCGCTCCCTGCATCAGCAGACATGCAGGATGGTTGTCTGGGGCACCGATCGGTTCGCGAACGATCGCATGAATGGTCACCTTTGAGGTGAGCCTGACGGTGATGGAGGTCTCCTTTACCCGATAGGAACCTTCATGGGCGCTGATCGGAAGCGAGGAAGAGATGGCGGTATCGTTCGACTCCACGGTGACATGCTTTGTGTTGGCCTGAATCTGCCATCGAGGTGCCATAAGCGTCGCGATAAGACCCAACACCACAAAAGTGGCCAGGGCAATGCCGGCATAGGTGAGAAAGAGGGCAATTCTCAGTTGCCTTGGGGTCTTTGGCTGTCTCTGCTTAGTTCTGAACACTCTCACTACTGTAACGAGCTCGGTGACGAATGAGGAAAGGCATCCTCCGTGAGATTTGCCAAAATGTAAGCGTTTCCTGAATGACTTTCCGAGTTTTGCGGCAATCTCAGAGTATAGAGCCCCATTTCTTAGCGTCGTTCCAAGCATTCCTGGTGAGATACCAACGGTATTTCTTGACCGCTACTGTGGAATTGCCGCAAAACTCGGAAACAGGAATGAATTCCGCTGCTCACTGCGCTCCCTCAGCCTCGGACAGATTCTCGAAGCCACCCAGTCGCACCGTCTTGTCGATCGTTTCCTGAGTCAGATTGAGACCTTCGCGCCTGTACTGTTCGATCAGCGTTTCGTAACAGTCAAGCGTGCGTGCGGAATAGGTGCTTAATTCCCCGCGCAAATATGTCTCGAATGAGGTGGCATATCTGGAATCCTCGCTTGTATGAATGAGCCTCATCGCCTGTCCTAGCTTTGGATAATTCCTTCTGAACTCAATGACCCAGGTGACCTGTTGCCTGATGATGCTCTCTTGCTGCGCGACACGCTCCTCGCTTAGGCTTGCGAGATATGGAGCGATGCTTTCAGAGAACTGCTCAGGGGCCGTCGATTCCATCATTCGACCATATTTTTCGCTAAGAAGATTTCTCCCCACACCCTCTGCATAGTCAAGGTCCTGTGAGTAGCTTCGCAGGAGCGGGTAGTTCCAGGTGAGGAATTGGCTCGCGCGCATCTGATGAAAGACAGGCCAGTTGCCTTGACAGACTGCCCTGCCTCCATCGTTATGAACGTCTTGGAACTGTTCCCATTCCTGCTTGACGACGTGCTCGACCAGTTCGATGAACAGCGCTTCGACCTTTGCCTGACTATGGGCATTCGTCGGGATGAAAGCCTTGTCGGATGCCGTATCCTCGAAAGCGGTTGCACTGGCAACCCCATGGTGAGAATCCATGTTCTCGCCTCTTTCATGCTTGTCCATAATTTCCCCCTTCTCTTCCTTGAACTGAAAATCCCCAATCCGATGCTTGATGCTGATCTGCGCTCCTGGCCCATTGATGCCACCACAGGAGTTCACTCGCACGGCTCTTTCGACCAACACGTGACCGCTCCGATTCATAGGCTGTGAAGACACGCCTCCTTGCTCCTGATATGTGCTTCGATGTATGGGCGCTGCCATTCGAGGAAATCTTCCGTGGAGTCTGTCAGGCCTTGTCTGCGCAGTTCGTCAGCCACTCTGCGACAGATGGAATCGATTATCACCGTCATTCGTTCGATGGGTCTGCCCATTGAAGCACCGTCCCTTTCGGGACCCCGAGGAATCGCCGAACTTGCGGCGATCAGCTCCTCAAGTTGCCCGGGAACATCGCGGAGCACCATTCCCATGCGCGAAGACAATCTCCGCAACGCTGCAAAATTCCATTTGTAATATGGCAGGTACCCTGCACTGATGGGATTGTTCACCAAGAAGATGAGCGAAGAGCAGGCCCTGACGAATTCACATGTCGACAGCCATACGGAGGGCCAGTCGTTTCTCAGGGCCATGCGTTCAATGTTGTATTGCCCCGACTGTGACATCATGCCGAGCCGCTTTGAAATCAGTGAGAGGCGCACATCATCAGGCATGAAGGTGAAGCCTTGTCTGGTTCTGGAAAAAGTCCCCTCTGGATCGGCGAATATCTCGCCACTCGTGGCCGCCGCCAGGGTCGCTTCATCCAAGGAGAGCCAAAGAGGGTATTCCTGCTGGCCGGGAGCCTCCTGCAAGCCGGTTATTCCCTCGAAAAAATTCCCAATCGAAAAAACGCCGAAGCGTCTGTCCGCCCCATGCGCGCGAACGCTCGTGGGTGCTGGACCGAAGCCCATGAACGAGCGTGGCAATCTGTCATATTCCTTTTGCAGCGCCTGTCCAAACATTGCAAAATCGGAGTCTGTCAGCCATATGCAGAAGCCCGGTCCGAAATCATGGTCTTGCGAGAGCTCGTCGTCGAAGCCAAGGCATTGCGAGCCATGCCCGACAAGGCCAACTGCGATTCGTGACTGATATTGCGAGAAGCGGTCGTGAATCAGTGTTTTGCCGAATTCCTCCCAATATGCCCGCGACAGGTCGAGTCCCTTGACATGCCGGTGCTCCTGCTGCGCATGTGCGATCGGATCGCCGTCAACTGATGCAGGGCGCTCGCGGGCAGAGGGATGCTGCTGCTCACCTGACGAGTCCGCAAGCGCTGACCGCGCCTGAAGGTAGTTGGCTTCGGTGATGTTGTAGTAGTCACTTGACTTGCCGAAGCGTTCTTCGATCAGCTCAAGCGCGTGTTCGAAGTGTTCGACGCTTTTTCTGTAATGTCCAAGTCCGAAGAGTACCTGCCCCTGGCAGGCAAGAGCCGAGGCATAGTGAGCGCGATCGGTGAGGCCATTGCCTTCGTATATGATCAGGGCCTTCGACGAGTGTGCCTGCGCTTCATCCAATCGGTGCTGGGCAAGAAGGACCAGTGCGAGATTCGTGTGAGTCGATGCGATGTCGACGTCGAGGGAATCGCCGTCCGCTGCATCCTTGGCCTGTCCGACGAGATGGGCAGTCCCTGCTTCGTCGCGCGCTGTCGAGGCAGTGGCTGAGTCATCGTGCCCCTGCAGGGATTCCAACAGATCCAAAGCATGCTTCAGCTGAGTCTCGGCCTTGGAGAATTCGCGAATGTCGCTATATGCCATCGAAAGATTGTTATGAAGCGCTGCGGTTTCACGGACATTGGGATCGTCGAGCTTGTCGTTCGCTGCCAGGGCCTTGACATACATCGCTTCGGCGTGGGGAAGATCACCGGCTGCACGGTATCCCGTAGCCGCATTGATCAGCGTCGCAACCCAGGCGGGAGTGCCGGCCAAGTCCAAAGAATCCGCCAGCTTCAAGGCAGCGGGAATCACCTCTGCATTGCGGTCATGCAAAGCGCGGGAACGGTTGAAGCCTATCATTTCGTTCAAGACGGTGAGTTCGCCGCCTCGCTCTCCTGCCGATCGGGCACGTTCGAGCGAGTCATCAAGATATGAAGCGATTTCGGACGTGGAAGCCTTTTGCATGAATTTCCCATCAAGATTCCCGAGGAATTCGTCAACATCGAATATTTTCCCCATGCCAGGCCTCCTTGCCCTACTCCTTCAATTGTAGGGTAGGGGATTGGGGCAAATCGCGTCGCAATGTGTGATATGTGGCACTTATTGGACGGAGACCGCCCGCCCGGCTTGCACATGCGAAGCTTGCAGTGACGATGAAAGATTGTGCGGCACCTTGAGACACGCTGAGCCTAGTCAGAAAAAAACCGGAACCGCTGATTCCAGCGATTCCGGCAGTACGGTCGGGGTAGGGGGATTTGAACCCCCGGCCTCTTCGTCCCGAACGAAGCGCGCTACCAAGCTGCGCTATACCCCGTACAACTCGTCAGATGTTACACCGACGCATGCCCAAACGCCAATTCGCAAGCAAGTTCAGTCGATGGCACCGCAGCCAGTCACGCCGCCAAGAGAGCGAAGGGTTCGCTGATCGGTTGACGTACACTCTGCTCGTTACAATATGGCCATATGACTCAGAACAGCGATTCCATGCCGGCTCATGTTGCCGACGACCATGAGGATGCAGACCAGGAAGCTATGAAGAATTCAGATGCCACAGTCGTGGTGGCGGCCGATGATGATGGTGACAATGCCGAAAGGCCAATGACGACCGTCGAGCGCGCCGAGCTGCTTCTGAAGCAGGATGAAGCGATTCTCAGCAATATCGAGAGTGGCGACGACCTTGATGCGGCAATCGATCCCACAAACAAGGAATTCGGAAGCCATGCTCACCCAGAGCAGGTGCAGATGCGTGTCGCAAAGCGGGCGCTGATGCTTAAGGAAGGCATTGAGCCGTATCCTGTTCATCTTGATGTCACTGACACGATCGAGCATGTGCGTCAGCAATACGAAGGCAAGCTCGAACCAGGTCAGGAGACCGAAGATGTCGTGGGCGTCGCAGGCCGTGCCCTGTTCATCCGCAATGGGGGTGGCCTCTGCTTCGTGAAGCTTTCAGCGGGGGATGGGACCACCATCCAGGGCATGATCTCGAAGCGTGAGGTCGGTGTTGAATCCTTGAAGAGATTCAAGCAGCTCGCCGACCTTGGCGATCATCTCTATGTCCGCGGGCGGGTGATCGCTTCAAAGACAGGCGAGCTCTCCGTGTTCGCAACGGATTGGGCAATCGCATCGAAGGCCCTTCAGCCGCTGCCCGCGCTTCATAAGGATTTGAACGAGGAGCAGCGCACTCGCAAGCCATATATCGGCATGATCGCCGACGAGCGTATGCGCGACATGGTCCGCAGGCGTTCGGCCGCCGTTGCCTCTCTGCGTCGGACCTTCGACCGTCACGAGTTCCTCGAAGTGGAGACTCCCATGCTCCAGACAGTCCATGGAGGGGCTGCTGCGCGCCCATTCACCACGCACATGAATGCATTCGACATCGATCTATTCCTGCGCATCGCGCCTGAACTCTTCCTGAAGCGCTGCTTGGTTGGAGGCATCGAACGAGTCTTCGAAATCAATCGTGATTTCCGCAACGAAGGCGTCGATGGGACACATGCCCCTGAATTCACGATGGTAGAGGCATACCAGTCCTATGGCACCTATGACACCATCGGTGCATTGGTCAAGGAACTCATACAGACCACCGCGAAGGAGGCGTTCGGTTCGACGAAGGTCACGCTGCAGGATGGCACCCCATACGATTTCGGCGGCGAGTGGAAGTCCATCACCATGTATGGTTCACTTTCCGAGGCCCTGGGCGAGGAGATAACCCCCGAGACCAGCGTCGAGCATCTGCGCGGGATTGCGGATAAGGTCGGCATCGAGCAGGAGGCCGCCGAGAATCACGGCAAGCTGGTCGAACACCTTTGGGAGCATTTCTGGCAGGACAAGCTGTATGAGCCGACCTTCGTCCGTGATTTCCCAGTCGAGACCTCACCGCTGGTCAAGTCGCATCGCAGCATTCCTGGGGTTGTCGAGAAGTGGGATCTGTATGTGCGCGGATTCGAGCTTGCCACAGGCTATTCCGAATTGAACGACCCGGTGGTGCAGCGTCAGCGCTTCGTAGAGCAGGCGAAGATGGCGATGGCCGGAGATGTCGAGGCGATGGACATCGACGAGGACTTCCTCGAGGCCCTCGGCGTCGGGATGCCTCCGGCTGGAGGCATGGGCATGGGAATCGACCGTCTGCTGATAGCCCTGACTGGTGCGACGATTCGTGAAACCATAACCTTCCCTCTGGTAAAGCCAGTGAACTGACCAGCGGCCGTGAGCATATCCGTGGGTGGACATCGGTCTCGATTCGGGGGCGTTGCGATGTCTGACATGGCAGTCTGTCGCATGCCGCTTCCGTCACTGCCCGCCCATCCGTGGTAGTGTATGTGATTCTCTGAGAGACTAGGGGGAGACAGATTGACGCAAAGAACCAAGCCCGGGCAAGACAAGGACGAGCCATTGAGGGTGAGTGCTCATGGCAGTCGAACGCTCTGGATACAGGCATTTCGCCCGCGGACGCTTCCCGCAAGCATCGCTCCCGTGTTCGTCGGCATCGCTTCGGCAGTGCCGATTCTGGAGGAGTTGCAGACTTGCCCTGACATATATCCAGTTCCTCGCCATTGCGTTGTTAATCGGCAGACATATGAACAGCTCATAGGTAGTTTCTGGGTGGTTGCCGTCGCCTGCGTGCTTGTTGCGTTGTTTCTTCAGATTGCGGTGAACTTCGCAAACGATTATTCCGATGGCATTCGTGGGTCGGATGACGCGCGCAGCGATGACGAAGGTGGGAGCGACAAGCCTCAGCGGTTGGTCGCAAGCGGCGTGAATCCGAAATATGTCTTCACCGCAGCGGCTGTCTCTGCGCTTATGGCCGCAGTCGCGGGCTTCGTGGCGATTGTCGTTACAGGTCATTATTGGTTCCTAGCCATTGGGGTCGCATGCATTGCAGCATGCTGGTTCTATACCGGCGGAAAGCATCCCTATGGCTATGCAGGTCTCGGGGAGATCGCCGTTTTCATATTCTTCGGTCTCATCGCAACGCTCGGTACGCAGTATCTTCTTGTCGGCTCGGTCGATGGTCTTGGCGTCCTTGGAGCGATCAACACAGGTCTGCTTTCGAGCGTCATGCTGATGGTCAACAACATCCGGGATATCGATGACGACATGGTCAGCGGCAAGCGAACGATCGCCGCCCGCATTGGGAAGCTTTGGGCTCAGCGGCTTGTCTGCGCGATGCTCGTTATTCCAGTCGCATCGACGGTATTCTTTGCGGTATCGTCGATGTTCGTCAGCGATTTCTGGTGGCTTCCCACAATCTTCGCCGTGGTCAATGTCTCATGCGCCTTCGTTGCCATAAGGACCCTGCGAGGTTTCAACCCTCACAAATTCGGGAAGGCCCTGGCCTTCAGCGGCTTCATTCTCCTCAGCTATGCCGCGGCACATGTCGTGGCCGTGGCAGTCGCGCTCTGAGGCGACCTTCACAGTCATAGTGTCCCCTTACAATCAAGAGGTATGACATACAAACTAGTTCTGCTCCGGCATGGCCAGAGCGCATGGAATAAAACCAATCAATTCACGGGCTGGGTCGATGTTCCTCTGACCGAGCAGGGTGTAGAGGAAGCCAAGAATGGCGGCGAGCTTCTTGCCAAGCGCGGAGTCCTTCCTGACATCGTCTTCACCTCGCTGCTGAGAAGGGCGATCAACACTGCGAACTATGCACTCGATGCAGCCGACCGTCTCTGGATTCCTGTCAAGCGTAACTGGAGGCTCAACGAACGTCACTATGGAGCCTTGCAGGGTAAGGACAAGACACAGATTCGCGAGAAGTACGGCGATGAGCAGTTCATGACATGGCGCCGCTCCTATGGCACTCCGCCACCAGAGATAGACGCCGATGACGAATTCTCGCAGGAAGGCGACCCTCGTTACGCAGGTGAGCCAGTTCCCAAGGCTGAGGCTCTGTCCAACGTCGTAGAGCGCGTCACACCATACTGGAACGATGAGATCATTCCTGAGCTCAAGTCCGGCAAGACCGTTCTGATCGCAGCTCACGGCAACTCGCTCCGTGCAATCGTCAAGATGCTCGACAACCTGAGCGAAGAGGAAATCTCAAAGGTCAACATCCCTACGGCGATTCCTCTGCTGTATGAACTTGACGATGATTTCAAGCCGATCAAGCCACGCGGCGAATACCTCGATCCGGCAGCTGCCGCCGCAGGTGCTGCAGCAGTCGCAGCACAAGGTCAGAAGTGATGCAGGAGTCAGCAATGCAGAAGTAATTGATGCAGGAGTGCATCAAACTGCATGGAACAGGTGTGGTGTGGGGCTTTTGGGCTCAAACGCCACACCTGTTTGCTTATGGGCATCATTGAGGGCCGAGTTTTCAAGTTTTTGGCACTCATGAATGTATCAGCAGTGGAAAATAGCCCGAATGCGACCGTCATAAGGCCAAAAAATGCTTTCGATACTGCACGAAGTGCCCAAAACTTGAAATGTCCCTTCCTCGAACGATTCGAGGAAGGGACATCGGAATCCGAAACTCTGATATATGGCTCAGTCAGGGTCTTCTTCGGTCGATGTTTCGGGTTCCTTGCTTGGGTCGAAACCCGAGACGATGTATACGACGCGGCGAGCGGCAGAGACCGCATGGTCTCCGAGACGTTCCATGAAGCGGGCGATCAGGACCAGATCGATCATCTGCTGCTTCGATCCTGACCAATCCTCGGAAAGTGCCAGGTCGAATGTCTGATGATGCAGGGCATCGAGCTGATCGTCGTTGACGATTATTTGTTCTGCAGTGCTGGCGCTTCGGTCAGACATCATCGTGACCAGACGGTCGGCAGTCATGGTGAGGAACTCCTGCATCTGGGTGAACAGAGCGGTGCACTCTGGAGGCAGTGTCGACTGCGGATATGTCCTGCGTGCCGTCTCAGCGATATGACGGGCCAAATCGCCCATTCTTTCGAATGTCGCGGCAAGTCGCAGCGTTGATACGATGACTCGGAGGTCTGTGGCGACCGGGCTTTGCTTGGCGAGCAGCTTTATGCACTGATCGATGATGCTTGATTCGAGGGCGTCGATTTCGATGTCTCCATCAATCACCGTCTGTGCGGATTCGATGTCGGATTTGAGAAGTGCATCGCCGGCGCCGATGATGGCCTTCCTGACATCTTGCACCATGTGGTCGAGGTCATCGGAAACCTGTGCAAGTTCCTCGTTGAAAATTACGCGCATATCGTATGCCTTCCTGGATTCTGGTTCTCCCTGTCTCAGTCTATTAGTCTAGCGGCATATATTGCGGGATGCCGGATAAATGACACCAGAAATTCGCCGTGCGTTCACATGTCTGGCCCTCAGATATCGTGTAAACTGTGTGTGCCCAGCATTTACGAAGCGTATGGAGTGCCTGTGACAGCAGTGGTTCGGGTATCGGGTTTCGTGAATTCGACAGCATCTTGAGGGGATTCAGCGATGAACGCATTGACGAGGCGTCTTGAGAAGGTGCTTGCTCGGCGAAGCATGAGTGACTCTCAGGATTTTGGCGACGGTTCGCAAGAATCCGACGACCTCGATGATTCAACCGCAGCGCTGCTCTCGATGCTGCCCAATGCCTCCATCGTCGTTGACAGACAGGATGAGGTCGTCAGATCAAGTCCTCAGGCATATATGCTCGGTGTCGTGGCAAATGACGAAATAATCCAGCCACCGGTGATTGAGGCAGTACGACGAATTCGCAGCTCTGGTGGTAAAACCAAGTTTGACTTGGAAACTGAGGCACCTCAGGAATTCATTCGGCCTGATGATGAGACCGACGATCCGGCCCTTCAGCCAGAAAATCTGCAGTCCCTTCCATCCCGCATGGGGGCATCTGGAGGAGCTTTGACTGAATCCGAAGGGTTGCGGACGGTGTCGAGGCCAAATTGGCTGAAGGTCACCGTTGGGAAAATAAACCACGACTTTGTGGTGGTCCTGCTTACCGATGTCAGCGACGCGATGAGGTTCGCCCAGACCCGGGACTCGTTCATCGAAAATGTGTCCGAACAGCTGCAGACCCCGACCTCGGCGCTGTCACAGCTCGCGACTGACCTTGAGAAGGCTGCCAGTTCCAGTCCTGAAGTGCGTCAGGATGCCGACATGGTGCGCAGACATTGCGATCACCTGGAGCATATGGTTTCGGATTTGATGCTATTGATGAAGGCTCAGGAGCCGATAGTCGCGAGCAAGGAAAACCGCATAGATCTTCTTCGACTTGCCCGCCGTGTCGTTGCCAGACTCGGGCACATGGCTCAAGCCGAGAAGATAGCACTGCATGTCGGTGGCGATGCGACCGTTGGCATCAATGGGGACAGCGAGCAGATCGAGGCCGCGCTGGCCAAGCTGATCGAGAATGCGATTGGGTACTCGCAGGCCAGTTCCTCGGTGAACGTGGCGGTTTCACGCAGCAAGGATGGCGAGCACGCACTCTTGCAGGTTCTGGATCAGGGCATTGGAATCGCGAAAACCGAACAAAGACAGGTTTTCGAGCGTTTCTATCGCGGCTCTCATCAAACGGATGCGACACGGGAGGGCATCGGATTAGGGCTGGCCATCGTGAAGCATGTGGCGCTCACGCATCATGGCTCGGCAACGTTATGGAGTTCTTTGAGGCACGGAAGCACCTTCAGCATGGTCTTTCCCATATCGGCTGACTGACTGCTGACTGTTGGTCGTTGACCACTGACTGTTGACTACTGATTGTTGACCGTTCGGTTCGTCGACCGAACTTTGCACCGCACATCCCTGAATGCCATGCAAGGGGACGTGAAAGCCGCCTATCTTAAGGGTTACTCGGCAAGCCTTCGATAGTTCCAGCGATTGAAGAACTCCCAGATGAGGAGCACGACGCCAACGACGAGACCCGAGGCGCTTACCCCTATGGCAGCCTTGGCATCGATGCCGCAGAACTCAAGTGCGGCGAAGAACAGAAGTGCAACGAACCAGGCGATGGTGCCAATTATGAATATCTTTCGCAAATCAACTTGAACCGGCTTTGGTGACGGTCTGCGCGCCTTCTGAGAGAAAATTGGTGCAAGCTTCATGCAATTAAGTGTATATCTCGGGGTAACCTTGATTGGTGTCGCGCTTTAGTATGGTGCAGGAAGGAGGGGCATCGTTGTATCCTATCGAAGCAGTTCCCAAGCACTATGCATGGGGATCAAGAACCTGTTTGCAGACGATGTTCCACTTGCCTCAGCAAGGTCCGCAAGAGCCCAGACTCGCGGAAATGTGGTTCAGCGGCCATCCGCAGTCCCCTTCGCCGATGAAGCTGCCAGGGGGAGTCTCGAGCAACTTGCTCGACGAGATTCATTCCAATCCTGTTGCGATGGTAGGCGAACATGCTTCGCAGGAGTTCGGTCCCGTGATGCCGTATCTGTTCAAGGTCATCTCTGCGGAGATACCGCTTTCGCTGCAGGTCCATCCGGTCGATTTTGAAGCCCGGGCAGGGTATAACCGCGAAAACGATCTCGGAATTGCCTTGGATGCGCCGGAAAGATCATTCAAGGATTCCCTTGCCAAGAACGAGATGCTGGTGGCTCTGGAGCCCTTCACCGCTTCGGTCGGCTTCGCGCCTGTGATCGATCAGCTTCGCCTGCTGCGATCGGTGAACCATCCCATTGCCCGCCAGATGGTACACGCGCTGACGGCCCGCACCTTCCATGTGGGGCAGCCTCCACAGGAATATGCCGCAAGCGATGTGATGATGCCCATGTCTTCGATAACCTGGCCTGACTCTCGCCGACGGATATTCCGTGCATTCCATGTCGCCATCACATCGCCTCCGACAGATGCCGGTTCTTTGGAGCAGGCCCTTCGCGAGGCCTGCGAGAACGTTCCCGAATCGGGCAGGCAGCGTGAGGCGCTGAACGGTGCGGTCCAGGCTGCGAAGGCATTTGATACCGATCCATCCGTTCTCTGCCTGCTGATGATGAATCCTGTCGTATTGGCCGAAGGTGAATCGGTATACATACCTGCCGGGCTGCCCCATGCATACATTCACGGGACCGCGGCAGAGATCATGACCAATTCCGACAACGTGCTGCGTGCAGGCATGACGATTAAGCACAGGGACATTTCGAATCTGCTGCACAGTCTGAACTGCCAGCCTGCCACTCCTATCGACCCTTCGAGCTCTGCATTCGCTGCGCTCGCAATCCAGGATCTGATCACCTATCGCCCCAAGATCTCGGAATACATGCTTGCCTATGGGCGAGTCGACAGCGCATCGGGTGCATGGCCGATAGCGGGCAGACTCATTCAGCGATACGGTGAGCTCATGCAGAAATATGGCCCGCAGCGGCTGCAACTGCCATCCGACGGACCACGTGTGCTGCTATGCACGGAAGGCTCGCTTCAGTGCATTACGGCGTTGCAGCGAGTGTCCCTTGACCAGGGCGAGGCGGTTTTCATTCCCGCACAGGACGGGCACATCGACATTGGAGTGAATCCTGAGGGGCACGAAGCCTCCCACGGCTCCTATCTCTTCGCTTCAACGCCGTTCTGACCGACACCTTGCCGACGAGAACGGTTTGCGGGCTTCTTGAGCTCCCCTGCCTGATGATGCTTCCCATAAACCGTAGAAGCCATAGAAGCGCAGACAGGCGTGCGGAAGCGTCACATATGTGCAACGACGTAGTCCACGCAGTTGAGAAGCGCCTCCACGTCACGAGGCTCGACCGATGGGAACACTCCGATTCGCAACTGATTGCGATGCAGGCCTCGGTAGCCTGAAACGTCTACGATGCCATTCTGGCGCAAAATGCCCAGGACCTGGTCGACACTCACCATCTCATCCATGTCGATGGTTGCGACGGAATGAGATCGCGATTCTGGGTCCTTCACGAATGGTTGTGCGAAGGGAACCCGCTCAGCCCAGTCATAGACGATCGAGGCGGATTTGCTGCATCGGGCCGTGGACCAGGCGAGTCCTCCGTTCTCGTTCAGCCACCGAATCTGGTTGTCAATCAGGATGAAGTTGCCGACGGAAGGTGTGTTGAGCGTCTGATCCTTGCGCGCATTGTCAAGTGCCTTGGTAAGCGAAAGGAAGGACGGCACCCAGCGTTGGGCTCCTTCAAGCTTCGCAGCCTGCTCGATCTGGTTGGCGCGCTCAATCGCCGCGGGGGAGAGTATGGCGAACCAGATTCCCCCCTCTGCGCCGAAAGCCTTCTGCGGTGAGAAGTAATACACATCGGTCTGCGATATGTCCACCTCGATTGCGCCGGCAGCGCTCGTGCCGTCGACGATTGTCAGAGCGGAGTCAGGAATTCCTTCCGGAGCCACCTGCGGTCCGGCTATCCTTCTGACAGGCGCATTGACCCCTGTCGACGTTTCATTGTGCGCCCAGCAGTATGCGTCCACGCCCTCGGTCGGCTGAGGCAGTGCGTATGTGCCCAGCGGTGAATCGAAGATGACCGGCTGATCAAGAAATGGTGCGTTCGCGGCGCAGTCTGCGAACTTCCTGGTGAAGGAACCATACACGCCGAACGCTGCCTTGCGGTTGATGAGGCATGCGCATGCCATATCCCAGAACGCCGTCGAACCCCCGTTGCCGAGCGCTATCTCATATCCGTCGGGAATGCCGAACAGCTCGCGAAGGCCCTCCTTGATGGAGGCCACGACGCGCTTCACAGGTGCCTGACGATGCGATGTGCCAAGAATGGTCTTCCAGTCGCCAGACAGTTCGGAAATCTGATCATGGCGGATTTTGCTGGGCCCAGAACCGAAACGGCCGTCTTCGGGCAGAAGTTTCTCAGGAATCGTCACGTTATTGGTCATATCGTCAACCCTAATCAGACCGATGGATTGATCTTCAGCGTGTCGCAAAAGAACCCAGAAACTTTTGCTACCACAAGGTAAGAGACAGAAACCTGTTGATTTTCCTGACAATCTCACACGGGAACGCACATGAATCATGTCTTGAACCCGCTGACAGGCTCGGATTCCGATTGGACGTTCGACACAGGATGGTTGTATTCTCTTCAATTGAGGTCACTCGACTGCGTGGCTGCAGATGATTTCCAAGGACGTTCAGGAGTTGTATCAATGAGACATGCTTCGCATGGCAAAGCCTCATCCGAAGTTTTTCATAAGGAAAAAACTCACGGTGCGAGACATGGCGCTGTTCACGGCGCTGCCCATGGCGCAGGCCGCGGTGCGCATGCTGCTCATGCTTCAGTTGCGGTCAGTCGAAGTCGTTCATTCACCGCACAGCTCGCGCCTGCCGTTGCATCTGCTTCATCCATGCAGCTCTCCAAGATTGAATTGGCGGTTACCAGACGGCTTAATGAGATGTCGCCCGTCACCCGGCGCGCATTGCGCGAGGCGACGCGTCGCAAGACCCGCAAGTCTCAGATGATGGCAGGGACGGCACTGGCTGCACTTTTTGGCACGGCGGCGACGGCGCTGCTGACACTCGGACCAAACGAGCATGCCTTGGTCGCACATGCGGCGCAGACCACCAGCAGCCAGGCATCCAGCGGGTCATCGGCGGCAATTCAGGAATCCGTCTCCCGCTCGGAGTCACGCTCCGCGCTCAGCAAGGAATCGGTGTCGACCAATGCCGGGTCGGGTTCATGGTCGCTGAGCGACGACAAGGTCGATGTTTCCCAGCTCTCGCGATCAAAGGCAAAGAATTCCACGGTGGCCAACTTGCTCGATGCCGATGCCTCGGTCATCCCTTCCGGCTTCAACGCGAATCATGCGACTGGTGACACCGGCAACGCATATGAATTCAGCCAATGCACGTGGTGGGTCTATACGCGGCGTCATCAGCTCGGGCTCCCCGTCGGATCATATTTCGGCAATGCGTATCAGTGGGCCACCTCTGCCAAGGCGCTTGGCTATTGGGTCGACAACACACCTCGGCATGTCGGAGACATCGTCGTATTCCGGCAAGGTCAGGAAGATGCCTCGACGGAGTATGGGCATGTCGCCATCGTGGAGAAGATCAATTCCGACGGTTCCATCGTCACCTCGGAATCAGGCGAGGTCATGGACGGTGCGACCTATTCGAGGACACTGACGAACGTTCACGATTACCAATACATTCATTACTGAGCTGTTATGGGCGCGTGGCAGCGTCGCGCGGATTCCAGGAATTGACTGACTGCGGGCTTTATATCGGCTGCATGCTCAGAGGCTTTCAGCCAATCGGTCGCATGCGGACGCCTTCCTATGTTTCGTGGAATCAAGTTTGAGAGATCAGCTTCATGTGCTAATGTGTCATTTTGATGAAGATATCTAGGAAAACCATAGCAATTATTGTGGCGACAACCGCGGCAAGCTCGATGTTATCCTTCGCTGCGCCTGTTGCTGGGGCTGCAACCAATACTGCCGTGACATCCTCACGTTCATTCCCGAAGGTAAATGCTTCGCGGAAGAATCTTCTTGCTGAGTCGACTTCCACGAAAGTCGACAAAAGCAGCAATTGGGGTGGATTGGGTTCCATGAGTGTCCCTAAGACCCAGTCAACGGCTGAGAAAGAGGCAGACAAGGCCAAGAAGGCCGCTGCTGCCGCCGCCGCAGCCGAGGCTGCTGAGGCAGCCGCACAGCAGGAGGAGGCTGCGAGCCGGAGCTCCACACGCGCTTCAACGACGACCAGCACGACAACATCTTCCACGACTGCGACCACGACGGTGGCGGCGCCGGATGCAAAGACTGCAGCGGCCGTTGTCTCATACGCCAACCAGTTCATCGGTCAGGTTCCCTATGTCTATGGCGGTTCGACGACAAGCGGCTGGGACTGCTCAGGCTTCGTGATGTATGTCTATGCGCAGTTCGGCATCAGTCTTCCGCATTCCTCCGGGGCTCAGGCCGCAGTGGGTACGGCCGTCTCGAGTCTCGCCGATGCCGAGCCTGGTGACATCATCGCCAACAGCGCCCATGCAGGCATCTATATAGGCAACAACATGGTCGTGAATGCGCTCAACCCATCCAAGGGAACGACCACGACGGCGGTGAATGTCGCTTTTAGTGGCTCATATTCGATACGAAGACTCCTTTAGGTCTGTGAGCCCCGCTCAGGTCCTGCTTCTGGTTCAGACCCAATGACCTGATGTGAGCGACTTGATGTGATGTGACCTGATGTGAATGGACGGACGCCCCTATGGGGCGTCTTTCCGTATCCAGGCAATCACGAGCGCAGATTCCCTGATTGCTGCGAGCTTCACTGAGCTGATGAATCATCGCTTTACCGCCGCATAGGCTTTTTCAGATCCTGCCTGAAACTTCTCTTGCAATTGCTTTCTCCACAGTGTTCTCTCCACAGTGTTCTCTCCACAGTGTCCTCTCCCTATTGCCCTCTCCCTATTGCTCTGTCAGGTTCCAATGCGCTGAAGTTCGGAGATTTCCCGCTCAGAAGATATCGCCCTAAGGATTGAAATGCATGCTGCGAGGGCGCCTTTCTGCTGATACCATCGAAGCAGGCAGCACAATCGAAATGCAAGGGGGATCGTTGCTTTTGATTTGCTGGAAAACACCGTTTTGCAACAGCCAGCGGTATTCTATTGGTAGAACGTGCCTAGCAGCACCGTTCACTAACCCAAGGAGGTCGTGATGGTTAACGACAAGGCAATACTCGTCGGAGTTGACGGGTCAGATGCAAGCTACAAGGCAACTTGGTGGGCCGCGAATTACGCCAAACACGCGGGATTGATGCTGCAGATAGTGTGTGCATACTCGCTTCCCAGCTATGCGGCAGTTTCGTTCGACGCAACGTACACGGCGCTTGGCGATGACAACGCAGCCCATACGGATGCTCAGGAGATTCTTTCAAGGGCGAAGGCAATCGCAGACGAGCAGGGGGTAGAGGCTGCGACGTTGATCGTTACCGGCGATCCGGCTTCGGTGTTCGTCGAACTGTCAAGAAACTACAATCTGATCGTGATCGGCAATCGTGGCAAGGGAGGTCTGGCAGAACGCTTGTTGGGAACCACGAGCTCGAGTCTTCCGGCATATGCATACTGCCCCATTGTCGTGGTCCCCTACACCGATGATGACGGCAACATGATGCATCTGAACAACACGATTTCGAAGATCGCAGTTGGGTCTGACGAATCGAAGTGGGGGTTGAAGGCGCTTGAAATCGCTGCTGGATTCGCCAACGGCTGGGGCGCCGAACTCAACGTGATCTCTGCAGTGCCCAACATAGACGGTCTTACCGGTTCGGATTCGGCCGAAGAGCGTGGGGTCATGGAATCATACATGGAGGACTTGAATGCAAGGATCAAGCCATTGCAGGTGCTGTATCCAAATCTTCGTGTCTACAAGTCGATAGTTCCAGGATCGGCGGTCAACGCACTCACCAAGGCGAGCCACAACTACGATGTCGTGGTCGTCGGTTCCCGTGGCCGAGGAGGCTTCACTGGACTCCTGCTCGGATCGACAAGCCAAGGGCTTCTGCAGCATGCTGTGTCGCCTGTCTATGTGGTGCCTCGCAAATATGTCGAGGCCGCCGAATCAGGTGAGAAGAACAAGCAGAATGCCGCCAACATCACTGCAATGTCACTTGATCAGATCAGCGGAGTAGAGAGCGTCGACGTGGAGAAGGCGAACCCTGAACAGATCCGTGACATAGAAGAGCACATCGACCCTCTGCACAAGGACTGACTCTCGCCAGTCATCTGGAAGTGCCAGTGGAAAAGGATATGGGCAATGGCCGGAAGTAAGGTTCCGGGCCATTGCCCATATCCTTTATGTCTGAATGTTCCGGAACATTTGTTCGGAACATTTGTTCCGGAACATTGACGTGGCTTCCGATCCGGATCAGTGCGGATTATGCGGTCTCAGTGACGAACGGTGACATTCAGGCGGACTGGTTCCTCACGCTCAAGACTATGCTTGACGGTGCAGGACTTGTCGATATGGCGGATGATGCGTTCCTTCAGCTTGTCGGCATCGGCATCGCTCAATCCGGCATCCGTGGCATCGACGGTGAGTTGCTCATCGAATGAAAGGTATGCGTCGTCGTCATCATCGTATTTGCCGTCAACCACGATGTGCGCGCCAGCACCTTCGCCCAGAACGCTTTCGATCGCAAAGCGGCTTGATAGGGCTCCGCATGCCGCCAGGGAAACCTTCAGCAGATCTCCAGGAGTGAACTGGCCCCTGCCCTTGCCAAACTTGATATGAGCGCCATCCTCGGAAAATGCATCCCAAGAACCGTCCTTGTTGCGCTCGACCCACAGTCTTTTTCCCATGATTCCTCCTAGTGCCGCGTCATGGCATGCCAAGACGCGTCGAAGATTGTCGTTTTCGGCTCGGTGCTCTATTGGCGGATGATTGACGTGGTCATTCTCCAATCGCATCGCTACACACTCAATCTATCGTCTTGCGTCGTCATTCCCTTGTTCAGCTTGCAGCTTCGCAGCATGGCGAAGCCCCATCGATCTCAGTGAGCCTGCGGGTGAATGAGAGGGGGGCAGATCGGTGCGAAAAACGTCCAAGTGCCTGGATTCGGGCTCAACGGCTCTTCGCCGTAAGATATGCGCGCTGCAAGATCTGCGGCGATGGATTAGATTAGTGGATATGGCCTTATCGCAATCGCAGCTCGACGACATACGCACACGCATTCCGGATCGTCCGAAGACGGACATTCCGACACCATATGAGGATCTGCTCCGCAAGATTCTTGAGGAGGGTACGCTGAAGTCCGATCGAACCGGGACCGGTACGATTTCGCTTTTCGGTCAGCAGATGCGTTTCGACATTCATGATTCCTTTCCGCTCGTGACGACCAAGCGAGTCTTTTTCCGCGGACTGGCTCTGGAGCTGCTGTGGTTTCTGAAGGGTTCCGGAAACGTCAGATGGCTTCAGGAACACAACGTGCACATCTGGGACGAGTGGGCAGACCCTGAGACGGGCGAGCTTGGACCGGTGTATGGCGTGCAGTGGAGAAGCTGGCCAGCTCCGACCTCGGATGATCCGAACCGCACCATCGATCAGATTTCCAACGTTCTTGACCTGATCCGCAGCCATCCCGATTCCCGCCGCATGATCGTGAGTGCATGGAATCCCGCCGAAGTCGAGAAGATGGCGCTTCCCCCGTGCCACGCAATGTTCCAGTTCTATGTCGCCGATGGCCGCCTAAGCTGCCAGCTGTATCAGCGCTCATGCGATATGTTCCTCGGAGTGCCGTTCAACATCGCATCCTATGCGCTGCTGACCCGTATGATCGCACAGCAGACAGGCCTCGAGCCCGGCGAGTTCGTATGGACCGGGGGAGACTGCCATATCTATGACAATCATGTCCCTCAGGTTCTCGAACAGCTCTCGCGTGAGCCTTATCCGTATCCGCAGCTGCACATCGACAAGGCACCTTCATTGTTCGATTATGCCTACGAGAATTTCCATATACAGGACTATCGGCATCATGCGACGATCAAGGCACCGATTGCAGTCTGAGGGACTTATTAGCATGGTGCAAACAAGCAACAAGGAGCGATATTTAGATGGAGCACGAGAGTAGTAGCCATAACGGCTATCACGAACCCAAGCCCGGAAAAGCCGGGCGATATGATCATGGCGACGACTGGAACGAGCCAGAGGAAGCACAGCATGATCACGAAGATGGCCGTTTCTCGGTCAATTTGATTTGGGCGCAGGCCACCAGCAGAAATGGGCGGCGCAACGCCATCGGCTTCCAAGGTGGCATGCCATGGCATCTATCAGAGGACCTGAACAGATTCAAGGAGCTTACCATCTCTCACCCCGTAATCATGGGTAGAAAGACATGGGAGTCGTTGAGAGAAGGTTCTCGGCCACTGAAGAACAGGGATAACATCGTTGTTTCCCGCAACGCTCACTATCGGGCGCAGGGGGCCACCGTCGTCGAGGACATCGATGCGGCGCTGTGCATGGCCGGCCAGGAGTCGATACCCGATGACGGCATTGACCGCAGCGAGATTTGGGTCATTGGTGGATCGCAGCTGTTCGATGCCGCCCTTGCTCATGCCGATCGCGCTTTCGTGACGGAGATACGCACCGAGGTCGATGCCGATACCTTCGCTCCGGACATTCTGGAACTGGTCGACGCCGGGTTGTGGCGCTTGGAGAATGAAACTCCTTGGATTCAGCCTCATGACGGGTCGAATGGCATTTCGGACTTCCGCTTTGTGACCTACCAGAAGGTGCGTTGATTCCGAATGAGCGCCAACGAGCATCCATATACGGTCATGACGGTGTGCACCGGCAACATCTGCCGTTCCCCCATGGCCGAGATAATTCTGAGACGGTTTTTCGAAGACCGCGGACTGGACTCCTCGCAGGTCAGGGTCGAATCCAGCGGAGTCAGCGATGAGGAATACGGCAATCCAATCGACAGGCGCGCGCAGCGTGTGCTGAAGGAACGTGGGTACGGGATTCCTCGCGATCACTTCGCGCACCGCATCACGGGCGAGGAAATAGCCGCATCCGACCTTCTGCTTCCCATGACCGCATCCCATATGAGATCCCTGCTGCGTCTTCTGCCCGCCGAGAAGCGCGCGGAAGTGCATCTGTACCGCAGTTTCGACCCACGGCTTCCAGCACCGGCTAAGGGACACGAAGATGAGATCGATCTGGTCGATCCCTGGTATGGGGGTCCGAGGGAATTCGAAGTCGCCATCGACCAGATCGAAGAGGTCGCGCCATACATCGTCGACTGGGTCGCGCAGAAGGTTCGTTGATTTCCTCACATGGCGATGCTCCGTCCGCATTCGCGCGGTCACGGAAGGATCGAAGGCGGCGCGCATTCGATCGTACGACGGAGCGTAAGCGTGGCCGTACGATCGAATGAATTCCAGATCAGTGCCTGCTTCCCCCGACGACTGCGCCTTCGCTAACGGTGAATCCGACGGAGCTCAGGTCGCTTTCCTTCGATGAGTGGCCAATCAGGGCCTCGAAGTCGCCAGCCTCCACAACGCGGCGCTCATCGGCGTCGACGATGCTGCAGTCTGCAACGGCAAGGGGTATGGATACCTTGCGTTTCTCTCCTGGTGCAAGCGTGACCTTGCGGAACGCCTTCAACTCCTTGTCGGCCCAGCTTGCCGATGTGACGGTGTCCCTGACATAGAGCTGGACCGTTTCGACGCATTCTCGCTCGCCCGCATTTCGCACGTCCACCGAAACGGACAGGGTGTCGCGGCTCGTCACATCCATCAGACGATCCGTACCATGATGGCCATCGCGACCGATCAGGTCGATGCTCGCCTCGCCATATTCGACGTGCGAATACGAGAGTCCCTCGCCAAAGCAGAATGCAGGTTCCTGAGTCAGATCCGCGTATCTCAGGCCGTGCTGACCGCGAACCTGGTTGTAATACGTTGGGAGCTGACCGGCGTGGCGAGCGAATGAGATAGGCAATCTGCCCTGTGGTTCGATCATGCCGAGAAGGAGTTCGGCAATCGCCCTGCCTCCCTGCATGCCCGGATTGCCGGCCCATACGATCGCGGAAGCCTCGTCTGCGCAAGGCGGGAGAATCAGGGGCTTCGATGCCAGAAGGACGACGATCCAAGGCTTGTGACGCCGCTTGCATGAGCTGGCTATGGCTTCAAGCAGCGCGTTCTGCGCTCCGAAGAGTTCCAGGGTCGCCGTCGAGCGCCCTTCGCCCACCAGTTCGATGACGTCGCCGACTACGGCAACGGTCACATCCGACTGCTCGGACGCGTCAACGGCCTGTGCGAGCTGTGCCGCCTCTGGCTTGCAGGGAACCTGGATCGGCGGGCGAGGCTGGCCGTCGGGGAAATGGGTTCCTGCGGGGTCCGGCTCCAGCGTGGCGATGTCCGCTCCCTTGGCCACATGAAGCGCCCAACCTGCCGGAAGAGCCTGTTCCAGGCCGTCCTTGACGGTTATCACACATTCGCGGGGTTCCTCCTTGATCCAGCTGACCTGACCGGAACCTCCTGCCCAATCGCCGAGCTGATTCTTCGGGTCGTCGGCCAAGGGGCCTACCAGGGCGATTGCCTTCTGCTCAGGATGCTGAGGGTAGAGCGGCATTCGATCGGATGTCCGCGCATTCGTCTGTCTGTCCGATGAAAGCTTGTGCCGGCCTGCCAGGTCAGCGTCAAGCAGTGGGAGCGTGCCATCATTGCGCAGCAGCACCAGCGATTCCCTTGCCACTTCCAGATTCAGCCGGGTATGTTCGGCCGTGCCGATGGACTGCCGGATCGATGTGTCGTCGGGCAGTCTTGGGTTCTCGAAGAGCCCAAGCTCGAATTTCAGCCGAAGGACGTTGCGCACCGGACGGTCGAGGTCGCTTTCTGCGATGAGTCCAAGACGCAGCGCTTCGAGCGCGCCTTCGAAGAAATGCGGCGTCGTCATGATCAGGTCGTTTCCAGCGTGGATGGCCGCTGCTGCGGCGTGGCAATAGTCCGGCTGCACATGCTGCTCCCAGATCATGCGTCCGACGTTGTCCCAGTCGGTTATCAGCGTCCCCTTGAATCCCCACTCGTCCCGAAGGACGTCATTCAGCAGCCATCTGTTCACAGTGATGGGAATGCCGTCCGTCGTCTGATATCCCAGCATGAAGGTCCTGCACCCTTCGCGTGCGACGCGCTCGAAGGGCGGGAGGAACCACGAGCGCATCTTTCGATGCGAGACATCCGATTCAGAGGCGTCCCGGCCGCCCTGGGTCTCGGAATATGCTGCAAAGTGCTTGGCGGTGGCAAGGATCGAGGTCGGGTCATTCAGGCCCTTGCCCTGGTATCCCCGTACCATCGCCGATGCAAGCTCTCCTATGAGCATGGGGTCTTCGCCGAAGGTCTCGTCGACGCGTCCCCATCGCAGATCCCTGGCGATGCAGAGCACGGGGGAGAAGGTCCAGTGGATTCCTGTGGAGGACGCCTCTATTGCGGTCGTTCTGGCGACCTGCTCAACCAGCTGAGGATTCCAGGATGCCGCCATGGCGAGCTGCGTCGGAAAGATCGTCGCTCCTGGCCAGAATGAGTACCCATGAATGCAGTCCTCGCCCACGAGCAATGGAATGCGCAGACGTGTCTGCTGCACGAGATTCGAGGCTGCGACCAGATTCTTCGGGGAGGTATGCAGGATGGAACCGATGTGCTTGTCAAGAATGTTGGCTTGCAGCTCGTGCTGTGCATCGAGCTGCATGAGCTGACCGACCTTCTCTTCCGCGCTCATGCGGCCGAGAAGATCATCGATGCGTTCGTCGATGGACAGGGCGCGGTTCCAATACAACGGCGTCGTTGCATTATCCGTATTACTCATGGTGTTTCCTTTGAATTGCAGAGGAGTCCGAACATGCTGCATTGCATAAGCCAGCAGATATGACTATATGATCATATGACCATCGATAGTAACTTACTATAAAGTTAGTAAATATGCAAGTCTCGGATCTCCGTGTCTCGATGAAGAAACGCCATAGAATGCCGGAAAAACAAGGCATCTTGAGATCTCTTATCTCGACGTTTGACAAGTGACTAACTAGTAAGTATGTTAGCAAATGTACGTGAGAACGAAGATGTTTCCATCGCTTGTTAGTCAATGATTCCCACCCAATGATGGGTGAAATCTGACTTCGATGCCATTCGACCACACGACTTATGCAATAGGAGATGGGGAAGGAGAATCATATGCGCTACCGTGCCAAAGCCGCTGATGCGAGTCTGAACGAAGATGCCATGGCATCGCCTGCGGTTGACAGGCCAGGCCTTCGCATGCGGACGACGGGATGGCTCGAAAGGTTCCGTTCGCAATGGCAGCTTCAGATCATGATTCTTCCCGGAATCATTTTCATGATCGTATTCAACTTCATTCCGATCTATGGCCTGATCCTGGCATTCAAGAGCTACACGGTCGTCGATACCATAGGTGGGGCGCCCTGGACCGGATTGGAGAATTTCCGCACCATCCTCCACGACCAGTATTTCTGGGCATCGGTATGGAACACGATGGGAATCAGCGCCATCAAGCTGACGCTGGGATTCTTCCTCCCCATCGTCCTCGCAATCATGATCTATGAGGTGCCTTGGGGGCCCTTCAAGAAGATCGTGCAGACGCTGACCTATCTGCCCCACTTCTTCTCATGGATCATCCTCGGCGGCATGCTGATCAACTGGCTGTCGACGACCGGTCTTCTCAATGAGACGCTGCAATTCTTCAACATCCATGCCTCGGGGAACTATCTGCTCGATGCTGACAAGTACTGGACCATCGCCGCAGGATCAGATGTATGGAAGGAGGCCGGCTGGGGGACCATCCTCTATCTCGCCGTCATGGCGGGCATCGATCCCGAACTCTACGAAGCCGCTGAGATGGATGGGGCCTCGAAGACCCGGAGAATCTGGTACATCACCATTCCCGAGCTGGGCACGATGATCACGCTGAATCTGATCCTTTCCGTCTCGGCGCTGTTCGGCTCCAACCTCGATCAGACGCTGGTGCTGATGAACACGCAGAATCAGCCAAAGTCCGAGGTCATCAATTCCTATGTGTATCGAGTGGGCCTGTCCCAGGGCGATTTCTCATATGCCACTGCGGTAGGGCTCGGCGTCTCGATCATTTCGGTCATTCTGTTGGTAGCCACCAATCTCATCAGTAAGAAACTCAACGACAACCAGTCGGTGCTGTGACGGAGGAATCATGAGCAACGCAGTCAAAGAAAAAATCAATGTCTCGGTTCAGGCCTCGCAGGGGAGCAGGGTTCGGCACACATCGCTGACCTTCAATATCGTCAATACCATCCTTCTGCTGCTGTTCACGCTGGTCGTCGTCATTCCGATCTGGAACATCGTGATCTCGTCGTTCGCATCAACCGATGCGCTGAACGCCGGAGGCTTCATCTTCTGGCCCAGATCGCTGTCTTTGGACAACTACCGTTCCGTCTTCCAGGATTCTGGCATGTGGCATGCCCTGCTTATCTCTGTCCTGAAGACGGCGATAGGCGTCGTGGCGCATACGCTGTTCTGCGCGGTATTCGCCTATCCGCTGAGCAAGCGATACCTTGCTGGCAGAAAGCTCTACTCCGCGATGGGCATCGTCACGATGTTCTTCAGCGGGGGCATGATCCCTACGTATCTGCTGATAAAGTCCCTTGGGCTCCTCGATTCCTTCTGGGTATATGTCATTCCCGCGATGTTCAGCTACTACGACGTGATCATTCTGATGAACTTCTTCCGTCAGGTTCCGGCATCGCTCGAGGAGTCGGCGAAAATCGATGGTGCGAACGAGATGAGGATCTTCTGGAAGATAATCCTTCCCCTTTCCAAGCCGGCAATAGCTACCATCGCATTGTTCCACGGCGTCGCTCAATGGAACGACTTCATGACGACCAAGCTGTATATCAACAATGAGAACCTATATCCCCTGCAGATGAGACTGTACGACATCATCGTGCAATCCCAGGCCTCCTCGGAACTGGGCAATGCCGGGCAGGTGGTCCTTGACACGACGACGCGCGGCGTTCGGCTGGCCACCATCATGATCACCATCGCACCGATTCTGATTCTCTACCCCTTCGTGCAGCGCTACTTCGTAGGAGGCACGATGCTCGGCGCCGTCAAGGGCTGAGACCGTCGGTGCGAATGGGCCCGATGATGCCATGCAGGCCCGTCCCGGTGAGGCACTCGTTCACGGGGCAACCCAGCATTCACGAGGACGCCTGGAATTGCAAGCATCGTCGATTGATATTTGTCGAAGAAGAAAAGAAAGCAAAGGAGCTATTCATATGAGAGCAATGGTTGGACTGAGGAAGGCCGTCGTGGCGTCGCTGTGCGCTGCGATGGCGGTTTCACTGGGAGCCTGTGGTTCGTCCAGTGCAGACAGCGCCGTGAGCAAGCTGCCCGATCCGACGTACAAGGTCTCGGCGGACACTCCCGCCTGGAAGTCGGACAAGAGCAAAGACAACACGCTGACATGGTATGTCAATGCGGATTGGTGGAACAAGTCCTTCGGAAAGGATCTGATCACCGCGCAGATCAGGAAGGACCTGCATCTGAACATCAATTTCGTCACCGGCGACGACACCAAGCTGAACACCTACTTCGCAAGTGGCAAGCTGCCTGACGTCATCACCACCTTCGATTCGACCTCGAAGGTCTCGCAGACCGCGAGCCAGTGGGCATATCCGTTGCAGGAGCTCGCGGACAAGTACGATCCGTATTTCAACAAGGTCGCCAAGAAGGCGATCAAGGAGAAGTTCCCTGACCTGATTCCATTCGGCTTCAATGATTTCTCCGGTGGCAACAGTTCCCTGGAAACCACCGTCCAGGATATGCTCGGCGTCCCGATCACAGGCAAGGGAAATTCCTACTATGATCGAGACCTCGACTCCGACTACATCAAGTGGCTCGATACCTTCCGCAAGGTTCATGCAGATGGCAACATCTCGGACGACAGCTTTGCGGACGATGCCGATACCTTCAAGGAGAAGGTGTCAAGCGGCAAGTATGCGACGATGATGATGGACAACTTCGTGTCGCAGGGCACCCAGCTTCAGACCTTCGCCTCGCAGCATCCCGATGAGCAGTATGTCGCGGTGAATGGCATCATGAGCACCGAAGGCCGCAAGCCGACGCTGAGCCAGTCCGGCCTGAGCGGCTGGTCCATCAGCTACATCACCAAGCAGAGCAAGAACGCTGCGAAGGCCATACAGACATTCGAATATCTGCTGAGCGACTATGGGCAGATGCTGACGAACTTCGGCATCGAAGGCAAGACCTATACCAAGAATGCCGATGGTACGGTCAGCTGGACCGCCGAAGCCGACAAGATACGTCTTAACGATCCTGACAAGTGGCAGACCGACTACCGCATGGGTGAGTTCGTGCTCTTCGGGCATGACCGATACAAGGGCTTGAACAAGGCTTCCTTCGTTGACGCGATCACCCAGATGCAGAAGTGGGGGCAGTCGTATCTCACCCCTGAGTTCCAGATCGAGAACATTCAGCCGGATACCGGCAGCAGCGAGGCAAGGGCGCTTACGGCGATTCAGACGAACTGGTCGACCACGATGGTCAGTCTGATTCGCGCTGACAGCGAGTCCGGCTTCCAGTCGATTCTTGCCAAGTATAAGCAGTTCCAGAAGAGCAACAGCATCGACGCGATCAACAAGATCCGAGACCAGAAGATCAAGGCGAACGTCGAGCGTCTCAAGGATTAAGCCAGTTCCGTTGCAGCCGCATGGCCGAGCTTCGCAGGCATATGCGGCTGTGGCGGATCGAAGCGAGGCGGCATTCAGACTTATGCGCTAGCTTGATGGCAGAGTCGTTAGGGGCGAAAGGTCCTTCGGCGCAGGTCTCTGTCGTGACATTGGGAAAGGGTGGGATAGACATGGCATTCACCATCATGCAGAGCACTGACGCCCATCACCTGTGGCAGCCGGTGGAGGAGGACCCAGTCTCGTCCGATGTCACACTTGCCATCGACCACGGTGAGCGCCATCAGTCAATCGACGGCTTCGGCGCCTCATTCACCGATTCATCGGCCTATCTGATGAGCCGGCTTCCTGAGGAGCAGCGGGAGCAGGCGATGCGACGCCTGTTCTCGCCGAAGGATGGCATAGGACTGTCCATGCTTCGCAACCCCATGGGTGCATGTGACTATTCTCGGGAGTTCTATACCTACGACGACATGCCTCAGGGAAGGACGGATGTCAGCCTGCGGCATTTCAGCATAGCTCATGACGAAGAGGCCGTGATTCCCCTCACCGCCCTTGCGATGCGGCTGAATCCTGAATTGAAGCTGATGGCATCGCCGTGGAGCGCCCCGGCATGGATGAAGAGTTCGCGGCGCTTGGCGACGGGACGTCTGTTGCCCAGATTCTATGAAAGCTATGCGCAGTATTTCGTCAGATTCATCGAGGCGTACCGGGGGAATGGGATTCCTGTGTTCGCAGTCACGCCCCAGAACGAACCTCTTTTCGAACCCAGACATTATCCAAGCATGCGTTTTTCGGCACGAAGCGAGGCGCGTTTCGTGCAACGCCATCTGCGGCCAGCCTTTGACGATGCCGGGCTGCGAACGCGCATACTTGGATACGACCACAATTGGGATAGACCATCATACCCCTTGCGATTGCTGAAGAAGGCCGATGAGGCCTTCGACGGCATAGCCTGGCATTGGTATGGTGGAGAGCCTCAGTCCCAGACGGTCCTTGCCAAGCGATACCCAGACAAGGCGGTGTATTTCACGGAAGGGTCCGGCGGCTCGTGGATACCGGAATTCCATCCGGCATTCAGCAATCTGATGCGCCGGGGGATAGAGATACTCAAGAACGATTCACGATGCTTCATCCTATGGAACATTGCGCTTGACGAGCATAACGGGCCCGTCGTTCCCGGATTCGGGGAAAGCACCTGCCGAGGCCTGCTGCGAATCGGCGATGGGACTTCGCGTGTGGAATACACGCTCGACTATTACGGCCTTGCGCATTTCAGTGCGTTCATACGACCTGGCGCCATACGAATAGGTGGCAAGACGGATGTTCCGCTATGTCAGCTTGTCTGCGAGAACCCAGATGGTTCGACGGTCGTCGTCATGTTCAACGATTCCGCCACTCCCCATCATGTGTCGATCGTCGACGAGGACCGTCATGGCACGGTATCGTGTCCGGCGCATTCAGCGGTTACAGTTGTCCTGAACAAGTGAATCGGAGGGTCATGCATAACCTGTTTTCCATAGATGGCAAGATGTATCAGGCTCTCAACACAGCCTGGCAGCTGATTGAGCTGAATCTGATATTCATGCTTGCATCCCTGCCGCTGGTAAGCGTCGGGGCAAGTCTGAGCGCCATGTATGCCGTCGCCTTCCAAATCAGGGCCGAAGGATCGGTTCCGGTATGGTCGCGATTCTGGAAGGCATGGAAGGCGAACGCCAAGCAGGCAAGCGTGCTGTGGGCCCTGCAGATTGCGCTCGCAGTCCTTATGGTGCTTGGATATTGGGCCATATCCTCGATGTCGCACGGAGCCACGATAGTCCTGATGCTTGCGTGTGTGCTGATAGCGCTTGTCATTCTGGCAAGCTGCTACTGGTATCCGCTCTCTTCGCGATATTCGCTGATCATCTCACAGATAGTGACCTATTCCTTCATATACGGCATCCGTCATGTGTGGCAGTCCGCAGCGATGGTCATCATAGCCATCGTCATCCTGGGCTATGTTCCCATCTTCCAATTGCGGCTGCTGTTCATATGGGCGTTCTTCGGCTTCAGCCTCACCGCCTATCTGCATACGTGGCTTCTTCAGCTCGTGTTCGATAGGTATGACGAGCACTGAGACCGGTGAAAGCGCGCTCTGAGATGCCTGTCGAAGCCTGGGTTGGCGATGGAGATGACGGCGCAGACGCCAGCCACACTAGAATTGGTGCTCAACCATACTCGTTGCTGAGATATGAAGGTAGATGATCATGACGGACGATTCGACTCACGTGCAGGGCACTCCTGCCGAACATCAAAAGCACCGGCCAGAAACCCTTGCGAAGAGGCAGGAGATACTCAGGGCTGCATCCGAGGTCTTTGGCATGAAGGGATCTTCGAAGGGGACACTCGAAGAGATCGCCCACAAGGTTGGCATGACACGCGCCGGAATACTGCATCACTTCGGATCGAAGCGCGGACTGCTGCTTGCGGTGCTGCAATTCCGAGACACAAGCGCGGTTGCCGACCTCGAATCCCACCACATGCCGGGGGGTGGGGGCCTGTTCAGGCATCTTATCGACACCGTCCGGCGAAACGAGCAGAGACCCGGCATCGTATATACCTTCGTCACCCTGTCCGCGGAGTCGATAACCGAAGACAACCCAGGGCATGACTATTTTCTTCAGCGATACACCAACCTGCGAAACGAGATCACCGAGGCGCTGATCTCGATGGCCAGGGAACGCAGAACCACAATTGACATGAACAAGGCGATCATGGCAAGCTCTGCCATTCTTGCGGTCATGGATGGCTTGCAGCTGCAATGGCTTGTCGATGGTCAGAAGCTCGACCTGTCCGCATCGACCGAATACGCCATCGACACGATAGTCGCGTCCGTAATTCCCGACGCAGCCGAGTCTGCCTGAATCGGGTGTCGTCGCAGCGCTTCGCAACAGGCCCTGTCCGCGGCCATTCATTGGTGGCAGTCGAGTCCGCGCGAAAGCCTGCAGTCACCAGGATTGCTGAGCCGACTCGGACTCCTTCGATGACTGCCGCGAACCGCGGCGCTTCGAGGGAGCATCGCAATAGTCTGGATGAGCCTCAGCCCACTGTGTAAACCGGGCATTGAGCGTCATGTTGGACTTTCCCAGACGGTATATGCGTCTTACCCCCGCGAGGAGGAATGCGAGAGCGCATGCCAGCGTTGCTGCGATGATGGCGATTCTTATCACAGGAGAGTTGGGTGAGAAGCTTGCAACGCCGAGTGAGATGGTGCCGATGAACGCATAGATGGCAAGCCTGGATGCCTTGGCGAGCGCTACCGTGTTGCTGTTCATGACTGTGATGAGATTGATCGTCGACTCGATCTCCGAGACGCTCAGCTGCTGTGCGAGACCGGTGTTCTCATCCGTGATTCTCTGCTGCCCTGGCTCCCGTCTCAATGCGAGTTCTCGCTTCAGGTTCTTCAGTGCATGCGAAGTTGAAAAACGCATGCGATGCCTCAGCACAAGTCTGATGATAACGGCTATCGCGATAACCGTGAACACGAAGATGAACGCAAGATACGTGTAGACCAATTCCATGCGGACAAGTGTCTCAGATAATGCCGACCGATACCATGAACCGCAAAGGCCTCGTTCTGTCGGCATTGCATGCCGACATTGCATACCTCCATTGCACGACTCCATTGCATGCCTGGACCGAAATTGTGCTTACAGTGATTATCGAAGGTTATATTTTTTCTATACCTACTATGATTTATTGAGTAACTCAATTGGAGTGTGGGTTTTCAGGAGGAATCATGGTGCATGGAGAGTCTTCAGTCACCTATGTCAGGTCTACGGCGATTGCATGCGATGGCTTTCTCGCGGCGGTAGACATCATCGACCGCAGGTGGAGCAGCCTGGTGATTCAGGCGATAGCCAAGGGATGCCGCACCTTCTCCCAGATATCCTGCTATTCCAACAAGCTCAATGATTCCTCGCTGTCCAAGCGACTCAAGGAACTTGAGGAACAGGGAATCGTGAGGCGCACGATCGTCGATGCCAGACCTCCGAGAGCCATGTATCGCCTTACTCAATCAGGCTTGGAACTGGTTCCCATACTTGATGCCCTCGAAGAATGGGGCAATCGTAATCTGCTTGCCGGGACCGGGCCTGGCGGCAAGACGGGCGAGTGACCTTTCCGGTCCTCTTGTGCCAGAAAATTATGTTTTGCCGTGCATCGCTGTCGCAGGTGTCATGGCTTGCTGGAATCGCGACATGTTCAACGGCCGTCTCATGCCGGTCGGGAAGGAGAAAACACAATGGCAACAATCACCGCGGGGCAGGCCCTCGCCAAGGTGCTCGAACGTTGGGGAGTCGACCATGTCTATGGAATTCCTGCGGATTCGATCAACAATGTGGTGGAAGGTCTGTGGAAGGAGCGTGATGGCATACGCTACATCCAGGTTCGTCATGAGGAGGCCGGCGCCCTTGCAGCCGCAGCCGATGCGAAGCTTGACGGCAAGATCGGCGTGGCCTTCGCCTCGGCAGGTCCTGGGTCGGTTCATATGCTCAATGGTCTCTACGATGCCAAGATGGACAACGTCCCAGTGCTTGCCTTGGTCGGGCAGGTGACCACCCAGTTCCAGAACACGCATTTCTTCCAGGAACTCAGTGAAGTGCCTATTTTCTCCGACGTCGCCGTCTATAACAGGCAGGTCGCCACCGCCGAGCAGATTCCGTCGGTCATAGAGGATGCGATCAAGGCGGCATATACCAAGCGTGGTGTGGCAGTGGTGATACTTCCCGAGGACCTTACCGGCACCCAGATTGAATATACGGAATCCAAGACCCCGTTGATGTCGAATGCACGCGTGAGCTATTCCTTGGATCAGCATGAGATTGACATGGCTGCGGATGCGCTAGCCAAGGCCAAAAGGCCTGTGCTCTGGATAGGCCAGGGCATGCACGGCAAGGCTGATTCGGTGATGCGGTTTGCCGAGCATTTCCACATGCCTGTGCTCTCCACTGCACCCGCGACCGGAATAGTTCCCCAGGATTGGCCGAATTACATGGGAACGCGAGGACGACTTGGGGACAAGCCCGCATTCGAGGCCTCGCAGCTTGCAGACCTGATATTGTTCGCAGGTACCAATTATCCCTTCGGAAGATTCATGCCTCACGACAAGACCATCATCCAGGTCAATACCAATCCTTCGGATATCGGCAACCAGCTTGAAGCCAGCATTGCCTTCGTGGCCGACGGTGCACAGGTGCTCGATGAATTGGCGAAGCATCCCGCAAACGAGCAGGCGCAGCAGTTCGAGAAGGCGGCTCGGCTGAATCGCGAAAACTGGCTTGCATGGCTCGACAAGCTCGCAGACGATGATTCGAACGGGCTGGCAGCGGAGTCCGTCATACGAGAAGTCGCCCGCAACGCCTCTGACAGGGCGATCTTCGGTCTTGACGTCGGCAATAACACGGCATGGTCGTTGCGCCAGCTGCCAGTCGGATCCGATCAGCGCTTCACGATGTCTCCTTGGTACGGAACCATGGGCTATGCCGTTCCGGCCGGTCTGTCCGCCGCGCTTTCCCATCCCGACCGAGACGTGTGGACCATTTCCGGTGACGGAGGCTTTGCCATGGTCAACCAGGAGATTCTCACCGAGGTGAGATACAAGCTTCCTGTCGTCAATGTCGTGCTTGAGAACAAGGCGTTCGGCTTCATTCGTCATGAGCAGATCAAGGGAAAGCTGGGTCTGTATGGGACCGATCTCGATGGAGCCGACTGGGCAGGAATGGCCCGCAGCTTCGGGGCGATAGGACTGACTGCAACGGACAACGCCTCGCTCAAGGCTGCATTCGAGCAGATCCATGAGTTCCGGGCTGCCGGTGACACCAGGCCCATCGTGCTCGATGCGAAGCTTCCCTACATCGACCCGATTGATACGTCGTTCATCCCTCTCGATGAGCAGAAGTTCGGTGCGGCCGCCTCCAGTGGCTTCCGCAAGCTCTATAACCTTGACGATGAGCCGACGCTTGCACAGCTCTTGGAAAGCCAGCGCTGAACGCTCACCCTCATGGTGCCCTGCTGCTCGCAATCTGGATAGTCCGCCACTGCAAGGTCACGCGCAGGCGATGCATCCAGTTCCTTCACTGCTGGGGAACCGGGGAATCCGTGCAACGGATGTGTCGGACGACCGATCGCTTCGAGCCTGATGAAAGGTATGGCTGCATTCCTGATGGGATGCAGCCATACCTTTCTCTGATATAGGGCAGGGAGAGGTAACAGAATCTAATGCGAGTGCCGCTCGTGTTTGGAGAAGGGGCGTCCCTTGACTATATCCTGGGATCGAATCGATCAATCAAGGGTTACACATGACCCTGTTCTCATATTTAGCCTGGTTAATGCCCTATGCCTCTCTGTGCTGCATGCATCTGACATGTTAGGCAGTTCACATCCCCGAGATTGAGTAGTGCACCAAAAGCAAGTAGTCTTAGATTTATCGTACACTGAGTCCGATATGCGTTGATGACCATGCCTGCGATTCGAGGGGTCGTGGGGCAGACGCGGACAATGCAGGCCAGAAGTGGGGGAGCCTCTTCGGATGCAGGTCATCCAGACAGCTTGCAGGCATGAGCATGTTTCCACCTCTGGGAATATGCCGATATTAGGGGGAATTAAGTGTCGTTTATCGCTAAGATGCAAGGTGCTGGCAAGAGAGCCCTCATGGGCATTCTCGGCATTGGGGTTTTTCTGGGGACGACCGGTCTTGCCGTGAATCAGACCGTTCAGACCGCTCAGGCCGATGCTCAGGCTGATGCCCAGGCCAAGGCGTCGAATGGATGTTCATATGGAACCGGCGGCCCCAAGGCGGATGCCTTGTGCTGGATCGATATGAGCGGTTTCGGCACTGTGACCGCAGACGACCTGAGTAAAGGTCCAGTCCAAAGAGACATGTCAATCAGTCTTGGCAACTACACCGTGACGATGAAGGTAAAGGTATCCGAGGGCACCAATGGAGCCAACGGCGTCGATTCGACGAGCCTTCCCACGTGGGGCAATGGCGGGTCTGCCACGGATCAGGGCTCTCTGCTTGGAGCGACATGGAATGGTCAGGACTACTATGTGGGCACTTCCGGCGAGCCAGCCTTCTATCAGCTCAACAACGGTGGGAACGGCACCAATCTTGCAAGGGACACCGTTTCTCTCAGTGACATCACGGTCACCAAGAACGGCGTGGCGGTCACTTCAGGCTATGGCATCGTCGTAGCCGATGCGGAATCCACGGGTAGTGGCGAGGGCTTTATGTGGACGTCCGACAAGCCTCTCAGCGAGTACGAGAGCATCGTGCCTGATGGTTGGTCAGAGCCGTGCGCCGGTGGTCTGACCGGTTCGGACACGACCAGTTTGGATTGCACTGGAGGCGCTGGCACTGCGGGTCGTCGAGGAATCATCATGGCAAGCGCGGATGCACCGACGGAGATAGCATCGACCTTCCGCAACAACGGAGGATCCTCCCGTCAGGGAATTGCATTCGCCATGGTGTTCAGCACGGCGAAGCCTGGCATCGATGTGACCCAGGATGGCAATTCCAATGCGACTTTCACGACGACGGCCTCCACTTCCGGGGGGAAGCTTGTGGACGTGTCATCGGATGGCAGCACTTCTGGTGCGCAATATATCAATGAGCCGTTCCTAGGCGGAACCGAAAGCACCCCTACGACGTACACGGTTGCCAAAACCGACGGCACGAGCGACATCAAGGCGTATGACATAACGTGGTCGTGCACGCAGAACGGAGAGACGGTCGATCCGTCCGTGTCCTCCGACGGCTTGACCGCGACTGTCAGCACACCGGCAAACGGGGCATCGTCCTGCGTTGCAAACGTCGTGGCCAAGGGGCCGAAGACCACTCCAGGAACAGCCACCAGCAATCCAACGACCGATCCGATTCCTCTGAACGGCGTGGTGAGCACGCCTGGCAATGGGAAGATCACCAAGGCGACCTTCGACAATGGCAGCGATACCAAGGTCACGGATCAGGGGACATGGAAGCTGTCAGTCGATGCGAACGGCAAGGTGACTTCAACCTTCACGCCAAAGGATACGACGGTCACCGGCACCATTGCCCAGGAAAGGTACACGGTCACCGATGAATATGGGCTGACCGCATCATCGACCCTTGATGTGACCATCAACGAGCCTCCGACGGCCGGACCTGCGCAGGTGACGGTCGATCAGGGTGCGACGGCGACTTTGAATCCTGCGACAAAGACAGGAACGGGCACCATCGAATCCGTCGCCTTCGACAATGGTTCGTCCACGAAGACCGTTGATGGTCAAGGCACATGGACCATCTCCCTTGATGACGATGGCCAGTCTGTCGCGACCTTCAAGCCGGTCGATGGGTTCACGGGTCCTGTCACCCAGCAGCAGTACACGGTTACTGATGCTAATGGCCTGACCGCGACCAGCACGCTCGACGTCATCATCAAGCCCATCACTGGCGATGCCGAGAAGACGATCAATCCCAATCAGACTGCCACGCTCACTCCAAAGACCATTCCTGGAAGTGGAAAGGTCATCAAGGTCACCTTTGATAACGGTGAGACAAGCAAGACCGTTCCTGGAGAGGGCACCTGGACGATTTCCCTGGTGCATGGCCAGCCTGTAGCCACCTTCACTCCCTTCAAGGATTACAAGGGCGAGGTGACTGCTCAGCCTTACACGGTAAGCGATGAGAACGGTTTGAGTGCAAGTGGTGAGTTGAAAGTGAACATAGTGGCGTCAGCGGTCCCGACTCCGTCAACGCCCACGACGCCTGCCACCCCCACGACGCCTGCCACGCCATCGGCCAAGCCGACCAACTCGGAGACTCGGCAGAGCACGGGTTCAAGCCTTCCTCATACAGGTGCGGCAGTCATATCCATCGTTGCCGCTGTCGTGGTGCTTGGTGGACTTGGATTGGCTTTCATCGGCTTCAGGAAGCGCTCACAGGACTGACGGGGTTTTGATGGGAATCGGATGATTAGCCGGCTGCGAACGCCGAGATGGGCCCATGTACGGGAAATCGTACATGGGCCTTTTCATGCGACGGCGGAGCTTATGTTGAAACGTCCTTCATCGCTCATGCCGCCGCATGAGCATGCACCCTTCCGCCAGCCCATGCGATGAAATCGGCAGCGAACATAGCGTCACAGCCCAATTCACAGCCTCCATCCCTCTGTTTTGCCCGAGCATTCAAGTTTTTGGCACTTGCTGAAGTACAATTCCTGTTTTTTGGCTTAGCGACGTCTCAATATCGCCGATTCTGGAGCGTCATACAGTGGGAAGTGCCAAAAACTTGAACCCAGGCCGTGAAGAAGGAAAGCGAAAGGCTGAAAACGGAGAGAAAGTGGGATTCGACATTCCATGGTTCGCCGTCCTCGTGCGTGACTGAGTCTTCAGCGGGCATGACAAGAGCATTGTTCGCAAGCGGCACGCACAAGTCTCCAGAGAGCCGGCATCGAGTGATCAAGCGGACGGACGTCGGCAGCGTCGGGCTTAGAGCCCCACTGCTCGTGCTGCACTGGTTGGATAGGAAGGGGCGGTAGTCTTGTTAGAACTGTCTGAGGGGGAGGCAATATGTTTGCTCAATGGGGTTGTGCAGTGATGATACTGGTCGGCTGTCTGTGTGGCTATATTTTCGTGCTTGAGTCGTTTCTCTGGATGAGGGAATCGACGATGAGGGTTTTCTCGGTCAGCGGCACCGACGAGGCTGAGAGTACGCGAGAGATGGCATTCAACCAGGGTTTCTACAATCTTTTCATCGGTCTGATGGCTCTTGGTGGTTCGATCGCCTATCTATCCGGTCGTTTCACCGTGGGCATGACGCTGATGCTGGCGGCGGCGGCTTCCATGTCGGCGGCGGCCATCGTGCTCTTCGTATCGAGTCCGGACAAGCGTGGGGCTGCGGTCAAGCAGCTCGTCCTTCCTCTTGTCGGTGGAGTCCTGCTACTGCTGTCGATACTCTGACGGCACCCCTGTCCCGTCTACCTCATGGATTTCGCTGTGTCACACTGTTGGTGGAAGAAGGGTACATGAACTGTGCGAGCTGAGAGATTATCGCGCACGATGCGGCCGGAAGCTGATGTGGCCGTAGCCAAGCGGCGCTCGCATGCGCGCACTCTCTGATTCTTGGCATTCACTGTCTTGCGCGTACGCGTGCAGTTCTCGTTCTCATCCATGCAGATTCGGGCTTCGTGCCTCGTGTAGGTGCATGTCTTGCCATTGTTGAAAGTCATCAGGCTGTGTTCTTGGACGTTCTTGTTACGCCGCTGCTGTCGTTTCTCGCCATGATTATGCTTGGATGGAAATAAGCGGACATTAGCGGACATTCATACGGAAACCATACGGCATCCGAGTGGATGTCGTATGGTGTTTATCATTGATATTCCGCCATTTTAGTGGTGGCTCCGAGCGGCATCGATCCGCTGACCTAGCGATTTTCAGTCGCTCGCTCTACCAACTGAGCTACAGAGCCAGAGAACAGTTGAAAAAACCCGGATTAACCGGGCTTTCACCATTCTTGCGACCCCGGCCGGACTTGAACCGGTGACCTCCGCCGTGACAGGGCGGCGCTCTAACCAACTGAGCTACGGGGCCATAACTACAAAAAGCAGCCAAGTGGATATCTTACAAGAAACCCGCCGAGATGACAAACCACGACGGGTTTTTGTGCCTTGCGGCGTGTCGCAAAAGCGTCGAAAATCAGTCCTTGGTGACGTGTCCGCCGAATTGCGCGCGCAACGCCGAAACCACCTTCAGCGCATCGTCGCTGCCACCCCTCGAGCTTTGGCGTGCAAAGAGCGCCGCAGCCGTGGCAGGGACGGGAACGCCCAGTTCCAAGGCAACCTGAGCCATCCAGCGAGCTTCACCGGACTCATCGGCAACGGGAGGCATCGATTCCAGACCTGGATCCTTCTCCAACGCGCGGGCAAGCAGATCGAGCAGCCAGGATTCGATGACGGTCCCATGCCTCCAAGAGGCCACGACTTCACCGGGGTTCTCGATGAGTCCACTGTGCTTCATGGTCGCATATCCCTCGCCGAGACCCTGCATCATGGCGTATTCGATGCCATTGTGAACCATCTTGGCGAAGTGTCCGGCGCCGACCCCTCCTGCGAGAACGAGCCCATCCTCGCCCGATGGCTTGAGACTCTCATAGATTGGCAGGCAATGCCGATAGTCTTCCTTGGATCCTCCGACCATGAGCGCGTAGCCACGTTCCTTGCCCCAGACCCCACCGGAGACTCCGACATCCATGAAATGGATGTCGAATGGTTCAAGCTCCTTCGCATGGCGAATGTCGTCACTGTAATGTGTGTTGCCGCCATCGATGATCACATCGCCGTTGTCGAGCAACGATGAGAGAGCCTTGATCGTCAAATCCGTAGGTGCGCCAGCGGGCAGCATCACCCAGATCGTGCGAGGAGCGCTCAACGCGCCAACGAGCGCCTCCAGAGAATCAACGTCACGCCCTGACTGCGCAGCTCTGTCGAAGCCGACGATGGAATGTCCATCTTCCTTGAGTCGAGAAGCCATATTGCCGCCCATGCGGCCGAGACCGATCATGCCGATTTGCATGATTTCACCTTTCATTTGATGTTCATTTGCAGTGAGTCTGATGTGTCTGCGAAGCCGGTGTCGTTCGTCGAGCCGGCTTCGTCCGAAACTGTCCTGGGCTGCGTGGTTCTCATCGCTAGACCAAAAGTGACACGAGCAGGGTAAAGACAAGTCCCACGATTGACAGCACCGTTTCCATGAGAGACCAGGTCTTGAAGGTCTGCCCGACCGTCATGCCGAAGTATTCCTTGACCATCCAGAAGCCTGCGTCATTCACATGTGACAGGAATACCGATCCTGCGCCTATCGCGAGTACGAGCAGACACAGATGCGTAGGACTCAGACCGGAGGCGAGCGGTACCATCAGGCCGGATGCGGTTACGGTCGCAACCGTTGCAGAACCGGTCGCGACTCGAATGAGCACTGCAACCAGCCACCCGGCGATAAGGGGATTGATCGCTGAGCTGGCGATGCCAGAAGCGATTACCTTGCCGATGCCAGAATCGACCAGCGTCTGCTTGAAGCCGCCGCCAGCTCCCACGATCAGCAGGATTCCAGCGATCGAGCCGAAGGATGTATTGACGATGGAATTGAGCTTGTCGCGTCCGTGTCCATGCAGCACGCCGAGCAGAATCATCGCGACGAATGTCGTGATCAGCAGCGCTTCCAAGGGCTGCCCGATGAACACGAAGAAACGTCCCACAGGATTCTTCGTATAGCCGGTCAGATCGATGATGCTGCTGCCAAGCATAAGAATGACGGGAAGAAGAATCACGAACAGCGAGGTTGCAAAGCTGGGTCTGCTGCTTTTGTCCTCAGGAGTTTCCTTCACCTTGGTGTCTTCCGGAGCCATGATCGGAACCCAACGCACCATGACGCGAGCCAGCAGAGGACCGGAAATGATCACTGTCGGAATTGCAACGATAAGGCCAAGGCCGAGTGTGAGACCGAGGTTCGCATTCAGGGCGCTGATCGCAACCAGAGGTCCCGGATGTGGGGGGATGAATGCGTGCAGCGTAGAAAGGCCCGCAAGTGCAGGTATTCCAAGCATGATCAGCGGTTTCTTTGCCCTTCTCGCGGCGAATATCACCACGGGGATGAGTATGACGACGCCAACCTCAAAGAACAGCGGAATGCCGACGGCGAACGCGACCAGGGCCATCGCCCAGGGAAGCAGCTGTGCGGGCGTCTTGTCCAAGATGGTGTCGACGATCGCATCGGCTCCACCCGAGACCGTGAGCAAGGCTCCGATGATGCCACCTAAGGCGATCAATATACCGACGCTTGAGACAGTCGTTCCCAAGCCGGTGGTAAAGCTGTCGAACGACTTGTCATATGAGACACCTGCGCACACGGCCATCACGAACGAACCGAGCATCAGGGAAAGGAAGGGATGCAGCTTCACCACCGTAATGAGAATAACGATGGTGGCGATTCCCAAGATCGCAGCAATGATCAGATTCATAACGACACTCCTTTGTGTATTTTCTGTATGATCTGCGATGAACGCCGATGCTCGGCATCACGCGAATCTGATATGAATTCACAGCATTGGGCTTTCGGGCATATGTGGCTGCTGGACGATATGTCTGCCACGCCCCGCGTCACTTCGTCTCCGAGGATTCCAAGGATTTGTCGGCCTGCTCTGCGGTCGCTTCCGAAGTCGGTGATTCCTCGCGCTCCGCATGCGCTTTCACGGCAGCGATGGAGCGTCTGACCATGTCCTCGCTGCTCCCTTCGACGCAAACCTCGATGCCGGGTTCATCGGGTTCCAGCGGCTGAAGGTCGGCAAATTGGCTGGGCAGCAGTGCCGGAGGCATGAAATGGCCCTTGCGCTCGCTGAGACGCTTCTGAATCAGCTCCTGTGTCCCTACGAGGTGGATGAAGAAGACCGGGACATCCTTGCGCAGTATGTCGCGGTATGAACGCTTCAATGCCGAGCTGGATACGACAGTCGATTCTCCCAGCGCGTTCCTCCCCAGCATCCAGCGGTTGATGACTTCTAGCCAAGGGCGTCGGTCCGAGTCGGTGAGCGGAATTCCGTGCGACATTTTTTCAATGTTTGCCTTGGGATGGAAGTCATCGCCTTCGGCCATCGTAAGTCCCAGCTGATCTCGAAGAGCCTCGGCCACCGTTGACTTCCCGCTGCCCGCAACCCCCATCACGACAATATGTATGGGTCTGTCAAGCGTCTTGTTTTCGTTGTTCAATGCATCTCTCACTTTCTGCCTCATTGCAGCTGCCAATCAGAATCTCTGTATGTCGTTCTTGCGAACATCATCAATTGTACATTCATTAGGAGTATCAATCAATTTAAAAAGAGTATTAATTCAGAAAAAAGATGTCTTCTACGTCACATTTCATACACTCTTGCTAGTCTCGCAGATATGGGAAATAGTGAAGGGCCAAGAACCGTCGGTGTCAGTGGTGGGAATGCCGCATCCCCGGTTGGAGGCGATGCGGGTTCGACGGTGAGCAACGGTGTCGCGTCCTCTCCTTCGTCAAAGCATATTCCTGTCGCACAGGAACTGGCGCTTGACATGATCGAAGGCAGATGGAACGGTGACAGGAACCTTACGCTCGAGGACATTCAGCTCAGGTTTCAGGTATCGAGAACCGTTGCCAGGGAGGTTGCCCGGCTGCTGTCCGATGTCGGTGCGGTAACCGTGCGGCGGAGAATGGGCATCTGCCCGCAGCCCCTGGATATGTGGTCATCCCTCAACCCGGTCGTCATCGAATGGAAGCTCCATTCAAGCAGACGCCGGGAGGCACTGCTGGCACTGACTGAACTCAGGCTTGCCGTGGAGCCGGTCGCGGCCGCGAAGGCGGCGGAACGGGCACCCATCGAAATACGCTCGCGCATGCCGGTATTGGCGCAGGAAATGAGAAAGGCCGGAGAATCCGGTCGTCTTGATGACTTCCATACGATGGACATCGAGTTCCACTCACTGCTTCTCAGGTATAGCGGCAATGATCTGTTTGCGGCCCTCTCCGACATAGTGGCGACGATTCTGCGCGGTCGCGTGGAGATAGGAATGTATCCGAGGCGGCCTCAGCCCGAGGCCCTTGATGCCCATCAGGAGGTTGCAGAGGGAATCTGGCGAGGGGACCCGGTCGCCGCCCGACAGGGAATGCGCCGCATCGTCGATGAAGTCGACGATGCGATCGCTCGCGAGAGCTGACCGACCCGATTTTCCGCCGAATTCCTGATGCGAGGTCTAGGTGTGAAGGCTGTCTGTGAATTCCTAGTGTGAAGGCTGTGTTCGAAGGCTGGGCACAGCCGTCTCGAGTCTGCCATTTTGCGCAGATGAGTCATCTGATGCTTCCGTAGCGGCGTGTTGCCTGTTGCCTCAACTGCGTTAATATATTATCCTTTCAAAACAAGCTGTAAAAATATATCCATACTGTGTGTATTATGGACATTTGAGACTGGTTGCATTCAATGTCGATCATCCTTCAATCTTCGAGAAGGTTGTTGGACCTGTCTCGTTCGTGGCTGTATTTCAGCTCATTGAAGTGCTGGAAAGGAGAAATATATGACTTCGACTGGTGGAGATGTACCGAACGTTCTTGAAATGAAAGGGATTACCAAGGAATTCACAGGAGTGCGTGCTCTGGATAAGGTGACCCTAGCGGTGAAGAAGGCAGAGGTCCACGCAATCTGTGGGGAGAATGGGGCAGGAAAATCCACATTGATGAAGGTTCTTTCCGGTGTGTACCCATATGGCACATATTCCGGCGATATCGTATTCAACGGTGAGGTCGCGCAATTCCACTCGATCAAGGAGTCGGAGAAATCGGGAATCGTCATCATACATCAGGAGCTCGCACTGATCCCTGAGCTGTCCATCGCAGAGAACATCTTTCTTGGCAATGAGCTGCTTGCAAAGGGGCTGATCGATTGGAACGAGACCGAGAACAAGACCCGTGACTTGCTGGCGAGAGTGGGTCTGGAAGCTGATCCATCGACTCCGATTAAAAATCTGGGAGTCGGACAGCAGCAGCTTGTCGAGATAGCGAAGGCTCTGTCGAAGAACGTGTCCTTGCTCATACTCGATGAACCCACGTCGGCCCTCAACGAGGAAGATTCCGAGAATCTGCTGAATCTGATGCGTTCCCTTCGCACCAAAGGCATAACCTGCATCATCATCTCGCATAAGCTCAACGAGGTGGCGGAAATCGCCGATTCCATCACCGTCATCAGAGATGGCAAGACGGTGGATCGCATGTCTGTGGAAGATGGGCGGATCGATGAGGACACCATCATCAAAGCGATGGTAGGCCGCTCCTTGAGCAACAGATACCCCGCACATGAGCCGACAATCGGAGACGTCATTTTCAAGGTCGACAATTGGACTGTCGAAGATCCCAACGTTCCAGGCCGCCTGCTTTCCGACAACATCAGCTTTGAGATCAGGTCCGGTGAAATCGTCGGCTTTGCGGGATTGATGGGCGCCGGCCGCACGGAGATGGCTCGGTCCATATTTGGGAGGAACTACGGAATATACAGGTCTGGGGCAATTACGATACGGGGAAAGCAGATCGCCGTCCGCTCGGTCAGCGAGGCCATACACCACGGTCTGGCATACGTTCCTGAAGACCGTAAGCTTCTGGGCCTGAATCTTCTCGACAATATCGAGGAAACCACGGTCTCTGCTAATTTGCAGAAGATACTCACCCGACGTCTCATTGATTTCTCCAAGGAGCGTGCCGTAGCCGAGCGCTACCGCAAAAGCCTGAAGATAAAGACTCAATCCGTCGATGTTGGAGTTTCGACTCTTTCTGGTGGAAATCAGCAGAAGGTCGTGCTTTCAAAATGGATGTTTCCTGATCCGGACGTCCTGATTCTCGATGAACCGACACGCGGCATTGATGTAGGAGCGAAATACGAGATATACAAGCTCGTTCAGCAACTCGCAGATGAAGGGAAGGCAGTTATTTTCATCAGTTCTGAACTTCCGGAGATTCTCGGCATGACTGACAGGATCTATACCATCTGCGAAGGCAGATTGACCGGTGAACTTCTCACCGAGAACGCCGACCAGGAGTCGATCATGCGATTGATGACAACCACTCTCGCTGCCTGAGTCACAGAACGGCATTTGATTTTTTTCCATGTCGCTGGCACTTTTCTGAGCCAGCGAACACATTCCTTGCAATACACAGAGAGGTGTAACTCATATGAAATATGTTAAGCAGGTACTCGGTAACGACCTCAGGCAGGTTCCGATGGTGGTTGCCTTGCTCGTGCTACTGGTCGGGTTCCACATCATATCGGGAGGAAGGATGCTCACCTCCTCGAACATGCAGAATCTGATCTCCGGCAATGCGTATGTCTTGATTCTTGCCATCGGCATGCTTATGGTCATCGTTATCGGCCAGATTGATCTGTCCGTCGGATCCGTGGCCGGCTTTGTCGCGATGGTCGTGGCAATTTCAGCAAGAGACTTCAATCTTCCGTGGTATGTCGCCGTGCTCCTTGGATTCGTGCTTGGGCTGCTAATAGGGTCGTGGCAGGGATTCTGGCTTTCAAAGATGGGAATCCCGGGGTTCATCTCAACCTTGGCAGGCATGATGATTTTCCGTGGCGCCGTTATCTGGCTTTCGGGCTCGATTTCCGTGCCTGGACCGAAGGAGTTGCAATTCTTCGGTGCCGGATATCTCCCGGAATGGGGTCCGTCCTGGACTCAGATGAACAACCCAACGCTCTTGCTTGGACTGGCCGCCATCGCACTGTTCACATGGTCGCAGTTCAATGCATACACAAGTTCGAAACTGGGCGACGCCGAAACTGCCTTGCCACTGTGGCCAGTCTGCGTCAGAGTCGGCATTGTCGGCATCGTCATCGCCTATGTCACTTGGCTCTTTGGTTCCGGGCGGCCGGGTACCTCGTTCCCAATCCCAGGTCTGGTGCTCGTCGCCTTGGTGGCCACCTATCACATCGTTACTGAGCGCACTCGTTTTGGCCGTCACATCTATGCGGTTGGCGGCAACAGGCAGGCTGCCGCGCTTTCGGGCGTCAATGTGTCGCGGACCTATTTCGCAGTCATGGCTAACATGTCATTCCTCGCTGCGCTCGCAGGCGTGCTTTTCCTTGGCCGCGCGACTGCTGCCGGACCTGGGGATGGGACGAATTGGGAATTGGACGCCATCTCTGCCGTATTCATCGGAGGCGCGGCGGTTTCAGGCGGTGTCGGAACCATCATGGCGACGATGGTTGGTGGGGTGCTCATAGCTGTGCTGAATTCCGGACTCATGCTGATGGGTGTCGGCGCCGACAAGACTCAGGTCATCAAGGGTCTTGTGCTCTTGCTGGCAGTTGCGATCGATGCGCTCAACAAGCAGCAGGGCAGGCCATCGATTATCGGCAAGATTATGGAATCCTTCCGCAAGAAGGAAGAAGTGACAACGCAATGATCGTGGGCGCTTCCAGAAGGAAGCGCCCTTTCAGACGAGATTCATGTCTCAGGGCGCTGTCTCACAGCAATGTTTCACGACAATGTTTCACGACAGTATCTCCTGACAGCTTGATTGCACCATGAAGGCGCATGAGCTGTCCGAGAAGGGGGAAGTTGCGCTTCGCAAGGCTGACTCCATGAAAATCGCGTTTGAGGCAATCGAAGCTGTACATAAATGTAAATAAAGAAGAAGAAAAGGAAATTATTATGAGAGTACAAAAAATATTCGGGTCAGTTGCAGCCGTTCTGGCAGTGGCCACGTTGGCGGCATGCGGAGGCGGAAGCAGAAGCGAAACCACCGCAACGACCGATTCCGGCTTTGCGGCGGATGCGACGATCGGTGTCTCTCTGCCATGGCTTGGCACTCAGAATTGGAAGGAGGCCGAGACCATGTTTGCCGATCAGCTGACCGCAGCTGGGTTCAAGCCTTTGATCCAGGCCGCAGATCAGAAGGTTCCACAGCAGCAGCAGCAAATCGAAGCCATGATCGAGCAGGGTGCAAAGGTGCTTATCGTCGCTCCGATCGATGGCACGCAGCTTGGTTCGGTGCTGACGAAGGCGAAGGAAGCTGGCGTCGCCGTCATCGGATACGACCGCCTGATCGAAAACACGGATGCCATCGACGCCATCGTGCAGTTCGGCTCGATTCGTATCGGTGAATTGCAAGGCCAGGCCTTGCTCGATGGCCTGAGCGAGAAGAAAGGCGACGGACCTTATAACATCGAGCTCTTCGGCGGTGGTCCTGCCGATCCGAATGCTCCGAACTTCTTCAAGGGTGCCATGACAGTTCTGCAGCCGAAGATCGATGATGGAACATTGACCGTCGTTTCCGGCCAGACCGATTTCACCCAGGCCGCAACTGCCGACTGGGATAACAGCAAGGCTCAGCAGCGTATGGATTCCTTGCTTTCGGGCAATTATTCCGACAAGAAGATCGATGGCGTGCTCTCTCCAAATGATGGAATAGCGCGTGCGATCATCACTGCATGCGAGCAGGCAGGGCAAGACATTCCCGTCGTATCCGGCCTGGATGCTGAGAATGAGTCGATTACGTGGATCTGGGAAGGCAAGCAGTGGTCGACCATTGCCAAGCCGACCGATGCACTCGTTGCCAAGAGCGTCGAGCTGATTCAGACACTGCAACAGGGCAATGATCTTCCTGCCGCCGATGACACTGCTGACAACGGTTCCATCGATGTGCCTCTCTATGAACTCGATCCCGTTGTTGTCACGAAGGAGAATGCGAAGGAAGTATTCGCAGACGATGCGGACCGCATGGCATTGCTGAAGTAAGGCTAAGATGCATGGGCCGTGATGATGATACAGCCAAACAATGAGATTGCTTGGCATCATCCATATGCGGTCGGTGCTCTTGAATAACGGAAGCCACCCATATGCTGGCCATTGCGAATCGGTTTTTCGCTCTGGCCAGCTGTTTCCTTGGTTGCTGACCTGGCGGGGCTCAATGACGAGCTGAGTGAAGACACGGTGCGACTTTCAATGCAACGGTTGCACATTCCCGAATAATTCAGCTGAACACGGTATGCGGTTTCTCGCGGTGTTCTCAGCACATACGAAAGGATCTTGAAGTGAAACGGATACGAGCATCAGCCTTGGCAGGAGTGGTGGCAGTGAGTCTCGCAATTGGATTCCCAGGAGCTGCAGCGGCGCAGCCCGCAAACTCTTTTACTGATAAGCCAAGCAACACCGCCTTCAATGCCGGCGAAGGCGAAATATCGGTTCCCAAGCAAGACGGCGATCATTTCCTCCTGTGGAGTGAATCACCGGAAAACGCGAAATCATTCGTCTATGAAGCCGATGTCACGCTTCAAGGTGATGGCAGTCGAAGCGCAGCGTTGCTCTTTGGCGTGACCAACGCCGACACTCCAGGCGAAGGCACTTGGTATGCTGCGAATTTCGACAGTCAGGCCGATAACGAAGGCAGGGCACGCGTATTCCGCGTCGAGCCACAAAAAGACGTCCAGTCATGGAACATCACCGGCAGCAATTGGGCGGGTATTGACTTTGCTCAAAGCGTGCACCTGAGCCTTCAAGTGAGCGCCAACGGCAGATTCATCTATTCGGTTTCGCAGACCGGGGCTGCGCTCGGTTCTGACTATCGAGTCGTCGGAGACCTTACCGGCAATGGGAGCGCATGGAATGGCGGCAGAATTGGCATGCTGACATGGGAGTCGGGCGCAGTCTTCAAGAATGTCGAATACCGTGAACTCGCCACGGAAGGATCGCACACGCCTTCCGGCACGAACGGTCTCGGTCTGGGGAATTTCAACTACGACACCGGATACTGGGAATATGCCAACGATGGCATTCGAGGCATTTCGAATCTTGATGGCACCGGACTGCATGATTCCTTCCTCTATTCCGATTCTGCCGACTTCACCGACGGCGTTTACAAGTCCACAATTCAGTTCAACCAACCAAGAGGCGCAGCGACCCTGATATTCCGAGCCGCTGGGGGAGTGACGGAAAGCTGTACGACCGGCAATTGCTCCTATGCTGCGAACATCAATTACGACAGCGGCAAGGCTCGACTGTTCAAGTTCGAGAATGGCAGCGCTCTCGATTTGCAGACCGAATTCGATGTAGCCAGAAAGCAGCAATACGATATTGAAGTTCATGCCATTGGCAAGCACACGGTGATATATATCGACAGTCAACTCGCCTTCAACACTGCGGATTACATGCTTCGAGGCGACGATCACGCGGCCGACTCGGGTGTCGGTGTGACCATCAAGGGCCAGAACGATGCGTATTTGCAGGGCAAGATCGGTCTGCTCACCTTCAACGGTGACGTGACCTATACGAATCTGGCCTATACGGCGATCACCAGCGACAATACCCCACAGCTGACCGGCTTGAACGTGACGGCTCTTGGCGAGGGCACAGCGGATGCGCCAAGCACCTTCGACGCGAATCAGTACGTCTACATTCAGTATGTCAGCGCCAATACGTCTGCCATCAACATCAATACTCCGAAGAAGAACGATGCCACGTCGGTCACCGTCAAGAATGCTTCTGGCAGTGTCATCAGTGCAGACAACGTGAGTCTTGAAGTCGGCAGAAACATCTTCACCGTTGAAACGGAAAACAATGGCGCCAAATTGGTGTACCGCCTGATGGTGCACCGCTACGATCCAGAAGTTGACTATTACGATGAGACCTACCGCAACCAATACCACTATTCCGTCAAGGAAGGGTGGGCGAACGATCCCAACGGCATGGTGAATTTCAACGGCGAGTATCACCTCTTCTATCAGTTCTACAACGATACGGTCTGGGGCCCCATGCACTGGGCGCATGCCACCAGCACCGACCTGATTCACTGGGAAGACAAGCACATCACCTTCTATCCTGACGAGTACGGAGCCATGTTCTCCGGCAGCGCCGTCGTGGATACCGGCAACGCATCCAAGCTGTGCGGCGAAGATTACAGCCAGGACTGCCTGGTTGCGATCATCACCGCCGATGGCAACGGCCAGCGCGTCATGATCGCTTCGAGCCGTGATGGTGAGACGTGGAACAAGCAGGAGGGCATCGTCAAGAATTGGACGGAAGACGGACTGAATAATCCTGACTTCCGCGATCCCAAGGTCTTCCGCTACCAAGACACCTGGTTCATGGTGATTGCCGGTGGGCCGTTACGCATCTATTCCTCCACGAATCTTGTCGATTGGAAGGCCGAATCGCTCTACGGCGACCTGCATATGGAATGCCCAGATCTGTTCATGCTGCCATACACCGATGGTGAGAGTACCGAATATAAGTGGGTGCTGAGCCGTGGTGGAAGAACGTACAAGATTGGCGACTTCCGTCAAGATCAAGGCGTATGGAAGTTCATCCCAGACGAACAATATGCGGAGAACGGTGCGAATGGTCTCATGAACCTCGCCAAGGACGCCTACGCCGCGCAGACCTATTATCAGGGCGAGTTCGTGAAGTCCGAGGCCAACCCTGACGTGATCGCCATTCAGTGGATGAATACTTGGGAGGATTACTGCAACAAGGTGGCCCCTGCACTGGTGGCTTCAGGCCAGCATTTCAACGGTAGCTTCGACCTGCAGCTGAAGATGGGCCTCACCAAGGACGCGAACGGCAAGTTCCTGCTCACGAGCACGCCGTTGAGCGCATACGAGACCTTGCGCATGGGCACTCATGCGAAGTCTGGGCAATATGAAATCGTTCCTGATGGTCAGAACGTGATGAATGGCTTCTCAGGCAATCAATACGAGATGATTGCCAAGTTCGCGCCACAGGATGGTGCAAGCGAGGTGGGCGTGGTGACCCTGATGAAAGATGACTTCAGCAAGGGCACCTCAATCACCTATAACTTCAACACCAACACGCTGGCCGTCAATCGTGAGAACGCCCACAATGTGACTGTCTCGGACAACTTCAGGGATTACGCGCAGCAAGTCTCCGTCAAGCCGGCCGAAGATGGCAGCGTCACGCTGCACATCTTCGTCGACCGAGCGTCCGTCGAGGTGTTCGCCGACGACTACACGATGGCGGCTTCGGTCCAGGTTCTGCCTGATGAATCATGGCAAGGCTTGAACATGTGGGCGTCGGGCGGCACGGTGAACGCCGACGTGCAGATATACCCCTTGCAGGGCATCTGGGCGAGCAACCAACTTGACGAGCCGAGCATCGCATCGATTTCTGTCACGAAGCAGCCCACCAAGACCGAGTATCTGACAACCGACGACGCCATTGACGCTGCTGGACTCGAAGTGACCGCGTTGCTGTCGAACGGCACGAAGCGAGTGCTCGAATCAACTGAGTACGGGTTCGACTTCGACTTCTCGGGCACAGGCAGCACGAGCGTGACGGTCGCTTTGACTGCCAACTTAGAGATCACAACAAGCTTCAGCGTGACGGTTGCTGCGTCCGAACCTGAGCCAGAGCCCGAACCAGAGCTGAGTGCCTCTACTGCCAAGTCCATTGTCATCACCACCCTTCCCACAACGCGTCGATATGCAGTGAGCGCACTGGCACTTGACGCGGCAGGTTTGGTTGTTACGGCCACCTGGGACGGAGGAGAGCAGCGAGTACTCAAGCCAAGCGAATACAACATCACCGGTTTCAGTTCGGACACGGTCGGCACGAAGACCATCACCGTTTCGGTTCTGGGAACACGCAAGGCGGTCACCGCGCAGTTCGGCGTGATCGTGGTGAATTCGCTTGATTCGGGTACTCCCGTGTCCAAGACGAGTCTGAACACGATGATCACGGTCGCCAAGAAAGCCAAGCAGGCAAAGTTCACAGCAGACACGTGGAATCTGATGAACACCCTGCTGACTTCCGCAAACACGGTCAAGTCGAATGGAGCTGCAACTCAGGCGGAAGTCGATCTCGCTTATTGTGACCTTCTCGACGCCTACAATGCGCTGGTCATCAAGCTCTGAGAACGCACGTTCTGAGTCATGAGGTAGTTGAGCGCTGTGACTGCAGTGTCCGATGCTTCGTCGGCAACCGTCACAGCGCCCACCATGTGGACAACGGATAGGCAAGTACAGTTCAAACGATACAATATATACACGCAGTTAATATTTCCTTCAATGTCGAAAGGAATATGTCCAGGATTGGCGGAATTGCGGCAATCTACCAAGGTTGAACCATGCGACTATCGCTGCTTGCACGCGGTCGGGAAGTCGCTCGTTGAAGAAAGAGAAGGAGAGACGTTGATGCAGCACGCCAAAACCGGAATAGCTCGCATGTCTCAGTTTGGAGCAAAGAAGCTCCTCAGTCTATGCATCAGTTCGCTGCTGATGCTCGCAGGGAACGCAGTGGTCGGGGTTCCTGCTTTCGCCCAAGATGACGGCGATGAAGGGCAATCGCCCTGGGAACTGTCGACCACAAATCCATTCACCGATGATTATCATGCGACCTTCACTGGCAACGGTTATTTTGCTGCCCGCGTTCCGTCGTATGGGCAAGGGTACGGTGCCGGCAAGGTGCCTACATCCTTCCAGATTCAAGGCTTCTACACCAGCGGTGACGGTGGAAAGCAGTGGCGGGTCGGCGGACCAGCATGGACAGGTCTGACGGTTGCCGACAGCTCCAGTTCCTTCAATGATGCGTTCAAGACCCCGTGCATTTTCGGCTCGTATTGCGAGCTTGAGGATGCCAAGCTGAGTGGCGGTCTTTCCGTCGCCACCGATCATGGGGGATATCAGGGCAGCGGGTTCGTGCAAGGCTTCGGCAGCGATTCAGCGCGCGCGGTGTTTACGGTTCCGCGTGTTCCATCTGCGGGCACCTATGACATGGTATTCCGCTATGCCGCAGGAAATCCTGGCGATAACACGACAAATCCTCGCAAGGTTTCCATCACTGCTGGCAGCTCAACTCAGACAATTTCCATGACACCGACCGAAGATGGCAATTGGGATACGTGGTCAACGGCTCGCGTATCTGTTGATATACCACAAGAAGCCATAAGCGAAGGCAAGGTTCAGCTCACCATCGCCGGATTGGGCAACGGAAGTGACGCCAGCAAAGACAGCCGGGTTAACATCGACTCCGCAACGTTGGTAGCCACTGGCGGCGAACCGGCAGAAGCGCCCAGCAACACCACTCCCGAAGAGCATGGCCTCGCTGATTACAAGCAGACCCTGAACATGAAAACCGGTGCTATCACAACCAGTGCGCGATGGACTTCACAGGCAGGCAATGTGGCTGATGTCGCTTATACGGTTCTTCCAAGTCGTGGCAACGATCAGTTGGGGCTTGTCAATGTGAAGGTCACGCCAGTCAGCTTTGTCGGCGATGACCATGATTTTGTGATAACCGATACCCTTGACCCGCAGACGACAAGCAACGCAAGTCTTGAGCGTTCGGTCGACTCCGGTGCCAAACAGATTGCGTTGACGACGACGCTGAATGGCACGAACCAGCGTGCAAGCTATGTGTCTCAGCTGGAAGGTGATGGCTCGCTCAGCCAAAGCGAATATGTCGGCAACGGCGTCGTTCAACAGAGTAGGTCCGCGACGCTGTCGGTCGGGCAGAGCTACGATTTCACCAAGTTCGTCGGTCTGGCGACGAATCAAGACACAGCCGATAACACCACTACCGCCACCAAGGCGAGTGCGGCGCTTGTTGCCAGTTCGGCCGCATCTGACGGCCTTGCCAATTCGGTGTCTACAAGTGATGCCGCATGGGCGGAAATATGGGAAGGTGACATCGAGATCGGTGGCGACGATCAGTTACAGAGCGAGGTTCGTGCAAGCCGCTTCTATCTGATGACCAGCGTGGGCGAGCGGGCGTGGTCGCCTTCTCCAACCGGTCTGTCTTCCGACAATTATGGCGGTCATGCATTCTGGGACACGGAAACGTGGATGTGGCCATCGCTCATGGCGCAGGATCCGAGCATCGCCAAGGCGGTGCTGCAGTATCGTGCCAATCGTCTGAGCGCCGAATCAGGCGCGGCATATAACGCCAAGAACACCTATGAATGGAATGAAGGAACAAGCCAATACGAGCTGAAGAGCTATGGCGATGGCTCTGCGTTGCGCTTCCCCTGGGAGGGAGGTCTCGACGGCAAGGAGCAGACCACATCCGAGTTCTTCGGCGGCCATGAGATTCATGTCACCGCCGACATCGCGCTCGCGTTCTGGCAGTATTATCAGGCGACTGGCGACTTGGACTGGCTGAAAAGCACCGGCTATCAGGTCATCAGCGGTGCCGCCGATTTCTGGGTTGCACGCTCAGTCAAGGAATCCGACAATCTCTATCATATCTACAATGTGACGCCTCCTGACGAGTGGGCAAGCAACGACACCACCGGCCGCGACGATTCTGCATACACCAACTTTGCGGCTTCCAAGGTGATGGCAATCGCCAACGAAGCAGCTGCTCTTGCCGATCAGACACCCAATGCTGAGTGGACAGCGCGCTCGGGTCATTTCTACATTCCCGAAGATGCGTTGCGCAACATCACGCAGGAATATGAGAACTACAACGGCAGCGGCATCAAGCAGGCTGATGTGGTGATGCTCAGCTATCCATGGCAGAACGATCAGACCGCAGAGCGCACGGCAAATGACCTTGACTACTATTCGATGAAGGTCAACGAAGACGCGAGCCCTTCCATGACGGATGCGATCCACGCCATCGTCGCAGCGGAAATCGGGCGTGCAGACGAGGCGCTGTGGTACACGAAGCGCAGCTCGACCGAGTTTATGCGCGGGCCCTTCAACCAGTTCACCGAAGAGCGTGGCGGCGGTCACGCCTTCACCTTCCTGACCGGTGCGGGCGGATTCCTGCAGGAATTCTATTACGGATACACGGGTCTGCGATGGGGAACGAACGGTGTCACCTTGAATCCGATTCTGCCAAGTTCATTGGATCACATCACGGTCAAGGGTTTGCAATATCAGGGAAGCACCTTCGATGTCGCCATCACCAAGGACACCACGACGGTGACGGTGACCGATGGTTCGGCGCTCACGGTCACGGACCGCGGCACCGCTTCAGCGGGTAATCCGCTCACCTTTGCGACCCGCACACCTGCTTCCGGCAGTGTCTATGGCACGCTAATCGGATCGATTTCGACGCCTTCCGGCGGTGACAATGGTCCGGGCACATACAAGTATCCGACTGCCGGAGTGTTCACCGAAGGTTCGTATGATCTCACCGATTTCAAGGTCTATCAGGATGGTGACACACTGCGTTTCGTTTCGAGCGTCAACGGTCAGATTCTCAACCCTTGGAATCTGGAGGCCATGAGCATTCAGCTCATGCACATCTATATTCGAAGCGATGGCACTGCTTCCACGACTGCGACTCCCGCAGTCGCTGGAACGAACATCAACACCGACGGTGCCTGGCAATATGTCGCGATAGCCAATCCGCGCAAGCTGACCGGTTCGATTGGAGCAAGCGGAGTCTTCGCCGCGAATGGCGATCGCGTCGCAAATGTTTCACTCAGCGTGCGGGAGCAGCGCGACATCGTCCTTACACTGCCAGCAAGCGCATTCACTGGAGTCGACCTATCGAAGGCCGCATTCCAGGTAGACATCATGGCCGTTGGTGAAGACCACGAAGGTGTGAACAACATTAGGCCGGTGTATGGGTGTGGTGGAGGAACGCAAGAATGGTCATTCTGTGGCGGGCTTGGCAATGGGATTGGGCAAAGTCCCTATGACAGTGATACGACTGACCCGAATGTCATCAAGGCGATTCTGTCTGAAGGCGTGAATGCCGCCGAAGTCCTTGCTGCCAAGGCTGGCGGAGCTGTGCTGCCTTTCGTGGCTTTGGAAGCGGTTGAGGAAACCGATCCCGGCACCGATCCTGAAGAGCCAGACCCGAATGAGAGGCCCAGCGATTCACCGATCAAGTCCTTAGCAGTCACATCGCTGCCAACGACACGAGTCTTTGCACAAGGTACCGCGCTTCCTGATTTTTCTGGGCTTGAAGTGACGGCGACTCTGGAAGACGACAAGGCATGGGTCATGCCCAGTTCTGAATACAAGCTCACCGGTTTCAGTTCCTCCCAACTTGGCGTCAAGCCAATCACGGTTACGGCTCTTGGTGTGAATAGGGCGATCACCGCGCAGTTCAGCGTGATGATTGCCGCCGCCGGATACAACCCCGATGTGCTTGGGGTGAAGACGAGTTTGAACACCATGATTACCGTGGCGGGAAAGGCGAAACAAGCAAAGTTCACATCCGAGTCCTGGACAGTGTTCAGTGCTCGCCTCGTCACCGCTAAATCCGTGAAAGGCAATCCATCGGCAACTCAGTCTGCCGTTGATGCAGCGTATTGCGATCTTCTCGACGCATACAACTCTCTGGTGATTCGACTGTAGGGATATCGGATGCTTCGAATAATCACAGTCACATCTGCCCATGCGACAGAATATGGAGACAACCATGCGATTCAGGTCTAGTCCGTGCGCTCCTGCCTCATCTTCGAATGATGAGGAGAGCGTCCCCAAGCTTTCACCCAGCAACGGGACAGGAGGATTGAGCACCCTGTTCCTTCGAGCAAGAAGCAAAAGAGGCATGGGAATACTGCTGTTCGTTCTTTCGCTGTGGGTGGCCACACTCGGTATCGGCATCTCAACTGCAAGCTCAACGTATTCGCTTTTTGGAGAGCTAGTCGTGAACGCCTTGGGCGTGCAGTCGATGGACATACAGGTTACAGGATCGGACGAGGAAGACTGGTCACCTGAGGAAGCAGCCGAATCGGTGTGGGAACAGGCAACGGAACGCCCATATGTCGTCGATTTTCCCAAGTCAGGGCGTCTGCTGACTCAGGGAACGACGCTGTGGAGCAATGTGGCGGTGAAGAATGCGTCAGAGGATGTTGCCGTTTCGGTTCAAGTCACACTTCGTGATGATTATGCGTCTTCGACCGACGAGATTGCAGGGTCTTCGGAGCAGGAGAATGCCTCGCCCGCTCCATCGAACCTGTTCACGGTCTCTCGCTTCTCGCTCATATGCGACGGAGTGACCCTGGCATCTTCGGTCGTAGGGACTGACACGGCGGGGCTGTCGAATCTTGTGCTGCCTCGTGTGCTGGCAGCGGGCGAGATTGCCTTGTGCCGCATTGGTGTCAGTCTCGATGATGCAGCCTTTGACGAAGGATTCGCGATGACCACAGAGTCTCGGGTCGTTCCGCAGCTGCTGTTCGAAGGAGAGCAGCGATGAGCATACTGCATTTCTACAATCAGGATTTCTACAATAAAGATTCCTGCAATATCGATTCGCTCAAGAGTGATTCGCTTCATTCGGCGGTTCCTCAAATGGCTCGTGACTGGTTGAGGCGCTGTTCCAGAGGGGCTTTCGCGCTCATATCAATCGTGCTGTGGTTCGGCCTGGTGGCAGGGTCGTCGTCGTTGGCTCACGCCGAGGAGCTTCAGACGGTGCCATCGCAAACGGCTGAGAATTCCATTCGATTGGATATGCCGCTTCCGGGAAGGAGCATCGCCTGGGAGATGGGCACGGGTCGGATCCCCTTTGCATCGGCTGAAGCCGTGTTCGCCACGGTGAGCATTGACGGCGAATACGAAGATGCAGAGCAGTTCATCAGAGTGAACATCGCCGATGCTTCTGGCAGTGATATTGCATCGAGGATTCGATTGCAAGAGTTGAAGACCTTCACGCATCGCTGCAAAGTCATCGCCAATGCCTGCACGCTACATGCCTCCCTCAGCGTCGATGAATCCGCGTCTGACGCCATTCGGTCCGACTGGCTGCGTCTTCGCTGGAAGTTCACCGTTCAGGATGCTTCGGATGGGTCTTCCCATGAAGATACCGACAATGACGCCACGGGCGATGCAACAGACGATGCCACAGGCAGTGCAGGCAACGAGGCGAACGATGTCAAAGGTGGAGGCATCGATTCCATTCTTGCTCGTACTGGGATTTCGGCGGGCATGGCCCTGACCGTCTGTGCTGTGCTCTCTGTGGCAGCATTGCTGGTCCGAGCGACGCACACTGCGATCATTCGACGCCGCGCACTCTCGCCTAAACGCGGGGGGGGGGGTGATAGCTGAGAGTCATTCCAGTAGACCTGTCGCCACACAGAACGCGAGCCCATCACCATCAGCCGGTCGGGCATCGGGTTTGGACGGACGGATTGAGCAACAACGCTAACCAACATATTCAATGCAAGCAATGGATGGGCAGCTGACCTTACAACATGCAAGCAGCTCGATGCAGCGATGTAGAGATGTACAGACGTATCGAAGCGCATCCGCAACATGTGCGCACCACTGATGTGGGGAATCACTGATGTGGGGAATCACAGAAGAAATAGAAGAAAAGAGATGAACATGAAATTTTTCGAACGTCCGGGAATGAAGCGCGGACTGCTGGCCGCCGGTGCGATATTGGGGATCTTCACCCTGATCACCGCAGCCACATTGACCGACTATGCGAATGTGAACCTGGGTTCGAATGGCTTCGCACCAGCATCTGACTACAACATTCAAGTCAGCGTGAGCAAGGAGACTTCTCTCGACTCCCCAATTTCGTGGGTCGAGGGTGATACGAAGGCGGGGGTCAGCATCAGTGACGACCAAGAGGTTGCTCTCGCGATGCAAAGCATGGAACCGGGAGATGAAATCGACTTCACGATTCCGGTGCGCAATGCGAGCGAGGAATGGGCTTCGACATTGAGCATCAACTTTGCGGAGATTCAAGCAGCATTCGAGAAGGAAGAGGATGATGAGGGAGTCTTAGCGGCCAAGGAGGCGTTCATCAAGGCGTTGAATCTTTTCTATTGTGTGAGTGATACCCCTGCCAGTGGTTGCGATCAGCTGAACAAATTCACGAAAACCAAGAGTCTGAGTGGCGAAGGGAAGTCAACAAAACCGGTTGAACTGATTGGAGAGGCGGTGCCATTGGCCGCTTTCGATGGTACTGATGCTCTTTACAGTTCTGGATCGGGTAATGTGACCTTTGTCGTGGTGAAAGTCAAGCTCCCTAAGAACGCGAACTTGGAAGACTTCAAGGGTGCCAGTGACGCGGACATACAGGTCCAGTTCACCGGCACGGCGGTGTGATTCAGACGGGCAAGCAGCCATATGATGAACGAAACACCACGATCATCCGATTCCTCGAGCAGTCAATCGATTCAACGGCTGCCCGACGAGTCGGATGATTCGCATGGGCATGGCCACGGCCATGCGGAAGCACCGGCACGCAGGCATGGGCATCTGATTGTGCGGGCGTATCTTCGCTTTCGTTCGGTGCTGCTCACGGTCATGGCGTGCATCGGTCTGTGCTCGATGCTCGTGTTCATTGCTTCAGGGCTGTTCGGGTTGAAGGTCATGGTGGTGAAGTCTGGATCTATGGAGCCGACCATCGGCGTCGGCTCCATGATCGTTTCCATGCCGCGCAAAGCCGTGGAATTGAAGGTCGGCGATGTGATCACGGTTTCGTATGGGGAGACGAAACGGCTCGTCACCCATCGCATCGTGCAATCCGAAGGGTGTGCAGGGGAGAAGTGCACCTTCGTGCTTCGGGGGGATGCGAATGCCGCTGAAGATCCTTACAAGGTGAACATCGATGATGCGACCTGGCACTGGCTGACCATTCCTCGGCTTGGATGGGCGGTTCTCTGGGTGAGAACTTGGCCCGGGTTGGCAACGATGGCAGGCATCCTGACGGTCACGTTCATCGCTCTGTTCGCAGTTCCCGGGCAACGGGAGTCTTCTTAGATACTCTTAGCCGTCTGCCCTGACATATGCCGCTCAGTGTGACTGGGATTCGACGCTTGCGGGCGTCGCGCCGAGGGTGTCCATTGAATGATTGAGATAGCTGCTGAGCAGGGAATCGTCGCCGCTGTCCTCGGAAGAGCAGGAGTAACCCGAGCAGCTTGGATACTCGTATGAATACGATTCACTGCCGACCATCGCTATGCCCCAGATGACAAGGCCGATGACAAGTGCGGCGAGTAGGCTCAGAATCCCTCCGACTACCGCACCGCCGACTGCAAGGCCCTGACCGCGCTCGCGTGAACGATGCATCTGGACGATTGCCACGATGGATAGCACCAATCCGACGGGCGGAAGGATGAATGCCAGCACGAAGCCGATGATGGACATCACGTTCCAAGGCTGATTGGGATTCTGCATCACATAGTTGGGCTGGCCATAGTAGGGAGGCTGATTCGGGAACTGCGGATTTGGCTGTGGTGGATACTGAGGACCGGCCTGATATTGAGAGTTCGACTGGTTCGATTGATACTCGTAGCCCTGCTGGCCTTGCGTCCCTTGCGGATTCCAGGCCTGGCCATTCTGGTGATAAGCGTTGCCCGTTGCACTGCCGCTGTTTGCGGAGGCATTCTGCCCGTATCCCGCATTACCGGAGTTGGCATACGGATCCTGCTGTGGGTTCGAGCCCTGGCTCTGCTGCTGGCCATAGTAAGGCTGATTGCCACGGTTCTGGTCCGGGCAGCCTTGCTGACCGTACTGTGGCTGTGAAGATGATTCCTGTGCGTTTGGGTCGTTGCTGCCCCACGGATTGTTAGCTTCGCTCATAGTGCCAGTCTAGACGCGATTATCGTCTTATTGGCATCAATGCGGATTTTTTCAGTTCGTAGCTTGCTGTATGGAAGCGATTCGAACTTCGGATGACTGGCGATTGTCGCATTGATGGTGCCATGATGACATGATGCCATCGCCCACCTTCTTGATGGCCCAGCCCTTGCCTGATATGCGCATCAGGTAGGAATCACAGGCCACTGCGAAGGTGGGCGAATGTTCGGCGGTTGACAGACTGACGGAGGTCAGCCGTTCTGCTTCCAGCCATCAACGTCGATGTGATGCTCAGGATTTGCCTGCCATGCATCCCACGCGGATCTGACGATGTCTTCGACGCCATACTTCGCGTGCCAGTCCATCTCTTCGTTGATGCGCTTCGGTGAGCCGATAAGGTGCGGTGGATCGCCCGCACGGCGTGCCATGACAGCTTCCTTGAATGGCAGGCCGGTGACCTTCTTCACCTCGTCGACGATCTGACGGACAGAAGTGCCTTCGCCGGTTCCGACGTTGAAGGCATCGTATTTGCGTTCGTCGCGGTCAAGATAGCTGAGCGCTGCGATGTGGGCATCGGCCAGATCGGCGACATGAATGTAGTCGCGGACGCATGTGCCATCGGGAGTGGGATAGTCGTCACCGAAGATGGCCGGTGCCTTGCCCTGCTTCAAGCGGTCGAAGAGCATGGGAATTAGGTTCAGGATTGCAGGGTCTTCGAGCTCCACGGGGCCGCAGCCTGCGACGTTGAAGTAGCGCAGCGCGCAGAAGCGAATGCCGAAGGGCTCTTCGCATGCGCGCGCCATCCATTCGCCGAAGAGCTTCGTCTGGCCATAAGGATTGATCGGAACCATCGGCACCACATCTTCAGGAACAACGTCCACCGGTGGAACGCCGTAGGTTGCAGCCGAGCTTGAGAACACGAGCTTCTTCGCGCCGGCGGTTGCCATGCCCTGAAGCACATTCAGCATGCCGTTGATGTTCTGCTGGTAGTACCACAGTGGCTTTGCGACGGATTCGCCAACCTGCTTGCGGGCTGCGAAGTGAATGACCGAGTCGACATCGTTGTCCTTGATGATTTCCGCTATGCGTCTGTCTGAACCAGGAGCTGAAACGTCTGCGCCATACAGGCGCGCACCTTCGATTCGCGTTGGCTTTCCGTAGCTCAGATCGTCGACCACGACGACCTTCTGGCCTGCCTGATGAAGGGCATGAACAACGTGAGCGCCAATGTATCCGCATCCGCCAGTGACGAGAACTGTCATAAGTTGCCTTCCTAGGAGTGTGTGAACTATTGAGCGACTATGCGTGAGAAATTGAGCATAGCCCAAGCATTATGTTCACATTTGCTTCTTTATGTTCGATTTTTTTCGTTTTTAGTATATCACACGAACATCAATGAACAACAATCATTATGGAGCCGGACGTCTCCCCATTGGAACTGCCCGATTCCCTGAATTGCCGTCCTGCCGTTGTCTGTGCCTTGGATTCGGGGAATTGCGGCTATCCTCTATAGGGAATGCGTTGCGTCTCGTCGCAGTGAGTCGTGCCGTGTGACTTGGCATCGTTCCGCTTCGTCGGTACGATGCCGAATGTCGGAGATTGCGAAGGCGATGAATGCCCTGCCATATATATAAAGGAGTCGTGAATGAGTGTGAATGAGCCGATTGGTTCCCCTGCCGGGTCGTCGGAATATGCAGGCCGACGCTCCATAGTCTCCTACGTCAGGCGTTCTGGCCATATCGATCCGAGATTGCAACGAGCTTGGGAAAAGTACCATGATCGGTTCCTGATAGACCTCCATGCCCAGCCAGGCGTCGAACAATACGATTCCGCAGAGATGGCTGAACGCGCGAGCCTCGAGGTTCCAGAAGGGTTCGTGTTGGACGAGGCGTTCATAGAAGAGCGCTGGGGAAATTCGAATCCCTTGACTGTCGAGGTCGGAACGGGGCAGGGGGAGAACATCGTCGCCGCGGCAGCGGAACACCGTGATAGGAACTTTCTGGCTGTGGAAGTGTATACGGTCGGCTTGGCCCATACGATGCTCATGGCAGGCAAGGCAGGATTGACGAATCTGCGGTTGGCACAGGTCAACGCACCCGAACTGTTCGCCGCCGCCGTTCCGGGGAGCGTCGCCGAAGTGTGGACCTTCTTCCCGGATCCTTGGCCGAAGATGAGGCATCACAAGCGAAGAATCATTCAGCCGGAATTTGCGAGAAGCGTTTCCCGAGCTCTGATTCAGAGTGGCGTATGGCGGATCGCGACCGATATTGACGATTATGCCTTGCATGTCCACGAGGTTTTGGATGACGCCGATTTTCTGATCAACTGCGGAACTCTCAAGGTGAGGCTGCCGCTCGAGCATGTCGGCAAGGGGACTGCTGGGCAGGCGCAGGAGCTGCCGCACGGGGAATTCATGGAATCCGAGAGGTTTGAAGGGCGCACGCTGACCAACTTCGAGCGCAAGGGTCTGCATGCCGGCCGAACCATCCATGACTTCACCTATCGTGCAGCAGCGTCGATCTGAAATAGAGATGCTTCCCCCCAACGCGTCTCCCTGCCTCGGATCGTGAAGTGGTGGGATCGAGCCGTGTTCGGGCAATGCGTGATTTGTGACTGACGGTGTCTTTTTTTGGGAGGGGGGGGCTGTCGGTTTGGATGTGCTGTAAGTGTCGCAAAGTGGCGGCTTCATTTCGTTTTATGAGACTGATGCGAAGAGTCGCGGCCAGTGATTTTGATTAACAGAAACGTTTCGGTAAAGTATGTCTGGGATATGAGAGAGCGGGCGGAAGGAGTGTTCTCAAGTAGAACTGGCCGTCCATGCATGTTTTGGCAGTCGATATCCCAACCATGTCCAAAGGAGGGCAAGAAATGAACAAAGTTGTTCGTTCTGGTGCGGCGCTGCTTGCGATAAGCATGAGTTTCGCCCTTACGCCTGTAACCGCCATGGCGGCAACGGCACAGGAGCAAATAGGCAATGCGACCGTCGACAATTTTCCGAATTCCCCATCACCAAGCTCATCGAGCTTTGATTGGGCGCAACGTGCCAAGGATTATGATTCCTATGTCTATGATTGGTCTGACCGAGGCAGCTTTACGACAATCTCCACAGATGCCAGCGCTCTGAATATGCCTGCAGGATCGGTGACATACAAGATGCCGGCGTATTACGGTGATACTCGGGTCCAGGGGACGTCCGGCAATGGCAATCAGGAAGCAGTGAACGAAATAGCGTCCGTTGTCGGCGCGAGTCTTGTAGGAATCGATAAATCAAAGCAGAATGGCCAGGATTATGTCGATATGCTCAGGACCTTCTACCATCCCGATTTGGGAGTCGCAAAGAATTCTCCATCATCTGCGTCATCCGCACCGGGATCTGACTCGATCTGGTACACTACCGTCGCGAATGTGCTGTATTACATGCTCGGCTCACAATATCCCGACGTCACTGACATGAACTCGATGCTGAAATCAATCGCGAACCAATACTATGAGATGCTGGATTCCCTCGGCGGAGCAAACGCGAATATCACCATGCAAGACTATGATTTCGCCACTCACACAGCGGTTTCTGGGCGGAACGAAGGCGGGGAAGCCGCTGCCGGAGCGGCCGCGATCCTGCTCTGGGCTCATGCGAAATTCAACGATGCCAAATATCTGCAAGGTGCTGAATGGGCGATGGAAGCCCTGGAGCGTTCCAATCAGAATCTGTATTACGAGGTCGTTCCCGTTCTTGCCCCCTACATCGCTGCGCGCATGAATGCAGAGGATGGGACTGACTATGACATATCGAAATATATTGGCTGGATGATCGGTGGATCCAATGTCCGATCAGGTTGGGGAACTCTGACGGGGAACTGGGGCGGCATCGATGTCTCAGGCTTGGTCGGCTCGCAAACAGATGGAGGGCCGGAGGGAGGAACCAACGGCAACAAGGGCTATGCCTTTGCGATGAATTCCTTTGCCATGCCACTCATCGCAGCCACTGCTAAATATGATTCTCGCTATGCGAGTCTCATTGGCCGATGGATGCTCAACATCGACAATGCATCGCGATATTTCTATGCGGACCAGCTCACGGCAAGTCAGCAATATTATGGCAGCAAATACATCAATGATCCTGCTCATGTCATTGCATATGAGGGACTCACTTCTTCGGGTTCGGCAGGCATCAAGGCGATGGGTGACGTTCCCGAGCGTTCGGGGAGCTGGGGAGTCGGTGGCGATGCAACAAGTCTTGGACTGTATGGCTCATCGTGGGTAGGTTTCATGGGCGCCGCGCTGCATGGCACGAATGTGTCGGGAGTGCTTCGTACCGATCTCAACGCCTTGGATTTCTTTGGCTCGAATCCATATCCGACTTCGCTGTATTACAACCCAAACTCGACTGCTGCGAGTGTCAAGGTGAGCGTCGACTCAGTATCGGACCTCTATGATTCCGTCTCCAATTCGGTTGTCGCGAGGAATGTCTCAGAATCCGCGAACATACAGATTCCCGCTGGCGAATCGATGGTTCTTGTTCAGGTTCCTGCAGGTGCCACACAGTCAACCAAGGGTTCGGAGACACTTTTTGACGGCAAGGCGGTTGCCTGGGACCGTGGCTCGAACCGAGACCTTGCACTTGATGCGGCACAGATAAGTGCAACTTCCACGGCAGAGAATTCTTCGGCCAGCGCAGTGAATGATGGCGATATCGACACTGCATGGATGTCTGATGGAGCCGGAAGTCAGTCTTTGACGGTTGATCTGGGGGCGAGCAAGGTCATCGCTCATCTATCGATAGTATGGGGTGAAGAGGCTGCCTCGGAATTCAGTGTGGAGACATCAGCTGACGGTTTGAATTGGAATGAACAGGAGCAAGTCACTGATGCAAGCGGTGGAAGGACGGCGGTCTCCTTTGCGCCGACGAATGCCAGATATGCACGGATAACTATGACAAAGCCGGTGATACCCGATGCAAATGGATATTCCATACGAAGTCTGAGCGTCAGTGGAGCGGATGGTTCAGAGGATCTCGCGCTTCATTCAGTGACGAAATCCTCCTCAACTTCAAGCAGCTCCACAACTGGCAATCCAAGTAATGCAACAGACGGTGATCCAACCACACGTTGGGAATCCTCGACAGGCGATCCCCAATGGCTGGAAGTTGATCTAGGAAAGGAGAGAGCAGTCGGAAGTGTCTCCGTGTCATGGGAGACTGCAGCGGCCAAGCATTATGAAATTCAGGTTTCATCTGATGGCGAAGCGTGGAGAAGCGTCGCAGCAGTGACCAATGCGACGTCTCCCATCACGGTGTCAACCGATCTGCCGAGTGGCACAGAGGCAAGATATGTCAGGATCTATGGCACATCGAGACTGACCACCTACGCGTACAGTGTCTTTGCATTCAACGTGTACGCACCTGCGAACTCTCAGACCACCAATCCGGACTCGACGGCTGCGACGCGACCCACCGAAATCGTGAGTATGCGTTCAGATTCGCAGGTTGCTGCGATGCCGAATCAGGCCTTGAAATCCGACCCTTCTGGGGCTTCCAGAAAGGGTGGCATTATCGCGAAGACCACCACAGTCGTATTGGCGAAAGGATTGACTCCAAGCTCAGAAATGAAGGCTGTATGGCTGGCACACAGTTCTGAACGGTCAGACTCTCAGTATGTCACGGCCGAGACCTGGAAAGGAACGACTACCAAGGAAGGCACCATCGAGATGAAGGGATTTTCTCCTAATCCGGGAATATATACGGTTCGGGTGACCGATGCCTATGGCGCAAGTGCGTCAGTGACAGATGTCAGGGTCGCTGCGAAGGGTAACCCCGACGATTCAGGATCGTCGACGTCAGAGCCTTCGTCAGCGCCGGTGCCACCATCTCCATCCTCGTCATCAAAACCTGGTGTGACGGCTTCATCAGGGTCTCCGCATACGCCTGCTGTGAATTCGACGGAGTCTCAAAAGACTGGAACCACAGGGCTCGCTCATTCTGGTGCATCGATCATGATATTCGTGTTGATAGCTGGACTGGGGCTCGCTCTAGGATCGCTTGCCCTGATGGTTCGAAAGTCGGGTAGATAGGCGCTGGCTTCATGAAGATTGACAATCGGCCATGAGATGGCTGCGATGTGCTGTGGACTCGTGGGCTGCCGATGATGCCGATCCATTGACGTGGCTTGAATCCAGATTATCCGTTCGGCTACGACGGGCATGTGTCCGCCGTAGCCGAATGGCATGCCATTCCTGAATATGCGGTGAGAGGGAATTAAGGCACGCCGGGTTGCCCAATCCCGAAGTTTTGCGTATGATATTTTTGTTTGCCCCCGTCGTCTAACGGTTAGGACACCAGACTTTCAATCTGACAACGAGAGTCCGACTCTCTCCGGGGGTACTCATGAGACCACTGCTTCAGTGGTCTTTTTCTTTTTCTGCATTTTCTTTTTTACTGACTTTTTCTTTTCAAAGTCGAACCCGTTTCATGTCTATTCCCGGGATCGAGGGCTTGTGCAGGGGGGAGATGGCTCGAACGCCTTCACTCCGTCCGCTCTCCGCACTACCATCTCATAGTGGGAAGCGAAAGCTTATAGAAACACAATAGGGGAACTACTTGGTGGGGTAGAACTATGGCTGGATGAGACAACGTTCGCAAGAACATATGAGATACACGCAATTGAAATTCACTTTTCCCATATAGGGGAACAAAACATATGGCTTTGTGCATGAGCGTGCATTGTGAGCGGCTCATGTTGTGAGCAGCTTGTGTTTTGAAAATCCATGTATTGAAAAATCTGTGTTTAGAGAAATCTGTGTTTTGAGAAGTCTGTGTTTTGAGAAGTTAATCGAAATCAATGGGCATTGAGCTGAATCGACGTGCCCGATCTATTCAAAAAAGCGTCCCCGATACCGCTGCATTCAAACCTTTTGCAACATCAATCCTGTAGCACAGGGTATTGGGAGGAATCCACGAGATGGATTCGTATGTCTAGATCGGCAAGTGATTCAAACCGGCTGCAGCATCTGCTGCGCCTGTTTCAGCATGACAATTCATCGCTTCTCGCCGGACTCGGAAACACTCGATGCTTCGATGCGAACCATCGTATAAGGAAGGGAATCTTCTTGAGTAAACGTCATACAATAATATCTGGTCTCATGGCGCTGTTCATCCTGTTTCCAGTCATGGCCATCATTTTCTATGATATCGAGCTGAATGCTCCGCATATTTTGATAGCTACGATAATCTTGGTCGTCGCTGGCTTGGCCGCGGGGGCTCTTCTCCCTGGAACCGTGACGACATGGATCATAATCCTGCTCACTGTCGTCGGTGCGGCAATACTGCTGTTCGGAACGGTTCCGATTTCAATTTTCCAGAAGTTGATTCTGCTTGTCGCCTTTCCTGCCAGTGCGGGCATCATGTCCATCGTGCGCTATGCATTGATCAGATTTGGCTGGGTCACTTTCAGCAGGCGTGCGGTGGAGAGATACACGCAGCACTATAATCGAACCACCAAGCTGCAGACGGGCTACAACGCAGCAAAGATGTATCGGAAAATCGTGCACTTCGTCCAGGATGACTACGATCCAACGCTTTGGTACACCGTCACTGCGGTGCACTGGGCGCATGGTTCGCAATATAGGCAATTCCACGCCGCCAACTACGATGCGACCCTCAGCGAAATAGCAGGGGTGCTGAAGGAAGATCGTCTGCCGTCCGAATCGCTCTATTATCTTGGACACGGAACATTCCTCATCATCTCTCACCAACTGCCCGACGAGACATATGAGAAGCGCAACGAATTCACCAAGAGCCACCTGGACCAGCTGAGAAGCACCGGTACCACCGTGCAGTTCAAGTGGGGCAGTCTGAAGATAGACCGTTCCAACGTCACTGATTATCTGACATTGAAGGATGCTGTCAGACGCTTGCAGCGCGATATGGAAACGGATCTCGTGGTTGAGTATCTCAAGGGTGATGTTGCCTGATGGACACATTTTTTTGGTGGTTCGCGGTCGTTGTAAGCCTGCTCTTCTTCGTGGTCATGCTGGTCATAATCGTATGCCAGTGGATCATCTATTACCGCATCGAACGAACGACATTGAAGCAGCAGAAGACACAGGAGACAGAGGAAGACTATGGAAACGATGAAACCGAGGTGAAAGCATAGTGGTTTCACAGGCCTTCATGATTGTTGTGATCGTTACGATCTGGATTTCCCTGTTCATGTCCTTGACGACACTTGGCGGGGCCATACATTTTTGGCTTCGGCAGAGCAGGGAGCTGGTGTATCTCACCGAGCTTCCGTCGTATCCGAAAGTGACGATCGTCGTACCTGCGCATAATGAGGAGATCGTAATCGCGCAGACCGTGCAGGCGATCTTGGATCTTAACTATCCTGCAGAGCAGATCGAGATGCTGCTGTTCGCCGACAACTGCGAGGATCGAACGGCGCAGGAAATGCGCAGGATCGTCGATTCGCCTGCGTATGCCAACAGGAATGTGAGAATAATCGAGAGAGTCGGCACGGGCGGCAAGGCAGGAGTCTTGAACGACGCCCTTTCCATCGCCGAGGGTGAATACATCGCCGTGTATGATGCCGATGCGATGCCTGAGAGGAATGCGCTGTATTTCTTGGTTCGCAAGGCCCTTGAGGATCCCAACAGATACATGGCGGTCTTCGGCAGGAACAAGACGCGAAATGCCGAGCAGAATTTCCTGACCAAATGCATCAATCAGGAAACCGTCGTTTCTCAGCGCATTCAGCACTGTTCGATCTGGCATATGTTCAAGATCGGCCTGATTCCAGGCACAAATTTCATCATCAACCGCTCCTTCGCGGAATCAATCGGTGGTTGGAGCAATGGAGCGCTCACGGAGGATACCGATATATCCTTCAAGATCATGCAAAGCGGCAAGTTAATAGCCTTGGCATATAACTCCGAGGCGTTCGAGCAGGAGCCTGAACACCTGCGTGATTACTATCATCAACGTATGCGCTGGGCGAAGGGAAACTATCAGGTTGCACTCCACAACTTCAGATATTTGTTCAGGCCTGGTAATTGGAGAATCAAGTTTGAAGTGATATCGATTGCTGCCACGTTTCTATGGTTTGATGCGGCGATCGTATTATCCAATCTCATCTTCCTTATCAATCTTGGTTTTTATATTGCACAGGCATTCAATCCAGATATTTCCATCCCGTTCACATTTGGAGAGAACAACGGCCATATCATGCAAGTGCTGCTGATGAATTGGCTTCTGATGATCATCCTGTATGTGCTGCAGATTTCGGTCGCAATGTCCACCCAATACGGTCAGGCAACAACGGATCAGGTCTGGATTGCATTCGCATCGTATTTTTCATATTCGCAGTTATTCATCCTTGTCTCCATCAATGCACTGCTCTCGGTCTGCCTCGATGCTCTTCTCCATCGCAACGGAAGTGTCTGGGTAAAGACAAAGCGTTTCAACAATTAAGGGGGGCGAAGGTGAAGCAATATGGGAAACGCGTGTGGATCGTCACCGTCCTGGTCACGATGCTGTATGTCGTCACCATGCTTCTGGTACGTTCTGGGAGCCCTTCCGCGTCTCAACGGGTGATGTATGAGCAATGGAGGAGCGATTACATCATGCAGGAAAGCGATCATCGTGCCTATGTGAACACAAGCAACGACAGGAAGAATCCGATTGCGCTTTCGGAAGGACAGGGTTACGGGATGTACCTTACCGCAGCTGCCGGCGCCAAGGGATGGGCACGGCAGCAGGACTTCGATGACTTGCTGAACTACTACCTGCAATACCGCGCCGACGCTGGCAATGGGAGCGCATCTGAAACATATCTGATGAAATGGCGTCAGCATTCGAAGGGGGGTGCATGGATTAGCGAGGACAGCAGTGCGACGGATGGCGATCTCTATATCGCATACAGTCTCCTTCAGGCCAGCAAGGTCTGGCCAGGTCGCTCCGCCTATTATCTGAAGATCGAAGGCAGGTTGGCTGCTGACATATTGACGTATGAATACAATGACACGACTCATACGCTGACTGTCGGTGACTGGGCCACGAAGCAATCGAAATATTACAATCTGATGCGCACCTCAGACGTGATGCCATCGTTCTTTGCGGCACTCTACGAATCCACCCATGACCAGAGGTGGCTCACGGTCAGCGATTCGATGCTCGATCGCTTGGTGGACCTGAGTGACGAGCACAAGACGGGACTCGTTCCTGATTTTGCATGGGTGACTGCCAGCGGCGCCACTGCCGTCCAGGCCAATGCCATCGCTTCGCAGCAGGATGGCGACTATTCGTCGAATGCCTGCCGCGTGCCAATGATGTTGGCATTGAGCGATGATTCACGCGCGAGGCAGGTCGTTGCCGGACTCTTGAAATTCTTCAATGGGCGCAGCGCGGTCACGGCTGGATATTCACTTGCAGGCAAGCAGCTCAATGACTATCAGCTGAACAGTTTCACGGCTCCGCTCGCATATGCCGCCAAGCAGGATCGCAGACATCGATACGACCGTCTTCTGAACGATTGGCAGAAATTGCTTGTGGAGCCGCTGCAGGCAGACAAATATTATGATGCCACGCTCACAGTCATGGCAGTGATGGGAAAGGTTGATTAACGTGCTGAAAATTATGACCATCTTTGGGACCCGGCCAGAAGCGATCAAGATGGCTCCGATCATCAAGCAAATCGAAGCCGATCCAGACATCTCCTCCATCGTCGTTGTCACCGGTCAGCATCGCAAGATGCTTCAGCAGGTTTTGGACATCTTCGATATCCGACCTGATCACGACTTGAAAATCATGGGGAAGAACCAGACGCTTGCCGAAATCACCAGCAGGGTCATTCTCGGGCTGGACCCAATTCTGAAGGACGAGCAACCGGATCTGGTTCTGGTCCATGGCGACACCACCACGACCATGGCAGCCAGTCTGAGCGCGTTCTATCAGAGGATCCCCGTGGGACATGTCGAGGCAGGGCTGAGAACATGGGATAAATACTCTCCATATCCAGAGGAGATGAATCGCATGCTGACTGACGATGTCGCCGATCTGTATTTCGCACCGACTCAGTTGAGCAAGAACAATCTTCTGCAAGAGCATCACCCTGAATCCAGAATCTTCATCACGGGGAACACGGCCATCGATGCCATGAGATACACCATCCATGCCGACTATCACCATGACGTGTTGACACAGATTCCCGACGGACATAGATTCATCCTTTTGACCATGCATCGCCGTGAGAATCAGGGCCAGCCAATGCGGGACACCTTTGAGGCGATCAAGGAGGTCGTCGAGACAACGCCCAAGCTCGATGTGGTCTATCCTGTGCATCTGAGCCCCCGCGTTCAGGAAATCGCCCACGATGTGTTCGATGGCATCGCTGGCATCCATTTGGTGCCACCGCTGGATGTCGCTGATTTCCATGGTCTGGCAGCGCAGAGCTATTTCATCATGACGGATTCCGGTGGAGTTCAGGAAGAGGCGCCATCGCTGAACAAGCCGGTGCTCGTGCTGCGTGACTCGACGGAACGGCCTGAGGGAGTGACGGCTGGAACGCTCAAGGTGGTCGGGACCAGCACCCAGGCCGTAAAGGATGCCATGCTGGAGCTGTTGAACGATCCGGTCGAATATCGGACGATGGCGACTGCGACGAATCCATATGGTGACGGACATGCTGCCGAGCGAATCATCTCCATATGCAAGGGGGATTCGCTGCTGCGGCATCCCTGAGACTGGCTGCATTGCGAGGGGTGACGGAGCATGCTGGAGACTCCATCTTTCTCTTAATTTCAAACCTTGAAATTAAGAGAAAGATGGAGTATAAATGTCTTCAACCTGCTGTTCCAGGCTTAATGAAGAGTCTTGACTGTCAGGGTGCACTCAAGGAGGAGTACATGACAAGTGAACAAATTTCAAATGGTATGAGCAACGATCTTCCACCCTCGCAATCCAAGGCAAAACGCGCGACGCTTCTGACTTCGCTGGGAGTTTCGTATCTTGGCCTGTTCATGACCTATGCGGGTCTTGTCGCCATTCTGCTTCCTCAGCAGATGACCAACCTTGACGCGTCGAACAAAGTCAACAACCTTGCCTTTGTCACGAGTCTGTCGGCAGTCGCAACGATTTTCGTTCAACCGATCGTCGGAGCGCTTTCTGACAGAACCCGTTCGAAGTTTGGACGTCGTGCTCCCTGGATTCTTCTCGGAGGGTTTGGCGGCGGTCTATGCACCATTGCGATTCAATTTGCCAATTCGCTGTTCTGGATCGCACTTTCCTGGGTTGCGATACAGGTCTTGCTGAATGCCTTCCAAGGGCCGCTTTCCGCGATAATCTCCGACAGGGTCGAAAGCTCCGACCGAGGTCTGGCATCTGCAATGACCGGGGTGGGAATGTCGCTTGGCGGCACCATCGGAGTTATCATCGCCGGACAGCTGCTTGAGAGAATCGGAATCGCATATACGTTCTTCGGCATTCTCGTCATGGTCATCTGCCTGTTGTTCGTCGTGTTCAATCCCGGACGTCCGAGCGACAAGGTGATTCGAGAGAAAATCAACTGGGTGGAGTTCTTCAAGGCCTTCTGGGTCAGCCCCAGACAGCATCCTGACTTTATCTGGGCGTTCCTCGGACGTTTCTTCATGGTTCTTGGATATCAGGCCGTGACCAACTATCAGCTGTATATCATCACGGACTACATAGGTGTCGGCACAGCGCAGGCTGGCAACGTCGTGAGCATCATGAGCGTCATAACGCTGGTGACCGTCACCATCTCCACGCTCGCCGCTGGACGGCTGTCGGATAAGCTTGGCAGAAGAAAAATGTTCGTGGGCGTCGCGACGCTGTTCATAGCCGGATCCATATGCATTCCTCTCACCATGCCGACGATCATGGGCATGTATCTTTATGGAGGTCTGCTTGGCCTGGGATATGGCGCCTATACGTCTGTGGATATGGCGATGATGGTGGATGTGCTGCCGTCGAATGACGCAGCTGCAAAGGACCTTGGCATTCTCAATATCGCATCGAACATTCCTCAGGCGCTGACGCCGATCATTGCCGCTGGCCTGCTGAGCATGTTCGCGGACAACTATCAGGTACTGTTCATGTATTCCGCGATAGCGGCAGCATTGTCGGCGATATTTGTCATCCCAATCAAGTCGGTGAAGTAAGGAAGAACGATGAGCAATACGCAAGTGCCTCAATATAACGGATTTGGGGAAGCGCCGGTAGTGATGACACAGACGGGTGCGGTGCAGGGACGATGGCAGAATGCATCCTCCGCTGAATATCTGGGCATTCCCTTTGCCGCTGCGCCAGTTGGAAGGCTTCGGTTCCTGGCACCCCAGGCCGTGGAGCCATGGAGCGGAATTCGCTCGGCCATCGATTACGGTCCGACGCCCCAGCGTCGGCCATTCGGCCCTGTGTCGACGATTCCTGAACCGTCCATCGCGGGGGACTCAACCCTGAATGTGAACGTCTTCACACCCGCACCCCGTGACAGGCGCGCTCACCTGCCTGTTCTGGTCTGGATACATGGAGGCGGGTATTTCGCAGGATCGCCATCCTCGTCGTGGTACAACGGCAGTGGATTCAACGCGGATGGGATCGTAACGGTTTCGCTTTCATATCGTCTGGGATTCCAAGGGTTCGGTTGGGTCGATGGGGCACCTATGAACCGGGGGCTGCTCGATCAGATTGCCGCACTCGAATGGGTGCAGCGCAACATCGAGGAATTCGGAGGGGATCCGAGCAGGGTCACGATCGCCGGTCAGTCTGCGGGTGCAGGGAGCGCGATATCGCTTATGGGCTCTCCGCGGGCAACCGGTCTGTTCCGTGCCGCGATTAGTGAATCCGCTCCATCCCACACCATCACAGTCTCTCAGGCAGAGACTGTCGGGCGGGCGCTCGCGAAGCGGATCGGTGTGCAGCCGAGCCTCGATGCATGGAGCGAGGTGAGCGAGACGACGATTCTTGACAACGAACGCGAGTTGAACAACGTCGCGGATGTGCCTGCCGGCCCATCCAGCGCTGCAGATCTTGTCGAGCTGTTCAGGCAGGGATATGCAGGCGGAAGCAATCTGGCATATGCCCCTGTGATCGATGGCGAGGTCCTTGCGAGAACGCCCAAGGAGTCATTCTCTATGGGTGCCTCAAGCGACGTCTCTTTGCTGATGGGCAGCGTCCGCAACGAGTTCTCATTCCCAGCTCCGGGACAGACGGACTTGCAGGAAGCGCAGAGCCAGTTCAGGCAAGCCGGGTTCAGCGATGGGGCAATCGCGCAATTCACATCGGAGGTGCATCGCATCGGGGCGGACAGGCTTGCCGGGCAGCTGCTCACGACATACATGTTCCGTGCCGGGGTTGCCGAAACCGCGAAAATGCGTCTGTCGGGAGGAGCGGGCTCAAAGACGTGGCTCTACGATTTCGCGCAGACCTCATCGATATCCAACGCCTCGATGCATTGCGACGAAATACCCTATGTCTTCGATGTCCTGGGCGATCCGAAGGTCGCATCGGTCTTGGGGCATGGACCATCTCAGTCGCTTGCAGATTCCGTGCATGGAACCTGGACTCGTCTCATCGCTGACGGTGAGCTCGAGCAGCCAAGTGTGAACGACAGCCCATGCGGCGCAATCCAGTTCCTTGGGTCAATGCGATATGATTCCGAGGCCTATCGATTTGAGCGAGAGCTGATTGATGCGACCTCTCACACTCAAGAGTGACGGCAGCGCAGGGGCGTGTGGAAGTCAATTCGCCGGACCGAGAGAGATGATTCGACTTTCGGTCCGGTCATTCCTCGCTCCACGACCAGGGGAGGTCGTTGGCGATGAGCCCTGCATTCCATAGAATGCAGCTTCTCAGACGCATCAGCGCCCCCACAGTCACTGCATCCTGGCGATAGAAACTTGGCAGAATGGCCTGTCTGCCGCGATGGCCTCTATATCCGATGCATCTTAGCGAGGGTTCGTCCAGACGCGATATCTCCTCCACCCGATCGCAGAGATATCCACCCAGAACGATGCAGTCGGGTGTAAGCAGAACGATGATGTTGCTGAGCACCTGAATGATGCTCCGATCTGCCGCGATCAGCGTCCGATGGGCGAGTGGGATGCCTTCGCGGTCCTGTGCCATCAGGGTCGACAGGGCATGGCTGCGCCCCTTGCTCCTGTCGACATCGCCGAGATGCGCGCGCTCAAGCAACAGAGATGGGTCTGCCACGGTGACGAGGCACCCCACTCTTCCGCATGCGCAGGATCTGCCGTGGGGGTCGATCTGGAAATGCCCGGGCTCGATTGCAGTCCCTCTCGAACCGTTGAAGATATGCCCCTGAACGATGGCCGAGCCGCCTATGCCGATATCTGACTTCAGGTAAAGGACCGTCGACGGCGCATTGGCAGGCTCCAGATTGCAGAGATGCCTGTATTCGGCCCATAGGGCTGTGTTCGCGTCATTGAACACGATGATCTTCGGCATTGCCATATCCGATTGAAACGCATGCAGATGTTCGATGATCTCCTTGCCAAGGGGCACGGTTCCCCAGCCGAAGTCGATTGCGGCGAGAAGTGTGTCGTTGTCGTCAAAGACCGGGGCAGGGACTGCCACGCCGACGATGGGCAGGCTTCGAAATCCGAGTCGCTGCACCATCCCCATAAGTTCGAAGATCCGCAGGGCGACATATTGCGCGAAGCTGTCGACTGGTCGGTTATGGAAATCTTCCGCGTACTCTCTTTCCACGATGCGCTTGCCTGAAATGCTTTCGCAGGTGAGCTTGACCGATTCATTGCGAAGTTCGATGGCCGCTATTGCGTATGTGCGGTCGGCCAAGGCAAGCAGCTGCTTCTTCCTGCCCGGCTCCCTGGACCTGATCTCCGGAGAGTCGCTCGGGCGAACAAGTCCGTATTCTTCCAGTTCGCGTATGAGCAGAGTGAGCGCGCCGTGCGTCAGCCCTGTCGCATTGGCGAGATATGAGCGTGAGACCCCAGGATTCCTGGCCAGTTCAGTGAGCACCAGTCCCAGATTATGGTTGCGGACATCCTTGCTGACCAGACGTTGGGACTGGTGTCGGTGAATCTGAGAAGCTGGCATGCTGCACATCCTTTTATCCTGTGCATGATATTACAAGAATCAAGGCATGACAAGCATCAACACGTGACGGTGATACGGGTGATGGCCATCAACGGTATCCGTCCCATAAAGGCAGTGGAAAGAGCACGTCCGCGCACTGGGACCACATGTCGACGAGGTTCTTGCCTGGCGTGCGGAGCCAACGCAGTTGAACGCCGTCCATCATGGAGAAGGCTGCGGGCAGCAGCTTCCGTGCATCCACTCCTGCGGGGACGGACCAGGGCACCTGCAAGGCCAGTTCGACGGAATTGGATTCGCGGTGCTCAAAATACTGATGTGCAGGATGCTTCGGATTCAGAGCCTCAGCGCTCAATGTCGAGAACATGTGCACCAGCTTTGGCCGGGTAGCGTTGACAGCAACGATTCTGCTGAGGAACTGGGGAATCAATGGGCGTTCCTGACTGCGCATCGTGGAATTGATCTGAGCGGTCTGCTGGTCGTAGAGATTGTCCAGAACTTCGCTGAGAAGCCCCTCTTTTGTGCCGACGTAATGGAGCACTCCGGCCTTGGTGAGGCCGACGCCCGTTGCGATTCTCTGCAGCGAGGTGCCGTAATAGCCATAGGTTCCGAAGGAGTCGATGGCAATTTCGAGAATGTCGCCGCGCCGGTCCCTTCTGGAATCCGATTGCTGGGAAGTGCCTTCGTTGACTGCTTTCATGCCTCTGTGACTCTCCTTCCTCTGTGCCTCTCCTGCATGTGCTCGTTCTGGATTAAGCCTCATGTATCCTGTGCGCCGCTGCCGACCCTGACTCTGTGGCGGATGCGTATCGTATTTGCCCGGCAGGCCGTGATGCGGTTTTCAGAATATCATGATATTCTACTTAACAACCGGTTGGTAACTGATCGGGTTGTTTTCCGCCAACGGAGGCGTTCTCGACAATGAGGCCGAGCATGGCAATGCAGCACACGCAGAACGCGATAAGTAACCGAGCCATTGGGATGGATGAGAATCCATGCTAGGGCGATGCAAGGAATCGAGGGACACATGCATGAACATATGACAAGAAGCCGCCACAGCGCCAATGAGCTGACGGTCGAGGAACAGGCAAGTCTGACATCCGGAGCGGATGCCTGGCATCTGCAGGGCATCGAAGGGCATGGCATCAAGCCGTACATGATCACCGACGGCCCGCATGGTCTTCGAAAGTCAAAGAGCAGCAGTGCCGACATCGATCTGGACAATACGGTTCCGGCAACGTGCTTCCCTCCCGCTGCCGGTCTGTCGAGCTCGTGGAATCCAGAGTTGGCACGCGAGGTTGGCGTGGCCATGGCGGAGGAATGCATTCAGGAGAAGGTTGCGGTCATCCTTGGGCCGGGGGTCAACATCAAACGCAATCCGCTTGGCGGCAGGTGCTTTGAATATTGGTCTGAGGATCCGTTCTTGGCCGGCCATGAAGCAATCGGCATCGTCGAGGGAGTCCAGTCGCGGGGGATCGGCACGTCGCTCAAGCACTTCGCAGTCAACAATCAGGAGACGGACAGGCTCCGAATCTCGGCGAACGTGTCGCAGCGTGCCCTTCGCGAGATTTATTTCCCGGCATTCGAGCATATCGTGAAACGAGCGCAGCCATGGACCGTCATGTGCTCATACAACCAGATCAACGGCACTCATGCTGCGCAGAATCACTGGCTGCTGACTGAAGTGCTGCGTGATGAATGGGGTTTCGACGGCATCGTCATGAGTGATTGGGGTGCCGACCATGATCGAGTCGCTTCCCTGAACGCAGGACTGAATCTTGAGATGCCTCCAAGCTTTACCGATGACCGGATCGTCTCCGGAGTAAGTTCCGGGGATATCTCAAGCGACCAGCTGGAGACGATGGCTCAAGGCATGATCGATCTTTCGGACAGGGCGAGCGGGGCGATGAGCATTGACGGTTACGGCTTCGACGTCGAGAAACACGATGATGTGGCCTACCGAGCTGCGCTTGAGTCCATGGTCCTGCTGAAGAACGAAGGTGGGACCCTGCCGCTGTCCAGCCATTCGAGTGTCGCGATCATAGGGGAGTTTGCCAGAACTCCGCGATATCAGGGGGGTGGATCGTCGCATATCACCCCGACGAAAATCACGTCCTTCCTCGACGCCATGGAGGAGCGCGGCATCGATGCACGATTCGCTCCGGGCTTCACCCTGGATGACGAGGCACAGGATCCAGCTCTCACAGCAGAGGCGCTGCAGGCCGCACAGCAGGCCGAGCAGGTCGTGCTCTTCATCGGACTTCCCAGTCAAGCCGAGTCCGAAGGCTTCGATCGCACCACATTGGATCTTCCCGCCAAGCAGCTCGAGTTGCTTGACGCGATTGCGAAGGTCAATGGAAACGTCACGGTGGTTCTGTCGAATGGATCCGTCGTATCCGTCCGTGGATGGCGGGAGAAGGTATCCGCGATTCTTGAGTCTTGGCTTCTTGGACAGGCTGGTGGAGCGGCTCTTGCAGATGTGCTTTTTGGAAGGGCATATCCATCGGGCAAGCTTGCACAATCGATTCCCCTTGACATCGAAGACGACCCGAGCATGCTGAACTGGCCCGGTGAGGAAGGCCATGTGGATTATGGGGAGGGCATCTACGTCGGATACCGATACTATGACAGCTTCGACAAGGCAGTGGCATATCCCTTCGGCTTTGGACTTGGCTACGCGAGTTTCTCCATCGATGATCTTCGCATAGAGAGCGTCGGCCCGAACAGGGTCGAGGTGAGCGTCGTGGTCACGAACACGTCTTCGGTCGAAGGCGCAGAGACGGTTCAGGTCTATGTGGCTCCGAACGATTCTCAGGTGGCACGGCCCAGGCATGAGCTTAAAGGTTTTCAGAAGCTTCACCTGCGCGCTGGCGAGAGCCGGAAGGTGAAGATCGCTCTTGACGAGCGCTCGTTCGCCTACTGGTCCGAGCGCTTTGACGGCTGGCACATTGAGGCGGGCACCTATGGCATCGAAGTCGGGACTTCAAGCCGCGACATAGCACAATCGGCTTCCGTGGAACTCGAAGGAGACGGCATGAGCATGCCATTGACCGAATGGTCGAACATGCACGAATGGCGGACGGACCCAATCGGCAGCCAAATCCTGCGGGATATGGATGAGAAGGGTGAGCGGGGGGAGCTCCCGCAACTCCTCAAGGACAATGCGGCGGCGGAAATGTTCCTTGACAGCATGCCCATCAACTCCCTCACCGTCCTTATGGGCAAGGATGGCGCACGGCTCACTGCATACATGTTGGAGGCATACGCCCGGGCAACCTCATGATGATGAACCCTTGCCAAGGGGAATGGTTCTGACCAGGCATAGCTCTGGAAGAAGCCACAGAATTGAGCTAGACTCAGCGGATAAGAGGTCAATGCTGACTATATGACGAGAGCTGACATGCAGAATTCGACGGCTGATGAGAAAGACGGCGATGGGCGGCTGTCTGCGACGCGGTCAAGGCGACCGGTTCGGCAGACAGCCGTTTCCTCGAATGCGGCCACTGCCACAGTTCCGAAAGTTCCTGCGGTGATAGACAGCAGCTCGCATGGGTATTTTTATGACGTCGACAAGGTGCAGCATGAGCGCATCCAATATCCGCTACAGTATCCTGCAGCGGTTCATCTGCATGAGGAGAGACCCGCCCAATTCATTCCTCTGCACTGGCACCGGGGCATGGAAATCATTCACTCGTTCGCAGGAAGTCTGCGCGTTCGCATAGATGGCATCGACCATCAGGTCAACGATGGGGATACCCTGATAATCAGTCCGGCGGCGTTGCATTCCATTCATCCAAACGATGCAGGCACGCCACAGAAGGTGCTGTCGGTGACCTTTGATGGCTCACATCTTGCTCGAATCTGCCCGGGACTGCAGACAGGCCAATATGGCATCGCTGCTTCAGACGAACACTCCAAAGAGGTCAAGGAGCTCAGTCAGATCTGTGCCGATGTCGCCGAGACACTCGTCCATCTCGATGATGAGGCCAACTATCTTGCGATGAACCATCTGCTCTATCTGATGCTGTATCTGGTCTATCCACGATTCATCGTATCGAACGAAGACAATGCAGACAATGCGTCCATCAATGCCGATTCGAAAATAATCAAGGACATCCTCGCATATATGGATGTGCATTGCAGCGAAGACATCAAGGCGGAAACCGTCGCCAGATTCTTCGGATATAGCCGCGGGCATCTATGTCGATTGCTGAAACGATATGCAGGCATAACGTTCAAGCCATTCCTGACCGAGCTCAGGTTGCAGGGGGCGATCGCCGATCTGCTTGAGACCACTCACAGCTGCGAGCAGGTTGCCTTTGACAATGGTTTTCCGAGCATCGGTGCGCTCGGATCTGCCATGAAGAAGAAATATGGAATGGGTCCCAGACAATTTCGGCGTTCGCATGGTTCCGGAGTGTTCCGATCCAGCCATGCGGTGGGCAGCCTCGGTCAGTGATCCTGACTCCGCACGCAGGCGTGGGCGAAGTGGATACAAAACAACGGAAAGATGCCACAATTCTTGGAATCGTAACCAAGCCTTTCGCCTATCGTTGATCGTACTCAGCCACAACCTTCGACATGTGGTTGGAGGGATGAGACCGCAGCCAAAGCAATGACGCTTCTGCCATCACGAGACATGCTGAATTCCAAGGAGGGAATCATGAGCGATCGAAAAGATGCTTCACACAATGCCGGAAGGGGAGCCATGGTGAAAGCCGCCGTCATGGCGCTTTCCCTGCCTTTGAGCTCCGTGTCCATCGTCGGCGCAATAGTCGGAAATCTGAAGGAGGACTTTCCCGACGCGTCGACTCTGCAGCTTCAAAGTTTCATAACGATACCAGTTATTGGCGGCATCATCGCGACGCTGGTGGGAGGATACCTCGCCGCTCGCGTCGGCAAGAAAAATCTTTGCCTCGTTGGCGCGCTGCTATGCTTTCTGGGCGGCATCGCTCCGATGTTCATCGACGATCTTTCCTGGAAAACGGCTGTCCGCGTCATCTGCGGGTTCGGAGTGGGGCTGCTGCAACCGTTGTCGGCTTCGCTCATCGTGGATCTGTTCAAGGGCAAGACGGCTGACTTTCTCATGGGTCTGCAATCCTCGATGGTGGGTGTCGGGGCCTTCATTCTTTCCACGTCGATTGCCTTCATCATGACCATCGACTGGCATGGCGTCTACTATGTCTATGTTCTGGCGCTGCTTGTCTTCGCGATGGTTCTGGCATTTGTCCCCAATGAGGTGAATGAGATAGGGCGCATTCATAAGGGTGAGCAGGGTTCACGGACAAGACGCAAGAAGATGCCGATGTCCGCATACTTCGGCATGGTTCTTCAGATCGTGTTCGCAGCCGGATATGGCATCATCGCTGCGAATCAGGCGCTTGCCGCGAAGGAGACCGGTGTCATATCAGCGGTTCAGGTTGCGACGATCATCTCGGTAGCGTCGGTTTCATCCCTGATCGGAGGGCTCGTGTTTGGGATCATGCGAGGTCTGCTGCATTCGACGATCGGATATGTCGCGCTGTTCCTGCAAATGGCCGGCGCTCTGCTGACTGCCAACACCAGCTCGTATGCGATGTGGGCGATTGGGGCATGCCTGTATGGCATCGGATTCTGCTGGTTCATGCCGTACGTGAACTTCCTCGTCAACGAACATACGGACGCGACGATATCCGCGCAGGCTACAAGCTATGCGTTCTTCGGCAACTCAATCGGATCGTTCATAACGCCGTATGTCCTCGCGGCGGTAGCGGCCGTCACTGGAATCTCAAGTCCATGGAAGTCATACAACATCATGGCCGTGATCATGGGCGTCTGCATGGTGATGATCTTTGTGTTCAGCCTGCTTGATCGAAAAACCGAAAGGTCTGCCACGCCTGCCGCCATCGAGGAAGGTATCTCGGAGCCGGTCGGCGCGTAGAAGTGATTCTTCGGATGATTCCTTGGCAGCCATGCATGATGTGCGACACACTCTCATGGTCCATGCATGGCTGACGACATCCGGATTCCATATGGCCACGTTCAAGAATTCATATAAGGAGTAACCATCATGACTGCAATATCCATCGCCGAACCCTCGCCGAAGATTCTCGAGCCCGAGCCCGTCGATGACATCCGCCTCTTCCCACGTTCCCCAGAAGTTCCGGAGGGGTGCATTGTCGTCGATGACATTCCTGGCGACGACTTTCCGTATCCCGTCCATATTCACAAAGTCAACTACGTGACTCGGGAAATTGCCTCCGCAGATGGTGAGGAGCGTGAATCCATTGATTTGCCAATGTGGATCTTTGAGCCCCAGCTGCCTGACGGCACTCCGGAGACTGTGCGTGAGCAGCAGCGATGGCCGGGTATCGTCTTCGTTCGAGGTTCGGCATTCCATGAGCAAAATGTTCTGGACTACATAAGCTATTTCGTCAGGCTGGCGGAACGAGGATTCGTCGTGGCAGCGCCGAAATACAGGCATTCGGACATAGCGGCCTTTCCTGCTCAGATGCAAGACTGCAAGACTGCCGTGAGATTTGTGCGGAAGAATGCCGATACCTATCACGTCGATGGTGACAGAATCGCGCTGTTCGGAGATTCGTCCGGTGGCCACACCGTTCTCATGGCGGGTTTCACGGCAGACCATGAACCAGACACCCCCGTTTATGGAGAATGTTCATCTGCGGTCTCCTGCATCGTGGATTGGTATGGTCCGACTGACTTCTCGATGATGAACCGTTATCCGAGCGTGCAGAACCACACTGATGCAGACAGCCCTGAAGGCTTTGAAATCGGGCATGTAGACGTGCTCGACAATCCGGAACTGAACGCCAAGGCGTCGGTGCTTGCATACATCTCTGAGGATGCTCCGATTCCGCCGACGCTCATCATGCATGGTGGCCGTGACATGATCGTGCCATTCAATCAAAGCGTGCGGCTGTATGCCAAGCTGAAAGAGTGCGGGAAGGACGTGACCTTCATGAAAATCAACAATGCGAACCATGCATGTCTGGGGTTCAGATCGAACAGGGCGCTCGACATGGTGATCGACTACATACGTCAGCACATGTGAGTGGATGCGATCGGCGATGCCCGTCACTCCATTCTGATGACATTCCTTATTCCACTGCTCGGTGTCTTGCGCCATATGTCGGCAGCGTCCTCCAGGGTGACGTCCTCGGTATCTCCCTGGAGAACGCCGCTGCCGAGCAAGGATATGAGTTCCCTTGTCGCAGCGCTCCGATTCTTCAGATTGTTCAGTGTCATAAGGCCTCGGATTTGAACGCCGGATGTTCGAATTGCGGTCGCAGGCAGCGTGATTTCCGGTTCATGCGCTGCGGAACCGATTTCGTACAGGATCGTCTGTCGCAGGTTTGCAGGCGATGTTGGTATCAGGCTGCGTAGTATCGCAGTGGTTGCGGATCCCCAAAGATAGTCGATGATGCTCACGTTTCCCGACAGCTCCGATTGGGCAAGGCCAGACTGAATCGAATTCGTGTTGATTGATTGCGTCGCTCCAAGCCTTCTCAAGGCGGTCAGACGTTCCTCGCTTCGCCCTGTGGCGATTATGTTCCTGATTCCCAGATGTCTCGCTACCTGCACGGCCAGCTTGCCCGCAAATCCCGTCGCGCCATTGATGATGACCGTGTCGCTTGGACTCAGCGGCTGGTCGTATTTCAGTGGGAGCAGGCTGGTCTGTGCCGAGGAGAGCGAAGCGACCATGGAACTCAGTCGCTGCGTCTCTTCGAGATCCATGATGCTGTCTTCCTTGGCGACCGTGTACTCGGCCATTGCCCCGTTTCCCGGCCTCATTGACATGCCAGGAAGATACACCAGATGCTGGTTGTCGACCCTTCTTCCGATTGCGCTCGCCCCTGGTATGCTTGGGAAGCTTTGGTGCCAGAAGCTGCTTGAATAATGGGTTCCTGCCGCGACGGCCCTGTCGAGATTCTCGATCGGGACGGCAAGGACCTTGACGAGAACGCTGTATGTGCGATCCACGCTCGGTATCGGGAAGTCTTCGCTTATCGTAGGTGGTTCTGTGAAACTTCTGATGATGAGGGCTTTCATGGTCTCTCCATTTCATTGTCTGCGTGTGTTTCGAATTCGTTGATAAGGGGTGCCGAACGCCGTTCGCTGCTGCACCTCAGAATATTCATTACCGGTAATATATATAATATGGCCCGAGATGGCGGGTGTCAAATAAACATTACTGGTAATATATTATTGGCGTGAGGACATCTGTCTCGCGAACGAGTCGACTTCGACGGATGGCTTCAGGGGAGAGACATGAACATTGAGCAATATCAGGAGCTTGCGGCATTGCTGGAGACGCTTGGGCAGAGTCGGGCGGATTCGATGTATCATGACTGGATTTCAGCGCATGTTCCCACGGAGATCGCCCCGCTGGTCACTGAACTCACGCATAACGATTTCCGAATAATCGATTCGCTTGGCAATGCTGAGATGACCATCGGCGATGTGGCAAAAGAACTCGGTTTTTCGCAGGGGGGTGTATCGAGACGAGTGAATTTCATGAGCGACAAGGGTCTTGTTGAGAAATATCATCGAGGAAAAAACAGGAAGAATGTGTATCTTCGTCTTACCGAGGTAGGCGATCTGCTGCGCAGCTTTCACCGGGATCTGCATGACCACATTCGCACAACGACGCTGGAGCGTACAGGGAGCTTCAGCAATGTCGAGGTCGAGACGGCGATTGCTTTCCTGAAGGCCCTGCTATGAGCGAGTGCGATGAGATGCACTGGCGCGGCGGTCCACGATTCGGTCGATACGATGGAGCTTCGATGGCGCATTCGCCATCGAAGGAATAATGGGAGCGACGAGAGACGTCTGGTAACAGGGCTTCCGCCAGATTGTCTGATTCGCTCAAAGGCGTTGCCTTTGCCATGTCCGGCATGTTCAAGGGTGAGCGAAGGCAGGCGCCTTGGAATCAGCTTGCGCCCAACGCGACTCCTATGGCGAGAACGATCAGACCTCCAAGGGTTACTACAAGAAGCGAGTTCTTCATCGGAACGTGCAGGAACTTGTTTCTCACCCAGGCGATTACCACCAGTTCGATTGCAACGACTATGAATGCGACCAGCAATGACAGGTGCAGGTTGGGAATCAGGAAGGGCAGCGTATGGAAAGTCCCTCCGATCGTAGTCGCCGCACCGGTTATGGCGCCGCGAACGATCGACGAACCTCTGCCGGTCTTCTCGCCGTTGTCCGATAGGGCTTCCGACCATCCCATGCTGACTCCCGCTCCGAGTGCGGTCGCCATGCCTACTATGAATGCTGCGTGCGGCCCGGAGAAGATCGCCGATGCGAAAACTGGGGCAAGCGTGCTGACGGTGCCATCGATCAGACCTACGAGGCCCGGCTGAACGTATTTCAGTACGAATGAGCCGTCACTATGATCGTATGAAAAAAATCTCTTGGCGAAATTGGCGGCGGACGAGCCCGTCGGCGATTGTGCGGCTGTCGTGTTCGAATCGGCCAGATCCGAACAAGCCATGTCAGAATCGAGAATATCTGAATGAGTCATATCAAAACCTCCGCTCGTTATTTTAATTCATTTCTAATAAAATGCAAATTAAGAGAACAATTCCTTTGAAATAGTGGCGAAAGGCGTCTAACATGGGCTTCATGCAGGCATCGACAGAGCAACGCACCGTTCAGGCGAATCTTGATGAGGTCCTTCACGAGAAGGGTCTTCGAATCACGCCACAGCGCAAGCTTATTTTCCGGATCATCACGGCGACGGCGCAGCACGTCAGCGCCCAGCAGATACAGCAGGAGCTTGAGGACGTGTTTCCGGGGATTTCACTGCCGACCGTGTATTCGACATTGGAGCTGTTCACACAGTTGGGTGTCATACACAAGATGGCGATCAACGACGGTGAGATGCTCTATGACACGGGTTGGAGCCATCCGCATGCACATATGAAATGCAACAGGTGCGGTCGCATATTCGATCTGGACATTCCGCCAGTGACGCAACAAGACATACGGTCCGCGGCATCGGAGGGTTTCAGCGTGGATTCAGGAGACCTGCTGCTGCACGGGCTGTGCAGGGAATGCTCCTCGAAGGCAGATGCCAAAGTAGAAGACTGAGCCAGAGCTCAAAGGGAATCGGTCAGCGATCCGGTAAACGCTGTGAAGTCGTTGGCTGCTCCGGAAGTCAGATTGGCGACGATGCCCACAACCACGATGACCGAGAGCAGGCTTGCGATGGCGACAAGGATGGCCGATACCATACGCATGACGTTGCCGGAGCCCCGGGCAAAAACGCGAAAGACGATTGCAACGATCCAGGAGACGGCCAAAAGGCCAAGCAGCGCCGTGATGGTCAGTGATGCCAGACTTGCATAGGTGTCGCCTATCAATGTCCAGAACCATTGCCCGATATTCGCAAACACGGTATCCATATCATTTACCCCCACATGCACGTATGCACTGTTGCATCAATGCCTCCATTGTGCAACGCTTCCATGAGTGTTGGCTTATGACGACGTGCGAAATATGTAATGGGAACCGCGTACGCGATCAGACAGACATGACCTGCGCTGCATGGAGCGCAAGGAATGGAATGCAAGGAATGGAATGCAGAGTGCGGTCACAGGCCATTGGTTGGCCATTGGTTGGCCATTGGTTGGCCGATTCGGAACGGGCATTCGCGACGCGCGTCGATGCTTGTCTGTGCTGCTTGTCTGTGCTGCTTGTCTGTGCTGCTTGTCTGTGCTGCCTGTCTGTGCTGCCTGTCTGTGCTGCCTGTCTGTGATGACCGCCGGCCATGGTGCCGCACTCATGCACCATTATCTCCACCACGACAGGTCCTTGGCAGGAAGGCGGACCGACTGATGTCCCTCGGCGGTCGCTTTGCCGATCGATATGATCATGACGGGAACGTAGCGCTCGGCATCAAGGCCAAACGCGGCTGCGACCCGATCCTCTTCGAAACCTCCCATTGGGTTCGTATCGTAACCATGCGATCTTGCGACAAGCATGAATTGCATCGCAAACAGACTGGAGTCTATCTTCACGACATCGTTCATCTTGCTTCTGCTGAACCTCTTGTATGTCGGAACTATCGCAGAGAGCTTTGCCTTGGACATGAGCTTGGGCATGATTCCGCCGTTCGCGGCCTTGCCGTATATCTCCTCGGCGCGCTCATAGCAGAGCATGTCGCCGAATACGACGATCATGGCGGACGACGTTCTGTTCTGCCTCTTGTTGAAACGTATGAGTGGATTCAGCGTCGCCTTTCCCTCCTCGCTTTCTACGATAAGGAATCTCCAAGGCTGCATGTTTACCGATGAAGGCGCCTTTGCCGCCTCGTCGAGCATGGCGAGCATCTCCTCGCGCGGTATCTTTACCTGGGGATCATATGCCCGTATGGAACGTCGACCTTCGAGTATTTCAGTGAAGTCGTTAGTCGCTAATTCTGTCATCGAGATGCTTCCTTGTCGCTGTGGTGGTCGATGTGTCGGATCGTCATGTGTTGGATCCTCATGTGTCGGCACGTCATGTGTCAACACTGTATTGGACTCGAGCCCGAGGGAACAACGCTTTTCCGCAGGCTTAACATATGCCGGCGCGAACTGTGGGAGCGGCAGGCCTTGCACGAGAGAGTCGAGCGGTGAGAGGGACGATTGGGGGGAGGCGTGTCAAAGTACGATGCGAATTGCCCGCAGATTTACAATTGCTTTACACTTTTCGTAGATGACGATTACATTGAATCCGAGGAAACATGGCAGCTGACAAGGGAGTGACCGTATACGACGTTGCCAAAGATGCCGACGTGTCCATAGCCACGGTCTCCTTCACCATTCATCATCCTGAGAAGGTCCGTGAAAAAACACGTCAACGCGTTGAACGCTCCATCAAGACGCTGGGATACGTTCCCAGCGCAAGCGCACGCGGTCTTGCAAAGGGTAAGACCGGGGCATTGGGGCTGTATTCGTTCGATTTCATCATTGAAAGGGCCGAAGGCTCGGAATCGACTGCGGCTCAGCAGGACGAGGTTCAAGATCGTGAAGACTGTGAACTCGATGAGCGCGCATACCCCCTGTATGTCGATGAGATTCAGCGAGGCTTCGAGCTCGAGAGCTGGCATCAAGGCAAGACTCTGCTGCTGGGGTCGTCGACGATGAGTGGCGAGGAATCGGTGACCTCGATTGCTGGCCGAGTTGATGGCCTGGCACTGTTTCCTCGGGATTTCAATGATTCCATGATGTTGAGAAGACTTAGCAAGAGGATGCCGATTGTGGTGTACAGCCGTGGCCTTCAGTCGCAGCCGGTGGCTTCCATCATGTCGGACAACGCCTCGGGCATGCGCCTGATAATCGACCATCTTGTGAATGCTCACGGACTTCGAAGACTGGCATTCGTGGGCAGATTGGATTCAGACGATCTGACTACGCGTTTTCATGAGTATCTGGCGTACCAACAAAAAATCGGACTTATCGGTGCCGAAGAGCAGGGGCGTCTCATTGAGGCCACTCCCAATGAGATGGATGCGTTCGTCTCTTCGGTGACGACGGAGGCTCTGCCTGACGCCTTCGTCTGTGGCACGGATCAGCTTGCATTGAGCGTGCTCTCGAAACTGCGTGGGTTGGGCATTCGCGTTCCAGATGATGTTGCCGTAACAGGATTCGATGGCATTCTGGCAGGACGCCTTGCCTCGCCGCAATTGACGACCGTGCGTCAGTCCATGGAGGAGATGGGCAGACTTGGGGTGAAATTGCTGCTCCGCAATGATGGAAGGCCGCTGCAATCGCCGGAATTGCACATTCTCCCGGTGAAACTGATGTTGAGACAGAGTTGTGGCTGTGGCCTGAACGGGGGAGAGCGATCCTCGACCGTGGCCTGATCCCTGTCTTGCGGCCGGCACCGTGGCTGTTCCGGGCCATATACCGTGTGCCGTGCCGCATTTGCGCTGCATAGGTCTCCCGAAGGCATGATTCGATTCTTGCTGCGCGCTGTCTCGACACCATATCCTGCGATTGCCGCAAGACCTGCAATAGTGCTTGCAGGGGGGGTAGGCGAAGGATCTCGATCGCCTGTAGCTGCAAAGTCCGATAGCATTCGCCGACTTGACAACCGGAGCTATCCGATTTATTCTTTTTATGAAATCTAAGCGCATAGATTTCTAACTGTTCAAGGAGGAACACTATGAAAACCCATCTCATGATGAGAAAGTCGGTGGCGCTCGTTATCGCGTCCGCGACTTTGCTGGCAATAGCCGGTTGTGGAAGAACGACCGAGTCTGGCGGAACCGAGGGTGGCGCATCTTCGACGATTGACAGCAAGCCTGCCACAGGAACGGTGACGATATGGGCCATGGGGAACGAGGGGGACAAGCTCTCGAGTTTCGTGAGCGGCTTTGAAAAGGAAAACCCTGACGTTACCGTCAAGGTCACCGCAATACCTTGGTCTTCCGCACACGACAAGCTGCAGACTGCGATTGCAGCCGGCAACGCCCCTGACGTCGCTCAGATGGGCACTACATGGATGGCCGATTTCGCTGGGTCGTTCTCGGAGGTTCCCAGCAACCTCGGTCTGAGCGATTTCTCCGATGGTCCGCTCAAGGCAGGGCAGGTCAAGGGGAAGCAGCTTGGAGTCCCATGGTATGTTGACACACACGTGCTCTTCTATCGCAAGGACATTGCCGAGAAGGCAGGTTGGAACAGGGCTCCCAAGACATGGACCGAATTGAAGAGCATGGCCGCGGCAATGCAGAAGGTCGAAGGAGTCGATTACGGCTTCTACATAGCGCCATCAGGAACAGACTGCTTCCTGGGCAACCTCGATTCCGTGTATTCGTCGGGTGGAATACTGCTCAAGGACGGAAAGTGGAACTTTGACAGCGCTCAGGTAAAGAAGGGATTCGAACTTACCACATCGCTGTTCAAGGATGGAATCGCCGATGCGAACGCCGATGTCAGTTCCGGAGCTTCGATCGCGAACTTTGCCTCGGGCAAGACGGCGATGATGATTGCCGGTCCCACGACGATAAGCCAGCTGAGCGATCTTGACAAGAACATCGCATCAAAGTACGCGACGGCCGTTCTTCCGACCGCCAAGACCTCGACGGCCTTCGTCGGTGGTGCGGACTTCGTTGTATTCAAGGATTCAAAGAACAAGCAGGCGGCATGGAAGTTCGTGAAGTGGGCCAGCCAGCCGAAGATACAGGCGCAGTGGTATCAGCTGACCTCCGATCTGCCTGCGAGCAGTTCCGCATGGAAGGAATCTGCTCTCAGCGGTGACGACAAGCTTTCAGCATTCGGCGAGCAACTGAAAAGCACGATGGCACCGCCCGCGGTCACGACCTGGGCGCAGGTGACCGGCGCTGCCGATCAGATCGTCGAACAGATGAACAAGGGAACGCTCAGCGTCAGTCAAGGCATGGAGCAGTTGCAGAAGCAGGCCGAATCGATTGGCACTGGAGAATAGTCGATGAAAAACATCAATGAGAATGCATCACAGGGGTATAGACAGGTACGCAGGAGAAGAACCTTGATAGCGTGGGGATTCTCATTGCCGTTCGTACTCGTTTTTTCCGTGTTCATGCTGATTCCGCTCATCACATCCATATCGATGTCGTTCACCGATATCACGGGCAGCGACCTGCGAACGCCCTTCAATGTGAACTTCGTCGGTCTGCAGCAATATGTGGCGCTGTTCAGCGACCCGCAGTTCGTCCACTCGCTTACCGTGACGGCGATATTCGTGGTGGTCGGTCTGCCACTGACCATGGCCTTGGCGCTGATGTCCGCAGTCGCTCTGAACAAGGGGTCACAGCATCTGAACTCCTTGTTCAGAGCCCTGCTCTATGCGCCGGTCGTGGCCAGTATCGTTGCGATATCGGTGGTCTGGCGTTATATCCTCCAGAAAAATGGCTTGCTCAATGAGCTGTTGGGGGTGTTCGGCGTTCAAGTCGATTGGCTGCACAGCACGAGCACGGCGCTGCCATCGCTGATTGTAATGACCACCTGGCGTAACATGGGCACGCTGATGATCATCTTCCTGGCAGGGCTTCAGACGATACCGGAAGAATTGGAAGAGGCTGCCGCCATCGATGGAGCCAGCAGATGGAGAACCTTCCGCAGCATCGTTCTGCCACTGCTCAAGCCGACTCTGCTGCTCGGTGCAGTGCTGCTCAGCGTGGCGTATCTGCAATTCTTTGAGGAATCATTCGTCATGACGCAAGGCGGACCTCTGAATTCAACCATGTCGGTCGCCTATTACATATACCAGAAGTTTGGCTACGGCCAATACGGCATCGCTTCGGCGGCAAGCTGGGTGCTCTTCATCATCATCGCGCTGATAAGCGTGCTGCAATTCAAGATTCTCAAGACGGATGAGTAGGTGCAGAACATGATTGCTCAAAACACGAAAGCCAGCAAGTCAAACGCAAGGGGCCTTTGGAGAAGATTCATCAAGGCGCGGGGCATCACCTACATAGTGATTGCTTTGATCGCAGCAATTTGGGTGTTCCCATTTTTCTGGATGCTGATGGGATCGTTGAAGGACCAATCCGAGATTCTTGCAATTCCGCCTACGGTCTTTCCCAAGCATGTCATTTTCAGCAATTTCACCAAATGGTTCTATGAGTTGCATTTCGGCAATTATTTCATGAATTCGCTGATCGTGGCGATCTTCACGGTGCTGGGAAACATGGTGTTCTGCTCCATGGTCGGCTACGCTCTGGCAAAGATCGATTTCGCAGGGAAGAAGATACTGTTCGGCGCCGTCATGGTTACGCTCATGGTTCCGACAGTCGCAACCTTTGTGCCGATGTTCGTCATCATCTCGAACCTGAGACTGGTGAATACCTATTTTGCGCTGATACTTCCGTTCCTGACTCAGCCGATAGGCGTATTCCTCATGCGACAGTTCATATCGGGAATTCCTGACGCGCTGATGGAAGCGGCAAGGGTGGATGGCGCAGGTGAGATCAGGATATTCTGGAAAATCATTCTTCCGCAATGCGGGCCGCCTCTGGCAACGCTGAGCATTCTGACGTTCCTGAGTTCATGGAACAACTTCCTGTGGCCTCTCGTCGCATCCCAGACCGACAACATGTATACGCTGCCCGTTGCCCTGTCTCTCTATTCCACCGGTCAGAATGCAACGAACTACAGCCTTCTGCTTGCCGGAGCGGTGCTCGTCATCGCGCCGATCCTGCTGCTGTTCGTATTCCTGCAGCGGTACTTCATCCAAGGTGTTGCGATGACGGGAATCAAATAGGCGTCAATCCACGGGTCACAACACCACCATCCATACAACAAGAACATTCAAGGAGCAACAGTGTCAACTGCATCCATATCCTTCCCGCAGGACTTTCTTTGGGGAGCGGCAACCGCCGCCCACCAGATCGAGGGAAACAACGTAAACAGCGACTGGTGGGTCCGAGAGCATTCGCCTCACAACGGTCTCAAGGAACCTTCGGGCGATGCATGCGACAGCTATACTCGTTTCGCCGAAGACATCGCCATATTGGCGAAGTCCGGATTGAAAGTGTATCGCTTCTCCATTGAATGGGCTCGGATCGAACCTGAAGAGGACTTCTGGTCTCGGGCGCAGCTCCTCCATTACCGTGCAATGATCGACGAGTGCCTCAGACAAGGCATCGAGCCGATGGTGACGCTCAACCATCTCACTCTGCCGAGGTGGTTCGCTGCCAAGGGCGGGTGGCGCAGCCCAGAATCGACGAAGTATTTTTCGCGGTATGTGTCCAAGGTTCTGCCAATTCTGCACGGCATCCATTGGGTATGCACGATCAACGAGCCCAATATGGTCTCGCTGACCCACGGAGGGGCGGAAGGGTCGAACATGACCGCATCAGCCCTGCCCCAACCCGACCCCGTCATTTCCGAGGCGCTGATTCGCGCCCATCGGGCTGCGCGTGAACTGCTCTCCTCGATTGACGGCCTCAAATCAGGATGGTCCATTGCCGCCCAGGCATTCCACGCAATGCCTGGGTGCGAGCGAGAGATGCTGGAATACCAGTATCCTCGTGAGGACCTGTTCTGGCAGGCATCTCAGGGAGACGACTACATAGGCGTTCAGGCATACTTGAGAACCTACATCGGCAAGGATGGCCCGCTTCCGGTTGCCGATGGCGTCGAGAAGACGCTCACAGGATGGGAATACTTCCCTGAGGCATTGGGAATAGCCGTGCGCCACGGTTGGGAGGTTTCAGGGCACACCCCGCTCTTCGTCACGGAGAACGGCATCGCCACCGATGACGACTCCAGGCGCATCGATTACACAACGGAAGCGTTGAAAGGTCTCCGAGAGGCTATGAGGGACGGAATCTCCGTGCTTGGCTATCTTCACTGGTCTCTGCTCGACAATTATGAATGGGGCTCGTACAGTCCGACATTCGGACTGGTGGCAGTCGACCCAATGACGTTTGCACGCCAGCCCAAGCCGTCGCTTTCGTGGCTTGGCGCGATAGCGAAGTCCGGAAGAGTGGAAATTTAAGCATCGTCGCGATTCTGATTCCATATGTGCGCTCAATGGTGTCTCGCATATGGAATCCCATATCGTCGTGGAAAGGTAAACATGCAGAAGTTGCAGGCCGTGCTGTTCGATCTTGATGGAGTGCTTGTCCCAACCACCATCTTGCACATGGAGGCATGGAAGGAACTCTTCGATTCATTCCTGCCAGATGACGTCACAGCATATACGGATGAGGATTATTATCGATACGTTGATGGCAAGCCAAGGAATGCCGGTGTGCGTGCGGTCTTGGAAAGCCGAGGCATCTCCCTTGACGGTGGCGGCGAAAGCGATGCCATGGATTCCTTGACCATCAACGGTCTGGGCACGCGAAAGAACGGCATCTTCGAACGATTGCTTTCCGTGCATGGCATTGAACCCTATGAAGACACCGTCGATGTGCTGCGGCATTACATTGCGCAAGGTGCCAGGCTTGCAGTGGTTTCAAGCTCCAAGAATGCCCGTTCCGTTCTCGCCCAGGCAGGAATCATCCGCTATTTCGACGAGATCGTCGATGGAAGCGTTCGTGAGGAGAAGGGTCTTCGCGGTAAGCCCGCACCGGACACATTCCTGTACGCCGCTCAGCTGCTGGGTGCCGACATCAATGAAACCGCAGTCTTTGAGGATGCCGTGTCAGGGGTCAAGGCTGCAAGGGCTGGGAACTTCGGTCTGGTGGTGGGAGTTGATCGTGGCGCGGGGAGGCGGGCCTTGATGAGCTCAGGAGCTGACGTCACCGTTTCCAACCTCATTGAAATATTTGACGGTGCGGCACGTGATGGGATGGATTCGTCGGAGACCGAGACGGACCCACTTTCGCAAGATCGCTATCCTCTCAATGATTGGAGCTTCACAGAGAAATCAAGACCGAACGACGACAGTGCAACGCTGTTTTCGGTTTCCAACGGCACGATTGGCGTGCGTGCGGTCGGTGCAGGCGCACGCTCCCTGGGTAACGGAACGTTCCTCAGTGGTTTTCACGATACATCCTGGATTCAATATCCCGAGAATGCCTATGGCCTGGCACGCGTGGATCAGTCGGTCCAGGGGGTTCCTGACGCGTCCGATTTCCATCTGTGCCTGAACGCGCGCCCCATCGAACAATACCTCGTCGACTCACGGCAGACCATTGATTTTCGCACTGGAATATCAACGTGCGTCCAACGGTATTCACCAGGGTATGGGCAGAAGCTGGAGGTTGAGATCAAGCGGGCCGCATGCCTGTTCGAGCCCAATCTTGCAGTGATATCAATGAAGGTCAGAGACGAGGGCCTTTCAGGATCGACCTTGGAGATCGATGGCCATCTCAATGTTCAGGCATTGCACGCAGACATGGACTCCGACGATCCCCGAAAGGCTCGTGGATCGGAGCAAGTGCTCGAGAGGATCTCGAGAAAGGAAGCCAAGGCGAGACGCACGAATGCCACGGGCATGAAATCTGCTCGATCTTCGCTTGCGGATTCCGACATCGTAGACGTGTATCGTACGCAGCACTCGCGTCTGATGGTCGCCGTCGGCCTGCGACAGTTCGTCAATGGGACTCGAACAAATTCGACACGCTGGAAGTTCTATCTCGATGGCACGGCCGAGATTGAGGTTCTCAGATATGCCGCCTACCATAATTGCAGGATTGAGCCGATCGGTGTGACCGACGGGCTTGAGGCGCATACAAGAACCAGTCAGGATGAGGACAGGCTCGTGACCGCATGTCGCAAGACCCTGGACCGATATGGATCGGCGGACGACTCCCGGGTGCTGCGTAAGCAGCGTGCATGGCTCACGCGATTCTGGAAGCGATCGGACATCCAGATCGTAACGAAACGCGGCGATCATTCACGCATGCGGCAGGCGTTGCGCTGGGAACTCTTCCAGCTTGCACAGGCAAGTGCCTCCATTCCCAATGGGATTTCCGCGAAGGGGCTCAGTGGCACCGGATACAGCGGCCATTACTTCTGGGACACGGAAATCTACATTCTCCCCTTCATTCTCTTCTCGGATCCCGCCAAGGCAAGGCGAATCCTGGACTATCGCTTCAGCATGCTTCCGGCGGCGCGCAGAAGGGCAGCCGCGCTCAATCTTGATGGTGCCCTGTTCCCTTGGAGAACCATCGATGGCGAGGAATCCTCGTCGTATTACCCGGCGGGAACGGCCCAATACCATATCAATGCGGATATCGCGTTCGCGGTCGAGCGCTATGTCTCCCTGACCGAAGACGAGGACTTCCTGGCAGAGGAGGGGGCTGACATCCTTGTCGAAACCTCACGAATGTGGGCAAGCATCGGGTTCATTGGAGAAGATGGGAAATATCATATTCATCGAGTCACGGGACCGGATGAATACTCTGCGCTTGTCGATGATAACTTCTATACGAATGCGATGGCTCGGTTCAACCTTCGCACAGCGTGCAGGCGGCTCCTGTCGCTTGCGGAGAAGAATCCCGATGCGTTTGCCGAGATACGGAATCGCCTGCATCTTGAATATTCCGAATTGCAGACCTGGCAGCTGTATGCGGATCGGATGTATCTTCCCTTCGACTCGAATCTGGGGATTCATCCGCAGGCGACCGACTTCTTGCGCAAGGAGCATTGGGACACCACGCATTTCAGGGCAAGGCCCCTCTTGATGCACTATCATCCTCTTGAAATCTACAAGAAGCAGATAATCAAGCAGCCAGATGTCGTGATGGCTTTGTATCTGCTGAAGGATTCGTTCCCGATGCAGCAGAAAATCGCCGATTTCCGCTACTATGACGCGATAACCGCAGGTGATTCCACGCTCTCTGCGACCGTGCAGAGTGCGGTGGCAGCCGATATTGGCGATATGGATGCCGCTGTGAGATATCTTAGGCAATCCTTGTTCGTCGATCTGGCCAATACGCATGCCAACACTGCTGACGGCATCCATCTGGCATGCGCTGGGGGGATCTGGAATTCACTGATCGAGGGATTCGCGGGGCTTTCCGTGCGGGGCAACCTACTCGAATTCAGGCCGCACCTCCCAGACGACTGGGAGAGCATGACATTCAGACTTACGGTCCATGCCTGCTTGCTTCAGATCACGATAGATCATGACTCCATCCATGTGAAGACCGTAAAAGGCGACCAAGATTTTCGCGTCGCCGATCTTCGAAGGAATCAGATGGAAGAGGCCCATGAGCAGGGAAGCGAATCAGTCCGGCAGGAGGTTTTCGCACACCGCTGATGCATGTGGCCACATCGGCGCCCTCCGAATCGAGAGGGTGCCATGTGTCGGACCTGCATCTTCTGAAGCTGCATCTTCTGAAGCTGTGCCTTCTGAAGCTCTGCCCTCTGAAGCTGTGCCTTCTGAAGATGTGGACCCCTGATAGTGTGGTTCACAGGGAAAGCCAAGCGGGGGGAAGATATTGGTCTGTCACGAGTGCGGATTCAACAACAAGGAAGGCGCTGCCGTCTGCGCATCCTGTGGAAGTCGGCTGAATTCATCCGAGCGATCTCGGATTTCTTCGAAGCATCAGCATCATGATGGCGATGGCGATGACCCACAGCCGCAGGGCATCGCCGGGCTGAACGAGTTCGAGGACACTCAGCCGCATAATCCTTTTGAGGATTTCGATGAGTTCGGTCAACAGACGGATGCGGCGCATTCCTCGTTGAAACCGGCAGAGGATGGGGTGGATGCGGCGCAAGCGTCGCATCCGGTACCTTGGGCTTCGGTCAAGCCATCTGCCCCCTACCCAAGCAGCGTCGCAGCGCACAATGCGTTTGCGAATGCAGCATACGGTGTGAACTCCCAGAATCTTGCGGATCTCGTAAGTCCTGGGCATCCCAAGGACGCCGACGCTTCAAGGCAGGTGGACGATCAAAATGCTGCGAGTCAGATGCGCGGGGAGTCTCCCGAAGGTGCGGTGAGCGATGTCGGACATCCGGATTCGCGAAAACCACCTTCCTCGACTGCCGCGCAAGCCCATAGCAGCATTGAGCCTGCGCAAGGTCTCTCTCGATTCCAGCATCCCACCGGAATCCAATCCATCGAGACGCAGACACCTCAGGCTGGCCTTGGATCTGCAAACCGCAACAGGCTTCTTGCCATCGTCGGGATTGTGGTGGCCGCCGTCATTGCCGTCTGCCTTATCCTGATCGTCATCGCCCAGCATGGGTTATTGAGTGGCGACACCTCACGCAGGTCGTCCACAGTCGGGATCTCTCAGTCGAAAACCAACTCCTCGCAAGCTTCAGACACAGTGTTCAACGCGAAGAAGCTCAATGGGATCATTGCAGGATTCTCCGACGTGGATGCGGCAGTTGCAGGTAAGGACATCAACGGGAGCGATGCCTATGCATCGAAGCTTTCCAAGACGAAGTTCGTTGCAGCGGGCCTCTACCTTCCCATCTATCTGGATGCGCACTCGGGCAAGAATCCTGATTCGATAAGCGCGTCCGACATCATGATGAACACGATGAGCAACGATGACGCCAACACTGCCATGGCGGACCTTGGGGGAGCCGACGCGGTGACGCAGTGGCTTCATCAGAATGGGTATCCATCATCGGAGATAGGGAGGAATTTCGGTGATGTCGCCGCATCGAGCAAGGGACTGGAAAATTATTCCACGGCCGCAGACTCCGTGGCGATGCTGGTCGCTACCGAAAAGACAGGCGGCATGAACCTTATGACATACGATGTGACGGCGGATGGCGTGAAAGTGCCAGATGGCATGCAGGTCGCGGCGCATCGGGGTCAGGGAATCAAGAATGCATACAACTATTTCATGATCGTCAAGGAGAAGGGGCATACGATCGCGCTCGCAATCCTCACAAGGAACCAGAGCGAAGACTCCGTGACCTCCCTCACTTCCAAGGTGCTTGCGTCAATAGACTCGACCATTGCCAAATAGTCGCAGTCAGAGGATGCCGGGAGCCTGAATCTGCATCCGTCCTGGTACGACGATGCATCGGTCCGGATACGTGTGTGCAAGTGACCGATACAGTTTCGCCCGCCTTCCCGACCTTCCCTTCCAAAGCAGCCATGCAAGGAATTCGAGATCGATCTTGTCGTTGCATCCAAGCGTCATGTCGGGACGGTTCGTATGTCGGTAATGCAATCTCCGCCGGAGCACCCTTCGCAGACAGGTGATGCGGTTGACGTTCAGGATGATGATGCAATCGGATTCCCGCATCCTCCTCTCAAAGGCGATATTCCTATAATTGCCCTCGATGACCCACGTCGAATGTGAATCCATGAAGTCCTCAACCTTGCGGGAGGCATCTTGATTGCCGCGTTCCTGCCAGCCAGGCAGCCAGTGCACCATGTCAAGATGAAGGACGGGGCAGGAGCGTTCAGAGGCGATCCTTCTGGCAAGCGTCGATTTTCCCGAGCCACTGTATCCGAGAATTGCGATGCGGCGAGCATTGCTCGGAACTGTCACCACACTGGAATGCGGGTATTCGCAGTCTGCGGTGGATGTCCGCGCGGATTCCTCACTGTACGCACTGTTGCGGTCACCACTGCGCTCACCACTGTGGTCACCACTGCCTGATTGCCTGCGAAGGACTGATTCCGCATCCTCATCGTCAGGTTGCCTCTTCATCGATAATGCTCCATCAATTCGCTCATCCTCTTGCCGAATGTCATGTTTTCCCTGCAGGAAGAAGTGAAGACAGCGTTCCGCCGATGCAGGACTAGGGATCCTGACAATCATAGCCGAAGCCTGCCGTGCGGTTCTTCCATGGCTTGCCGCCATGCATCATCCGGCCGGCTCGCCTGCATCGCATCGTCTATGGGAGAAAAAGGGAAGATCGACGTGAATGTGACATTGGGACATATATACTCTCATGTGTCATAGGAATCATTCATGCTGGGACGGTTCGAAGAGTGCAGTTGCCTGATGGGCGAGCGCGCTTCCTTGCCGAGGGAGGGCTATGTTTTCGCTGCTTGTTGGTTTGGTCATAGGATTCGGCCTGCCGCTGCAGACTGCCATCAATTCGCGTCTGCGCCGCATTGTTCGTTCCCCGCTGGTGTCCTCCATGATCTCATTCTCGGTCGGAACGCTGTTCCTTGTTGCCATCCTGATACTTTCCAGGCAGGGATTGCTGATTTCGGAAGCCACCATCGCGCATCAGCCATGGTGGATCTGGATAGGCGGAATTCTCAGTGTGGTGTATCTGACGGGGAACATCGTCCTTTTCCCTCATCTTGGCGCCGCTCAGACCGTGATCATGCCCGTCGTCGGACAGTTGTCGATGAGCATGCTCATCGACAACTTTGGTTGGTTCGACTCGCAGCGTCATCCTCTCACGGTCATTCGAGTCATCGGTGGCATCGTCGTCCTGCTTGGCGTCCTGTTGGTGGTGTTCACGAACTCGGCGAGAAGCGAGCTGAAAATCCAGAAGTCCCATGCGTCCGTGGACGAGCGCAGGCCACGGAATTCGACATCGGCTCTGCCCTGGCAGATCGCAGGCGTGGTCACGGGGATGCTGAGCGCTGCTCAGACGGCGATCAACGGTCATCTCGGCACCGTCCTTGCCTCGCCGGAAAAGGCCGCATTCATATCATTCCTGGTGGGAACCGTCGCATTATGGATAATCGTAGCGGCATATGAGCATGGAATTCATGTCAAGCCGGCATTCTCGCGGAAGAACCCTTGGTGGGTGTGGATTGGCGGTGTGATCGGTTCGCTTTTCGTCCTTGGAAATGCATACATGGTTCCAAAGATTGGGACAGGCCTTACCGTTGTGGTGGTCCTTTTCGGCATGATCTCCGGGGGACTGGTGGTCGATAGCTTTGGCTGGCTGGGTGCAAGGCGGATCTCGGTGCGACCGGTTCAACTGCTCGGTGTGCTTGCACTGATCTGTGGAGTCATCCTCATCAAGCTGTTCTGAGGTGTCACTGCCGGGCGGGTGACAGTTGGGATTACGGAATGGTGTTCTTGCAAGCACCTTCACCCATGCGCACTCCAACTGGCAGCAAATCCATGCATGGCTACAGGATGAGAGCCAGCATTGAGAGGCACGGATCGATAGGTGTTGCTGTATATCATTCCATGCCTCTGCCACGGACCTCTGCTTCATTGCTGAGATGGTGGGGGTTACCATGCTTGCTGTGTGGCGAAAAAACGCTGCCAGAATGAGAATGCCTTGGGTGAGGCAATATCTCTCATGACAAAATCGGATCCGAGATCCATCACCTTCGGAACATTTGGATCATATTCCTTCCATTCAGGAAGACCATCTCCATTCGGGTCGCCAGTGGCGATGAAGTTCACCCAGTACGCTGATATGATTTTTGAAACCCTGACATCCTCAGCTGTCCAATTGCGGCTGAACCTGTTCAGATTATCAAATGCGTATGTGATCTCCGAGCCATGGAAGGCACGACGTTGTCCGGATCCATCTGGTGTCCTGTGTGTCCAGAAATATGTTCGAACAGGCCTATTGCAATGTTTCCTCCATTCCTGTGCCCAAAGAAACGATGAAATTCTTGCGTTATCCCTTACCGCGCGACTATCTGCTGCAGCCGCCTCGTCGTCATTTGAAGCGGAATACACACTTAAGAACTCATCGGCCATATCGCGGTACTTGTACTTTGCCGCTCTGACAAACGATTCCAGCGTCACGTGGGTGGGAGGGCGCCCAGGACGCCATCTCTCATCTTTCTGCTTCTCGCGTGCGTCTGTTACGCATTCTGTTGGAATTGCGCCGCTTTCGTCAAGATTGTTTCCGACGATGTAATCGACGTCATTCTGTTCACCGCTGGCATAGGTATATTCAAAGCCGTGAGGAATGGACCATCCGTCGACAACTGGTCTGAATAAGGGTGGTTTCGAGTCGCTGCCGGTATTGATCTGGATATCTCCATACAGCTTGCTGTCGGTCAGCTCTTGCCACGGCACTTCCCTCAGCCTTTCGAGAGTTGGAGCCTCATCTGTGGTGCACAGCCTACGCACAAATCTTTCCCCTGCGTCTTCGGCCTCGATAATGTTCCGATAGGAAGTCGATAGGTAACGAAGTTCCGTGTCTCGACTGTATCTGGCATGGCTCTGTGCAATGACTCGCTGAAAGAGTCCTTTTGCCAAGGGAGACATGGCCAGGAAATCGCAAGTCCCAGCGCCTGCAGACTGCCCGGCAATCGTCACATTGCTTGGGTCTCCTCCAAAAGCCGCGATATTCTCATGAACCCATCGCAAAGCTGCGACACAATCCAGAAAACCATAATTGCCAGAGACGCCATGAGGTGATTCGGAACTGAGAGATTGCGTTGCTAGGAATCCAAGAATTCCAAGACGGTAGTTGAAATTCACAACGATGATTCCCCGCTCGGCCATGCTCTCCCCATCAAAATTCGGATCAGCTGAGGTTCCCTCTTGAAATCCGCCCCCATATATCCATACCAGCACGGGTTTTGGCCGTGTGCCAGATGCGGCCCAAATGTTCAGATAGAGGCAGTCTTCATCCATGGGAAGATTCATGGCGCTGATTTCCTGTGTGTTGAGTTGTGGGCCCACAGGCCCAAATTCAAACGCCTTGCGAATGTCGTTCCATGGTTCCGGTCTCTGGGGCTCTTTCCAGCGCAGACTGCCTGTGGGCGGTTTCGCATAAGGGATGCCTTTGAAAATCCTGATGCTGGGATTCTTGCCATGGATTCCTTGCAGCGGACCATAATTAGTGGTGACTGTCAAATTGTCATTTTCGTCTAACATGTGTAGTTTGCCTTTGATCGAGTGTCATTGAGAGTGTGTTATTGGTTGTTGGTCATGGTGGTGGTTCTGGCGTTGATGGTCTTCTGCAGGAAGAGCATGGTGACGATGCCCACCACGAGGGCGACGCTCATGATCTGCCACATGGCCTGGTATCCCAGGGTCTGGGCGATGTAGCCGCCGATGATCGGACCGATGATGTTGCCCAGGTCGCTTCCTATGAAGTTGGTGCTGCTGCCGGCGCCGCGCCGCTCCTGGGGCACGAGCTTCATGGCCATGGACTGCAGCACGGGCTGGCATCCCCCGTAGCCGAATGCGAAGAACACCGCCGCCAGGAGGAACATCCACAGCTGCGTGGAGACGCTGATCAGCCAGAAGGAGACGATGAATATGCCGAGCATGGGGACGATGATCGCGTATCCGAACCTGTCCGCGAGCTTTCCCGACAGGGGACGGGTCAGGAACAGGAGCGCCGCGTACACGGAGAAGAAGAAGCTGATGTTGCTGCCCACGCCCTGCTGCTCGGAGTAGATGGCGAGGAAGGGGTTCACCAGCGCGTAGCAGCCCGACAGGAGGATCATCAGGAATGCGGGGATCAGCGCCTCCTTGGCGATGATGTTGTTGAACGTGAGCTTGAACTTCTTCACCACACGCGGGGGAAGCTTGATCTGGGAGGCGGCGAGGATGCCGGCGAACATGACCAGCGCCGCGATGAAGAACACGGGACGGTAGCCGTAGGCCGCCTGCACCTTCAGCGACACCACCGGACCGACCATCTGGGCGATGCCCGCAGCCAGCGCGTAGAACCCCAGACCGGTCCCCATCTTCTCACGCGGCAACGTATCAGCCGCCATGGCGATGAAACATGTAGTCGAGAACGCCTGTCCTGCGCCTTGGAGGAAGCGTGCGGCGAAGAGTTCGGGCACGCTGCCGACGACGCCGTAGAACACCATCGCCACTCCCATGACCGCCATGGCCGCCATCACCACATAGCGACGATCCAGCGCATCGATCGTCGGACCCGAAAATAGCTTGAACACTATTGCCGCCCATGCGAAGGCACCCGACACCATGCCGACTATCGCTGCAGTCGCACCAAGGGAATCGGTGTATTTGCCTATCAGCACATTGCACATTTGCAGTGCGATGGAGACAAAGGTGTTGGCTAGGCACACACTGATAAACGACCTATTCCATATGCGTTCAAAAGTTTGGATAGTAGGAGTCTTCTCTCGCGGCTGGGGAGAAGAGCCGTCAGCGTTTGTCATGATCTGATCTCCTTTGATCGGTTCATATATGAAATAATATACGATTTCATATATGAAGAATAGTTGAAGGTTTCAGGAAAGTCAAATGACTATTGCGACAGATGAAGATGATGGTGAATAGGCCAAAGCCTATACACTATAGATTGTCGTGACAATGCCAAAGAAGGATGATGATGGACGCAAGCAGAGTTGCAGTGGTATCCGAGAATAAGGCAAATCGTGCTTACAAGGAACTTCGGAATGCCATATTAAGCGGCAGATTCGTCCCAGGCTACCGAATCGTCATTTCAGATCTTTCGAGGAATTCCGATATCAGCGCCAGTCCGTGGCGCGAGGCGATCATGAGACTTCAGGCTGAGGGCTGGCTGGAAGTCACACCAAACGTCGGTGCCCGCGTTGTGGAGCCGGGATTGAATGCACACCGTCAGACAATAGAATTGCTGGCCCGATTGGAAGGTCTTGCGACAATCCTTGCCATACCTAATCTCACTGACGCTGACATGCAGGCTCTTCACAGCATTGATTCGAAGATGCTGGAGAATCTGAATGTCAGGCTTGATGCAGAATTCACCAGGCTCAATCGTGAGTTCCATGAGATTTTTTACGCCCGTTGCAATTTCGATAGGTTGAAAGAGGCGATACGCGGCGAGATCGAGCGCTTGGACTTTATCAAGAAGAACGTTCAATTCGACTGGGATGAACGGATGGAACGCAAGCCACGCTCCGTTGAGGAGCATGAACATCTGCTGACTCTGATCGAGTCTCAGGCTTCAAGCGTGGAGATCGAAGACTATGCAAGGCTGCACAAGCTGAATGCCTTGGCGTTCCGTCATCATATGCAGAAGGATTAGGGGATTGGGTTTGGGTATGGTTGCTCGGTCGGAGTCATATAATATATGATTTAATATATAATATAAACCGTACTGATGAGGTTTCAATGGTGAAGTCTGATGATGCGATATCTGCTGTGGGGGAGATGCACATATGGAATAGGTCGTTTATCAGTGTGTGCCTAGCCAACACTCTGATGTCGATTGCCTTGCAGATATGCAATGTAATCATTGGCAAATTCACCTTCAGCCTTGGTGCGACTGCAGCGATAGTCGGCATGGTATCGGGTGCCTTCGCATGGTCATCCATCGTATTGAAGGGTATTTCGGGTCCGACGATCGATGCGCTGGATCGTCGCTATGTGGTGATGGCGGCCATGGCGGTCATGGGAGTGGCGATGGTGTTCTACGGCGTCGTCGGCAGCGTGCCCGAACTCTTCGCCGCACGCTTCCTCCAAGGCGCAGGACAGGCGTTCTCGACTACATGTTTCATCGCCATGGCGGCTGATACGTTGCCGCGTGAGAAGATGGGGACCGGTCTGGGGTTCTACGCGCTGGCTGCGGGCATCGCCCAGATGGTCGGTCCGGTGGTGTCGCTGAAGGTGCAGGCGGCCTACGGCTACCGTCCCGTGTTCTTCATCGCGGCGCTGGTCATGTTCGCCGGCATCCTCGCCGCCTCCCAGATCAAGCTTCCCCCGCGTGTGGTGAAGAAGTTCAAGCTCACGTTCAACAACATCATCGCCAAGGAGGCGCTGATCCCCGCATTCCTGATGATCCTCCTGTCGGGCTGCTACGCGCTGGTGAACCCCTTCCTCGCCATCTACTCCGAGCAGCAGGGCGTGGGCAGCAACATCAGCTTCTTCTTCTCCGTGTACGCGGCGCTCCTGTTCCTGACCCGTCCCCTGTCGGGAAAGCTCGCGGACAGGTTCGGATACGCGATCATCGTCCCCATGCTCGGCATATTCATCGTCTCCTTCTGGCTGATCAGCGTCTCCACGCAGCTGTGGATGTTCCTCCTGGCGGCGGTGTTCTTCGCATTCGGCTACGGGGGATGCCAGCCCGTGCTGCAGTCCATGGCCATGAAGCTCGTGCCCCAGGAGCGGCGCGGCGCCGGCAGCAGCACCAACTTCATAGGAAGCGACCTGGGCAACATCATCGGTCCGATCATCGGCGGCTACATCGCCCAGACCCTGGGATACCAGGCCATGTGGCAGATCATGAGCGTCGCCCTCGTGGTGGGCATCGTCACCATGCTCTTCCTGCAGAAGACCATCAACGCCAGAACCACCACCATGACCAACAACCAATAACATGAAGGGTGTGATTGCGGGTGCCAGAAGCGTTGAAAATACGTCATGGTCAGGAGATCAAGGATTGTATTTTAGCATCGAATTGGTGACCTTTTACCGTGCTGACGATCGAGCATCTGTTGATTCATCAGGGAGAACGCGTGTCATTATTCCATGTACATTACGTCGCGAAGATTTGAGATTGCGCTTGTAATACAATTATCGAATGGCAAGCATCAAAGACGTTGCTAGAAGATCTGGGGTTTCGATCAGCACGGTTTCGTATGTATTCACTGGCAAGCGTTCCGTCAAGCTGGAGACGAGGATACGGGTGTTCGAAGCTGCGCGTGAGCTTGGATACTTTCCCAATGTCGGCGCTCAGATGCTCAGGAATGGCAGGACGCACATCATCGCCCTGAGCTCTCCGATCCATTCCTATACGAACTTCACGAATTATGCAGCCTTCTTCTTTGAAATGGTGAGAGCTGCGCACAGGCATCATTTTCATGTGCTGCTGTTCGCAGGGGAGGACGAAGACGAGCAATTCGTGCGCTTCGCTGACTCAAACCTTGTGGATGGGGTGGTGCTGCTGGACGTCGCATGGAATGACGAGCGAATACAGAGGGCGAAGCTGGCAAGCGTCCCTTACGTCTCCATAGGAATGCCGATGGATTCTGAAAACCTGATAGCGGTGGATGTCGATTTTGAGGAAGTCGGCAGGGTCGCCATCGATCGGCTTGCTGAAAGCGGTCACAAGGAGATTCTGTTCGTCGGTTCGGATCAATCCGTGGATTCGAAGTCGAAGGACGTCACAGAATCGAACTACCTGCATAGAATCACCGCTTCGATACAGGCGCAGGCCCGGCGGAGGGGCATAACGGTCCACAGCGTGCTGACGAAAGGCGATGATTATTCTTCGGTCAGATGTCTGCTTGCCGATACCTTTGACCAGCATGACGAGATCACTGGAATGATCACTCAGACAAGCATCGAATTCGTGAATAATGCAATCGGCGTATTGCAGCTCATCGGACGTCCGATTCCAGAACGGACTTCGATCGTTTCTCTTGCAAGCTATGGAAAAACCGAGATGTTGCCCGTCCAGATAGACGAGATGCCGCTGCTTCCCGCGGCTGTCTGCTCAAAGGCCATGCAGCTTCTCATAGGCGCGTTGGACGGCGAGGCTCCGAGAGCCGGTCATATCGAGCTTCTGCATCCGACATACATCGACAGGGGATCCATTCGAAGGGTCTGAGCATCGGCATGGGTTTCGATTATCGTCGAAACGATTCGACAATGGGATTTGGCATATTTAGGATATGAGCTACTAGAAGTCAACAGGGTTGTTGATAGCTAGGGAATGATGCATATCAGGATCAACTGAGTCAGAAAAGCACCGTCGCTTTTACCCTAGGAGAATGAAATGCCAATGAACAGAATAAGAAAAATGGTAACGGCTTCAATCGCAGCGCTCACCACGGTCACTCTTTTAGCGGCCTGTGGAGGTACTTCGGGGAGTACGGCACAGGAGTCGAAGCCTTCGAGCATAACGATTTGGACATATGAGTCCGCGGATTCGGCAATGGGCATCGCCTGGAAGAAGGCCATGACCGATTTCACCGCGAAAACAGGGATCAAGGTCAATTATGAGCTGAAATCCTTCGAGCAATTGAACGCGAACGCGTCGCAGGTCCTGAATTCCTCAAGCGCTCCCGATGTCATGGAATATAACAAGGGGAATGCGACCGCGGGAGTGCTCGCCAGCCAGGGCCTTCTGGCAAATCTCAACAAATACGTCAAGCAGTACGGCTGGAACAAGATAATCACCGGGAATCTTGCAACGACTGGAAAGTACAGCGACAAGGGGGTCATGGGTTCAGGCAACTGGTATGGCATCACCTCATATGGCGAAGATGTCTTCATGTATTACAACAAGTCCATGTTCACGAAATATGGGATTGCGATTCCCACCACATTCGACCAGTTGGAAACCGCGCTTGCGGCTTTCAAGGCCAAGGGAGTGACGCCACTCTCGGAGGCGGCGCAGGAATACCCGCTGGGGCAGCTGTGGTGGCAGCTGTTTCTGATGAAGGCGACGGAATCGCAGATAAACGCCTACCAAATGTATACAGGGGACGTCAACTGGAATTCCGCTGCAATGAAATTCGCGACCAACACGATCAATGACTGGGTCGCCAAGGGCTACATCTCAAAGAATTCCACGGGCATGAAGGCTCAGGATGCAGGAGACAGCTTCACCAATGGGACCAATCCCATGTTCTTCTCTGGAACATGGTGGTTTGGCACCTTCGAATCCCAGCTCAAGAACAAATTCGAATGGACCACAGCGACCTTCCCCGGCGCCGAACGGGTTCCGGGCTCGTCGGGAAACATCTGGGTCATTCCGTCGAATTCCAAGAAGCAGGATGCCGCTGCCGAATTCATCGACTACACCTTGCAGCCTGACATTCAGACACTCATGGGCAACTCTGGCGGTGTTCCGATAAATGCCGATCTGGACAAGATCACCGATGCGAAGAATCAGGAGCTTCTCAAGCAATACAAGACAGTCCTGAACGGCGACATGCTCGGATACTATCCGGATTGGCCAACTTCGACGATGTATGACGACATGAATTCAGCCTTGCAGAACCTTGTCAACGGGACCACGGATACCAGTCAGTTCCTGTCAACCTTGAAGACAAAGTATGACAAGGGAGTCGAGGCGGCGGGGGTCAAGTAGGCATTCCCAGGGCGCAAAGGCGCGTTCCCAAATCCGTTCGGACTATCGAACGCGCCTTTTCGATTGAAAGGACATCTTATGGATGCTTCATCGGTTAAGAAAGACACAGGCATGTCACGTATCCCGGGTAATCCATCCCGACGATTCTTCATCTATCTGGTCCCGGGAATCGCAATGCTGATCTGGATCGTAGTCATTCCGACGGTATGGAACATATATCTGAGCTTCACCCAGTATCGTGGCATACGTCCACCAATCTGGATTGGTCTCGAGAATTGGAAAAGTCTGCTGCACGACCACACTTTCTGGGTATCGTTCGGAAACTCGATCTGGATGATTCTGGCTATGGTGGTCATACCGATCGTAATCGGCCTGCTGCTGTCGTCCCTGATATTCGATGTGATACAGAAGAAGTTTGGGGCTAGGATGGCGAGCACCTTAAGAGCGGTCTATTACATTCCTCAGATACTTCCCATCGCGGTGGCATCCTTGGCGATGGGATGGATACTGAAGCCGCAGGAAGGCGTCGTCAACGAACTGCTCAAGGCCGTCGGGCTGGGAGCCCTTCAGCAGAATTGGCTTGGCTCTCCCCGAACAGCACTCATCATGCTGATGCTCATCATGATTTGGATTCAGCTTGGATATCCGGTGGTCATCTTCCTATCCGGTCTTCAGCGGGTCGATCCGGAGCTATACGAGGCAGCGAGCTTGGATGGGGCAGGATGGTATCAGCGATTTCGCGTCATAACGCTGCCTGCCATCACTCCGGAGATCTTCGTGGTTGCGCTTACCTGCACCATCGCCGCGCTTAAGGTATTCGCACCGGTATACATGCTGACCACAGGCGGTCCCGGCGATTCGACGATGGTGCCTTCCTATTATTCCTACTCTCAGTTTTTCCAGACCCAGCAGGTAGGCTATGGCGCTGCGATCTCGACGGCCCTGGCCGTAGTGATCATAATCGTTGCAATCGTCTTCACAAGAATTCAGCAGAACTCTGAGCAGAAGAGTGAGGAATAACCATGACTAGCGTTGGAATCAAGACTCGAGATGCAATACGTCGTCCAAGGAAGCATCGCTCCGGAGGTGAATGGGCAATACTGGCATTGCTTATCGTCGGTGGGCTCATCATGCTGTTCCCCTTGCTTGTCATTCTGCTGAACGCCTTCAAGTCCGCGACCGACTATGCGACGAACGGGCCGTTGGGGTTTCCGAGGGAATTTTCGCTCAAGGGAATCCAGACGTTCTGGAATGCGACCGAATTCCCTTGGAGGATCTGGACGTCGGTGTGGACGTCCGGACTTGTGGCGGCATTCGCCGTCGTGCTGTCGTCTCTCTCCGCCTACGCACTGGGAATAGGTCGTGTCAAGGGCAGATCCTGGATCGTTCTGTTGATCATGCTTGCCAACATGATGCCCCAGGAAGCGCTTCTCTATCCGTTGTACATGATGTTCAAGAGCATCGGGCTATATGATTCGGATTGGGCGATTGTGATCATCTTCACCGTTCTGCAATCGGCATTCGGAACCTATTTGCTCTCGTCTGTCTATGGGACCTTTCCCAAGGCGATTCTCGAAGCGGCCACCATCGATGGCGCAAGCAGATGGCAGATTTTCCATAAGGTGGTGTTGCCGGTCTCCAGGCCGACGCTTTCAGTGCTGCTGGTGTTCTTCTTCGTCTGGACATGGAACGAATACATGATTCCCAACGCCTTCCTCATCTCAAGCAGGACCCAGACAGTGCCGATAGCATTGTCCACGCTTTCCGGCCAGAACATGATGGATGCCACCACCACTGCGGGCGCATCGTTGATCAGCATCGTTCCGACCCTCATCTTCTTCCTCATTTTCCAAAAGACACTGGCCCGTGGCATCACCGTTGGTTCGGTGAAGTAGCGAAAAGGCCATATTCGACATTTCGATATTCGATATTCGACGCTATACAAGAAAGACGATCATTGTGAAATTCTCAAACGGCTATTGGCTGCGCAAAGAGCATGTATCTGCGATATTCGCACGCCAAATCCATGAGGTGGCCTCAAGTGCCGACGGGCACTCCATGGATATCCTGGTTCCTTGCGCATACCTCAACGATAGAGCCGACTCGGTGAATCTGCCTGCGTTCAACGTGCATGTCTCGTCCCCCGCAGAAGGTGTGATCCGCGTCCACGCATCTCATTGGAGGGGCGCTCGCTGCGATGAAGGGTTTCCCTTCGAAGATGAGGACTATGAGTCAGGAGCGGTTGCATCCTGCGACGGAAGGACGGTCTTCTCGAGTGGTCCGATGTCGTTGGAAGTCTGCGACGGTGCGGCATGGGGGATGCGATTCTGCGTCGATGGTACCGTGATAGCGCAGATGGCGGAGAAATCACTTGCACGATATGTCCTCGATGCCCAGGCCTCCGTCTCGTCCTCGCCTGCGGGTGATGAATTCTCCCCAAGCCTGTCTGGTCTGGCGAAGGATGAATCGGATGCATTCACCGCTGTGGGACTCAGCATCAATCCGGATGAGACGATCTATGGATTCGGGGAACGATTCGGGCCATTTGTGAAGAACGGCCAGTCAATCGACATCTGGAACATGGATGGTGGAACGGCGTCGGACCAGGCCTATAAGAACGTTCCGTTCTATCTCAGCTCGGCCGGATATGGAATCCTCGTCAATCAGCGGGGCCATGTCTCCTTTGAGGTCGGTTCGGAGAACACGAATGAAGTTCAATTCAGCGTCCCTGGCGAATCGGTCGACTTCCTCGTCTTCTACGGGCCGACTCCGAAGCGGATCCTTGACCGTTACACGAGACTGCTTGGCAGGCCGGCGATAGTGCCTGCATGGTCGTATGGTCTGTGGCTGACCACCTCATTCACGACGGAGTATGATGACCAGACCGTGAATGAGATGGTCAAGGGGATGTTCGACAGAGGCATTCCTCTGAGCGCGTTCCATTATGACTGCTTCTGGATGCGGCAGTTCCATTGGACGGATTTCACCTGGGATAGCGAAAAATTCAAGGACCCGAGGGAGACTCTCGCCCGCTTGCACAATGACAGGAAGCTTCATGTATGCGCGTGGATCAATCCCTACATCGCACAGAATGGAAGCATGTTCGATGAGGGGAGGGATCGCGGATATCTTGTTCGAAGGCCGGATGGCGAGATATGGCAGACGGATCTTTGGCAGGCAGGCATGGGACTTGTCGATTTCACCAACCCAGAGGCGTATCGGTGGTTCCAGGGGAAGGTTCGCGATCTTGTCCATATGGGCATCGATGCGATCAAAACGGATTTCGGCGAACGAATACCCACGGATGTCGCTTGGTTCGATGGATCGGATCCGCAGATAATGCATAATTGGTATACGCAGCTCTATAACCAGGCGGTGTTCGAAGTCCTCGAGCAGGAACGGGGTGTCGGCAATGCCGTGCTGTATGCTCGATCGGCAACCGCCGGCGGGCAGAAGCAGCCAATACATTGGGGAGGCGACTGCGAATCCACCTTCGAAAGCATGGCTGAGTCTCTGCGCGGAGGTCTGTCGTTGGCCTCGTCAGGCTTTGGATACTGGAGCCATGACATCGGAGGCTTCGAGGGGGAGCACCCGGATTCGTCGGTGTACAAGCGATGGGTCGCCTTCGGTCTGCTGAGCTCTCACTCACGAATGCATGGTTCGAAGGCCTATCGGGTGCCTTGGCTGTTCGATGAGGTGGACAGGGACAAGGGTCTGAGCGTGCCGGACAATGAGAGTGCGGTTGCGGTCGCTCGTAAGTTCACCCATCTCAAGCTTGACCTGCTGCCGTATCTCTATGCCGCGGGAGTCGAGGCCCATGAGTTCGGCACGCCGGTGATGAGACCCATGTACATGGAGTTTCCCGACGACCTGAACGCCCGCAACCTCCATCAGCAATACATGCTCGGGCCCTCGTTGCTGGTGGCGCCTGTCTTTACGTATTCAGGTGATGTGTCTTACTATCTTCCCGCAGGCTGCTGGACTAACTGGTTCTCTGGGGAACAGGTCAGCAGCGAGACAGGAATCTGGCGACATGAGCGGCATGCCTTCGATTCGATTCCATTATGGATCAGGGATGGCTCGCTTATCGTGACCGGCAGGAACCACGATTCTCCGGAATATGAGTATGGACGCGATCCGATCATCATTGTGAGCTTCTCAAGGCATCATGCTGAGGACTCGCTGTCTGCCGTGGTCACGGAATCGGACGGCGGCAAGGTGACGTTCACCGCGACCCGTGACGGTGACGGAGTCCGGCTGAGGAGCTCGGATTCTCGAGATTTCACCGCACGCGACGTTCTGGGGCAGGAACGGCGCTCGCATGGTGGGGAGCTTGTTCTCTAGGTCAGCTGCAACAAGGAGTATTCCTGGCAAGACAGTTCCCATGTTGTGCCACAGTCCAATGAGCGGGCAGCCCTTCCTTGGGACACTGCATGAATGGCGTCATGGCGAATCGTGCCATGACGTCGTTTGGACCGTTTGGACCGTTTGGAGCGGTTGGGCGGTTCGGGCCAGCCTGGCTGGAATCCGTCGTATGAGACCGAGAGGAAGCAAGCCGTTCACTGTGCATCCAAGAGCTGCTCGGCGGTCCACCTGTCTGTGGCAAGTGCCGATATCAGCCTTCCCAGGAGACATGCCCGTATTGCAGGCACCTTGATCGCTCCCCAGGCTATTCCTATGACAAGAGGTATTCTCTGCAGCCTTTCGAAATCTATTGAAATCGTCCTTTCGCATAGGCTTGTCTGCACGTGTCTGCCCAAAGCGTCGATATGATGTCCACAGATGTGGCCGACAGCTCCCTTGCTGACTATTTCCTCAAGAATCTCTGGAGTGACGTACGAATCGAATATATGGCCCAACCTCATCTTCGAAACGGCGCCCACTCCGACCAGGGCTATGTCCGCGCCGCCGCCGAGTGTCAACGTGGCTGCGATCTGGCCCTCTTCCCTCATCGCCCTGGTCACTCCTGCGTTGGACAGGATCATCGGAACGGGAAGCTGGGTGAATGTCCCTCCCAGTCGCTGAGCGAGCAGCCTGCATATTTCCGGAGAATCCGTCAGAGCATTTCGCGGCGACAGAGAACCGATCATCTGTGTGACGTTTGTTTTCGGCCAATCCTGCAGCGGCACCTCATGAACGGTCGAGGCGACTGCATTTCCATTGGAGACAGTCACCAGCGAGTCAGGCAGCATATGCTCGGTGAACAGCGAAGCCGCGCATTGGGAGACGACCCTGGTGGGGTCCTCTCCGGGACGTGGTTCGCCCACTCTCGCATATTTCAGCCCGAAACGCTTGACAAGGTCCTTTTCCAAGGCTTCCAGACGCTCAATGGGATGGTTGATCTCGATGTGCACCATGTTGCGATCTCGTGATTCCTTCAGCAGCCGGGCGATCGACGGCCTCGAATATCCGAATTCCTTCGCGATCTCACTCTGGGTGTGAGATTCGAGATAATAGCTCCGTGCAATCCTCAAGACAAGGTCGATGTGCTTGCGAGAGGTGGAGGAGACCAGAGAATCATCTTTGACAAACATATGTTCATGTTATGCCTTTTCACTCAAGGTCAACAACCGGTATCCATAGAGAGAAAGGGCATGTTTTAAGGGAATCGTCAAAAGGAGGTCCAGAGGAATGGTACTTCTGCAAACATTTGTTCATCCACGACATTGCATGCTGCTCGTGTTCGGCATAGCTTCGAAACTGACATGGCCCAGAGAGCATAATCGCTTTGGGGAATAACAACAAAGGAGTTTGTAATGTCGTTTGCACGCACCATTTTTGGCGATGTCGATCCCGAAACACTCGGAGTAGTGAACAGTCACGATCATCTGATCCGCGTCGGAGCAGGTGAGGTCTATCTGGACAAGGACCATCAGCTCGATTCCGTGGAGAAGGCCGAGGAAGAGGCTGGCTACTTCGCGAAGGCTTCCCTGAACTGGAGCAAGAATGGCGGAACCGTCGTAGACATGTGCCCGATCAACTGTGGGCGCTGCCCTGACAAGCTCGCCGAGGTTGGCAGGAACGTCGACAATCTGCAGATCATCGCCGCGACCGGGTTCCATCGCGAGCATGTCTATCTCGAAACCCAGTCGCACTGGATCAACCGCTATCCAGTCGAGAAGATTGCAGATCTCGTCATCGCAGACATCGAGCAAGGCATTGACAGGAATGACTACAGCGGTCCGATCGTGGAAAGAAGCCAATACAAGGCAGGAGTCATCAAGATCGGCACGGCCTATGGAATGATCACGCCATTCGAGCACAAATGCATGGAGGCTGCGGCCAAGGCATCCCTGGCCACGGGAGCGCCGATAAACACACATACCACATATGGGACCTGCGGACTGGAACAGGCGAAGACCCTGATCGAGCTGGGAGTCCCTGCGGACAGGATATCGATCGGTCACATTCAGCGAAATGCCGACGTCTACTACCTTGAACAGATCCTTGACCTCGGCGTCTATCTCGAAATCGATGGCACGAATCGAATCAAGTATCAGCCTGATTCGAATAGAATCGTCGAGCTTGCCGCCTTCAAGAAGGATGGCTTCGAAGACAGGATTCTGTTGGGAACGGATTCCGGAAAGCGTTCGTACCAAAAGGCATATGGCTCCGTTTCCGGCGTTGACTACAATCCTGCCGTCGATGGTCCGAGAATGCTTGACGAAGGCTTCGATCCGAAATATGTCGACAAGCTTCTGATGAAGAATGCACAGAACTTCTTTACTTTCAGGAATGAGCAATGATTGCGATGTCAGAAAACAAGCTTGATCGTCCGGAACTTCAGATTGCCCTCGACACCTTTGATATGCCGAGTGCCTTGAGACCGCTCAACGCAGCGGTGAGCAAGGTGGACGTCGTCGAGTGCGGCACCGTCCTGATCATTGCGGAGGGTCTCAAGGCGGTCAGAGAGGTCCGAGCGCTCTATCCGAACAAGACGATTCTTGCGGACGTGCGCATTGCGGAGGCGGGTGCCGTCATCTCGCGCGCATGCTTCGAAGCAGGTGCAAACTGGGTTTCCGTGGTCGCAGGTGCGAGCCTGACGACTGTCGAACAGGTCGTGAAGGTCGCCAGGGAGTTCTCCGGTGAAGTGCAGATTGAACTCGGAGAGCATTACGACGCGAATCAGGCTCGCAGATGGCGTGAAATCGGTGCTACCCAGGTCATCGTGCATCGTTCGCGGGATGCAGAGGCAGCCGGCAAGCTTACCTGGGGCAAGGACGACATCGACAGAATCCGCGAATTGCATGGCATGGGCTTCAAGGTCACCATAACCGGTGGCATCAAGGTCGCTGACATCCCATTGTTCGCTGGCGTTCCGGTGGGGGTGATCATCTCTGGCCGGGGAATCGTCCAGGCCAAGGATCCTTTGACTGCTGCCACTGAGCTTCGGGATACCATCGAGAAAGTGTGGCCACAATGAGCGGCTCCGTCACCCTCGGCATCTATGAGAAGGCTCTGGTGCATATGGATGACTGGGGCAGGATGCTTCGGCAGGTCCGCCAGGCTGGCTTCGCCTTCATGGATCTTTCGGTCGATGAGAGTCCCGAAAGAATGTCAAGGCTTGATTGGGATGCTCGGCAACGCCGTGAATTCGCGAATGCGGCCACGGATGAAGGCGTCCAGATCGGCGGCATGTGCCTGAGCTGCCATCGCAAGGTTGGCCCAGGATCAGCCGATGCACCGACGCGAGCGCAGGCCGTCGATATCTTCCACAAGGCGATCGACCTCTGCTTCGACACCCATATCCCCGTGATTCAGGTTGCCGGGTACTACGCATACTATGAGCAGCCCGATTCCGGCCAGCGTGAACGTTACGTGCAGTCGCTTGCGAATGCGGCTCAGTACGCCGCGCAGGCTGGGGTCATGCTGGGAATCGAAAACGTCGATGGCAACGATGTGACTTCCATCACCAAGGGATTGAGCATCTGCGATGAAATACATTCGGCATGGTTGACCATGTATCCTGACATTGGCAATCTTGCCGAACAACGGCTGAATACCGTTCAGGAGCTTCGAGCCGCATCTGGAAGGATGCTGGCCATACATGTCAAGGATGTGCTTCCAGGCAGGCCGAGAAGAATTCCGATGGGGACTGGGACCGCCGACTTCCCTGCGGCCTTCGAGGAGCTTGCTCGGCAGAATTGGTCGGGACGCATGATGCTGGAAATGTGGAACGATGATTCGCCTGATTCGATTCAGGTGTGCGCGAGCTCTCGTGAGAAGGTTCAGCATTGGCTCAGCGACGCCAATATCGAAGTGGTCCAGCGGCAATAGGATTCATGGGGCTCGATTCGCTTTCACCTGGCTCCGGCGATGCGGGGCAGCAGACGCGAAGGACGGATAGGGCAAGTCTGTGCGGTTCGCCGCCTCTGGGTCAGCGCTTGACGGCACGGCGATCGGCAGTGCGGCTCGTGGACGATGCGCATCATCGTCGCGAGTCGCCTGACTCGCATGCTCGGGCAAGCATCCCTTCGCTCGGGGAAGTCCATGCCGATGCGGTTCGGTGCCATTGCCATGCGCGTCGCAAGAATGGCTGCCCGGTCGTTGATTCGTACATGATTCATGCATGAATCAACGATGATTCAATATTCGAAATGTAAATACAAGGATGTAAACACAGGAATGTTAAACACAGGAATGTTAAACACAGGAATGTTAAACACAGGAATGTTAAACACAAGGAAGTGTGATGATGAACAATCCAACCTTTGATCTTTCCACAATAGGAGAGGGACAGATTCGTCTGACAGTCAACAGGGGTGAGCGTCTGATGAGCGCGCGCTCCGTTCGGATGAATCCGGCATGCTCCGAGGCCAATGTCGCCGGACTCCTCTCTCAGCTTGGCCGCAAGACCCAGTGGTCCTCGTCCCTCCCGGACGGAGACTTGGGCGAATACGTACTGAGCGAATACCGTTCGGTCGGCGTCAACATGGATGCCATGATTCGCAAGCCGGGCGGCAGGATGGCGCTGTATTTCATGGAGCCAGGAGAAGCACCGATGCCAGCCAACGTCATCTACGATCGCGAATGGACTCCCTTCCGTGCGACCGGAATAGAGGAGTATGACTGGGACACCATATTCGATACGAAGATTCTCTTCCTAACCGGCATTACCGCGGCTCTGACCGACACCACCGCGCAGGTGGTCCGATACGCTGCCGATGAGGCGCATAAGCGCGGAATCGACATCGTTCTTGATGTGAATTTCCGCAGCAAGCTATGGGATGGGGAACATGCCCGCAGGGTTCTCGAACCGATTGCCAAGATGGCAAAGGTGCTGTTCTGCTCAATTTCAGATGCCAGGAAGGTCTTTGGAATCGAAGGGTCGGCTCCCGACGTATGCAAGGCGATCCGAGCCCGATTTGGAAACGAATATGTCGTATCCACGAATCATCTTGACGGACCCTATCTCTGTGGGCCCAATGGCTTCACCTCATACGTGACCACGCCCGTGCCGATAGTCGATCGTCCTGGAGCCGGAGACTCCTTCGTGTCCGCGACGATTCATGGATATCTTTCCGGAGACATCAAGCAGGGTGTGGCTTGGGGTCAGAAGGCTTCCGAATTCGCGATCACCCATATGGGTGATCTGACTAGAATCAGGCCGGATGAGCTGCACATTCCCCTGGGCAGTGACATCAATCGATGACCGTTATCACAGCATATGCAAATATTCGACGCAATGAAAGAGTTCAAGGATGAATGATTCAACGAATGTCGGCCAGGGCACAATCGCCAGGACGGCATATGAGCAAATTGATGCACGACCGCTGACCGGTCATCAGAAAAGTCTGGTAGGGCTTGCAGTCGTAGGGAACATCTCGGAATTCTTCGACATGTTCCTCATCGGATTCGTGGTTTCCCTGCTCACCGACGCATGGAGCCTCACCGGAGTCGAAGCGGGCGTGATATTGGCCTGCTCCGGTCTTGGCACGGTGATCGGCTCCATCATGTGGGGAGGAATGTCCGACAGATATGGCAGAAAGCATGCGTTCCAATGGTGTGTGATCTGCTTCGTGGTGTTCACTGCTCTTTCGGTCTTCCTTCCGAACAGGGCATGGGTATTGCTGGCATTGTTGCGAGTCGGCGTGGGAATCGGGGTCGGCGGACTCAACATAACGTCAATCCCATATGTTCAGGAATTCGTGCCGACCAAGCAGAGGGGAGTCCTTGCAGGCTTGGCTTCCGTCTTCATTCCCCTTGGATTGCTTCTTGGGTCGATTTCTCAAAGCCTGGTTGGCGATAACTGGAGACTGCTCATCGCTCTAGGCGTGTTGCCGGTATTCCTGCTGTTCTGGTTGAGGACGGTTCCCGAGTCTCCCCGCTTCTATCAGACGAAGGGACAGGACGATCAGGCCCGAGCGTCATTGGCCTGGGCGCTGGAGATTGAGCCGAATGAGGTTGGCAGCCTGCCAGAGATGAAGGTCGTGAAGAAGGCAAGCTATCGTCTGCTGTTCTCCTCGCATATGAAGCCGCTCGTGATCATCTCTCTGGGATCGTTCTGCTTCATTCTCGGCAGCTTCGCAATCCAGTCATGGGGCCAGACCTTGATGAAGGATGCATTCGGATTCTCAACACAGATGGTCGCATATCTCTTCATGGGGGTTTCGGTCGCAGACTGCATCGGTCGCTTTGGATCCGCATGGCTTGCAGACAGGATAGGGCGCCGTTGGACCATGTTCAGCTTTGGCATCATCGGTGCCGTTGGATGCTTCTATGCGTCGTTCTTCCACAATTCGGGCTGGCAGTTCTACGTCGCCATCCTTATCATCATGACGTTTGCCGATGGCGTCTTCGGAATACTGAACGCATTCGGAGGCGAGCAGTTCTCGAACGATGTCCGTTCGACTGGACTTGGACTTGGATACGGCATTGGCGCGATAGCCAAGATCGTCGGGCCTGCATTCATGGGCATCCTTGTCGGCGGAAGCTTCGTCGCTCAGCACATAGACATTTCGGTCATCACCACGGCATTCACCTTCTTTGGCGTATGCCTCGTCATTGGGGCGATAACGTATCTGTTCGCGCAGGAGACCAAGGGAAAGAAACTGGAGAACCTCTAGTCGATATCGATGGATGCAAATCAATGCCGGCGAAGTCGCCGGCTGGATTGGAGAATGAACATGACTTCTTTGCAGGATTATTCTGAGGAAGTGCGCGCCGAGGTGAAGCAGGTTCGCGAGACTGTCGCGACCTTGCACCGACAGCTGATTCAGTGGAACCTGGTCGTATGGACCGCTGGCAATGTTTCGCAGCGGCTTCATTCTGCGGACCTGATGGTGATCAAACCATCTGGGGTTCGATATGAATACCTCACGCCCCAGTCCATGGTCGTGACCGATCTGGACGGAAATCTGGTCGATGGCGCCGAGGCTCCCTCGTCGGATACGGCATCGCACGCCTATGTCTATCGGCATATGCCGAATGTGTTCGGAGTCGTTCACACACATTCGACCTATGCCACGGCATGGGCGGCGACAGGGAGGAACATCCCCTGCGCGTTGACGATGATGGGCGATGAATTCGGAGGCCCTGTGCCGGTGGGGCCATTCTGTCTCATCGGTTCGGAGGAGATAGGCAAGGGAGTCGTTGAGACTCTCAAGAAATATCCGTTCTCCCCGGCGGTTCTCATGAAGAATCATGGGCCCTTCTGCATTGGAAAGGATGCCGAATCCGCAGTGAAGGCCGCTGCAATGACAGAAGAGGTCGCGCATACGGTCTGGGCGGCGGAGCAGGTTGGAACCCCGATCGAGATTCAGCAGAAGGACATCGAAAGACTCAATGACCGCTATCAGCATGTGTACGGGCAGAATTAGGGAAGTGCAATCAGTCATCGGATGAGTTGATGAGCTGGTAGGTTGCTTGCTTGCTTGATTGGTAGCTTGGCTGGTATCTTGGTGAAATTGGGATTGGGCTATGAAGGCCGTCGCAAGGCGGCTGTCATAGCCCATTTTCTTTGCGGTGAGTGATTCTGCGTCTGCGATCTCTCCACGTTGACGAACCGTAATGTTTCCAGCATGGCCGACATGGGTTGCGATGCTCCAGTCCTGCTGGAATTGTCCTCAAATCAGTGAAATCTTGAACGCTATGCATCGAGATTGCAAGTTTTTGGCACTTGTCAATGTATAGATGCCTGAAAAACGCATGACTGCAACCGTCATTTCGGCGAATTTGCCCCGTTATACTTTCGCAAGTGCCAAAAACTTGCATTCTCGGCATATTTTACGAAACGCTGACCGGATCCGCATGCCATTGTGCGGTTGCGCGTGATGCTTGGCCTGCTGAATCGGCCAATCCGCACGTCTTGCCACGCAGGCTGCGATATGACGGGATTCAAACGGCGCGAAAGTTCGGTCCATCCCCTTGGTCTCACATGCCTCGATAGGGAGCGGATGAGTGGCGCAAGAAGAATGCCATCTCAACCGAGCATTGAATGAACGTGCCTATCGAGAGCCTTGAGCATTATCGATGACTGGTCTGAAGCGACTCCGAGCTTGAGAAATCGCCGAGTCGCTTCGAAAGCGTGCTGCGATGTTCAATCGTGAACGGTGCCTGACCGACGGGGGATGGCGCGCTCTCGCCGTCGGACTCTGTGCCGCTTTCCCCAGTGACCTCCTCATACAGTCGCGAAAGACGTTCTGCGCGTTCTGACTTTGTCAGCTCGCATTCCCACACCACGATGACATGCCACCCAAGTGTGGTCAGTTCCTCCTCTTCCCTCGCATCCCGGGCACGATTGCGGAGGAACTTCGCGGTCCAGAATTCCACGTTCGTCTTTGGGACTGTGGCATGCCTGCATCCTTCGTGCCGATGCCAGAAGCAGCCGTTGACGAAGATCGCAACATGGTATTTCGGCAGGATCACGTCGGGCTTGCCTGGATATCTGGGGTCATTCTTCCGGAATCTGAGCCCGCGCGAGAATAGATATCTGCGCACCAGAATCTCGGGCTTGGTGTCGCGCCCACGTATCCTGGACATGATGTAGCTGCGGGATCCTCGTGGGAACTTGCCCTGCGACTCTGTCGAGTCCTTATTCGTCATGTACCTCATGGTATGTCGTGGGCGGATCCTCCTGCATGAAAATCGCGCAGGGGACGTATGTCAAGGCGTCTGCTCTGGACAGATGCCGCATCGCGCTGCTGTTCGAGCGCGGACGTTCTGCCGCACGACTGTGCCGCACGACTGTGCTTCATGACTCTGCCGCACAACCGTGCTTCATGACTGCGTTGCACAACTGTGCCGCGCAACTCTTCTGCACAACTGTGCCGCTGTGAGCTGAATGGCTGCTCATTCAGGTCTCTTCCGTTGACAAACCGTGTCACCGGATGCATGATTACCGTGGATAACATATGTCACTGGATAAGGTCTATCTGCAATGAAAATGAAGAAAAGTCTGGAACAGGCTGCCTGCGTGCTACTGCTGCTTTCGCTCCAAAAGGGGCATAAGCCCGTCAAGAGCGCCGTCATCAGTCGTCGGCTTGATGTGTCAGCCTCATATCTGAAGAAGATCGTTCCGCATCTGGTCTCGGAGGGGCTTGTCACTTCCGATGCAAGCAAGGATGGCGGCTATGCGCTCTCGCGCTCCATTGACGACATCACGATGCTTGACGTGTTCTATGCGATCGAAGGGCATGGGCATTTCTATGAGCTCTCGCATTTCGCACAGAAGATCTTTCACAGTGGCGACCGAGTGATGCAGAGCGAGCACGAGATCATGGATGTCATGTCTCGGGCGGAGCGGTTGTTTCTTGACGAGTTGAGCAGATACCCGCTTTCGAGGGCGCTTGAGGGAATCGACTACGTGAACGGAACCGTTGACTGGAGCGAGATCACCACGAACCGGCATATATGCCCGCCGTGCAAGGAGGCCAGCAATGAAGAACGCTAAGACGATGGGTCGCAGATTTGCGATATTGGTCATTGCTGCGGTCAGTCTGATTCCAGCCCTATACAATCTCATCTTCCTCAGTTCCATGTGGGATCCGTATGGAAACGTCGCGAATCTCCCGGTTGCGGTCGTCAACCAGGATCGGACCGCAACGGTCTCGGGAAAGTCGCTGGCGCTTGGCAATCAGATCGTCGCATCCTTGAAGAAGCAGAAGGGCCTGGACTATCATTTCGTCTCCGCGCGGCAGGCGACGAGCGGTCTGGCGAATGGTGACTATTACATGGTGGTCACGCTGCCTGACAGTCTTTCCAAGGATGCGGGAACGCTTCTGGGAGACAATCCAACGACGCCGACCGTCCGATATTCCATTTCGGAAGGCCATAACTTCACGGCATCCAAGATGGTTACCAGCGCGGCGAACGCCTTGAAAAGCAGCGTCGCTGAACAGGTGACCCAGATCTATGTCAGAACCTTGCTCACGCAGTTCTCCAACACCGGCAAGGCCTTCACGACCGCCAACGATGCGACGGTGGAGCTTCATGACGGAACCGTGCAGATCGCCAAGGGGACTGACAAGCTCTCGACCAATCTGCTGAAGCTCTCCAAGGGAGCGGTCGAGTTCTCGAATGGCGCTGACACGCTCAAGGTCGGCGTATCGACATACACGCAGGCAGTGTCCAAGGTCAATGAGGGCGTCGGCAAGCTGCAGTCGGGCAGTGCGGCACTGTCGAATGGTGCGGGACAGCTCACGGCGAAGGGCTCCGAGCTCGTCTCTGGGCTTTCGACGCTGTCGTCCTCCAGCAAGAGCGGTGCGCAGAAGCTCGAGTCCGCCAACGCAAGCCTCACCGCGGGAATGCAGACATTGTCATCGTCGCTCACACTCAGTGATGCCCAGACGAAGCAGATGCAGCAGTTGACCACTGGTCTGCCGAAGCTGAATGCTGCGATCCAGCAATTGAATGCTGCCATTCAGAAGATCGACATGGGTTCTCAGATTGCACCAGCCGTCACGGCAAGCCAGACGGTTCAGAACCTCGCCTCAACGATGCAGAGCCAACTCAACGCACTCATTGCAGCGCAGGAAACGGCCGCGGCGAGCAATCTCAACGGTACGGAAGCATACAAGCAGCTGAGCTCCGCCCAACAGCAGGAGATTCTTTCCGCTGTCAACGCAGGCATTGAGTCTGGCGACGGTAAGACTGTCTCGGTAACAACTCTCAGCCAGGAAATGAACGGTCTTGTGAGCGGATCAACTCAGCTGCATGATGAGCTGCAGAAGGCAAGCGATACGGCTACGCAAAGCATGGCCACCCTGCAATCCGGCTCGCAGCAGATAGCCACGCAATCCGCTCAGGCCCTGCCTGGATCAGCGCAGGCCATCACCAGCCTGTCGAATGGTCTGGCACAGGCCAAGCAGGGCGTTGATGGCAAGCTGATTCCCGGTTCGCAGCAGCTCGGCGCAGGGATCCAGACCTACGGCTCGGCAGTTTCCAACGGCGCGAGCACCCTCGCGAAGGGTTCGAAGACCTATGTCAACGGGGTGGGGACGCTCGGTTCGGGTATCAGCACTCTCGGTTCGGGCATCTCGACGCTCGGCCAGGGCACGGTGACGCTCTCAGCTCAGGGGAGCAAGCTGGTCACGGGAACGCAGCAGCTTGCAACGGCGTCGAACACCATCACCCAGGGTTCGCAGCAGCTCGCAACCGGCGAAGGCACGGTGTCGAAGGCGTTGACCAAGGTCACGTCCGGCCTGTCCTCAATGTCAGGGAAATTCAAGGGAGCGTCAGACGCAATCGGTGCCATCAATACTTCGGACAAGGCTGCGAAGGCCGTGTCCGCACCGGTGAATCTCAAGCAGAAGGAAACCGCCGCCGTGCCCAACAATGGCACCGCGATGGCGCCCTACATGATGTCAGTGGCTCTATTCGTCGGAGCTCTTGCCTTCAACATGATGTTCGAGGCCGGCGTCCCACGGTATCGTCCGCGCTCAGGATTCCACTGGTGGATGCAGAAGATGCCGACCTTCCTTGGGGTTTCCATCGCCCAGGCGACCTTCGTGTTCGCAGCGGTGATGCTTCTCGGCCTGAATCCTCTCCATCCCGCTAACGTCCTGCTGCTCCTGATTTTCGAGGCATTGACATATATGTCATTGATCACCTTCTTCAACGTGCTTTTTGGCAAGGTGGGAGCATTCCTGATGCTGCTATTCCTCATGCTTCAGCTGGCAGGATCGGGAGGAACCTATCCCATCGTGCTGTCCAATGGCTTCTACAAGGCAATAAACCCATGGCTGCCGATGACCCGTGCGATTGACGGACTTCGACAGGCAATTTCCATAGGAGGCGGCATCGGGAGCCAACTGTCATTGTTCATCGTCTTGAGCGTCATCACCAACATCCTCATACTGATAATCTTCGCCATTCGACGCCGGAAGATTCTCGTTGACCCGAGCTCATCGCGAATTCCTGGAAGTGACGGAGCTGCGGGCACGACGAAGCGCAGCGTCACACAGGCCGTTCAGGCATAGGCACGAACGTCATCATCACCATCACCATCACCATAAAGGAGAGCAACAATGAAGGTAGTCATCATCGGCGCGACTGGGAATGTGGGATCGCGAACCATGAACTATGCAGTTCGCGCAGGGCATGAGGTCACCGCATATGTTCGCAGGCCAGAAGCCGTGGCTGCGAGCAGGGGAATCAGGATCGTCAAGGGAAACGCGGAGGACACCACCGCGCTCGCCGAGGCGGCCAAAGGCTCAGAAGCGATCGTCGTTGCGATAACGGGCGCTGTCACAGATGCCTCGTTCATGCAGCGCAACATTCCATCGATAGTCAAGGCCGCGAAGGCCGCACATATCAGGCGCGTCATACTGGTATCCGCATTCGGTGCGGGTGACACTGCCGACAAGGCGGCGTGGTTCATGAAGCTCGCATACCGAACGGTGCTGGGCAAGTTCTTCCGAGACAAGGCAGCCGCAGATGCCATCTTGGAGCAATCCGGTCTGGACTACACGATCGTCTATCCGGTGAATCTCAAGGATGCGCCAGCGAGTTTCAAGGTGACTGCGAAGCCGCTTGCAGAAGTCGCGAAGGTTCCAGGTATGCCAACCCTTCCCTTTGACAGTGTCGCGCAGGAGATCGTCGCGATTCTTTCCGATCCTCATACCATCGGACAGCGCATCCTCATCACCACAGCAAGGGGTTGGACGCCCAAGCAATGAAGGTGCTCCATCTGGAACCGCTTCGGTGGCGCGTCTTTGCCCATGGCAGGCTTGCGTTTCTTCCTTGTGGATTTGAGTCCATATGATGCGGTGTCCGGCGTTGTCTGGCATGTCTCGACTCATGGTCTCTGCGGGTGAGGCGTTGTGGGGGAGGCGTGGAAAATGGTGACTGCGCTAGCTTTCGTCGAGCGAGTCTTCGTCGATGCCTAGCTGGCTCGCGAACCAGCGTTTTCCTGTTGCGGTGACGCGCAGCGCCCTTCTTGGCGTATCTCGGCGTATGACGCTGAGGTCCATGAGATGAGAGCATAATGCGCTTCCGGCGCTGCCGCCGATATGCATGCGCCGTTCGGTCCAGTCAAGGCATCCCTTGATGCGTGGGGTCTTGCGCAGCTGAGACTCCGGCATGCCGTTGTTGGCGAACCAGAGCGTGCCCTTGTCTGTCAGGCGGATTGAATCGTCTCGAAGGTCAATGAGTCCACGGGTCTGCATTGCGGCGGTGATGAGGATCGCCAGGTGCCCGGCAATGTGGTTGTAGCAGGTTCGGGCGTATCGGAGCCGCTGGTCGGCTCGAACCTGCCGGTATCCGATTGCCTGCGTCTGTCTGGCTTGTGCCACGGTTCCCATGAATTCGACGATCTGTGCCGTATGCTCGTCGCAGAGTTTGACATAGCGGTGTCTGCCCTGCTGCATGCGTACGATCAGATGCGACTCTTCCAGCTTGGAAAGGCATGACGTCATCGCCTGGGGACTGACTCCCATCTGCCTTGCCAGCTCGCTCGCCGTCCAGGCGCAGCCATCCATGAGCGCTGCGCAGACATTCGCGCGGGTGGGATCGGCAAGGGTCGAAGCCAGGCGGGCGATGTCGCTTCCAGTATCGAATGTGCACACGGATATCTAGGTTACATCGTCGAAGCTTCCATATGGATGGAACCGTTCGCATGCGATGCTTGTTCCATGAACATGAACATGAAATCATCAACCACTCATATCAATGTACGGCCCGGCGTTCTCTATTATGGCAATACTGTCGTCCTGCTGAGCACCACGAATCCCGACGGCTCGACGAACATCGCTCCGATGAGCAGTTCGTGGGCGTTGGGTGACACGATCGTTCTTGGCATGGGCCTTGGCAGTCGCACGGCTGAGAACCTTGCCGCAAGAGGGGAGGCTGTGCTCAATCTGCCTGGACCGGAACTCTTCAGGCAGGTCGAGCGGCTCGGAGACATGACCGGAGTCGAGCATGCGCGCAGCCAGCATGGGCATGGCAGCATGCGTGTGACGGACAAGTTCGCTGCGGTGGGACTCACCCCAGAACCGAGCGAGCATGTCTCATGCGATGGCATTCGCGAATGCAGGCTTCAGATAGAGGTGAAAGTGGTCCACTGCGAGCAGGACGCGGGGCAAGATTTCCTCGTCGTCCAGGCGCATGTGCTGCAGGTGCATGCCGACCCGGCGATCGTGGTGGCGGGCACATCGCATATCGATCCGACCGCTTGGAAGCCGCTGATATACAATTTCCGCCACTATCACACGCTCGCGCCTCAGATTGGCGAAAGCGCAATCACCGAGACACCCACGCCAGTGCAATGAAGGATTCGCACATAAGCGATCTATGGCTGCATGCCGGTTGGTGCGTCTGGTGTCAGAGGTCGCTGCGGAAGTGGTGGGAACTGATGTGGAAGTCGTTGTCCATGTAGAATCTGTGTGCCGCGAATCGTTGCACGCCTGAGTCGAGGTCGATGGCGTGGGCTCCCAGTTCGATTGCGCGTCGCCTGAGCTCGTCGATGAATAGGTGGCCATAGTGCTGTGAGCGTCGTGAGGCATCGACGCATAGATCGTCAACGTAGAGCACCCGCATGAGATGCGTGTTGGCGAATAGTCGCCATCCAGCAATGGCGACACAGGTCTGACCATCAAACATTGCGGTGAATCTCAGGCCCTGGGGCGTTCCTTCGTCCATGACTGTCCACAGTTCTTCGCGTGTGAGGTTGTCACGCAGCTGAATCAGTATTGCGAACGCCTGATCCCATGATGGGTCGTCGGACCCTTGCATGTCGTGAAATGAGACGTCGCTCATTGATGATTCCCCTTAACGATTTTCGCCTGTGTTGCAAGCAAATGCTAGCACGATGCGCTCATGAGAACGTTCTTGGCGTCAAATCCATGTGGGAGAGGCAACCCCTCTGCAAGGGGATTGGGAAGGGATATGAAATCAAGTCTGCATGGTTCTGCAATTCGCAGGAAAAGCGATCCCGCTCCTATTGGCGCGTGTGTCCGTCATATCGTTTCTGCCACAAGGCTGAAGGGACCTGACCATAGCCGAGTTTCCTGTAGAAGCCGGTCACCGTTTCGTTATCGTTGCGTATCAGCAGCTGTATCGCAGGCGCGCCCTTGTTCACGAGCCACCGTTCGGCCTGTTCAATGAGGAGCGTCCCTATCCCATCGTGTCGGTGGCGATCGCTGACGCAGAGAAACGATATCCAGCCTCGATGTCCGTCCCATTGGGCGACGACGCTGCCAGCAATGTCCAACCGTCCTTCTTGTTCCTGGGCGACCAGGACGTGCGCCTGGGTGAAGTCAAGCAGGCGATGCAAGTCAGCGTCTGGGTCGTTCCACGGGCGCGTCAAGCCGCACTCTTTCCAAAGCAGGATGATATCGTCGGCATCCGTAGATGTGGCTGGTCTTATCAGAACAGAAGTTTGAACCATATATGGAATCTACTCCCTGAACCGAATCTTTCCGACGAATTCGATGGTGCGCTCGGTCAGATGAATCGTTATTGCATGTGCATGCTCTGACGTGGCTGGGTTCACTTGGTATCAGTGAACCTGGACTTGCAGCGATGTGATTCTCTTGTCGCCGTCGAGGGTCGTCGTGTCCGTCCCTGTGATGGCGAAGACCTTTCCTGCTGCGCTGCGTCCCGCTACGGCCCAGTCAACGGCATATTGCGTCGAATCGATGCGCCGGGTGTTCCATACGTGATGAAGTTCAGTGTTGCGGGCGAAGAAGGTGTGGAAGAAGTCATGGATCTTGTCGATTCCCTTCGCCGTTTCGCCTCGTCCGGATGTGAGGGTTGCATCTGGGGCGAAGAGCTCAATCAGTTCCGTGAAGTCCTGCTCGTTCTGGCCTGCGGTGTTTGACAGTGAGAAATATCGGTTGAGGGTGTCTGTGGGAGTGTTCATTCGTTGCTTTCCTTTTTCCTGGTGCCATCGGCTTCCATCGTATGTCTTGGCTGGCTCTCGTCCGCGGGTCTATACGGTGAGCTGATCCAGGTTCTACCGGCTGTGATTGGAGGTCTGCCATATATGTGGGCTGTAACGAGGAAGGATGGAACTGGGCTGGGAAAAGCTCATTGCTGCTCGATGGGAAAGTCCGTGGCAGGCACGAAGTTCAACTGGTCGATGACTTTCTGAACGGCAGCGGGTGCCTGTGGGTGTCGAAGAATCGTCGATCGAAGACTCTCGGAACTGTTGGAAAGGTGACTCGGTGACGGGTTCAGCAGCACGTGCGCTATTCGTCCGCCTTCAGGCAGCTTCTCGGTATGCCATGGATAGGTGATCAGGATTCCCTGGAGGTCGCCGACTGTCACCGTGAAGTGGTCATATTGCAGAAGCAGCGCCGTGTATTCCTCCGGGCATCGTGCGCTCAGCGCTGTCGGATCGTTGCACTCCCAGAATCTCATGTGCGTTCTTCCTTACCTGGTCGCGATGCACCCAGTCTACAGTTGCGCTCATCGAGGTGCTTAAAGATGTGCCTATATAAGTGCATCACGGCACCGGCTGATTGCGTGAGATTTGATGACGGTCAATGTCGCTTCTACAGCGAAGATTCTGCGCGTTCCCGCCAGGAACTGAGAGAACGAGGCAATCTGGGCTCGTGTCTATAGTCGTTGATGTCCAGCGACGTTTCCATCAAGGGGTTGACCTATGAATATTGCCGATCATGCGCTCTGGCTGAGAGACTTCTATGCCAGTCGGGGCTGGTATGCGTATCCGCCATTCATCAGGTTGGCGTTCCTCACCGAGGAATTGGGGGAGTTGTCTCAGGCGGTCCGCGCCTACGAGATAGGACGCGATCATCCGCATGAGCAGGTTCAATCTGAATCGGAGCAGCATGACCACATTCGTGAGGAGCTCGCCGATGTCTTGGACAATGTGCTGATCCTTGCGGATAAGTACGGTTACGGTCCTGACGAGCTGATTGAGGCCAGCGAAGGCAAGCTTCATGAACGTTTCAGCGAAAAGTAGGCCTGAGAAGGCAGCGTCGGAAGCCTCCTTCAACCAAGACGAAGGTCCATTGAACGTCCGATCGGCCTGGAATCGTTTGGCGTGATTCATGCCATGGTCCGCAAGTGGCAAGTGTGAGCCAAGAATTCGAGCGTCCACGCGTTTCGCGGAATGCGGTGGACGGATGGACGGATACAGTCGTGATTCTCGGGACTGCGCCTTAGATTGACGCAACTTGTAAATCCTTAATCTATCTGTCTTCCAATGCACGTCCTTCAGGCTCTCTGTTGTCGAACATGTCGGGCTTGCATGCCAAACACGCTTGATGCTTCGCCTGTGGATTTTTGCATCTCACCAATCTACAGTCAGAGACTGTAAACAGCGCGAAGTTGCTGTGGGGTGAGACTCGCTGTTGAATCGTTCATTGAGCTGTTCATGCGCATGCGAATGTGTCTTGTGAACGGGTATTATGCGCGTATGCTGCTTCGAATCGCATTTTCCTACCCAGTGATTGGGGATCGTGCTCATACCATGAATCATGCTCCACTGCTTCAAACAGAGACAGAGAACACGCCTGACAGCGCCCCGGAGACTGGCAAGTCAACATATGGCGACAATCAAGCTCCTTGCTGAATTTGAGCACAGAGCAGGGTCATCGCCATATTTGCCGAACAACGCAGTCAGTCAGCCAGTCAGTTGCCTTTCCCCATCAGTGCTGACTGACACTCTTCTCAATTGTTTCTCGAGACGGGCAGGTTGCTGGGCCGAATTGCGAAATGGATAGGCCCGCGGCGCAGTTTGCAAGCTTAAGCCCGTCAATGAGATTTCTCCCTTGAAGAAGACTGGCGCACAATACGCCCGCGTGGGTGTCTCCCGCGCCATTGGTGTCAATGACTGTGGTCGGATAGGCAGGTATGTGGCGGGCAATCACTTTGCCACCTGCACTTCCATCGCCATACCAAGCCCCATCGGCTCCCACCCTGATGATGACTGGCGCTGACAGGAAGCGAGCCAAGATAGCACAACGATCTTCATCTGTTTCACCCTCGATGCTCAGATTGAATCTACGGCATAGAATCCTTGCCTCTCGTTCATTGACCGACCATATGGGCTTGAGCACTTTGAGCATTTCCAGATTCTCGTCGCTGACATCAGCAATAACCGGACTCGAATCAAAGACTATGTGCCCAGAGAAATGCCCAGTGTTTTTTCTGATGAATCTCCGAAGTGCCTCGGCATTGCTCTTATGGACGAACGAGTATCCACTGATATAAACGACATCGCCATCCACGAGTGCAATTTTTTCATAGGAATCCGGGGGAGCCATGGTTTCTGCGCCACGAGTCGAGACGAAGGTCCGTTCGCCGTTCGGTTCTGTCATCGCAATGCTGAACCCGGTGTCGACATCAGCGATGACCGCTCCCGGGGTGTCAACGTCTATGAGTTTCAGTCCATTCCGTGCGATATCGGCCATTGGTCCAGAACCGATCGCTCCCATATAGGATACGGGTGCTCTCATTTGCCTGATTGCATACAGAACGTTGAACCCTCCGCCCACGCTTATGCCATTATTCGATGCAAACACATCGCCACCGCGTTCCGGAAGATGGTCGATATGGAGAGTTATATCAACGCAGACCTGTGCTAAATGGAATATTCTTGGTGCACGCATCATGCTATCTCCCCTCGGGCAGCTTCGTTTGTTCCCTCAGCAGACGGGGCAAGCCGAATATGGCATAGAGCGCAGCTGCCAAGCAAAGTGACACAAGCCATGCAAGTCCATTTCTTCCAATTACCGTATTCGCCAACGGTCCGGAGAACCAGGTGACATTCTCCGAGACTTTGGCTGTGACGAAGAGGAAACCGACTGCCAGTCCGATCAGCCAGCTCATCGTGGCCGAGACGTTGATGCCATGCCAATACCAATATCTGGATTCCTTGTTCAACTGCAGAAGGGCAGATGAGTCATATCGTTTTCTCACCATCATGTCTACTAGGAAAACACCTGTCCAGGCAGTCAATGGAACGGCGAGCAGCGATATGAAAGTAACGAATGGTCCATAGAATCCGCCGGATCCCAGCATGAAGTACATTGCTCCCGACGTGGTTACAAGAATGTCAAGAGTGACGGCATAGACTCTTGGAATGCGAATGCCAAGCGTAAGTGTGGTTAATCCGGCTGAATAGACTGAAATGTTGTTTGACATCAATAATCCTGCAAAGGCAGCAATCAGATAGGGAATGGACACCCAAGCCGGCAAGGCGCTTCTTACCGCTGCCACGGGATCGGTTGCGGATGCGAGTCCTGATCCTCCGGCAGTGAGTATCGAACCAACGCCAATGACCACCACCAACGGTATTCCCGCGCCTGCGGCTGCGGTGAGGATGAGAGAGCTTCCCTTCACGCTGGTTTTCTGGTACCTGGCCATATCGGCTCCGGAATTCACCCAACCGATGCCGGTTCCAGCTGCAATGGTGCCAACTGCGATGATAAATGCACTCACCGTGCCGGGTTTCCCAGAAAACAGTTGATTCCAATCCACTGTCGTGACCAGATACAAGACAACGAGCAATGTCAATGCTCCAAAGACCCATGTTGCCCACTTCTGAACTGTAAGTATGAATGAATGGCCTGCGACGGAAATCACCGCTGTGAGCGCGACGAATATTAGTACGCACACAAAGGTCAGCCAGGGCACATCCTTGTAGCCTGCAGCAGTTCCAAAGCAGATGACGCTCAATGAGAGCAGAGCGGATGCGCCGGTAATGGTGTTGACCGTTTCCCACCCAAGGCGAGAAAGCAGCGCAATCAGCGTTGGACCGATGTTTCCTCGAACTCCGAATATTGATCGTGTCAACGTAAGCGAAGGTGCACCGCCTCTACGACCAGCTATGGAGATGACGCCCACAAGCGCAAAGGATCCAAACGCTCCGATGGCCGTTGCCAAAACGGCTTGCCAGACGTTGAGCCCTAAGGCTACAAGCGTTGCGCCGAGTGGAATGCCGAGAATGGATATGTTCGCCGCAAACCACACCCAGAACAGCTGACCGGGCGAACCGTTTCGCTCGTTACTTGGAACAGGCTCAATTCCGCGCTGCTCCACCCGTGAGAGAACGCCTTGATCCTGACTGCTTGTATCCAAATTCATTATGATTATCTCCTTTGATAAATGAAACACTCATTTGGATTGAATTGAAGATATGTCGAGAGCTCCGGGCACAGAGTGCGCAATGAGAGCATGTGCCAGTTGCGGAAAGAAACTATATGGAGAGAAACGCGAGTTGAGATCCAAGGTTTGTGGAAGCCTTCGTGGATTCCGACTCGCTCCTGAAAACATCATTGGTCCTGAACATTATTGGTCCTGAACATCATTCGTCCTGCTCCCGCAAATCAACAAGAGAATCGGCAATCGGAGCAAGATTCAGATTCGAAACCATGCTGACCTGTTCAGTGAATTCTTTGGGGAATGCCTCAGTGCCTGAAGATGCGCCCAGAATTCCTCCGGCAATCGAAGCGATCGTATCAGTGTCTCCACCGATGTTCGCCGCGGCAAGAAGCGCGCCCAAAGGATTCTCTGCGTAATGCCAGGCCAGGCACAATGCAACTGGCACGGATTCATTGGATTCGACCGACGTCCCGAATTCATTTCGCAGCATGTCTTGAAAATCGGGATTGCCTTCGTTTTCCTTGGCAAACTCGAGGGCTAGCCTGGTCCGTGTCAATACATCTGCCTTGGGACTCCACGCACCTCGAGAGTGTATGGATTCCGCATATCGCAATGCGTGAGATATGGCATCTCGGGTTGATTCAGCCTCCATGCCGAAGCTGACGGAGGCTGCGACGATCAGTGCGCTTCGGAAGCCTGGCACCGTGTTATGTGTGACTCTGCAGGATTCGTATACGAAATTCTCAAAACCAGATGATGTCACTCGATGCGCTAATCCGACCGGCGCAACCCGCATTGCGGCACCGTTCGTCGTCCCTGTCTGTCCGGTTTGATTGATGTCGGCTCCGTTTCGAACTTGCTCCAACGCAAATTTGGTTGACGGGCCTAATAGGTCTAACGAGCCTTTTGCCTTCATGCTGTCTTCCCAACTGAGAAGGGAAGCAGCTAATTCGTGAGGATCGATATGTCCTTTGCCTTTTACAATCAATCCAGCGACGAGAAGCGCCTGCTCAGTATCGTCAGTCACCGATCCAGCAGGCATGTTCGGCGCGATGGGCTCGTCGCTTATCGCATTCACCAACCCCTCGATCTTTCCATATGCATCTTGAATCCATTGGTGACTCATGCTTTGAGTCGGCATGCCCAGAGCGTCACCGAGCGATATGCCCTGCAGCGCTCCCAATGCGCGATCGCGCAGAGAGGCATTATTCATTTCCTTCATTTTCCTCTGTCCTTTCGAATTCCATGTGCAATGAGAAATGATTCGGATTGAGAGACGAGATGACGTACTCTATGAGTTTTCCGTCTGAGTCAAGGCTTGCTCGGTTCACGATGAGGTATCGATCAGTTTCTTGAGCGTTCAATTGCTTTCCGTATAGTTCTGGAACCGTTCCGACCGTGGCGTCCTGAACGCTTTTGTAAGGGATCATGCCGGCTGCCTTCATGGTCAAGGCAATTGAACCGCCGAGGAGACCACGCTCCATGAGCAGGTCCAGCATTTTATTTGACGGTAGCGAAGAGATTTCGACCGAGACTGGATCCTCTCCGCTCATTCGGCAGCGTGTAATCCGGTAGATGTCACAGTCGACGTGATAGGTAGCCTTGAGAAATGTGGTGGGAGGCATTTTCTCAATGCTGATGACCTTTGTCGAAGATATCGACCCGGTTTTAGCAATGGCGTCCGTCCAGCTTGGAGTGCTTTCCATGGAATGCCCATGAAAGGCGACGAAGCTCCCTACGCCTGACCTGGTCTGAATCATATGCTGCCGCTTCAGAATGTCTAGGGCCTTACGCATTGTGCCTCGTGCGACGCCAAATTCTTCAGAAAGATACAGTTCCGAACCGAGCTTGTCTCCTTCTTGATATTCGCCTTGCTGAATGCGGGAGGCTAACTCCTCGGCGATGGCTCGATATGAGTATTGGTTTGTTCCTGGAGACTTCGATGTCATATTTCCAGTATAGAACATACTAGTGTACTTGTCTAGTATCTATGTGATACACCAGTCATCTGTTTCTGATGCTCATATCAGAGTTCTTTGGCGGGTAAAATATCAATGATTGCTTTGTTTTTGAACTGTGGAATGATATGTGGCATAGGTTGAGAAACGACCGATGGTCTCTTGGTGGATTGTCCGCTAACCATATACCTATACACTAATCTGTCTATCCATCTAGTCGACAGCCTCGATGGATGATGACTTGGTGGCGAAGGCGACGACAAGTACGGAGGTTGGACGTGATCTACTGCCAGCTAGTGGTTGCCGCTGTGCATGAAACATGGTCCAGTGATATGTCATCGGATTCATGAGTCTTCAGTCAGGGAATGATTCAAGGAGTCGCGGCCTGAACATGGCGCCATTCCCAGTCAGCGATGCGTTGGGCGTCGTGCTTGCTGAGTCGTGTGATTTAGCCGGTGGCACTGGACGAATGCCAACTTCCATTCGTCGCAGTTGCGGAGCTCTTGATGCTGCGGTGCGGGGAGTAGGCTTGTGAATGAACATCTGGTTGGAGGAGGGTCACGCTCATGAAACGCACATATCCATTCGTTCAGGTCGATGTCTTCTCGGCCACACCATACAGGGGCAATCCTTTGGCAGTGGTGCTGGATGCCGAGGACATCAGCGATGACGAGATGATGCTCATCGCCCGCTGGACGAATCTTTCGGAGACGACCTTCGTTCTTCCTCCATCGGATTCCAACGCTGATTATCGCGTGCGAATATTCACGCCGGCCAAGGAGATTCCGTTTGCGGGGCATCCGACGCTTGGTTCTGCACGCGCATGGCTGGAAAACGGGGGCGTTCCTCGGCAGCAAGGGAGCATCGTTCAGGAATGCGGTGCGGGCCTTGTGGAGCTGAAGCAGGATGGCGATCTGCTCTCGTTCGCCGCTCCGCCGACCCTTCATGCGGGGCCTGTCGAAGCTGACTATCTTAGCAAGGTCGCGGATGCGTTGGGTGTGGATATGGAGCGGATAGTTGATTCGCAGTGGGTGGATAACGGTCCAGGATGGATGGCCGTCATGCTGGATTCCGCACAGAGCGTCCTTTCCTTGAATCCAGACTTCAGCGAGATTCCGCAGGCGATGGTTGGCGTCATCGGACCCTATCCAGAAGGCTCGCGCCATCGCTTTGAGCTGCGAGCCTTTGCACCGGGCGTTCATGTGGCGGAGGATCCGGTGACGGGCAGTCTGAATGCATCGGTGGCGCAATGGCTGATTCGAACGGGGAAGGCGCCTGACCATTACGTTGCGGCGCAAGGCACGAGACTTGGCAGGTCTGGCGAGATCGTCGTCGACTTCGATGGCGAGCACGTCTGGATCGGTGGCGGGAGCACCATCTGCTTCAAAGGAACCGCCACAGTCTGAGACACTCTCTCCTTCGCAAAGCAGATCTCATGGAGAACACCGGGGTTCGGATTCGGGTTCGTATTCGGGTTAGGATTCGGGAACTGCGCTATCGCCAATGAGAATTTCTGCACAGCCGGATTTCTTGACGACCAGATGAAGGGACGCTATTCGATGTCAGGTCACGGCAGACTGCGGCGATCAGGGGCGTGGCGCTTCTTGGACAGCGTCGCCTGGTCCACCCGATAACACGTTGTGTTCTCTATTCGAGAGGAGCCACACATGGTAGATGTGCATTCATCCCTTGGGGGTTGCCCCGATCAGCGAGGCTGCCGCGATCGCGGTCGCATCCAAGATCGCCAGGATATCAATGACAATCTTGAAAACTGGAATGACAGGGCAACTGTGCATATGAACGGCGGATATGGAGATATCGATGCCTTTGCCGATAATCCTGAGGCAATAACGCAGGTTGTTCGGCGCGATTACGAGGTTCTGGCACCTCATCTGAAAGAACGGGCGATACAGGGCAAACGGCTGCTGCACCTGCAATGCCATATTGGGCTTGATACGGTGAGCTGGTATCGTCTGGGTGCGACGCAGGTGCACGGCCTGGATTTTTCCGATGTTTCGTTGGACTATGCCAGGTCGATTGCCGAAAGAGCTCATGCGACGATTGATTTTGTGCAGGGAGATGCCCGCCATGCGGATCTGGCCCTGCCGGATTGTCTGAATATGTTTGATGCGGTCGTTACCAGCGTCGGAACAATCACCTGGCTGCCGGAACTGTCAGACTGGGCACGCTCGATCGCAAGTCTGCTGACGCCAGGTGGGGTGTTCATGGTGAGGGACGATCATCCGCTGCTCTTTGCTCTTGACAACTCGGGCTTGGATCTGAAACAAGGCTATTTCAGCGGTACGGAATCGACGTATGAATCCGATGCCTCGTATACCAAGGGGTCCGCAGGGAAAATCGCACATACGAAAAACCATAACTGGGCGCATGATTTCCACGAGATCGTCGAATCTCTCATCGACGCCGGGCTCTCCATCGAGAGTCTGGACGAGCATAGAATCGCGGACTGGCAGTCGCTGCCGATGCTGGTGCCCAACGATGAGGAGGGCGGATGGCGCATGCCACAAGAGTTGCCCGACATTCCGCTGACCTTCTCAATCGTGGCGAGAAAAGGTCGGTAGCGCAATTGCTCTTGGAATGATGACATATGGAGCAGTGGTAATGGTGAGCTGGATAAGAGCAGCCGAGGAGGCTGCACGGGTATGACTGGTTCAGGGAAGCCTACCAAAGCGCCGAAGCCCAGAAAATGGTAATTGATGGGTATGTTGATGGCTGCCGATATTTCTGAACCATCCAAGGATCGGGAGAATGACGGTGATGGTGATGCCGCTGCCGCTGCTGATGCCGCCGCTACTGGTAGATCTCCATTCGCCTTCTCTGAACTAGCCGCCTCAAGGCACTGCGACATGGAATTATCTTGGACATGAAGTGGGATGATTGTTGCTTCTGGCTATTTTTAAAGCATTGGTGCCGTTTGTGATTTACATGTCAACAGAGAACTCGCTTGACGGGTGAGCTGACAAGCATGTCAGGCGAAGTGTTGTGTTGAGTGGTGTAGGTAGATCTATTCGAAGGCCAGACATACAGAAGTGTCATAGTGCGCAATCCAACCGACGATCTTTTAGCAATCGGAGAATGCAATGATTGCCTTAGTGTGCATTGCGAACGTCGTTCGGCGAATGTCAACACGGCAAGATTGACCGACCTGCCGCCACAGATGTGAGCTTCGTAGCCGACGAATCACGGTTGAGAAGAATTTGCATCATTATTGATGTGAATTTCCGAAGCAAGCTTTTGGAATGGCGAGTGCTTTGCCAGATTTCCCTGGGCCGCTCTGTATCGGCAAGGATGCGAAAGATGCTGCCAAGGCTGCTGCGATGACATCACAGATTAAGACAGCGATTGAAATCAGACAGTCACGATATCGACCGTGCCAATAATCGTCATCAGCATGACTGTCGTCAAGTCAAGTGAATGCGATTCACATGACAGGAACGGTTCAAATGCTGTCGGAGGCCAGCCATTGGACGGTTCTTCCACACCGCTGCTTAATGTCAAGCGAGGTTTTGATTGATTCCTGAACGCTATGTCAAGTTTGCATCGCGCGTGCATCAATGATTCCCCGATTATCCAACAATTGACGACGATTCCTATGACTTCTTCAGCGAAGATAGCCGAGTTTTCAAGTTTTTGGGACTAGGCAAAGTATAAAGCTCGTGAATCGTTGGAATGACGGTTGGCGCAAAGCCATGCTGAAGGGTTCATACTTTGAGTAATGCCAAAAACTTGAAAACTCGATTCCTGAAGCGGAACTTCGTGCTGGGATCGAGGCATATCTGGGATCGAGGCATATCTAAAAAGTGTCCCTTGCCAACGGACTGGATTGTAGCGTTCATGGGCGGCTCAGACCTGTGCTCCATTCATATACTGGAATCAGTGTAAGGGGGCACATTGATGACATTTGAAGTTGAGAAACCATTGATTAATCGTCTCACACATCAGCGTGGATTCGTTTCTGGATTGGAACTTTCAAAGATGCTTTGTGTCTCGACGAAGACGATTTCCCGAACTGTGAAAGAAATTAATGGACATGCTCAGGATGGCGCGGTTATTGAATCTCGCAGAGGCAAGGGATATAGGCTCATTGCTGGGCATCTGCATAGCTCAGATAGCTTGTTCAACGACGCATTCAGGAAGAATCGTCTTACTTCAGTGGAAAGACGCAGCTGGGTTCTTAAGAAAATGCTGTTGTGTGCACCGCAATTGTGTGAGGTGAACCAGCTGTGGTCTCAGTTCTATGTGAGTGATTCAACGATTTCAATGGATATTAAGATTCTTCGTTCGATGTTGAATGGTTTCGGTTTGGAACTCGTTCGCAAATTTGACTACGTTGAGATCAATGGGTCGGAGTCGAACATCAGAAAGGCCATCAACAGTCTTCTCATTCCAGATGGCGATGTGATAGCGACCGACGTATTGGAATCGGACAAATACAAGCAGTCTCGAGATCGCGCGTTCGTAGGGCGTCAATTGCATCTGATCGAGACTTTATTGCATACAGAAATCCCATACCCCTATAGCGTCAATATTTTCTCGCATCTCTACATTCTGATAGCCCGATTTCGTTCCACGGGAAGACATCGCGTGATAGGTGGGGAAAACTATGCGCCGCTGATGAGCCGGTATCCTGAAATCGTTCGCGTATCGAACCAAGTCATCAACAATTTCAATGCATATCTCGACACGATGTTGGATGAGTCCGAGGTATACAACCTATATCAATATCTCATATCTTCTCGATTGAACACGGACATGTCGGAAGATGCTACCTTTTCCCAGACTGTCAGTGATGTGACCAGATACCTCATTGATTGTGTCAATGAGAACTCCGATTATGCTGGTCTGCACAGTGCAGAACTGTTCACCAACTTGGCAAAGCACATACGCCCTCTGCTCAACAGACTGAACAACAGCATCTCGGTTTCCAACAATCTATTGGAACAGATCAGATTTGAATATCCAAGCCTGTTTGACGCAGTGAAGGAAGCGTGTTCCTCCGTGTCTGAACAATTTCATCTCAACCGTATCAACGATGAAGAGATCGGGTTTATTACGGTCTATTTTGCGCAGTCGTTGGAAAGCAACTATCAGCTAAACATACTGTTGGTCTGCACTACGGGTCTGGGCACCTCACAGCTGCTGCAATCCAAGATTCAGCGACGGTTTTCTGGCCTGCATGTCGTTGAAACGGTTGCCCTACGAGACCTCGAAGCCGAATTGCAACGGCATGAAGACGTCGAATTGGTGGTGTCGACCATTGATTTGACTTCCAAGATTCGCGTTCCAAGCCTGGTAGTGAGCGCAATGCTGACGCTTTCCGATCAGGAGCGCCTCGAATCCGCTGTCGAACGAATCAGGCAGGGGGATGGAGTGAAATGAACGTGCAGGTATTTTGGAACATGCAGCTTGCCTCATATTCTCGCGAAACCTTTCTGAACGAATCGGTCGCCATGCTGGACATGCACGGAGACATTGTCGATCGAGCTGAGGTTGTTCAGTCATTGAAAGATCGTGAAATACAAGGAAACACTTTGCTTTCTGAGACCTTGGCTTTGCCTCATTCTCAGAGTGGAGGTGTCCGAACGTTGGTCATGGCGTTTTTCAAGACAATGCGACCAATCTATGACTGGCAACCCGGTTGTGGTGTGGATCGATTCCTCTGCATAATGCTGCCTCGGCAGGTGAATGCAGTCGAGACCAATGCATTGAAAGCGCTGTTCGGAATCATCGCAGATGACCGCGTCATGCAAATACTGTCGACTGGATCTGAAACCGCAGTCAACAGCCAGTTCAGCAATAAATAATTCAAACCTCATGAAGGAGCAGCAATGGGGGAACTTTCAATACGAGACGTGTTGGATCGCAACACCATACTCACCGATCTCGAAGCCCGAAACAAGGATGACGTGATCGAAGCGTTGACGGATCGACTGTTCGAACACGAATACATTCAGTCCAAGGATGACTTCATTCGTGCGGTCGAAGAACGTGAAGAACAGGGAGCCACGGGCATCGGAAACAGTATCGCCATTCCTCACGGACGCAGCTCCACGGTGCAGCGAAACGGCGTGGCCATTGCGATACTTCATCGTGAGATTGATTGGGAATCGCTGGATTCGACTGGCGCGAAAGTGGTTGTTCTGTTCGCGGTCGGGGCGAGTGGCGAAAACTCTCAAGAGCATTTGAAGCTGCTTTCTCTCTTTGCAAGGCAACTCGCGAAGGAACACGTGACAGAGAAACTTCTCAAGGCGGTCGATGTCGATCAGGTCATCGACGCGTTCTTGGAACAATGAACCAGCAGTAAGGAAATGAAATGAAAATAGCAGCAGTGAGTGCATGCACCATTGGAATCGCCCATACGTATCTTGCACAACAGAAACTGGAGGATGCAGCGAAAGCCTCCGGAGACTCAATCAAGGTGGAGACGCAGGGGACCATTGGCATTGAAAATGCGCTGACACAGCATGACATCGAGGATGCCGATGTCGTGCTCCTTGCAGTAGACATCAAAATTGCCAACGAATCCCGTTTTGCTGGGAAAAAGGTCGTCAAGGTCTCCACGGACACGGCGATTAAATCTCCTCGCAAACTGCTTTCCAAACTTCATGAAATCGTCAATAAGTAGCTCATTCATCAATTCAGAACATATGAACAGACAAAGGTGTCATCATGAAAAAATTTTTCAAGCAAGCCAATTTTAAAGGTCATTTGCTGACCGCAATATCGTATCTGATTCCCATCGTGTGTGGTGCTGGATTCCTGATTGCCATCGGCATGGCGTTCGGGGGCAAGAGCCAGGACGCTCTGGTTATTGGCAAGTTCGATTTCTTCCAGGCGCTGGCAACCCTGGGAGGCAAGGCTCTTGGCTTGCTCCCTGTCATTATTGCCACGGGAATCGCATTCTCCATCGCAGGAAAGCCAGGCATCGCGCCTGGGTTCGTCACTGGTTTGGCAGCGGTATCGATCAGCGCAGGATTCATCGGCGGCCTTGTTGGCGGTTATGTTGCAGGCTGGCTCGCGGTGGGCGTTCTGACCTATTTCAAGGTTCCGAAATGGGCCAAAGGTCTGATGCCGACTCTGATCGTGCCATTCATAGCTTCGTTCCTCAGCGGCCTCATCATGATATATGTCATAGGAACGCCTATCTCTTGGTTTACCGACTGGCTGACCAACCTGCTCACCAGTATGAATGGTGCGTCTAACCTTGTGTTTGGCGGTCTTCTGGGCGCGTTGAGCATCGTCGATTTCGGTGGTCCTATCAATAAGACGGCTTTCGCGTTCGCCTTGACCTTGCAGGCTCAGGGAATCAACGGCCCTGTCACTGCCTTGCAGCTTACGAATACTGCCACTCCGATCGGCTTTGGACTTGCATTCTTCATCGCAAAGCTGCTGCGCAAGAACATCTACACACATGAGGAAATTGAGACGCTTAAGTCCGCAGTTCCCATGGGCGTCGTGAACATTGTCGAAGGTGTCATTCCCATCATCCTGAACGATCTCGTGCGTGGCATTATCGCTGCCGGGTGCGGTGGCTTGGTCGAAGGCGCCATCTTGATGACGATGACGCAGGGCGAGGGGGCAACGGTGCCGTTTGGTGGTTTCCTTATGTTGCCGACGATGGGTTCGAACTGGACTGCCGGGCTGCTTGCCATCGTGGCGAACATTCTCGTGACCGGATGCGTGTATGCACTCATCAAGAAGGATGTCGGCAAGGAAGCGATGTTGAAAGGTGACGTTCCGGTCGAAGAAAAGGATGTCGATCTTGACGACATCCAAATCATGTAGTTTACGAACTTGGATAAAGGTAGTTAACAATGAATAATGAACAACACAGAACGATTCAACTCTCACCTTCATTGATGACCATGGATCTCGACAAGTTCACAGAGCAGATCACGTTCTTGAACTCCAAGGTGAATTCGTATCATGTCGATATCATGGACGGCCATTTCGTTCCGAACATCACACTGTCGCCCTGGTTCATCGAGCAGGTCAGAAAAGTGTCATCGCTGCCGCTGTCCGCCCATATGATGGTCACCGATGCCCCATTCTGGGTGAAGCAGTTGATCGCTGTGAAATGTGACTATATCTGCTTCCCCTCTGAAGTCGCCAACGGCGTTGCGTTCAGCATGATCGATGACATTCATGCGGCTGGGCTCAAGGCTGGTGTCGTTCTCAATCCGGAAACCCAGGTCGACATCATCAAGCCATATCTCGATATTCTTGACAAGGTCACCATTATGACGATTGATCCGGGATTCGCGGGCCAACGATTCCTGGAAAGCACACTGTCGAAAATTGTCGAACTACGACAGATACGTGACGAGATGGGATTGTCGTATCACATAGAAATGGATGGTTCCACGAACCTGAAGCATTGGAAGATGATTGCCGATGCGAAGCCTGACGTGTATGTCATCGGCCGAAGCGGGCTCTTCGGGCTCACCGACAACATTGAAGATTCTTGGTCGCAAATGGTCGACGAGTATGAGCGAAGCACAGGATATCGCTTTGACAACGGTGTCTTTCGTTCCGACGATTGAGTCTGGCATACCCGCATGATTGACGCTTGGCTTCTTGCGGCTCTCGATAACCCGCGGTTCCATGAAGCCAGCGTCTCGATGAACCGTGCACTTTTATAAATCTGTGCACTTTCAATGATCTGCACTTTCAATGATCTGTGATATTTCATCACATGGAGAAATAATGAACAAGCAATTTGATTTCGTAATAACAGATCCCAATGGCATTCACGCCCGTCCAGCTGGACTGCTCGTGCAGAAGGCTCAGGAATGCAAATCCAAAGTCACCATCCTCTTCAAAGACAAGCACGTCGATGCTAAACGAATATTCAGCGTCCTCGGCATGGGCGCATCACAGGGCGATACCTTAACGTTTGAAGTCGAAGGCGAAGATGCGGAGCAGGCAGCGTCCCAGTTGCAAGCCTTCCTGAAGGAGTCGCTATGAGAACCATGAAAGGAGTTGGAGTTTCGCCGGGCGTAGCAATAGGTGAAGTGCGGTTCATCACTGGAGCAGAGACTGTTGAACGCAGTACTGTCGATGACGTTGATGCAGAGATCAGGCGTTTGCACCTGGCCATGGATACGGCCATCGTCCAGCTCAATGCGCTGCATGACGAGACTGCCAGGAATCTTGGTGAAGACAAGGCCGAGCTGTTTCGCTCGCATGCATTGATGGTCAAGGATCCGGATTTTGTCGAGCAGATAGAGTCCATCATCCGAAGCCATGTCAATGCCGAATTCGCAGTGCATGAGGCGGGAGAGCATTTTGCTTCGGTCTTTGCAGATATGGACAGTGCGTATATGAAAGAGCGCGCGAGTGATGTTCGAGACGTGGCTCAACGAGTCATTGCCATATTGGAGGGGAAAAGCACTGCCAATGGCCCAGATGATGCGAGCAAGCTGATCATTGCAGCTGAAAACCTTGCTCCCAGTCAGACGGCTCAGCTGAACAGGAATGCGGTCATGGGGTTTGTCACCGCACAGGGGAGCAGCAACTCTCATACTGCGATTCTTGCGCGCACCATGGGCCTTCCGGCGATCATTGGTGTGGGCGATGCTTTAAGCAATGATGTCGATGGTCGCATGATGCTGGTTGACGGTTCAACCGGTGAAGTCGTCATTGACCCAGATCAGAAGACAATGGAGGAATTTAAGGCACGTCGTGAAGAATATCTCGATCATGTGCGCATGCTGAATGCTCTGAAGGGAAAGAAGACGGTTACGCATTCCGGCCAAGCGGTCAGATTATATGCAAACATCGGCCGACCTTCCGATATGGATGCCGTCCTTGGCAACGATGCAGAGGGGATCGGGTTGTTCCGCAGTGAATTCCTCTATCTGGAAAGCGATGACTTTCCAAGCGAAGACAGGCAATTTGCCGCATATCGGGAGGTCGCCGAAAAGATGGGTGGCAAGCACGTCATCGTTCGAACCTTGGATATCGGTGCAGACAAGCAGGTCGATTACTTCGGTCTTCAAGCGGAAGACAATCCGGCACTAGGATATCGGGCGATTCGCATCTGTCTGACCGAACCCGACATATTCAAGGTGCAGCTACGGGCAATCCTGCGAGCGTCAGCGTTTGGCAACATCGCAATCATGCTCCCAATGATCACTTCAGTGCAAGAAGTTCAGGATGCTCGAGCGATCATCGAAGAGGTCAAGACAACATTGAACGATGAGCATGTAAAGTTCAACAAGGATATCCAAGTGGGCATAATGATCGAGACCCCAGCGTCTGTGATCATGGCCGAAGAATTGGCGCAAGTGGTTGATTTCTTCTCAATCGGAACGAATGACCTCACCCAATACACCCTGGCATGCGATCGTCAGAACCCTCATCTCAAACGCTTTGCAGACCCACATTCTCCAGCCGTGCTTCGCATGATAGAGATGGCAGTCACAGCGGCACATCGTCACCACATCTGGTGCGGCATATGCGGAGAGCTTGGAGCGGATCCTTCCCTGACTGAGACTTTTCTTAAGATCGGGGTCGATGAACTGTCGGTGTCTCCTGGCAGCATCCTTCTCCTAAGGAAAGCCATCACACAAGCGTGATTGCTGCCCTGCTGTATATATAAGCATTGCGAGTAAGGTAAATGTTCAGGCAATGCGGCAAGGAGGATATCATGGGCGATACTGGCGGTTCACAAGAGAATCATCGACAACGGAACCCGCAACATACCAGGCAGACTCTGCTCAGGGCGGCGTGCAGGCTCTTCTCCATTCATGGGTTCTCTTCGACGACCATGCGTCAGATAGCCGAAGACGCGCATGTGAGCGTGGGGCTGGTGAATCGCTATTTCGATTCGAAGGAAAAACTGTTTCGAGAGTGCCTGCGAGAAGCGGCGAAAGGCTTGCAAAGCATCAACGAGAACGCTTCGGATAAGGGCGTTCCGGGAGATATGTCCGCACTTGCGAGAGCGATAAGTCAACAGGTCACGAGTTCAGCCTGGGGGCATGAGGGAGACCTGCTGTTGCTGCTCGTGCGTTCATCTGGAGATCCTGGAATTGAGCGATTGCGAGCTGAGGCTTTCACTGAAATGGCCAGCAGGATCCTGCATTCCGCCGACGGCTCGCACTCAGACAAGGGAGCTCTGCGCGCTCAGATCGTGCTTGCAGCTGCCGTCGGCATGGTTATTCTCCGGTCTGCCAAGGCCTTCGACCCTCTCTCGGGAATCACGTCCGAAGCATTGGCCGAGCCGATGCAAGATTTGCTGTCGGCCATGTTTGTTCCAGAAGAACATCTCGAAAGCGGCGAGTAACAGGCTGGTTGACAAATCTCATGAGCGTCTCTAGCATCATAAGTAAACAAGCGTTTACTTATATGGAGATTATTCATGGCACAACTCAGTACTACCCCAGCCGAACGCGGCAAAGCTTCGACCACTCATATCAGCACCGTCATGCTCGTGGTGTCGTTATCGTTGGGAGGCGTCGCCTTTGCGATATTGCAGTCACTCGTATCACCGGCGTTGCCCGTCATCGCCAAAGAGCTGAGTGTCAGCACCGCAGACATTAGCTGGGTGCTGACGGCGTATTTGCTTTCAGCGTCCGTGTGCACGCCAATTCTCGGAAAACTCGGAGACATGATTGGCAAACGCCGGGTGCTTCTTGCCGTTCTGATCGCATTGGCGTTGGGGTCGGCGCTATCAGGAATAGCATCGTCGTTCGCGGTGCTGATACTCGGCAGAGTCCTTCAAGGAGCTGCTGGAGCGATTTTGCCACTGTCTATCGGCATTGCCCGTGATTTACTTCCAGCCAAGCAGGTTGGCGTCACGGTGGGATTGCTTTCCGCGCTCTTCGGCATTGGCGGAGGATTGGGAATCGTACTCGCTGGTCCGATCGTAGACAATCTGTCTTGGAACTGGCTGTTCTGGTTCCCGCTCATACTTGTGCTTCTCGCAATTGCAGGTGCAGTGTTCATGATTCCAGAATCCCGCGCGAGAGCAACCGGAAAGCTTGATTGGATTGGCACGATCATCCTCTCGGCAGGTCTCGTGACCCTGTTGTTGGGCATCAACAAAGGTGGAGAGTGGGGATGGCATTCGGCTCAGACGCTCATATCGATTCTCGGCGGGGTGGTGTGCATCGCGGTCTTCGTTTTCGTTGAGCTCCCGTCGAGAAATCCTCTGATCAACATGCACTTGTTGAAACTTCGTGGAGTCTGGACAACGAATATCGTCGGCCTAGCTTTTGGATTCCTGATGTACGGGACCTTCCTCATCGTCCCAACCCTGCTGCAACTGCCGACAAAGCTCGGCTATGGTTTTGGAGAAACAACCACTCAGGCGGGCTTCGTGTTTCTTCCAACCGCCATTGCCATGCTGCTCTTCGGACCGGTATCAGGATGGCTAGGAAAACGGCTCTCGCCCAGACTGCCGTTGATTCTTGGCTCAATTGTCATTACCTTCGGATTCCTCATTCCTGCTCTCGGACATGGACAACTCTGGCAGATCATTCTTTCCTGCATTCTCACAGGGGCGGGCGTAGGACTTGCCTTCGCGGCGATGTCTAACGTCATCATCGGTGCAGTGCCCGCAGAAAATACAGCAGAGGCAACGAGCGTCAACACCATTGTCAGAACCATAGGCGGCGGCATCGGTACGGCCGTGCTCGCAGCAACGCTCTCTTCGCATACCATCGCCGGAGGAATTCCGACTGATTCAGCGTTCACGCTCACTTTCTGGATATGCACGGGCATAGGACTCGTGGCGACAATCATCAGTCTTGCCGTGCCGAGGCAAAGCTCCGAAATTCACTGATTACCATACAATGACTCTGCAGTGCTTGAGCCAGTGCTGATTGGCGCCGAGATTATGGTGGGGGAACTTAATCTGCAGCTCCTCGTTGCATCGGCGTAACTGGCGTATTCAGGGCATGACACAATCGTGACCATGGTGTCTGATGCTGCGAGGTTGCGCTGCAATGTGTGAGCAGGTCGGAATCCTGCCCTGAGATCCGCTGCTGGTTGTGGGCAGCTTGTGTGGTGGCGTCGCTGGTTCGGCCATGTCTTGTCTTTTTCCTGAATCATTTCCATGATTGCTTGAAGAGATCGCCGCTCAAGCTTCACCCATGCGGTGTTTCGAATCGAATCTGCATGCGGCTGGAGTTAGGATATGCACAAAGGTTGGAACACGGGAACACGGGAAACTCACAGGCACTGACCGCTGGTGTGGGTGATATCGCTCCGTGACCTTCGAGATGCAAAGAGAAGACTATGAAGCATAATGGGATCGAACCGCATAACAAGTGGATTGCGTTTCTGACGGTCATTCTTGGAGTTGCTCTCGTTCTGGCGTTTGCCATTGCCGTGACATTGTCTTTGGATGATCATGAAGGTCAGAACGACCGTGGGGTGAATATCACGCTCAGGTTTGAAGCGAATGGTGGCTCGGGATCAGGTCCGGTCACCTCCACGCATTTCTCTGAAGACACTCCCAAAGCTCCGAAGAACACGTTTACACGTCGTGGTTATACCTTTATTGGCTGGAGTAGTGAACGGGATGCGTGCACGAGTTACAAATTCATGACCGAACCTGGAGAGGAATTGGAATTCGATGATGCAACACCAGGCGAATCCTTCACGTACTATGCGCATTGGTTGAAGAAGGGGTATAGCAAAGGCGATTCTTTCGCCATACGCCGCGGCAACACCTATTACCTGTATGGTTCCTTGCATGCGGGTAAGGCCGATAAGGTCATCACCTTTGGCAAGGCAAGCGATCAGGTTTTGGTAGGGGATTGGAATGCCGATGGCACGGACACCCTCGCGGTGCGGCGTGGCAACAGAGTGTATGCAACCAACAGCTCATCAGGTGGCAAGGCCACCAAGGTGTTCACTTTCGGCAAGCCGAATGACACGGTGCAGTCTGGCAACTGGGAAGGATTTAGTCGAAGTGCTTTGGCATTGCGTCGAGGCAACACCTATGAGTTCACGAGTGAATTAGGCGGCGAAATATATCAGAAGAGTGCTTTCGGCAAGCCAACAGACCAAGTGTACGTGGGCGCCTGGGCTCCCTATGATTCGGATTCGCTGGCCTTGCGTCGCGGAAATACCTATTACGTGACCGACTCTGGGGAGAAAACAACAAGAATCTCGTTCGGTCGGCCCACAGACACTGTTCTCACCGGTGATTGGAACGGCACGAACGGTTCCGACGATTTCGCCGTACGCCGCGGCAACACCTATTATTTCTATACGCCGCTGCATTCAGGCAAGGCAGACAGAGTCATCACATTCGGCGGCCCCACGGATACCATCCTCGTCGGCCACTGGTTCTGAGTGGTGGATTGTTTGGGATTGCCGTAGTATTTTTCGAACTTCGTCTTTGTGAAGAATACGCAAGTCTGAACTGTGGATAATACTGATATGTTTTTGCTTGATTAATGCTCTGATCTACGGATCGGCCACTGCTGCAGGCGATTCATGGGGAAATGAATCGCCTGCAGCATAGTGAATGCGATGCCATGAGAAAGTTGTGAACAACACGTGGGACTGTTCTGTGCGAGAGCGGGTCCTCAGAGATAGGTATGGAGCGTTTCATAGAATTCAAGGTAATGAACGCCGCCAGGCATGGAGGAAGAGTCTCGTGTTACATGGAATGAACAGCACTGCCATCGCAATTTCGATAGGCATTATGATTACCGCTTTGACGCTGTTCCTGGTGAAAGGCTCGCCTGAAGAGATCAATGGCACCGCAGACTCGTCGCAATCCTATGTCATGCACTGCCCGCATTCGCTCGTCATATTTCTCCGAATACTTCTTGCGCCTCTGCCGGTGATATGCGCGATCATGTTTGTCCGCAGTCTTGCTGACACGAGTGGCTCAACGTTCTGGATTCCCTGGCTGTTCTTCTTCCTGCTGAGCACTGCCTTCGCCGTTCCTATGGAAAGATACGTGGCAACGACTCGCATAACCGTTGACGGCGAGAGAGTCCACGTTGTTCAGCGCTTTGGAATGAGGCGCTATTCTTTCGATGTGGACGAGATTGGTAGCTGGAGATACTTATCTTCGAACGCTCTAGTTTCGGGAAAGCCACAAGTGAGAGTCAAGAATGCCAGTGGAAGGACGTTGTTCACCGTCCGATATGCGTGGACGAATGCAGACATCTTCATCCACATGCTTCAGCAACGATTCCCCGGGAGGGAAAAGAAACGATTCTGGGAGACGGTTCTGCGGTGATGAGCGTCATCCTGCCCTGCAGATTGGGCTCTGCCGGATTGTCTGAATATGTTTAATGCGATCGCTGCCAGCGTCGGAACAATCACTTTGCTGTCGACATTGCCAGATTGCGCGTCTGCTGGCCCCAGATGGGGTATACATGGTGAAGCGGTTATGCTATTCATACCTAAAGTGCTCTTATTAAGAGATTCAACGGTCAAGAAATAACGTTGTGAGACTGGATGCTTGTTAAGTGATCTCAAATCTGACTCAGTGGTTTACAGGTGGTCTGATAATCGCGAATTGGCTGAGTGAGTTTCGTGAGGATTGAAGGTAGTTGTGTTTCTCAAGGAAGTCCCCATCAATTTCAATGCCTATCATGATATACGGGGCAGAACATTATTTACTAATCTAGCAGAGCAGATGTTTCTGCCAAATTGACCAGATTCTATCGTTCTGACGTATATAAATTTGTCAGAACAGACCTAATTCGGTTAGCTGCATCTGACGAATAATGTTCAGAATTTCTGCGTATCAGTGATGAATCATCTGTGAGATCAATGTTCAATCCTCTGGGGATTAATCATAAATTCGTACTGGTGAGTTCCGTAAACGCAGAGCCTTTACGACAATAAATTCTGATGCTCAATTCTGAACACAACTCAACGAGATCCTGTTCTGGTGATGCAGGAAGAAGGAGCGCAGCTTTCACATGCGTATGCTCGCGGTTCGTTGCCTGTTTACAGTGATTCACGTTATTCACGTAATCAAGAACCTGACCAATCGCAGTTCTCACATAGCCGCGTGTCTCAGAAGCCTTTGCTTCAATGATCTCTGCGTCTGTTGAATTGAAAATATCCGGTTTAATATCAACATTTGATACGCGAATGGTTAAGTCCTCGAGTTCTTTATGCTGTTGTATAAGCCATGCTCCGAAATCTTTCTCGAGCACATGTTCCACCTGTTGTGCCTGTCGAGTTTCATAATGTTTCTCAGGAATATTTGCAAGATCCGTGGTCTTCGGAGTCCAAGGTTGAGCATGCAGAGTTGTTCGAGTTGGCTCCGCTGTGGTATTCAATATTCGTACATCCGCGCCTTGAGAAACTAAACAGAATGTATACAGATTTGGGTTTGTTGCAGTTTGGATGAATGGTTTGTCTGCCAATCCAAATGCCCCGACATATTGATAGCCCTGAGAATTATGAACGAACAAGCGAAGAATGCCGCCATTGTTAGCAGTCTCCAATACTGCTTTGTTGGCTCCTTTGGTGAGGACTTGATCGCCATTTGATCCTTGAGCCGCATACAGGTACGTTCCGTCCTCTTGCATGCCCTCCCGATCTGAATAGCCATATGTTTCTGCAGAAGTAGGATTTGAGAACAATAACACATCATTCTCGCCCTTTGGCCGAATAATTCCGCTTTGAAAATTGCCACTGCCGATGATGACCCGAATATCTCGTTTGTGCTTAAAAACAGTGCCTTCAGTAATTGCCCATTTTGTTGTCCCCATGCTGCTATTCTATGACGCTTTATTTGCATCAATATTGGGCAATTTGCGCGTCTTCAGATGTTCGATAAAACGTATCTAGGTCAGGGGAAGAATTATTGTTGTTGATTTGAGGTACGTGATTCCGCACTAGACGTGATTTAGGAAGAATTTCTGGCAGATATTCGACAGAATTAGTTGTTCTAAGAGCAAAGTGCTGACCGGGGTAATTCGGACCTTGAGTATGGCGACACAGCCTATATGACAAGCATCTCACGAAGCTGCTCATCCGCGCCCGTGCCGATTCTGTCGCTTATTTCGCAATTACGCGTGGTGCAAATGCAAAATCGTAGACAAATAATTGCACGTTCGATAAGTGTTGATGCAAAACAGAGTGCCGTTAGGTGTATTTTGTAATCAATGACGTGATAGTTCTCCAGGGGGATGGCGGGACATGTCGAATTTTGACATTCTAAAATTTGATGTAGAAAAAGATGGCACAATCAATGTCATCGGCGATGCTCAGAAAGCTCATATGTTCATGTCGTCATATATGTCTGGCGAGCACTTCGAATCTCGTGATGTGATTTATTGGTATTGGTCGCCTACTGTGTCGTATATCGGGCAAACGAACGATCTCAAACGTAGAAACGAACAGCATTTCAAAGCAAGGCCAGCGCTATTTTCGAGGTTTTCGACACTATTCGCAATTTATGGATCTGCAGTCACTGATGAAACCATGAATGCGCTCGAAGCTCAGCTCATACGGTTATATCGTCAAGACTGCAAAAAAAGGCCCTCGAGCGTCAAAGTGGAAGTTTCCAACAAGACTTTAGGCAACCTAAGTTCGAGCACAGCGAAGGTGCAACGCGATCTTATTCCCAAGATATGGGCAGCAATGCAGAACTTCGGCAGCAAAGAGAACGACGTTCATAAATATGTGTATGACGATGTACAGTCTGTTCTGAACAGTCTTCTTTATAAATACTCGGTTTTCAACAAGTTGTCTGCAGAACAGGAGAATATTGTCGACACTATTGTCACGAACCCTGACAAGAACTTTGTAATTCAAGGACTTGCAGGCACCGGCAAGACAGCATTGCTGACAAATCTTGCTGTGAAGATTGCAGACACAATGAATAGTGGTTCGAAATCGCTTGCATCTGAAATACCTATGGGTCAGAAAGTTGCGGTAGTGGTTAAGGGAAACTGGATTGGCAACGCCAGAGATATCTTTTCAAATTATGGCAATCCGGCTATAAGCAAGCCCAAGCGCCCTGACACACTTTGGGTTGAGCAAAAAGCGAGTGATGACAAATACGGAGTGGTAATCGTTGATGAGGCTCAACGGTTGGTTCGTGACTATCCCAGCGATCATATGTTCAAATCCTGGATGAGGGATTCGACATGCCCATATGATAACGAACTCGATATTGTTAGTAATAGTGCGAGGCAAACCGTTCTGTTGTATGACTGCTTCCAGAGCATTCGGCCCGACGATATCCCAAAAGATCGTTTCGATAGTCTTACCAAGGGATTCGAGCGGCTGTACCTTACCGAGCAGTTCCGTGTAAACCCAGCAGATGCGAATCATAAATATTCCGGGAATGACTTTACCAATGGATAATCCATGCATTGGAACTCGATCGTGGAGAAGAGCAACGGTTCACATTTGATACTGGGCTTTTCAATCCTTATGAAGAGCAAGATGCATATCCGTACTTTGGATTCGTGGATTCCATCAAGAATCTATTCGATTACACCGATTGCATGCGCAACCTTCATCCACACGCGGTGAACAGAGTAATTGCAGGCTATGTCCGCAAATGGGCAAGCTCGAAAGACCCTCACGCCTATGATTGGCAAGAACAGAACGGGGATGTGCTAGATCAGTGGAAGTGGAACGATCACGCAGAAAACTGGGTTCGTCCACACGCGAGTTCATGGGAGAAAGAAAAGAAACTCGTTTCGCAGCATGATGAGGAAATCGGTTCCATCCATGCAATACAGGGTGAAGACTTCAACTATGTGGGTGCCATAATTGGCCGGGATCTGGAAGTCGGCCCGGATGGGCATCTTCGTGGCAATAAAGACAATTACATGGACCGCAAGGGGACGCCATCAAAGCAAGAGTTCAACGAAGCAGAGTTCACGGAATATATCAAGCATATTTATTTCACGATTCTTATGCGCGGCATTGACGGCGTCCGCGTCTACTTCGAAGACCCGAAGGTCGAGGAATTCTTTAGGGTGAGGCTGGGGTGCAGGGCGAGAAATTCCTGAACAATAAGGCAGTTTGCTTGATGAATCTTAATTGTTGTAGCCATGAGGATGCAGATCAGTTTCCCGGTGCAACGAAGACAAGGTCTTCATCCACCAATGTTCTCTATTGATAATGTCCTGGCTCTTTGCATGCATGTCAAATATTTCGAGAATCGAGTACTCGAAGTATTGCTCAATGTGAAAAGAGGCATTTGGAATAGCTTGCAGCAGTTTATTTCCACCGGTGTGGTCTCCACCCGCATACTCTTCCCAACGGGATAATATGCCGATATGTTCTCCCTGCTGACTATAGGCGGATCCAACATAATGCCAGCCGTTTGACGTGTCTGTTTGCAAATACACACCTTGAACGTTGTCTAAAGCTGTGCGCCACTGACTGTTGTTGACGGCTGAAACCAGTTCAGCATGGTTGATTCGTACATTTGCATAGCCTGGGAAGGGCCGCGCAGTGAGAGGCGAAGCTTCGACGCTTTCAACCGTCATTGATTCCATAAAGCTCTTTGCATTCTCGACTTTATTGAGTCGAAAATCCATTCCCGTATAACCTGGTTTTCGAGGGTAGTTTACAACTAAGCGTCCAATAAAAGCATGATAGTCCGATATCTCTTGGCCGTGCCAGTCATAAATTGTGAATCCTGATCCCTTCTCTATGACGCTGCCAACATGATATGCTCCAGCAAAAACATACGATGAGCTGAACTTATCGATTTGCAAGAATTGAAGTACAATTTCGCCATGAATCCGGTGTGTCCTCCTGTCGCCCGGCCAACGATACCCGAACATGTGATTATTGAGCTCGTCTCTGGTTTCCCCATTGGAATTGAAGAAAACAGTCGTTGGATTGTAGCCGGGTAGAACCCTGCTCAAACGAACTGCATATTTGTCAATGTTCTGTTCGTTGATTCCAAGCAAAGGCAGGGCTTGAATCGTTTCCATTTTTTCATCCTTCTCATATCAGGCATTGACCTGATGTCACTGTCCGACTTGGTGTTGGTTACTCAAGTCCTTTCGCTGATTCTGGCGGAAACGTTGAGCAGACTTATCTTTTCATCGTCAACGATAGTTGACAATGATGTGAGAGGAACGCAGAGATCGTGGCTATAACTGATGTGGGCTCTGTTCTGAAGTTGGCCTCGTCTAAATATTTGTCATCAGCGGCGACCCAACAAGCAGCAGATTCCCCTACGCCGTTGCAGCGATCCCCACGGTCACAAGCAGGGAGAGCGCTGCTCCGGTGATTGCGAACGCCATCGTGATGCAGACCGCGCCTATCAGCGCTGCGAGGACGATTATGGGGATGACCATGCCGACATACCCCATCATGAAGAAGCCAGCCTGTGATGCGGCGGCGGTTTCGCGGTGCGAGTGTGCGGTCACGATGCGAGAGCCTTCAGCCAAGACTAGTCCTGACCCCAAGCCGAGCAGCAGACTGCCGACGATGAATACGGCAAGAATGTGCCCAGAAAGCGCAACGTACACCAGAGCAAACCCGGCGACGAAGAGCGCGATGCCGGTGATTCGTCTGTATGAAAGTTGCAGGCGCATGAGGATGAGCTGTCCTATGGCGCTGCATGCCATCACCGAACAATACAGTATGGGACCAGCGAGCGCGCAATGCATGGAGAAAGTGTCGTGCAGAATTCCGGGGCCCAATGATGCATATACCGAGAATGCGGCGAATGATGCCAGCCCGCAAAGTCCGGCACCGAGATATGCCCGCAGATTCCCGCCAGGTACCTTAGGCAACCTCACGCGGAAGCTGAGCCGGTTCCCATCCCTGATTCCAAGCCGCGAGCAGGGTATCAGCGTTACGCAGAGCAGCACTGCGAATGCAAGGAACGGGGCGACGAATGGCTTGCCGACAATGGAAACCACGGTGGCTGAGAGGAGACTTCCAAAACCCAGGCCACCCAGGTTGGCGACCGTGGAGATCGAAGCCGTCAGCGCTGGATGCTTTTCTCCGTCATGCGACAGCGCTTCGCCGATTGCCGGTGGCGCCGAAGATACCGTGAGTGCCACGGCGCACCCTTGCAAGACTCGAGCCAGCAGGAGGGGCGTGAACCCTGGGATGAGCAGTGTTGCCGTTGCGAGGAGGTCGATGACGATGGCAATGCTCATCACACGGAATCTTCCCCATGCATCGGAGAGTCCACCAAGCAGCGGCAGCGCTATGAACACCCCCACTGTCATGGCCCCGAACGCCACGCTGACCCCTGTGGGTCCGAAGCCATATCGCTGTTCATAGTATTGCCATAATGGCGTGGTAACGGTTACGGATGCCATGATGACTGCGAAGCACCACGCGGCAATCCACGCCTTTCCGGATTCCTTCGAGTCATCTTGTTGCTTCATGACCTGCATCCTTCTGCTCAATGAGGTGACGATAATAGAGGATTTTGCCGTCCACCAAATTCATGCTTTCGGCCAGCTCCTGCTGCATGCCAAGAAGCCTGTCACGATGATCGAGAAGCATGTTCAGGCGCGCATCAGCCGTGTCTGGTCCCTGAGCCCGCAACCGGACGTAATGCACAATCTGAGACACGGGCATGCCGGTTGCGCGCAGGCGACGCGCGAATCCGATCCGTTCCACATCCAAGTCGCTCTAGACCCTATGTCCGCTGGAATCGCGCGCTATGTGATCTATCAAGCCGATTTTCTCGTAGTAGCGAAGCGTGTCAATGCTCAGATTGGTAAGCTCTCGCACCTCGCCGATGGACTTGTCGGGCACCACCTGCGCAGTAGGCACGTCAAGAAGCTTCGCTTTGGCTTCCAACTCGCTCTCGCTTGGTACGCGCTCGCTTGGTGCGCTCCGGCTGAGTGCGCTCATGTGTTTCGTTTTCTTCATCACACGTCGAGGATACGACCTGGAGTGCGCTCAAGGTAAAGCTGGAACACGCCCGATCTACCGTTTGCGGAGAGTCCATGAGATATTGCACAGAGCGGAGCGTCACAGTCATCACAGTCATGGTGAAGACCATCTCGGAGTGGGGTATCGTAAGCTTTCATGTCAACGCCGAACACTGCGGGTTCTGGGACAAGGGTTGACGGTTTCGGAGGACGATTGTTGGCGTTGCTGTTGGTGTTGCAAGGGGGCATGGCATTAGGATGCCGGCACCGCCGCTCTCACTTTTGAAGCGTCGGGACATCATGCTGACGCTGATTTCATTGGCGAGTAGTGCAATCGTTCGGGGATGCACAACAGGTGAGAGTGCCCGCGCATGCGGATTCAACGTGAGATGAAGCACTAGAACACTCGGTTGCAGGCCGCACGGCAATAATCGTGGGGTGCCTGGCGAAAAAACGGGGTGTTTGCCGAAAAATCACGCCCACCCCACGCTATTCTTGCGATTTTTTGGCCAGACTCATAAGATTGTGCACTCCACTAAGTATCCACGGAGGAAAACGGCATTCTCCCAACGCCATTTCAACGTTTTGAACCCCCATCTACTTGCAGAAGTGCACAATCTTGTTTGCTCAGCGGTCATTCCTCTTTCAGTCGAAATATCGGAGGTTTCTCCGATATTTCTCCGAAGCCGCAGAACCGTTGCGAATAAAGGCTTCTCAACGATTTCGCCGCGGCATCGCCCTAAGGTGGCGTATGGTCCGATTCCCGCCGCTGAGACTCTGCCCCACAGCGACAAAGCTTCGGTCAAGACATGGTTGAATGTCATGCTTCAACACAAGAGCGATAATTCTCCAGACCTGCACGCCTGGATCAAGGTCAATGGTGTGATTGCCAAGCTCGGTGTTCACTTCGCGTGAGCGGCCACGCTTCGCGCAAGTACGTAGATTGCCAGCAGGGAAGCGGTGATGGCCGAGTGGGGTGGTGCTGTGGAGAACGTGAGCATACTGGTTGCCCTCGGCGTGCGTCTGGGCGGGCATCGCGAGGTGATAGGCGTGGCGCTTCACAAATTGCTTCATGGATGTAGCGAATACGAATAAGTTGCACCAATAAATCTATTTCCCCTACCCCTCGTTCTGCCCGACTGCCCGCTTCGCGATCTGCCTGATCGAGGCGATGGTGGACTTGACGCTGGCTCGTGCGTATACGTCCGGCCGAGACAGCGCATCGATGTGGCGGGCTATGGTGAGATGTTCGATGGGGCGCAGGACCACGCGATCGCGGAATTGTGGCGGGAGTCCGGTATATCTCGGCAGCAGTCCGACTATGTGGGTCGTCGCGATGATGGCAGCAGCGACGTTGAACTCGTTGACCCGGTGCGCGATGGTGATTGCTCCGCCGGCGGTTGTAGCCATGGCCTGAAGCAGCAAGGGTTCCAGGGCGAAGCCCTCATGTGCGGCTATCCAGGTCTCGTGGGCGATGTCTTCCAGTTTCACGGTCGGGTGCTGCGCGAGCGGGTGGTCACGCGACAGAGCAAGGTCGATGGGTTCGGTCAGAATCGGCGATATGTGAACGCGCTGCTTCGGCCAGGGCGCAGAGTCCAGCGGGCGGTGGGCGATCACCACGTTATAGTCGGCAACCAGAGGCACGAATTCCTCGACGGCTACGTCCTCGTCACGGCAGTGAACCTGAGGGCCGCCGGGATGCGACAGCGAATACCCGATCAGGGGCGGAAACCACGCCAGTCCCGCGCTGTGAAAGGCCGTGACGGTAACAATCTGATTCATGGCCTGCAGATAGTGGTCGACGGAGTCTCGCGCAATGGACAGGGATGCAAAGACCGCCTCGGACGCATCCGCGAGCCGTTCGCCTGTGTCCGTCAGCACGAGTACACGGCCCGACTGCCTCGTGAGCGGCACATTCACCGTTCTCTGCAATGCCGCCAGCTGCTGGGATACCGCCGAAGGCGACAGATGCCGTGCCTTGGCCACAGCAGTCACCGATCCCCGGTCACGGAGTTCCCGAAGCGTACGCAGATACTCGACTTCCATGAAGATTATCTTATAGGTGGTTGAAGATAGTGGCCATTGTTCTTAATGGTCAACCTGGTCATACTCAAATCATGACCTACATCAAGACGAATTCCAACAAGAGCCATGTTACAGGAATCCTGCCCGACGTGACGCTGCTGATGGTAGCGGCAATATGGGGAGGCAGCTATCTCGCCGCCAAGGATTTGAGCGCTGCGTCGAGTCCCGCAGCAGTGATGTGCGCGCGCTTCGTCCCCGCAGCCGTGCTGCTGCTCATCGTGCAAGCCTATCGCCGGCCTCCTGGGCTGAGCAAGGCCCTCAGACCCGGTCTGATGCTCGGTGTGCTGCGCTCGTGCACCATCGCCTTGGAAACGGTGGGAGTGACCATGACCAGCGCAACCAACGCCGGCCTCATCATAGGCCTGTCAGTACTGATCACGCCAATCATGGAATCGCTGGTAGCCAAAAGAAGACTCTCGGCACAGCTGATGGGAGCCGTGGCGCTCGCCGTTCTCGGCATCTCAGGACTTATCGGCAACACTGGGCTGAACGCTCCTAATCTGGGAGACCTGCTCATGATCGGTGCGGCGATCATCAGAGCCGCACTGGGTGTGGCCGAGGCCAGATTCACCGCTTCGGGAAGCACCGACGTCATGATGCTCACCACCATCGAGATCACCTTCGGGGCAGTGATGTTCTCCGTGTGGGGAGGCATCCCGCTCATCGAGCACATGCACGCTTTCAGCCCGACGCAATGGGGCGAAGTGCTCTTTTTGAGCATGGGATGCACGGTGGCGGCATTCCTCGGCCAGCTGTGGGCAACCAAGCTCACCTCAGCGTCACGGGCTGGCATGCTGCTGGGAAGCGAACCCGGATGGGCACTGCTCATAGGAATGGCTCTCGGCGGAGAACGGATTGGCACGGTCGGCATCATCGGTGCGGCGATCCTGCTGGGGGCTCTCATCTGGGGCAGGTGCGCCGAACGGCAGTGGAGAACCGGTACGCGAGTCTAAGGGGTTGCAAACACGCAAGCGCGGGAACATAGATCGCGGGTATGATGCAGCACTGCCTTGTGGCTTTCGAGGTGCAATGAGAAGAATATGAACCGCAATGCGATAACTAGTGTCTTGAAGTGCAATGTTGAATACTTATAATGCCCGGATGCTTGCTTGCATACGATGCGTTTGACGCACGAGGACAGTGACGGATAATATATTTCTCTCTCTCTTGAGACAACTCATTGTGCTTGAGTTGTGTCATCATAAGATACAATTCAAGCATGAACAAAGTCGCTAAGCTCGCATCACTCACGGCCGGTCAGTGGGGTTTGGTGACGACCGCGCAGGCGAAGGTTCTGGGTGTATCACGGCTTGATCTGTCACGCATGGAACGGGATGGCGTCATTGAGCGTCTGGCTCAGGGGGTCTACCGGGATGCGGGTGTTCCGAGTGACGGTTTCGAGGGCATCCGTGCGGCCTGGCTGTCCATCGATCCGAAACGCACCGCGGAGGAGCGTCTGCGAAAGGTCCCGGACGAGGCCGTCGTTTGTCTTGAAAGCGCGGCCTGGATGCTTGGGGTTGGTGACTTTGTGCCCGAACCGTACCGGTTTTCCACACCTCGGCGACGGCAGACGCAACGACCTGATCTCAGACTGCGCACGCGACGCTATCCCAGCCGGTCTGTGCAAATAATCAGCGGTCTGCCGGTGACGACATTCGAACAGACAGTGGCCGACTTGGTTGAGGGTGGAACCGACGTTTCCTTGATTCAGGACATGCTGCTGGAAGAGTTTATGCGACGATCCGGGAAGCTTGACAGGAAACAACTCGCCAGACTTCTGGCACCGCTGGCGAAGCGTCACGGCTTCGCCCCCGAGGACGGAAAGGCGATGGTCGCGGAATTGATAGGGCCGGTGGATGATCGTATCGGCGAAACGCTCCGGAATGCGCTCCAAGTGCTCAGTGAACGCTTTGAGCCCCTGAGGAATCTCATGCAAAATTCGCCTGCAAACATTAACGCTGATGCGATCGCGGATGCCCTCATGCAGATCCCAGAATCCACGCAATTGTTCGTTGAACGCGTGCAATCAGAGAAGGAGAATCCGGGCACCAGCGGTCCAGTTCCCGCAGACACTTCAGATGGTGCTCATTCCGAGGAGCCGTCAACCCCAGAAGAAGGGACAGCATCATGACCGACGATACCTATGCCTACTCGTCTGGTGGCGCGGTCGAGGCCGCCATTAAAAGCGCCGCGAAAGCCGAGCATGCGCATCATCCGGAACGACAGGTAGGCGACCTCATTAGACAAGCCCACTACGACCGGTTCCTCAGCAGGATCTTCAGCGAGGGAGAGGAGAGCACCTGGGTGCTTAAAGGAGGTAGCGCGATGCTCGCCCGCATCCCTTCGACCCGACGAACTCTCGACGCTGACCTTTTCAGTAATGGCTACGACATACAACGTTCACTCGATGAACTGAAAAACCTAGCGGGTATCGACCTGCACGATCACTTCGTCTTCGAATTCAGGTCCGTGACGCCAATTCTCCAGACGGACAATCAGCCGTACCAGGATGGCTACCGCGTGACGTTCGACACAAGACTTGGAGTCAAGCTTCTCAGCCCGATACACGTGGACCTCGTTGCCCATCAGGGGACCATGCCAAGGGCCGACGTCATGACACCCGTCAACCGTCTGCCAATCGACAGGCTGGCTACCTATCCATACCGACTGTATCCGGTCATCTGTCAGTTCGCGGATAAGGTGTGCGCCGTGGTGCAGAAGATCAACGGCAGAGATTCCAGCCGTATTAAAGACCTAGTTGATCTGGCAATCATCGCCGTCACTCAACGCTTCGAAGCTGGGGCACTCGAAGAATCCCTGAGAAGCGAATGTGGCCGACGCCAATTACGGTATCCCATCGATTTAGCAATACCTAAATCTTGGACGCCTGTGCAGTTCCGTAAAACAGCACAGGCAACCAAAGTGGACAACATGACCATCGGGCAAGCGTACGCCCTAGTTCAAGGACTGCTGGAAGACTTGTATGCGCGCGACACCATGACATCACTCGAATGGGATCCAGCATCGTTGTCCTGGGCAGAGCGGTGAAACCTCGTTGGTAAATATCCTGCGGTTAATAATCAGACATGTCTGGATAATGAAGCTATTTGAGGCGTTGAGAAGAGAGAATGACCTGATTGCTGCTCAGCGGTGCTGGGCAATTAACCCGAGCATTCATCCCGAGCTTTCCTCTCGACTGTCATTCCGAGCGGGCGGAGCGAATCAAGGGATCTTCTCTGTTCGATTTCAATGCAGTGAGATCTCTCGACTACGACTACGCCTCCGCTCGAGATGACGAGTTGGGAAAGCTCCCAACCGCTCCACCCAGCAAGGCATCAAGACCACGAATCTTTGCTACCTCGGTTGCTAGTTCGATGTTCGCCGTAAATCCGGGTTGTTTGGTTGCAAGTTTGAAAGCCAACTCAGCATATGGGTCGCGCTCTTCTCGGCCCAATTGGTCGGCTCGGCCGGATTTGCTAGCTCTGGTGGCTCGGTAGACTTGATCGTTGTCTCGAATGGCGCTGAGTAGGCTGGCAACGGAATCTTTTCCAAGATCTTTCGCGTTTTGTAGCCGGTCCCAAACCTTGTCTGTTTGTCGGAAGCAATCCGAGTTTTTTAGCGCCTCAACCAGGGAAGCGGCGAATCCTGTCGTCAATTCTGGTTTCTGAGAGATCCATCTAATGATTTCTTCTCCGACGCTTGCGGCCGTCATCCCATCGGTGACGTTGTAAGCTTGCTTTTTGCCAAGTGGACCGTAGGGTGTTTCATTGTTGAACCTCAGAGAATAACAAGGCACTTGTCTTCCCATGAGCCACCCAACTTCCTGGTCGCACCAGCGACTCTCGATGAATTTTGGTGAGAAAAATACTACGCCGGCATCGCAACTATCTAGAACCCGTTCGATTTCCCTCTGCCATTCCGTGTCGGGTTCGATGGACGTATGGGCTACGAACAGGCTGACGCCCCACTTATGTAAGTATTCGCCAACTTGCCCAACTAGAGCTTTTTGAGTTGTCAGATGTGAAGCAAAAAGCTGCAGGGGAGCGGTGGCTCTTTTGGATTCTACGGAAATGACGATTCCAAACAGTTCTCGAACGCTATGTGCGAGATCATCGATTGCAGAGGGTGATAGATCGCGTATTTTCTCTATGACGATGCATGTGCGGCTACCTGTTGCGGAGCTTGAAGACCTCGACTCCCACGCCTCGGCCGTAATTTCTACAATCTGCAATTCATGCAGAATGAGATTGACGTCATAAAGACTCTGTTCGGCAAGAGTCCTTGCAATGTTTCTTATCAATGCGAGCTTTTCTATGTTCAAAGGTTGCATGGTTCTCACTTACGTTGCTGGTATTAAAATGAACATTACGTATAAAATACGATATTCATTGGTATTGACCGGTGCTTCTGCTTGGACGGCCATAGATTCAGAATCTGCTGACCGGACTGATCAAAGATGAGAGATGTCACTGTTCTGGCTTTGGATAGCAACGTTGAATGCCTTGAGTCATTGAACAAGAAAGCAGTCATTCGAAAGCAGAATATGGGACCAAGCCCAAAGAACTCATCCAGGTCAATTATTCGGGTTGCGAACCGCCAGGGTCACCCGTTCGAGTGACAACATTCGGTGCGTCCATGGCAAAGAGCAAATCCAATTGCTTGCGGGTGGCTTCCAGTCAGATGGGGCGTTCAATGGTGCGGAGATGATAGAAGATGGCAAAAAGCGGCTCATTTCTTTGCTGAACGCCGATGGTGTGAATGTCGATGGTGTGAATGTCGATGATGTGATAGCCGAGGGTGCGAATGCAGCGTCAAGTTTCTCGCCGATTGTGCTCAGTCGTTCCCCACGCATATCGACTTCGACATAGTCCATGGCCTTTAGCTCGCGCAGAGCGCATGCATGATCCAGATCGATGCCTGGTGAGCGCGATAGCCATGACATGTCCCATGAATCTCTGCCAGAACCAAGGTCAAGCAGCATTGCAACAAGTCCGAATATTTCTTTCGGCAGCCGCTCAACGGCCCCACTGTCTGATCCCTGAACTTCTTGCTATAGCGAGCGCCACTTGCAATTCGATTGTTCCTTCCCTGGGAAAAGTAGGAGAGAAATCGTTCCAAATAATGAATTCAAAAATATCATGGAAGAATAGCACTCATCATGTTAAAGTAAAATATAGCGGCACTTGCTTTTACAAAACAATGCCTGCATTGGGGGATTTCGCGTGAGACGCGGGATGTTAATTTAGCGCGCAACTATGCAACTATGCAAAGTTACGTGCCAATTTGAGAGGGGATCTATGTCCTTAGGGAAGAAAAAAATGGATTCCGGAGTGGCTTCCATCAAGAAGCATGGAGCGGCGGCTAAAATCGTCGCACTCGTCGTGGCGTTTTTGACGCTGTTCTCCGGAATACCCAGCTCGGCTCAGGCAGACACTGCCGCTGCGTGCACTGCACCGTCGGCAACAGCGCCAGAGTCGTCGACCGTGTATAGGGATTTGACTTATAACATTTCCTTGAGCAAAGAAGCATCAGCCCAGCCGGATGTTACGGTAGTTCTCGATTCCAATCTGAAGCTCAATGAAAGCAGTATCCCTGTTGATGCGAAGAACGGTCCAATCACAGGCTACACATACGACGATGCGACGAAGACCGTCACTCTGCAACTGCATGCAAGTCAGCAGGCCGTGCAGTTCAGCTTCGGCGTGACCCCGATCAATACCACCAATGCCGACTCCTCCACCGTCTATAATTCCACGGTTCAGGCGTGCGGTCAGAGCATCCCATTGTCGACAAAGGTTACCGGGGATCTCAAATATAACGTAGACAAGAATTACGAGGTAATTCCAGGTTCGGATAACCGTCAGGTCCGCTATTATTTCCAATACGGAACGGTCAATCCAAACAGTGACACCCAGACATTCTCCACTTGGAAGCAGACCTTGGTGGATGTATTGCCCAAGGGCGTCACGGTAACGCCTTCACCAGCCTCAAGCGATGGTTCGTGGACCAGCGAGGACAATCCAGACGGTACGGCCACTTGGACGTGGACGAGAGACAAGGTCTATTCTCCCAGCTGGACGAGCATCGGCCAGGATGGGAAAGACATTTATCTTGACGTTACCTATGGCAGTGATGATTACAAGGCGGGCGACGTTCCTCCGGCCAATGTGGTGACTTTGAACACAACATCAAAAACCGGAAAGGACAGCGGTCAAGCCACTGACAGCGTACAACCCCCGGCAATCACCGGTGGAAGCGCAACCAAGGAAGTCGCGATCATCAAGACGACCTCCGCTGGAGATACGCCAACGGTCTCCAATGGCGAGTACTGGACATCCGGCACCACGGTAAACATCACCGGGAACTATATCAATACTGAAGACAACGCTCAGCTTACCGAAATGACGCTTCAGGATGTTTCAAGCTACAAGAGCAACGCCGATTATTTCAAGCACAACTCAGTGGTCCGTATCGCCGCAAGCTTCAACAGCGTGATGCAGGCCGGCAAGTATCCATACACTTTCCAATACAAGACCAATAAGCAAAGCGACTGGATAAGCTACGATACCTCCGGTGCGACTACTGCAAGCGGTCCTTTGCAGGTCGTGCCCGTGCAGAAGGGCTCGAGTGATGCATGGCGGTGGAGTGGCTACGATCGCATCGACCTCAATCGTGGTGAATACATCACCGATTGGAAGATAGTCGTTACGCCAACTGCTGGCAGCACCATTCCGAGTGGAGCGCAGATCAAGGTAGCTCTTAATACCATTGCTTCATACCGTGAATTGACCGCTGGCAGCGACACCTCGTCTGATTCCGATGGCACCACACCTTTGAAGACAGTGAATACCGGACAGATTCTTGCCACAACCAATGACAGCACTCCGGTGGACTTGACGAACGATGACGCTGAAACAACGACCATCAAGGATGCCGTTCCGATTCAGACCAGTATTTCTGCACCGAGCAACATCACCATGTCGAATGGTTCGGGAACTGCGACATACAAAGCATGCATTGCCAACTACGACCCTTCGGGCAAGGCCTACAAGAACAGCAAGCTGCAGGTCGTTCTTCCTGCTGGCGTTCAGATTGATGCCTCGAAGGCGATCACGGCTATCAGCCAGGCTACAGACAGCACTGTGACAGCTCCGGCCATCGGCGATGACGCAGAAGTGTCTACCCAGCTAATCAATGACGGGACGCAACAGCTGGTTACCATCAACATCGATAACCTGCAGTCCCTGCGCTCCCCGGAGACTGCTTGGGACGGATCATTGTGTTACGAGCTGCCGACTGTGATATTGCCTCAAGCATTCATCGCCGCTGCAGGCAAGGCAATAACAGCGACCTCATGGGCCTGGACCGCGGATGAGTCTGCACAGGGCAAGCCAATCACTCAGACCTGGGACAACAAGATCCAGACAGATACCTACAAGCTTTCAGATGGGATTACCCCAGATGGAAAGATTGCGAAGTCTTCGGGCGATAGCACGGTAACGGCTTCCGGCGGTCTGCTCATTGGCAAGAGTGTGCGTGCCACAAGCGCTGATGGATGGCAGGTATCCACCGACGTCGAATCGCCAAGCACACCTGACTGGCAGATCACCGTACTCAATGCCTTTACATTCCAACTGAGCAATGTGACGATTTTTGATCGGCTTCCCTACAAGGGCGATGCTAATAATAGTAAGTTCGATGTCAAGCTCACGGGTGCGGTCACCGGACTGCCGGACGGTTCCGAGGTGCTGTATTCGAAGGACGCCACAAGTGCAGATACGGGTACATGGTCCGATGATCCTACGAATGCCACGGCATTCAAGGTAACGACACCGACTCTGGACGCATATCAGAGCTACAGCTTGGTCGCTCCGACCTCTGTCCCTAGCGGTCTGGCATATGGTTCCGAAGCTAATAACATCACTTTGGGAACTGCCCAATATGATAACGATGGAACGCCAGCAAATCTGAGTTTCGAATCCAATCTGGCCCACATCGTCTCGAAGGATGTGGGTAGGTTCTCGGTGACGAAGAGGGTCACTGGCGATGGCGCTTCGCTGGTGGGCAAGGATGTGGTGTTCTCGGGCACGTATTCGTATCCTGCGGGTGATTCGTTTGCCGCGGGTTCGGGCACGTGGTCCGCGAAGGATGGGCAGACCTGGACTTCGGGGGATCTGCCTGTGGGCGCGGTGGTGACGGTGTCGGAGGACAAGGCCGCTGACGTCGCTGGTGGCACGTGGTCCGATCCGAAGGTGTCGGGCGTGGCGAAGATCGGCAGGGATTCCACGGTCGCGGTGACGGTGGAGAACCCGATCTCGAAGGATGTGGGTAGGTTCTCGGTGACGAAGAGGGTCACTGGCGATGGCGCTTCGCTGGTGGGCAAGGATGTGGTGTTCTCGGGCACGTATTCGTATCCTGCGGGTGATTCGTTTGCCGCGGGTTCGGGCACGTGGTCCGCGAAGGATGGGCAGACCTGGACTTCGGGGGATCTGCCTGTGGGCGCGGTGGTGACGGTGTCGGAGGACAAGGCCGCTGACGTCGCTGGTGGCACGTGGTCCGATCCGAAGGTGTCGGGCGTGGCGAAGATCGGCAGGGATTCCACGGTCGCGGTGACGGTGGAGAATCCGATCTCGAAGGATGTCGTTCCTCCGGTTCCTGACAGCCCAACGACTCCTGACAGCCCAACGACTCCGAGTAGTCCTGCAACTCCAAGCAGCCCCAACAGCCCGAGTAGTCCGAGTAATCCCAGTAATCCGCTTGCCAAGACGGGTACGGATATTGCTGTGTGGAGTTTTGCCACAGTGCTCTTACTCGTAGCGGGTGCTGCAACGATCACGTTTGCACGGCGTAGGCATAATCGCGAATAACATGACAAGCAGTCATGGTAATTGGTGATTAATCAGCAAGGGCCAAGGAACTCAGCAATGGAGTTCCTTGGCCCTTCGCTATGCCCGGCCCCAGATAGGCTCGGTGATGATAATCGACCAATGATGAATGAATCACTTCATGTGCGCTGGTATGTATTAGCCCTGGGAATTTCAAGATTGTATGCTCTCTGAACCTCGATGAACTTTTTCTGTGTTCTTGTGACTGAAAATTGACGTAATTCTGAAGTCAAAATTTCAAATCTGAGTCGAACTAAGCCCTTCGAGTTCGCAATATGGAAGCTCTAGAACCGAAAATACTATACAAATACCTACATGCTGTATGATGTTGTACGGATTGTTTTTCGGACGGTAGAAATGTCGCGGACTGAGTGAGATGAAGATCTGAGGTGTGATGGTGAGACATGAGTGGGGCCGATGCGTGGATCAACGGCGGCGTGAGTGCAGTGCGAAGCGACTCGATATGGACCGCGCGCAATTCGTTCAATCCCAACCCCTTGAGTCTGCATTGCGTCTCAGTCGATCATCGTCATCTCCCATGAGCTTGGTGGCAGCTTTCCTATTCGCCTCGCATAGAGGCCGCCACGCAGCCAGGACCCGGCACATTTCAATCCTTGCATCGTTGTTCCTCGCAGTCCTTGCGCTCGTCACCAGCATCACGATGGCTAATCTGCAGGAATCGAAGGCTGTCGAAACAGAAAATCCCTACGGCCCGGACGGCTATTTCAGCAGCCTCGCTGCAGGGGAGCGACCTGTCTATGACAATGGCTGGGAGAATACGCCGACCATATTGTTCGGCACGCAAGAAACCGACAAAACCGGCCAAACCGCCGAAAACGACGAAACCGACCAAACTGACGAATCGAAGACTCCCGGCAGATACAGAACGCTCGCGAAGGGGCAGCTATTCGGCAAGCTTGATTCGAGTGTTTTAGAAGCATCGCCGAACGCTTCGTCGTTCACATCGGTGGGACAGAACGAAGCCCTGCTGTTTTCCGAGGATACTGTCACCGAGCCGTTCGGCTTCGACACTTCCGAGACAGCCAGCAATACATTCGACAATGCGGAAGACTCCTACAAGTCAAATCTTGCGAAAGTCTCCGAGAAGACGACAAGTACGGACTTTTCAGAATTTGAGCAAAAGCAACTTGTCGCATCCCCATTGGAGGGGACCTGCACTGAATCGCACGATTCCAGCTGCTCGCAACCGAGCACGGAGCCCGAAGGCGGGAGCTCTTCGGTCAACGCATACGCTGCGTTCCCACTCGCCTACGGCGACATCACACAATATTTCCCGAAGCAGAGCAATCTGCTGACTGGCAACGGCTCAACCAGCAGCGGGGGAATCGCTGGCCTAGCTTGCCCTAACGCAGCGTGCTCGAAGCAGTCAGCTGGCTATTGGCTGCGCTCGCCGTTATGGGGGAGCGCAGATCTCGTATACTCAGTTGACCGGAATGGCTTAGTTGAGACGACGGCAGCGAATGGCAAGCGAGCACTGCGCCCTGCTGTGCGTCTCGACCTTTCGAAGCTGCTGCTCACCTCGTCGGCAAAAGATCAAAGCCAGGATCCTGAAGCCGATCAGCAGCTTACCTTCGTTGACGAAACAAAAAGCTTCACGCTCACCAAGCTGGAAGTCAAGGACGGGAAGCTTGTCATCGATGGCACGACTGATATGGAGGATGCGACTGGTTTCGGCTGGAAGCTCGTCGACCCTAAGAATCCTGACAAAGTCGTCTCGTCTGGTAATACCAATGGCAATATGTCGCATTCGCTGAAAGAGGACGATTCCAATACCTATCATCTTTATATTTGGGCGCAGCGGAACGAAGCATCAGAAGTCGGTATAAGCGGCTCCGCCAGCAAGTTCCAAAATGTGAATTTTTCTGTTAATGGATTGACGACAGGTATTCACACTAGTTCCACCACCACACTTCGAAATACAGTATCTTCCACGCCCTTGGCAGGCGCGCAGCCGAGGGCTCTCCTCAATTGCAGCATAGGCTTTGGCGGAAACCATACGACATCCCCTAGCGAGACCCACAACAATATACGATGCAGCGAAGGCATCGTCGCCCCCACCAGGGTCGCTGCCCATCCAGCGCCGTCCGACGCTAAACACATCGGATGGTCTTCAGACGACGGGACTTACTGGTACGCTCCCGGAGAAGTAATACACGAGAGCACAGGGTGGCTGTACGCACAATTTACCTACGAAGTTACCTACGACTGCTTGGGTAGCGGTACAAACATCGTGCTCACCGTGCCCTATCCGGGGAGCTACACAAGCCCACCGAGTACCGCATGCAACCGCGGTGGTGCAGGTGTAGCCAAATGGGGTTCCAGACAAGGGAACGTAACAGGATACCAGACTTTCCTATTCGATCCAGGCAAGACAGTTGCTTCCAACGGGGAGTTAAGATACTATGCGTTCTTCGAGGGGGTCGCCGAACAAACCACACTGCGAATTCTGTTAGACCGAGGTGTGCACTCTAGGTTTACGGATTCTGGAATAACGCTAGTCGACACTTCTGGGAAGTCCTATTCGGGGACCCTCAGCGGAGGAACGTTTACATACATGTGGCTTCCGTTTGGACAATACACAGTTATGAGTTCGACCTATGGTGCCTTAACGACCATTACTGTTTCCGAGGCCTACCAGAACCATATCGTTAACTATTGGACTGTGCGCTACAACTTAGGTGGGGCAGACGAGCCTGTCCCTCCCGACAAGTACGATTCAGTTGAGGTTCTATCCGGCACGGTAGTGAATAGATTGGATGGTGATCCAAAACGGCTTGGGTACATCTTTGACGGATGGTATACGAGTCGAGCGGGAACTACTGTGTATGCTTTCGGGCCAATAACGGATACGACTACCATATACGCGCACTGGATAAAATCAACGGAAACTGTCAATGTTACGGTTACAATCCATAAAGACAACTCGTCTTGGGCCGATCATGGGAAGAGCGGCTTCGAGCTTAGGTCATCTGACGGGGCAGTTATCGGCGGTGCAGTCAATGGAGATGTCGTTACGTTCAACGACGTTACTGCAGGGAATTACGACATCTACAACGCCAGCGAAGGAAGGCTGAAGCAGCTAACTGTAACAGATGCGGACACAGAATTCTCCCTTGATTACTACACAACATCGTTTGATACTCACGGGGCGGACACTCCTACGCCTGACGATGTAATCACCTTTTCTGGTCGATTCATATCTGCCTATCCGCCCGTACCCGAAAAAGCGGGACATACGTTCAACGGATGGATGACCGCTGAAGACAGTTCAACTTACTTTTTTTTCTTTTCTATTACTACTTCAGGCACAGCACATGCGCGGTGGATTGCCGATAGTCCATCGTTGTCGACAGTAACGGTGACGCTGCAGAAGGACGGTTCGGCCTGGATTGGTCATGCCAAGACCGATTTCGCCCTGACTCCGGACGATGGACTGCCAATCTTCGGAACGGTGAGCGGAGCGAGCGTAACGTTCGCCGATGTGCCTGACGGCAGCTATACACTCTCGAACACACCTGACGGCATGCTGAAGAACATCACGGTGAGTTCCACGGCGACGACGTTCACCGTAGACTATTACACGATCAGCTTCGATACGCATGGTGCGGATACCCCGCCTCCCGAAGGCCAAATCGTGCTGTCAGGCTCGGATGTCTCACCTCCCGCCGCCCCGACAAAGTCCGGCTTCACTTTCCAGGGGTGGAAAACCGCAGATGGTGGTTTGACAGCGTTCACGTTCACGAACATCACGGCCACTGCCACAGCTCATGCGGCGTGGAGCACGGGCGGCTCTGGTTCTGAAGACCAAGACTTCGTTACGGTGACGGTGCGCAAGGACGGTTCCCCATGGACGGACCACAATAAGACATCCTTTGTGCTTACTTCTTCTGAGGGAACGGCCATCGACGGTTCGGTGAGCGGTGCTACCGTCAGCTTCACAGACGTTCCGGATGACACCTATGACCTCTCGAACACCCCAGACGGCATATTGAAAAGCATTACGGTCAGTTCCACGGCGACGAGTTTCACGGTGGACTATTACACGGTCAGCTTCGATACGCATGGGGCAGATACCGCGACTCCGGCGAACCAGATTATTCTTTCAGGGAAGAACGCATCTCAACCAAGTGATCCCACGCGATCTGGCTATACCTTCGAGGGTTGGATGACCACTCATGGTGGTTCTTCAGGGTTTAACTTTTCCAATATAACTGGTAGTGGTACCGCTCACGCTAGATGGAATGGTGATCTGAGTCCGCCGCCACCCGGCCCAGACACTGGCTACGATTGTGATCCTCCCGAGGCAATCTATGATGAGGAAGGGATTCAAATTGGCTGGGAAGAACCGGTATGCACACCACAGACATTCACCATCTATCTGAACAACGACGGAGGATCCACGTCCCCTCCCTCGTTCATCGCGACATACGACGCCGCTGCACCCAGCATTCCTTTGGCGACATTCGCCGGATACACCTTCCAGGGGTATTACACGGCATGCGGCGGCGGTGGCCAACAGGTTCTGACATCATCACGATCCTATGTGAGCTCGTCGGCATACACGTCCGGGGGCAAGTGGACGAGCACATCCAGTTCACTGACATTCTGTGCGAAGTGGACGCGCGTGGTGAACCTGGACTACGACGACGGGGGCTCCGCTCCGGACAGCAGCTTCACGGCCACGTACCATTCGTCGGCGATCAGCGGCATGCCCGGCGCACCGAGCCTGACGTATTACATCTTTGCCGGTTTCCGCAGTGCGAAGAATGGTGGCGGCACGCAGGTGCTAACGACTGGCATGGGGTATATCAGCTCCGCAAGCGGATTCACATCTGGCGGTCAATGGGTGTATACGGGAGCGAGCCAGCTGACGCTTTATGCTCACTGGACCTTTACCGTCACCTATAACGGAAACGGCCAGTCCTCGGGAACCGTTCCCGGCAACGCGACGGTCACCCGCTATGATTCGTATGATCTCAAGGCATCCAGTCCGAAATTAACGAAAAATGGCTTCACTTATCGTGGCTGGAATCTCGCGGCTGACGGAAATCGGAAAAGCTATTTCGAAACCGAAAACGACGTCTATTTCAGCCCTCCCGACATGTCCACCAGCGGTGTGGTGACGCTATATGCGCGGTGGACGCGGTCAGTCGTCACGCAGACGGGCGGCCTGTTCGAATACAAGGTAACGTTGTCGTCGTCGATGGACGTCATCGTCCCGACCAACGGGTGGGGAACCACGGCCGCGCCTGGGGTCGGCTATTCCTGGCGCGTCTCCATATCCACTGACAACCGTTCGACGTGGACGGTTCTCGATTGCGAGATGCAGGATCGCGATACCAAAGGCAGCCGTTGCGATGCCGGAGTCGATTCCGACGCATACAAGGGAACGTCGGCGAACTCGAACAGCAGCGGGCCGCGTCTGGGGTCGCGTTCGGGAACGTTCTGGGTACGACTCACTCCTGCGCTGAACACCGCGAGCGTTGGTTGGCTGCGCGCCTTCGCAACCTCGCAGGGAAGCGATGCAAGCTTTCACAGCCAGGCCTCGACCATCGTGCAGGTTGCGGACATTCCATTCCGAGGCTTGGACGGTGATGCGAGCGATGCATCCGCTGGCAACAACGTGGGAGCGAACTTCCTGAACGGAACCATCAATCTCACCGAAATAGGCAGGGTGTTCGACTCGACGGACACCACGTATTGGACGAAGGCGACTTCGGCGGGCAATAACTTCGCATACCGCATGTTCTCCGGGGACGCGAAGCTGACCACGCTTGCAGCGGGTTCGTTCTCGACTGGGAAACTGACCAGCGCCGGAGACGGCTTCTTCGAGCGCTCCTTTGCAGGAACGACCGCGTTGGCGACGCTTCCTGCCGGGTCTTTCGACACCAACGGCCTGACGACTGTGGGTGGCAGCTTCTTCGCTTTCGCGTTCCTGGGGGATACCGGCCTTCCATTGTTGCCGGACGGTTCGTTCAAGCTGTCGAATATCGAGATGGGCGGCAACCTGTTCTTCGATTCGGCGTTCAAGGGGGCGAACAAGCTCGAAACCCTTCCCACGGGATCGTTCAACCTGTCCAAGCTCGCAATTGTCGGGAATCGTTTCTTTGCCGAAGCGTTCAGCGGAGCGACCAAGCTTGGCGCCACTTCGATCCCGCTTCCCTCGGACGCGTTCAGGCTGATCTCGACATCGCTGGCAATCGGCGATGAATTCTTCGCCTCCGCGTTCCAAGGCGCCACGAGCCTGGCGGCGCTTCCATCGGGATCGTTCAACCTGGGTGCCATAACGAACGCGAAGAACGCCTTCTTCCAGGATGCGTTCAGTGGGGATAACAAGCTCACCACGCTTGCCACCGACTCATTCAACCTGTCGAACATCACCACGTCGGGCAACTCGTTCTTTGCGCGTGCGTTCAGGAATGCGGCGGTGCTGAACGATCTGCCTGCTGACTCGTTCAAACTTTCGAATGAAGAGCTCTCGGTGGGCAATGACTATTTCGCAGAGGCGTTCTACAACAATGAGTCACTCACTGATGTTCCTGCTGACTCGTTCGAGGTAGGGCAGGCCACCACTGCGGGGACGGGCTTCATGAAGCTGATGTTCGCCGGCGAGGATATTTCTCATGCTCCGAAGTTCAAGCGCAATACCGTTGCCAGAATGGTGGTCACGTGGTCGTTGAATGCTTCGAACGTGAACAAGGAAGGCACGTTCGAAGACACGTTCAGGAACGTGTTCACCGCCATCGGCCATCTGCTCATCGATCCGCATACCGAGTTGACGCTCGATCCCACCATCTCCGCGGCCCAGCCCAGCAAGAACACCTTCACCGACACGCGACTGTGCACGGATTCGAAGTACTTCGTGGAGTGGGGATTGAAGCAGTGCGAGTTCTTCGAATACACCATTCAAGATTCGGACCTGTCTGTGCCTCTGGTCGTTCCCGCGAACGGTCGCTTCAATGCCGAGGATGCGTATGGCGCCCAATACGATTGGGAGGTCGAATGGAAATGGAAGAGTGAGGATTCGGTCGAGTACCGCACGCTTGACTGCGATCCTCTGATTCTGAATGCAGTCGCTGCCGTGCAGACCTGCGAGCCGAACACCGATACCGTATACAGCGGAAAGTCACGCGCGGGCACGGACGTCGGTCCGCAGTTGGGTGCGCCAATCGACTGGCCCGGCTTTGTGGAGGCAGCTACGGAGGGCGAGATAGACATTCGTCTGCGCTATGCAGCGAAGACGCACGATCCGACCGAAGCGACTGGCTGGCTGCGCGCCTTCGCCACCTATGGCGATGATGCCCCTCACCAGAGCGCCGCCATGATCACGGCCATCAAGGACGTGCCGTTCTTCGGGATCACTTCGGTGATTTCGGATACGTTCTCGGGTGATTTCGTCGGCCAGTTCATGTTCAAGGAGTGCGTGAACCTGGCCCGGACGGGCAGGATCCTCTACCTCGACGTTCCAATTGAAGGCTGGCCCATTCCCGACAAGGACTGGCGTGGCATAACGACGATTGGAAAGAACTTCCTGCTGAAAATGTTCGAAGGCGACTTCAATCTGACCACCATTCCAGACGGGTCGTTCAACCTGCGTCAGATCACCACGGTGGACGACAGATTCCTCGATTCGCTGTTCAAGGGCGCAGCCGCGCTGCCATCTCTTCCGGTCGGAGGGTTCAACATCTCCGCCCTGACGAGCGTAGGCTCTTCATTCCTGGCAGAGAGCTTGAGCGATACCGCCATCGTCGGCTCGCCAGTGGGCTCGCTGAACATGGCCAACATCGTGAGCGCATCTGACAAATTCCTCTATCAGACCTTCCTCGGCGCGACAAAACTGCGGGGACTCGCACAAAAGTCATTCCACTTCAACGACGCTCTCGTCTCGCTTGGCGAAGACTGCTTCTATCAGACCTTCTATGGCGCCGAGTCGATGATCGCGATACCAAAGTGGTCGTTCAACACGGCGAACATCACTACCGTCGGCGTCAACTATTTCTATCAGACCTTCGCGAGCAATCGTGAGAACGATCCAGAGGCGAGTGGAAGTCCGCAGTTGGACCTGCACGCCATCAAGCAGGTGATGTCGGCATGGAATCTCGTTGACCCGTACCTGAACCTGGATGGGGTGTTTTTCGAGACCTTCGTCTTGAACACGGTCGCCCACGGCGACATCAACATCGAGGCAGCCAGGCAGCTGGAGCTCGATCCAGGAGAGTTCACGGACACGCTGCGCACCGTGCGGGTATGCTCCAACTCTCCATACCGGGAGCATTGGGGTATCAAGGAATGCCCGCCATTGTATTCCCTTCCGTTCACCGGGAGCCTGCCCATCATCATGATTGCAATAGCCGCTGGCGGGCTGCTGATGATGCTGGCAATCGAACTGCACAGAAGGCAGACGCAGCTTGCGACGAGTTCCGGTGTCGGGCGCGGGGGCGGGCTTGGTGGTGGGCTTCGACCCATCCGCCATCTGCGGCCAGAGGAAGCGAGTCGCTGGTGGAACCGTGGTTTGGGCGGCAGGGGTGGCTTGGGCAGGCAGGGCAGTTTGGACAGACATGGCAATGCAGGCAGTGCGGGTCACATTGGAAGTCCGGGCAGTTTAGGTGGCGCAGGCAGTGCGGGCAGGCCGGACAGTGCGGGCAGGCCCAAACGGTGGGAATAACGTGGGCGCCGAGCGGCCTAAGCCACGGCAAAACGACCAGAAGGCGACCGAGAGTCAACTAGAACGCGACAAAGTGACCGACAGTCGACCGAAAGGGATCAGAACGTGACCAGAAGGCGACCAGAATCCCGTGTTTTTCCGCTTTGAATGGGTCTGAACGTCACTGAACGCGCCAGATATCAAGTTTTTGGCACTAGTGAAAGTACAAACGCTGTTTTTTGGCTTCTTTTGGAATCAATTTCCGCCATTTTTGGGCTTTGATACTTTTGCAAGTGCCAAAAACTTGAATTCTCGATCAATCAGGTCGCTCGAGCGGGTCAGATGGGTCATGTCGCTCGAGCGGGTTGCATTGTTGATGCGATTCGAGCTGCTCAAGCGACCTGTCTCACCGGCGAACTCACTGGAACTGCATGCCGCCGTCGACGATAAGCGTCTGACCGGTCATGTAATCGGAGTCATGCCCTGACAGGAACGCAACGGCGTTCGCGACATCCGAAGCCTCGCTCAGTCGGCCAAGCGTGATGTCCTTGGAGAAGGTGCTCATGCCCCATTCGTCATCCTTGCCAGCGTTGACTGCAACCTGATGCGCGATGTCCATCATCATTGGGGTCTTCACGATTCCGGGTGCATATGCGTTAGCGGTGATGCCATCCTTCGCGAGATCCTTCGCCGCGACCTGAGTGAGTCCGCGGATCGCGAACTTCGTCGAGCTATAGAGCATCAGGTTGGCGTTGCCGACGACCCCCGCCTGACTGGTGGCATTGATGATCTTGCCGCCATGACCCTTGCTCTTGAAGACCGCAGTCGCTGCCTGCATGCCCCAGATGCATGAGGCCACATTGATGTGATACACCTTGTCGAACATGTCAGGAGTGATGGTGTCGATGGGCGTGGTCGGTGCGATTCCTGCGTTGTTCACCAGAACGTTGAAATCTCCGAGCTTTTCAGCTGCCTCTTCGATCGCCTTCCTGACTCCTTCGCGATCGGACACGTCGACCTTGAAAGCCTCGGCCTCTCCGCCGTCATCGTTTATGGATTGTGCGACTTTTTCTGCCAATTCCAAGTTCAAATCGGCGATGGCCACGGCAAATCCGTCCTTCACCAATCGGAGGGCGATTGCCTCGCCGATTCCCTGTGCCGAGCCTGTGATAAATGCAACTTCTTTGTTCATGATGCAGGTCCCCTTTGGTTGCCTCACGTAATCGGAAGTCTCACGTCACCATGACGTGCAACACCCCCAGTATAAGGCGCTTTTGCTGCAATCGTGATACGCAAATCGCCTATTTCTGCATTTGTGGGTGAGGTGGGTGGGGCTCGTTGAATGAGGGGTGCGTTGTTCTGGATTTCGAAGCAATGCGAACATATCTATTTGCGCGCGTCAAAGATCGTGATATATTGGTTTCTGCGCTTCAATGTTGACGCGCATAAATTAGAAAAGAGGAAGTATGAGCTTCAAGATGCAATCTCGGTGGTTGGGCGCCATAGTCGCTGCGACAACCATGATCGTTCCCTTGGCTGCCTGCGGATCGTCAAGCAGCGGCCAGACCGAAATTTCCTTCTATTCCTACTTTGGAAAGTCACAGCTCGGCTCATTGATCACTGATTTCGAAAAGAAGAACCCAGACATCAAGGTCGATGTGTCGTATGGACAGAGCCCTTCGCAATATGTGCAGACGCTGCAGACCCGCCTCGCAGGTGGCAAGCCGCCAACGATCTTCAACCTGACGATGGATAACCGCACCGATGTGATGTCTTCCGGAGCGGCGCTTGACCTGAGCGGAAAGAGCTTCCTGAAGGGCATCTCGGCGAGCAACTACAAGCTCTTCCAGCAGGATGGAAAGACGTATGGCATGCCTGTGACCGCCTGGTTCAGCGGCATGTTCTATAACAAGAAAATTCTTGCAGCGGCAGGATACAAGACCTTCCCGACGAACTGGGATGACTTCATCGCCATGTGCAAGAAGATCAATGCACAGGGGAAGACCGCCTATCTCGAGGACTTCAACTCGCAGCCTTCGCCTTCGTTGGCAGGTCTGATCGGCTCGTGGTATGGCAAGGAGAAGTCGAGCGCCCCTGACTTTGACATCTGGGATGGCAAGGCAACATTTGCAACCAATTGGAAGACAGCCGTCGATGAATGGAACAAGGGCATCAAGGATGGTGCAATTCCACAGAAATCCATTGGCATCTCTGGCGATCAGATCAAGAACGAGTTCGTCAGTGGATCGCTTGCCGTGTATCGTTCCGGTCCCTGGGACCTGAGCGATCTGAGCCAGGCGGGCATTGACTATGGCGTCGCTCCGATGCCAGCGGTCAAGGGTGCGACCCCTTGGATCACCGGCGGACCAGATCAGGGCTTCGCCATCGCGGCGAAGGCAAGCACTGCCCAGCAGAAGGCCGGAGAGAAGTTCCTTGCCTTCCTGAACAGCGAGCAGGGGCTGAAGGATTTCTCGACCGCAGCGGGAACGGTTTCGATCTCGAGCAAATACACTTCCACGCCGAATGCCAAGGTTGCGGATCTGGTCAACAACTATCTCGACAAGGACGAGGCGTATTGGATCAATTGGGGCAAGTCGCCGACAGCCATGTCCACCACGATGATCTCCGAGCAGCAGCAGCTCGTTCAGGGCAAGATCACCACGGCCCAGTTCCTCAAGGCCCTTGATGACAAGTGGAGCACACTCTGAATCAAAGTGTCGATTTCAGATGACGATTTCAGATCTCGATTTCAGATGACGGTGGCGAATGGCAACGCTGCATGGGCACAGATTCCAAGGGCTCAGTTGTCATGGGCAGCGCTGCATGGGCACTGTTCCCGTCCGATGACCGTCGGAACTGAGCTCAGTCTGAGCGCATGAAGGACCTGCATCTTGTCAGACAGGACGGGCGATGTCCCGTTCAGTCTGACAAGGCCTGGTCACAGTCATGTCATCATCGTCGAACCGGTAGCCGTCCGACAGGCGTACGGAAGCGAACCGACAGGCGTCCGGAAGCGAACCGATAGCCATCCGATAGGCGTCCGACAACCATCCGATAACCATTCGAAAGCGAAGCGAATCATGGCAGAAGTACCGTCCCCACAAATCCGCAATCAACGATAGAAGCACATAATGATAGCAATAAGCACCGCGAAGACCAGCAGAAGGAAAAAGAACAACGCGTTCTTGGAGAATCTGCCCTCTGCATGGTTTCTGCTCCCCATATTCATCGTATTCGCAATCCTGACGGTGATTCCGCTGTGTCAGACACTGTTCTATTCGATCACCGACTACAACGGGTATTCAAGCAACTTCCATTTCATAGGCTTCAAGAACTATTCGACGATCTTCGCCGACCCATCGCTGCTGCAGGCGTTGAGCTTCACCCTGCTCTATGCGATCGTGACCACACTGCTCATAACCCTGCTGGCCATCCCGCTTGCGGTCACGCTGAACAGTGCGATGTGGGGCAGAAGCTTCGCGCGTTCGCTGTTCTTCTTCCTTGGCGTGCCATCACAGGCGATCATCGGCCTGGTGTGGAAGTTCATATTCTCGCCCCTCGATGCCGGAGTCATCAACAAGATTCTGGCAAGCGTCGGACTGCATTCGGTGCAATGGCTCTCGCAGGATGGAACCGCAAAGTTCTGTGTCATCATCGTGGCAGTCTGGATGCAGGTCGGCTGGCATGCGACGCTGTATCTGGCATATCTGCAGACCATTCCCCACGACCTGTATGAGCAGGCCAAGGTCGATGGCGCCAATGCGTGGGATCGCTTCGAGCATATCACGCTGCCGCAGCTCGTTCCCGGAATCTCGGTCTCGATGTTCCTGCTCATGACCGGTGGCTTGAAGATCTATGACCTTCCCTATACATTGACCGGCGGCGGGCCTGGAACCTCGACGAACACGATCACGCAGGCAATCATTCTTCGAGGAATAGACCAGTCGAACTATGCGCTTGGATCAGCGCTCGCATCGCTGTTCACGATTGCGTGCATCGTCGTGATCGCACTGCAGATGAAGGCTACCGACGCACTTGGAAAGAGGTTCGCATGAACACGACACGACGTATGATGGCGGGAAAGATAACACGAACGGTCGTGGTCCTCGCCTTGGCCCTGATATGCGCATTGCCCCTGTGGTACATCCTCATCAGCTCGTTCAAGTCGTCGATCGACATGATCGTGAACCCTATGGGATGGCCGAAGCAGTGGACCTTCTCGAACTATGCCGATGCGTTCCAGGACGGCACGATCATCCGTTCGTTCTTCAACACCCTGATCGTGACCTTCTTCGGTGTGCTGATTCAGGTGATCATCGGTTCGATGGCGGCATTCGGCGTCATCTATAAGAAGTCGGCGTTCACCCGGATCACCGGCTCGGTTCTGATGATCGCATTCGCCATACCGCTTCAGGCAACCCTGCTGCCGCTGTTCAAGATGGAGGCGAGCTTCAACCTCGTTGACTCGCTGCTTGGTCTGATCGTGCTGTATGCGGGCTCAAGCGTGTTCTGCTACTTCCTGATCGTCGGATACATGTCGTCGCTGCCGATGGAGCTCTTCGAGGCTGCCAAGATCGATGGCGCGGGCGCCGGAAGAATCTATATGAAGATCGTGCTGCCGCTGATTCGGCCAATCCTGACGACGGTTGTCGTGTTCCAGACGATGTCGACATGGAACGACTTCCTGCTTCCAAGCGTGTTCCTTTCGTCGACGAGCAACGAGACCGTGGTGTTGCAGGTATATAACGCCGTGCAGAAGTTCTCTACCAACTGGCCGCTGTTCATGACCATCACGGTTATCGCGCTGGTCCCAGTCTTCGTATTCTTCTTCTTCTGCCAACGATGGATCGTCTCCGGCCTGGTCGCAGGGTCGGTGAAGGGATAGAAGGAAGAAACGTGCCCGGCCATGAGTGGGCGGGACGCGCAAGGAACTCACTGAAGTCTGAAACTCACCGAAGTCTTGGAATCCACGGAAGTCTTGGAACTCACTGAAGTCTGAAACTCACGGAAGTCTGAAACTTACGGAAGTCTGGAATAGTTAGGTAAAGAAATGACAATGCAAGAACGAACCATGCCCGAAGTCGATCGGACGCTCAGACAACTCACCTTTGGCCACGGCATGGCTGAGATCGATCCGCAGACGGGAGCCATCGCAGGCTTCTCGAACGTGGATTCGCCGAAGCGGGAATATCTGATCGATGCCGACATTCCCTGGCATTCGCCCGATTTCTATTGGGGCACTGGAATGGTCGTCACGTCAAAGGGGAGCTGCTCGTGGATCACGCCGACCACCTTCGATGTGACGAGCAATGTCGAGACGCTTCATTTTGACATGGGCCAGGCGGGTCTGGAACTTGATGTGACGAGAAGCGGCGGCGATGCGCTCACCGAACGCTATGTCTGGCGCAACGTCTCCGGCGGGCCGCTCACCATCTCGCAGCTGTCGATCGAGGCTCCGTTCAACAACTATTATCCGTCCGCGCAGAAGGCGCTTGACGAGTGCGTCAACGCGCACATCTTCGCCGGAGGAAGCTGGGCCTGGTGCTACGCCGAACCGATGGACGGATCCTCGCCTTCGCTTGGCATGATCGTGCGCAAGGGCGCCCTGCATTCGTATTCGTTGCAGACACAGAACGAGTCGGTGTTCTCGAATGTGCGCGGTCACATCGTGCTGAACGTCACCGACCATGCGATATCGCCCGACTCCTTCGGTGGCCAGCCGATATTGCATCTGCAGGCCGATGACAGCTATGAGCTGGTCAACCAGGTCGGATGGTATGCGTCGCGCGATGCCTTCGAAGATGATGTGGATGCGCCTGCCTCGTTCTCGGCGCTGTCGAGTCCGCTCGGCGAAGGCATCGATGTCGAGACGGCGCTCGATGTCAACGCTGACAACGCCCATCTGAGCATCGAGGCGACAGATCGCGGCTATCGGATAGGCGCAGACGAAGCGGGAAGCTATTACATCCATCTTTCTGGTGAGGACTACTCGGCATGTACGGAAGTGCTGTTCTATGCGCCTCTTGAAGAGACGGTCGCCAGCCGGGTGCATTACATACTGGACCATCAGGTCGCGTCGTATCGTCCGGGAACGCTTTCGGCGGCCATAGTCTCGGTGGACACGCGCACGAAGCTGCAGATCATCGACCCGTTCTGGAATGACTGGACCGATGGTTCCGAGCGAATCTGCATGCCTGTTCTGCTGCAGAAGGCCTTGAACCACGGCTATCTTGACGATGGCGACAGCATTCGGGCGCAGCGCGAATGCGACGCTTGGCGCGACTTCGCCGAAAGCAACCTGCTCGATGCGAGTGGGGCGTCCCGGCGAGGTTCGTCGCAGCCGGAGTCATCGTTCGGCAAGCGGCTGTATGACATGCCCTGGATCGCGCAGTTCTATTGCGAGCATTTCCGCGCGAGCGGCGACATGCATGACCTTGACATGGCCTCACGGATCCTGAACCGGCTCACGGAGCTCGGTGGGCAGCACTTCCTGAGCATCGAATTCGCGGAGACCTGCGAATGCACTGCCAGACTGCTGCGCGAACAAGGCAGGGGTGCCGAGGCCGATGGAATTCTTGACCATGTGCTGTCGAGCGCCGACTTCTTCCTGGGGCTTGGACGCAACCTTCCACCGCACGAGGTCGCCTATGAGCAGTCGGTGGTCGCACCGCTGATAAGCCTGCTGATCGGCGCCTATCGAATCACGGGCGAGTCGAAATATCTTGACGGAATACGCTCAAGACTGCCCTGGCTGCTGTCATTCAGCGGATTCCAACCCGATTGCAGGCTCAACGGCGTTGCGATACGGCATTGGGATGGGCATTGGTTCGGCATCTATCGCTCGTTTGGTGATACCTTCCCGCATTACTGGTCGGCGCTCACCGCCGAAGTGCTGCTCAGACTGCCCGAGCAGATCGCTAACGATGGCACGCTCGCCCTGGCTGCGAGGATCCTGCGCGCGAACATGGCCAACTACGATGCCGATGGGGGAGCGACCTGCGCCTACATCTTCCCGTCGTCGGTCGATGGCCGTGCGATGAACAGGGCCGACCCCTTGGCCAACGACCAGGACGAGCATCTCAACATCTGGCTTCGCATGATCGAGGAGGAGCATCTGAGCATTCGCTGAGGCTGCCTTGCTTCCGGACGTGGTGGAATCCAAGCTTCGCGCCGGGATCATTCAGGTCGGGGAACCGTGAGGCATTGCGTATGCCTATGGTTCCTCGACCTCTTTGCTTTGTTTCGCTGGGTTTTGCTGGGTTTTGCCAGGCGGGGGGCGATGGCTTTGGCAGGCAGGCGTTCATGCCAGACATGGCCTATGGCCTTCCCGCTGCTTCGCAACGATGAAGAGGCCTGCCACACATCCGCCCGCTTCAGGCGAAGCAGTCGTATGCCGTGCTCATTCTGCGCTTGAGCTGCGGGGTTATCGAGGTGCGAAGTTCGGGCTTGTGAGCGTCGTCCATCATCGAGAACAGCATCGAAACGGCTGCCTGCGAGCATTGCTCGGCTAGCGGGTCGATGTTGGTGATGGGGATGGGCTGTGAATCGGCGAAATCGTCGGCGCATACGGCAACGAGAGGCAAATCCTTTCCCAACGACAGCCCGTGGTAGCGCAGTGCAGCCGTCATCAGGTCGAGGATTCCGGGCGTTCGTATGGCAATGCCCATCCTGCGTTCCCTCCACGTATCTATATCGGTCGTGGCCGAGTCGATGCCCTGCCAGTGCCTGTTCTCAATGAAGCGGGTCGTGCAAGCGATTCCCTTGGATTTGCAGTATTGCGGGCCATCGATGCTGAAGGCCTTGGCGAAGTTGTAATGATCGGCATCCGAAGCCTTGTTGTCGACGAAGAGAATCTCCTTCGCGCCGACACGCAGCAATTCATCGATCTGATGCCTGACGATCCAGGCATAGTCGATGTCTACGCTTGGCAATGTCGTATGCCTGGCCGTGGTGCCGACCATCACGCAGGGGAGGTCCATGCGTTCCAGATCTTCGATTCGTTCATCGTTCAGTTCGACATCGAACAGCAGCAGACCGTCGATGGTCGACTGTCGGGCGACTTTCTCGATGCTGCCGACGCCCTCCTGCCCGGGAATCAGGATCACGTTCGAATTATGCTGTTCGGTTTCCGCGATGATGGTCGACAGATGCGGCGACAGCTCGACGATGCTGGTATTCGAATCGATGCGTATCGCGACACCGACAAAGCCCATCTTTCCGCCTGCCAAGGCGCGTGCGGGAAGATTCGGGCGGTATCCCAGCTTCCGCACTGCCTTCATGACCTGCTTCTTGGTGGGTTCGGATATGAGATTGCTGCCATTGATGACGTACGACACCGTTGTGCGTGAAACGCCCGCCAGGTCCGCAACATCTTGTGCAGTAACCATAGGATCCTTCTCAGAATTTTGGCATGTGAAACTCAGGCCATGTCTGTATTATCAAGTTTTTACAGTACTATCGATTACGATGCAAGTCAATTACCGTAGGGGCCAGAAACGTTGATATTCTAGGGATATTGAGAGGTGTGAGCTAGAATTTCGATACTCCGGGCAAGGTTGTTCGGCCATTGGAAGGTCGAGGGTTCGAGTTGGGAGACATCATGACGCAGAACATCGCCGAACAAGGGCATCTCAGCGATTCGTCCGAGGCGAATGGGAGGACTGAGGCTCTGAGGATGGAGACTGGGACTGGGACTGGGACTGGGACTGGGACTGGAACCGGGACAGAGACGGCGACAGAGACGGAGACGGACGATCGGATTGCGGCGGGTATATCCATCGAGCATATTGAGAACATTGAGAATATTGAGAATACGGTGTGGTGGCATATATACCCGCTGGGGTTTCTTGGTGCGCCGATACGTCCATCGTCTTCGCATGAGCGCAGGCTCGAGCACCGCCTACTCAGGCTGATTCCCTGGCTGGACTACATGACCGAGCTTGGGACGGATGGTCTCTTTCTGGGACCCATCTTCGATTCGCAGACGCACGGCTACGACACGGTCGACTATTACTCGATCGATCCGCGACTTGGAGATCTTCACGACTTCGATGCCCTGATCGGAGCATGCCGCGAACGAGGAATCAAGGTCATGCTCGATGGTGTCTTCAACCATGTCGGCACTGAGTTTCCAGAGTTCAGGCGCGCCATGGCGGGCGAGGGCGACGAGGACATGTTCACGATATCCCATGATGAGCAGGGAACGCCGGATTACGTGAAGTTCGAAGGGCATCCAGGGCTTCCAGAGCTGAATCACCAGTCGCCTCGGGTCGCGCGGCTGGTTCAGGACGTCATGGAATTCTGGCTGGATCGCGGCATAGACGCATGGCGGCTGGATGCGGCGTACACCACCGACACGCATTTCTGGCGGCATGTGCTTCCACAGGTGCGAAGCAGTTTCCCCAAGGTCTGGTTCATGGGCGAGGTGATCCAGGCAGACTATCCGAAGGTCATCGCCGAGACGGGATTCGACTCCCTGACGCAATATGAACTGTGGAAGGCCATATGGAGCTCGTTGAAGGATGGTAATTTCTTTGAACTTGACTGGTCGATTCGACGCAACGACGAATTCATGGCCGATTTCACGCCTCAGACATTCATCGGGAACCATGACGTCACGCGGATTGCCAGCAAGGTGGGGCTCGGGAAGGCGGCACTCGCCGCGGTCATCGAATTCACGCTTGGAGGCATTCCGTCAATATACTATGGCGATGAGATTGGCGTCACCGGTGTCAAGGAGGAACGTCATGGCGGTGACGATGCGGTTCGACCTGAGTTTCCGGCGACTCCCGAGGCGATGGGAATGCGTGCGGGCTCTGAGAGGGAACTCTTCGAGCTGTATCGGAGCCTGATCGCCATGCGCAAGGCCAATCCCTGGCTCGTCCATGCCACGACGGCATCGGTATCGTTGGAGAACCGACGCTATTCGTACGAATCCGTCGGCAAGCACGGTGAGAGGCTGCTGGTGGAGCTCAATCTCGATCCGAATCCAACCGCAACCGTGTCCAAGGACGGAACAACCCTGATTCGCGCTCATATCTGAGCCATACGGTCATCTGCCGGCCGATTTGTGCCCGGATTCTCGTTATTGAGCTCGAGCATGCAAGTTTTTGGCACTTGCTGAAGTATAAATGGCTGTTTTTGGCTTCATCCCGGTCGATTTTTCAGCGATTGCGGGCAGTTATACTTTGGCAAGTGCCAAAAACTTGCAAATTGAATCGAATGAGGCCTTTTCAGGCTATGACGAAGCCTCTGAGAGCGTATGCGCAGAGGCAAATGAATATGAGCGTGAGCATATTGACGACGTTGTTGCTGGTGTATGCGATGCCGACCGCGGCGCGCTGCCGAGGATAGGCGGGGGCATCCATGAGCTGGCCGCTTTCGTCGGCGAAGCGCTGCTGAATGGTGGATCCAAGTGCACTGTCGACCAGAGTTCCTGCGAAGCCAAGCGCGCACACGAATACAAAGCCCCGGATTCCATATTGACCGGCACTTGGAATGGCGAGCAGCGCGCTGCCGGCGATTCCGGCAATCACGCCAAGCAAGGTCACGCCGCCCGATGTGCCGTTGGGAACCGGTTTGAGATTGATGAGATTCAAGACCTTGCCATGACTGAGCATGCCGATTTCCGAAGAGAATGTATCGGCGCATGCCGCGGCAAACACGCTGAAGCAGATCAACGCTCCCGTGTTCGTGCTCTGCGAGAAATGGGAGAGCCAGACAGCCACGCATGCAGGAAGCGAATTGCACAGGACCTGCTTCCAATTCCTGGCTCCGACATCGCCCTGTCTACTTTCGCCCTTTCGCTTGGAACGGTTGCTGATCTTCGACACGAGCGATCCTGCGATGAAGAACAGTAGCAGACTGCCAGCAACCCAGATCGAAGAGAATGCATACAGCGTCGCGGCCGTCAATTCAGCGGCGACGATGCCATCGGTGGTGATTGCCGATCTGCGATATGCATAGATGAGGATGCCCAGGGCGACAAGCAGATAGATGGTCATGCCGATGGAACCATAGCGAAGCAGCAGCGATGCGAAGATGCCTGTCGAAATGGGAAGCGAGAGATTGTCGCACCCATTCGTGCCCGTCAGCTCGACGAATGCTGCGAATGCTCCGGTGACAAGAGCTATCAGAACGGATTCCAATAAGAAAATGGCCGTGGACACTGCCTCTCCGGCGTACCATGCGTTGGCCATGGTCAGTGAATCTGCATGCAATTCGGGGAATGCGAAGACGCATGCGAGCGTGGTCAGGAACGCGACGATGGCAACGCAAAGGCTGCCCTCAAGTGACTTGTCCCGTGCAAAGGCGAAGGGATGGTGCCGGCCCCAGCGTCCGCCGACAAGTGCGGCAAGACCGTCACCATAGGCCATCGTCAGCAGACCGATGAACGAAAGCTCATGCCATCCGAATTCGAAGGCGGCGGAGCTGAGCACGCACATGCTGAATGCGTAATAGACGGTTCCGAGGTTCTCGTGCTCCCTCACGATTGCAGGAAACAGATGGAACCGCGAATTCAACGCATTGATGATGATGAACAGAAAGGGAACAAGAGCCACAGCCCACAGCGATGTGAAGTATGGCGTGATGAAAACCCAGTTGCCGACCATGATATGCACGAACTTGCGTGAATACTCGCTTCTTCCGCCCTGATGGTGTGCAATAAGCGTCGCAAGCCCGATCACGAGCAGTATGTAGGCCAGTGAAATTGCCAGACTTACGATATTTTCCATGGTGCTTTCTCCCGTAGCTGTATTTCGGTGACGATGCGGATGCGTGTGGCCTTGCTGGTGTAGCAGCGCCTGGTGAAGCAGTCATGCCCGTGGTCGCGGACCGCCTGCTCGATGGCCTGATACAGCTTTGCCGCTGTGATGAGCGGGATACGGGCGGATGCGTGGAACTGATCAAGATAGTGCTGATATGGAAGGTACAGACTGTCGGCAAGCGTCGCAAGCTGTTCCCAGAGCACGATGAAGTTTCTTGGAATGGAAGGGGCATAGCCTTGCCGTGGCTCCGTGCGTTCCTTGAATGAGGCTGCGTCGGCATGGGCAAGCCCTTGCAGCGCCTCTCTCGAGATGCCATGGCTTTTCAGCAGATCTCGGGGAATGTACACGCGGTCGCGCTCGCGGATGTCTTCGCCGACATCGCGCAGAATGTTGGTGATCTGCATCGCAATGCCGAGTTTCTCGCACGCCTGCATGAAGTCTTCGTTCTCTATCATGGCGCGATCCCTGACCAGAATCGGCACAAGAATCCTGCCGACGGATCCGGCGACAAGACGCGCGTATTCGATCAGGTCATCGGTGGACTCGATGTCATGAAAGTCGGCGTCGCTTCGCTGTCCCTGAATTTGCATGAGCAGGCCACGTTCCTGAACGCCGTATCGGTGCACGCTTGCGGTGAAGGCTGGCCACCAGGGGAGTGTCGGCGCGAAAGTCGAAGGCGCGTCGCCGGCGGGGCCCGTGCCGTCCTCGAACAATGCCCGTATCGAACGTTCCAGGTCATCGAGCTGTGGCAACGCGGAGCTGCCGCCTTCGTCGACGACATCGTCCGCATATCGGCAGAATGCGTAGACGGCGGTGACCGCCATGAACCGTTCCTTGGGAAGCCCCTTGAACGCCTGATAGAAGCTGACGGCCTGTGTCTTCATGATTTCCAGAGCCGAGGCGAAGGACTGCTCAAGATCGACGACATTGGTATCAGAGTGGGAAAAGTCACCAAAAGCAGGTGTTCCTAGATTTTTAGATTGACTTGCCGTCGCATCGTGACTGCCATCTTGGCCTTCACTCAAAGGAATCACCTTTCTCGTCGCGTCGCAGCTCTTCTGCACAAATCTTACCGCTCTGCATTACGATCGGCACTCCTGCGCCAGGATGCGTGCTGCTTCCCGTGAAATACAAACCCTCGCAGTGCTTGGCTTTCGCCTGTGGACGCCAGTGATTGCTTTGAAGCAAGGTTGGCTGAAGGCCGAAGGTCGCCCCACGATACGCGTTGAATTCCTGCTTGAAATCCTCGGGCGTGAAAACCCGTTCAAAGACGATGCTCTCCTTCAGGTTCTCAAGTCCGGGGAGTCGGGTCAATGCCTGCAAGACCTTGTCTCTATACAGCTTCACCGTCTGTTCATTCCAGGAATATTTGGCCGTACCAAGTTCCGAGATCGGCAGAAGCGCATAGAATGCGGACTGTCCCTGGGGAGCCATGCTTGGATCGGTCTGCGTCGGAATGTGAAGATAGATGGATGGGTGCTCAATCTCGCTTCCATCGAAGATGCTGCGCAGATTGTCGTCATATTGCGAAGAAATGACGAAGTTATGTGTCGAAAGGTGGTCGTATGTGCCCTTCACACCCCAGTAGAAAACAAGGCAGGAGCATGAATAGTCCATACTGTCGATTTTTTTGGGTGAGTATTTTCCCCTGATCCTTGGGCTTTCGACGAGCTCTTTCATCGCATAGGGGAAGTCTGCGTTGCAAACGACGTATGGAGACTCGATGAGCCTGTCATCGACCTGTATGCCCTGGACTCTGCCATCGGTGGCAACGATTTTCCGAACCTGGGCATTGTAATGGATCTTGCCGCCTATCTCTTCGAAGAGCCTTGCCATCTGTTCGGCCATCGTATGCATGCCGCCCTTGATGCACCAGATTCCATAGAGCAGCTCGATCATCGGAATGATGTTATAGAGCGACGGTCCATTTGTCGGAGACACGCCAATATATAAGGTCTGGAAGCTCAGCATGCGTTGCAGGTCCTTGTCGGGCATGAACTTCGCCATCATCCTGTCAGCGCTGCCGAAGGTTTTGAGCTTCATCGCCTGGACGAGCATGTACGGATTGTATATGTCTCGTCGGTGGCGGAAGGGGCGGGTTATGAAATGCTGGTACGCGACCTGGTATCGCGTATACATTTCGCTCAGATAATCGAGGAATCCCTTGGCATTGCGAGGCCCCTTGGCTTCGACCATCCTCATCAGATCGGGAAGGTTGTTGCCAATCGTGTAATGGCGTATCGGATCGCCTTCGAAGAAGACCTCGTACATCGGGTCGAGGCGGGTCATTGGGATGTAGTCATCGGGATCGCGGCCGCAGAGACGAAAGATGTCTTGGTATATCGAAGGCATCATCACGATGGTCGGACCGACATCGAAAGTGAACCCCTGCTCGCGGATCTGATGCATCTTGCCACCGGGTATGCTCTGCTTTTCGTAGATTTCCACTGAATATCCGGCATGCTGCAGACGGATGGCCGCTGATAGGCCGCCAATTCCGGCCCCAACGACCACGACTTTCTTCCCCAAGTTCCCTGCCCCTACTGTTGTCCTTATTGTAGACCTTCGCTGTCAAACCGATAACGACTCTACCGAGAAATAGGCCCAAACGCACTCATTGAAACAGGGAAAAAGGTGAGATTGTGAGTTTTGCGACAATTGCAGAGTATAAACTTCAATTTTCGTTGATTTCGCGACCGAGGTCATGCGGAAAATCAGTGGCTGTACTTTGCAATTGCCGCAAAACTCACAATCTCACCTTGAATGAGACAATATGAAGCTCACCGTGCCTCAAGAACTCTAGAATTCTTCGTACCATTGTGGATTTTGCGCGAATGAGCGGCCTTCGGGATTGTCAAGGGCGGCTATCTGCTTCATATCGTCACCGTCGAGTGTGAAACTGGTCAGATCGATGTTTGCGCGCTGACGTTCCGGATTCATGGACTTTGGAATCGAAACATCGCCAATCTGGACATGCCAGCGAAGAATCGTCTGAACGACTGAGATGCCGTGCTTCTTCGCGATCGCCGTCAAGGTGGTGTCCTTGAGCATCTGGTTGGCCCTGCCCAGTGGGCTCCAGGCTTCGGTGATGATTCCATGGGTGTTGTCATAGGCGCGCTGCGCCGACTGCTGGAAATATGGATGGAGCTCAATCTGGTTGACCTCTGGAGCAACGCCGGTCGAATGGATGAGCATGTCGATATGGCCCGGAAGGAAGTTGCTCACGCCGATATGCTTCACGATGCCCTGCTTCTTCGCATCGATGAGCGCACGCCAGGCATCGGTGTACTTGCCCTTGGATGGGTTGGGCCAATGAATCAGGTACAGATCGATGTAGTCGAGGCCCATGCGGGCGACGCTTTCCTCGATCGTTACGCGTGCGGCATCGTAGTCCTGATGCCGACCAGGAAGCTTGCTCGTTACCGTAACGTCTTCACGAGGAATGTCGGACTCGCGAATCGCACGGCCGACGATGCCCTCGTTCTCATAGTTATATGCGCTGTCTATGAGTCGATACCCGACTCGCAGCGCGGACTCAATCGCACCGATTCCATCGAATCCATTGATCTTATAGGTTCCGAATCCGATCGCCGGAAGTTCGAATCCGCTGTGCGACTTTCTGACAGGAATATCGGGCGGATTGAGAATGCCCTGATTCGATGCGTCTTGTTCGCTCCTATGTTCGCTGTTCTGATCGCTCACTATCGAAATCCTCTCACTCAGTCTGAAAATCCATATGCCATGGCCTTCCTTATAACATTACGCATGAGGCTTTCGATAAGTCACTTTGTGCTGAGAGATAGATTCAGGCGAAAAAGAAATCTGAACATTTCATATGTGCTGCTCAGCTCCTTGATATAACATTGTTTGAATGACGAAAAAACGTGGATCTTATTCCAAGGGAGTGCTTAAGCGCCAGGAAATTCTGAGTCAGGCGCTCAAGCTCATTGCGGAAAATGGCTTTGAATCAACCAAGCTTCGAGAGCTCGCAGAATCCGTCAATCTGTCTGAGGCTGGCCTTTTGCATTACTTTGGAACGAAGGACGACCTATATGTTGAAATTTTGCGCGAAAATGACAAGAACGAGCTGTATGAATTGTTCAGACTGAACATCGAACATGGTGGTTCGGGGCCCTTCGAGTCAGAGAAGACATGCAGAAAGGCAGAATCCGGCGATAGCAAATCGGGCGATGATGACGCGGACGAGAGCGATCGTCCTGCGGGCAGCGACTCCCAAGAATCCGAATCGGAGAAGCATGCCGAAAGAGAATCATCCCGAGAAGGCAAGGCCGGGGAATTCTCGTTGAAGCTTTCCGGAAATGCCATCAAAATGATCGACGAGCGTGCCGACCTTTTGCCTGCGCAGCCACGCGAACACGTAGGCATACTGTCGCGCCTGGTACAGATCATGGCTCATAAGGCCCAGGTGCCGGGTCTTGTCGAATTGTATTCGTACATGTCGGTTCGTGCTGCTGACAAGAACAATCCGGCACACGCGTACTTCATGGAAAGGCGCAGCATATCTTCGGCGATCTCGGTTCCCATGCTCAGACGTCTCCAGAAAAGAGGCATCGTGAGCGCCAAGCTTGCGCCGAGCGATCTCGATAGAATCTTCAACGCCGTTACCGATGGTCTGCTGGTTCAGCGACTGATCGATCCGGATCTGGATATCGAGCGATTGCTGCTTGAGCTGTGCACGATCATCGATTGGACGCGCGACCCGAACGGCAACCCGGATATCGAGACCATCAAGAAGCAGAATCTCATGCCCTGATCGGGCCTTTCCGGCAACGTTTTCAGCGATGTCATCGGCTGCACTGCCCGTCTGAGCAGTTGGCGAAGGCTCAGTCTCTGTCGCGAATCATCGAGCCTGCCATCATCCGCATCTCGCGCGGGGAAGTGGCTTCCGTGCGCTCGCCGCTTTCCTTGGCGGCAGTGGTTTCTGTGGCAGTCTTGTTCTTGGTGGCGTTCCCGGTCCCGTCCTCGGTCACATCCTCACTCTGGATGTCGTCATTGAAACCGCCAGCATAGATTCCCGAGGTTTCGGCGTCTTCCTCGTCGCGCTGCATCATGTCCATCTGCTCGCGCACCCAGACGCGTTCGGCAGGATTGATGTCTCGAAGCCCTAGATATTTCTGGTATGCAGGGTAGAAGGTTCTCAAGATCGGGTAGAGCGCAAACAATGTGTGCTCGGGTTTCTCGGTGCGCCAGTGCTGCGGGTGAGCATCGAAGGTGTTGCGGAAGCGTTTCATGTAACGGCGGAAGGAGGACAGGGAGGTGTCGATTCTGCGCGCGCTCATGCCGGCGATCATGCGGGGTGAGTAGACGGTTTCGAACCCTTTGCCAAGCAGATGCAGGGATACGTCGACATCCTCGTGCATGACGTCGGATTCGTCGCGGCACACTTCCTTGGAAATCGCATTCCACGCCGTGGCCCGCAGAGCCATGTTGGAGCCGAAGAGCAGATAATGGCCGCCATCCGCACGATAGATGTTTCTTCTGATGCGGTTGTCGCCCTTCAGGCCGATTCGTCTTGCGGGCATGTCGTAATACACCACGGGGCCGGTGGCACCCATGGCGTCCGGATCCTCGGTGAAGATTCCTGAAACGACCTCGACCCAATCCGGTTTGAGCATGCAGTCGGCATCGACTCGGCCGAGAACCTCGCCCGTGGCATGGTTCAGACCCCAGTTGCGCGTGGGGATGAGTCCCTGCTCCTTATTCTGATGGAGCAGACGTACCTTTGCCTCGGGGTGCTCGTGGATGAATTGCTTCACGACCTTGACCGTGTCGTCGGTGGAACGGTTGTCAACGACTATGACTTCGTGTGGCATCACTGTTTGACTTGTGGCATTCTGCAAGCAATCAGCGATGCGTTCCTCTTCGTTCCATGCAGGGATGACAATCGAAACAGTCAGCATAGGCACTAGAATACGTGCAAGCCCATACAGGTCTGATTGGGTGAATCTCACATAAATCGGAAGCGGCGAACCGAGCTTGTCGTTTTTGATGTGGATAATGGAGCATATGACTTCCAAAGACGACGAACAATTCGACCTTGCCTCGGTGTTTCCAGCAAAGGGAGATCCCAGGCGACCCCCTGAATGGTACGGGCGAGCGTTGCTCTATACGGCCATAGGCGTGTTCGCTGCATGGTTCGTATACAAGTCTTGGGGGAAGATAGAGTTTCTCGTACTCGATGTCGTCATTTCCATCTTCATCGCCCTGGCATTGGAACCACTGGTGAAGATGATGATTCGACATGGCTGGAGACGCGGGGCCGCATCGGGCGTGTCCATCGTGCTTTTCATAGTCATCGTGCTTGCCTTGATGGCCACATTCGGCAGCCTGTTCGTGCAGCAGGCGACCGCCATGATCTCGGGCATTCCAAAATATTATGAGGACATAGCCAATACGGTTGCTAGCAAGACTTCATGGAAGCTTCCTGCAATAGGGGATTTGGGCAATGAGATACTCGGCAGCATACAGACTTCCTGGGTGCGCGATTTCGCAGGGCAGGCCATTTCGACGACCATGAGTTTCCTGAGCGCCGTGCTGAACCTGCTCACCGTGCTGCTGGTGACCTTCTACATTTCAGCCTCTGGCCCAAAGATGCGTCGAAGCGTCTGTCAGTGGATGAGCCCCAGGTCACAGCGAAAGTTTGTGCTCGTCTGGACCGTGGCACAGGATCAGATTTCGAGCTTCCTGTTCAGCCGCACCATTCTTGCAATCATCAACAGTGGCTGTCTCGCAGTCTTCCTGGTGATCCTTAATGTTCCCTACTGGCTGCCTCTGTCGCTGTTCTGCGGCCTGGTATCGCAATTCGTTCCCACCATAGGAACGTACATAGGAGGCGCGTTGCCAATCGTGGCTGCCTGGGCAAGCGTCGGTCTGACGCAGGCGATCGCGATTCTCGCATACATCATCATCTATCAGCAGATCGAGAACCTGATCTTTGCGCCAAAGATATCCCAGCGCACGATGGATCTGAACCCCGCCGTGGCGTTTCTCTCGGTGCTCGGGATCGGTGCGGTATTCGGCGCTCTCGGGGCATTCCTCGCACTGCCCGTCGCGGCCAGCTTCCAGGCCATCTTCAAGGCGTATACCAAGCAATATGACTTGATTGATTCGCCTTTGCTCAACGATCCGAAGCCGGTCAAGAAGTCCAAGGTAATCGAGGGCGCCGAGGCATTCAACGAGCACGTCATACGACCGGTCGCCCAGCGCATCCCACGTGCGGCGCGTGGATCGAGCTCACGCATTCACAGCGAGTCAGAGAGCAAGTCGACGCAGCAAGAATCCTCGCAGATACCGACCTCGCATGATTTGGACACATCGCAGACAGTTGCGATTCCGCAGAGGAAGAACAAGAATTCAACGCTGAAGACGGGGTCGAAGGACCTGAATGCATCGTCGGAGGCTGATAATGGTTCAGACCTTGAAAATCCTCGGAACAGGTGGCGTTGATGGCGATTCTTGGAGTTCTGGACTGGATGCTGTGGATCTTGGGAATAGTCAGCATCATATATCAGGCAGTGTGCATCCTTACCTCCTTCGTTTCGAAGCCGGTGACATTCAAGGATGTTCCGATGGACAAGCATTTTGCGGTGCTGATATCGGCTCGTAACGAGGAGCTTGTCGTCGGCAATCTGATCCGCTCCATTCACGCGCAGTCGTATCCGATCGACCTGATCGACATCTGGCTGGTTGCGGACAATTGCACCGATGATACGGCGGGATTGGCGCGAAGCATGGGATGCCATGTCGTCGAACGTGACGACCTGGATCAGATCGGCAAGGGATATGCGCTCACCTTCCTGCTGGATCAGATCAACAGGTCCGAGATGGCGAAGGTCTATGACGCATACTTCGTCTTTGATGCGGACAACCTTCTGCACCCGAAATACATAGAGGAAATGAACAAGGCATTCCAGTCAGGATTCAAGATTCTGACAAGCTACCGCAATTCCGTGAACTTCTCAGAGAACTGGGTCTCATCGGGTTCGGCGCTCTGGTTCATCCGCGAATCGCGATTCCTGAATTCATCTCGCATGGTCTTCGGTTCCAGCTGCCACGTTGGTGGGACGGGATTCATGTTCTCGAGGGAAATCATGGAACGCAACAATGGGTGGAAGTTCCATCTGCTGACCGAGGATCTCGAGTTCACGATGGATTCGATCCTTCACGGAGATCGCATTGGATATTGCGGCACCGCCATCCTCTATGACGAGCAGCCTGTGACCTTCAAGCAGAGTTGGCGTCAGCGTGTGCGCTGGAGCAAAGGATTCCTGCAGGTCTTTCGATACTACGGACCGAGTCTGATGCGTCGAGCGATCCAGGAAAGGGATTTTTCAGCGGTGGACCTGACCTTGCTCATATGCCCGTTCACGGCTTTCGGAGCCATTCGAGTGGTGCTGTCGATGATTTTCGTACTGTGCGGATTCACCACGCTTTCGACCCAGCTCAGCGCAGTCTCGGGATATTTCTCGGGCATCGTGGTGAGCATGCTTTCGATGATGGCGCTCGCGGCCATGACGATCATCGCGGAAAGGAATCGCATCGGTGCCTCGAACAAGGAACTGTTCGCCTATTGCCTGAGCTTTCCGGTGTACATGCTGAGCTATATTCCGATTTCATTCCAGGCGATCTTCTCGAAGCCGGAGTGGAAGCCGATCGAGCATCACGGGCACTGATGGCTTAGGCGCTGATGGTAGGGGCGCTGATGGTACGGCGCTCAATCTCGACATGCGATACTTTTCATCTCGGAATGCGGAATTCGATCTGAGCATTCCGCGGGCATGCAAGTTTTTGGCACTAGCCAATGTATAAGCTGCTGAAATCAAGCCGATGGCGACCGAACTGACACCGTTTTTGGGCGTTTGTACTTGGACAAGTGCCAAAAACTTGCATGCTCGCAGGCGACGCTGAGAACACGCTGAGCATCTGAAGGCACGTTATGCTTGGAATATGAACGATACACCCAGTGGTGCAGGTCCAGAGCCAATCGAAATCCAACAGGCACGCGGCAGTGCCGAATCGTATGGAGGCGGAGCAATGGGGGATTCACAGCAGGCCTATACGCAGCAGGCTCACTCACAGTCTGCCCACTCACAGTCGGCTTATCCGCAGGAGACGTCAGGTCCCGGCACTCCTCCCGAGCGGCAAGGTGGCAATGACTATCTCGCTCCCAATGAAGGTGCGGCAATGTCGCTTCGCGGTCTGGCAAAATACTATGGCAACAAGGTCGCCGTCAACGGGCTGTCCCTCGACATTCCGGTGGGTTCGTTCTATGGAATCGTAGGCCCGAACGGGGCCGGGAAAACCACCACGCTCACCATGGCCACCGGCATGCTCGTGCCTGACGCAGGCGTTGCGACGGTGCTCGGCGTTGACGTATGGCGGGAGACTGGCCGTGTAAAGCGCATGATCGGCGTGATGCCTCAGCCATCCCAGATCTTCGACAGGCTTACTGGGCTACAGCTGCTGCTGTATTCAGGCATGCTGCGTGGCATGAAGCGAGAGGAGTCGCAGCAGAGGGCCAACGATCTGCTCCTTGCATTCGACCTGGAAGAGGCCCGCAATCTGATGGTCGCCGAGTATTCCTCGGGAATGATGAAGAAGATATGCCTTGCATCGGCCATGATTCACAGTCCACGCGTGCTCGTCCTCGATGAGCCCTTTGAATCCGTCGATCCGGTTTCGAGCGCAAACCTCAAGGACATCCTGATCGAATATGCACAGACCGGCGGCACGGTCATAATCTCTTCGCATGTCATGGCACTGGTGGAGAAGATGTGCACGCATGTCGCCATCATTGCGAATGGACAGGTCCAGGCTGACGGCACGATAGCCCAGGTAGCCGCCGGGGAGGACCTCGAGGACCGCTTCCTGCAGTTGGTGGGCGGCAGGCATCAGGCCGCGCACATCGCGTGGCTGCAGGGCGGGGGAACCGCTGCAGCGCAAGGATGAGCCAATGCCGAGGCTGGGGCCAAAGCCAAAGCCACGGCTGGGGTCAAGGCCGAGGCTGGGGCGGGCTCGCGATGACGATGTGCTGAGTGGTCTGGGACGCTGACGTCGCATCAGTCGGAGGAACACGCGCGGCGAAGTGAGATCGATGAAGTTCTTGATTGAGGGAAGAGGGTTCTTATGCGTACTGCAATGCTGATAGTGCGACTGCGGTGGTCATTGACCTGGGCGTATCTGCGAAAATCCTCATGGCAGACGATAGGATTCGTCATCGGCGCCATCTTTGCCGTCGGCTGTGTGGCAGGCGTCGCCAGAGGAGCGTGGGAGATTGGCTCGCTGCTTGGGCGCAGCCCTGATGGGAATGCGCTGCATGCGACGAACACGGTGATGATCGTTGGCGGCACCTTCGCATTTCTGCTGACCGCGATTCTGCAGCTGATGCTTTTCGGCCAAGGGTCGACCCTGAGCGCCGATCGCTTCGCGCTCTTCGGCATGCGAGACCGCGAACTTCAATTCGGTCTCACTCTCTCAGGATTGTGCGGGATTCCTGGCATCGCAAGCCTTGCGGTCTGCTTCCTCATATCGCTCATGTACCGTTCATACGGCGGGGTCATGGTGGTCGCTGCCTTGGTCGCAGCGCCTCTGACGCTGGTCACGATTGTGAGCGTCTCCAAGCTGATCATGTCGGCTGCCACGAGCCTGCTTCGGTCAAGGCGTAGCCAGAGCATCCTCTACGTCGTGATAATCCTGGTGTTCATCCTCGTCGCGAACGGGCCGAACATCGTGATCAATTCCTTTGGCATCGAGCAGCTTCACCTTGAACTTTTCACCGGCATCGCTTCGATGCTTGCATGGACTCCGTTCGGAGCTGGATTCCAGCTTCCATTCGATGCGCTGGCTGGCCACTGGCTGTTCTTCGTCATTCGCGTCGCGATGCTGCTGCTGACCTGGCTGCTGTGCTTCATCGCCTCGATATGGCTGATGCGGCGTGAACGGCTGGTTGCAGGAGCTTCCGAAAAGGTGGTTCTTCGCAAGGGCATCGGATCGTTCTCACGGATGCCCGACTCGGTCTCGGGTGCGATTTCCGCGCGATATCTGACATATCTGCTGCGAGATCCCCGGCAGACGATGGTGCTGCTCATGCCAATCGTCTTTTTGGGGCTGTTCGCGATCCAATCCGCATCATTCCCGGAACTGGTGTTCATGGCACCGCTGATGTCGGCGCTGTTCATGATGATGCCGGAATCGAATGGCCTGGCATATGACGGGATGGGACTGACCATGCACGTCCAGATCGGCGTTCGTGGCATCGATGACAGAGTCGGGCGCGTGCGCGTCCTGGCGTTTATGGGCTGCGTATACCTGGTGCTGATAGGGATAGTGAGCCTTGTGGTGTATGACCTTCGTGGCGGCCGGTTTGTGACGATAGGACTCGTGTGCATATTGTGCGGCGTGGGCATATATCTTGCAAGCCTGGGAGTCGCGGAGGTGTGCTCCTGCCTGTTCATGTATCCCGTGGCAAGCCTGGCCAAGCCGTTCTCCTCGCCTCAGGGGCGGGCGGTCTCTCAGGGATTCCTGCCATTCATACCCATGCTCGCTTCGGGTGTGGTGATGATTCCCACGGCACTTGCCGTCATCCTGATCGTCGTGCTTTCGGGGATGACATTGCTCTGGATCGCAATTCCCGTGGCGTTGGTCAACGGACTGCTTGTTTTATGGCTGGGCATAGTCCTGGGGGGTAGAATCATGGATGCACGTCAGTTGAAGATCGTCGAAACGTTGACGCATTTCGCGGAATTGCAACGATAATCGGCTTCTGGCACATCCGGTGGTTATCTAGGCAACGAATTGAGGTTAGGTGTTAGGTCACAGCACAAGCGTGCCCGGCGGACAGATGCGCTCGCATCGCAAGGCGTGGAGGATCGCTGTCACTGCATTCGTTACGGTTGCTGTTTCGGCAGGATACATCGCGGGTGACATTCTCGGCGTCGTTCCCGGCGTGCTGACCAATACCACATACTCCCACTATTCGGCCCCTCAGACGCGTGAGGTGTATCAGGCGGCAAGCATTGACGGCACGCTTGAGACCGGTACGGCGATTAGCGCGAAGCAGGCGTCGAGTCTGCTGAACACCTTGAAGAGCGCCGAAGGCGTCGGATCGGACGTGTCGGCGATCATTCGTGATTCATCAGGAACGACGGTCGCCCAGGTCAACGCGTCCACCGCCCGGGAGCCGGCTTCGACGCTGAAGACGCTGACAGCATATGCGGCAGCATCTACCTTGAACATGGGATCGACCTTGGATACCAAGGTGTATCTTGTGCAGCCGGTGAATGGACTGGCTCAATTGGTGCTGGAGGGCAGCGGGGACATGCTGCTGGGAACGGGGCAGAACGACACGAGCCATGTGAATGGTCGCGCGGGTCTGGCAACGCTTGCTGCAAAAGCTGCTGCGGCATTGAAACAGCGAGGCATCACGCAGGTCACGCTCAGCTACGACGATTCGTTGTTCGGCTCTGATCGCATTCCTTCCGGAATACAGGAAAATGATGCCGAATGGCGCTATTTCACCCCTGTCTCGTCGATGGCGGTCGATGGTGGAAAGCAGTGGGACGGAAGCGTCGCGAAACCTTCCGACCCCGATAACGATGAGGTATATCCGACTCGATCGACCACCACGGCATCCGATACCGCGAAGGCCTTCGTCACAAGTCTGTCAGCTGCCGGAATCAAAGTAAGCGGTTCCGCAACCAGCGGTTCCGCTCCTTCGCATTCCTCGCCCATCGCTTCGGTGAGCTCCGCAAAGCTGAGCGAGATAATGGCATACATGCTTCGCAATTCGGACAACACCGAGGCGGAGTTGTTCGGGCGACTTCTTGCCTTGAAGATGGGCCAGGCCAACTCAACCGCCGGCGCGACTGCGGCCACGCAATCGGTTCTGAAAAAAGATGGGATCAATGTCACCGGTCTGCATATGGCCGATAGCTCAGGGCTGAGTCCTGGTTCGACGCTGACGGTCAGCACCTTGACCGATGTCCAGGAGAAACTGCTTGCCAAGGGTTTGGCGGCGGCGGAGGCAGAGGGTCTCTCGGTAGTCGGCGTTGTCGGAACTGCGGAAAGTCGAAGTGCGGACAACTCCATGAATGGACTGATACGTGTCAAGACCGGAACGCTGTCGACTGCCACCGCGATGACCGGGAATGTCTCCAGAATCCATGGCGGTGCGCTGACTTTTGCAGTCATCATCAACAACGGTTCCAATATGTGGTCTGCGGAGCAGGCCGTGAACCAGTTTGTCGCGAAATTGCCGAAACTGTGAACTTTATCCGGTCCTGAGGCCCATATTTTTTGCGAGATTCCGAGTTTTGCGGCAATCTCTCAGTATTAATGCCGAAAATTGTTGATAGTCCGACGGTATTTTGCCGAAATTGTTCTTTTATACTTAGAGATTGCCGCAAAACTCGGAATCTCGTCAGAATAGGACGCCTTGAATCGAGAAAATGAGTTTTCCGGGGTTCACAAGGAGAGTCGGAGATGGATTCATGTATTCCGCAATCATGAAACGTGCGATCGGTGAGATGCGAAGAAGCTTGGAGGGACAGGGCTTCCGCATGCAATCCAGGATCTTTTCGCAGCATGGAAGACATGAGGCCGCCGAAGACGCCCCGCTCATGCTCGTTGCCTGCTCAGGTGGGAGGGATTCGCTCGCCCTCGCATACTGCGCATCCATAGTCTGTCCAATGCTGGGACTTCGCTGTGGAGCCGTTATCGTCGATCACAACATTCAACGTGGTTCCGGAGCCGTTGCACAGAAGGCAGCCGATCAATGCACCTCGATGGGTCTGACCCCTGTGTCAGTCGTATCCATCAGGGTCCAGAAGTCAAGGGCGGGGGAAGAGGCTGATGCCCGCGACGCACGGTATGCGGCCATCGTCGAATGCGCGAAGCGGACAGGGGCGTCGGCTGTGTTGCTCGCGCATACCCTTGACGACCAGGCGGAAACGATCATCATGGGACTGATGCGCTCGACCGGCACGCAGGCGCTTGCCGGCATGCCTGCTGTTTCGATCAAGGGCGATGTTCGGTTCATTCGTCCTCTGCTGAAGCTGAGACGTGCCGACACGACACAGCTGTGCACGGTTGCAGGGCTTGAGTGGTGGGATGATCCCACGAATGGCGACGGTGTCGCGTTCTCGCAGCGATTGCCCCCCGAATACCCGCTGAGGTCTCGGATTCGTCACGATCTTGTGCCCTTTCTTGATGACTTCGTCGGAGGCGACGCCACTGCGCTTTTGACTGGCAACGTCAGGCAGGCGCGCGAGGATACGGAATTTCTTGATGCGAGTGCCAGGGACCTTGCCGCAAGGTCATTGCATGAAGCATCGTGCGATTGCGATCGGAAAACGCTGGAACTCAGCGTGGAGCCGCTCAGGACGCAGCATGCCGCTCTGCGCAAGCGAGTGATCGTCATCGCCCTGAATCGTCTGGGAATTCCCGTATCCAGCAGGAACGTCGAGTCGATTGACGGACTTATCGCAGATTGGCATGGACAGGGAGAAGTGAATCTTCCGCTAGGATTCTCAGCAAATCGTCAGAGTAACGTCATTCATCTATGCAAAGATGGTGGACATGCAAATCGCTGATATTAAATCCGATATTGACCATGAACTGGTCTCGAAAGAGCAAATTGAATCCAAGATCGAAGAGGTCGCCGAACAGGTCAGCAAGGATTATCAAGGGAAATCCCTGCTGCTTGTTGCCGTCTTGAAGGGTGCGGTCAATACGCTCACAGCCTTCTCGCAGGCGTTGAGCATTCCTGTTGAGATGGATTTCATGAGTCTGTCATCGTACGGTCTGGGCACCAAATCAACGGGCACCATCACCATTCGTCAGGATTTGAGTACTGACATCACAGGTCGCGATGTGCTCATCGTTGAAGACATCGTGGATTCGGGGAACACGCTGCAGTGGCTCGTCGGAGACTTGAAACGCCGAGGGGCTGCTTCTGTAGAGGTTTTCGCGCTCTTGGAGAAGCCGTCACGTAGAGAAGTGGAAGTTGACGTAAAGTACCGAGGATACGACATTCCAGATGAATTCGTAGTTGGATTTGGTTTGGATTTCGGTGAAAAGTATAGAAATCTCGATTCCATCGCAGTCCTCAAGCCAGAGGTGTATCAAGGAGAGCAGGCATGAGTTATCCCCAAGGTCCGCAAGGCCGTCCGCCGTTGGGCAACAACGGTAACAAGCCGAACAACAATGGCAACATGAATCCTTTCAATAATCATTCGCAGGATGATCCCAACTCAGGAGCGAATGGGAAGCGGCCATTCTGGCAAACGCCGTGGGTGTGGATCGTTGTTCTGGCAATGCTCGCGATAGCGGCTTTCCAACTCTTCTCGATGAACGGCACCCAGACCATCGATACCAAGGATGGCCTCGCGCTGCTGCGCGACAACAAGGCGAACTATGCCGAGATCACGGAAACCAAGCAATTGGTGACGCTTGAGCTGAAGAACGACTTCAGCAAGAAGGATCCAGACACCGGGCGCACGCGCGATTACGGCAAGAACGTTCAGTTCTATTATGTCTTCGCACAGGGCGGCCAGGTGGTGAAGGCCGTCGAAGACAGCACCCTTTCCAAGGGATACAACTCAACCGTGCCGCAGACCAGCATCCTAAGCTATCTGATTACGTCGATGCTGCCGCTGCTGATAATCCTTGGCCTGTTCTGGTTCTTCATGAGCCGCATGCAATCGTCAGGCGGAGGGCTTTTCGGCATGGGTGGCAAGAAGAACGCAGGCCGCCTGCTGGATGGCGAAACGCCGAAGACCAAGTTCGCCGACGTGGCCGGCGAGCAGTCTGCAGTCGAGGAAGTCGAAGAGATCAAGGACTTCCTCAAGGACCCCTCGAAATATAAGGCATTGGGTGCACGGATTCCTAGGGGAGTACTGCTCTATGGCCCTCCAGGAACAGGTAAGACGCTGCTTGCACGAGCAATCGCCGGTGAGGCTGGCGTGCCCTTCTATTCAATGGCAGGATCCGACTTCGTCGAGATGTTCGTGGGCCTTGGAGCATCGCGAGTTCGTGACCTCTTCGACGAGGCGAAGAAGAATGCACCTGCAATCATCTTCATCGACGAGATCGATGCCGTCGGACGCCGCCGTGGCTCTGGCATGGGCGGTGGCCATGACGAGCGTGAGCAGACGCTGAACCAGCTGCTTGTCGAGATGGATGGCTTCAACAACGATACGAATCTGATCATCATTGCGGCGACGAACCGTCCGGATGTGCTTGATCCTGCGCTGCTGCGTCCTGGCCGTTTCGACCGTCAGGTGGGCGTCGAGGCTCCTGATCTGGAAGGCCGCGAGGCGATCCTCAAGGTCCATGCGAAGGGGAAGCCATTCGTGCCGGACGTCAACCTGCATGTCGTGGCAGTCCGCACGCCGGGCTTCACCGGCGCAGATCTCGCCAACGTGCTGAACGAGGCCGCGTTGCTTACCGCACGTTCGAACGCCCAGCTCATCGACAACCGCGCGATAGATGAGGCAATCGACAGAGTGCAGGCCGGCCCGCGCCGTCAATCCAAGGGCATGGCGCTTAACGAGCTTCGTAATACGGCGTACCACGAGGGCGGGCATGCGCTGGTCGCAGCTGCCCTGCACAACACCGATCCCGTGACGAAGGTGACGATCCTTCCACGCGGACGAGCTCTTGGATACACGGCGGTGATGCCGACGGAGGATCGCTATTCCCAGTCGCGCAACGAACTGCTTGACCAGATGGCCTATGCGATGGGAGGCAGAACGGCCGAGGAGGTCGTGTTCCACGACCCTACGACCGGTGCTTCGAACGATATCGAGAAGGCAACGAAGATCGCGCGGAAGATGGTCGTCGAGTTCGGGTTCTCGGCCAAGCTTGGCGCGATCAAGTGGGCCGATGACGACGATGACCAGACGACCGTGATGGATGGTCTGCAGCCTCGAAAGTATTCGAACGAGACAGCGCAGATCATCGATGACGAAGTCCGCAAGCTCGTTGAGAACGCACATTCCGAGGCTTGGGACATCATCAACCAGAATCGTCATATCCTCGATGAGCTCGTGCGTCAGCTTCTGGTCAAGGAGACGCTGAACGCAAAGGAACTGAAGCAGGTCTTCTCCGGAATCGTGAAGGCTCCGGTGCGTGATGTCTGGCTTTCCGACAGCACACGTCCGGACTCGAACATCCCACCCGTAGAGATTCCAGAGTCACTCAAGCGTGGCATTGGCATGAACGCGGGCGAGTGATCGACGACCATACGGGTCATCATAGAGGGTCATAGAGGTCATAGATGGATGTGATGAGACTTACCGGCATCAGACCGGAGCGGCGAGGTGGTGGCTCGACATACGATGGGCCTGATTCCTCCAGCGTCAGCTCCGGCCTTCGGAAGCCTTATGCCTCTGGTGCCGATCGCCGCAATGAGGTGAGCGTCGATATCGTCGCCTACTGCGACCTCCATCAGGCCGGTGTGTCCGCTGACATTACGCAGACCGTGGACTATGAGCAGCTGGCGCATCGTGCGGCGTCCGTCATCGAAAGCGAGGGCAATGGTCTGCTCGAGGCTCTGGCATATGCAGTAGCTCAGTCGGTCCTGCTTTCTCACCGCATTTCGCTTGTGGAGGTCACGGCGCACAGGGTACGTTGCATTCGGGGGGTTCATGTCGATGATGTCTCGGTCACGATTCAGTGTGGTTCGAGTCGCGAAGACTCGTTGAAACACGTCGATGACGCTCAATCATCAGAAGACGTGAACGGGATGACAGGGCATTCCCCGGCACAAACGAGACAATCAACGGAGGAATGCCGGACGGTACCTATGTTGAAATCCACGTTGAAATCCGCGTTGGAACCTCACGTGGAACATACCGTGGAATCCGCGTCTGGACTCACAGCGGGGTCAGCGGCTGCGGCTTCCTCGCATCGCTCGACTGACTCGGATTCCGCCGTGGGCCGGGATGGCAGGTCCGTGCACACGAGGCAGGCGGTGATCGCCTTGCAGACCCCTGTGGCGCCGAACGGTGCGGACGAGGCTCAGCACGCTCTGCGAATGGCAGTGGTGGGAATCGATAGCGTTCCGGGAAACCAGGTGCTCGGCATCTCTCCTCTGTATAGGTGCATCGCAGTCACTCAGATGGATTCGTTCCATGCGGTGGTGATGGTCGAGACGACGCTGGACGATGCCGGCATTCACTCATCGCTGGCCTTGCTGCAGTCCTCCCACCTGCGAGGTGGGCGATCGGCCGGGGATGTCTCACAGACTCGACATGGGATCCGCGCGACCTTGCTTGATCTTCGGTCAAGGAACCATGGTGTCGGGTCGGATGCTTCGTCACCCAGTGGCGACTTTGCCGAAAACGTTGGGCTTTCCGAACATGCTGAGTCTTCCGAACACGCCGGTTTTGCCGAACATGCTGAGATTCTTGCACCGTGGAATGACTTGAATGCATCGATCCGGCGGCCTGATTCGATCGAGATCGGCACCATGCTCAAGGATATGTTGCGCGATGCCCCGAACAGGCGCAATATCAATAAAGTCTCGGATACCTGGATTCTCGGAGGTGCAGTATGAAGGCCAGACGCACGCCGTGGTGGTATTATCTCGTGGCCATCGTCATTGGCGCGGCGGCAGGGTTTGCAGTCACCGCTCTGACCGTGTCCAGCGAGTTCTCGATGATGGGCGCTCCCTGGGTGGTGCCTGTGCTGCTCGTCGCGCTTGGCATCTATGTGTTCTTCGAGGCATATCAGGTTCATCTCTATGTCAAGGGCGACCGTGATGATATCGATCCGATCAGGGCGGTGAACACTCTGGTCATCTCCAAGGCATTGGCCTTGGCAGGGGCTGCACTGGCTGGTTGGTATGGCATGCAGCTGGTCATGAGTCTGTCCCATGCAGAGGCCCAGTACTACCGTACGGTGATAATCGAATGTGCGATATGCACTGTGGTCTCGATCGCTGACATGGTAGTCGGCATCATCAGCGAATGGCTGTGTCAGCTCCCGCCGAGAGAGGGGCCGGAGCATCCGAAGACCATGGAACGCGAACGCAAACGCAAGCTGGCGCAGTCGCGTGCAAACAAGACATACAACAAGCTGCACAGAAGCTGATTCGTTGGTGAGACCGTCTGCATGCGCTCTGCGAGGAGATGGAATTCGACGTGGCCGTCTCTTGCTGGGTGTGCGTCCCACATTCGGACGAGTTATCGAATCTGTGAGCTTGAGGACTGTCGATGAACCGGCATGCCGGTGTGCGACATTCCTGCGCTGAAAGTTCTGCCGCTTTGGTAGTATGAGAAAGTTGCCATGCGCAGGCGTGCTTGTGATGCATGTGTTCTTGGCACAGGGGGGCCTTAGCTCAGTCGGTTAGAGCAAACGACTCATAATCGTTCGGTCCAGGGTTCAAGCCCCTGAGGCCCCACCCGTGAAATCCCAGTTGGGAGTAAGAATGGTCGGAGGTCGCAAGACTCCCGGCCATTCAGACGATTGATGCGTTAACGATCGGCAACGCGGAACACTACGATCCTTGCTTAATTCACGATGCTTTTTAACACGCATTCCCTTCTTAACTCATAATCCTGAATCTTTCGATACGAACTGATATCCTCGTGCTGTTGGTTCTAAAGAAAGAGGTACAACAATGTCGTTGAAAAAACAGACCAATGCCGAGGCATACAGGCTTGGGACCGAAGAGAACCGTGAATTCCTGCGCAATGTGCGCGAGGATCTTTTCGGATTCGGACATGACTTTCCCGCCCCGCAGGGAGGGGCATACTGGCTTGACGATGTGGGGAATCCAGATCCAAGCGAAGGAATTCAGACGTGGATCACGTGCCGCATGGCGCATGTGTATGCCCTTGGGGTCATCGCCGGTCATGAGGGTTCCACGGAGCTTGTGGATGCGGCGTTGAAGGGCTTGACGGGAATCCTGCATGACGATGCCAACGGAGGCTGGTACCCATCGGTCTCACAGGACGGAGTTCCCGAATCTGGAAAGATCTGCTACACGCATGCTTTCGTGATGCTGGCAGGTGCATCCGCCACGCTGATCGGTCGACCCGGGGCGAAGGAGCTCCTTGATGAGGCGACCGGCACATTCATGGAACGATTCTGGGACGAGAAGGAAGGTCTCGCAGTCGATACATGGAACACCGAATTCACCAAGCTTGATTCATACCGTGGCGTGAATGCCAACATGCATACCACGGAGGCGTTCCTTGCACTGGCCGATGTGCTTGAGGACGAGATATGGCGCAAGCGTGCGGGCCGCATCGTGGCCCACGTCGTTGCATGGTCAGAGCATAACGATTGGCGGATTCCGGAGCATTTCGAATCCGACTGGACTCCCGATCTCGAATACAATGCCGACAAGAAGGACGACCAGTTCAAGCCCTATGGCGCGACGCCCGGCCATGGCATCGAATGGGCGAGGCTGATCTCACAGTATGCCTTGAGCGATTCCACCATCGATGGGGCCTACAGACAGCGCCTTATCGATGCGGCGAAGCACCTGTTCAGACGCGCCGTCGAGGATGGCTGGGCGACGACTCCAGGTAACTGGCCTGGACTTGCCTATACCACCGACTGGAGTGGCAGGCCCGTCGTCACCGACAGGATGCATTGGACGCTCGCGGAAGGTGTGAACACGGCGGCGACCCTGTCTTCGTTGGATGACGACGCGGACTTCGCAGCATGGTATTCGCGATTTTGGGCCTACATCGACGAATATCTCATCGATCATGAACATGGATCGTGGTTCCATCAGCTGGATTGTGAGAACAGAGTCATTGGCACGGTCTGGCCAGGGAAGTCGGATCTGTATCATGCCCTGCAATGCACCCTTATTCCATATCTGGAGCCCTCCGTCTCGGTGGCTCCTGCCTTCAAGGCGTATCAGGAGCGAATCTAGGCGTGAATCGCCGATGGAGTGCAGGCTCGTCGCAATCGTATGCTTGGCAGACCTGACGACGCCCCGCACCGTACGATTCAGATGGGCTGCAAGCCTGCAGCAATGTGCCGGCATCGAGTATGTTCGATGCCGGCATTCTGTTTGATTCCATAGGCACCGTCAGTGTCTCGTTCGATCCGCGCCGCTGCCCGAACTGTCGCGAATGCTATAGGGTTGCGTCATGCGGGTCGGTGATCTCGCCGGACTTGCTTGCTGATACCGCCGAGACCAGGCCGGCTATCGAGAAGCATGTGGATTCGATGTTGGCCCGTGCATCGGCCAGCAGCGTGGGCAGCGTCGCCGCACCGGGTGCGATTGCGAATGTGGCGACTATTCCAGCGGATCGAAGATCCTTTCGCTCGTCGGCGCTGAGCTTGATGGTCCCTCCGACAGCAATCGTCGGCTTGCCGCAGGATCGTGCCAGACGAGCGATTCCGCTGGGAACCTTGCCATGGGATGTCTGCCCGTCGATCGAACCTTCGCCGGTTATGACGATGTCGGCCCAATCGCATCCCTCCTCGCCATGGACCAGTTCGAGCACCAGATCGATGCCTGGAACGGCGTGCGCGTTGAAGAGCCCGAGCAGACCCGCACCGGAGCCTCCTGCGGCTCCCGCGCCTGGGGCATCCTGCACATCACGGCCATTGAGACGCCCGATGGCATCGGCGAATGCAGTCAGAGCCGAGTCAAGCTCCCTGACCTGGCTGGGCGAGGCTCCCTTCTGAGGGCCGAATATCTGAGCGGCACCATTGCTGCCATGCAGTGGATTTGTGACATCGCTCGCCATGATGATAGGAATTGACGCTGCGCGCGCATCGGCATCCTGCGCAGCGATATGGTCAAGCTGGTTCAATGCGCCACCGCCCTCGGGTATGTCGCTGCCGTGGGCGTCGAGAAAGCGGAAGCCGCATGCCCGTGCCAGGCCACTTCCACCGTCTGTGGTTGCGCTGCCACCAAGGCCGAGCACGATGCGGTCCGCTCCCGCGCCGATCGCATCCATGATGAGTTCGCCGGTGCCAAAGGTCGAAGCGAGGGTCGCCCTGCGCTCGTCAGGGGCAATGAGCTCGATGCCGCTTGCCGCAGCCAGCTCGATCACTGCTGTGCGAAGCTGCTTCGTGCCCGGCTGAGGGCCGAGGAACCCATATGTGGCGGTGATTGGTCTGCCGAGTGCGTCATGGGCCTGAGCCGTGCGAAGCGAACCATTCGTCGCGTTCACCAATGCAAGCGTCAGCCCCTCGCCTCCATCGGAAAGAGGCAGCAGCCTGGTTTGCGCGCAAGGGTCGCTGGCGACGATGCCGCGCTGCATCGCCAACGCGACTTCGGTGGCGTCGGCGGATTCCTTGAATGAATCAGGAGCAAGAAGATAGCGCATGGTCGTCCTTAACTAAGGTGAAAGCATCGTATGCCCAGCATAGTGGCACACGTCAATGATATGGCTGGAACGGGCCATCTCCGTGGCTGGGGCCGAATCACTGTGCAACCGCAAAATCACGGTGTAACTGTCGATCTCATGGTCCCTCGTGACGCGCCGATCTCTGCGAAGGTCTTCGGATGGATTCGGCGGCATTGAGATGAGAGTTTCCATGCCGAATACCGATCAGGGACACTTGTGGAATCATTCGAGACACGGGTTCTGTCAATCGTTTGACGTAAAACGATTGACGTACTATTGTGAATGATGCATCCCGGCATTGAGGCTATCGGACTCTCAGAACGTCGCGAGTTCGTCAGGGAAGCAAGGGGCTTGTCGCATCGGAGAAGGCGATGTGGCAGACGAAGATGCATAGATGAAAGGAACAAGATTATGGCACGACGAGGTGCTCGGCAACGGATACTGGCATTTGTATCTGCTGCAGCGGCAATGACGATGGCATTATCAGGCTGTGGAAATTCGAGTAACAGCACTGCGACTGTTGACGCGAATGGAAAGCCAATAGTCAAGATTCTTATAACAAGGTATTCGACCGATGTCGCGATGAAGACGATGGGCTGGACCAAGGACATCGAGGCTGCCTGCGATTGCACGATCAAGTGGGACGATGTCGCGGATTCCTCATGGAGCCAGCAGAAGTCGGCGGTTCTCGCTTCCGGGGACGTCCCAGACGTGTCGATCTTCACCTTCGACCCGACGGATGCCGCCCAGTATTCATACTTCGAGGATCTTTCCAAGCACATGTCCGCCATGCCGAATGTCAAGAAATTCTTCGAGACGCAGCCAAGCGCGAAGAAAATGGTCGCCGACAAGAACGGCCAGGTCTACGTTCTGCCATCGGATCGCGGCGAAACCTACCGCGTCTCGTCAAACCACATGTTCATCAACAAGACGTGGCTCGACAAGCTTGGTCTGAAGATGCCGACGACATGGGACGAGCTGACCAAGGTGCTCGAGGCGTTCAAGACCGAGGATCCGAATGGGAATGGCAAGGCCGATGAAGTCGCCTTCAACATGCGTCGAATCGACACCACCGGCTTCACGCTGTGGAATCCCTTCGTGCTTCTGAATTCTCTTGGCATCACGACCAGCTTCGCCGGCACATCGCCGTCGTTCCAAGGAATCTATGTGAAGAACGGCAAGGTCGGGAACTTCCTGGTCAGCGATGAATACAAGCAGGTCGTCGAATATCTCCACAGCCTGATGCAGAAGGGTCTGATTCCTGCAGATGCGCTCACCAGAGAGGACTCTGCGATAACCGCCGACACCGTAAGCGACGGAAAGACCGCGAAGAGTGGCATGATCGTCGGTTGGTCCAAGACGGACTTTGGCACGCTCGCCGATCAATATGTCGCGCTGCCGTCGCTGAAGGCGACGGCATCTGAATCTTCTTCGGATGTCACCTGGGACTCTTCGCAGGAACTGACTGAGCTGCAGAACCATGCGATTGCCGTTTCAAAGAACGCGCCGAACAAATCCGCGATCTACAAGGTCGTCAACGCACTGTATAGCAAGAAGATCTCGGTGGAGCAGTACTACGGCGACATTCCGGACGATGTGACCCAATCCGGCAGCACCTTCACCGTGAGCGACCGCTGTGCGGATTCAACCACCAAGAACCCCTGCAAGGCGACCGCCGACCGTTTCGCCGGATGGATTCCCGATACCGCGACGATCAAGAACGACAAGGCGGGAGAGGCTCTTCGCGAGGCTGACACGGCCTATGATTCGGCATACAAGAACGTCGACACGACGAAGGACGTCATGCCGATCTATGTGCGACCGGATGCCGACGACCAGACGACCATCACGAACAACAACACCGCTGTCATGAACTATGCCCTTACCAAGACCGCGACCTGGATACAGAAGGGTGGCATCGAATCTGACTGGAGCGCATATGTCTCGAAGCTCAACAGCGTCGGACTCAAGCAGAACGTGCAGCTCTGGCAGAAATACTACAACCAGTACACCAAGTAGCAGCCTCGGTTAGAACACGATCATCGGAAGGGAAGCGCAATGAGTGCAAGCGCAACTGTTGCCAGCGTATCCGCTGGGCAGACACAGGTAAATCCTGGACTGCAGAATGAAACACAAATCGTTCCAGTGGCGGCAACGGCCGAATCCAGAAAACGGACCCGCAGACCCCGTCGAACGGATCCGGGATACCGCAGGAATGCTGGGCCTTTCGCGAGATTGGCCGAACACTTCAGGCGCTATTGGCAGCTGTGGCTTATGGTCACGCCTGCAATCTGCTTCATCGGGCTCTTCGCCTATGTCCCCATGTATGGCGTTCAGCTCGCCTTCCGAGATTTCGTACCCAGCAAGGGCCTCGCAGGAGGCCCTTGGGTGGGGCTGAAGTATTTCAGGCAGTTCCTGGAATCTCCGATGTTCGGCAACATCATGAAGAACACGATTTCCATCAGTCTGTGGACCATGGTGATGGGTTTCATAGCGCCGATCATCCTCGCACTGCTCATCAACCAGATCGGCAGCAAGAAGATCAAGGGATTCGTCCAGACGATCACCTACATGCCGCATTTCATCTCGACCGTGGTGATCGTGGCGATGATCAGCATTTTCCTTACACCGGACACGGGTCTGCTGGGAAGATTCTTTGGAGACACAAGCCTGCTCGGCAATCCGGACCTGTTCACGCCGATCTATTGGATTTCCGAGGTCTGGCAGCACGTCGGCTGGAATTCGATAATCTATCTGGCGGCATTGTCAAGCGTCGACACCTCTCTCTACGAGGCGGCCAAGGTCGATGGCGCCCGCAGGATGCAGCTGATACGCTACGTCGATTTTCCAACGATCATGCCAACCTGCGGCATTCTCCTGATCCTGAACATGGGAAGCATCCTCAACGTTGGATTCGAGAAGGTTTTCCTGATGCAGAACGCCTTGAACCTATCCGCATCCGAGGTCATTTCGACCTATACCTACAAGATCGGCATCGTCTCGAATCAGTTCTCGTATTCGACGGCCATAGGTCTGTTCAACACGTTAATCAATTTCGTATTCCTCGTCATCGCCAACGCGATTTCGAAGAGGGTTTCCGAAACCAGCATCTTCTAAAGGGGAATGGATATGTCAATGGCAGCTACAAGCAAGAATACCGGTTCCAGGCAGCCGCAGAAGGTCAGCGGCGATGAGATACCTTGGAATCGCAAGCATGGTCAGAGCAAGACGATATCCGACCACGTCGCGGACATAGTCATCGGCCTCGTGGTGCTGGCGATCGTCATCGTCGTGCTCTATCCGCTCTGGTTCATAGTCATAGCGTCGTTCTCCGATCCCACGAAGGTCGCAATCGGGCAGGTCGTGGCCTTGCCGCAGGGCACGAACTTCACGGGCTACACGAGAATATTCGAGGATTCACGCATCTGGAACGGCTATCAGAACACCCTGCTCTATGCAGTCGTGGGTACGGTCCTCAACATGGTCGTCACGCTTCCGGCGGCGTTTGCGCTGTCTCGATCCGAGTTCAGGCCGAGAAGGATCATCATGTTCCTGTTCACCTTCACGATGTTCTTCGGTGGCGGGCTGATTCCAAGCTATCTGCTGTACAAGCAGATCGGCATTCTCAATTCGATGTGGGTGTTCATTCTTCCAGGAGCCGTGAGCGTCTACAATCTGATCATCGCTCGCTCATTCTTCGAGACGTCGATTCCGGAAGAGCTCCACGACGCAGCGCAGATAGACGGCATGTCATATTTCGGCTACTTCATGAGAATCGTACTGCCGCTTTCGAGCGCCATCATCGCCGTGATTGCGCTGTATTATTTCGTCGGCCATTGGAACGACTACTTCACCGGTCTGATCTATATCCGTGATTCCACGAAGGAACCGTTGCAGAACGTGCTCCAATCGATACTGCTGGCAAACCAGACCAACTCGAACACGGCGGGCATGACCGCCGTCGCCGCGCAGCGCTTCGCCGAACAGATCAAATATGGCGTGATCATCGTTTCGACCTTGCCTCTGCTCGTGATGTATCCGTTCCTGCAGAAGTACTTCAACAAGGGTGTCATGATCGGAGCGGTAAAGGGCTGATCGCCCGGAGCGCGCGCAGACGCTGGAACGACGGGCCTGTCAGGGCCGAGCGACGTGCCGCATGCGTGACGCTGGCAATGATCGATGAACTTTCCCGAATGGAAACGAGGATTGATATGCTGTCTAGATTTTCGCTGAGGTATGAGCGGATATGCCGCATGATCGTGACGATATTCGCCGTCAACGTCGCCATGGTCGCCCATACGCTGCTCGGTGCGGTTATCGTCGGATTCTTTCCCTCGATCGCGGCCGCCCACTCCACATATCGCCTGTGGCTGCTGAGCTCGGATCGAGTCTGGTCGGTGAGGAAGACATGGTCGACCTTCCATGGATTCTGGAAGGGCGAGATTCGCTCTGCCAATGAGTTTGGCTGGTCGCTGTCTGGCGTGTGGCTCCTGCTGATCGTTGACTATTGGATGGTCAATTGGCACGATATCGGCGGAACCATCGGTATCGGCATCTCGGGCGCCCTGGTCGTCATCATGGTCTTCGTCGGAATGTTTACGCTGCTGAGCTGGGTTCTGCGTTCGAACTTCAATGAATCCAACCGCTGGGCCATCAAGACGACATTGCAGATGGTCGTTGCACGACCTCTCTGCAGTCTGATAACGGCGGCACTCTTCATGCTTACGGTGTGGGCCTGGTACACATGGCCCGGGATTCTGGTCGTGTTCGGCCTGTCCGTTCCGGCATTTCTTTCGTCCATCACCGTCTTCTCATATGCGAGACTTCCTGGAATGGATATTCATGGCACGCGATTCAGCGTCGCCACGCCCAGCAACAACACGGAGGACTAATCGATGAGCTCTATAGCGCAGTCAATGCCCATCACAGAAACAATCGACGAGCAGGGCTTTCCCAGTGGCGAATACACACGCTTGGAACTTTTCGTGGAACGTCGCAATCAGGGAATCGCCGCTGGCGTCGAGCTGAGATGCGACGACTCGGAAAGTCCCGTCCGGGAGCTTCTCGACGGCGCACGCCGAAGGCGGCACGTCACCTTCGACCTGGAAAGGCACGCCAACTATTCCCTGGCTGTGAGCAATGCGCGTATCTCGATGGCATATCTTTCAGGCGGCCAAGACCTGCTGGACAGGGGAGTCAGCTACCTGACGGTATCGGCCTGCGAGCTGCGACCGAATCATGTCAGGAGTGACGGCGAAGACGGCGGGGAAGCCCCCGCTGGCGAGCTTCAGTCTCGCTCGGATCGCGAAGATCCTCGCTGGAATCCAGTCGACGTGGAGGTCGCCGAGGACCTTGGCCGATTCTATGAGGGCAATGTCAGACCCAAGGTCCATTTTGAACCATTCGAGCGTTGGATGAACGATCCCAACGGCCTGTGCCAGTTCCAGGGGCGATACCACATGTTCTACCAGCTCAATCCATACGGCTGGCAATGGGACAACATGCATTGGGGCCATGCCGCGAGCAGGGATCTGATTCACTGGGTGCATCTGCCTGTCGTGCTCTTCCCCCAGCAGGAGCTTGATGAGTCGGAGCATCTCTCCGGGGGGGCATTCTCCGGAAGCGCCGTGCCGATCGATGCTCAGGGTCGCCCCTGCGCCGGCGATGATGCCCATGCCATGCGATTCTTCCTGACAAGGCACATCGAGGAAGGGGGCGACCCCGAATCGCTGGTCGAATCGCAGACCACATGCGTAAGCTACGACGGGATAGGCGTCGAGCAGGAGCATACGGTCGTTGAGCGGCCACTCGTCGGCGGCATCGGGCATGAACTCGGAAGAGACTTTCGCGATCCGAAGGTTGAATGGCGATTCAAGGCGGAGTGTGACCAATCGAAGCCCATGACCTTGATGACTGTGGCCTCGAACCTTCCTAGGAAGGATGTGCAGGAGCAGCATTACGCATATGTCTGGGAACCGGGCTCAGATCTCAGGCGAGGATGGTTCGCGCTGGATTCCATGGATGAGGCCGGAGCGAACGCGGCAGACGACGCCCGAGTCCCCGCGCTGGCCGGATTCGTTGCGGATGACGATACGCGGCTCGACGATGCAGATGCATGGAGATACATCGGACCCATGTTCGCCGATACGGAGCATCCCGAGGCCTTCACCTATGAATGCCCCGATTTCTTCCCTCTCGATGGGCACGACGTCGCCGTTGCGGCATTGATGAAATACAGGGATGGAGGTGGAAGGTTCCAGCCGGTCGTATGGTATTCGGGTGACCTCGAGCTTCGTGGCACGGAACGCCAGCCTCGCTTCACGGCAAGGACGAGTGGCCTGTGCGATTTTGGCACGAGCTTCTATGCCGTGCAGTCATTCGGCGATGATTCAGGGCGACGCATAGCCATCGGCTGGCTTGCCGACTGGTTTGGCGTGCGCCGGGAAGGCGAGCATCGCGCAAACGGAGCCATGACGCTGCCGAGGGAACTGCACGTCCGGGATGGAAGGCTCACAAGCTATCCCGTGAGGGAAGTCTTCGACCAGTTGCTGGGAAAGGTGCTGCTGAGATCCTCGGCGCAGACCGGACAATCCTGTGGGTGCGGTGTGGCCGGACAACGCATTTCCGGCAATGCATACTATGCAAGGATCGAGCTTCCCGATGATTCGGACTTCGACATTGAGATCGCGTCCGAACCGCAACGTGGTTCCCTCCATCTCGTCAGGCAGGAGGGGATCACCCGGATAGCGACCCATGGGTCCAACACGGACTCATTGCATCTCAGCTCCGGCATCTGCGATGCAAGGACCATGGAGATATTCTATGACCGAGGCATCGCGGAGATCTTCCTCAACCACGGGGAAGCGGCAGCCGCTGTGCTCAGCGCGTGCAATGGTGAGGATGGAATGTTCCAAGCGCAGTTCGATGAGGCCATGAACGGCCAAGCGAAGGTGGAAGTCCGCGAGCTTCGTGGCATCTGGGACTGAAGAACTTCACCTGCGGCAGGCCGGCATGCCGGGACAGGCAGGTTCCGCGGGGGCGATGCCCGCGGCGTGGACCAAGTCAGCAGGTTATTGGAATGAGGTTGGCATGGATATCCTGGGTTTGGGCGGCAGCGCACTCGACACGATCAAGGTGGTCGATCATCTGCCCGTCAGAGATGGATTCTGCAGCGTGCTTTCGACGCGTCGCATGCTTGGAGGCAGCGGGACCAACGTGCTGGTCCAGGCACAGCGACTCGGAGCTCGGACTGCATCGATCTCGAAGGTCGCCGATGACGCGGACAGCGATGCGATAGTCGATTCGCTGCGACGCATCGGGGTCGATACCAGAGGGGTGATTCGGCAGCAGGGCGGTTTCGCCGCTCCGCGCTGCCTGATCTATGTGGATGGCCATGGAGAGAAGGCCCTCGTTCTCGATGGCGATGGAAGAAGGGCGCTTCCGCCGATCAGCATGGAGGAGGCGTCGTTTGACCTGATGAATGAGACTTCCGTGCTGTATCTTGACCTCAATCCCGCGGAGCTTTCGCTTGCCGCCGCCAAAATCGCGAAGGACAAGGGGAAAACCGTCGTATGCAACATGCAGGAAGACTTCGAAACGGTGCTGTCCAAGGGCATAGACCGAGAATTCCTCTATGAGCTACTCCACTACGTCGATGTCTTCGCACCATGTCAGGAAGGAGTCGGGCCCTGTGCGGGAAGCTACGAGATCGATGACGAAATCGAATTCGTGCGGAGGCACTTTTCGGGGATCATCGTCCTGACCCAGGGATCGCGTGGCGTATGCGCCGTCGATGCCTCGAATCGCAGATTCGACGTTCCCGCCTTCGACATCGATGCCAGGGACACGACCGGCGCCGGGGACTCGTTCATCGGTGCATTCATGACCGAGCACATCATAGGTGACTGTCCGATGAGACAATCCCTTGTCTTTGCATCGGCTTGCGCTGCCTTGACCTGCATGGACTATGGTGCTCTGTCCTCTCCCACGCGGGGAAGGGTGGAAGAATTCCTTGCCAGTCATGGCAACGGTATGGGAGAAGACCTTCGAACGATCGCTCATAAGGAGAATTGAAATGACATCCACTGCCCGTCTGGTGCGAAACGTGCTGCTTTCCATTGCATATGGCGATGCCATGGGAATGCCGACGGAGAATCTTACAAGGTCTCAGATTGCCGAACGATATGGTGACATCACCGAATTCAACGAGAGCCCCGATGACGTCGGGACATTCATCCGCCATCTTCCCGCCGGAACGGTCACCGACGATACCGAAAATGCGATATTCCTGTGCAACATGCTCATCGATGCCAAAGGCAGGGTCGACCCTGAGCTGTTCGTGAAATATCTGATGGACTGGCTCGACCATGATGAACGCAGCGCGGTCATGGTGGGACCGAGCACGAAGGGCGCCATCGAGGCAATCCGGCATGGCACGCCGCTGAAGGAGTCAGGCATCTGGGGAACGACGAATGGCGCCTCGATGAAGATAGCGCCGATCGGGCTCATCTCTCCCGTCGCTGACATGGAGGGGTTGATCCGCAATGTGTCGGCGATCTGCATGCCGACACACAATACCCAGGTGGCCATTCAGGGGGCATGCATCGTCGCGGCCGCTGTGAGCTATATGTTCGATAACCAGGACATCGACTGGAACGAGTACTACGGTTTCGTGCATCAGGCGGGAGCCCTGTCATCCAATCTTGGCAACCCGCTGCCCACGCCAGACATTCTCAGGCGCATAGACTATGGCCGTCACATCGCCGACAGCGCCGACGAAGATGAGTTCCGTGACCAGCTCTACGGCTTCATGGGAACGGGTCTGGAAACCATTGAGACCGTCCCGGCCGCAATAACGATCGTCTACCGCTACCGGGCGAATCTGCGTCTGTGCGTACGAACATGCGCGGGCATCGGTGGGGATACCGACACGCTCGGCGCGATCTGCGGTGGCATCTGTGGCGGATACGACTGCAATCTGACGGATGATGAGATAGATACGCTGCAAGGCGTCAATGCCATCGATTTTGGTGGCACTGCCGAAGGGATGTCGAGCATCGTCGACTCGGCAAGGGCACCGCGCGCATGATTCCACGAATTGCTCATGGTTTCACGAATTGCTCATGGTTTCACGAGTTGCGCATAGTTCCAAGAATTACGCATGGTTCCACAGGCAAGCAAGCGTTTGGCGAATTATGATTGTCCTTGGCTGGCTTACGTGTAACGTTTGACATGGATGTGGAATCGACTACTTGGCAATTTCACATGCAGCGGCCATGAGGGTGATGGCCGGATTGGCATTCGGAGAGGAAAAGCATGGCAAGTGTCACAATGAAGGAAATCGCCAAGCAGACTGGCGTATCCATCTCTTCGGTCTCACTTGTGCTCAATAACCGGGATATGGGAAGGATAAAGCCGGAAATCGCAGGCAGAATCCGGGCGGCGGCCAAGGAGATGGGGTATCAGCCAAATCGCATAGCAAGCAGCATGAGAACCAACAAGACCCGCATCCTCGGCTTCATCAGCGATGAGATCGCCACCACGCCATTTGCCGGACGCCTGATTCTCGGAGCTCAGGACGCGGCGAGAATGTTCGGCTATACCCTGCTTACCGTGAACACCAACGGCGACAAGGAGCTGGAACTCAAGGAGATCGAAACCCTGCAGCAATACGGCGTCGACGGTTTTCTCTATGCACGCATGTTCAATCAGCCCACTTCCGTTCCGGAGGTGCTTCGCAAGGATCCACTCGTGCTGGTCGATGCGACGGATGAACTCGCCAATCTGCCATCGGTGGTTCCCGACGAGATTCGCATCGGCAAGGACGTGACGGAGCGCCTGATCCAGGCGGGATGCAAACGCATCGCCTATATCGGCCTCAATGATTCGATCGCTGCCCAGACCGGACGTTTCAAGGGCTATCGCGATACCTTGGCGAAGCATCATATCGCCTATGACGAGCGTCTGGTCATCAATCCTGCGATCGGAGCCGAGGCATTTGCCGCAACCGAAACGCTGATGAAGACCCATCATCCCGACGGATTCTTCTGCTTCAACGATGCCCGTGCCTGGAGCGTGTATCAGTCTGCCGCCTGGCATGGTCTCGAAGTGGGAAAGGACATATCCGTCATCGGCGTGGACAACCATCAGGTTCTGGCAGAGACGCTGTCGCCGCATCTGACGACCGTCGAACTGCCACATTATGAGATGGGCTGCTGGGGCACCCGCAAGCTGATCTCGCTCCTCGAGGACTTCGACGTTGACGAGGTCGCACCTCCGCAGACCAATGCGGAGCTTCCCAGGCTCGACGCACTGCGAGCCAAGGTCGAATGCACGTTGATCGAGAAGGAATCGGTAGTCGGGAATGTGGGTGCCTGAGACAGGCCGCGGCCATCTTGGATAATTTCGCCACCGTGAATTTCAACCTTATGAATTTCACCACTGTGAATTTCACCCCTGTGAATTTCACCCCTATGGGTACTCTGTAACAGGTCATCGTCACAGCCATCCGATTTCTGGAAGGCGCGGACGGTGCGGGCAATGCAATGATTCATATTCAATGACTCATGCTGAATGACCAATGCTATTGGGGAAGACTACTGCCGGTGAAATCTGATAAGACGCTGATCTCAGCATCGCAAATGTCCATAATGACCATCATAACCATCGCAGGGCTTCGCGGGCTTCCCGCGATGGCGGTGCTTGGATGGCAGTCGATCATCCTGTACCTGATTCCTGCCGTGATGTTCTTCATACCCACCGCCCTGATCTCCGCCGAACTTGGCAGCACATATCAGGGCGGCGTGTACCAGTGGGTGAAGGAGGGGCTGGGGGAGCGTTGGGGTTTCACCGCCATCTGGATGCAGTGGATTCATAACGTGGTGTGGTATCCAGCACAGCTGGCATTCGTCGCAGGTGCGCTGTCTTCCATCTTCGGTCTGGGCGGTCTTTCCGATTCAGGCGCGTATGTCACGACGGTCATCATCGTGGTGTTTTGGTGGGCGATATGGCTCACGCTCAAGGGTGGCAATCTCTTCGCCCGGGTCGCCTCGGTCGCCGGACTGGTCGGAACGATCATTCCCGCAGGGCTGCTTGTGATCCTGGGGGCTGCATGGCTTCTGAGCGGCCAGCATGTGTCGTCGACGCTGACGGCCAGCTCCGCACTGCCCAACTTCACGAATGTCGCAGCAATCGCGCTCGTGGTGCAGAATGTATTGGCCTTTGGCGGGATGGAGGTCAACGCCGTCCATGCCCAGCAGATGGAGCATCCGAAAAGGTACACCAGGGTCATAGGAGTCGCCTTCGTCGGAGCGCTCGCGATTTTCATCATCCCGACATTGGTCCTTGCGATGGTGCTGCCCAAGGATGTCAATCTTTCCGACGGAACGGTCATCGCGTTCCAGACCATGTTCTCCACGTTCCATATGGGTTTCATGGGCAACGTGATGGGACTGGCCATAGTCTTCGGCGCCATCGCGTCCATCGTCAGTTGGATTTCCGGGCCGTCCCGTGGACTTTACGATGCCGCCGAAGATGGATGCCTGCCAAGCTATTTCAAGACGACGAACCGAAATGGCGCACAATCCGGCATTCTGATCATCATGGGCATAATCGTGACGCTGCTGGCGTTCCTGTACGTCATATTTCCCTCGAGCGTGTCCATGGTGTTCTCCCTGCTGATCGGCATGGCCGTCGCGCTTTACGTGATGATGTACATGCTGATGTTTGCGGCGAGCATCAACCTTCGAAGACTGCATAAGACCGGCAACGACGGATACAGGGCTCCTGCACTGTATGCCATGGCTGTCATGGGCATCGTCGCATGCATATGCGCCTTTGTGATGACTTTCATCCCAGCTGCCGGGCAATCGGGCATTCCGCAGGGAAGCTATCCCGTGATAGCGGCTGTTGTGGTGCTGTCGCTGACGATGCCCTGCATTGCGCTGTATCGTTCACCCAGGAGGCGGGCGAAAGAGAAGAGGATGCATGCGTGATCGCCAGACCGGAATGACGCAGCATGACGGCGTATGACATCGTATGACGGCGGTTCAGTGCCAGCCATTGCAGACTGCGATCCACATGCGAGGAAGCTTGTCGTGAAGCGTCTGCTGCATGGGACGAGTCGAACGTGGCATATGGACCGCCATGCTCGACTCTCCGCCTCGCCGGTATGCATGGCGAGGCGCCGCTTGGTCCTGCGCTAGTCGACCTTCGGGGCCAGGGAACGGCCTGATGAGAACCTATCCAAGGCACCGGTCTTGGATATTGCCACGAAGAGATACCAGCTCATGACCCCAGCGATGAGGACTCCACCTATCATCTCGCAGATCATATGGGTGATCCCGTAGGCGCTGAACAAGGAGACGCCCTGATATTGGAAATACAGGAGATAGAAGCCATACTCTATTGCGGTGAACAGGCCCGACAGCATGCTGACGCTGAGAGTCCAACGCCTGTAGAGGAACATGGCGAAGGCCAGTTCAGAGAACAATGCCTGGAATATTGCGGACACGAAGACGAAGCTGACGGAGAACATATTCCCAAGAAGCATCTCGACAGCGCTGCCTACCAGATTCACGAAAACCGCGGAACCTGGCTTGCGAATGATCAGAAGCGCCAGCGGTCCGGAGAAATACCAGACTGCGTGGAAGAGGCTGCCGGTTCCGGGAAGTATGGCGCGGAGCAGTGGGAACAGCCATGCGGAGACATAGTTGAATCCCCAGAAGATGAGGCCGGATGCTACGCCGATCGCTGCCGCGACTGCTATGTCAACGGGTCTCCAGGCATAATGATTGCGTATGTTTCTTGTGATGTTTGTCATGAGGATCGTCTCCAATGTTGCTGTGCGCACTGCTATGGAGGCTGCAAGATATGCGGCCACGGCATTCCTTGACCTGCGCATTCGGGCGGGAACACCGAGGAACACTCTACCGCGTGTCTGCAACGGCGCGTGCTCGCCTCAGGCGAATATGGGACGAATTGGAACGAATGTGAAACGAATCGGAACGAGCTTTCAAGTTTTTGGCACTTGGCGAAGTATCCCGCGCTATTTTTGGCTTGATGGAGCCGAGACATGCACCAATCCAAGCCGATTCATGACTTCGATACTTCACCAAGTGCCAAAAACTTGATATATGCCATCGTGGAGTGACTGTAGGATTGGTGATGGCATGTAACGAGCCCCTGAAATCATTGGAAAAGCTGAAGAATGATGATATTTTGTATTTCGGCTTCGCGGGGCGGGAGTTGGATGCGATACCTTGCAGGCTGCACGGTTCGCATCACACTGACAGGAACAGACAAGAAAGACGGAAAAGATAGCACATGGCAGAGTTCATCTACCAAATGATCAAGGCAAGAAAAGCTTTCGGAGAGCGCGTCATCCTCGATGATGTGACGCTCAGCTTCATACCGGGAGCGAAGATCGGCGTTGTCGGGCCGAACGGCATGGGAAAGTCCACCTTGCTGAAGATCATGGCAGGTCTGGATACGGTATCGAACGGGGAAGCGCAGCTTACGCCAGGGTATACCGTCGGCATATTGCAGCAGGAGCCGCCGCTCGACGAGGATAAGACCGTCGGCGAGAACATCGAGATGGCATTCGGCGGGATCAAGGCGAAGATTCGCAGATTCAACGAGATTGGCGAGGAAATGGCCAAGCCCGATGCGGATTTCGACGCGCTGATGGCAGAGATGGGCAAGCTTCAGGAAGAGATTGACGCCGCTGACGCATGGGATCTCGACAGTCAGCTCGACCAGGCGATGGATGCCTTGCAGTGCCCGGATTCAGACACGCCGGTCACCGTGCTTTCAGGTGGGGAGCGCAGACGCGTCGCACTGTGCAAGCTGCTGCTCGAAGCGCCCGATCTGCTGCTGCTCGACGAGCCGACCAACCATCTTGATGCCGAATCGATTCTGTGGCTGGAGAACTTCCTGCACTCATACAAGGGTGCGGTTCTTGCCGTGACCCACGACAGGTATTTCCTCAACAACGTCGCAGAGTGGATCTGCGAGGTCGATCGCGGCCACCTCTATCCATACAAGGGCAACTATTCGACGTACCTCGAAACCAAGGCCAAGCGTCTTGAGGTTCAGGGCGCGAAGGATGCCAAGCTGTCCCGCCGTCTGAACTCGGAGCTCGACTGGGTGCGCAGCTCGCCGAAGGCCCGTCAGGCGAAGAACAAGGCGCGTCTGGAACGCTATGAGCAGATGGAGAACGAGGCCCGCAACAACAAGAAGCTCGACTTCTCCGAGATTCAGATTCCGCCGGGGCCACGCCTGGGTTCGAAGGTTCTCGAGGCAGAGCATATCCATAAGTCATTCGGCGACCGCGTGCTGATCGACGACCTGAGCTTCACCTTGCCCCGAAACGGCATCGTCGGCGTGATCGGCCCCAACGGCGTCGGCAAGTCGACGCTGTTCAAGACGATCGTCGGTCTCGAATCCGTCACCAGCGGCAGCCTGGACATCGGCGACACGGTCAAGATCTCCTACGTGGATCAGAACCGCGAAGGCATCGACCCGGACAAGAACCTGTGGCAGGTCGTCTCGGACGGACTGGACTTCATGATGGTAGGAGGGGTCGAAGTTCCCACGCGAGCCTATGTCGCTAGCTTCGGCTTCAAGGGACCTGACCAGCAGAAGCCAGCGGGAGTGCTCTCCGGTGGTGAGCGCAACCGTCTGAACCTTGCGCTGACGCTCAAGCAGGGCGGCAATCTGCTGCTGCTCGACGAGCCCACGAACGATTTGGATGTGGAGACCTTGGAAAGCCTTGAAAACGCATTGCTCGCGTTCCCTGGCTGTGCCGTCGTCATATCCCACGATCGGTGGTTCCTTGACCGCATCTCCACGCATATCCTCGCGTGGGAGGGCAACGACGAGGATCCGGGCAACTGGTATTGGTTCGAGGGGAACTTCCAGGCCTATCAGGAGAACAAGGTCGCGCGGCTGGGCGAAGAGGCCTCGAAGCCTCACCGTCTGCACCGCAAGCTCACGCGCTGAGCGCCTCCCCCCGATGCGGGGCGAGGATGACGCAGATGCCTTGATGCGAGGTGACAGGGTGGCGAGGCACTTCCCAGGAGCGGTGTAGGAACGATGAACCGCAGCCTGGGACAGACCTCGTCACGAACTGTTCACGTTCTGAACCTGTTCGTTACATAAGGCATGCTGTTATTTACCTGGAATGTATAGACTGCAACAGATATAAGGCGGAAATGTCAAGCATCGTGTCATATCGTTGCAGGTAGAGTGTGCCGAGAACGTAAAGGGGAAGAGGATGCCATCAACTAAATCCGGAACGCCGCTAGATGATTTGGTGAGAGTGCTCAGCTTGGGGGAGCCTTCGGAATATAGAAGCCACACATACATCAATGGCGAGAGTATGTATTTCCCAACCGGGCGGGTCTATGGCGGTCAGGTCATCGCGCAGGCGGTGGTTGCGGCATCGAAGACGGTTCCCCATGGTCGGCTGCCTCACTCCATACATGGATACTTCGTTTCCGCCGGTGACATTCGGCAGGACATCCTGTTCGATGTCGAAAATCTGCGGGATGGAAAGTCATTCTCATCCCGGCGCGTGAACGCCACGCAATCGCAGGGGTCGATTCTCACTTCGATCTCGAGCTTCCAGGAGCCGAACCAGCAGGGCGTCGAGTTCGCTGATGCGATGCCCGACGACGTTCCCGATCCCGAGTCTCTGACGAGCGCGAAGGACCTGATGACCCCATTCGCGGAAAAGTCACCCTTCGCCAATTTCTATGCGACCAAATCGCCGTTCGACATTCGTCATGTCGGCGAGACCCTGCTCATGGGCGCTGACAGGAAGGCAGTCGACGCTGACTCCGGCAGACAGATGGTGTGGATGAAGGCGGATGGCAAGGCCGAGATCTCGCAGGTCCTGCATCGAGCGATGCTCGCGCTGGGATGCGATCAGATCATGATGGAGCCAGTCCTGCGCAGGGCGGGCCTGAGTCTGGTGACTCCGGGAATCTCGTATGCCTCGATCGATCATTCGATGTGGTGGTATCGGGATGTGGACATCAACTCGTGGCATCTCTACGTTCAGGACACGCCAACGGCCGCTCACGGCCGAGGCCTGAGCTATGCGAAGGTCTATTCCCAGGATGGTACGCTGGTTGGCGCAATCGCCCAGGAGGCGATGATTCGCGTCCCCGAGCAGTCCATGTGACAGAGCCGTTCATGTGATAGAGCGGTTCATGTGATAGAGCCGTTCATGTGACAGAGCCGTTCATGTGGCAGACCAGGCAGCGACGCTGAGGGCAGCCCCCGATTGAAAGGCTTATGCGTCGGCAACGTCTGTTTGAAGCAATTCGCTGTGGGTGAGCATGCGGTTGGGGTTATGGCGTATAATCTCAACAGTTCCGGTTCACGTCTGCCATAGGGGCATGGCGACCCGGTGCCTTGAACTCTAGGAGTCAATATGAAGCAGGGAATTCATCCCGAATATCATGCGGTGGAAGTCACATGCTCATGTGGCAATCACTTCATCACGCGTTCCACTGAGAAAAGCGATCACATGACCGTTGACGTGTGCGCGAAATGCCATCCGTTCTATACCGGCAAGCAGAAGATTCTCGACACCGGTGGTCGTGTCGCTCGTTTCGAAGCTCGTTACGGCAAGAGGAACAAGTAGCGTTACTGATGCCAATCCTTGGCTGGGATCGTTTGCGATGCCCGGATGGGGGTTGGCTTTTTCATTGGCTTCATCAAGCTTTCCGGGGCAGATTCTTTATCGGGCCGCCTGGATGCTGAGCGGTGGGACCAAGCCAAGAAGTGCAGAGAACGCAAGAAGTGCAGAGAACGATAGTGGAGAGGGATTCAATGGCATCCGACGAGCAATTCCCGGCAGCTCTGACGGCACTCGAGGAATATCGAGACATCGAAAGGCAGATGAGCCAGCCCGAGGTTGCCTCGAATCCGGATGCGATGCGCAAGCTTGGCAGACGGCATTCTGAACTTGGGCTGATAGTGAGTGCATACAGGAAGTATGCAAGCCTTCGTGACGACTATGCTGCCGCGAGGGAGATGGCTGACGAGGATCCGGACTTTCTGGACGAGGCCAAGGGCCTTGAGGCGCAGCTGCCGAAGGCCGAAGAGAAGCTTCGCAATGCCTTGATTCCCCGTGATCCCGATGACTCCCGTGATGTGATCATGGAGATCAAGGCGGGAACCGGTGGCGAGGAGGCCGCCCTGTTTGCGGGCGATCTGCTTCGCATGTATACGCGATACGCCGAGAAGCGCGGTTGGAAGACCGAATTGATGAGCGAGAATTCCACCGAGCTTGGCGGCGTGAAGGATGTGTCGATAGCCCTGCGTTCGAAATCGATTCAATCTCCTTTGGACGGCGTATGGGCAAGCATGAAGTATGAGGGTGGCGTTCATCGGGTTCAGCGCATACCAGTGACGGAATCCCAAGGGCGCATCCAGACATCTGCCGCAGGTGTGATCGTTTTCCCAGAGGCGGATGATGACGACGACGAGATAGACATCGACCCCAAGGACCTGAAGATCGACATCTTCATGAGCTCAGGCCCTGGCGGGCAGTCGGTGAACACGACCTATTCGGCTGTGCGCATGACCCATATTCCGACCGGCATCGTCGTGAGCATGCAGGATGAGAAATCTCAGATACAGAACAGACAGGCGGCCCTGCGCGTGCTCAAATCGCGCCTGCTCTCCATGAAGCATGAACAGGAGGCCGAGGAGGCTGCCGACATGCGTCATTCGCAGGTCCGTTCCATGGATCGTTCGGAGCGAATCCGGACCTATAACTTCCCGGAAAACCGCATCGTCGACCACCGTACGAATTACAAGGCATACAACCTTGACCAGGTGCTGGATGGGGATCTGCAGGCCGTCATCGACTCTGACATGCAGACCGACGAGGCCAAGCGTCTGGCAGGTCAGCAGCAGTAGTCTGGAACGCCTTGGATAAGACTGATCACTTGAACAATACGGCTGACTTGGATACTACGGATGGTCTGAATCTTATGGAAATCTTTAGTACGGGCGAGCAGGGCGTTGAAGACCTCATTTGTCATGCGGCCGACCGTCTGCGGGCAGGCGGCATCGATTCGCCAGAGCATGACGCCATGGTTCTGCTGGCCTTTGCGAGCTCCGACGGCGCCGAGGTAAGCGTGAACGACATTCGCACTTCAAGGATCATGGGAGTCAGTCTCCGGTCCGCGCTCGCACGCTGGCATCAGCTGGACCCTGTGGTTTCTGCGCGGTGCTCAGAGCGTTGTCTGATACGCTTTTCAGCGCTGATCGAGCGAAGAATGCACCATGAACCCTTGCAATACATCGTCGGTCATGTGCATTTCAGGTTTCTGGATGTGCTTGTGGGAGAGGGCGTGTTCATACCTCGTCAGGAAACGGAGCTCGTCGTGGAGGCCGCCCTTGAGGTCTTGCGGGAGCGCAGGTCCCAACGCCACCGCGTCGTCGACCTGTGCACCGGTTCGGGAGCGATTGCTCTGAGCATGGCAACCGAGATGCCCAAATCGGACATTCACGCCGTCGAACGTTCGAAGCGGGCAATCGCATGGACCCGCCGAAACATCAAGGCATATCGCAACCGCATCGATGAAGTCGGAAGCACGCTCGAGCTCATCGAAGGAGATGCGGCGGACGCATCCACGCTGCAGGAGCTCGATGGGCAGTGCGACCTGGTCGTCAGCAACCCTCCCTATGTCCCCGAGCGTGAGATTCCCGAACAGAGCGAAGTGCGCGATTGGGAACCCGAGCTGGCGTTATACGGGGATTCGCCTGATGGCCTGGCATTCCCGAAGCGAATCATCGAGAGGGCCGCCACCCTGCTCAAGGACGGCGGGACGCTTGTCATGGAGCATGACATCTCCCAAGGCAGTGCCCTTCGCGAGTTTGCCCTGGATAGGGGATATCAGAGAGCGCGAACCGGACAGGATCTTACCCATCGCGATCGCTTCCTGGTCGCCACGCGCTGAATTCGTTTCATTCCACGGTTCCATGGGAAACCTTGCGTAGAATTCGACAATGTAGACTGAGGGTGAACCGTTCGCGGGCTTTGGTACGGATGGTTTCGGCATATGAGAGCAGAAGCAAAGCGAGATGATAGGTGCGTATGAGTGAGATTCGTTCAATCGATGACGATTCACTGGCCTTGGCCGCAGAATGCATTCACGAGGGCAGACTGATAGTCATGCCTACGGACACGGTGTATGGCATCGCATGCGACCCCTTCAACGACATAGCGATAGATGCCTTGTTCGAGGCGAAGCGCAGGTCACGTTCCAAATCCCTGCAGGTGCTGCTTGCCAGTTCCGAGGAGATTGCCAGACTCGATCTGAGCCTGCCATATCCGCTCGATGTCCTTTCGGCATCCCTGCTTCCAGGTGCGTTCTCGCCAATATGCATTGCGAGTGCGGATACGCAGCTGCAGACCATCAAGGTCGAACCGACGGTCAGAACGCAGGCAATACGCGTTCCCGATGCGGATGGCACCCGTCGCATTCTTGCTGCAACAGGGCCTCTGGCCGCTTCGAGCGCGAACGTCTCGGGTATGCAAAGCGCTCAGAATGTCCAGGAGGCGATGGAGCAGCTTGGCGACAGCGTTGCGCTGTACCTCGATGCGGGCCCGACTCCCGGTCCCGTCGCGAGCACGGTCGTCGCGGCCTCGTCAACGGGCAAGGATGGCATCGCGATACTCAGGCAAGGGGTCATCCCTGAGTCCCAGCTACGGGACATCATTCATGCCAACGCCAGTCTGCTTGGCAGTCATGCCTTCCATAGACCAGGAGCAAGCGGCTCGGCGGAAACCAGCGCATGAGAGTCTACCTTTTCATTGCCGCGATTGCGGGAGGGGTCACTTGGCTGGTGACCCCTCTTGTTCGTCACCTTGCAATACGAATCGGGGCCGTCGGCGAAGTGCGCGCACGTGACATCCATACCGTTCCGACGCCTCGCATGGGCGGTGTCGGCATGCTGATCGGGTTCGCTGTCGCGACTGCGTATGCAAGCACCTTCCCATTCATCAACGGGCTGTTCGCATCCAGCAATCAGGCGTGGTTCATTCTCTTCGGAGCGTTCCTCATCTGCATGCTGGGTGTGGCCGACGATCTGTGGGATCTCGACTGGATGCTGAAGCTGTCCGGTCAGCTGCTGATATCGGTGTTGGTCTCGTGGGGAGGAATTCAGATCATCTCCCTGCCCCTTGGCTCCCTGGTGACGGCCTCGCCGAGCCTTTCCATGGCGATCACGGCATTCCTGCTCGTCGCGTCCATCAACGCTGTCAATTTCGTGGACGGACTCGATGGCCTTGCGGCTGGAATCGTGGCGATAGGCGGCATAGCCTTTGCGATCTATTCGTATATCCTCGCCAGAACGTCGCCGAGCTATGCTTCGATGGCAACGCTTATCGATGTCATGCTCGTGGGAGTGTGCATCGGCTTCATCCTTCATAATTGGCATCCTGCGAAGCTGTTCATGGGAGATTCAGGTTCCATGCTGCTGGGCTATCTGATTACCTGCGCGTCTATCGTGATGACGGGGCGTCTCGATCCTGTCTCAGTGCACGCAAGCATATATCTGCCGGTCTTCATGCCGATACTGCTGCCGCTGCTGGTCCTGTTCCTGCCCGTGCTCGACATGTTCCTTGCAATCGTGCGGCGGCTCAGTCACGGTCAGTCGCCGACCCATCCGGATCGGATGCACCTGCATCATCGCATGATTCGCATAGGTCATTCGGTGCGTTCTGCAGTGCTGATTCTGTGGGGATGGGCCGGACTCATCTCCTTCGGTTCCATCATGATTCTCTTCTTCAAGGCCCAGTACGTAGCGATTGGATTTGTCGTAGCGGCGATCGTGCTGACGATTGCGACCTTGTATCCGTATTACCGCCGCAGAATTCCTGAGATCCGCGAGGAGAATGCCGCTCTTGCAGCGGCCCGCCGAAAGGGGAAGGCCTTCGAGGACGAACGAAGGAAGCCGAAGCAATAGAATGGCTCGAGATGCAAGTTTTTGGCACTTCGCGAAGTAGAAAGTCGGGAAAACGGCATGATGCCGTCCGCAGCTGCAACGATTTCACCGGTCTGTACTTCGGCAAGTGCCAAAAACTTGCATCTTCGTGGCTGGCATGCGAGCAGCATGGCGATGAAGGCCAGCGAAGGAACTTTTCTTTTAATGCAGTTAACCATTGCAATGACTCAGGTTTCGATATCAGCGAAGCGAATGTGTCGTCAAGGTCAGTATCCGAATATACAGTACTGTTATGGCTACATTGACTGAACAGAATTCAGAATCCCGCTATACTCCAGTTCCACCATTGTTCGAGAAGCTTGGACTTGCATATGATGATGTGCTCATCCTCCCCAACGAATCGGATGTGATACCTTCCGAGGTAGACACGACAACGCATCTCACCAAGGGAATCACGATGAAATCCCCGGTGCTGTCCGCTGCCATGGACACCGTCACCGAAGCCCAGATGGCCATCTCGATGGCCCGAAACGGTGGCATTGGGGTGCTCCACCGCAACCTGAGCATCGAGGACCAGGCAAATCAGGTCGATATCGTGAAGCGCAGCGAATCCGGCATGATCTCCGATCCTTTGACCGTCACGCCTGACGCGACGCTCACCGACCTTGACAAGCTCTGCGCCGCATACCATGTTTCCGGACTTCCGGTCGTGGACAGCGAGGATCGTCTCGTCGGCATCATCACGAATCGTGACATGCGCTTCGTGAACCCATCGGACTACGACACATTGAAGGTCCGCGATGTGATGACCAAGGAGAACCTGATCACCGGGCCCTCGAACATCACCCGTGAGGACGCTCACAAGCTGCTGGCCCAGCACAAGGTCGAGAAGCTTCCACTGCTCGATGGCGAAGGCAAGCTTGCAGGTCTGATAACCGTCAAGGACTTCGTCAAGACGGAGCAGTATCCAAACGCCACCAAGGACGAGCAGGGCAGACTGCGTGTCGCCGCCGGTGTGGGTTTCTTCGGAGATGCGTGGCAGCGTTCGACCGCCTTGGTCGATGCGGGCGTCGACGTTCTGGTCGTTGACACCGCGCACGGTCATGCAAAGCTGATGCTCGACATGATCAAGCGCATCAAAAGCGATCGCGCCTTCGATGGCGTGCAGATCATCGGCGGCAACGTCGCGACTCGAGAGGGTGCTCAGGCGCTGATTGATGCCGGAGTCGACGCCGTGAAGGTCGGCGTTGGTCCCGGTTCCATATGCACGACGCGCATCGTCGCAGGCGTCGGTGTTCCACAACTCACCGCCGTCTATGATTCCAGTCTCGCATGCAAGCCGGCAGGCATTCCTCTCGTCGCTGACGGTGGAATCCACTATTCCGGTGACATCGCCAAGGCGATCGTCGCCGGCGCAGACACGGTGATGCTCGGTGGGCTGCTCGCCGGAACGGAGGAGGCTCCTGGCGAGAAGGTGCTGCTGCACGGCAAGCAATACAAGATCTACCGCGGCATGGGTTCTCTCGGCGCGATGGCTCCGCGTGGCAAGAAGAGCTATTCGAAGGACCGCTACTTCCAGGCTGATGTGACCAGCAACGACAAGGTCGTTCCAGAAGGCGTCGAAGGCGAAGTCCCATATCGCGGCCCGCTGAACTATGTGCTCTACGAACTCGTCGGCGGCCTGCATCAGACGATGTTCTACACAGGCGCGCATGACATTGCCGAGCTGCAGAAGAAGGGCAAGTTCATTCGCATCACCGACGCAGGCCTGCGCGAATCGCATCCGCACGACATCGTGATGACGAAGGAAGCCCCGAACTACACTGGCTTCCATAACTGATTGCCAGGATTCCTCTGCCTGATCTGACGGCTGTCCCTCAGCAGGGTCGTTCCAGACAGTCGGTGGGAACGTATGTGCGGCATATGCACTGACCAGATCCCGAATGAGCGCGCTTCGCTCATTCGGGATCTCTTATATGGGGCAGCGGATGATTCGTCCCCATTCCGATATAGTCTAGAGAGTTCGGCATTCTGCGCCGACGAGGAACGAAAGGTGGAAGTTATGGGGAGCAAGGACGATACGACCTTCAGCTCAGAGGAATCGCGAATGATATGGATCGATTGCGAGATGACAGGTCTTGACATCTTCCATGACGAGCTGTGCGAGGTGTCGGTCGTTCCTACCGACTTCGACATGCATGTGCTCGATGAAGGCATCGACCTGGTCATCAAGCCGTCGGATGAGGCGCTTGCCCAGATGAACGACTTCGTCCGCCATATGCACACCTCCTCCGGTCTCATCGAGGAGATGAAGCGGGGCCTGGCCCTTGCTGACGCGCAGCGACAGATCATCGACTACGTGAAGCCATTCCTTCCCAAGAGCGGGAAGGCCCATCTTGCCGGCAATTCGGTTGGTTCGGACAAGAAGTTCCTTGATCGTTTCATGCCTGACCTCATGTCACTGCTGCATTACCGCGTGATTGACGTGAGTACGCTGAAGGAGCTCTCCCGCCGGTGGTATCCCAATGTCTATCTCAACAAGCCAGAGAAGCACGGGGGACATCGAGCACTTGCCGACATCATCGAGTCGATGGACGAACTGCGCTACTACCGCAAGATGTTCTTCGCTCCGACGCCAGGAGCGTCGGACGAAGAGGCGAAGGCAGGAGCGGCTGCAATCGAAAGCACCAGTCTGCTGCGCACATATGAGGATCAGGGGGCTCCCGTCGAAGATTCTTCGACGCCGGAAAAGCTCGATTACTGAGTCTTTTGGCATTTCGCAGAGTTTTTGAGCATTTCGCAGTCGGGATTGCAAGTTTTGGGGACTTGCCAAAGTAGACAAAGCCGATTTTTGGCGAAACGTCGTTGCATATCCGCAGCAAATCGAGCCTGCTACTTCGGCAAGTCCCCAAAACTTGCAATCCCGACGATCCAGGACGGATTTCCGCCCATGGATCCTTCCATTTGTATGATCCGAGTGAAACGATGGGGCCATGTTCCAAAAAGAAGCTTCAGCCATCCTGAATGCGGGTGCCAACGTCTTCATCACCGGCGCTCCGGGCGCTGGCAAGACCTTTGTGCTGAACGAGTTCATCAGCCGCAAGCGGGCGGAGGGCGCATCGGTGGCGGTGACCGCCTCGACCGGAATCGCATCGACGCATGTCAACGGGCAGACGATCCACTCGTGGAGCGGCGTCGGAGTTTCGAAGATAATGACGGCAGAGCTGCTGAAAAGAATCAGAAGCAGGCGTAAGCGCAAGATCGAGTCGACAGACATTCTGGTGATCGATGAGGTCTCGATGATGCATGCGTGGCTGTTCGATATGGTAGATCAGGTATGTCGGGCGCTGCGCAACAATCCGGAGCCATTCGGCGGCTTGCAGGTGGTTCTTTCGGGAGATTTCTTCCAGCTTCCACCTGTCACCCGTTCGCGACGCGACTCCGATGCGATCATGCCCGACGAACTGCTGCTCACCTCTCGTCAGGAATATGCACGTCTTGGCAAGGATTCAGACGGATTCGTGACCGAATCGCTCGTCTGGCCCGCATTGAACCCTGTGATCTGCTACCTCACGGAGCAGCACCGTCAGGACGATGGTCAGCTGCTTACTGTTTTGACGGACATACGCGACGGTTCGGTCAGCCAGCAGGACCACGATGTCCTGGCCGACAGGCTAGGCAAGACACCCGATTCCTCGCAGGTCGCGGTAAATCTGTTTCCGGTGAACCGCCAGGCGGATGCACTCAACGACATGCGTCTTGCACAGATCATGCTAGATGCGCACGAGTTCCATGCGGAATCGGCAGGGTCCGCCCAGCTTGTCGAACGGCTGAAGAAGAACATGCTCGCACCGGAGCGACTGGTGCTGAAGCAGGGCGCCAATGTCATGGCGCTCAGAAATGACCCGGACCGTCAATACGTGAATGGTTCGATCGGCACCGTCCAAGGCTTTGCCAAGGAAAACAAGGGTGGCTGGCCGGTCGTGGAATTCGAGAACGGCAACACGGTCACGATGAGGCCAGCGTCGTGGGAGATGATGGATGGAGAGACCGTGCTCGCCTCGGTCAGCCAGGTCCCGCTTCGATGCGCCTGGGCCATCACGATTCACAAGTCCCAGGGGATGACGCTCGACAGGGCCGTGATGGATCTGCGAAGGACATTCGCGCCGGGCATGGGATATGTCGCCCTTTCGAGGGTCGAAGCCCTTGACGGGCTGTATCTGCGTGGCATCAGCGAGCATGCATTCCTGGTATCGCCCGAGGCGGTGGCGCTCGATTCGGTGCTGCGCCAGGATTCGAAGGCGGCATCGGCGAAGCTGTCGGACGAGGGTGCTCGCTCGTTCGCCATCGAACCGGCGATTGACGAGTTCGATGATGCCCTGTCCGAGGAATCGGCAGATGGCTTCTCACAGAATGCGCTGTTCTAGGCTCCGGCCATGGGCGTGACGGACCGGCTATGTCCCTCAATGTGAATAATCTTGTGGTTCATGAGTTCTCAAGCGCTTCGCATGTCATCACTGTTCCTTCGCACACTGCGTGAAGACCCCGCGGATGCCGATGTTGATTCGGCAAAACTTCTGGTCCGTGCAGGCTACATTCGCAAGACGTCTCCCGGAATATATGCCTGGCTTCCGCTTGGATTGCGTGTGCTTGGCAAGGTCGAGGCCATCGTTCGTGAGGAAATGGGCTCTATCGGTGCGCAGGAGGTGCATCTTCCCGCACTGCTGCCCAAGGCTCCATATGAGGCGACGCATCGATGGGAGGAGTATGGCGACAATATCTTCAGGCTGAAGGATCGCCATGAGGCGGACTACCTCCTTGCTCCCACCCACGAGGAAATGTTCACGCTGCTGGTGAAGGACATGTATTCCTCATACAAGGATCTTCCCGTGAACCTCTATCAGATTCAGACCAAGTATCGCGACGAGTTCCGTCCGCGTGCGGGACTGATCCGAGGCCGTGAATTCATCATGAAGGACGGATATTCCTTCACCATCGATGAGGAAGGTCTGAAGACCTGCTACAAGGATGAGCGCGATGCCTATCAGCGAGTCTTCGATCGGCTCGGTGTGAAGTATGTCATCGTGCATGCCGTATCCGGCCCCATGGGAGGTTCGCAGTCCGAGGAGTTCCTGGCTCCGCTGGCGATTGGCGAAGACACCTTCGCCCAGGCCCCGTCAGGCAAGGCTTGGAATGTGGAGGCACTGACCACACCCGAAGTCGATGATATCGATTGTTCCGCGACTCCCGAAATGGAGGCGCTTTCAACACCGGATTCCTCGACGATCGAGTCCCTGGTAAGTCAGGCGAACGCGCTTCATCCTCGTGAGGATGGCCGTGCGTGGACCGCTGCGGATACGCTGAAGAATCTGCTCATTGCCGTCAAGCATGCCGAGGACAAGGACCATGACCGGCCATGGCGTGAATTGGTCGCGATCGGCGTGCCGGGAGACCGTCAGGTCGACATGAAGCGGCTCGAAGCACAGTTCGCACCAGCGGAGATCGAAGAGGCCACCGCCGACGATCTCAGGAGCCATCCCGAACTGGTGAAGGGATACATCGGTCCGAGGTCACTTGGCCCTCAGACGGAGCGGGAAGGGGCCGAGGATCCGATCACCTATCTTCTCGACCGCCATGTCGCCCGTGGCTCCGCGTGGATCACCGGTGCGGATGTCGAGGGAACCCATGTGTTCAACGCGGTATATGGCCGTGACTTCGAGGCGAACGGAAGGGTCGAGGCCGTCGAGGTCCGCCACGGCGACATGAGCCCGGATGGTTCCGGTCCTTTGAGCTTCGAGCGTGGAGTCGAGATTGGACAGGTCTTCCAGCTTGGGCTGAAGTACTCGAATGCATTGGACCTGAAGGTACTGAATGAGAATGGCAAGGCGGTTCCCGTATGGATGGGCTGCTACGGCATCGGCGTGTCACGTGTGCTTGCATGCATTGCGGAAAGTCACCACGACGACCGCGGTCTGGCCTGGCCCGTTGCGGTTGCTCCTGCTCAGGTCCATGTGCTGGCCACAGGCAAGGACCCGAAGGTGTTCGAGGCAGCGGAGAAGCTTGTCGGCGAGCTCGAACGTCAAGGGGTCGAGGTGATCTTTGATGACCGTCCGAAGGTCTCTCCTGGCGTGAAGTTCAAGGACAGCGAATTGCTCGGCGTCCCTGTCGTCGCCATCGCTGGAAGGGATACTGCCAGCAATGGAACGATTGAGATCCGCGACCGTGACGGTTCGAACTCGCAGTCGGTTCCTGCCGCCGATGCCGCGAAGGCGATCGCCGACCGCGTGGCGACTCTGGTCTGATCGCAGGGCGGCTTCTAGCTCGCAATTCGTGCATTCGCCGATCTTTCAAGATGCGTTCAGCGCATTTCGATGGTGACAAATGTGGTCGAATATGGTGTGGATCCCTCAGTATCTTGGGATTTCGCCATATTCGACCACATTTCCGTCTCTGCTGTATTCCCTGTTTCGGGATTGACATAGTGGTCATACCGCGGTTCGAGAAACCACGGCGGCAATAGATCGGGCCACAGAGCCCAGGCAACTTTGAGGAAGGAATCATTATGGCGTCGCAACAGGGAACGATCACGATCACTGGATTCGTTGCTACGGAACCATTGAGACTTGGACGGGAGGAAAGCAATCCCGTCTGCACCTTTCGCATGGCTTCGACTCGGGGATATTTCCATGTGAGAAGAAATCAGTGGGAAGAACGTGCCACCACATGGATGACGGTGAAAGCGTATAAGTCGCTCGCGGCGAATGTGCTCGATTCCATTCACAAAGGCCAGCCAGTCATGGTGAACGGTGTGCTCGAAACAGAGGAATGGACCGACAGACATGGCGACCATCAGTCTGCCGTGATCATCGAGGCTTCTTGCATCGGGCACCATCTTGGATTGGGAGTGAGCTCATTCACCCGCAGAAAATCGCGTGTCGCCCTACCCGATGATCACCATGATGAGCCGCACACTGCAGATGCACAGAAAGTCGCTCGCACGCTGACACGCCAGAGCGCGCCATACAGTGCATCGCCCAAAACCGAGTACCATCCCTTTGCCACGCAGCAGCCCACGATTCCTCCTGCCGCAGCACAGAAAACTCTCCAACCCGCATAGGTCACACCGAAAGCCTCTTCTAACCAGATGGCTGAGAAGCGCACGCAACATTGCATGATGAATCAGCCAGGCAGATTGCTCAAAAGATCGCCAGAAAAGTAGTCGTGGATGCCTGTTCTGCGTTATCTCAGAACAGGCATCCACGACTACTTAAACAGCAAGGCTTGCGCAAGGTTGAACAAAAGGAGGAAGAGCATGCAACGCGCGCTTCCTCAGCTGATCACCAAATGCGTACGCGGCTTTCTGGCTCGATCCACATGCCATCCCCACTCTTCACATCGAATGCCTTGTAGAACAGATCGACGTTGCTCACGATGCCGTTCGTGCGGAATTCCGCGGGGGAGTGCGGGTCTATCTGCAGGTATTGCTCTGCGAGTTCGTCGCGCATCTTTGTGCGCCATATGGTCGCGTATGAGAGGAAGAAGCGTTGCAATCCGGTGAAGCCGTCGATCTCTGGAGCGCGATCAAGGGCATCTTGTATACCCTCAGGGCTTGCGTCACGTGGCTTGCCGTCCTTCTCGTCCAAGGCGAACGCATATGCCTTGAGTGAGATGTTGACACCACCGAGGTCGCCGATGTTCTCGCCGATGGTAAGCGCACCGTTGACATGCGGGGCCTTGTCTGGCGTTTCGGCGTATTTGTCTGCAAGCTGCTGGGGGACGAAGGCATTGTATTCCTCGATGAGCGCCTTGGTGCGCTTCTCGAAGTTGCTGCGATCGCTGGCAGTCCACCAGTCATGAAGCTGACCGTCGCCGTCGTACTTGCTGCCCTGGTCATCGAAGCCATGTCCGATCTCGTGTCCGATGACCGCTCCGATGCCGCCGTAGTTGGCAGCGTCGTCCGCGTCTGGATCGAAGAATGGTGGCTGCAGGATTGCGGCTGGGAAGACAATGACATTGAGAGTCGGCTCATAATACGCATTCACGGTCTGAGGATTCATCAGCCATTCATCCTTGTCGACCGGCATTCCGGCCTTGGAGATCTGGTATCCGGTCTCATAGGCGTTGGCGATGCGGAGATTGGCGATCAGACTGCGGTCGGCAGCGACCTTAAGCGCCGTGTAGTCGCGCCAATGGTTGGTGAAGCCGATCTTTGGCGAGAATTTCGCCATCTTGTCGAGCGCCTTCTTCTTGGTGTCCTCGCCAAGCCACGAGCTTGCAGAAATGGAGGATTCGTAAGCCTTGATCAGATTGCCGACGAGCTTTTCCATCTGCTCCTTGCTGCTTTGGGGGAAGTGACGGCGCACATACTCGCGCCCGGCCTCCTCGCCGCAGGTGGAGTTGACGAGAGCCACGCCGCGCTTCCAGCGGTCACGCATCTGCGTCGTTCCGGAAAGCGTCCTGCCATAGAAATCGAACTTGGCCTGTTCGAATTCGTGGCTCATGAAGGTGACCCATGAGATCAGCGTGTGCACGCGTGCCCATAGCTTGAGGTCCTTCAGATCCGAACGATCCCAAAGGTCGTTGAGTCCGGTGAGGAAGCTTGGCTCATGGACTATCGAGTGCGCAAGTGCAAGCTTCATGTCGACGGGCTGGTCTGCGGAGGTCAGGGTGGCATTGTATGCGAACTGCCATGCTGATACCCAGGCGTCGATGTCGAATGAGTCAAGAGCGGAGCAAAGCTCATCGTATGTCGTTGGGTTGTAGGTCTTGTCTTCGTCGCGGGTTTCGACGTTGTCCCAATGATGCGCCGCAAGATGCGTCTCGAATGCCAGAAACTCCTGTGCACGCTCCTGCGCATCGCTCATCGGTGACTCATTCGAGGCGAGGTGGAGCAACTTGGCGACCATGTCGGCATATGAATCTCGAATGACGGCGTAGCGCTCCTCTCGATAATATGCCTCATCGGGAAGTCCGAGACCACCCTGGGCGATGTGGATGATGTTGCGTCCCGCGTCTCCCGGGTCTCCGTAGACACCTAGATCAAGCAGGTCGGGTCCGCCGGTCGGATTGAGCGAACCCAGCACCTTGGTGAGTGCTGACTTGTCCTCGGCGTCATCGATGACACTCAGGTCCGACATGATTGGCTGGATGCCTGCCTGCTCTATCGCGTCGGTGTCCAGGAAGCTGTTGTAGAGCACGGTCGATTTGGGTGCGGGATGGGAAGCGTCCTCGAGAATGTCGCGAATCTGGTTTTCCGCGTTTTCGGCGAGCACTGCGAAGGAACCGTAAGCCGGCCGATCGGGAGGAAGCGTATACGTGTCGACCCAGGGTCCGTTAACGAAGCGAAAGAGATCTTGAGTCGGCCTAACTACTGAGGAGAATGATGTCGGGTCAATGCCTGACTGTAAATCGTTTGTCATATTCAAAAGCGTAGCCACGCAAGGTGACAACATAATGTCTGTGACAAAAGAGAAGAAGGCGCTTCCTCCGGCTGATTCCGCTGTGTGAGGCATTGCCATCCAGTCGTTGGAGCATATGCCGGGCGCATATGCTGGGCGCATATGCCAGGTCCACGCGCAGGCGATTAGGATGGTCAAGGGGAGAGGTAAGATACTTACCATCCAACTATTGAGAAAGATTATCAAGTGATAGAGCTGAAGACACCAGATGAGATCAAGGCCATGCGACCTGCTGGAAAGTTCGTGGGCGACATTCTCAAGAACCTGCGTGAGACAACGCACCCCGGAACGAATCTACTGGAAATCGACGATTATGTCCGTCGCCGCATCGAAGAGCGAAAGGGCGCCGTTTCATGCTACGTGGACTACGCACCGGACTTCGGCACCGGACCCTTTGCACATTACATCTGTGCGTCGGTCAACGATGCAGTTCTGCACGGCGTCCCCTATGATTACACCCTGAAGAATGGAGATCTGCTCTCCCTCGATCTCGCAATCACGGTCGATGGCTGGGTCGGCGACTCGGCCATCAGCTTCGTCGTCGGTGAGCGCGAGGATCCCGAGGACCTGAGACTTATCAAGACCACCGTCGATGCCCTCAGGGCAGGCATCTCCCAGGCCGTGCCGGGGAACCGCCTGGGAGATGTGTCGGCAGCCATAGGCGATGTCGCCCATGAGCAGGGATATACCGTCAATCTTGAATTCGGCGGTCATGGCGTGGGACACATCATGCATGGCGATCCTCATGTCGCCAACGATGGCAAGGCCCACCACGGCTACAAGCTCCGTTTGGGACTGGTGATTGCCATCGAGCCTTGGTTCCTCAGGACAACCGATGAGATCGTTCAGGATCAGCGCGATGGATGGACGCTTCGTTCCGCGGATGGTTCGAGAGGCGCCCACACCGAGCACACGATCGCGATAACCGATGACGGCCCCATCATTCTCACCCGCCGTGACGAGGAAGATGCCGCAATACCGGACAATGCAAGGTGACGCCGCAAGGTGACAATGCCATCTGACGCCGCAGGCCTGATCCGGTCGGGAACCTGACGCCGCGGTCGATGCGTATGGCATTGCATGCGCGGCGTCGCAGCCCAGACCGGATTCAGGCCCGCCTCCGTGGCGGCTGCTCCCGCTGCGTTGCCAGGCATCGATATGAGACGACGGTTCGTAGATGTAACAATCTTTCTGGTAACATGTCGTCTTCAGTAGCGCACAGCTATGCGTAACGAAACAAATCGCACAATATCACCCGCGACCGCATCGTTCGACGAGGATACGCACGAGAAGCTGGAGGCTCATCATGACTATTGCCAATTTGGACGTTGATTCCGATTCGTTCAAGCTTCCCGTTGTCAAGGCCACCTGTGGCCCCAACGGGATCGTCGTGTCCACCCTGAGAAACGACGGTTGGGTCACGCTCGATCCGGGCTTTCTCACCACCGCTCAGTGTGAGTCCAAGATCACCTTCATCGACGGCCAGCGATCGATTCTGCGCTATCGAGGATATCCGATCGAGCAGCTCTGCGACCAGTCGAACTTCCTTGAAGTGGCCTGGCTCCTCCAGAAGGGCTCCCTTCCATCTCGGTCCGAATATGATGGCTACCGTGAACGCGTGCTGAAGCATACCATGGTCGGTGAAGACTTCCGCACATTGCTGGGTTCCTTCCCAAGGAATGCCCACCCGATGAGTGTGCTGGCATCCTCTGTGAACGCCCTCGCGACGTTCTGTCCGGATACCTGCGATATCGACGACGATGAGCAGCTTGACGAGGCGGCGGCGATCATCATGGCCAAGGTGCGGACGATCGTCTCCCTGATCCATCGTCGCAGGCGCAACGAGGCCCTGCTCTATCCCGATGTCACGCGCGGATATGTCGATGACTTTCTTCGGATGAGCTTTTCGATACCGTATCAGCCCTTCGAGTCGGATCGCCTGATGGTCGAGGCTTTGGACAAGCTGCTCATCATCCACGCTGACCATGAGCAGAACTGCTCGACTTCCGTCGTACGCATAGCGGCGTCTGCGCATGCCAATCTCTATTCCGCAATCGCGGCTGGAATCAATGCGCTCTCAGGGCCTTTGCACGGCGGAGCGAACGAGGCCGTTCTGCGCCAGCTCGAGGTGATAAAGGATTCGGGCATCGGCGTGCGCCGGTTCGTCGAGGATTCCAAAAGGGAGGGCCATCGCATATCAGGCCTTGGCCATCGCGTATACAAATCCTTCGATCCCAGAGCAAAGATAGCGAAGCAATGGCTCACGCGCATCATGAACGAGCGATCGTTCAATCCGCAGAGCGAGGATCGTGAGCTCTTCGACGTTGCCACCGAACTCGAGGACATAGCCCTGCACGACGATTACTTCATCTCAAGGCATCTCTATCCGAACGTCGACTTCTACACAGGCCTGCTGTACAAGGCGATAGGCTTCGATTCCGAAATGTTCACCACCCTGTTCGCACTCGGTCGAATTCCCGGTTGGATTGCCCAATACCGCGAACTGCTGAAGGATCCGATGACAAAGATCGGCAGGCCACGCCAGGTCTATACCGGAGAGCCACAGCGCGACTACGTTCCGATTGAAGAGCGCTGACATCCACGTGGGCCCCAGAGGACTTCGGTTGCCGCGCGAAACGTGAGTGAACGGTCTGAGTGAACGGTCTGAGTGAACGGTCTGAGTGAACGTTGCCGATCGTCGCTGTCATGGCGGCAACGATCGGCAATCCGTGGATGATCAGGCGTTGGTATGCAGCTGAGCGTTCAATTCGATGCCCTTTGACCGGCTTCTTGCCTCAATCGCCCCACTCATTGAGTTGCGTATGAACAGAATGTGGTCCTTGCCACTCAGTTCCGCACCCTTGACGATATCAAGGGGTTCACCGGCAGCGATTCTTGCCTTGTCATAGATGGTGATCTTGGTTCCGGCCGTCACATACAGACCCGCTTCGACCGCGCAATGATTCCCCAGCGAGATGCCAATGCCGGCGTTGGCGCCGAGCAGCGAGTGCTCGCCGATGCTGACTCGATGCTTGCCGCCGCCTGAGAGCGTTCCCATGATGGATGCGCCGCCCCCGATGTCAGAGCCATCGCCGACAACGACTCCCTGCGATATGCGTCCCTCGACCATGGAGGTTCCCAGGGTTCCGGCATTGTAGTTCACGAAGCCTTCGTGCATGACGGTCGTGCCTTCGCTCAGGTATGCGCCCAGACGTATGCGGTCGGCGTTGCCGATTCGCACGCCGGTGGGGACCACGTAATCGACCATGCGTGGGAATTTGTCGATAGAAAGCACATTGACATCAGCGACGGTTCCGAACCCATTGCGTGATGCGGCCTGGATGACGTCCATCTTTCGCTGTCCGTAGTCCTGCACCGCGAAGGGTCCGTAGTTCGTCCAGACGACATTCGTGAGTGCGGCAAAGATGCCGTCAAGATTCAGGGTGTTCGGTTGTGCAAGGCGCATGCTCAGGAGATGAAGCCGCGCATAGGCGTCCGCCGCATCCTCGATCGGATCGTCGAGTCTGCTCACCGTGAATACCGGGATTCTGCGAACGCCGCGGGCGTCGGCATCGTCATGGATGAGGTTGCCGAATTCATGATTCGGGCGTGCGGAGGGCTCCGGCACCTCGCCGAGCGCAAGCTTCGGATACCAGACGTCCAGTGTGTCGCCAGTGGCACTGATGCTCGCCAGACCCCAACCCCATGCAGTTCGACTTGATTCCATAGTGCTCTCCTTATTGTCGTCATCGGCGATGCGCCTGATTTCGGGCGTAATGGCCATGACCCAAGAATAAGGCCCACCCAAGATAGCGGTGTTGTGCGGATTGCGTTGCCTGAAGATGCTCGGGCAAGCGTTTGTGTACCATGTGGTGATATGAGCAATGACCAAAGAGAGCGCAGAAATGCGCAGAACAGGCGGAGAATGGTTGCCCGCATCGTCGTAGTAGTACTCGCGGTGGCAATGTTCGCCTCACTTGTCATTCCCGCAGTCATCTCGGGCCTTTGACCGATTTCTTCGGAACACGCATATTCATTCGTGAACGAAGCTGATGTGAAATCAGTGTAAGCAAAGGAAAGATCTCCGGTTCAGGCCGGTAGGGTGGTAAAGATGGCAGAATTTGACGTTAACCAGACGATAGAGCAGGCTCGCTCGACATACGAGTCGATTGCCAAGGCAATCGATCCAGAGTTGCTGAGGCACAAGATACAGGATTTGGAACAGCAGGCAAGTGCCCCGGGCCTTTGGGACGATCAGGATCATGCTCAGCAGGTGACCAGCGCGCTTTCAGTCGCACAGACTCAGCTGCGTCATATTCAATCCGCGAAGCAGCGTCTCGAGGACGTCGAGACCTTGCTGCAGATGGCTCAGGAGGAAGAGGACAGGGAAACGCTTGACGAGGCCCAGCACGATGCCGAGCAGCTTCAGAAAGACCTGTCTGACATGGCGATTCAGACGCTGCTCGATGGCGAATACGATGCGCGCGCCGCAGTGGTGACGATTCGCTCCGGGGCTGGCGGCGTCGACGCTGCCGACTGGGCGCAGATGCTGATGCGCATGTATCTGCGCTGGGCCGAGCGCCACGGCTTCAAGACGCAGATCATGGATACCTCGTACGCCGAGGAGGCTGGCATCAAGTCCGCCACATTCCAGGTAAATGCGGCGTATGCATATGGCCGCCTCTCGGTTGAGGGCGGTACGCATCGTCTGGTCCGCATCTCTCCCTTCGATAACCAAGGTCGTCGACAGACCAGCTTTGCAGCGGTTGAGGTCATACCTCTCGTTGAGGCGACCGATCACATCGATGTGCCAGATTCCGACATCCGCGTGGATACATACTGCTCGTCAGGCCCTGGAGGGCAGGGCGTGAACACGACCTATTCGGCAGTGCGCATAACCCATCTGCCTACGAACATCGTCGTCACGATGCAGGATGAACGAAGCCAGATACAGAACCGTGCAGCCGCGATGGCTGTGCTGCAGTCACGTCTTCTGGTACTTCGCCACGAGGAAGAGGCCAGAAAGAAGAAGGAGCTTGCGGGAGACATCAAGGCAAGCTGGGGCGACCAGATGCGCTCATATGTCCTGCATCCCTATCAGATGGTGAAGGATCTTCGCACCGGCTACGAGACCTCGGACACGCAGGGCGTCTTCGACGGCGACATCGACGCGTTCATTGACGCGGGCATCAGATGGAGACATCAGCAGCGCAGGGAAGCAGCAGAGGAAGAGAATGGGGAGTAGATTCTTATGGCGCTTATTTCAATGAAGCATGTGACCAAGATATATCCGAAGGGCACGCGCCCTGCTTTGGACGACGTGGATCTTGAGATTGAGCGTGGCAACTTCGTCTTTCTGGTGGGGGCCTCCGGTTCTGGAAAGTCGACGCTCCTGAGCCTTCTGCTCCATGAGGAGCTTGCGACGGACGGAGAAATCAGAGTCGCGGGCAATGATCTGCGAAGACTCAGCAACCGGAGAGTCCCGCAGTATCGCAGATCCCTGGGATTCGTCTTTCAGGACTATAAGCTGCTCACCAACAAGACCGTCTGGCAGAACGTCGCATTTGCCCTTGAAGTGATAGGGACGAGAAGATCCACCATTCGTTCGCTCGTGCCACAGGTGCTCAAGACGGTGGGACTGACAGGCAAGGAAAGCAACTTTCCGCACGAGCTTTCCGGCGGTGAGGCGCAGCGTGTCGCCATAGCCCGCGCCTATGTGAACCATCCGCAGATCCTGCTTGCCGACGAACCGACCGGAAACCTCGATCCCACAACGTCCCTTGGCATCATGGAGGTCCTCGATGCCATCAACCGAACCGGCACGACGGTCGTCATGGCAACTCATAACGAGGAGATAGTGAACTCGATGCGCAAGCGCGTCGTTGAGCTGCACTCCGGCAAGATCGTCCGTGATGAGCGCAACGGTTCATATGATTCAGCGAAGTTCTTCCCAGATGCGGACGTTGCCGCCAAGGCGCATCAGGCCCTGAAGAGCGGAGCTGCGGGCGATGTCGCAGAAGCTGCGGCTCAGCATGCGGCTCAGACTGACTCTGGGACCTCGGCTCAGGCCGCGGCTCTGAAGCCTGCGTCCGACTCGCATGCGCTCCCATCGTCCCAGTCCGCCCATTCGCATGCATCCGATGACAAGCATCTGAACAAGTTCAGATCGAATGTCATCGATGCGGAGCCAGTCAGGGATTCAGAAAGCGAAAGAGACCAGGACGGCAGTCATGGCTCCGATGCCCGAAGCCGGGCACGGAAGGCGGTCGATGCAGAAGGCACGGCGCAGCCGCTCGGTCATAAGGATGATGTTTCACCGAAGTCTACCGTTGGAAGTGAGCGTCCAGATTCCGCACGGACCGAGGCTCCGCAGCCCGGAAGAGTGAAGAGCGAAGTGGCAAAGAGTCCACGTTCGAAGGAATCGATCGGGTCTGTCGGCGATGGCAAGTCTGCGGCGGACGGTCGCACTTCAGCGGATCGATATGCCGAATCCGGGGGAGCGCCGAGAGCGAATGAAGGACATGGCTCCGCGGGTCACAGCACGAATGAAACCACGGCTGGTTCCAGGGTGGGTTCTACGGCTGGTTCTACGGCTGGCACCAAGAATGACACGGTTAATGACACCGTGAATGACATTGTGAATAGCACCGCGGAAGGCTCCGCAGATGAGCCCAACGAGGGCATCGCCAGACTCGCGCAATCCGTTCATTCTGGCAAAAAGGGACGTTACGGCAAGGCCTTCGAACCTGTTGAGAACACATTGACCTGGGGGAAGGGCATCACCGCCGACGATGTCAAGGCAGCGGCGCAGCGTCCGCCCACACCGCCATCGGTGGCACAGCGGAAGAAGCCATCGACGGCAGGGACGAAGGCAGACAAGTCCAAGTCAGCAAGACAGTCACCGTCGTCGAAGGAAACATCCACACAGCCACCTGCAGAGGGTCATGAGGAGGCCAAGCAATGAGATTGCGTTTCATTCTTTCCGAGACCTGGACAAGTCTCAAGAGAAACGGTTCCATGATTCTGTCGGTCACGCTGGTGACTTTCATATCGTTCCTCTTCATCGGTGCGGCCGTCCTGATGCAGGCCCAGATAACGAAGGCGAAGGGCGACTGGTACGACAAGGTGGAAGTCGTCGTCTGGCTCTGCCCGGACGGTACCAGTCAGGCCGCATCCTGCGCTTCCGGGAAGTCTCCGACTCAGGATGAGATCGTGAAGATCGAAGACACCATCAACGATGAGCTTTCGAACGATGTCGCCAAGATCACGTATGTGAGCAAGCAGCAGTTCTACAAGGACACCTTCCTCAAGCAATATCCCAATGGCGTCTACCAGGGGAGAACCCTGACGGCTGCCGATATGCAGGATTCATTACGCCTGAAGCTTACCGACCCGCAGAAATATCAGGAAGTTTCGGAAGTGCTGACGGGCAGGACGGGAATCGAGCAGGTCGAGGACCAGCGACAGATCTTCGATCCTGTCTTCAATGCGCTGAACAAGGCCACCGAAGTGACGGTCGTGCTGGCAGGGGTCATGGTGATCGTGGCGATCATGCTGACTGGAACGACGATTCGCATGTCTGCGGCATCGAGACGGAACGAGACCGAGATCATGAGATATGTGGGGGCTTCGAACTGGACCATTCGACTGCCGTTCATCCTCGAAGGGTCGGTTGCATCGATCATCGGATCGCTTCTCGCTGTCGGTACGCTCAGCCTTGTCGTTGACACCTTCATCACGAACTGGCTTGCCAAATCGATAACCTGGATGCCCTTCATCGGGCAGGGCAATGTGCTCGTCACCGCCCCGGTCCTGATAGTCGGAGCGATAGTCCTGTCCGCGCTGGCATCCGCCGTGTCGCTACGACGATATCTCAGGGCATAGCAGCGCATCCTGGCATGTCAAATTTTACTCATTGTTCGTAATTCATATTCGAAGACCTGCATTTTTTAGGTTTACACGCTACAATGTCTCACACGAAGTAGTGGAAAGGTTGAGGTAATGGGGTCAACGCGAAGAAACCGCGCTTTTCTATGCGCTGCAATGAGTTTTGCCATGTTCATGACCATCGGTGCGGCAAGTGCGGGCACCGTGGTCACCAATGCCGAGGCGGTTCCTAGCTATTCTCAATACCAGCAGGCTGTCACCACCAGCAATCAGCTGAAATCTCAGCTTGCGGGCGTGAGCACGGAATTGCAGAACAAGATTCTGGAATTGAATGACCTGACTTCCAATCAGATTCCTGCTGCCCAGACCGCGGCCAATACGGCGCAGGACACCGCCCAGCAGGCCAAGGACCAGGCGACCGCAGCTCAGGAGAGACTGAACGCGGCAAAGGCGGACAAGACCGATCTGGAAAAGAAGATCGCCCAGACCGGTGAAAGCTACGATGATGCGAAGGAGGCCGTGGCACAGCTGGCCCGCGACAGCTTCCACGGTTCAAACACGTCTCAGGTCATGGATGTGGTGACGAATTCCAAGACGACGCAGCAGTTCGTCGATTCCATGCAGGCCAACGTCGCCGTCACCAGAACGGAAGGTCAGGCTGCCGATTCGGCTGCGACAACGCTGAACACCTCGATGAACCGCAAGCAACGCCTTGAATCCATCGAGCAGGAGATCGCCACGCTCAAGACGCAGGCCGATCAGCAGTCGGCAACGGCACAGAAGGCGGTGTCCGAGGCACAGGCCAAGCAGGCCGCACTGCAGAAGCTTCGTGACGAAGGCACAACGCAGCGCGCCAGCCTCGAATCGCAGAAGAGCGAGCTGACGACCGCCGCTGCAAAGCAGGCTGCCGACATCGTTACGATAAAGTCGCAGATCGATTCCTATAACCAGCAGGTCGCTGCCGCCGCAGCACAGGCGTCGGCAAGTTCCGGCGGCGCACAGCAGGTGTCCTCCTCGAGTTCCTCAAGTTCCGGCAGTTCGTCCAGCTCCAGCGCGTCCTCGGGATCGTCGGGATCCAGTTCAAGCTCGTCTTCCAGTTCGAGTTCGAGCTCAAGTTCGGCAGCCTCATCAGGCGCAAGCGGCATGAGCTATTCGGTTCCAGGAAGCTGCGGTTCGACGGCGACATATTGCTATGGGCACAGCACTGGCAGGACAAGCGTCGGATCGGGAGCATACCCCACGAAGCAATGCACGCTGTGGGCCTATCTGCGACGCACGCAGCTTGGGCTTCCCGTGGGCTCATACATGGGCAACGGTGGTGCGTGGGCAAGCACTGCGCGGAGCTTGGGATACCTGGTCAATAACACGCCTCACGTCGGCGCCATCATGGTGGTCGCGCCCGGACAGCGAGTGACGACATGGACCGCAAACGCTGCATACGGACATGTCGCGATCGTCGAGAGAGTCAACACGGATGGTACGATTCTGATTTCCGAGGGTGGAACCGGCTTCGCATCGTTCCCGACGACAGAAATCGTGTCCAGCCCAAGTCGGTTCCAATACATTCAATACTGAGATCGTTTCAGACATGGGCTGAGACGTGACGAGACGTTTGTGAAGAAAGGCATCATGTCAAAAGAAGAGGGGATCTCCACGGTCGCCACGAACCGTCGTGCGCGTCATGATTACGAAATCGAGGACCATCTCGAGGCTGGGCTCGCGCTGACCGGCACTGAGGTCAAGTCATTGCGTGAGGGGCGGGCGTCCTTGGCCGAATCCTTCGTGAGCATCGATCGACATGGCGAGATGTGGCTTGAAAACGCGAACATTCCGGAATATCTCAATGGCACATGGAACAACCATGCGCCCAAGCGCAAGCGCAAGCTGCTGCTTCATTCCAGAGAGATCGCCAGGCTGTCACGGCAGACGGAGGCCAAGGGGTATACGATCATCCCACTGAGCTTGTATTTCAAGGATGGCCGGGTCAAGGCGGAGATCGCACTTGCGCGGGGAAAGCGTGAATACGACAAGCGCCAGAGTCTTCGTGAGGCTCAGGACAAGCGAGATGCACAGCGAATGATGCGCTATAGAAATCAACGGGGCTGATTCTGCCCTGTCGTGGGGATCATGTCGCCGTGCCCATGTGTGGGCGGGAGCGCAGCATATTGTCGGGTCTTGCTGGGTCTTGTCGGGTGCCGGATGGCCGATTTCATCGGTCTGTTATTTCATTGCCCCGTCATTTCATCGGGATGTCATTTCGTTGCCCCGTCATCGATGCAGCGACCGACGATCGCTGGGAATTTCCAGATGTGCATGGCCATTCATGAATCGATGATGAATAATGCTTAATGGCATGTTTGTAACCAGATTGTTTCATTTGACCATGCTTTGAGGCTGTATGGTTATGCGTACCATAACTTTGGTCTCATCTGGGGGGAGAGGGCATTGAACATTTCAACGAACATCAAGGCCGGCATGTCAGCGGTCATGAGCATTGCGCTTCTGGCGACGCTTGCCGCCTGCGGAACGACTGATACCAGCGACAGCGCCAGTTCGGGCAGCGCGAGCTCATCGGCTGCGGCAATTCGACCCTATGATGTGAGCTCCGTGAAAAAGGACGATGCAATCGCGGCCCTGCTTCCGGCAAGCGTTGCAAAGAGCGGAACCCTGACGGTCGGCATGGATACGTCATATGCTCCTGCAGAATTCCTTGATTCAGATGGAAAGACTCCCATCGGCTACGATGTGGACCTGCTCGATGCGCTTTCACGGGTTCTTGGCGTGAAGGCAAATCCAGAAACCGCGACATTCGATTCGATCATTCCCAGCATCGGAAGCAAATATGACATTGGCATCTCGAGCTTCACGATCACCAACGAGCGTATGAAGGCAATCGATTTCGTTTCATATTTCAAGGCTGGAATGTCATATGCAGTGAAGAAGGGCAATCCCCAAAAGGTCGACGTGAACGACCTGTGCGGCGTGAGTCTGTCGGTGCAGACTTCCACGACCGAAGAGGATGACATCAAGGCGACCAGCAAGAAATGCGTCGCAGACGGCAAGAAGGCAGTCAACATTCTGTCATATAGCCAGCAGACCGATGTCACCACCGCACTCGTGACCGGCAAGGTCGACGCGCTCTACGTCGACAGTCCAGTCGCTGGGTACGCGATCCGTCAGACCGGAGACCAGCTGCAGACCCTGGGCAACGATATCGGCATCGCCCCGCAGGGCGTGGCTGTGAAGAAGGGCGACACGGCGATGGCGAATGCCGTTCAAAAGGCGATGCAAAAGCTGATTGACGACGGAATGTATACTAAGATACTTTCACATTGGGGAGCGCAGGACGGAGCCATAACCAAGGCAGAGATAAATCCGTCCGTTTCGGACTGATGCATGTGCATGACGCCTCAGATCCGCACGAGCTTACATATGGCGCAAGCTCGTGCGGATCTGAGGTTGAGTCACGTTAGGGGAGATTGAATGAAGAGTCGAAAAGATTCGGAGTTGGACATACCAGGTGAGATTCATGCCCGGCCTGTGAGAAAGCCCGGGCCTGTCGTTGCCGCAATCATCGTGCTGATATTCGCGCTCATGCTTGCTCATGGCATTGTCACCAACCCGAACTTCGACTGGTCCACGGTATGGACATATCTCTTCAACGAGAACGTTCTCAGTGGCATCGGCTGGACCTTGAAGCTTACGCTCTATTCGATGGTGATAGCGACCGTGCTGGCGATCATTCTCGCGGTGATGCGCAAGTCCTCGAATCCTGTGCTGCGCTGGGTGAGCTGGTTCTTCATCTGGTTCTTCCGTGGCACCCCTGTGTATACGCAGCTGATCTTCTGGGGACTGTTCGCGGTGCTGATCCCACGTCTCGCGGTAGGTGTGCCATTTGGTCCTGAGTTCTGGAGCATCGACACCAAAAGCGTGGTGACGGCGAGCGTCGCGGCCGTGCTTGGTCTTGGGCTCAACGAAGCCGCATACCTGTCTGAAATCGTCCGTGCAGGCATAGAGGCCGTGGATGAGGGCCAGACCGAGGCCGCACAGGCCCTGGGCATGAGAAGGTCGCTGATCATGCGAAGGATCGTTCTTCCTCAGGCAATGCGCATCATCGTCCCCCCGACAGGGAACGAGACGATCGGCATGCTCAAGACCACCTCACTGGTTCTGGCAGTGCCGTTCAACCTTGAGCTTCAATTCGCGACGAATGCCATAGCAAGCCGTATCTATAAGCCGATACCACTGCTTCTGGTGGCCAGCATCTGGTATCTGGTCATCACCACCATTCTTATGGTGCTGCAGGCTCAATTGGAAAAGCATTTCGGCAAGGGGTTTGACAGGAGCTCTCCATCGCGTGGTGGCAAATCCGCGGCGATCGATCGTCCCGAGGGCGAGACTCCAGTGGATGCCGCGAGAATGAACAAGGTAAAAATGGGAGGACTCAACGCATGAGCAGCGAAACGGCCGAGATTGAAATCAAGGGTGTTCACAAGGCGTTCGGTGCCCTGCATGTGCTGAAGGGTATTGACATCGATATTCCCAAAGGCAGCGTAACCGCGATTCTCGGACCTTCGGGATCTGGGAAATCCACGCTTTTGCGCATGATCAATCAGCTTGAGACACGAACGGCGGGCGACATTCTTGTGCATGGCGACCTCATCGGCTACAGGCGCGTGGGTTCTGGCGCGGATGCCGGCTTGCAGGAGCTCGATGACAAGGCCATTGCCGAGCAGCGTTCCAAGATTGGCATGGTGTTTCAGCGCTTCAACCTGTTCCCTCACAAGACTGCGATAGAGAATGTGATGGAGGCTCCGGTCCACGTCGCCCATCGTTCAAAGACGGAGGCTCGGGAGGAGGCGGTCAGGCAGTTGACACGCGTCGGGCTTGCAGACCGTCTGAACTATTACCCTTCCCAGCTTTCAGGCGGACAGCAGCAGCGTGTCGCCATTGCCAGGGCGTTGGCGATGCATCCGAACATCATGCTGTTCGATGAGCCGACCTCGGCCCTCGATCCGGAACTGGTGGGAGAGGTGCTGAGCGTCATGCGGCAGGTTGCGGAGGAAGGCATGACGATGGTCGTGGTGACTCATGAAATGGGGTTTGCCCGCGAGGTCGCCGATCAGATCATATTCCTGGATCAGGGAGTCGTCGTCGAACACGGCGGGCCTGAGATCATCGATGACCCCCAGACGGCACGGTTCAAGGCTTTCCTGAAGTCGGTTCTGTGAATGTGATGCAGCGATAGGCCTCGATCAACTGTGGCAGCGACATGGCGGCATTGGCCGGGCTTGTCGAAGGCAGGGCGATAAGGGGCACGGTGATTTCCGCGTCGCGCAATGAGGCTTCGCTGTATCGTCGGTAGAGATCGGCCGCACGTCTTCCTGTGGCATAGACTGCATGGATTCGAGAGTGCCGGATCAAGCCGACAATGTCATTGGGTACCGGGTTTCGAATGCTTGCATCGCTCGCCCCTCTGATGTCGCATGACTCCAAGACATCCCAGAGCGCTATGCGGTGGGCGAGTAGAAAAGCCGTTTTCTCGGCTATGGAAGATTCGGGAAGCCTCGGTCCATCGCTTTCTCGGGCTTTGATGGCGTCTGTTCGGATGTCGTTTGTGTTGACACCGTTTGTTTTGCTGTCGACTGTTTTGCTTCCGACTGTGTTGCTCTCGACTGTGTTGCTCTCGACTGTGGAATACAAGGCGTCCAGGACTTGCCAGAAGCGGTTGCGGGGATGCATGTAATAGAATCCGGCGGCACGCGATTTCGGACTTGGCATCGATCCAAGAATCAGAATCTCTGATTGCGCGTCGCAAATCGGACCAAAACCGTGCTCGACATGTTCATATTCGTTCATAATGTGTTTCTAAGCCCTTGCAATGACAAGCAATCATTCCATATTGAACTGAGTTTCCGAGTTTTGCGGCAATTATGAAGTATGAGCGCCCAGATCGTTGAATTTCCAACCGGTATTCAGCCAATTTTGACTTATATACTTCGTAATTGCCGCAAAACTCGGAAACTCGATGAATGACGGCTTCGCGATGGTGGGAAAATGCTTCGAAGGCATGCGTCAGAAGAAGTCTTTCAAGAAACTCGGGCATTGGAATGCGTGGCGACCAGAGGCGAAGGAGCATTCGCAATCCGATGTCCTTCGACGTGCGGTGCTGGTCCGATCGGGATCGGCACATGCATTGGGACATACGTTGGCACATGCATTGGTATACATAGGGGAAGCAGATTGGAATGGTAAGTCACGGCGCAGGACGATGGGCGATGTGATTCAACGCAGAAGACGATACTGCTTCTGTGGGTGGGGCTGTGTCGTGATCGATTCGATAAGACCCTTGTTGAGCAGCGCTCGCAAGCCGGAAGCAACTGAAATTGGAGAAAGGTGCAAGTCAAACATGATATCGCGCACGCCCGCCGATGGCTTCTCTTCAAGCAATTGCACGATGCGCTGTGCAATGTTCCGGTCGGCGTTGCTCTCGAAGGCCTTTCGCCTGGTGATGGTGACTTTGAAGCTGTCAATCGTGTGGTCGATGTCTGCAGGCTCCATTCCTTCCCTGCGCAAGGTCGCTTCGATCTGCTGATAGCCTGAGCCGCCGTTCTCAATCACGTAGCCGCCGTCTGGATAGGGGGTCGCTTCGAGGATCGCGACAAGGAATTGATTCCTTGTGGAAGGCATGATCGGGTTGCCGAGCGTGCTATGGGTGACAGTGCCGAAAAGACCTCCCGGATTGGTTATTTCAATCCGGTTCGTGAACACGTCAACGCGGACCTGGGTTCCCTGGACCTTTGAGGAATAGTCTCGATGCATCAGCGCGTTGGCGATGGCTTCGCGCAATACCGGGCGCGGATAGTCGGGAACCTGCTCATTTTGAGAGAATTCCGTTGTCGGGCCGGCAGTCCAGGACATCAGGGATTCGACGGCATCGTCGATGACCACCGGAATCGGTCCTGTGATGGTCTCGGCCGTGACAAGGTGACCTCCGCCCGAGAACACTTCCGAGCGGCTCGTTCCAGGGAACACGGCAATGGTGACATTGAGCCGAGGATAGAACTGCTGCGGGTATCGGCCCAATGCCAGCAGTCCTGCGAGCGTCGGATGAAGGGAGGCATAGCCCGAATCGATTGAGTGCAGTGCCTGTCTCTGGTTCTCTGATTGGCGATAGGTAAGCATGCTCACGCGAGTGCCGCCCTGCTCGGAATCCGACACCGCCTCGGCGCTGCGAAGCTGGTCGTGATGGAGGACTCTGGCCGCCTGATCCTTGTCAGAGACAGCGGTGTCCTGTATGACGCGTGGCGATCGTGGTAATGGCGATGACGGTAACGGTGCTGATGGCAATGGTGATGCACGCTTCGTGGCGCTGTCACCAGCAGATGCCGCTGCAGTCGTCGGTGTCAAGGGGGAGTCAAGTGCGGCTGCGGTGTCAGGCATGAATCCCTGATCGTCTTTCCTTCCCTCGTCGGTTGCAGGAGCGGTGCCTGCATCGGTTTCAATTTCAATGGTGTCGTCGCTTGAGCGCATGTGGTCGAGCACTCGCAATGACGTCAGGATCTCGATGTCGCTCCGCTCTGCGAACACTCTCGGACGCAACTCCCGCTGACGTTCGATGAAGCCATGGACCAATGCGGGATTCAGGTCGTCGATGCTGGCCTCGTCAACGATCTGGGCATCGTACATCGGCTGTGCATGTTCGTCTAAGAGCCGCTCGACCTCATAGCCGGTCATGCGTCGGTCACCGTCACCGGTTCGTATGAATGACCCGTTGTATGCGCCGAGCGCGGTGACATGGCAAGGCTTGTCGCGCGGCAGCATCTCGTCGATCTGTGCGAAGACAAGGTTGCTTCCCTCAAAGGGGCACGTCATGATGATTGGACGGACGACCGGAGTCATCTTCTCGCAGGCTTGGCTCAGCGCCTCCTGCATCGACCGTGCGTTGAATCCTTCGACTGGGGTGAAACCGGCCTTCTCCGAAAGGCCAAGGATGATGTATCCTCCGGATCCATTGGAAAAGGCGGAAAGCGTATCGGTGATCGAGGTGGACAGCTTGCGTCTGCTCTCCTTGACCTCGCACAGCTGGGTGTCATTGCCTATGATGCGCATGAGTTCGATGAGCTCACTCATCTTTGTGGCGTAGTCATCGTCTCGCATGTTCCTCACCCAGCTTGAAAGCTTCGACTTTCAACCAGACTATCTCATGTTCGGACTCTTTTCAGCTGGCTGACGCAAAGCTCAATCCATTGGCATGGGTCTAGTTGCGAAGGTCCATTGGCATGTGTCAAGCGTCATGGGCCCGGTGGCAAGGTTTCAGTGGCACGGGTATACGCGCCTGGTTTGTCGCCGCAGATCCACGCTGACATGGGTATGCGGCCGGGTCGACCCGGCCGTCCGTCCGGCTACTTCATCGATGCCGCGACCATCGTGTCATACAATCCCTGTGCCTTGAGCCATGCAATGCTGCGGGTATATTGCTTCGTGATCCCGTAATAGAAGCTGGAGGGTTCGCCGTTGTCGCTGCCGCTGGTGTGCAGTTCAAAGTTGAATCCAAGGAGAAGCCGCTTGCTCTCGATCTTGCCCGTCGATGAATAATCGACCACCATCGAGGCCAGGTCGGTGTCTGACAGTGACCGATAGTCTTCATCGAGCAGCTTGGCAAGGGTCCGGGCGTCTTTGGAACTCAGGTCGACGGAACCAGCATTGCCATCGATGCTTTCGCCGAACGTGTCGCTCAGCGATGCAGATTCAATGTTGCGGTAACCGATCGTTTCGATGCTTGTGGCCGACCGATATTCGGGATCGTCGATTAGCCGACGATACGCCGGGCTGCTCAGCAGATATTTGCCATATACCTGATAGTTCCTCGTCTGGCTTTTCCGATCGGTCAGATGGTAGTCGAAGGTGATGTAGTCCGAGGACTGCGCATAGCATGCGTTGCATTCGGATGTCTGGTCGGAATTGCCCGAAGCTCCATCCTCCGAACTCGTGCTGGTGAACAGCGATGCGTACCGTGGATCCTTTGAACGATCGATGATCTCTTGGTGGAATGCACGGGCGTCATTGATGGACTGCGTGTCTTTCAGCCGTATTGAATTCCAGTAGTAGCTGCCTGCATAGGGCAGGGTCATCGAACTCTGGTTCGGCAGACTCACCGATGCGACTTCCCGGGCAGCGGGAATGCGGCGTTCATACCCCGTGATGTCCCATGTCGTGAAAGAGCAATAGATGGCGATGATGACCACGAATGTACCGAATCGCCGCAGATTCCGTCTGGTGAAGACCTTCACCGTCCCATTCACGATCATCGAGGTGATGATGAATATGACGGGAGACGCGAAGACCACGCCGAGGAAGAACATGGTATGGTCCGCAAGCGCGTTGATATCACTTTGCTGCAAGGTCTGGATGATGCTCCCTGCCAGGCAGGAGCCGACGAAGGTCACCAGGACGGTCGTTATCGTCTTGGCGCTGGCGAACATCACGTTGTTGCCGGCGTGCTCGGACTTCAGACGTCGATATGCAAGCATGGCAAGGCAGAGCAGCCCCACGCCGACCACGACGAACAGGGAGAGATGCGCGGGGGATATGCGGTCGCCATTCATTCCCAGATCGATCAGGGGATGCATCCACGCGGCGCTGTCCACCGATTCCATCGAGAAGCCGTAGAGGAACAGGTGGAGCACCAGCAAGGTCAGCAGATAGAGCACGGGAACGATCACATTGATGAACAGCGTCATGAGCAGGCCGATGCCAAGATTGCCGGTGATCGTTGCCGCAAGAACCGTCGTGCCGAACACGAACAGCATCATCACCGAACTGACGATGAACCATCTGAGCAGATCTGCATAGTTAGGGCTGAGGAGCATCCCGGCATCGTCGACGCCCTGTCCGTCCAGATTCAGCTGCCCTCCGCTCATGAGCCCATGGAAGCCGAAACGCATGAAAGGCAGCAGCGAAAGGGCTGCGATGAGATGCGGGGCATAGAGCAGGATCAGTCCAGCCATGGTCTTCGTGCGGTAGACGGTGCCTCGCGTCAAGGGCAGCGAATGCATGATCGACACCCTTCCCGAGGAGTCAAGATAGGTGAACGACGCGAGTGCGAACACCATCGGTGCGAGAAGCTGATATGCAAGAAATCCAGGATTGCCGTCCTGCACGGTTATTCGCAGAATGCCCGGCTGGGCATGGCCCGCGCTCGGCGTGAGCAGCACAGCGATCGGCCCGGAGATGACCATCACGGCCGCGCCAAGCAGTGACAGTGCCCAGAGCCCCTTGAGATCATGCCATAGCAGTGCCTTCGATATGAATTGCAGCGGTGCCTTCACCGCGCCTCTGCCTCGAGATACGGGATGCCTGCCCGATGATGATGGGATCATGGAAGCCTCAGTGCTTGCTGGTGTAGTCATGGCTGTTCTCTCCCAGTTCATAGATGAATATCTCTTCCAGTGTGAGCGCGATGGTGTCGAAGATAACCGGATGGGTGCGGTTGACGAATGCCTCCAGCTCTGCCGGGGTATTGCGGACGATCAGATAGCTGACCGAGCCGCGCTCGTACTCATGCAGCACCTTCAGCGGTGCAAGCCCCTGTTCGGACGGTCGTGTGCCGGTGCCGTAGCTGACCTGCAGCTTATGTATGTCTGATCTGAGCTCCTCGATGTCCTGCTCGAGAACGACCCGGCCTGCCTTGATCGCGCATATGTGATCGCAGTACCCTTCCAGTTCGCGCAGATTGTGCGATGAGACCACGGTGGTCATCGAGCGGTCTGCCGCGGCATCGACGATGAGCTCCCATATGTCCTTGCGCACGATGGGGTCGAGGCCGTCGATAGGTTCGTCAAGCAGGAGATACCGGGGCTGGCGTGCAAAGGCAAGGCAGAAGGCGCCCTGCTTCTTCATGCCCTTCGACATGCGGGAGAACTGCATCTTTGGGTCGAGTCTGAACTGTTTCACGGCGGTGGTGAACAGGTCCTGGTTCCATGACGACGCATACAGTCCCGCGGTGAATGATGCCGCATCCTTCAGGGTGAGCCTGCTGAAGAAGCTCAGGTCGTCCGGAATGAAGGCGATCGCGCCCTTGACGGATGCATTCTCGTATACGGGCTGACCGTCATAGGCGATGATGCCTCTGTCTTGCGTCAGGACTCCGGAGAGCATTCTCAGGAGCGTCGTCTTTCCTGAACCGTTGGTGCCGACAAGGCCATAGATCGATCCGGTTGGTATGGTCATGTCGATATCCGAGACTGCCGACTTGGCATCGAAGGTCTTGGTTATGGAACGAAGCTCGATCATAGCGAATCCTTGCTTTCGTGAGTGTGTGACGTGGCGGTGCCATCGCCTGCGGTTGCCTGGGAGAAGATCTGGGTGAGTGTCGCGATGAAGTCTTCGGTGCTCGGGATGATCATGCGCAACTCGCGGATGTCGTCACGGATCTGAGCCGAAGCCTGTGCGATCATGCGCATGTCCGGCTGAATCTCGCTGGGGGAGTGCGCGAAGTTTCCCACGCCCGAGACGCTGTATATGTAGCCTTGCGATTCAAGCAGTCCGAAGGCCTTCTGCACCGTATTGGGGTTGACCGTCAGCTCCTTGGACAGCTCGCGGACCGAGGGCAGTCTGCTGTCGGGCTTGATGATGCCCGAGAGTATCTGCTCCTTGATGCCGCGAACGACCTGCTCATAGATCGACTTGCGGCTTTTCAAGTCTATTTCAATCATGCGTCGCTCCGATGGTGTGTCATGGATCGTCAGTTCCACCATGCTTACTGACTGTACTAATTCAGATAGTACACTACATGTCGGCAATCGTTCATCGCAGTGCCGCACGGATTCTGTGAATGAACGTCAACTGGAACGATTGAAGAGAATACGTTAGCTTTCTGAACAAGTTCAAGAATTGCATTTTACGAACAAGTAAACACAGACTGCTTACGAATCATTCCTGAAATCAAATTGACACACAGGATGGGTAAATGTAATAATAAGGAAAGCAAACTAACCAAGTTATTTGGAGTTAGAGGCCGTTGCTTTCCTGGCAAGTTGTTCAAGGGAGATGTTGCTGGGAGTTTGGACAGGAACGTGGCTCGTGTTTGTTGACGTCACTTTCTGTCGCGATATTGCATCATTGAACGCACATGAAGGGGTCATAATGAGACATAAGAAAACGATGATTCTTGCGGCAGCGACCGCAATAACATTGGCGTTGAGCGGATGCTCGATGGGCGGTTCCTCGGCATCCTCAACCACGGGGTCGACCGATGGAAAAGGCAAGACCATAACCATCTGGGCGATGCAGGGGGATTATTCGACCAAGACCTTGAACGCAATCAACAGCGCGTTCACGAAGAAAACAGGTGCCAAGGTCAAAGTCGAGACCCAGCAGTGGACTGACATCACGACCAAGATCACGACCGCGCTGTCGACATCGACGCCTCCGGACGTGCTCGACATCGGCAACACCCAGGTCGCTGGATTCGCTTCCAGCGGTGGGCTTCTTGATATCACCTCACACAAGAAGGATCTGTCTGAGGGCAATACGTGGCTGAGCGGCCTGGTGGATCCGGCGACGGTGGATGGCAAGCTGTATGCGGTTCCTGCGTTCGGCGCAGCGAGGGCCGTGGTCTACAACAAGAAGATGTGGAGCGCTGCGGGAATCACCTCCGCGCCGAAGACCTGGTCGGAATTCACCGCAGACCTTGACAAGGTGGCGGCAAAGAACTCCTCGAACAAGAACTTCACTCCGTTCTATCTTCCGGGTCAGTATTGGTACTCGATGCTGCAATTCGTCTGGGATGCAGGAGGAAACGTGGCTCAGGACAAGGATGGAAAGTGGACCGGCACCATCTCAAGCGCCAAGGCTGTGAAGGGTCTTGAGGAGTGGAAGTCATTCCAGAACACATATTCGAGCAGCGCCTCGCGCAGCCTTGACACCGACGAGCCCGATCAGAACCAGCTGCTCGCCGACGGAACGACTTCAGCCATTCTCGCAAACAGCGCCGCCATCTCTTCGGTGCAGACCTTGAATTCCTCGGTGAAGTCAACCGACCTCGCGACATTCGCGATGCCTGGCCAGAGTGGCAAGAACCAGCCCGCCATGACCGCTGGCTCCGATTTCGCCGTAGCCGCCAAGAGCAAGAACTCCGCGCTCGCACTGGAATGGATCAAGATTGCGGCAAGTTCGAGCATTCAACAGAAGTGGGTGTTCGGGAACGATGGCTGGCTGCCAAACACCGTCGAAGGATTGGACAAGGCAATGAAGACCTCGGACTTCCCTGAAGTCCAGACAGGATTCTTCGAAGCGGCAAAGGATTCCAAGGCAACCCCAGGTTCGCCGAACTGGGCGACCATCGAAGGAGACAAGTCGATCAACTCCTTCACCCAGTCCATAGCAACGGGGACGGCAACGCCTGCACAGGCAGCGAAGACATTCGACCAGCACATGGATCAGGTCTTCTCCAAGTAAGCTGCGACTCCAAGTAAGCTGCGACGCGCTCTGCCGGCATGGTCGCCGACGATGCCGAATCCGGCACTGTCAGGCGGTGACGATTCTGGCTGGCAGAGCGCCTTGCATCGCATACGCATGCATTATCCGATTGGTATGAAAGAAGGATTATGACCTCTTCGATGAATGTTGCCCCATCGATTGAGACTGTCGACGCTGATTCGCAGTCGCAGCCACCGATGCGGCATGGAAGAAAAAGGAAGGCGCTGCACAGCGGTGACGGGCGCACGGCTGCGTTGCTGTTCGGCCCGACGGGCATCATCCTTCTCGCCTTGGTCGCCGTGCCCATCGTCTTTCTGCTGTTCACTTCGTTCACGGACTTCGACCAGCGTTCGCTCTTCACTGGAGAGTTCAATCTCGTCGGATTCAAGCAATACGCCACCGTGCTCGCTGACAGGGAATTCTGGTTTGCCATGCTCCGCACGATGCTGTTCACGGCTGCCCTTGTCCTGGGAAGCGTGTTCATCGGGATGTATGTGTCCCAGATGATGACCCGGCTGAACAATGGCATGCGCTACCTGGTCACCTTCGTGATGATCTTTGCCTGGGCAATGCCAAACGTGGCATCGTCGATTGTGTGGAAATGGCTGTTTCAGCCTGGCTATGGCGTATTGAACTGGCTCCTCACCAAACTCTATGTGTTCGGAGACATGACCAACACCTCGTGGGCGAACAACACCGCCCTCGCACTCGTCAGCATCTGGCTGCTGGTCGTATGGCAGGCTGTTCCATACATCGCGATCACGCTGTATGCCGCGACGCTTTCGGTCGATCGTTCCTGCATCGAGGCGGCGCATCTCGATGGGGCCGGTCCGTGGAGAACGTACTGGCAGATTCTCGTGCCGATGATTCGTCCGAATCTGTTGGTCGTGGCGCTGCTTTCGGTCATCTGGGACTTCAACGTGTTCAACCAGATATGGCTCGTCTCCCAAGGCGGACCATCCGGCTCGACCTCGACGATCGGCGTGTTCACCTATACCAAGGCCTTCGTAAGCTTCGACATCGGGCAGGGCTCGGCGATTTCGGTGATAACCGTGCTCGTGCTGCTGCTGCTTACTGGCGTATACATTCGCAATCTTCTGAAGTCAGGTGAGGATCTATGAGCGCAAGCATGGAAATCAATCGGCAGGACGCTCGCATGCGGTCGCAGTCCCATGTCTCGCCCGCAGCGGAGGTCAAGGCGAAGAGGCGCGTCCATTGGGATCGCGTCCGAAGCGGCGTCGCCGCTGTCGTCTTCTGCGTCATATGGTTCTTCCCAGTGTATTGGATGACGATCACCGCCTTCAAGCCACGCAACGAGGTGATGACGGCAACTCCGATATTCCTGCCGACCCACTGGTCCCTGCAGAACTTCCGCACGGCCATCTTCCAGACACAGTTCCTGGTCAACCTGATGAACTCGGTGGTCGTGACCTTCGTGTCGATAATCGTCTCGGTGCTTCTCGCCTTCCTCGCATGCGCGGCGCTCACCCTGTATCGCTTCAAGGGCAGACGCTCGATCATGGTCACCATCCTGGCCATACAGATGCTTCCGGGAACCGCACTGCTGATTCCTCAGTTCATCGTCTTCAACCAGTTTGGCCTGCTTAACAACTATGCAGGTCTGATCCTGGCATATATCGCGGCGGTCCTGCCATTCTCCATTTGGAACATGCGCGGTTTCTTCCTTGCCATTCCGGTCGACATCTTCGAATCTGCACGCGTCGAAGGGGCCAATGAGTGGCAGATACTGCGATTGATCACTTTTCCGTTGGTGGCTCCCGGCATCATCTCGACTTCGGTCTTTGCCTTCATCGCTGCGTGGAATGACTATCTGACCGCATTCACCTTCATGAAGGACCAGTCGAAATATACGCTTCCTGTATGGTTGGCGAGCTTCTCGACTCCAACCGGAACGGACTTCGGCGGGCAGATGGCGGCTTCCGTCCTCTTCTCACTGCCAGTGGTCATATTCTTCATGATCATCCAGGGCAATATGGTAAAAGGAATCACCGAAGGTGCGATTAAGTGAGTATTATTAACTTTATTGTGCAACAGTGATGCAGAGCGCGTCGCGAATGGGGCATTGGCATCGTTCGTCTTACATAGGCACGGTCGTCTTACAAAGCCACGTCCGTGGCACAAAAATACCTGCGTGGTACAGAAGCAATGGAGGCATGGCATGGCACAGAACTTTCCTGTTTTGATCGATGCCCAGGGGCCGCGGCGCGGCAGCCGGGCGCATCGTCTGGCAAGCGCGGCGCCGGCAGATGTCAGATTGCGCAACAGAACGGCGATCATGAGGGCCCTGTATCCGAACAATTCGCATTCGCGGGCCGAATTGGCGAAGCTGACGGGCATGTCGAAGGTTTCGACATCCGATGTCGTCGCCGACCTCATCGAGGATGGACTGCTCGTCGAAGGTGCCTATCGGACGCCGCACGGGCCGGGCAAGCCTTCGCAATTGCTTCAATTCAACGTATCTGCGGGGAATGTCGTATCGATCGATCTGTCGGATGTGACCAGGATTCGTGGCGTGGTCGTGGATTTGGCAGGAAAGGTGATGCATCGGGTCGAGATCGAGCTGTCCCATGCGAAATGCCTTGACGCCACCGAGGTGACGAAACTTTGCCAGCGCCTGGTCGACATGTGCGAGGAGAAGGTCATTGGCATCGCCATCGCGACGCCGGGAACGGTGAACGACGACGGTCTGATTCTCGAAGCCCCGAATCTTGGATGGGTCGACATGGACTTTGTCGAAAGGCTTCGTGGGGTGGCCGACTGCCCAGTCGTCGTGACCAACGATGCCGATGCAGCCGTGTTCGCAGAGGACTATTTCGGCGACGGCTTCTCTGACATGATTCTCGTCCAGATAGCCGACGGCGTCGGAGCGGGTCTGCTCATCGACAACAATGTCGTTCGTGGCAAGGGCTTCACGGCCGGTGAAATAGGCCATGTGGTCATGTCCGACGGCACCCGGCCGTGCGTCTGCGGCAAGATCGGCTGTCTTGAGACGATCGTGTCGGCGCCGATCCTGGACAAGGCGATCGAGGAGCATCCTGACGATTCCGAAAGGATCATTGCGCGTGCCGGGAAGGAACTCGGACGGGCGCTGGCCATGCCAGTGGCCCTGACGAACATCACGCATGTGGTATTCTCCGGTGTTCCGCGCCTCGTCAACCAGACCATGGTCGATGCCGCCCAATCGACGATCGACCTGCTGACTCGTTCGCGCTTTCTGGATGCGGTGCAGGTGCAGATCTCGACGATAGGGGAGGATGCAGCGATGCTGGGCGCTGCCGGAATGGTTCTTCGAAGGGTTCTTGCAGTGATGTGAACCAAGGCGGCACCGGCGATTCGCCGCCGTGCCATGAGAGTCAGCGCCTTGAGCCGTCGCTTCCGGCCGACGCTGTGAATGAGCTATAGCAAAGGATTGGAACAATGACAGAGAACTTAGGTGCCGAACGATGCGATAGGCCATCGCTGATTCCGCAGCCACGTGCGCTGCGGATGATCGGCGGCACGGTTTCCTTGCCGATCTCAGGCACGGTATCGCTGTGTCTGACTCCCAAGAACGAAGCCGTTGGAGGCGATGGGCATCGGTCGCAGGCGTCTTCCGGCGGAGCGTCAGGGCATGTGGATTCAGGAGATGACCGAATCATCGAGAAGTCGGACTTCCTTGCCGAGATGCTCGCCCAGTCCATGCAGCAGGCGACCGGACTGCAATGGAACATCACCCGTGGCGAGCGACATGACGTGGACGTGCTTCTCGAAATCGATTCCGGGCTCGACCCTCATGGCTACCGGCTGACAGTCGGCAAGCCGGAGGACGACGGTGGGGATAAACCGGCCATAGACATCGCGGCATATGACCTTCAGGCTCTGCGCGAGGGCGTGCAGACCCTGCGCCAGCTTGTGAGGCAGTATGGGACAGCGATGCCGCGCATGGTCATCGACGACCGCCCGGCTTACGAGGTTCGCAGCTACAGCCTCGATGTGACCCGGGGCAGGGTTCCGACGCTCGAGTGGCTCAAAACCTGGATCGACAAGCTGAGCCTCTACAAATACAACCAGTTGCAACTCTATGTCGAGCATTCCGGAAAGGTTCGCGGGCTCAGCGAAAGCTGGCGCGGAACAAGTCCGCTGACATCTCGCGACTTCATCGAGCTTGACGGCTATTGCGCCATGCGTGGCATCGAGCTGGTGGCATCGATCTCCACCTTCGGACATCACTACATGACCCTGCGAACGCGAAGCTTCCGGGAGCTTGGCGAATTCCCAGAGCAGTCCGATCGGGCGTACAGCTTCATCGAGCGTCAGGAACACCATACGATGAACATCAATCATCCCGACGCCTTCAAGCTTTCCACCCACCTCATAGACTCATACCTTGGCAACGTCTCATCACGATTCTTCAACATCGGCGGTGACGAGACCTTTGACCTCGGCAAGGGAAGATCGCGTCAGGCTGAGGGGAATCAGGACATTGCACACATGTATGCAAGCTATGTGCAGCGTCTATGCGCCTACATCGAGGAGCATGGTCACCAGGCCATGCTGTGGGGCGACATAGCCGTCGAGATGCCGCAGATTCTGGATCTGCTTCCCGACAACGTCGTGATCCTGAACTGGCTGTATGCGCCGGATATCACAGAGGACAAGGTCGCACTGGTGGCAAGGTCGGGAGCGCGGCAATATGTCTGCGCCGCCGTGCATTCATGGAACAGCGTGCTGCCGCATGTGGAAGATGGATGGAACAACATCTCCAGATTGGCGAAATATGGCATCAAGTACCACGCCGAAGGGTTCATGGTGACCGATTGGGGAGATTACGGGCACATCAACGATCCTCGCATGAGCATTCCCGCCATGATCTATGGCGCTCAGGAATCTTGGAACCCTGGCACTGTCGATGTCACGACCCTGGACATGGACATGTCGCGCCTCGAATACGGAGATTCCAGCGGCCGCTGCGTCGCCGACATGAAGGAAGTCTGCAGAGGCGCATCGTTCACATGGGAGAACATCGTCCACTACCTTGAGCTTGATGATGGCAGCGGAGCCGTGAACGATGACGTGTTCCGGCAGGTCATGGAGGAGCGCGGCGTGCCGCTCGACATCGACCCCTCAGAGGGACTCGCAGCCGTGCGCGAGGAGTATGTGCGTACGCTGAGCTCCGCGATAGCCAAATGCGACGAGAGTAACGCGCTCCTGCAGCGTGCGATGCCACGTCTGATGGCTCGCATCGCCGCGGGCTCGATCGCACCGGGTAATGTCATGGAGCCTTGGCTCGTCGCATCACAAGGTCAGCAGCTGTTCAACCGCTTCGGTGACGCACTGCTCAATCACCGTTCCGCGAGCCAGCGTGCTGCGTTGGCGGAGGATCTGGAAGTCTGGTTCGAACTGTATTGCGAGGCGTGGCGTTCGATAAGCCGAGAGTCCGAACTTCGCAGAGTGGCAGACGACATATGGAAATGCGCCGATATTCTGCGTTCTGCCGATGCGACGGAGCCGAGGGCCGAGTCATGACACAGGGATTCGTGAGTTCCCAGCCTTCAACGGACGAGGCCCAGACGCCGCAGGAAACGCCTTCTGGCATCATGCCTACGATGCGACCCGGGAAACGTCAGGCATTCGTGGGCGTCGATATCGGAGGAACGAAGATCGAAGGGGTGCTCATCGATGAATCCGGGGACGTTCTGGAGACGCGAAGGCACGACAGCAATCAGGGCAGCAGTGCAGTCGCGGAGCAGATCGTCGCCATGATTGATCAGCTGCATGCAGTCGGACTCGGATTGGGGATGATGCTCGCAGGCATAGGGATAGGCATTCCAGGAAAGATCGATGTGGAGACCGGAGAGGTCAGCAACGCGGTCAACCTGGGAATCTCTGGCATGAATCTGCGTGCGCGCATCGCACAGTCCTTTCGCGGCGTGCCAATCTGCATCGAAAACGATGTGAACGCCGCCGCGTTGGGCGCATGGACCGTGTTGGCTCTGAATGGCCCAGGCGACGCCTCGCCAGTGGCATTTCTCAATTTCGGCACAGGGCTCGCATGCGGAATCATCAGCGACGGCCAGGTGTATCACGGAGCGACCGGAGTCGCCGGCGAAATAGGGCATATCCCGACCGAAGTCCACCAATATCAATGCAAGTGCGGTCAGCGGGGATGTCTTGAAACCGTTGCCTCAGGTTCTGGCGTGGACAGGATCTGGCCGACAGCATCCGGCTATGCCTTGCCTGCTTTGATGCGGGCAGCCGAACTTGGCGAGGCCTCTGCGCGCGAAGCCCTCTCAACGGTTATTCACGGCATGAGCATGGCAATCATTATCATTGCATTGAGCATCGATCCGGGAAAGATCGTCATCGGTGGTGGTCTGGCGAAAACGGGACAGCCCCTTATCCATGCCATCGAGGAGGATCTGCGCCAGCGAGCCGAGTCAAGTTCGTTCATCGACAGCCTTGATTTGACGCGCCGGCTGCTGCTCGCACCGATGGACCAGCCGATCGGTGCGATCGGTGCGGCTGCAGTGGCGGTGGCAAGATGGAAGATTTTGTTTAATTCACAAGAGAAGGATTGATTATGACTGAAGTCATCATCGTAGAGAATCAGGATGAGGCAGGAAGCATCTATGCGCAATGTGTGGCGCGACTGATCGCGGACAAGCCCGATTGCGTGCTCGGTCTGGCCACCGGGTCAAGTCCCTTGGCGGCATACCGTCAACTCGCGGGCCGCGTCGAGCGTGAAGGCATCGATGTCTCGCAGGTGCGCGGTTTCGCACTCGACGAATATGCCGGACTTGACCCAAGTCATCCCCAGTCATATAAGAGCACCATCAACCGAACGGTTGTCGAGCCTCTTGGCCTGGATCCCGAAAAGATACATGTGCCCAACGGCAATCTTGACACCATCGGAGAGGCCGGAAAAGCCTATGACAAGGCCATCGAAGAGGCTGGTGGCGTCGATATCCAGATTCTCGGCATCGGGACCGACGGTCATATCGGATTCAACGAGCCCGGTTCATCGCTTGCCTCTGGCACGCGTATCAAGACCTTGACAGAGCAGACACGAATCGACAACGCACGGTTCTTTGACGACGACATCAATCAGGTTCCCGCGCACTGCATAACGCAGGGCATTGGCACCATTCTGAAGGCGCGCCACCTCATTCTTCTGGCATTCGGTTCGGGCAAGGCCGAGGCGATCGCAGAGACTGTCGAGGGTGGAATCTCGTCGTTCTGCCCTGCTTCCGCATTGCAATTGCACCCGCATGCAACCGTGATCGTCGACGAGGCTGCGGCGTCTCGGCTGCGCAACAAGGACTATTACAAGTATTCCTTCGCGCATAAGCCACAGTGGCAGCTCATCTAGTGGCAGCTCATCTAGCTGCAGCTTATCGAGTGGCGGACATCCGGGCATGGCATATCTGAGCTGACCGGCGATGGGGGATTCATTCCCACGTCACGGGGCAAGGCTTTCTGGGGAAAGGTTGAGTGAGGTATGGATCACAGGCAATCGAGGGAAGAACTGACTTCGATGGTAAGCAGGGCCGTGATGGGTGGAGCTGCCACCTTTGCGGTCCGCAATGCCACAAAGATCGATGCAAGAGGCGTCGAAGGTCATTTCTGGCTGATATCGGTGGACGGCGGAATCGTGGCGACGGGGACGCGCGATGACGATTTCGAGAGTGCCTGGAATGTGGCTCGGACAAGCCAGTCCGGGCCGGTCGGTGCAAGGATCTTCGATGCCGAGGGGGCCGTTCTCACACCTGGATACATTGACATCCATTCCCACGGAGCATGGGAGAGGTCGTTCGATGATGGTGCCGAAGGCATAGCGACCGCCCGGACGGGCCATGCGATTCATGGGACCACGCGGCAGGTGCTGAGCCTGATAACGAATCCGCTTGATGTGATGTCCGAAAATCTGCGTGCCGTCGCGGCTGCCTGCTCCAGGCGCCCTGATTGCCTCGGCGCTCATCTCGAGGGGCCTTTCCTTGCAATATCGAGGAAAGGTGCCCATGATCCGGCGTGTCTGCGAGATCCTGAGCCTCAATGCGTCGATGAGTTGCTGGAGGCAGGCGACGGTTGGATTCGACAGATAACGATAGCTCCCGAGCTGCCACACGGAATCGACGCGATACGACGTTTCAGCCGTGCGGGCGTGATTCCCGCGATCGGCCATTGCGATGCCGACTATCGGACCACAAGACGTGGCATCGATGCAGGGGCAAGGATCCTGACGCATATCTTCAACGCCATGAACGGCATCCATCACCGCAAGCCTGGACCGATCCCGGCTGTTCTGGAGGATGGTCGCGTTCAGGTGGAGCTGATCAACGACGGCTTCCACGTCGATGATCCGGTCGTGAAACTTGCCTTCGGCCTGTTCCGCGGGCGCATTGCCCTGATCACCGATTCAATGGCTGCGACAGGGTGCCCGGATGGCTCGTATTCACTGGGCAAGCTTGCCGTGAAGGTCGAGGACGGCCATGCACGCCTGGCATCGAACGGCGCCATCGCCGGTTCGACTCTGACGCTTGAGGAATCGGTGCGAAGGGGAGTCGAGGAGTTGGGTCTTTCAGCCGTGGACGTTGTCGCCGCGGCCACTCAGGGGCCAGCCCATGCCTTGGGAATCGACGTTCCCAACAAGGTCACCGATCACCCGCTCGGCGTGCTTGCGCCGGGATATGCCGCTGACTGCATAATCCATGAAAAGGGCACATGGAAGGCCGAATCCGTCTGGTGCGAGGGCAGGAAGCTGCTCTGAACCCTGCGGGGTCGAGAGCCTGCCTATCCCAGTTCGGTGAGCTGGGTGATGCGGTTGGACATGCCGAATTCAGGGTGAGCATGGCGATATTTTCCGGCGGCGAGGCCGATGCTTATGAATGCCAGGCCGAACAGTGCCACCAATCCCAAGCTTTGCAGCCATCCGAGCAGGCTTGGATCAGGGGTTTGGAAGCTCGTCGTGCCCAGCGCGTCGTCGATGGAAACCGACATCCACCAACCTGGGAGCAGCTTGCCGAGCGAGACCATCGGAGCGGGCATGACCGAAGGGTCGAATGCAGTGCCCGATGTGAACATGAGCATCAGTCCCAATGAGGTGGCGACCGCATTGGCGATGGTCGTCGAGGCTTTCAGCTGCCCGATCATGAAGCCGAAGGCCATCGAGATGAGCGTATAGACGAGTTGGGAAAGTGCCACAAGAACCAGTGAGGCAAGGCTGATTGCGGAGAATCCACGGTTGAATGGGGCAAGGGCAAGCAGCGCCGCCGAATAATACAGGACCCAGCAGATGAGTCCCACGCTTACGGCGCCCATCAGTTCCTGGGCATTGAGAACGTAGCTCCGTGCCGAGGATGCGAACAGACGGCGGCTTGTCTCTGGAGCGTTGAACACGCCGATGAGCAATGACACGCATACCGTCATCGCCATGAAGATCGGATAGATCGACAGCTTGATGGTCGTTCCGAAGCTGCTTGCCAGAGACTTGCCCGCCTCCTGTGCATTCTTCAGCACATGGACCGAAGGGGAGAGACCCTGCTTCCCAGCCTGGTGAACCGTATAGGTGACGGCGTCCGAAAGCTTGGTCCGCAAGCCCGAGGCAAGCACGCTTCGCAGCTGTGAGAAATAACCGTCGACATCTATCTTCGCGAGCGAACCCTGACTTGAGACATAGCTTACGGTGATGTCTGCCACCGGCATCGAACGCGATGCGCTGGCATCGTCTCCTGTCGAGGTTGCGGCGGTCTCGAAGCGTTGCGAATACCCCTTCGAGATGACGACGATCAGATCCACATCGTTGCGGGCTATGGCATCCTGCAGTCGCTGAGGCGTGTCATCAAGCTTCACGATCGTGGCGCTGTGCGACAGATAGTCGCGCAGGCCCTCTGCCAGATTTCCCGAATCCCGATCGATGACGGCGATCTTGGCCTTCGGAAGCTTCGAGGCGACCTCGGTCTGATCGGAAGTGGCGGAGTCTGACGCATTCGCCGATATCGCGCCGGTGTCGTTGCCTGCAGCGACGATGCTCGAGATTCCCAGACTGAGCATGAGAGCTCCGAAGCCTATCAGATACACGAGCATATAGACCTTATGCGCCCAAAGAATTCGAAGCGCTGATTTAAAGGTTTGCATAGCTGCGTCTCCTCATGATGCTTATTGACAATGCCACGCATATGGCACCCGTGATCAGCAGGATCATGATGGTCTGCACGAATGGCTGCAGGCTGTCGTAATAGAGCAGGTCATAGAAGAGATTCGACACCTGCTTGACTGGATTGATCAGATCGAGGGCCGGAGCATCGCGGCTTATGGCATCGCTGATGTTCATCGCGAAGGTGCCGTACAGACCGGCGAACAGTGCCCCGAAACATGCGATGCCAGTGCTGATTCCGGTTTTGACCCCATGGGACAGACGTGGGATTGCGCCGACCAGCAGTCCCAGTGCCGTTGCCGTGAAGCTCGCGACGAACAGTGCGGCGATGGCAAGGCCCTCCCTTCCACCCATGACGATATCGCAGACATAGCGGATGTAGCAGAATGAGACCGCCATGCTTGCGAATGAGGTGAGCCAGCTTGCGATCATGATGGCGCCGAATTGACGCCATTTCGCTTGAGGTGCGACGGATCTGCGCGCTCCAAGCGGCGAAAGGTTGGCCTGGGCGGAGGTTATCGACGAGATGGCAAAGCTCATCGACATCATGCAGACCATGCCAAGCAGCGCGTAGTAGTAGCGCGCGAACTGATCGGGAGCGAAATGCGTGAGGGAACGGTCGTGCGTATATGTGAGTCCGGCGCTTGCGGCGCTGGCCTTGACGTATTCGGCAATCGTCTGCTGAGCCTTGGCCGGATTGCCGGACTCGGACACGCCTTCGACGCTGTCGGCGGCGTGGTTGAACTGCGTGATGATGCTTCTCAGCGAGCTGAGCACGACCCCTGCCGTCGATGATGACAGTGTATTGGTCACCTTGTTGTACATGTCATCGGATATCGCGATCCCAAGGCTGCCCTGGTCGGTCACATAGAGATAGCCGCTGTCCTTCTTGACATTGACGCGCTCCTTGGCCTCTCCCAGAGACTTCACGACCGTCGGCACGATCAGTTTCGTATGGCTGGAGTTTTTCCCGGCGAGCGAGGCGACGAGCGAATCAGCCCCAGGCACCGAATTCCAATTGGAGTCATGCACGACGGCGAAGTTCTGGGCCTCGACCTGAATGTTCGTCAGCCCGCTGAACATGCCCCAGAAGAGGCTTGCCATCAGAATCGGGAAGAAGAACAGCCAAAGAAGGTTGCTTTTCTCCCTTACATTCACCTTGATCGTGGTCAGCAGCGTGGTCCACATGATGGATTCCTCCTTCCGTTTCCTCAGTCGCGCAGTGCCTTGCCGGTCAGTTCCAGGAACACGTCGTTCAATGTCGGTGGCTGCGAGCTCAGATGTCCGAAATCGGTGCCGGATGAATGAAGTATGTCCAGCACATCGGCGAGATTATGATCGCCGTGGCGGCAGGTGACCTTGAGCTCCTTGCAGTCGAAATCCGCCTGCGCGACGAAGGGAAGTGCCTGGATCCTGCTCAAGGTCGCTTCGTCGATGTCAAGCGTGCCAATGGTGATGCGCTCGCCCATGTCGATCATGTCCTTGAGCCTGGCGGCGCTTCCCTGAGCGATCTGCCTGCCATGGTCCATGATCATGATGCGCGTGCAGATCTGTTCGACCTCTTCCATGTAATGGCTGGTATAGAGAATCGTGGCTCCTGCATCGCGCAGATGCCGTATGCCTTCGAGGATTGCGTTGCGGCTCTGAGGATCGACGGCCACCGTCGGTTCGTCGAAGAGTATCAATGCTGGTCTATGCGCTATGCCGCACGCGATGTTGAGCCTTCTGAGCAGACCGCCGGACAGCTTGCCGGGGCGGTAGCCGCTGAATTCCTCCAAGTCTACGAATGCTATGGCATCGTCGACCAGTTGCTTGCGTTCCTTGCGTTTGGGGACATACAGCGAACAGAAATAGTCGATGTTCTCCCTCACCGTGAGCTCGTTGAACACGGCAACATTCTGTGGAACCACACCGATGCGACGTTTGATGTCATATGCCGTGGGGCTCATGGGCCTGCCGAAGACGGCCACCTTGCCTGACTCGTAGCTGAGCAAGGCCAGGATGCAGTTGATCGCCGTGGTCTTTCCCGAACCATTCGGTCCAAGCAGCCCGAAGATCTCACCTCGTCGCACGCTGAGATCGAAGTGGTCGAGGGCGAGCATGGCTCCGTAGCGCTTGACGAGATTCCTGACCGAGATTGCGTCCTGCATGGTATCTGTGTCCATACCGCAATGTTCGCACAAGGTCTTGGTGGAAAACAGTGATGCGCGTCATTGCGCGGCATGACAATTGTCATGCATCCCCTCGCTCGGCGTAACCTTGGCTTAGGGCATTGCAAAGGGTGACTGTGGTGAGTGACTGTTTTGAGTGACGGTGGAGGGAGCGGCCATGATGCGTGGGGCATACAAGTTCGTGCTGTGGCTGCTATGCATATCGCTTGCGATGCTCCGCGATGGCAGCTCGCTGTCGGTGGCCTTCGTGTTCGCGATATTCGTGTCGCTGTCAGCGGCTGCACTGTCCGAATGGCTTGCGCCACATCGTCTGGCTGCATGCTGCGAAGCCGCGTTGGCAGTGCTGGCCTTGGCGATTCCGCAGATGATCGCGTTTCTGCCGCTGTTCTCCTTCGATGTGGCATCGGCGATGGCTACATGGTGCATGCTGCAGAGGCGCCCAGATGCGAGCCTGGACAAGGGAGCCTTCTCATTGCGGGCATCCTGGATTGAGTATGGCATGTGTGCATGCATCGGCATCGCCGTCATGGCATCGTTGGGCCTGGGAACGGCGTTTGAGGTCGAACCGGCCATGCTTCGCCTGACGCTGTTCTGCCTGTGCGCATTGAACATCTTCTCTGGTTTCGCGCTGACGCTGATTCCAAGGATGAGGCGGCGTGCCTTGCTGTCGCAGGACGAAGTGCGGGAGATTCGACGCCGGATGCGAAACGAGGCATATGACGCCGAGGACGAGCGTAGAAATGCTATGCATGAGGCGACTCTTGCGGAACGAACGAGGATCGCCCGCGAGATCCATGACGGGGTCGGGCATCTGCTGACCAGAGGAATCATGCAGTCGCACACATCGCAGGTGGTTGCCTCGATGGCTGGCGATGAGACGAACGCCCGGGGTTTCCGTGCAGTCGAAGATACATTTGCCGAGGCGATGAATGCCGTCAGGCAGACAGTTCACGATCTGGACGACAGCGGCAACGATTTCGCCCTGCAGATCGGATCCGCTGCGAAGGTCCTGCAGTCAGTCGCGCAGGGTCCCGAGGTTACGCTGGAGAATGAGATTCAGCAGGCGCCGGCTCCCGTGACACGGTGCCTTGCGATGACGGTGCGGGAATCGTTGAACAACGTGCTTCGCCACAGCGATGCTCGTCATGTCGAAATCGTGCTGAGAGACATGCCTGCATTGTGGCAGTTGGTGGTGCAGGACGATGGAAGCGTAAGGCAGGATGAAGCCCGAAATGGCAGTGTCGGGCCAAGGCAGGCCGTTCGCGACATCAGAGGGATGGGGCTTGCCGATATCGAGTCCCGCGCCCGGGAGCTTGGTGGCAATGCCCTATGCGGACCGAACGCGCGCGGGTGGCGGGTCTTCGTATCGCTGCCCAAGGCTCCATGGAGCAACGCGGGCGGCGTGCGACATCAGGAAGGTCATGTTCGGGACGAACGCGACCCGCATGATGTCGAAGTGTCTGGCAATCTGCAATCGGAGCTGCATATGGGGATCGATGCAACGAGCATCATGAAAGGAACGCAATGAAAGTCGCCGTCGTCGATGATGACCCAATAGTGTGCTCATCAATTGCAACCATGATCGACCAAGTCGGGGCAGGGGAGACTCTGTGGACGGCGAATGACGGCGAGCAGGCCATCAGACACTATGCGAGCCAACGCCCGGATGTGCTGCTCATGGACATTCAGATGCCGACGATGGGCGGACTCGATGCGGCAAGGAGCATACTTCAATCTGACCCGACCGCGAAGATTCTTTTCCTCACCACATTCGCGGACAGACAATACATACAGGAGGCGCTTGGCATAGGAGGCCGTGGATATCTGATCAAGCAGGATGTCGCGTCTATCATCCCCGCTGTGCGGACCGTTCTCGCCGGCGAGATAGTCCTTGGTTCCAAAGCCTTGTCCCATCTCGAACTCGGCGAGACGGAAAAGGCCTCATCCGATGATCGACCGAATGCCGGCCGGACTGGTCTGCCCGCCGACGACCCCTTCTCGAGTCTGACGAATCGCGAACGGCGCATCAGCGCACTGATCGCAGAAGGTCTCGATAACCACGACATCGCACGGCAGCTGTATCTGAGCGAGGGCACCGTCCGCAATCGGATAAGCGAGATTCTTGCAAAGCTCGGTCTTGCCAACCGTACTCAGATCGCGATTCTCTGGCTTCGCACTTTGCCAAGATAGGAGCGCATTCGCAAGGCTCTGTAGAGGTTCGGCAGAGGAGTCCGAGCGATTTCGGCGAGTTCACAGGCGTGGCATAGACTTGGGTGACATGTGTGGAATCGTTGGATTTGCGGGAAATAGAACGGCCTGTGGCAAACCCCTTGAGGTATGCATGCAGGGATTGAAACGCCTTGAATATAGGGGATATGACTCGGCGGGTGTCGCCTTGGCTGCCCCTGGAATGGACAGGGTCGCCTGGCGCAAGAAGGCAGGGCGTCTGGATAGGCTGGTCGATGACCTGAAGGCCAAGCCAATGCCCGATGCCACGGTTGCGATCGGCCATACGCGCTGGGCCACGAATGGTGTTCCGAGCGATGTGAACGCCCATCCCCATATGAGTCAGGACGGCAAGATCGCCGTGATACACAACGGCATCATCGAGAATGCCTCGGAGCTCAAGTTCAATCTCGAGACTGAGGGCTACACCTTTGCATCAAGCACCGATACCGAGGTGGCGGCAAAGCTGCTGGGCAAGATCGCCAACGAGATCCTGGACAGGGAAGGCGCGCCGGATCTATTCAAGGCCATGCGCCGTGTGGCGCGCATGCTCACCGGCGCATTCACGCTCCTCGCGGTGGACAGCCGCCAGCCGGACATCGTCGTCGGCGCACGCCATGACTCCCCTCTGGTCGTAGGCCTTGGAGATGGCGAGAACTACCTTGGGTCGGATGTCGCGGCCTTCGTCGCATATACCAAGCATGCGATGGAACTTGGCCAGGACGAGGCCGTATGCATCAGTGGAGACACCGTCGTGGTCACCGACTTCGAGGGCAACGTCGTTTCGGATCCCAAGCGGTTCACCGTGGACTGGGATGCTTCCGCTGCAGAGAAGGGTGGATGGGATTCGTATATGGATAAGGAAATCCATGAGGATCCCGCCGCGGTCTCCGAAACCCTTCTCGGCCGTTTCGATCCCAAGGGCAATCTCGATCTCGACGAGGTGCACATTGACGAGGATGTCTTCCGTCAGGTCGACAAGATCATCGTGATAGCATGTGGGACTGCCTCATATGCTGGGCTGGTCGCCAAATACGCGATCGAGCATTGGGTCAGGATTCCCGTCGAGGTCGAACTGGCGCATGAGTTCCGATATCGCGACCCGATTCTGACGCCAAGGACACTGGTGGTTGCGATTTCCCAGTCAGGCGAGACCATGGACACGCTCATGGCCCTTCGACACGCCCGTGAGCAGGGGTCACGCGTGCTCGCGATCTGCAATACGCAGGGTTCCACGATTCCACGCGAGTCCGATGCCGTGCTGTACACGCATGCCGGACCAGAGATCGCGGTCGCTTCGACAAAGGCTTTCGTCGCGCAGATCGTCGCCGCATATCTTCTGGGCCTATATCTCGCTCAGGTCAAGGGCACCATGTTCCGCGACGAGATTCGTCACATCGTCACCGATCTGAAGGCCATGCCCGAGAAGATCCAATGGGTTCTTGACACTCAGGCGGATACGGTGAGCAAGACCGCCAGACAGATGCTCAACGCGCACTCGTTCATCTTCCTGGGCCGTCATGTCGGTTATCCGGTCGCCATGGAAGGTGCGTTGAAGCTCAAGGAAATCGCCTACACATTCAGCGAGGGCTTCGCTGCCGGGGAATTGAAGCATGGTCCCATCGCGCTGGTCGATGAGGGCGAGCCGGTCGTGTGCATCGTTCCAAGCCCCCGTGGCCGCGATGTGCTGCACAGCAAGATGATTTCCTCCATCGAAGAGGTGAAGGCCCGCGGTGCGTTCACGATTGCCATCGCCGAGGAGGGCGATGAATCGGTTGCGAACTATGCCGATGTCACCTTCTGGCGTCCTCAGTGCCCGACCTTGCTCAGCCCACTCGTCGATGTGGTTCCGTTGCAGCTCTTTGCCATGGATATGTCGATGCTCAAGCAGAACGATGTCGACAAGCCCCGCAATCTTGCGAAGTCTGTGACTGTGGAATAGCGAGGTCGGCAAGTCAAAGGCAGCGTTCACGCAACAGGAGTTCAAGACCATGGAAACTCTCGAAAAACGGCATCGTTGGGTCACGGACGAACCCACGATACCGTTTCCATTGCGAATTCTGTATCAGAATGACGCCATCGTGGCTGTCGACAAACCCCATTTCCTCCCTACCACGCCGCGCGGCATGTGGTATCGCTCAACGGCGCTCATGCGGCTGCGCGAGATGTTCCATAACGACCAGATCACCCCAGCGCACCGACTTGATCGGGCCACCGCCGGTGTCGTGCTTTTCGTGAGCAGACCTGAACTGCGCGGCGCATATCAGATGCTGTTTCAACATCATCAGGTGCGAAAAAGCTATGAATGCATTGCTCCGGCACGCCCCGTGCAACGGCCACACTTTGGCACAGTGCAGCCGCTCGATGTGCCCTCGGTTTTTCCGCTGAAGCGCATGTCTCGCATCACCAAGCATCGCGGCATTCTGCAAGCGTTTGAATCAAGCGGCACGGCAAACAGCACCACGATTATCGAACTATCAGACAACCAGGATGCGGTGCTCGCAGCAAACGAGCATCTGCTCTCAACGCGAGGAGAAGTCGCGGCACATCAGCTGTATCGCGTCTATTCGCTCCGACCGCTGACAGGAAAGACGCACCAGCTTCGCGTCCATATGAACTCAATCGGACTGCCCATTGCAGGTGATGATCTCTATCCAAGCATTCGCATGCATGCCAATGCAGACGGTACAGCCGCACCTGACGACTTTGCACATCCCTTGCAATTGGTGGCACGAAGCCTCGAATTCATCGATCCAATCAGCAATGAATTGCGCCGCTTTGAATCCGAAATCCCCTTGGAAATCAGAGACGAAACGACGTTCAGCGCAATTCCTGCACCGAAGAGCGTTCGACAAGCTCGGCGGGAATGACCCGCTTTATGCCAACCTCCGGCGGTTTGCCTTCGCATGCCTGAAGCACCATCGAAAAAGCCTGTTTTGCGATCTCGGAGAAATGAAGTCTCATCGTTGACAGTGTCAAATGGGGGACCGTTCCGCACAAGGAATCATCGACTCCGATCACGCTGATATCCTCCGGCACTCGCTTTCCCATGCTGATGATGCCCTGAATCGCACCGTAGGCCATCTGATCGTTGGAGGCAAAGATTGCGGTGCAATGCGGGTCTTGTGCCAACCTTCGGCCCGCGGCATAGCCGCTGTCGGCATTCCAATCACCCTGAATGACTGCGGGAATCGGTCTGTCTTGCTGCACGAGAGTATCCTTCCAGCCTCGCTGACGGCTCACCGCCGCCTGGGAATGCTGCGGACCGGCGATGTGATACACGGTCTTATGGCCTTTGCTGAGCAGATAGTCAGTTGCTGTTGATGCACAGCCATATTGGTCATCATCAATGGTCGGGCAATGATCTGCCGGACCTTCGGTTATCAAGATGACTGGTAGATCCTTGGGAGGGACGAAACCGGCAAAATCTCCGACGCGCTGCTCCAACACGAGAATTACGCCGTCGACCGGCAATTTTTTCATCTGTTCCACGGCGTGCTGCAATGGTTGCTCAATGTGGGAGTCCATGGTCAGCACGGTCGTTGCATATCCGCGTGATACGGCGCATGTGGTGATGCCTTCCAAAATGCTCATGTTGCCATAGGTGTTCATGTTGAACATCGCAACGCCAATGTTCATGAAACGGCCATGCTTCAAGGCCCTTCCCGCAAAATTCGGACGGTATCCAAGCTTTTGCATCGCTTGCTGCACTCGGTCTCTGGTGGCCGGCTTCACTGCCTGGCTGCCATTTGAAACTCGGGACACGGTTTGAGGCGAAACTCCTGCTTCTTTTGCAACGTCTTGCATAGATGCCCAACGGGCGCGTTTTCCTGCCATTGTTCCTGTATACCTCACTTTCTCTACTTTTTGAGTGGAGCCGGTTGAATATTTCATCGCATAGTGCGAAAAGCTCAGGCAATGCTATAATGGTTGCGTAAACATTTCTTAGGATCTCCCACAAGGCTGTGTCATCGAAGACAGGCATATGGGGTTTCAAGCGAGAAGAGGGTGACCTATGACGGTACCTGGTATTCCAACAGTAAGGAAGGCAAGCTCCCTGCGAAAGATGAAAATGGGCGGAAGCAGCTGGGACTGGCGTGGCTGGAAGTTCATGCTGCCTTTCGCCTTGGTGTTCGTCTTTGTCTTCATCGTGCCGATCATCTATGCCATTTGGATTTCGTTCTACCAAACGCGCATGATCGGCGGAACCGTGTTCGTGGGCTTGGCAAATTATGTGCGGCTGATCCAGGATGCGCAATTCTGGAGCAGCGTTCGGCGTGTAGCACTATTTACGATAGTCCAGGTGCCCATCATGCTGTTTCTGTCCGCTGCAATGGCATTGGCGCTTGACAGCATGAAACTCCACGGTTCGCGATTCTTCCGCATATCGACATTCCTTCCCTATGCGGTGCCCGCCGTGGTGTCCACATTGATCTGGGGCTTCGTATACGGCGCAAAGTATGGTCTTGTCGGTTCAATCAACGACTTCTTCGGAACGAGCCTCGACGTGCTCGCCCCATCGGTGTTGCTCGCTGCAATCGGCAACATCGTCACGTGGGAGTTCACCGGATACAACATGCTGATCTTCTATTCAAGCCTTTCGACGATTCCGCATTCGCTCTATGAAGCGGCATCCATTGACGGAGCAAGCGAGTGGCAGATCGTTCGTCGCATCAAATTGCCTGAGCTGCGAGGATCTCTTGCAATCACGGTGATCTTCAGCATCATTGGCAGCTTCCAGCTCTTCAACGAGCCAAGCATCCTGCAGAACATGGTTCCAGGAAACGCGGTCACCACGTATTACACACCGAATATGTATGCCTACAACCTGAGTTTCTCAGGCAACCAATCCAACTATGCGGCAGCGCTGGCCATCGTCATGGCCATCATCACGATGGGCATCGCCTATGCCGTCCAGCTTCGTAGCATGAGGGAGCAGATGAAGTGAGCGAAATACAGAACAAGTCAACAAGCTCTGTGCTGCAAGCAACGGAAGTCGAAGACTTGCGAGGCGTTGAGCGCCAATCGAGAATAAACGAAAAGAACCGCGCGCGCAGAACCTCACAGGATGAGCGAGCCGAACGTCGCAGAGCCAGCAAGTCAGGGTTCTCAAACCCAGCGAATCCGCGCCGTTCCATGCTGCTGACGCTCATCTGCGGTCTGTTCGTCATCTACTGCCTCTTCCCATTCCTGTATCTGCTGGTGAATTCCACCAAGACACAGGGCGATTTCACATCGACTTTCGGGCTCGGTTTCGGCCATGAGTTTGCGCTCTGGGACAATCTCAAAACCGTGTTCACCTATCAAGACGGCATATTCGGCAGGTGGCTCATCAATACGCTCCTTTATGTGGTCGTTGGTGCGGGCGGAGCAACGTTGCTCGCGATCATGGGCGGATATGCGTTGGCAAAGTTCAGATTCCCTGGCAGAAAGGCCGTGTTCGTAGTCGTCATCGGTGCGATCAGCGTGCCAGGCATCGCCTTGGCCGTGCCTCAGTTCCTGCTCTTTGCAAAGCTCGGACTCACCAACACACCATGGGCAATGATCATTCCAAGCCTTATCAGCCCCTTCGGCCTCTATTTGATGTGGATTTTCAGCGATCAGGCCGTGCCTACAGAGCTGCTCGAAGCGGCGCGCGTCGATGGCGCCGGAGAGTTCCGCACTTTTTGGCAAGTAAGTCTGCCGTTACTGGCACCTGGCATCGTCACAACTTCGCTGTTCACGATCGTCGCCACATGGAACAACTACTTCCTGCCATTGATTATGTTGAAGGATTCCAGCTGGTACCCATTGACGATAGGTCTGAATCAATGGAAGGACCAGGCCAGCACTGCTGGAGGCCAGGCGATTCAGAACCTTGTCGTCACCGGTTCGCTCGTAACGATCATTCCTCTTGTCATCGCGTTCCTGCTGCTGCAGCGGTATTGGCAGTCGGGTCTCGCCGCTGGCGCAGTGAAAGAATAGTGAAAGAATAATGAGGCTAACATCATGAAACAACTTGGAATGCATGATTCGCCGTCTTCGCGAAGACCCTTGCGCTGGCCCCGACCATTGGCAGGGTCCTCTGAACGCATCTGGTACGGCGGCGATTACAGCCCTGAGCAATGGCCTGAAGATGTCTGGGACGAAGACGTTGCACTCATGAAGCAGGCTGGCGTGAACCTCGTTTCCGTCGCCATCTTCTCATGGGCGAAAATTCAGACAACGGAAGACACTTGGGATTTCGACTGGCTTGATCGCATCGTCAACAAGCTGGGAGAGGCGGGCATTGCCGTTGACCTGGCAAGTGCCACGGCATCGCCCCCTCTCTGGCTTACGCAGAAGCACCCGGAAATACTGTGGCGTGATGAGCGAGGCGACATCTGCTGGCCAGGTGCACGCCAGCACTGGCGCCCCACCTCGCCGATATTTCGCGAATATGCGCTCGCGCTCTGCAGAAAGATGGCAGAACATTTTCGCAGCAACCCCTATGTCGTGGCGTGGCACGTCGGCAACGAATATGGCTGCCACAATCGCTTCGATTATTCCGATGATGCGATGCATGCATTCCAGGAATGGTGCAAGTTCCGCTATGGCAATATCCAGGCGGTGAACGAGGCTTGGGGAACGTCGTTCTGGTCTCAGCAGATGAGCGATTTCAGCGAAATCATCCCACCTCGCTTCATCGGTGAAGGCAACTTCATGAATCCTGGGAAACTGCTCGATTTCAAGCGATTCTCGTCCGATGCCTTGAAGGAATTCTTTATTGCAGAGCGTGACGCATTAGCCAGCATCACTCCAAATCGCCCGCTGACCACGAATTTTATGGTCAGCGCCACAGGTTTTGCACTGAATTACGATGATTGGGGGAGCGAAGTCGACTTCGTTTCGAACGACCATTACTATCTTCCTGGAGAAGCGCATCTTGATGAACTTGCCTACAGCGCATCGCTGGTCGATGGCATTGCGCGCAGACGACCGTGGTTCCTCATGGAACATTCCACCGGCGCAGTTAACTGGCGGCCGGTGAACTATGCCAATGAAAGCGGGCAGCTCATATCTGATTCCCTGGCGCATCTGGCTTTCGGTTCGAATGCAATCTGCTACTTCCAGTGGAGGCAATCGCGCTCAGGTGCAGAGAAATTCCATACCGCAATGCTGCCGCACGCAGGGAGAGATACCCAGATTTTTCGCGATGTCTGTGAGCTTGGCAAAGATTTGCAGTTGCTGTCGGAATCTGGACTGACAGACACAATATTGCATAAGTCCGAGGTTGCCGTGGTCTTCGATTACGAGAGCGAGTGGGCGAGCGAACATACCGCCACGCCGACCCAGCGCGTGCGGCACAGGTCCGAGCCTTTGGACTGGTTCCGCGCATTGCTTGACAATGCCGTCACCGCCGATATGGTGCCGATTGCCGCGGATTGGGAGTCGTATCGGACGGTCGTGCTGCCATGCGTATATCTCTTGGACGAGCGCAACACGCAGCGCGTCCACGATTACGTCGAGGCAGGCGGCAAGCTTGTCGTAACGTATTACACGGGGATCTCGGATGCCAACGATCGCGTCTGGCTCGGCGGATATCCTGCTTCGATCAGCGATGTGGTCGGGGTCAGTTCCGAAGAATTCGTGCCCTTGGGTGCAGATCATGAAGGAACTCTGGAGCACCTGGATCTGAGCAATGGAACGGTGGCTCAGGACCTTGCTGACCGCATTGCGCGAACTGCTGATTCCACGCAGATTCTCGCCACATATCAAGCGCCTGAATGGACTGGCATGAATGAGGTTCCTGCGATAACCGTGCATCCATATGGTTCGGGAAAGGCGGCTTATGTAGGATGTCGGCTGGGAAGACGGGGGATTGCGAAATCCTTGCCTGAACTGTTCGAAGTCATGGATCTGGATCTTGGGCAACTCGGTGCCGGAGCGTCTCGCATTGCTGAGGGTGACGCGGCGAAGGTGCTGCGCGTTGAGCGCATCAACCAAGAAACGGGCCAGCGTTTCGACTTCGTTTTCAACAGATCCCACGAGTCGGCAACGGTGCCGATCGACGGCAAGTTGCTGTTGCTCTCGCGTGCTGCCGCAGTCAATGAATCCGCGCATGCCGAGAACGATGTCAACGCCGCGTCTCGGTCGGACGCTGTATCTCGGTCGAACACTGTGTCTCGGGCCAACGACATGTCTCTGATTCAGCAGAGCGTGACTCAAGATGCTGTGGCTCAGTTGGCCGTGCCTCGATCAAAGGTTCCGCAGTCAGTCGTGCTGCAGCCAAATGGGGTGGCGGTTTCAACAGTCAACTAGCGATTTCGCTGAGTCGAAGGCAATTCCTTCGGCTCTCCGCGCTGTTCGCGCAAACAGGGGAAAGAAGCTTCATCTACGAAAGAAACTCCAAATTGTTTGCGCAAACATATTGGATAATGATATCGTAAACATAGTTGATATTCCAATGATTTTAATAAGAATTGAAGAGTTATGGGCTCACGTGGAAAAGAAGCTGAGAAGCAACCGATCTGTGGGGCAAAATATCAATAAGGAGAATGAACAATGAAGTTCACAAAACGAGCAGTCGCCTTGGTCGGCGCTATGATCATGCTTGCTCCACTGGTGGCATGCGGATCGGGAAGTTCCTCGAGTTCCAGCACTGGCACGACCTCGATTACCGTGTGGTCATGGGATTCGACGGTGCCTCTTACCGTGGCCGCATTCGAGAAGGCCAATCCAAACATCAAGGTCAAGGTCACCAACGCAGGTACCAACAAGGATGAATATACCGCTCTGAACAATGCAATGTCAGCAGGCAAGGGTGCGCCGGACATTGCCCAGATCGAATATTATGCGCTGCCTCAATATGTGATCGGTGGGGACTTGGAGAACCTTTCCAGTCTGGGCGCATCGTCTTACAAGAGCTTCTACACCCCTGGCACATGGAGTTCGGTCAACATCAATGGCGGAGTATATGCATTGCCTATGGATTCTGGACCAATGGCGCTGTTCTATAACAAGGAAGTCTTTGACAAGGCAGGCATCACCTCGGCCCCGACAACGTGGGACGAGTATTACCAGGACGCGAAGAAAATACGTGCAATCGGCTCGTACATCACGTCCGATACCGGTGATGCCGGCTTCTTCGATTCCATGACCTGGCAGGCGGGCGCCACTCCGTTCGCAACCAGCAAGGATGGGAAGACCGTAACCATTGATCTCACTTCGGATGCAGGCGTGAAGAAGTGGGTCAGCTACTGGCAGAAGATGATTAGCGAAGGCTTGATTGACACCAAGACCGCGGGCTGGTCGGATGACTGGAACAAGAGCCTTGGCGATGGCTCCATTGCGTCCTTGCTCACCGGGGCTTGGATGCCGAATGATTTGCTGTCGGGAGCTCCTGAGGCATCTGGCAAGTGGAGAGTAGCGCTCATGCCAACGTGGACTTCGGGCAGCACGGCTAATTCCGAGAACGGTGGTTCTTCACTCGCGGTCATCAAGTCGAGCGATGACGCGAAGGTCAAGGCCGCATACAAGTTCGTGCAATACGTTACGCACAACTCGGCCGGCATCAAGACCAGGGTCGATGCCGGAGCGTTCCCATCCGACACCAAGACGCTTGCATCCAGCGACTTCTTGGATAAGACCACATTGACGGATTCGAATGGCAAGACCAACGAATACTTTGGCGGTCAGGAATACAACAAGGTGCTGGCACAGGCTGCATCTGATGTGGTTACCGGATACAAGTTCCTTCCCTTCGAAGTGTATGCCCGCAATGTTTTTGCCGATGATGCCGGTGCCGCGTTCACCGGTAAATCGATTACGCTGAGTCAGGGCATTGCCGCTTGGCAGGCGAATCTCAAGAAATATGCTGAAAGTCAGGGTTATACCGTGAAGTGACGTACGGCAATGACTCGAGATTCCAAGTTTTGAGAGTTCATCAAAGTACAAAGACCCTATTTTTGGCTTAACTTCGACGAGAACAAGCCAAAAATAGGGTCTTTGTACTTCCACTAGTTCTCAAAACTTGCAAACTCGAGACGATATCTCTATACATTGCTAGAAACGACCACATATCAATGAGAACTTACCGATTTCTGTTCCGATCATAGATCATCTGCATGCCCTTGAAGATCAGATTGGGATCATAGATGTCAATGACGTCCGTTTCTCCTTCGATGATGCGTCCGAGGCCGCCGGTTGCGACGACCTTGAAGCTTTCGTTGGTTTCGGCTCGGAACTGCTTGACCGTGCGCTCGATTCCGCCGAGGAAGTTATAGAACAATCCCGCCTGCATGGCCGTTCTCGTATCGGTGGCGAAAACAGACTTGGGTCTGGTGATTTCGACCTCGGGCAGCTGTGCGGTCTTGTTCGACAGCGCCGAGGCTCCACTTCGGATGCCGACCGAAATGAGGCCGGCTGTTATCGTTCCCTTGTCGGTCACATAGTTATAGGTGGTGGCCGTGCCGAAATCCAGAACCAGCAGCGGTCCGCCATACGATCCATATGCCCCTACGCAGTCGCACAGGCAATCTGCGCCGAGCGATCGTGGATCATCCATGCGAATGTTGATGCCGGTCTTGATGCCAGGGCCAACCACGATTGGCTCAACGCCAAAGAACTTGATGATTGCAGCGCGGAATGAGTGCATCACGTTGGGCACCACGGAAGAGATGATCACATCTTCAACATCGTCGTTGGAGTAGCTGCTCATCTGAAGGAATCCGCTGATCATCATGCCATATTCATCGGAGGTGTGGCTCACCGAGCTGGTCATGCGGTAGTTGGCAACGATGTTGCCGCCTTCGAGAAAGCCGAGCACAATGTCGGTGTTTCCAATATCAACGGCAATCAGCATAAGCAGTCCTTTTCCAATGCAGGCGCGTGTTCTCTGTCACTGTATCGCAACTTGAAGCGACTGCCGAACGTGAGCCGGCCGATTGCGCATGATGTACAAATTCACTTCGCGGGAATTGCCGGGAACGCGCTATCATGGTGGGGTGATGGTCGACCTCATAAGGCGGCCAATCAGCATCACACCGCTAACGTTGACGGATGCGACGGATTGCCGTGAATGGGGGCGAGTGCGATACATGCAAATAATTCAATATGTAACACACAAGAGAGAGCATAATGGCTGAAAACTCAAACAGCGGGGATGCGACGAGCACCACGACTGAATCAACGGAACAATTCAAGGCTCAGGGCATTGCGCCAGATTCAAACGATCAGGCAGATCTAGGCAGTCGCAATGTGTCAGGCGATCAGTCAGGATCGACTGACGAATCACTGAATTCATATCAGAGGCAGCGCAAAGGCATGCCATCCTGGGCATGGATCATAGCTGCGATAGCAGCTGTGGCGATTGTAGTTGGGGGCGTGTTCGCATATCAACGCAACAATTCAGGCAGCGATGCCGCTGCCGCATCAGACTCGATTGCCATTGGACTGACACTGGCTCCAACCAATCTTGACATTCGCAATGAGGCGGGTACCGCTCTCGATCAGGCTCTGATCGGCAATGTCTATGAGGGTCTGGTGGCTCGAAATTCCGAAAACACCGTCATTCCTGCACTGGCGAAGTCATGGACGGTATCCAGCGATGCCAAGACCTATACCTTCGAGCTCAATGCCGACGAGCATTTCTCGAACGGCGATGCCTTGGATTCCAAAGACGTTGTCTGGTCGCTCGACTCGGTGATCAAGAACGAATATCAGGATTATCAGGTTCTTGCCAACGTTGACTCCATTGCTGCAGATGGTGCGAATACCGTTGTCTTGAAGCTCAAGAAGCCTGATGCGACGCTGCTGTGGAACCTCACAGGGCGAGCAGGTCTCGTCTTCGACGAGGACGCTTCGTATGATGCCAAGACGCAGGCCATTGGTTCTGGCCCATATTTGCTGAAAAGTTTCAAGCAGAACGAATCGTTGACCTTGACGGCCAACACGAAGTACTGGGGAAGTCACCAGGCAAAGACCAAGACGGTCGTGCTCAGATACATCACGGACACCAATGCTGCAATCAATGCGCTGAAGGGCAACAGCATTCAGGTCCTTGCCCCGATAACGGAGAATCTCTCCGCATCGATTGCAAAAGACAGCAATTATGTCGTCAAGGCTGGCAACGACACCGACAAGTTCGTGCTTGCCTTCAACGGCAAGGGTTCGAAAACATCGGACAAACGCGTTCGAGAGGCAATTCGCTATGCGATTGACAATAAGGCACTGATTTCTTCGCGTGGTGGTGCGGACGCAGCTCTAGGCGGTCCGATTCCATCGTTGGATCCCGGATATGAGGATCTCACGAATCTCTATCCATACGATCAGTCGAAGGCTAAGAAGTTGTTGGCCGAGGCCGGATACAGCACTTCCAATCCATTGAAGCTCAACTTTGAATATGCGAATATCTATGGCACCGATCTTGGCAATCAGCTCCGTTCACAGCTCAAGGCCGTAGGCATTGACTTGAATGTCAAGGTTGTCGAGTTCTCTGCCTGGCTGCAGGATGTCTATACCAACAAGAACTATGACCTTTCTTTGGTCGACCACAACGAAAGTCACGATTTCTACAATTGGGCCAATCCCGAATACTACTTCAATTACGACAACAAGCAGGTTCAGGAACTCTATGCCAAGGCTGTCGCGTCCACTTCGGATGCCGAGTATGAATCGTATCTGAAGAAGGCTGCCCGCTTGGTTTCCGAAGATGCGCCTGCTGACTGGCTGTTCAACTACCGCGTCACCACGGCATATCGCAAGGGCGTCACCGGCTTCCCGCTCAATCTCAACCAGTCGCTGCTGCCTTTGTGGAACGTTCAATACAAGGCCTAAGGACCGTTTGCAACCATGGAATATATATGTTGAGATTTCTGCTTCGGCGTCTGGCCCTGCTGCTGGCAGCGTTGTTTGGCATGTCGGTGCTGATTTTTCTGGCACTTCGCATATTGCCAGGCGATGTTGCCTCGGTTATGGCAGGGCTTAACGCCACTCCTGCCCGCGTTGCCAGGCTGCGTCAGGAACTGGGGCTGAATCGTTCATATCTGCAGCAATATTTCGAATGGGCGGGGAATGTCGTGCACGGCAATCTGGGCATTTCCGTGCTGACTGGCCGCGATGTCGGTGTGCAGATTGTCTCGCGCATGCAAATCACTTTTCCATTGATTCTGATTGGTTTGCTGATTGCATGCCTGATTGGCATTCCACTGGGCGCGGCTTCGATTGTGGCCCGCTCAGCACGCGTTCGCCAGAGCTTGCATCTGCTGGCCCTCACAGGCGGTGCGATTCCTGCACTGTGGGGTGCGATGCTTCTCATTCTGCTGTTTTCCAAAGGCTCCGGCCTGATTGCGCTGTTCCCGTCGCAGGGCTTTCCCGATGCAGGCTGGGCGCAAGCTGGTTCGGCCCTCGCATCGCTGATGCTGCCTGCCGTTACGGTTGGCATCATCGTGGGGTCGAGCATCATGCGATACACGCGCTCGGCACTGCAGGAAATGCTTTCATCCGAATTCGTGGACATGGGCATGGCATGCGGCATGACTCGGGTCCAGGCTGTCCTGCGCATTGGTTTGCGTGTGGTTTCGCCGCAATTGGTGTCGGTGATCGGGCTCACCTTTGCCGAAATGATAACCGGAGTGATGGTGATCGAGAACCTGTTCGCGCTGCCTGGCATCGGTTCGATGCTGGTGACGGACGTTGGCAATCGCGATTTGCTGACCGTCCAAAGCGAGCTCTTCGTGCTTGCCGCATTCTTCCTGTGCATCGGCTTTGTGGTGGATGTGCTTCATCGCGTGCTTGATCCTCGACTCAAAGGTGCCGGTCTGTTGGCAACGGCTGGGGGTGCGCAATGAATCGGAGTGATATTGGCAGGAAGCCAGGCAAACAGGTGCGATTTGCGAGCAAGCTGCGCATTGTGCTGCGCTCCATATGGCATCGGGGTGAAGGCAAGTTTGCGCTGATGGTCCTTGGCCTGTGGCTTGCAGTTGCGGCCGTTTCGCTGTTCTGGACTCCATGGTCGCTGTGGTGGACAGACGGATATCATGTGTGGCAGAAGCCGTCGCCGAGTCACATTCTCGGTACGGACGGTACGGGCGCCGATGTGCTGAGCTGGCTGATGGCGGGCTCTCGGACCAATCTGCTGATCTGTGTGCTGACGGTGCTGGTGACCGCGGTGTTTGGGCTGCTGCTCTTGGCTGCGATGCTTGCTCGCACCGCATTGTTTGCTCAAGCATCAGTCGTTGTCATCGATGCCTTGATTTCGCTGCCCACAGTGCTGATTGCCTTGATTCTGGCAGTTCCCTTCGGGCCGAGCGTTGCCGTGATCGTCGCAGCATGCGGTTTTGGATATGGTTTGAATCTTGCCCGCATCGCACGCCCGCAAGCCATGCTCGTTGCCCGTTCAGGATACGTCGAGTCGGCATTGTCAAACGGCGCGAGTGCGGCAAGCGTGTTCTCTCGGCATGTGATACCCAACATCATGCCCATCATGATGGTGCAGCTTTCGATTTCTGCGGGAACGGTTGTCTTGGCCGAATCGGGTCTTACCTACTTGGGGATCGGCGTGCAGAGTGGGGTACCGTCATGGGGTCATAGCCTGGCGACGTCGGTCACCTTCATCAACGTGTACCCGATTACAGTTGTGTGGCCAGGCTTGATCATTACTTGCGTCGTGCTCGCGCTCAATGTGTTCGGCGATGCGCTGCGCGATTGTGCGGATCCGTTGAGCAATCCCGAATTGCGTGCCGTGCGAGGGCGCGTCGAAGCCTCGAAGGGGAGTGAGGCGGAATATGTCTGACAATGTGCATGGGCAGATTCATGGCAATGCGCTTACCGTTCGTGATGTGGATGTCCGCATTGCGTCCCACCCGATTCTTGATTCAGTCTCGTTGGATGTTGCCCCGCATGAACGTGTCGGCCTGATTGGGTCGTCGGGTTCAGGAAAGTCGATGCTGGCGCGCGCGATTCTCGGTCTGCTGCCAGCGAATGCTCATGCTCAAGGTTCGATTGATCTTTTTGGAGACGAACTCATCGGTGCTTCCGAGCGCGAGATGGCCGATCTTCGCGGTCGAATCGTCAGCGTGGTCTTCCAAAATCCGGCCGTTGCGCTCAATCCGGTGATGAAGGTCGGCAAGCAGATCGAGCTGCCTTTGCGATTGCATTACGACATTCCGGCCCACGAACGGTTGCATCGAGTCCAAGCCATGCTCGACAAGGTCGGATTGCCTCACGACGTTCTCAATGTCTATCCTCACGAGTTGTCAGGTGGCCAGCAGCAGCGCGTGGCCATCGCCACTGCGCTCATCACATCGCCGCGTTTCATCATTGCCGACGAGCCGACCACGGCGCTCGATTCTATCACCCAGCTGCACATCATCGATGTGCTGGTTGAACTTGTTGATAGGGCGGGTGCTTCGCTGCTGTTCATCACGCATGATTTTGGGGTTCTGGCCCATGCCACGCAGCGCTGCTATGTGATTGACCGTGGGCGTGTGGTCGAAAGTGGGCCGACCAAGCAGCTGCTTTCCAATCCTAAGCAGTCTGTCACGCGACAATTGGCGGAATCGGCTGAAGAATTGAAATTCAATGGCCTGCGCGCTGACCTTGACGAAACGAATGGGAGTGGTGACGATGAATGATGAGCGTGTAGCGTTGTCTCACAACGATCCTGAGTCGGGTGTGCCCTTGCTGGAGTTGAGCCACGCGAGCAAGAATTACCGTGCCCACGGCTCGTGGAGCAGGCTTATGGGTGGTTCGCGAGATGACTCATCCAAATCAGGTCAGGCTGGGCGCATCGCTCTCGACGATGTTTCGGTGTCGCTCAACTCTGGCGAATGCCTTGCGATCATTGGCGAGTCAGGGTCGGGGAAGACGACCTTGACAAGAATCATGCTCGGTTTGCTCGCTCCAACCACCGGGGAGCTCCGTTATCAGGGCAGACCTGCGCCGATTGATGCTGAAGCGTGGAAACAGTTGCGCCGAGAGTCTTCGATGATCTTTCAAAACCCATATTCATCGCTCGACCCGCGCTGGACTGTTCGAAAATCGTTGAAAGAGGCTTTGTCGCTGCGATTTGGACGCAGTTTGCACGCTCCTGAGATTGAAGAGCGGTGCGTTGCCATGCTCGATGATGTCGGCCTGGATGGTCGCGTCGTTCTTGACCGATATCCAATCGACCTTTCCGGCGGGCAGGCTCAGCGTGTGGCGATAGCACGAGCCATCATCGATGAGCCAGAGATACTGCTGGCAGACGAGCCGATGAGCGCCGTCGATGTGACCGCCCGCGTCCAGATCTTGCACACCTTGCAAGAGATACGTGATTCACGCAATATTGTGCGAAACGGCGAGCGAAAGGCGCTCAGCATGATTTTCGTCTCCCACGATATCGGCATGGTGCAGCATATTGCCGACCGTATCGTGGTGCTGAAGCACGGGCGCATCATCGAACAGGGCACTTGCCGTAATCTGCTCGGCAACCCCCAGCATCCCTACACCAAGGAGCTTCTCAAGGCCGCTACGCTGTGAAAGCCAGGTGACTGCAATTCTTTCGAATCCGGTGATTGAAGAGTTCTGAATGGGATTGTTATGCTATGTTTCAGCGCTATGTGATTGACAGACACGCCGAGGTCTTGGGTGTGATACATTGTTTGTCATGACGTTTTTCTCATGTTGTTGTCGTTAACCGACGCCCTAGGCGAGCGGTTTTCGACGCATAATTTGAGATAGAACGCATTCTTTCATGTGAGTGATTCATGGTTTGCCGATTGTTTGTTGGCTGCGAATTTTTGAGAGTTTTCGAATCACGGCATTTGCGTATAAATATTGCAGAATCTATGCACGTTGGTGCATGGATGTGTGTGTGAATGTATCTCGTTACCGTTGGTGATTGCTTGTAAGGCGCAGATTGGGACATTGTCGACCGATCTAGGGTGAATACAATTTAAAAAATTTCGTACACCTAATCAAACAGATAATCATAGATTCGTATAGATAACGAGGAATTATGAGCATTGCAAACAGCATTACCGAACTCATTGGCAATACGCCGCTGGTGAGGCTGCACCATGTCACGGACGACGTACGCGCTCAGATTGCAGTGAAGGTCGAATATCTTAACCCCGGTGGCTCATCGAAGGATCGCATCGCTGAGCGCATCATCACCAAGGCAGAAGAGGAGGGGAAGCTTCTTCCTGGAGGCACGATTGTCGAGCCCACGAGCGGCAACACCGGTGTTGGCTTGGCACTGGTCGCCCAGCAGCACGGATATCACATGATTTTTGTGGTTCCAGACAAGGTCTCCGAAGACAAGCGTGCGGTGTTGCAGGCGTATGGAGCGCAAGTCGTGGTGACTCCGACGCAGGTCGAACCGAACGATCCGCGTTCGTATTATTCGGTTTCTGACAGGCTCGCCCAAGAGATACCAGGTGCGTACAAGCCCAATCAATACCAGAACATGAACGGCCCTGCCAGCCACTATCACACCACAGGCCCAGAGATTTGGGACGCAACCGATCGCAGGATCACTCATTTCGTAGCGGGAATCGGCACTGGAGGCACGATTACCGGTACGGGCAGATTCTTGAAGGATGCTTCTGGGGCTTCGGTTCAGGTGATTGGTGCCGACCCGCAGGGTTCGATATATTCCAACCCCTCAGACGTGCATCAGTACTTCATCGAAGGCGTTGGCGAAGATTTCTATCCGAAGACCTATGACCCATCGGTGGTCGATGAAGTCGTTCAGGTGAGCGATGCCGAAGCTTTCGAGATGACCAGAAGACTTGCGCGAGAAGAGGGCTTGCTGGTTGGCGGGTCTTCGGGGATGGCCGTTGTGGCGGCATTGAAGGCTGCGAGGATGCATGATCTTGGCCCGGACGATCTGATGGTCGTGCTGCTGCCGGATTCGGGACGCGGGTATCTTTCCAAGATTTTCTCGGACTCGTGGATGCGAAGCCACGGTTTCGGAGATGTGGTGGAACGAACGGCAGCGCCTCAACTGGTGCAGCAATAGAAGCCGAACGGGCTTGCAATCGGCAGAGAACAGCGTTGCAGAAGGCAATAATAGCAAGCTTCAACCGAAAACAACGGAATTTGTAAACAACGGAATTATAAGGAAAGAATCATGGCGCACAATTTTGACGATTCAGCTTTGGCAACACGAGCAATCCATGCAGGTCAGGAACCTGATGCGGCGACGGGCGCGGTCGTGCCGCCAATCTATATGACTTCCACCTTCAAGCAGGATGGCGTGGGCAAGATGCGAGGCGGATATGATTACAGCCGTTCGGTCAACCCGACCAGAGACGTGTTCGATGCCCAGTTGGCGGCGGTCGAAGGGGCACAATACGCGGTTGCGCTGTCGTCTGGGCTTGCCGCAATTGATGTGCTGCTACGGTCGACGTTGCAGCCGGGTGATTCGATTCTGTTGGGTGATGATGTGTATGGCGGAACATACAGACTCTTGAGCAAGGTATTCGTACCGTGGGGCATTCATTTGGAAGTCGTTGACGTGACTGATCTTGACGCGGTTCGCAGCAAATTGTCTGAGCGCCATTTTGCTGTGGTATGGGTGGAGACGCCCTCGAATCCTCTGCTGCGAATCACCGACATATGGGCAACTGCATCGTTGGCACATGAGTTTGGAACGAAAATCGTCGTTGACAACACCTTTGCGTCACCGGTTTTGCAGCACCCGCTTGATGACGGTGCCGACGCCGTGGTGTATTCGACGACCAAATATATCGGCGGCCATTCCGATGTGGTTGGTGGGGCGATTCTGCTCAACGACCCACAGGTCTATGAGAAAGTCACCTTCCTGCAGAACGCTGCAGGTGCCGTGCCTTCACCATTCGATTCATGGTTGACGACTCGCGGCTTGAAGACTTTGGATATGCGCGTCAAGCGGCACAGTGCGAACGCCTTGGCGCTTGCCCAGCATTTGGAAAATGCTCCGCAGATTGAACGCGTGCTCTACCCAGGTCTCGAATCCCATCCAGGGCACGACATAGCAGCCCGTCAGATGCATGGCGGCTTTGGGGGAGTGCTGTCGGTTCAGTTGAAGGATGGTTTGGAAGCGGCAAAGACCTTCGTCTCCCGTACCAAGGTCTTCACGCTTGCAGAATCGCTGGGAGGGGTTGAATCATTGATCGAGCATCCTGCCGCCATGACCCACGCCTCGGTATCTGGAACGGCGCTTCAGGTTCCCGATAATCTTGTCCGACTCTCCGTGGGCATCGAATCCGTCGACGATCTCATCGAAGACATCGACCAGGCTCTCGATCTGCGCTCCTGACATCCTGCCCCATTCTGCCCCATCCGTCTCGGCAAGTACGGTGCGGCCTTCTCAGGCATGCCCTCTCAACTGGGCCTTCTCAGGCCTGCCATGCAATGGTCGCTGCAGTGCTTGGCTGAAACTGTTGCTTGGCGTGGGACTGGAACTTGACCTGGGTCTGACTTAGAGTGAGGTGCATGGTTGATGATGGTGTTCGCGCGCAGGCTGCGCTGCATCGTTATTTCGGCTATGAATCCTTCAGAAAAGGGCAGAAGGGCGTGGTTTCGGCCATCATGGAAGGTCGCGACTCCTTGGCCGTGATGCCGACCGGAGCTGGAAAGTCAGTCTGCTATCAGATTCCATCGGTGCTGCTTCCTGGGTTGACGATCGTTATTTCGCCACTGCTTTCGCTGATGCGCGATCAGGTCGACGCCTTGGATGACGCCGGCATAGCCGCGGCGTTCCTGAATTCGACCCAGACCTTCGATGAGCAGCGTGAAGTCATGCGGGTGGCGCGAGACAGGGGATGCCACCTCCTCTATGTCGCGCCCGAACGGCTGACCGAGCCTCATTTCGTAGAGACATGCAGACATCTGGACATATCGGTCATAGCGGTGGACGAGGCTCACTGCATATCGCAGTGGGGACAGGATTTCCGCCCTGCCTATCTTGACATCGGCTCATTCATCGCCGCACTTCCCAGACGCCCGGTCGTCGCAGCCTTCACCGCGACCGCGACCGAGAAGGTGCAGGACGACATCGTTCGAATCCTGCAGCTTAGCGATCCTCTCCTCACCGTCACAGGCTTTGACAGGCCCAATCTCTTCCTGGACGTTCAACGCATGTCCAAGTCAGAGAAAGAGGCCTGGATCCTGCGCTACGTTTCAGACCATGCAGACGAATCGGGCATCATCTATTGCTCGACACGCAAGGAAACCAACGAGCTGACAGATCGATTGCAGTCCGAAGGCATTCGTGCTGCCCGATACCATGCCGGACTGACCCATCAGGAACGCCGTGAATCGCAGCACGCCTTCGTCAACGATGACATCCAGGTCGTCGTGGCTACCAATGCCTTTGGCATGGGCATCGATAAGTCGAACGTTCGATATGTGATTCACCACAACATGCCTGAAAGCATCGAGGCCTATTATCAGGAAGCGGGAAGAGCCGGGCGAGACGGCGAGATGTCACGTTGCACGCTGCTGTGGAACGAGTCGGACATCGTCCTGAGAAGACGGCTGCTTCAGTCCGGTGGCGCGAACGACCATCTCACCGAGGAAGAGGAAATGCGGGTCCAGCAGACTCGCGGCAGGCTGCTTCAGGCCATGATCGGCTATTGCCGCACCGTTTCGTGCCTTCATCGCTACATTCTTGACTATTTCGGTCAGCGCCGTGCCGGATCGGTTCAGGGGGAGCGCGCGTCTGAAGAGAAGTCTTCGAGTCCGGCTTCGTCTGGGGATGAATCCACATCCATGCAATCGGAGCAGAGCGTTTCGCCACTGCCATGCGGGCGCTGTTCGAACTGCATGAGTTCGGTGAGAAGCGACGATGTCACGAAGATCGCGCTCGCGATAGGCAGGTGTGTGAGCGCCACCAATCAGCGCTTCGGCATGACGATGATCGTGCGCATCCTGCGTGGATCACAATCCCAGCAGCTTCTGCAACTGGGGCTGGAAAGAACGCCCCTTTTCGCAGCATTGAAGGAGCAGTCCGAGGCCACGGTTCGAGATGTGCTGAACCAGATGACTATTGACGACCTGCTTGCCGTCACACCTGGCCGCATGCCCATCATCGTTTTCGGAACCGAGGCATCGAGGATGGTCGCACCCGGTTTCCACTATGAGATCAAGCATGCCGTCCGCAGAAAGAGTGCGAGGAAGACTCTTGCTCCAGGTGCTGCGATTCGTGATGAGCAGGATCGTTCCGGTGAGAATCCGATGGACGAGGATCTCTTCCAACGGCTTCGGGCGGTACGCAAGGAGATCGCCACCGAGATCGGGAAGCCGCCATATATCGTCTTTTCCGACCGTAGCCTGCGCGACATGGTTCGTCATCGTCCGACGGACAGGGATTCCATGCTTCAGGTCAACGGTGTCGGCGAGCATAAGTGGGATAGCTACGGACAGCGTTTCGCCGATGCCATCGCTGAGTTCGAGGCGCAGTGACATTTCTCGCAGAGCGTCGTATGCGGCCTCGCTCCCATGCGCTGTCGAAGCCCGCGTTAAGATTTCATAGAGTAATCCATGTTGTAGAAAGGGAGCATCATGAGTGACAAGCCCGTTGTTGAAAGTTTCCAACTCGACCATACCAAGGTGAAGGCGCCGTATGTCCGTCTCATCGATGAGGAGCAGGGACCCAATGGCGATGTGATCTCGAATTACGACCTGCGTCTTGTGCAGCCTAACGAGAATGCCATTCCGACCGCAGGACTGCACACGATCGAGCATACGATCGCCGTGCTGCTGCGCGAACGCATTCCGGGCTACATCGACTGCTCGCCGTTCGGCTGCCGTACTGGCTTCCACCTGCTGACATGGGGGCGTCACAGCACCGAGGACGTCGCCAAGGCACTCAAGGAATCGCTGTCCTTCATTGCTGACGAAGCCACCTGGGACGACGTTCCTGGAACCGAAATCACCAGCTGCGGCAACTATCGCGACCATAGCCTCTTCTCTGCGAAGCAGTGGTCAAGGGACATCGTGGACGCTGGAATCAGCTCCGACCCATATGTTCGCAAGGTAGTCTGATTTTCTCTCGATACGATTTCTAGGAGTTCCATATCGTGCAGCAAGAAGCGCCAAGCAACCGTCATGTTCGTCATGCAACGAGGGCTGATTACGATTCGATTCTGAAGATATATGCCCATGCGCGTGATGTGATGAAGCGCAATGGGAATCCTTCTCAATGGGGTGACATATATCCGCTGGCGAGTGATGTGCTGCACGATATCGAGCTCAATCGTTCGATGCTTCTGGTTGACGATGATTCTCAGAACGGGGTCGAGCGGCTCCTGGGCGTGTTCGCCATATGCAAGGGATCCGATCCGACGTATGCGAGCATCGATGGCGCCTGGCTGGATGACGATCCATACGTTGCCTTTCATCGGGTGGCATCCTCAGGGTTGGCGAGGCATACGGCCCATGACATGATCGACTGGGCCGTTCGTCACTATCGCAACGTTCGGGCGGATACGCACGAGAACAACCTTGCGATGCAGCACATCTTCGAGTCCTCAGGGTTCGCACGTTGCGGAATCATCACCCTGCCGCCACGGGAGATAGGAATCCGTGAAAGAATCGCGTTTCAAAGGCATATCTGAAGGAATGTCTGATTGAATTCGCGCGGCAAGGTGGCCGATTCGGGCGTGCATTCAAGTTTTTGGCACTTGCCCAAGTAGAAACGCCGGTTTGGGGCTTTATGCCGGTCGACGATTCAACGATTTCACGGCTTTCTACTTGGGCAAGTGCCAAAAACTTGAAAACTCGTCGCGCGTGGCAGATATTCCGTCACAGATTCGTCTCAATATGGGGTCACAATGGTTGCCATGACACTGAGTGCATCCCCGGAATGGGATTTTTCGTCGAAATCAGGCAAGTCGAACTACGATGCAGCCCGCCGTGGCTATCCGGCGCAGGCCATAGTCGATCTGGCCGCATTGAAAGGTAATATGCAGCACATCGTAGAGGTGTGCGGAGGTGCGAAATCCTCCACGGCCGTCATGGGCGTCGTCAAGGCGGATGCATATGGCCACGGTCTGATTCCAGCGGCGCTCGCCGCACTCGCAGGCGGCGCGACCTGGCTCGGCACAGCCCAGCCGCGAGAGGCTCTGCTGCTGCGAAAGGCGGGTATCGGTCCGGACCGTTGCCATGTGCTGACGTGGATGTACAGCGGTATCGAGGCGCCATTCGAGGAGCTGATCGCCAACGACATCGACATATCCGTCGGCTCGCTGGCGGGCATCGATGCGCTCGCCAAGGCCGCACGAACGGTCGGTACGCCTGCCCGCGTCCATGTCAAGGTCGATACCGGTTTCGGACGCAACGGCTTCACCCCGCAGATCTTCGACCAGGCCCTTGCGCTGCTGAAGCGGTATTCGAGCGAAGGATGTCTGCACGTGGTCGCCCAGTGGAGCCATCTTGCCGTCGCCGACATGCCGAAGGTCCCCGCATTCGTCGCGTCCACCGAAGCTCAGATCGACACCTTCAATGACTTCACCAGACGCATGGAACGGGCAGGACTGGCACCGGAGATTCGCCATCTCGCCAACACCGCAGCAACCCTGAGCCGACCAGAAATCCACTTCGAACTCGTGCGCCCGGGCATCGCGCTCTATGGCTATGAGCCGGATCCCTCAATGGGAACGCCGAAGGACTTTGGCCTCAAGCCGGCCATGACGTTGCAGGCTCAGCTTTCAACCGTCAAGGACTTGGAAGAGGGACACAGCATTTCTTATGGCAAGACATACCTGACCGAATCGGAAACCAGTTCTGCGATTCTGCCTATTGGATACGCTGATGGAGTGCATCGCTCAGCCTCGGGATTCGATCGGGAAGGCTCCATGCACGCCACTCATCTCGGCGGACCGGTGTGCATCATGACCAACGACGGGCCAAAGATCGTGCGTGTTTCAGGCCGTGTGTGCATGGACCAGTGCGTCTTGGATTTGCGCGGGAAAGCCGCTGACCTGAACGTTCATGAAGGCGATACCGTCACCGTTTTTGGACCTGGAAGGGGTGTGCGCTTCAATGAGCCCACGGCAGACGACTGGGCGCAGTCGGCGGATACCATCAGCTACGAGATCTTCACATGCCTGAGAAGTCGAATTCCTCGACTATATCTCCATGCGAACGACTCGCTGCCTGCCGATGACATCGCGAAACTGGACCCGAATTCACTACTCTAGTACGAGACAACTGCATCCTTCGGCAGAACTCTTGTAGCTGAATCCCACGCCATTCATCGGGGTTTGTGGTGATATAGAGCCATGACACAATATAAAGGTAATGAACCGAAAAGCATTGCATACACCGCCGTTGCAGATGTGACGGGTGGCCGGAATGGAAGAGGAGTCAGCACAGAGCCTGATCTGGATCTGAAGCTCGACACCCCTGTCGCGATGGGTGGCAAGGGCGAGGGAACCAATCCCGAGCAGCTCTTCGCCATCGGCTGGGGAGCCTGCTTCCAGGGCGCCCTTGGCCTTGCAGGCAAGGAGATGCGCATCGCGGGAAGCAAGCTGGCACAGTGCAAGCTGCGCTCGCACGTATCCATCGGCGATGAAGGCGAGTCCTTCGGCATCAAGGCAAAGATGGAAGTCTATCTGCCTGGCATCGACAGGGAGACCGCCGAGAAGCTCGTGGATCGCACGCAGCAGCTGTGCCCATATTCCAAGGCAACCGCTGGAAACGTCCCAACCGAGATCGTGGTTGTGGACTCGCTTGACTAATCGGTGACAGCAATTGTGACCGTATCTGAGACAAAGGTTGGGGACCCTGTAAACTTGTGATTCCACGAGTTTATGGGGTCTTTGTCATTCCGTTCCAAGTGTTCGATGGCATGAATGCACTCTGTTGAATGCACTCAGTTGAATGCACTCTGTTGAACGCGATTGGATGGATATGAAGTGACGAGTACGACGTGATAAGTGCGACGTGATAAGTGCAGAAGTTCCCATTAGCCAGCATCGCGTAGTATTTCCTGTAGATATGGTGTCAGGTCGTGGGCGCATATAACTATGTCGGGAGTGGCGATGCATGAGAACGCGAGTATTCAGGCACATACGTCGGGTGAAGACGTTCTGATCGCCGAAGGCTATGTCGCCCATGATGAGGAACGATGGGCTCCAGAGCCTCCGAAATCTCGGAGCAGAACGGCGTTCGAAAGAGATCGCGCCCGTCTCGTGCATTCATCGGCTCTCCGCAGACTCGGTGCGAAGACGCAGATTCTGGTTGCCGGAACCGACGACTTTGCACGAACACGACTCACGCACACCTTGGAAGTCGCGCAGATCGGCAGACAGATTGGCGGACTGCTGGGCTGCGATCCGGATGTCGTTGACTGCGCCTGCCTGGCTCATGATTTGGGACATCCTCCATTCGGTCATAATGGAGAGCACGCCCTTGCCGAAGTCGCTGAGTCCATCGGTGGGTTTGAAGGCAACGCACAGACGCTGAGGCTGCTGACACGCCTCGAACCGAAGATATTCCATCCAGATGGGCGCAGCGCGGGCGTGAACCTCACACGCGCCGCATTGGATGCGACGGTCAAGTATCCTTGGACTCTGGCCGAGGCCGCCCAACATCCGAAGGGGGAGCGTAGCAAGAAATTCTGCGTATACCCCGACGATGTGGACGTGTTCCGCTGGCTGAAGCAGGGCGCGCCAGTCAATGCACGCCCGATGGAATGTCAGGTCATGGATCTTGCCGACGACATTGCATACAGCGTCCATGATGTCGAGGATGCGATTGTGTCCGGCTATTTCAATCCTGTCAGTCTCGCAGATTCCAGGACAGTCGACAGCATCGTGACGATGACCCGAGAATGGTATGGACAGCAATGGAATCCCGACCAACTGGTAGAGGCTTTCACGCGATTGCGGTCTGAACGGCTCTTCCCGGCACATTTCAACGGTTCGAGGCAATCTCTGGCACAGTTGAAGAACATAACCAGCGCTCTCATAGGTCGCTTCTCCGGCTCGGTTGAGAATGCGACACGTGAACGCTTCGGCTACTCGAATCTGACCCGCTACTCCGCCTCTGTGGTCGTTCCTGATGAAACGGCATATGAAATCGTCGCTTTGAAAGGCATCTCCGTCTACTTTGTGATGGCACCTCGCGAGCACGAGCCATTCCATGCCGAGCAGCTTCGCATCGTGACCGATCTGGTCGATGTGATGATGCGTGATTCGCCGCGCCCATCGGAAGCCCTGGAAGCGGTGTTCCTCGAGGATTGGAACGAGGCCACGAACGACGACGAACGCCTCCGCGTCGCCATCGACCAGGTCGCCAGCCTTACGGACGGCTCGGCACTGGCCCTGCATTCGATTCTGTGCGATTGAGACACCGCTCTGCTTGAAGTTCGGGTCTGAAGGAATGACGCGCGGAACTTTCATGGATTTTCCGCCCAATCTGTCGGAATTTCATCCGAGTTTGCAAGTTTTTGGCACTTGTCCAAGTAGAAACGCTTGATATGCCCGTGACGGCGGTCGGTCTGATGCCGTTTTCGCGTGTTTGTACTTTGGCGAGTGCCAAAAACTTGCAAACTCGCTCTGAGCTTTCCATTTTGGCGCTGTTTCTGACATGGAACTCTTCTTCTGAGGTGGTGCTCTGCGAGGCGATTCTGCCGATGGAATACATTATGTATAATGTTGTACATTTGGTATTGATATAAATCTGTTGTCATGAGTCGGCCTTCGTAAGTTGGCTGTCATGCGTTTGGGATGTCCGGTCGCATGGCACTTGTGGTTTTGTCGGATAGAGCTTGCCGGTTTCCTTCCATTTCGCGGGGGGGGGGGCGTTTTGCCTCTCTTGTCTTGTGTGGTGGTGGGTGTGGGTCAGGGGTGTGTGTATGGTGCGTGGTGCTTTCGGACGGTTCGTCTCGCTGCTTTGTGCGTGCGGGCGCGTGCTCGCCGGTGATTTCTCCCGTCCTCTCCTGATTTCTCTCCGTTCGTTGCGGTCGCGCTGGCTGGTGACGGTGGCGGTGTCGTGGGTGGCGCTGGTGATCGGCGTGGTGGGTTTGGTGCAGGTGTCGTCGTTCTTCTCGGATCTGAAGTCGTTGGTTGCGTTCCAGGACACGCTGCTGAAGACGAGCGTGCCGCTGGACGTCAAGAACCTGAAGCTGGACACACATATCGGGGTGCTCGAGGACGACGATCCCACCGAGGCCGAAACCGATGCGGCATCCGTGGCGAACGTGGGCTTCGAGCGTCTGGTCTTGAGCGACGTGGCGACCCTCTCGTTCGACGTGGCGTTTGGGGGCGATCCCGGCGATGGCGCGGCGAACATGAAGGGCAGCATGATCAAGATCGCGTGGGGCGACCCGGATGACGCGCTGCCGGTCAGTGGCTACTTCTACCTGTATCCGTCGAACTGGACGGCGGCCAACATCCGCAACGACGTGAACAACGGGGCGAATGCTTCGCTGAACAAGACGGACGACGTGCTGGACCTGCCGATGAACGACGGGGACGTGTACGCGCAGGGCCAGGCGTACGTGTTCCAGGACACGGACGCTTTCCTCGTCCATGCCAGCGAGGTGAACGCATCGGACGGGGACCCGGCCAATGACAGGTCGAGCCAGACCTTCACGTTCAAGGTGGCGTTCGTGCGCGACTACGCGGCCGGTTCGGACGGCAACAGCCAGTTGCAGGCGGATTTCATGCAGTTCGATGGCAGGCGCCTGCATGTGGATGTGTCCGCGAACTCGCGGACCGGCATGAACAGGAAGGAACTCGAGCTCAAGGCCAAGATCACGCCCACGATGGTCGCGGGCACGACCGGCGAGGCTGAGGCCACGAAGTATTGGGGCAACGCCAATGCTGCGCTGAACATCACCAAGGGCAGCACGGAGACCGTGACCTATGTCGATGCGGCAAGCGCGACGGCGCTCGATTCGTCGGGCAACACCTTCACGGCGGCGGGAGGCACAATCAACACGCTCACCGAGGCGGTCACGGTGCCTACGAGCTGGAACGGCATGCCGGTGCTGGGCAGCTGGGACGTGTCCCTCGCCAAGGACCAGACCGCGATGGCGTACTACACGGATTCGAAGGCGGGCACGGCGAGCAAGCATGACCTCTATGTCGCGGGCCGTCAGGGGGTGCTGGCGAGCAACGCGAACAGTCTGTTCCATTCCTTCCGCTCCATCAGCTTCGACCTTGGCCTGCTCGATGTGTGCGAGAGCGAGGACATGAGATACATGTTTCATAACGTGCAGATGGTCAGGGACGGCTTCTTCGACATCTCGCACTTCCGCACGCGCAACACGACCACGATGGTCGAGATGTTCCATTACTTCGGGGATTCGGCGGCTGATGGCGTCAGGCTGAAGCATATCGACATGTCGTATGGCGGGTTCGCCGACCAGAGCAAGCCCAACGTGGGTGCGTGGGACACGTCGAGCGTGGTCAACACGTCGAACATGTTCAGATATGTGTATTACGTCGAGAGCATCGACGTGACGGGCTGGGACCTGAGCCAGAAGACCAACATCGTGCTGAACAACATGTTCGAGAACGCGCAGCGACTCAAGACGCTCACGGGGCTGGGCACATGGAAGACCGACGGCGTGAGCAGCACGGCCAGCATGTTCGTCAACTGGGCGACCCAGGTGACGACCTTCACCGAGGCTGACGTGCTTGATCTCGGCGCCGACACCACAAACGGGTATTGGAACGTGTCCAGGCTCACGGCCGCGAACAACATGTTCGCCGGTGCGAACAAGATCAGAAGCATCGACGTGACGGGCTGGGACCTGAGCGCGGCCAACGCCCGTTCGACCATCAGCACCGCTTCCATGTTCCAGAACACGAGCATGCTCTCGAAGATCGTAGGCATCGCTTCGTGGAAGACGGGCGGCGTACGCTACATGAATACGATGTTCCAAGGGTGGTGCAGCAACGCTGCTGCATGCGCCGGTGTGACGCTCGACCTGCACGCGCAGGGCGCCGACGTGTGGGACATGTCGACTGTCGAGAGCACGTTCGCGATGTTTTCCGGCGCGACCTACGTCACGCAGGTCAATGTCACTGGCTGGCAGACCGTCAAGGTCACCACCATGGCGAACATGTTCGATGCCACGACCAGGCTGTGCGTCATCCCCGGGATTTCGGGCCTGAAGACCAACGCGGTGACCAATGTGTCTGCGATGTTCTACCGGTGGGCGCAGGATGCCACCTGCGCGGGAGTGACCCTTGACCTGCACGCCCAGGCTGGCGGCGTGTGGGACATGTCGAAGGTCACGACGGCGGCAGCAATGTTCAAGGAGGCCACCAGGGTAGAGGGTCTCGACGTGGCTGGCTGGACGTTTCCCACGCTCAGCGGCACGAACGGCGGCGTGACCCTGGCGGAGATGTTCCGCTCCACCACGATGCTCAGCTCGTTCACCGGCATCGAGACCTGGGACACCACCGGAGTGTGGAGCACCTCGTACATGTTCGCTGGCTGGGCGAGCGGGGTCACGTTCTCGGCCGCCGTGGCCTGCGACCTGTGCATTCCGACCAGCGGCAACGCTTGGGATGTGACGAAGGTGACGAACGCGTCATACATGTTCGTCGACGCGGCCAAGGCGCGCACGATCGACGCGACCGGATGGCAGTTCACCGCGCCGACGAACAACGTGAACCTCGAGGGCATGTTCCAGAACACGTATCTGCTCGAGACGATCACGGGCATCTCCGACTGGCCGACAAGCTCGGTGACGAATATCGCGCGCATGTTCTATCAGTGGGGCAACAACGTGCCGACGGTCAGCCTGTCGATCACGCTCGATGCGAAGGCTGGCGGCGTGTGGGACGTGTCGCGGGTGACGAACGCCTCGTACATGTTCTATAACGTCGACAAAACGCACACGGTGCATGCGGACGGCTGGGAGTTCATCGCCCCGTCGAACAACGTGACGCTGAACAACATGTTCAACGAGGCCACGAACCTTCAGACCATCGACGGAATCACGAGCTGGGAGACCACGGCCGTCACGAACCTGTCTTCCATGTTCCTCAGCTGGGGCAACGGCCTGACCGCAGCGAGCCTCAATCTGCGCACCAGTGGCGATGCGTGGGACACGGGCAGAGTCACCACCGCTGCGAACATGTTCAACAATGCTGCCAAGATGACGCACGTGGACACGACGGGCTGGGACTTCAGCGATGACACGGGGCGGACGGGCATCAACCTCGAGGCGATGTTCCGAGACACCGCCAAGCTGCAGGAAATAACTGGCATCACGGACTGGCCCACGACCGGCGTGAGCAACATCCTCACGATGTTCTTCCAGGCGGGCGATGGCGCGCAGACGACTCTGGAGCTCGACCTACACACCAACGGCGACAGCTGGAACGTGGCGCGCGTCACGAATCTGGGTTCGGCGCTGAACTGGAACAATCCATACACGCCAAAGGACAACGGAACCTTCACCGGTTCGCGCTTCACCAAAATCGATGTCACAGGCTGGGACGTCTCCTTGGTCACAACGATGGACTCGACCTTCAAGGACACGTACCGTCTTGCCGAGATCGATGGCATCAGCGAGTGGAAGACCGCGAGCCTGGTACGCACGCAGGGCATGTTCTGGGGGCATGGAACCTCGGTCACCTATGATCCTGACGTCGTCAACCTGGACCTGCATTCGCGGGCCGACGGTTCGTGGGACACGTTGAAGCTGACGGACACGTATGCCATGTTCAAGAATGCAAGCACGATTCACCGCATCGATGCGACGGGCTGGGACTTCAGCGACACGACAGGGCGCACGGGCATCAGATTCGAGATGATGTTCCAGAACACCAGCAAGCTGCATGCAGTGGAGGGAATCACCGGCTGGACGACGAGCGGCGTCGCGAACGTTGCTGCCATGTTCATGGCCTCGGGAGATGCTGCGAAGACGACGCTGGAACTCGATCTGCACACCGATGGTGCCGTATGGAACATGGCGAGGGTGACGAACCTGGGGAGCGATTGGAATTACAATCCGCCTTACACCGGCTCGGACAACGGCATGTTCACTGACTCCCGCTTCACCAGGATCGATGTCACGGGCTGGGACGTCACGAACGTGACAACGATGGATTCGCTGTTCAAGAACATGTACAATCTGACCGACATCGCGGGGATCGGCACATGGAGCACCCCGAGCCTGGTACGGACACGAAGCACTTTCGAAGCCACGAGAGTGCTGAAGAAACTTGACCTGAGCGGATTCGACATGAGCTCGGTGACGGCCATCGACCGCATGTTCCGATACACGTATGTGCTTGAGGAGCTCAAGATCGGTACCAGCTTCATTATCGGCGTAAGCACATCCGTCGGCGATGCGGGTACGCAGATGGGGCGGGACGTTCCTGGCTACACGGGCAAGTGGTTCCGCGACCTGCATCCGACCGATCTGGACACTCCGGTGAACATCTTTGCACAGGGCACGACGGTCGCGCAGGGGACCTGGTATCCAGAGCATACGGTGTCGCTGACCCTGGACGGCAACTGGACGGGCAAGCCTGCCGATCCGGTGAAAGCCATCAAGTATGGTGACGCGAGCGTGCCAACGTTCGCGAAGCCGACGCGCACGGGCTGGGTGTTCGAGGGTTACTGGACGGGCAAGGGCGCGGCCGACGGCGAAGTAACGGGCGATCAGGTGGTCGATGACACGGGTGCGTACGTGGACGCGATAGGATACGTCACCTCTGGCATCGGATGGACACGCTATGCGGATACGACGCTCTACGCGAAGTGGAAGGAGGCGACGTACTCGATCACGGTGAATCTGACCCGTAATGAGACCACGGCGCAGCGTGTGAACGTGTGGCTGGATTCGGATGGCGTGTCGGGTGACGAGACGTATACCGGCGCAGGCGGCTACTGGCGTGCTGCGTCGGGCACCTACAACAGCTTCGTGATCATCGGCGTGCCGTACACGAAGACGAAGGGCAAGGTCATGGCCGAGTACATAGATGCGGGCACCTACAACCTGACCACGGGCGCGCATACGGCCACGTCGACCGGCCAAGGCACGGCCGTGACGGTTGCGACCTATGCAGCGAACGTGACTTCGGCCCAGACCCACGCGCTGAAGATAGCGCAGCTCTATTCGATCACGTACTCCCGTTCGACCACGCCGAGCGGCGCGTCGGGCACACTGCCAAGCGCGCAGACCAAGATCCACGGCACGGCCATCACCCTGGGCACGAACAACAGCACGGTGACCGGCTACACGAAGAACGGGTGGTACACCACGGCCACCGGCGCGGGCGGCACCGCATACGCCAACGGCGCCAGCTACGCGACCAACGCCGCGCTGACCCTGTACGAGGCGTGGATCGTGAAGACGAACGTGATCACGCTGGATAGCCAGGGCGCGACCAGCGCGGGTACCACGGGCTATACGGCGACCTTCGGCACCACGGCTCCGGCGCTTACCGCGCCAACGAAGACGGGTCAGACCTTTGAGGGCTATTACTCTGCTGTTGACGGTGGTGGCGTACAGGTGCTGACCAGCGCGATGGAGTATCCGACGACGGTGGCTGGATTTGTCAATACGGGCAGATGGGCGCGGACGGACGAGGCTGCGGTAACGCTCTACGCCAAGTGGACGGTGACTGTAGCATTCAAGTCGTATGACGGCGCCTCGGACGTGCTGAGCAGCGTCGTGCTCGAGCCTGGCAGCAACTACACGATTCCCGCAGCGCCTGCGGTCATGAACCAGGTGTTCGTGGGGTGGGCGGAAACCGCGAACGTTTCGAGAATAACCGCGTTGTATACCGATGCGGCGAATACGGTGCGGGCGCCACTCAGCGAGCTTGACCGCACGTACATAGGAAACAGCAAAGGTACGGAGCTCACCAACGTGACGGCTCATACGACCCTTCATGCCGTGTATCTCAAGACTTTGGCGGGAACGTCGACGCCCAGCGAGAGCGCGCCTGAGAATCAGGAGTTCATCTGGGCGAATGCTGTCTGGCGTGTGCTGGCAGCCGATGGACCCAGACGCTTGGTGCTCAAGGCGACGGCATTGACATCACTTGAATCCGGGATGGGTACCGCCAACAACGACCGCCCGTATTATCCTTACATAATTTCGAGAGATACTTTCTTCAGCTCTAGCGGTTCGAATGGATATGAGGACAGTGGGGGAGCACCGGGGAACGGAATAAGAGGTAGAGTTGATTATTACTACACCAACTATCTCACTGCCTATGATTCCAGTGTCTTACCAGTCACATTGAACAACCCGACATTGTCCCAGTGGAACTCTTGCACTGGGAACAGCTTGAACTGGGACAGCTACCCTGGCATTAGCGACTGGTGGACCAGCTCATGCTTTGCCACGACGGTGGGCAGCGGCGCTAAGCAGGCTTTCCAACTCTCGTACGGCGACATCAACAGCACCCCAGGGATGGGACTATCTGGCAAGACTAGCTCCGCACTGTTGCGCTTTACTGGCGACTGGGGTTACTACTACCAAACTAATACCCGATCGTTTGGCGGCGGATCTACGTATTCGGGAGCCGTCTCCGGGTCGGGAGAACTTGACAGGCGGTATAACTATCTCCAAAGCGACATGATCTGTGCAAGACCTGCCCTATGGCTTACGTTGTAATGGTTGCATCGATTGGTTCACGTTCTCGTAGAGAGGGCATCGGCTGTGTGCGTTCTGCGCATGGTGATGGCGTGACCGTTTCGCTGCTACGACAGGTTCTGGGACAAAGCAGGCATTCGCCCTTTCAATTGGCGATATCAGAACTACCTTGGGTCTTCCTTCTGATTTGAATCCGCTGCTTCAAAGTTTTAGCGATATGACCGGGTACTGGTTGCGCTCACCTGCTCACCATAATAAAGCCACAACGGTTAGTCCGCTTCCTTCCAACGTCAGCGAGAGAAGTGTGCGCAACGAGACAGCGGCCGCCCGTCCTGCCATGTGGGTCGAGATACCCCAGTAGTTGTGATTGGCAGCTCTCTATCCGTCCCGCTTTGTGGATGGTGCCGACGCTGTAGCCATGGCCTGGGTGTCTGCGTGGTTGCGGCGGGGTTGCTGCCGTATTGGACGCTAAAATTCCGGTTCGACATGCTTCGATCCGTTTCTCGGAGAGGGAGGGGTTGTACCCGATTCTGTCCGTTCGGGGTCGTCCGTGCTCCGAAGGGAAGGCAATCCCACTGGCCCGCGCCCAGCCTCTCCTGCTGCATCTCCCTCAGGGCGATGCAGCATCTCTTGGTCTTGAGATGCAGCATCTCTCGTGCAGAGATGCTGCATCTGTCGGTGTGGAGACGCGACTTCTGTGAGTGTGGAGATGCGGCATCACTCGGGAAGCGATGTGACATGCCGTCGCCGTGCGCAGGCGCATTATCTGCGTTCGCGGGTTGTCTGCTGGCGGTATTTGGCGTGCTTTTGCATTGTTGTGGCCGGTTTTCAGGAAAGTGCCGGTATCTAGGCGTTTTTGCACCGTAGTTTCAACGTTCTCAAAGGTCGATTCTGAAACAGGGCCACAAAAATACGATTTCACCTGTTTTCTCCGATATTTCTTCTGGCGCTTCTCCTTTTCTTGCCCGTTTCTCAGCGGCTTCGGCTCTTTGCAGGGCTTTCCGATCTTGTTCCTCTCGCTTTTGGCGTGCTGTCGAGCTTCTTCCACTCCCACTTTGCAAGTTTTGAGAACTTGGCAAAGTATAAACGCCCCAAATCGGCTTGAATCCGACCGCCGTCATGCCGTTTCCGACGGTTTGTACTTCGCCAAGTGCCCAAAACTTGCAATGCGGACCCGATGGCAAGGTGTGCAGCATCCATTTGGCGTATGGGTTGGTGAAGATTCTTGAACGATGCTTCCCACGTCATCCCGGGCGTCCCTTTGTCATCCCGAGCGAAGTCGAGGGATCTCTCGACTACGGCTACGCCTCCGCTCGAGATGACGGGGGAAGCATGTGTGGCGTGACGGGGGAAGCATGTGTGGCGTGACGGTGTGGTTTGGCTTGAGGGTTTTATGTTGTTGCCGGTTTTCAGGATAGTGCCGGTATCAACGCATTGGCGCACTGTGGTTTCAACGTTTTCAAAGGTCGATTCTGAAACGAGGCAGCAAAATAATGTCCATGTGACCCTCGTTTTGCTAAGTATCCGACTTTTCAAGGATTGAAAATCCCTTTGGCTCACTTCTAGCAGGTGTGAGCCAATTGCAGACTGGATACTCCTGATTCGAATTAACTCGTGTACTATTTTTTATATCCTGTCAAATTATTTTGGTTATGCAATGCAACAATCCAAGGTCAATCTGGCGCCGAGCATTTCTTTCCAAGAAAGATTCATTATGAGCGATTTGGATTGGTTCTCAGGAGCAGGTCGACGCCCTTGGACAAATTCATCGAATGAACAAGATTCGCTTGCAAAGCAGATCAATTTCTCATTTGATTATGTTGAGATCATGGATCTACGCAATCAGAGCCATAGCGGTTATCGTGCGGTGCACCGGGAGGACTCATGGAAGGCATTCTGATTAAATACAACCGCAAGAACGGCGAACGCATCGTACATGAATTTAAAGGGGACGATGGTTATCTTGAGGCAATGCAGACCAAGACGTTCCTAGAATCCATCTCACAGCCTCAGGCAGACTGGGAGGTCGTTGTTATCGGATCCGATTCGATAGCGACGGTGGAAAGGACCCATTCGAGATATTTTTCCGGTAGGGATGTCACTTCAGATTATGCCGATGTGAAGTACGTATATAGGACTGCAGGGAAACCATCAATCTCTTAGAGTGTGACTTTCGAATATTCAATGCTTGGAGTAATCGGATATGATGTCTCGTCTGACTTCCTCATGGTTGTGATGAAGTGTCGGCGTGGCAACATGCGAAAATGTGGAACTCACCGTTGTGACACAGATGGCGTATAAATACTCCTGACCACCGGTGTGAGTGTGGACGCACCCACTTTGCAAGTTTTGGGCACTTGTTGAAGTATAAACGCTCCGAATCGGCTTGAATTCGACCGCCGCCATGCCGTTTTCAGCGGTTTATTCTTTGCCAAGTGCCAAAAACTTGCAACTCCGGACCTTCTGCAATGAACGATGCCGCGGATTTCCATACGGATTCAGATTTGAAGCGCTAAGAGAGCCAATAGGTTTAATCGGTTTAATAAACGGTCTATGACTTCTTGCGTGATATTCGGCGGGTGTGATGGATGCGTCATCGTGACGGTCTGAATTGTGGGGTTATAGTCGGGCAGGAAGTGCAACGGCAGTTCTCAAGGACAACGAGGCGATGATCTCATCGCTGAGTGCTGCAGGTTTGATGGCGTCTCCATGCTGCAGATGGAATCGAAGGATGTTCCATAAGCCGCCGATCATCAGCAGGTCGATGTGCTTTTCATCGCCAAGCTCGCCGTCATGCCAAGGAAGAGGCTGCAATGGCAACAGTTCGATGAGTCGTCTGGTCTGAACGTCGAGCACTGAGCCCAGGAGGTTGTTGCGCTGCAATACTCTCAGCGTGGGCGCAGATGCGTTCCAGAACGTGAAATAGTGAATGAGAAGATCTCTGAAATCCACGAACCCGAGTTGTTTCGCCTGAGCCAGGTACTGATCCACCAGTTCACAGATGTACTCGTCTATCACATCTTGCTTGCCATGAAAGTTCTTGTAGAACGTTTTCCTCGACACGCCAGCCGAGGCGGCGATCTCGGATATCGTGATCTCGTTGAAGCTGCTCGTCCTCAGCTTGCAGAGCAGCGCAGCCACTATCATGCTTCTGGATCTCATCGCCGTCGAATTCATCAATCCTGCCTCTTCCGAAAGGTTACAGAAGCACGAATCTGTAACTGTCATCGTCTGATTGCCGGAATCGATCATACAGTAAATAGGTAACATATGTAACCTATTAAGGAGTGGATATGGAAATGTTCCTAAGCTACTGGATTCTGCCGATTCTGTTCATACTGCATGATTTCGAAGAGATGATAGCGATGCCGATTTGGAAGAGAAGGCACCGTCGGATGCTTTCGACCATGAGCAAGCCATTTTTCGGCGCAGTCTCCAATGGGCAGGCGTTCTCGTGCGGAGTTCTGGAAGAAATGACGATTCTTCTCGTTGTTTCCGCCATCTGCAGCGTAACGAACGACAGCACGCTCTATCTTGCATTCTGCATTGCATACGCGTCACATTTCATCATGCACTATCGCATGTGCATGCAGATGAGGGCATATGTGCCTGGCGTGGTCTCCGCCACGATAGAGATGCCGGTGATGATCTGGCTCATCATCTCATACTGGCATATGGGACAGGCGACGTTGGAGACATTTCTCGCCTATCAGGCGGTGGTGCTGCTCTTCGTCTATGCGAATCTCCTGATCATGCACAGGTTGATGCCTGCAATCCAATCAAGGCTCCTGGCTTATGCCAATGACCCTGCCTAATGCGCGGACCTGATTCGTGGGACGGACAGCGCTGATCTGTTGCCTATACTCATGCTGGTGGAAAGCCGGTGAACGGGGCGATTGTCCGCGACTGCCATGCATCGTCCGGTCGTTACACGGCGACTGAACTCACCGCCATGCACCTGTCTGCACACTCGGCATGCTCTCTCGAACGCATGAAGTTCATCGGCGGAACCTCCATGATCGCGGCCAGCGCCTAGCCATTCGTGAGCTGAACATACTCAACCACATTCCCATCGGGATGCCTGGCGACCAGCCGCGGGCCATTCGGACCTGGATCGGGCCCCTCCAGCAGTTCTCCGCCAGCACGGGCGACTGCTTCCACGACCCTGCCCATATCGTGAACATTGACCGTGGCGACATGGGCACGCACCTCGGCATCGGCACCCTGCAGCAGAAGGAACGCCCCCACCTTTGCCAGACGAACCCCGTCATGGGAAAACATCAGAGGAGAGTCATCTCCGGTCAATTCCTCATACAATGGCAAAGCGCCATCCAGATCGTCCACATAGACACGAGCAAGCACGCTGATAATATTGTCATCCATCACGCCTCCCTAGACGTGCTTCCATCTTCCCACGGCGTTCCCGTGTCCGCCCAGTCTGCACGGGAACAGCGCGAGCCCAGCGACAGTATCCTGCTGGATGGTCGGTATAGGGATCGCCAGTTGAAGGGCGATGCGCGCAGATTCAGGGAATTGCATATTCAGGGTGATTGGCTTCTGGTATACCGAGTCGAAGGGGAGCAAGTCATCCTCGCACGCACCGGCACGCATGATGGCCTCTCGCAAGGGTGGACTGTTCGCGATTATCGTGCCTTTGCAACGCTCGATTCTTCCCGCCGTGTGATATGTCCGTGTGACTCGACCGTCTGATGTGCCGGTTGTTCAGATGTTGTCGTTCCAAGCCGTGCTTCTCGCGTTTTGTGAACTTGGCGTATGACTGAGGGGCATGAATCGCGCAGATTACCGTGATTCGTTCCAATTCCATCGTATGGTGAGCCCACTTTGCAAGTTTTTGGCACTTGGCAAAGTATAAACGCTCCAAATCGGCTTGAATCAGACCACCGTGATGCCGTTTTCGCCGGTTTGTACTTGGCCAAGTGCCAAAAACTTGCAAGTTGAGTCTGTTGAATGCGAAATCTGAAATTTATTGTATGTTCAATGTATAAGTATCATATGTATAAATGGTATACAATAGCATTGTAAATGCATGACGAGTGAGGAAAGGAGGTGAGAGAAATGAGTACTACGACGATTGCGATTCGTACCGACGAGGAGACGAAGCGCGAGGCTCAGAAACTGTTCAAATCAATGGGAATGGACATGAGCACCGCGATCAACATGTTCCTGCGTCAGACCATCAGCGAGCATCGCTTGCCATTCCGGCCTGGCTTGAGTCGATTCGAGCGTGAGGTTCTCGATGCTGCAAGCGAACCGGCGCAGAAAGTTGAAAGCCTGGAGGAATTTATCAAGGAGATTCGTGATGCTTAAATACATCAAGCGCCCCGCTTCTTTCCTGCGACAAGTGAAAAAGCTGAAACGTAAGCACTATGACATAGCTCTTTTGAAAAATGCCATTCGTAGCATCATGCTGAATAATGCTCAGAAGCTTGCTACTAAGTACCGCGACCATGCGCTCAAAGGTGAGCTCGCGGGCTTCAGAGAGCTCCATATCCAAGCCGACTGGCTTCTGATCTATAAGATCGAGTATGACACGCTGACTCTGGTGGTCATCACCACCGGAAGCCATGACGACCTATTCTGACCCGAGTGCGATTGACCCCGGGCAATCCCAAGCTGCGCTTGATCATCGTGCCTCGCCACGGTCATCTCGTTCTACCGTATGTTGATGATGCCTAGGCTGCCAGGCCTCCTTTGGATGGGACCTGGCAGACGTAGAGCTCAGTTCTGTTGAATCTCTTGACGGTCAGTATCGGCCCATAGCGTATGGAAAACACCTGGTACGCCGACTTTGCGATACGTGTGAGCGCCGAAAAGATCACGTTGCCCCTGAATGAGCGATGTTGGCAAACGCGGTGAGCGCAAGCCGTCATAGTAGGCCAAGGAGCTGGTGAACCCTGGTATCGGGATTCCTCCTTGGGTGGCGAGAGAGATCACTGCGCGCCATGAGTCTTGCGCCTTGCCTATCACCGTTCTGAAGGAGGAGTCGAATAGGAGAGAGGTTGTTTGCCTGCCCGAGGCATACGCATCTGAGATCCGGTCCAGGAATTCGGCACGGATAATGCAGCCTCCACGCCAGATGCGGGCTACCGCTCCCAGGTCTATGTTCCAGCCATATTGTTGCGCTCCGGCGGCGATCTCATCAAATCCCTGAGCATATGCGACTATCTTTGATGCATACAAGGCCTTGCGCACTTCCTCCACGAAAGTCCCCTCGTTCTGTTGTGCTATCGAAAAATCAGGACCTGGCAGGTTGATCTTGCGGGCTTCGGCACGCTGGGCGCTCTGGCCCGACAATCCTCTGGCGAACACTGACTCGGAGATGCTCGTTACCGGAATGGCAAGGTCCAAGGCTGTCTGCACCGTCCACGTGCCTGTGCCTTTCATGCCAGCCTCATCGAGTACGACATCCACGAATGGCAATCCTGTTCGTGCATCCACCTGTCGTAAGACATCGGACGTTATCTCAATCAGATACGAATTCAGTTCTCCCAGATTCCACTGTGCGAACACGTCAGCGATCTGTGATGGCGTCATTCCCATACCACGGCGGAGTAGGTCATAGCTTTCTGCGATCAATTGCATGTCAGCATATTCGATGCCATTGTGCACCATTTTCACGAAATGGCCGGCGCCGTTCTCGCCGATATGCGTTACACACGGTTCCCCTTCTGCGACTGCTGCAATGGACTTGAGGATCGGTTCAAGGACCTTCCAGGAATCCTCCGTGCCTCCGGGCATGATGGATGGACCATTGAGCGCTCCTTCCTCCCCACCTGAGATACCCATGCCGACGAAGTGCAATCCTTGGGCACGAGCTTCTTTCTCTCGACGGATCGTGTCTTTGAAATACGAGTTTCCACCATCTACGATGATGTCTCCTGGTTCCATTGCGTCTGCAAGTTCCTTGATGACCGCATCCGTCGCCGCTCCCGCTTTGACCATGATGATAACAGTGCGCGGCCGTTTCAGTGCTGCCAAAAAATCTTCGATTGTCTCTGCTGGGACGAATGTTCCCTCCGACCCGTGAGCTGTGATCAGATGACGCGTTCGTGTGGGAGTGCGATTGAATACAGCGACCGAATTGCCATGATGAGCAAGATTTCTTGCGAGATTTCCTCCCATCACTCCGAGTCCGTACACGCCGATTTGTGCTTGCACCATGATTTGACCTTTCCATATGTGTGCCTGGGGGCAGGTTTTCTGATGGATGCCCTGCCTGATGACTGTTATTCGTGACAATGACGGCTTGGGGTGCACGAGGCTGTCTCATGCACCCCAAGCCTTGATCCGATAATCCTGCAGTATTCAAATACTCAAATACTCAAATACTCGATCAGGATTGTGATGCTGAACCCGAAAGTGCGACAACTGGATTCTCGAGCGTCCCGATCTGGGGGATGGTGATGCTTACATTTTGCCCCGGCATAACCGGCGCAGCGGTCTGCGGCGAACCTGTGAGAAGGACATCTCCTGGCCCGAATGTCAGATACTTGGTGAGGTAGGACACCTGCTCGGCAATGGTCCATGCGAGGCCGGCAGTCGATCCCGACGCTGCCTGCACACCATCGATGGCAACGTCAATCGGCGCATTATCCCAGGAAATATCCGTCTCGATAACGGGACCAAGAGGGGTAAAGCCATCTCCATTCTTGACCTGCGTCATTTTCTCATCAAGGGGAATCTGGTCAATGGCAGTGACGTCGTTGCCTATCGTTGCTCCGAGTATTGCTGCAGGGACTTCTTCCGGTGAAAGTCTACGTGCAAAGTTCCGAAACACGATGGCCAGTTCACCTTCGATATTGACTGCGCCTAAGCCGGTATCAATCTCAATCGGACTTCCCGGGCCGACAACGGTGCGTGACGACTTGGAAAATGCCTGAGGAGGGATTTTGCGATCTTCTGGTCCTGAGTTATGGGCCATTCCAAGAACGATACGTGGAACGGTGGGGGCCAGGAGCCGTGCCTGCGCTAGAGGAATCCTTTCTCCAGTCTTGATGAGCTCTGTATCGAACATATCTCGTATCACAGCCCATGATTCTCCTTCAAGAACCGCCGGAGCTGGACCATGAACAGTGCTGATGCGTGCAAGTTTCATTTGAATTCTTTCTTGTTATCTTTTGTCAATCGTCGGTGTCGATGGTTCGGAAAGGTCAATGACAACTTTTCCTGATGCTTTCGCATCCGCGGCTCGGTCAAATGCGGCGACGACTTCGTCGAGACCGAAGACATCCGTGACAATCTGCTCGAGATCGTCATCAGAGGCGAGCAGCGTAACAGCCTCGGTAATCTCATCGTTGAAGCGGAATGCTCCACGCACGTCGATTTCGCGCGAGATGAGTTGGGACAGGTCTACGGAAATCAATCCCGCTGGTAACATGCCTACCTGAACGACGACTCCTCCCGGCACTGCCGATGCAATGGCAGTTGAGACGGCTGACGGTGATCCAGAGCATTCGATTACGAGGTCGAAGGATTGCTTCGGCGGGTTGCCGCCATTCCTGTCAATGAGGTATGTGTCGGTAACACCGAGGGCTGCCGCTCGAGCAAGAGGCTCAGGAATGACATCACTCGATGCGACCTGTGACGCGCCAAGTGCAACGGCTGCTCCCGCTGCGAGCAATCCCACGGGTCCGGCACCTGAGACAAGGACCCGTTTGCCCCTTACCCCACCACCGCGGTTGAGTGCATGAAGAGCCACGCCAAGAGGTTCGGCGAGAACGGCACGACGTAATGGCAGGCCAGCGGGGAGTGCCCTGATTTGATCCGAGCGGACAACGATGAATTCGCTCATCCCGCCCTGGGTGTGCGGCTGTGTGGCGGCACTTCCCAGATAGCGGCTTCCAGGCCAGATGCTCGGACGATCCTCGAGACCGGGTAGCGCCATCCCTGGAGTTGCAGGATGGATGGCTACCGGGGTGTTGTGGGGAAGGGTATCCGCGCCGGAACGGGTATCGCGTTCGACCGTGCCAACGATCTCATGGCCAACGACAAGCGGTTCCCGTATTGCGAACGCACCCACGCTTCCTTCGTGATAGTAATGGAGATCGGATCCACATATTCCAGCGTATTTTACGCGGATAAGTACTTCACCTGTGTGTGGTATCGGGATCGGGCGCTTTTCGATTTGCAAATCGCCTGCACCACGGACTACGACAGCGTTCATTGATTGAGAAGACATGTCAGACCACCGCCGTCATTCCGCCGTCAACGAATAGGGTCTGTCCATTGACAAAGTCAGATGCCGGTGAGGACAGGAACAGGAGTGTCCCGACAAGATCCTCGACTTGGCCCCAGCGAGCTGCCGGAGTGCGTCCTTGTACCCAGGCGGTAAATGCAGGATCCTCTACAAGACTCTTGGTAAGTTCCGTTTGGATATATCCCGGTGCAAGCGCATTGACCTGGATTCCAGAGGGCCCCAGGTCGGCGCACAGTCCGCGAGTGAGCATGACTATTCCACCCTTGGTGGCGGAATATGGCGTTATCCCTGGGCGGGCGAGACGACTCTGAACAGAAGCGATGTTGATTATCTTGCCTGATTTCTGTTCTATCAGCGTCTGAGCTGCACGTTGAGCGACAAGGAAAGCACCGGTGAGATTGACGGATACCACGGCATTCCAGTCCTTTGCAGGAAATTCTGTCAAAGGATGACGGATCTGTATTCCAGCATTATTGACGAGAATGTCGAGTCCGCCAAGTGCCTCGATCGCTGAATCCACTCCATCCGCGACGGCATGCTCATCCGTGATATCAAAAGTTGCCGTCCGTACCGTTGCCTGTGTCTCGTCGCGGATAGATTGGGCTGCCCTCTCTACTTCCTGTGCATGACGCCCATGGATGACGACATCCGCTCCAGCCTTGGCGAGTCCGCGTGCAAGGGCAAATCCAATGCCGCGACTCGATCCTGTGACGAGTGCCTTGCGCCCGGCAATGTTAAATGATGATGATGTTACTTTCATGCGATCTGCTCCTTTGCAGCGTTCTTGATATCAGTGTGTTCTGCGGTGGTGATGGCGGGGATGGGATTCTCTATGGTGCCAAGAATCGCGGTGCGAGACTCCTCTGCCATCGACGTCTTCTTAACGGCGATGTTGGTAAAGGCGATGCTTTCATTGGAAGGGGATGCCTTGCTCGTCTGCCCGGCATCTTCAACGGCAGACAGGTCCCGGCCCTTCGTTTCTGGAACGAAGAAAGTCGTGACAAAGGTGATCAAGCCCAGCACTGCCACATAGACGGCCGGCGCGATCCACGACTCGTGCGTCACGTAGAGAAGCCAAGAACCGAGAATCGGTGCAATGCCACCTGCGAGAACTGCTGACACTTCGCGTGAAACGGCAACGCCGATGTATCGACGTCTGCTGCCGAACAGCTCTGGCATGAATGCGCATTGCGAGCCGAGCATGATGCATACACCGAAACTGATCGCTATGGTGATAATCACCATAGCTGCGGCTATGCTCCCCTTAGTAAGCAGATACCATCCAGGGAACGACACGAGGACAACTACTGCTGCACCAATTCTGTATACGATACGACGACCATATATGTCAGAGAGATGCCCTGCCCAAGGCACGGTGAACAAAGCAACGACGGAGGCGACTGCAACGGCAAGCGATCCCCAGGTCTTTGTCAGCCCGTAGGTGACGGCGAACGATACCGCAAGTGTCTGGAAAAGGTATGAGCCACCATTCTCGGCCATGCGCAGCCCTATTCCCTTGAGGACCATTCCCTTTGAATCTGCAAGAAGTTCTTTGAGTGGATGTTCCGAAACATTGTCTTCACTCTTGAGCGTTTCGAATGTCGGACTTTCGGCCAGCCTCTCTCTGATCCATACGCTTAAGACAATCAGCATGATTGAGACCAGGAAGGGAACGCGCCATAGCCACGACATGAGTACCGAATCGGGAGCGAGCGAGACCAGTGCGACGACGCCGGACGATAGGAGAGTTCCAAGATAGATGCCGACGAAGGGGAGCGCTGAAATAAAGCCCCGACTCCTGACTGGCGCATATTCAGCCATCAAAGTCGTAGACCCCGCCTGTTCCGCACCCGCGCCGAAGCCCTGAATCAAACGCAGGAGCACAAGAAGAATTGGAGCCCACATGCCGATCTGTTCGCCGGTGGGAAGCAGTCCAATAAGTGTAGTGGAACCTCCCATCAGCAGAATGGTAGTGATGAGCACTTGTTTACGGCCAAGGCGATCACCTATGGAGCCAAAGACGAGGGCCCCGAGGGGACGGGCGAGAAAGCCGACCCCGAATGTGGCGAACGATGCTATCAGTGCGAGGCTGGAAGGGAGAGCAGGAAAGAACAGCTTCCCAAAAATCAGTGCCGATGCCAGACCGTACAGTGCAAAATCGTAGTATTCCAGAGCGCTTCCGGCTGATGTGGCAAGCGTTGCTCTTCTGAGATTGGCCTCATATTCGCGTTCTTTATCAGTAGGTGCATCTGAGCCTTCAAGCGGATTCGATTGCGTTCCATAACCGTTCATATTGTCTGCCTCCTTGCAGAATGTATACAAACTCACAGAGTGCCGACTGTTCGCTGAGAGCTACGTCGTCGCGAAGCATCATCGTCTCCGTGGTAACGTCAGTGTATACCCTATTGAATGACGTACAACATATTGAACATTTGGATCATCGAGTCTTCATTCGAAGGCAGGCTGTGCGATGTTCGAAGAGCTTCATGCGTCGATGATGTTGCAAGCTGCGATGATTGCATGAATCAGATATGCCTCTGCTGAGGCAACAGTCTCTCAGAGTGAGTGGAGATGCGTCCTGAGCCGCTGCCCGATGACCGAACTACTTCATTGCATTACAAGACATTGGATTGCCGAGTGCGTGGGCCATGTCTTGTAGGGCGGCGACGGTTTCATCGATGGTGGCCTGGTCTGGTATGGAATCGCGCCTGCGTTCGATGATTGAAACGCCAACGGCCATGGGCTGACCATCCCTAAGCTGCGGTCGGATGGGAACCGCAATGCCGAAAACGGTGGAGAACACCTCGCCGTAGTCAATGCTGTATCCGCGGTCTCTGGCAGATTGCACCTTCGCTTGAAGGTCCTTGACCGTGGGGGTCGAATGCTCCGTGAGAATGGGGAGATTCTGTTCGCCCTCATATCGCATCGCAATCTGTTCCGGTGTGAGCACCATAAGGAGTGCGCCGCCTAATGCGGTGGCGGACGCAGGAAAACGATCGCCAACCGCAGCAGTCAGAACGAGGGGCGTCGCACCTTCATACCGGGCGAGGTAGAGAACGTCATGTCCTTCGAGGGTAGCAAGCTGTACAAGCCGATGACGCAAGACCTCGGATTCCGTGCACAGCCTATAAAATTCCCGGATCTCGTCGAAGGATGATAGGTATGCGCCACCTAATTCCACGGTACGCAGACCGAGCACGAAACCTCGTGAGTCTCGTCGGATCATTCTGGCAGCTTCAAGAATGACACAGATATTTGAGGTCGAGGATTTCGCCGCACCGATACGATCGGCGATCTCCGTAAGCGACAAGGCGGTTCCTCGTGATTCGGCGAGCACATCGAGAATTCGCATTGCACGAGCAGCGGCAGGTGCCAAATTCGCTACATTGTCGGAATCTCCTCTGTCCGCCGTCATATCGGTGCCGCTCCCTAAGTGTCGTCCTGTGCCTCGCAGTGTGCGCATGGCATCTTTTTCAGTATACGTGGACGCTAAGAGTGGAATCGATAGGATGCCAACTCATTTGTCTTTCGAAGCCAGCCAGGTGACAACGGCATCGATGATGCGTTCCGGTGGCCATTGTGCCGCAATGATGCAACCAGACTCGTCACTCCGCAGAGGTTCGAGAGTTGCCAATTGCGATTTCAAAAGGGAGACGGGCATATAGTGTCCAGTCCGTTGGGTCATCCGATTCTCTGCCATGGCTGGATCGAGATCCAATTCGATGAAACACACGTTTCCAGATGTTCCGCGCAGAACATCACGGTAGCAGTGGCGTAAGGCGGAGCAGGCGATGACGCTGCCATGGCCTTCGAGTTCCTGTTCGTCCATCCATGTCCGGATGCGATGCAGCCAAGGCCAACGATCTTCATCGGTGAGTGCAATCCCGCGAGACATCTTGGAGCGCGCGTAGTCAGTGTGATAGTCGTCACCTTCCGCAAATGGCACGTTAAGACGTTCGGCGAGCAGGGTCGCGACCGTCGTTTTGCCTACTCCCGACGCGCCCATGATGACAACATGCCGGATTGACTTCTGACGCGGAGCTGCGTGGCTCGTCGAAAGTCCCTTGGAAGTATGTGATGCCAAATGTGAAGGACCGATTCCTCTTTGATAGGTCATGGAAAAAATCATATCACAAAAAACAACATACAGAACGTTGTTCAACATGTAGAACATCGAGTATGATGAAGGCATCCGCTCCACAGCGGACATGTCCCAAAGATGCAACATGAAGAAAGCCGGATTACAATGTCACACTTACGCGTCGTGGTAGCCACACCACTCAAGGATGAAGACCTGCACATTATTGAGTCTCGTGAACCCCGTCTGGAACTCATCAAGGACGACTCCCTCCTGCCGCCGATGAGATGGGCCGCAGATTATGAAGGTGATCCTTCGTTCCATCGAACCCCCGAACAGGAACAGCGCTTCCACGAACTCATTGATTCCGCTGACGTTCTCTATGGAATCCCAGACGTCAAGCCCAAAGAATTGGCCCGTGCCATTCGATCGAATCCGCGTCTTCGCTGGGTCCAGATCATGGCAGCAGGCGGTGGCTCGCAAGTCAAGGCAGCAGGGCTTACTCAGGAGGAACTCAATCGCGTAATCTTCACCACAGGTTCTGGAGTCCATGCAGGGCCTCTGTCAGAATTTGCTCTTTTCGGACTGTTCGCTGGAGCGAAGAACCTTCCTAAGCTCCTCAGTCAGAAGAAGAGCAAGGAATGGTCCGGGCGCTGGCCGATGGAACAGGTCAGTGAACTGACCATCCTCGTTCTTGGGCTCGGCCATCTTGGACGTGAAATTGCCCGCAAGGCAGCAGCTCTTGGAGCCACGGTCATCGGCGTCGACCGTGGGACTGATTCTGTGCCGTTCGTAGATAAGGTGTTTGATTCGAGTCACATTTTGGAAGCGGCATCTCACGCCAATGCAATTGTGAATACACTTCCCGGAACTGCTGCCACCAACGGACTCGTAAACGCAGACGTATTTGCGGCGCTTCGACCGGGAACGATTCTCGCATCAATCGGTCGTGGCACGGTCATCGATGAGCCTGCGCTCATCGATGCCCTGCGTTCAGGGCAGATTGGCTTCGCGGCCCTCGATGTTTTTGCGGTTGAGCCACTTGCGCAATCGAGTCCATTGTGGGATATGCCCAACGTGATCGTCAGTCCTCATACGGCAGCGAACAGTCCTCACGAGGAACGACTCATTGCCGAACTGTTCGCGGATAATGCCACTCGATTCCTCGATGGAAAACCGCTGAAGAATGTTGTCAACACAGTCGAATTCTACTGATATTTGATGATTCCGGCGGAGCGCAATCGACGTGATTCATTGCGCGCCGCTGAAATCGGGCCTGCATGAAAACTGGCAGAACTGAACGGATATGCACATGCTGCATTCACTCGCTCAACGAGTGCTTCGAGATGCCTGTATTTTCCCTGATCTGCTCATGTTGCGCCATTTCTCATGGACATCACCAACGTGGACATCACCAACGTGGGCATCACCAATGTGGGCATCACCAATGTGACGTGAATTCAAAAACTTGCATGCCCATCTCCTTCGTGGATGGGAAGAGCCGTTCGTTCGCAAGAACCTTCGCATTAGGCCAGTCTCCTGCATGGATCTTCAATATTGATGGAACGCATGCGAATAACGGCATTCGCATGCTTGCGACCATGTGTGACGGATGAAGCCCATCTCGAATGCGCCGCGCGGTATCCGAATATTCGGCTAAGGTGAAGCGTATGGCAGGGATGATTGTTAAAGAGGATATCGAGAAGGTGCGGGCATCCGCTGACCTGTATGACATCGTGTCTGCAGACGTGACCTTGAAGGCTTCCGGCGCGGGCACTTTCATGGGACTCTGCCCATTCCACGACGAGAAGACGCCGAGCTTTTCGGTGCGTCCCACGATGGGCGTCTGGCACTGCTTCGGCTGCGGGCGCGGCGGCGATCTGTTCGGCTACGTCGAGGAGCACGAGAATGTCGGTTTCGGCGAGGCCGTAGGCATTCTGGCCGACAAGTACCATATCGAACTGCATTACGATTCCGAAGGTCCGCAGAAGCCTCAGGGCTCGACCCGTTCAAGGCTTCTGGAGGCGAACGAGGAGGCGCAGCGCTTCTTCGTCTCGCAGATCATGACGAGTGACGCGCTCGCGGCGCGAAAGCTGCTTGGGGGCAGAAACTTCTCTCAGGCTGATTCCGAGCAGTTCGGATGTGGCTTCGCGCCTCGTGGCTGGGACAATCTCGTGCGCCACTTGGCTTCCAAGGGATTCACGCAGAAGGAGATGCTCGATGCAGGTTTGGCCCGTCAGGGTCAGCGCGGCATCTATGACTATTTCCGTGGGCGGGTAACCTGGCCGATTCGTGATTCTACGGGCCGGACCCTCGGTTTCGGCGCACGCATGCTGTTTGACGACGATACGATTCAGGCGAAATACATCAACACCCCTGATACCCAGCTCTATCGCAAAAACCAAGTATTGTACGGGATTGATCTGGCTAAAACGGCGATTGTGAAGAAGCGCCAGGTCGTGATCGTCGAAGGCTATACCGATGTGATGGCTTGTCATCTGGCAGGCATCGACACGGCTGTCGCCACATGCGGCACTGCCTTCGGGTTGGAGCACGCGAAGATCGTGCGGCGCTTGATCGCCGACGATTCGCTTGGTGGCATTCAGCTTGTCGGTCCTGTCAAGGGATCCCGCGTCATCTTCACCTTCGATGGCGATGCGGCGGGGCAGAAGGCGGCGCTTCACGCCTTCGGGCTTGACGGCTCCTTCCTCACGCAGACCTTCGTCGCCGTGGCGGACGACAATCTCGACCCATGTGACCTGCGCATACAGCGAGGCGACGCTGCGGTGCGGGCCTTGGTCGAGAAGCCACAGCCCCTCTATGACTTTGTGATCGACACCGCCATCGACGCCTTCGGCACGCAATACACGACCGGGCGCATGGGCGCGGTCAAGGCTGTGGCGCCGATCATCGCCCAGATTCGCGACCGATCGCTGGTGGATATGTATGCTCGCAAGGCCGCAAGACACATTGGTGTTGAAGGCGAACTCATGTCGCGGGAGACCATGGCTGCCAGGCGACAGGCCCATGTGCGCGACGAGGATGCCTATGCAGTGCGCCCTTCCCGGCAACGCTATGAGCCGGAGCGCGGTACTCAGGCGATGGCGAATGCGCAGATGGCTCAGCGCAGAGGACTGCAGCGGCAGGACGCCATGCAGCAAGGGTATTTCAAGATCGACGATGCCGTGTTCATCTGCGAACAGCAGTTCATGGGCATCCTGATTCAGATTCCGCGCGCTGTGAATGCCGACATGGCGCAGCAGCTTTCGGAGGAGAGCTTCGTCACGCCGGTATTCCGCTCATTGTTCCAAGTGTTCGAAACGGTTGGAGGACTTCCCGCTGAAGATATGCCGCAAGGTCTGTGGATGCATAATCTGATCAAGGGGGCCGGGCCGGCGCTTGAACCGGTGATCAATGAGCTTGCGGTCATGCCGTTGCCATTGCCGCAGCCTGACACTGAAAATACCTCCGAACGCGCGAGCGACGAGCAGCCTGCCCACACAGCCGCGGCCGTGCAGTTGCGTCCCGCAAGCGACACTGAGAAGCAATACGCCTCAGAGCTGCTCGTCCGACTTCTCGACATGGGATTCATGAGGAAAATCGCCTACGCCAAGTCACGCATGAACCGTCTGCCCGATGGTGAGGAGAAATTCAAGCTTCTGGGTAGCATCACGACGATGGAAACCGCCAGGAAGGATCTTCAGGCACAGATTTTCGGCAATACCGTCGGCTGAGTGATCGGCTGAGTGATCCATGTTGCAAGTTTTTGGCACTTGCTGAAGTATAAACGCGCAAAAACCTTGATGCGGCGTACGGAACGAAGCCGATCTGAGGCTGTTATATCCGAACAAGTGCCAAAAACTTGAAGGTCCGATGCGATTGCTCTCCGAATATGCAGAGCGATGGAAGATTCTGTGGCATAATGCTTGCAAATGTTCGCATATGTTCGAAAATGCAGTCCCATCCACGCATATGAAACTCGCGCACGCCTCTATCCGTGGGTGTGACTACAATAGTTCTGGTTTGGCCCCGTAGCTCAGTTGGATAGAGCGTGTGACTTCTAATCTCAAGGTCGTCGGTTCGAACCCGACCGGGGTCACGATTCTTTCTGCATCAATGATTGCAAGGCAAGGCATTCGCTTGGATGGAGCCTGGGATTTGGGTGTAGCTTGGGGTTTCGTGCCCGATGCCCGATGCATCAGGACTTTGGCCACTTCTTTGCAAGGCCGCCACTTTTTATAAGACAGTCGCTTGTTTGTATGACAATCGCTTCTTTGTAAGACTGAGGCATTACACTTCAACTGTGCATACCAAAAGCCGCGCCTGGCCATGGACTCTGATGGCAGCCATCGCAGTGTTGACAAGCGCAATTCTTCAGATTTCGTTCGCACTGACCGCCAAGACTCCTTCATTTCCCTTCGATGAACTCACATTGCTGCAATACTCGAAGTACTTTTCGGGAACGGGAATGAATCTACCGGTTTCCGGACCAGGATATTTCCCGGGCTGGGCCATCGTGATGGCACCATTGTGGTGGATCACATCAGACCCCTTGACGATGTACCGCTACGCCATCGGACTCGGTGTGCTCATCGGCGTTGCGACGATCTGGCCGCTGAGTCATGTAATTGAACGTTTGAAGCTTCGACGTCCGCAGGCGATTGCCGTTGCAGGCGTAGTGATGTGCATGCCTTCCCGCGTCGTGCAGGCCGGATACGCGATGAGCGAGAAGCTTCTGTGTCTTCTCATCGTCTGCACTGCCCTCGCCGCATATCGCCTGTGGGAGGAGACGACCTATCGGCGCGCGGCGATGTTCGGCATACTGGTGAGCCTGACTGTCCTTACGCATGCAAGGGCGATCGTGGTGCTGCCCATCTCGGTGGCATGGCTTCTGATCTTCTTCAGGCGAGACAGGAGACTCGCGATAATCTCCTCATGCGCCACAGCGCTGCTCGGAGCGTCGGCTTTCGCACTATCCATTGAGGTGAACCAGCACCTGTTGCAATTTCAGTTCACCCAGGGCTACAGCGTCGCAGGTAACCTGTTTTCCGGAGCGAGCATCATCCTGCGCACATTTCTTGGGCAGTCCTGGTACCAGATCGTATCGAGCCTTGGCATTGTCGTCGTCGGCCTGGTCGCCATGGTGAGATGGGTTGCGTCGGATTGGCGTAGCAACAAGCAGATCGGCGCTCATGCGTGGATGCTCACGGTCAGTGTCGGCGCATTCATGCTATCGGTTATTGCCTGGTCGAATTCCGATGGATTGTTCCCCCAGACAGGAAGGGGACGATTGGACGCAGCGATATATGGAAGATACGGCGACCCGTTCACGATGCTGCTCGTGGCGGCAGGGCTTGCCGCCATAGTACGTGGTCTGCGCTACGCGCCTCTGATATGGTCGCTATGCGTCAATGGCGTGATCTTAGCCGCCACCGTACTCTGGGTGGCTCCGAATGCCAATACATGGGGGATCGTCACTCCCGCCCATATCCCCGGAATCCTACCGTGGGGCTCATCGCTGCCATATCCGCAGAGTCTGGAACCAGGATGGCTTCCCTCCGTGTATCAGAAATACGGCACATGGAGCTGGATGATGCCCAGCTGGACGAATCGGAATCGATTCTGGCTTCATGCTTCGTCAGCGACCCTGGTCTTTCTTATCTTGCTCTGCATTGCCGTGATCTGCGTGAACCGATTGCGAAGGCATGCACAGTCTGGCAGCGATGTTCCATCAAGGTCATCGGTTCCGGGGGCGTCGAATCCCTTGGAGGCGCAATCCAAGGGCCTCTCACGATCGCGTCTTCTGCATTCAGCCATGACGAAGACCCTCTGCGTCATGTTGATTCTTGCCTGCTGTGCAGGAAGCTATGCCGCGATTCCCATGGTCCGCAACTTTCAGCTGAAGGATGGCGGCAAGCCGAGCGTCGTTCAATCCATTCAAGACATTGACAGGCGATACGGTACGATGAGCGTGGCGTTCGACACCAGCTGCACCCCACATCGCGGCAGCAAGGGGTGGGCGATGAACGCGTTCTCATTCTGGCTTCAGTCGGATGACTTCTCCCTGACCTCCCATCCACGGCGTACGAAGGCCCAACTGTTGATCAGCTGCAGCGACTTCAAGGAAACGACTCATATGGATGTCAAGGCGGTCTCTGGTGCGAACAGCATCGGATATCAGCTTTGGGTGCTTCCGGGCGACCAGCAGAGTCTTCTCAGTGAACTTGAATGACCCATGATGTGTGTTCGGCATCATGCGATTGGTTCCCGACGCTTCGCAATCAACGTAGTTCACGTCGTTTTCTTCACTCGTGCGTAGAGTAGGCAGGGTCACATCGTTCGGATTGCGAGGTCATATGTCGTTATTGAATCGGAATGAACATAAATCAACGCCCTCAACTGACCAGCCAGTGGTTGCTGTGGTGATGGGATCGTCGAGCGACTGGGAAACCATGAAGCATGCTTGCCAGATTCTCGATGATTTTCATATTCCTTACATGAAAAAAGTCATTTCTGCACATCGCACGCCTGAGCTCATGGCAGATTTCGCGCACCATGCACGAGAGAATGGGCTGAAGGTCATCATTGCGGGAGCAGGTGGCGCCGCGCACTTGCCGGGCATGGTGGCGGCTCAGACGACGCTTCCAGTGATTGGAGTTCCCGTTCAATCCCATGCATTGAGTGGTTGGGATTCGCTGCTTTCCATAGTGCAGATGCCTGGAGGCATACCGGTCGCAACGACGGCCATCGGCAATTCCGGGGCGACGAACGCGGGAATCCTGGCAGTGAGCATCCTTTCGACGAGCGACTCCACTTTGGCCGATGCGCTCGCGGCATTCCGTGAAGAGCTCAAGGAGAAGGTCGAGGAATCAAATGCCGAGCTTAAGTGAAGAGACCAAGGGACGAATCACGATGCTTCAGCCTGGTGCCACGATAGGCATCGTCGGCGGAGGTCAGCTTGGTCGCATGATGGCTCTGGCCGCGAAATATCACGGATTCCGAATCGGCGTTCTCGATCCGACACCGGACTGTCCGACGGCGCAGGTCGGTGACTTCCAGATCACCGCGGACTACGACGACAGACACGCCATACACGAGCTTGCCGAACGCAGCGATGTGCTGACCTATGAGTTTGAGAACGTCGATGCCGATGCCCTTGACGAGGTTCGTGGCAAGACCGCCGTTCCACAAGGCACAGATCTCTTGCGCGTCACCCAGGACAGAGTCTTCGAGAAGCAGTTCATCAACGATCATGGAACGCAGACGGCACCGTGGCGCCAGGTAGACGATCTCGGTCAGTTGTCTGCTGCCATCAGGGATCTCGGATACCCCGCAGTGTTGAAGACGCGGCGTGGCGGATACGATGGGCATGGGCAGCTGGTGCTGCGCAGCGATGACGACCTTGACATAGTACGAAAGCGCGAGAAGGATACCGGCATATTCCCTCCGTCGATCCTGGAAGGATTCGTCGACTTCGCATTCGAGGCTTCGATTCTGATCTCTGGCAATGGCAAGGATTTCGTCACCTTCCCGATCGTGCGCAACGAGCACCGTCACAACATCCTTCATCTGACCATCGCTCCGGCAATCGTCGACGAGGAGGTAGCCGAAGAGGCCGAGGCACTTGCATTCAGGCTTGCGAAGGGCTTCGAACTCGCAGGGACGCTCGCAATAGAGCTGTTCATCACGCGGGACAACAAGGTCATCGTCAACGAGCTCGCCCCACGTCCGCATAATTCCGGGCACTACACCATCGAGGCTTGCTCGATGAGCCAGTTCGACGCGCATATCCGAGGCATAGCCGGATGGCCGCTGCCCAAGCCGGAACTGCTCAGCCCAGCGGTCATGGCCAACGTCCTCGGTCAGCATGTCGCTCCCACCAGGGCACTGATAGGAGCGCACCCGGAATGGAATCTGCACGATTATGGCAAGGCAGAGGTGAAGCAGAATCGCAAGATGGGTCATATCACCGTGCTTGCTGAAGACACGGATGCCGCGGTCGAGGAACTGGAAGCCACAGGATGCTGGTCAGATCTTGAGGATTGAAGCCTTATGATCGCAGGCGCATGGGGCACGCCTGCGATCAGCTTCAGGCGAGTCGATTGATTCCTGATGCGTGTCTGCGATACATTGGAACGGAAGGCAGAGCATAAGGAGCGATATGACCGAGCATGTAATACGGCAGACGAAGCAGAAGGATGCAGTTCGAAAAGCTCTCCGCGCCTCAGGCGACTTCGTGACCGCCCAGGAATTGCATCGTCAGCTTGAGGATGATGGTTCGACGATCGGTCTGGCAACGGTCTATCGGCAATTGAACCTGCTGGCAGAGGTCGGGCAGGCGGACACGATTCAGCTCAATGGCTCTCAGATGTTCAGAATGTGCGAGGATACGAGCCATCATCATCATCTGGTATGCACGCACTGTGGCAAGACGGTTGAAATCGAGCCGCCCGATGAGACGTGGCTGAGAAAGACCGCTGCCGCGCACGGTTTCACGGTGAGCTCCCATACTTTGGAACTGTTCGGACTCTGCGAAGACTGTCAACAGGGTCAATAGCGGGTCCTGGAAAATCGAGATTGCGAGTTTTGCGGCAATTTCAAAGTATCAACCGCTGAAATCGGCTTTCTGCCCATGGCACTTCAACGGTTTTGCACCTCGTATACTTTGAAATTGCCGCAAAACTCGCAATCTCGATTTAAAAGCCTCATGAACAGGGCAATATCTTCGAATTTTCAGTGATTCAGCATGTTTCGAATCTGGCTTGGCTTCAGATCTGGCAGATATGCCTCCAGAACCGCCAGCCCCATCGGCAGCAGCCTCGAGACATCCGGATAGCAGATGTAGACAGGCTCTTCATGAGGTTGGAATCGCTTCTTGAACTGGAACAGTGAGTTAAAGCCATATGACGGTTCCATGATGTCGGCAACGATCTGCAAGGCATGATGCAAGGCGGCTGAATCTTCCCCGTCATCGACCGGAGATCCCGCCAGCGGAGCCGCGGAAAGACTCATGAATTCCGCAGTGCCACCCTCTTTCAGGCGTTGGGCCATGCGTGCGATGAGGAATTCCATTATTCCATTCGGACTGTCGATGCGATGACGCATGAAGTCAAGCGTCCAACCGACGATCTGGCCGTTCCTCCATGTGGGCAGCCAGCTTGTCACACCCTGCACCACGTTATCGGCATCGATCGCATACAGCATCATCACGCGAGGGTCACGAAGCTCATCGATGCCGCCAAGCGTGAATTTCATCTCAGGCAGCGATTTCAGGTTCGCCCACTGCTCGGAGATGTCGACGATCTGCGACTGAATTTCGCGCGGACTGCCGCTGAAGTCAGCATAGACATCACGGATTCCTTCGCGGTTGGCCTTGTTGATGGCGGTTCGTATCGCCTGCCACTTCTTTCCCTTGGTCTGCCACAGACGAGGATCGACCACCATCTCGCTGCCGACCTGAATCGAAGACCATCCCTGGTCCAGAAGAGCCTGCCGCGTGGCATCGTGCACACTGTAGAACACGGGTGAGAGCGAGTGCTCATAGCAGAAGTGGGTGAATCCCTGAAGATCGTCGAGGTACTCACCGGGATCTCCGAATGGCCCCGTCGTCGTGAGTGCTATTCCGTGGGAGACGCGGTATGCGACGGAAGAGCGGCCCGTGGGGGAGAACCAGTACCTGTTGCCCTCCCATGTGGTCATGAATGACATGGACTCTCCGCCAAGTTCCACAAGAGAGCCTGCGAGCTTTCGCTCGCCTGCATTCTCCGCAACCGAGGTTCGCATCCATCTGGAGACCACGACTATCAGCACCAGCCAGAAGATTATTCCAATGCATTGCCGGACGAGTTCAGCCGCGAAGGTGGTCGTCCGCAGCACTGCCTGCGAGGTGTTGAGGAATCCCATCGGGATGAATGTCTGTGGCAGTTGTGAAAGCAGTGAGGACCAGTGGGCGTGAGGAAGGAATGAGGTCGGGTTGAGCAGACCGAAGCCCAGATAGAATGCGCTCAGTGCAAGAGCGGTGGCTATGATCGCAGACAGTCCTCTCCACAGCGCGCCGCGTTCGGTCGGAACGTTGAACAGCCGAATGTTATGCCGAATGACGATGGCGAAGGCAAGCGGCGGGAGCACTGTCATGAGCATCGAGGGAAGCAGTCCATGCCGGTATGCCTGGAATGCCACCATGTCGTTCTGGACGCTGGACAGAAGATAATAGAGGAACGAGAAGAGCACGATTCCGGAATTGACGATGATCGCAGACCATGCCGCCACGCGCCGTCCCCTATACATGCCCCAGCTGATGATGAGCAGCACGATCGTCGGGAGTATGGCGCGTATGATGCTTCCCGAAGTCGAAATGTGATAGAGATTGAATTCCTGGTAGCAGCTGCTTTTCGACGCCGTTCTCAGACAGGCCATGAGTCGGGCGTCGTTGATGGTTCCGGGGCCGGTGAGCAGACCAAGGGCGCTCAAGGCGCCCCTGTGGGCATGGGATACGGTTGCCACGATCGGTCCGAGGGACAATACGACGGATATCGAAGAAAGTAGACTCCGGCGTTCATGGGCGCTGCTCGAAGCCCAGTGCTCTCTGCTGTCTTGCGGGCCATGCCATACGTAGCCGATGAATTGCCCGACCAATGCAGCCACGAGAAGGCAGTAATCCCCAGGGTCACCGGTATATAGCAGAGCGATGAGAACTGCCATGTAGCCAATCAGCCGTATTCTTCTTCTCCAGATGAAGCTGCTGAAGGCGCTTGCCGCCATCAAGGCCCCGAATATCATCACCAAGGGGCTCATCGTCATCCGTGCGTGGGATGCGTTCTGCCACATGCCACCAAGCCAGTTGATGAACAGGCAGAGGAACAGCCCGATGACTGCGCCTGACATTCCCGAAATCAGGCATGCCAGGAGCGTCCGTCTGCGACCAAGCCTTGGTTCCGCAATCGCAAGAATGGTGAAGATGATGATGACATCCATTATTAGGCGATATGTGCTTGTGGAAATGAACAGCGTTGCGATGAGTCCGATCATCTGCAGCGTGACGCTCGGCGGCTGTGGGGAGACGGCACCATTGGCGATGTGCCCGCCCGTCATGAGGAGCTGATCGTATGTCGTGGAAAAATACAGACTGTCTTGCGGAATTCGGAAAAGCACGCGCCAGAGCAGAAAGACGATGTTGATCACGGCGACGCTTCCGGATACCCACACCGCGAGCTGACGCTTGAGCAGCCAGCTGCGTGCATCCTGAACCAATCCTGTCCATCCGTTGCCGGACTGTGACCGCTGATCCTCGTATCGGGCTTTCCCTGGGTCCGTGCTCCTCTGGGCGTTCGCAGCGCTTGATGCGGCCCCTGAACTCTCCGCCTGCTCGCGATGCTGCGCCGCATCGGCGCCTTCATCATGCTCAGATACGGAATCAGGCATATGCCTTTCAGATTCTGCCATATGTGTTGGTGCTTCCCTTGCTCTCTGTGGATGCGGATGCCGGACCATACGAACAGCCTTCGTCCAGAATTCCCTGTTCCACCCCTTGTGATCTAGACTTTCATGCAAGCTTGACTTTCATGCAAGCCTGACTTTCATGCAAGCCTGACTTTCATCCAAGCTTGACTTCCTCAAGATTCGAATACTCGCTGACCGGTCTGCTGTCGGATCCGAGACCCATCTGCGCGCACAACCAATAGATTCCCGGGACTAGCGCGCTTTTCACGGTATGCCAGTCATGACCGCTTCCCTTGGTGATGATGGCCTGAACCTTCATGCCTGCCTTTTTGGCCGCAGCTCCGATGACCTTGATGTTCTCGACCGATTCTGAATCCTGATCTCCGGCAGCGCTGAACATCGTCTGCGTCGAAGGCGAATGCTGCGCTATCGCATTCACGGGGATCTGTGCCTCGTAGGCTTTTCGATCGCCGTTGAAGAAGCGTCTTATCATGCTCTTCTCACTCCCGTCGGTCGGTTTCATCTCGCCATCGACGGGGAACATGTGCCCATATATCTTCGGATTTCGAGGGCCAAGCTGCGTGGTGCAGGTTCCGCCCTGTGAAAATCCACCAATGGTCCAGTACTTGGCCGAGGTCTCGACTGGAAGCGTGGACTTTATCCAATCGGTCACATCCTTGGTGATGAATGTGGCCGCATTGCCATACACTGTTGAATCCACGCATAAGGTATTATGCAATGCCGAGCCGTTCTGATCCGGAGACACGACGATTGGTGCAAGACCGTCATGTGCCTGCGCATATTCGTTCATGACACGCGAGATGCCGCTTGCCGTGAACATTCGGTCGGGGCTTCCTGGCTGGCCACCGAGCATGATCATTACCGGAAGCCTCGGGGGAGTGCTCGAAAGCGCCGCTGGAGGCAGATAGATATCGGCCTCGCGTGCATCGAAGTGGGAGATCGTTGCGGGAATCGCATACGATCTCTCGATGCCGTGCTGTGGATGTGCAGGAGCCTTCCCCTCCGCGGCAAGTGTCTTCCATTGGGCCATGCTCATGTCTGCGTTGTGAATCGTGGAGGGTTTCAGCTCAGCATAGGTCGGTACTCCGAGCACGCTGCCGACGATGGTGTATTCGCCATAGGCCGCATTCACGCGAATCGCAGTGTTGAGAATCGCGATTGGAATCATGATGCAGGCGAGCGTTCGTCTCCAGTTCCGGGAGAGCACGCAGCAGGAGATGGACAGCGCAACGATTCCAAAGCCAATGGCGACATTGCGGATCACATCAAAGCCAAGACTCACGCCGAACAGCACATATACGTCCGAAACGAGCCACGTCGCTGTCCAACCTATAGCCGCGCTGGCAAGGGTGACGACCAATTCCAAGAGCAGACGCCTGGCATTCCCCAGCCGACCCTTGCGGTTGGAAAAGTCAATTATCTGGCTTATGACGAGAATCGCGAATCCAATGATGCTCACCCATAGAACGGTGCTTGGAAACCAGCCGCTGAGCAGCCTGATCTTCGCTATTTCCTCCAGCATTGCACCCCATCTCCCTTGGGCAGACTGAATCTATCCACATCACGAGGATAGTGCGCTGGATATGGAATCGATCGAATATGTGAAAGCGAAGGCTGTAAATCTAGCATTTCCTTCACATTCATGGCGTCCTTTAAGATTTATTGTCGTGGTTGCTTGAAAGAATTGGCGCTTATGCCTAAGTTTTTTGAATGGGGACATGCTCATAGAGACGCACAAGTGAAAAAGGATCAGGACGCGCCGGCACAGGAGACGTCAAAGGAGACCGTGAATGAGAAGGCGAAGGAGACCGATGCCCGAAGAGTGAGGATTTCCCTCGGCGCATCGCGATTCTCGAACTGGACATATGCGATTCTGTTTCTGATCGTAGATATCGTCGGCGTTGCGATTCTCCAGTGGGCTGTCACGATTTCAAGCTCAAGGGTTGCGCTTTCCAGCCCACTCATAGGGCTGTGGGGCTTCATATCGACGATGTGGACCGATCGCAGATTCGTCTTCATCCTGAATCTGATCGTTCTTGGCCTTGTCTATGGCATCATTCTGTTCATAACCAACAGGTTCTGGGTGGCGTCGCCGATCTTCATCATCGGGTGCACGGTTGTGGGCATTATCGAGCATATGAAGGTGATCTCCCGATACGAGACCGTGCTTCCCTCGGATATGGACTTTCTTCATTCCGATGCAGGAACGGTCGCGACCTTCCTTCCTGCCGGATCTCAATGGACCATCCTATGGGCGGTCGTTGCCCTGCTGGTCCTTGTCGGACTGTGCATCTTCATCAACCATATGGATTTGCGACGTGGACGCGTCCTCACTGTGAAGAGCAGAGCCCTGAATGCGACCGGACGGATCGCCGGCATCCTTGTGTCCGGACTGATCCTCACGCTTTTCTCGATTGCGGTCGGCACTGTCGGAACATGGGCAAATACGACGGCGAAGTTCATGGGAGACATCCCCTCGATGTGGGATTCCGTCTATGACGCTCAGCGCAACGGTACGCTGATAGCCTTCCTGCGTCAGCTGAATCCCAAGGTGATGGACGAGCCAAGCGGATATAGCGAAGCCACGATGAAGCGCATCGCCAAGCGATACGAGGCAGAGGCGAACTCCATCAATGCGAGCAGGAAGAACTATGAGAACGACAGTTCGGTCATCTATATACTGTCTGAGTCATTCTCCGACCCCACCCGCGTTCCCGGATTGAGCATCAATCAGGATCCGATGCCAAAGATCAGAGCCATCAAGCAGAAGACGACCAGTGGCCTGATGCTCTCAAGCGGCTATGGCGGAGGCACCGCAAACCTTGAATTCCAGGCACTGACTGGCCTGAGCATGGCAAACTTCGATTCCTCACTCACAAGCCCATATCAGCAGCTGATTCCCTCACTGTCCTGGACTCCCTCGGTGAACCAGAGTTGGAGCTCCAAGAATGCAGTCGCCTTCCACCCGTATGAGTCCTCCATGTATTCTCGTTCCACCGTGTACAAGAAGTTCGGCTTTTCGAACTTCTACACCCTTGAGAAGCCCGATGTCATCAAGTACCAGAACAAGCTGGACAACAGCCCATATGTGAGTGACGAGTCGGCGTACAAGAGCGCTTTGGAGGAGATGCAGTCGACGAAGAGCAATCAGTTCGTGCAGATCGTGACCATGCAGAATCACATGCCATACAACAACTGGTATGCCAACAATCAGTTCCAGGTTTCGGCATCCTCGGGCTCGGCCGCCCTGGGCAGCGACGAGGCCACGGCCATCGACACCTATGCGAAGGGAATGAGCTACACCGATTCCTCGACGCAGGCGCTGCTGGATTCGCTCAACAAACTGAGCAAGCCAGTCACTGTGGTGTTCTATGGCGACCATCTTCCCGGCATATACACGACCGCGGGCGCGGATTCGAGCAACGCCATCGCCCTGCATGAGACGGATTACTTCATCTGGTCCAACAAGGCTTCCGCGACGTATAACAACAAGATCTCCAACAGCAGCTATACCTCCCCGAACTTCTTCAGCGCTCAATCGGCTGAATACATGGATGCCAAGGTTTCGCCATACACGGCTTTCCTGACTGAAATGCATGCGAAGGTCTCCGCGATGGAACCTCCCGTCGTGAATCAGATCCAGGGCTGGGACAGGATTCCTGCGGGACAGACCATCTATCTCGACAGTTCCGGCAACCCCATGGACGCCCGTAAATTCGATAAGAAGACCAAGCAGCTGGTACAGGACTACAAGCTGATTCAATATGACATCACAGCGGGCAAGCATTATCTGAAGGGCACCGGCTTCATGAAGACTCCGACAGCCAAATCCGATGCCGCTAAGGCTGCGGCTCAGAAATTGGCCGCAGAGAAGGCAGCCGCCAAGAAGAAGGCCGATGTTGCAACGGCTCCTTCGTCCTCGCCTTCGCAGTCCCAGTCCACGTCGAACACCACTTCCGGGAAGTGAAGTCGTTCGGCTCGATTTGGAACAGATGCGACGCATTCACAGTCTGCAGTCCGGGCATTGGCCGGTGACTGCGATTGTGTGGTGTACTCGATCGTGTGGTGTAGCTGATCGTGCAGTGTACCCGATCGTGTGGTGCATGGAATCGGGTGATGCATGGGATTGGCTGTGTCCATTTGGCCATCAGATGCCTTCGGCCGTGAACGGTCATTGATAGTAGAAGTATCCGCTTGCCGTATCCGTGGATGAGGCTATCTTCGCGCCGCTGAGCACCAGACCCTGATAGCTGTGCGACTTCGTTCCAATGGTGCCTTTCGCAAGCGTCCCCGTGACCGTGACCCAGCTGTCGTCCTTCGGGATTCGGGAAGTTCCTGCATCGACCACGAATCCGAAGGAAGTCATGTCCAGCACGCAGCATGTCATCAGCATGCGGGATGCGGTGAATTGCGAGGCACCCACGGAGGAGTCCTGTGAGACGAACCCGTTGAGGACGATCGTATATCCAAGATACTGGTTGGAATTTCGATCGATGCGATCATACCAGGCACCGAACTGATCGTCGCTTATCGTGATGGTCCTTTTCGACGCATCGAGACCCGAGAGGCGTGTGGACGCAGAGCCTGAGACTGCAATGGCACGGTTCAGTCCCTCGCTGCTTGCCGAACTCGTCTGAACGGGAATCACGAGCATCAGCGTGGGGACGATCAGCACCACCATGATTTTCCCGAGCGCATTCACACTGGTGTGGAACGTTCCGCAGAATGACGCGATTGCGAAGGATGCAAGCACGAAGACGGCGACGAGCACGTATGGCACGGTTCTTGGCGTCACGTAGTTCACGTATCGGCCTGATGCGATGAATGCCACCATCGCGAGTGCAAGAAGCATGAACAGCGCGCCTTGGATGACGTCAAGGCTGTTGATTTCATTGGATTTCCGTCGTTTCATGCTTCACAGCCCCATGATTCCAGCGAGCGCAAGCATGACGCCGAAGCACACTGCGATGGTCGAGAGAGCAATGCGCAGCACGAATCGTCTGGTGAACATCGCACGCAGCATCAATACGTTCTTGATGTCAAGGATGGGGCCGAACACGAGGAATCCGAGCACGGCAGGAACGGGGAACAAGGTTCCGAAGCCGCGAGCGATGACGGCGTCGGAGGATGAGCAGAGGGAACTCACGAATGCCAGCGCCATCATGAATGCGATCGCGATGGCTGAACCATGGTCCTGAAGCCAGGACGGCACGTTCGAACCGCCGATCACACGGATGCATGAGGCCAGAAGTATGCCCGTCAGCATGTAGGGGACGATCTGGAACATGTCGTGATATGCATGCTGCATGAAGCATCGGATGCGAAGCGTCGCACCGTTCCTGGAATCGTCATGCGCCTCGGCCGAAGCTTCGGGGGCGCGCAGTCCCTCATGGACTACGTGGCCGCGCCCCTGTTCTGGAAGGCTCGCAGCGTTGCGAAGCACCTCTTCTCGGTGTGGGAAGATGACGAAGCTCAGCCCTATGACGATGGACACGATGATGCCGAAGATGAATCGGAGTATGGGCATCTCGGGCTTGTCGGGAAATGCGAACCATGTGGACCAGATGACCACGGGGTTGATGATCGGCGCCGCGCACAGGAATGTCACAGCCGAGGCAAGGGGGACGCCCTTATGGACGAGTCGTGCGAAGACCGGCACCGTCGCACAGTCGCACACGGGAATGCACAGGCCCGCAAGGATCGCCGCAATCAGCCCTCCCATGGTCGAACGCGGAAAGTGCCTTGCGATGAAGTCGTTGCTGATGAACGTTTCGATGGCCGAAGAGACGAGAATTCCGATGAGCAGAAACGGACACGCCTGCAGCATCAGGCCTATCGAGCCAGAGAGTATGGAAGAGACCGGTATTCCGGTCGCATCGAGCAGTGGCGCCGCCGTGATGAGCATGGCAGTGACGAGAGCAGTTACGAGAAACTGTTGAAAATTAAGCCCACGCCGTGGCCTTTGCCTTTCTGCCTGAATCACATCGGTCATTGTACTACCCGTTTGATGATGCAGGCCGAAAGCCCATCCTGCCGGTGGAGCTATGCCTCAAGGGCCTTGCTGCCAATGTCATGTCGGAAGAATAGCCCGGAGGCATCGATGCCGTCGAGTATCGCATACACCTTCTTCTGGGCATCTGCGATATCCCGGCCGCTGGTTTCTACCAGCAGCACACGGCCGGAAGAGGCGACCAGCTCACCCTTGCCATCGGCATCGCCGGAAACGCCTGCATAGAATACATGCGAATCGTCGTCAAGATCGATGTCGGGAACATGTGCGCCCTTCACGACCTGGTCGGGGTATCCGTCAGAGGCAAGAACGACGCCGATCGTCGTGGAATCGCCATTCCATGCGAAGGTCGGAGCCTCTCCATCGAGGATCGCGGACAGTGCGGCTCCAAGATCCGAAGTGAGCCTCGGCAATACGACCTCGGTTTCCGGATCGCCGAATCGCGCGTTGAACTCAATGACCTTCGGTCCTTCCACCGTATCGATCAATCCTGCATACAGTATGCCTTGGAATGCAACGCCCTCGTCGACCATGGCCTCGACCGTCGGCCTGACGATCGTCTCGATGGCCGCGTTCACACTTGCATCGCTGATCTGGGGGACTGGGCTGTACGCTCCCATGCCACCCGTGTTCGGTCCCTTGTCGCCATCGTAGGCGCGTTTGTGATCCTGGGAGATGGGCATGGGCCAGAACTCATTGCCACGCACGAAGCTCATCAGGGAGAATTCCTGTCCCTCAAGATATTCCTCGATGACAACCTTGGCACCGGCAGCCCCGAAGCGATGATCGAGGAAGATCTGCTTCAGAGCTTCCTGCGCCTGGTCGTCATCCATCGCGACCGTGACGCCCTTCCCGGCGGCGAGACCGTCTGCCTTGATCACGATCGGGGTTCCATGTTCGCTGACATACATGCTCGCGCGTTCAAGGTCGTCGAACGTCTCGTATTTCGCAGTTGGAATCCCGTGACGCTCCATAAGCTGCTTGGCATAGTCCTTGGATCCCTCGATCTGCGCGGCAGCCTTGTTCGGGCCGAAGGCCTTGATGCCCGCCGCCTCGAAATCATCGACTATTCCCTCGATCAGGGGCACCTCGGGTCCCACGAAAACCCAATCGATGTCATTGTCCTCGACGAAATCTATGAGAGCGGCGTGATTGCTGGGGGAGAGCTGAGTGGTTCTGATGCCATCGCGCTCCATTCCCGGATTGCCCGGTGCACAGACGACCTCATCGACGCTTCCACCCTTGAGAAGCGTGTGGGCGACGACATGCTCACGAGCACCCGAACCGATAATCAACACTTTCTGTCCCATGATGTTCCTTCCCGCGGATTTCCGCGAAGTTATGGCATCGAAGCTGCCTGTCTGCGTCGGCCAGCACGATCATGAAGGCATCGCCGCCTATGGACGACGCCCTATCCGATATCGTTCAGTACCGTTCAGTACCGTTCAGTACCGTTCAGTACCGTTCAGATACCGTGGCGCAGTTCCACCCTTGCCCCATTATCCTTGATTATTCGACCGACTATGAAGTGGGGTTCATCCTCAGCGTCAAGGATGCGGACGACCTGGGCGACGGATTCAGGTGCGACCATAAGCACCATGCCGATGCCCATGTTGAAGATGTTGTACATTTCCAGATCGTCGACATGGCCATATCGCTGCAGAATCCTGAAGATGGCTGGCACATCCCAGCTGTCGATGTCAAAGGCGGCTGCGAGTCCTTCGGGTATGATGCGTGGCACCTTTTCGACGAAGGAACCGCCTGTGATGTGTGCGATGCCGTGGAGGGCATCCGTTGCGAACAGAGGCTTGAGAGCCTTCGCATAGATTCTGGTGGGCTTGAGAAGCTCCTCGCCCAGCGTCTCGCCGTCAAGCTCGTCGAGCTTGGAGTTCACATCGAGGCCGCCGTCCTTGAACAGCGCCTTGCGAATGAGCGAGAATCCGTTGGAATGCACTCCGGAAGAGGGCAGACCGATGATGACGTCACCCTGTCTGATCGCGCTTCCATCGATGACCCGGTCCTTCTCCACGACACCGACGGTGAACCCTGCGAGGTCGTATTCGTCGGCATCGTACATATCCGGCATCTCTGCGGTCTCGCCACCGACCAGCGCGGCTCCGGCCTGAACGCAGCCGTCTGCGACGCCCTTGACCACCTGTTCCAGCAGTTCAGGGTCATTCTTGCCGCATGCGATGTAGTCGAGGAAGAACAGCGGCTCTGCGCCCTGTGCGACGATGTCATTGACGCACATCGCGACGCAGTCGATGCCTATGCTGTCATGCCTGCCAGCCGCCTTGGCGACCATCAGCTTCGTGCCGACGCCGTCCGTGCCCGAGACCAGCACCGGCTGGCTGTATCCGAGAGCAGATAGGTCAAAGGTCCCGCCAAAGCCTCCGATGCCGCCAGCGCCCTTTCGGGCGGTTCGAGCAACATGCTGCTGAATTCGTTGAACTACTTCGTACCCAGCCTCGACGCTGACCCCTGCATTCTCATATGCTGTGGGCATGACGTGTGTCTCCTATCGCTTCTGTTGGAATTGTTTCTGGAAATGCTATGCACCGCTGCCGAGCCGCCCTGGGGACGGCTTCATCTATGCGGTCGCATACGAACGTGCGAACTCGTTATCCGTGTAGTTGCTGTTGCTCTTGGCAAAATGAGTGATCCGCTTGCGGTCTTCGGGGGTGATGGAGGCAAGGAAGTCGTCTTCATAGTCGTCGAGTCTGGTGGGGTAGTCGCCGTTGAAATAGGCAACGCACAGGCCGCCGTATGGAGCCGGATCATGCATGCCGATGCAGTCGACAAGGCCTTGCACGCTCAGGAATTTGAGGGAATCGGCACCGATGTATTCGCGTATTTCCTCGACGGACTTCTTCGCTGCGATGAGTTCGGAGCTGCGCTGGATGTCAATGCCGTAGTAGCAGGGATATTTCAATGGAGGAGAGGCGATGCGCATATGGACTTCAGTGGCGCCCGCCTCCTTGAGAAGCTGGACGATGCGTCGTGAGGTGGTGCCGCGCACTATGCTGTCGTCGATTACGATGACGCGCTTGCCTGCGACCACTCCTCGCACTGCGGCAAGCTTCATGCGCACGCCCTGCTCACGCAGCTCCTGAGTCGGCTGGATGAAGGTGCGGGCGACATACTGGTTCTTGATCAGACCCATTTCGTTGGGAATGCCGCTTTTTTCAGCGTAGCCGGAAGCTGCGGAAAGCGAGGAGTTCGGAACTCCGATGACCATGTCCGCATCCACCGGGTCCTCTTCTGCGAGTCTTGCTCCCATGCGCTTTCTCGCGGAATGCACGTTGATGCCATAGATATTGGAATCGGGACGTGCGAAATAGATGAATTCCATCGAGCATATGGCTAGCTGGGTATTCTGGGTATATTTTTCAATGCGATATCCGGAATCGTCGACTATGACGATTTCTCCAGGACGAATGTCACGCACGAGCTCTGCGCCGACGATGTCGAGCGCACATGTCTCCGATGCCAGAATGTATGCGCCGTTTTTCATCTGACCCAGGGAGAGTGGACGGAAGCCATTCGGATCGAGTGCGCCGATCATGCTGTCTTCGGTCATCAGCAGATAGGCGAAACCTCCATGGACCTGGTTCAGGGCGACCTTCAGCTTGTCGATGAAGTTGCGTCCCGGCGCGCGTCGGATCAGATGCATCAGAATCTCTGTGTCCGAATTGGAATGGAATATCGCACCCTGACTTTCCAGGGTCTTTTTCAGCGTCGTGCAGTTGGTGAGATTGCCGTTGTGGCACAGAGCCACATCGCCATCGTGGAAACGGAAGATGAATGGCTGAATGTTGTCGATCGAACCTGAACCGGCCGTTGCATATCGCACATGGCCTATGGTTCTTGAGCCCTTCAGCCTGGTGATTTCAGCCTCGTCGGAAAAGACCTGGGTAAGCAGACCGAGGCCGCGATGGCCAATCAGCTTGCCGTTGTCATTGGATACGATGCCTGCACCTTCCTGTCCGCGGTGCTGCAGGGCGTGCAAGCCGAAATATGTAAGCCGAGCCGCATCTGGATGATCCCAGACACCGAATACGCCACATTCTTCATGCAGGCCTTCAAGTTCAGCGGACATGACACCAGCTCCTTCCAATAAATGAGGGAATAGAAGGATTTCGCTTCCTTCCAAACGATACCAAAAGCGTGTTACAACCCCTTGAGGGCAGCTGCGCGGATGCATGCGTGGAGCGCCCTGATGTCAATTCATGCCCTGAAATAGTCGACTCCACTCTCGATAAGCGGCTGGCGGCCATCTGCTCCCGGTACGTTCTGATACAGACCATCGCCCGAGCGTTCGGTATGCGCCATCTTTCCGAGGACACGGCCATCCGGACTTGCTATGCCTTCGATTGCCATGACGGAACCGTTCGGATTGACGCTCAGATCCATGGAGGGGATGCCGCTTTCGTCGACATATTGCGTTGCGATCTGACCATTGTCCCGCAGGAGGTCAAGCATGTCGGACCCGGCGACGAATCGACCGTCTCCATGTGAGATCGCAATCGTGTGGATGTCTCCACGCTCGCATCTTCTCAGCCAGGGTGACATCGTCGAAGCGACGCGTGTGCGAACCAGTCTGCTCTGATGACGTCCGATCGAATTGTAGGTAAGGGTCGGGCTTGCCTTGGTCATGGGAACGATATCGCCATAAGGCACCAGCCCGAGCTTCACCAGTGCCTGGAAGCCATTGCAGATGCCGAGCATCAGGCCGTCCCTGTTGTTCAGAAGATCGCGGACCGCCTCGGTGATTGCGGGAGAGCGGAAGAAGTCGGCGATGAATTTTGCCGATCCGTCTGGCTCATCGCCGCCGGAGAAGCCGCCTGGAAGTATGACGATCTGACTGCCTCGTATGGCCCTTTCGAGAGCCTGCGTGCTTTCAGTGACATCATGCGGTGTGAGATTTCGAATAACCAGCGTCGAGACTTCCGCGCCGGCGCGTTCAAAGGCACGGGTGGTGTCGAATTCGCAGTTCGTTCCAGGAAACACCGGAATGATCACACGGGGATGCGAGGTGTGCGATG